>NZ_QHLY01000009.1 GCF_003185895.1 Cryobacterium arcticum | reverse complement strand
CGACCAGCTCCTCGTCGGCATCGCCACCATCACCGTCAACACCAAGTAACACCCAGCAACACACACGAAAAACGGCCGAGCAGACGCTCGGCCGTTTTTGTGCACCGCCACACTCCAAGAACAACTCACGAGGTCTCGACAAGCTCGACCAGCGGGCGGGGCTGCGCCTGAGAGTCCGTTCATCCGCGCTCCGCGCGCGCAGCCCGCACAGGTCCGCCCGCCTGGGGCGGGCTGGCGCAGACGACCACCGAATTCACCCGTCTCGCCTGATGCCCGGCGAGTTTGCTCCGGGTAAATTCCCCGGAAAGCCGCCTACCCTCGAGTGTGGCCATGCGGCCACGACCGCGACGAGTGGGCACGAACGGGAGACCAAGCAATGACCACCACCGCCTCGATCGCACGTCGCGTCGGCACCGGCTCCGGCCGCCCGCCGCGAGCGAGAGTGCGACGCGACGCTCTGCTGGTCGGGATCATCGGCACTCTGCTCACCTTCGCCTGGGCCTGGCAGCCCTCGTTGTGGTTCGACGAGGCGGCCACCGTATCGGCGACCATGCGCAGCTGGCCGGAACTGGGCCGAATGCTCGGCAGTGTCGATGCCGTGCACGGGCTGTACTACGCGGGTATGCATCTCTGGTTCGACCTGGTGGGCTATTCGCCGTTCACGCTGCGGCTACCCAGCGCCGTCGCCGTGGGCGTGGCCGCCGCGCTGATTGTGCTGCTGGTATCGTCCCGGGCCGGACGGAGCACAGCGATTCTCGCCGGCGTCGCGTTCTGCCTACTCCCCCGGGTCACCTGGATGGGCACCGAGGGACGTTCCTACGCACTCACCGCGACCCTCGCCGTTGCGCTGACCCTGCTCTTCCTGGCGGCCTGGCGCCATGGGCCCGCACCGCGCCGTATCCGCCTGTTGTGGTGGGCGGCCTACGGCGTCGCCACCGCTCTCTGCACGATCGTGTTCATCTACCTCGCATTTCTGGTCGCCGCCCACGGAGCCACCGCCCTATGGGCCTTCCTCGCCGGACGGCGTCGCGGCGACCGGACGGCACACCGGTCGCTGCTGGGCTGGGCGGTCGTCTCGACAGCAGCCGCCCTGGTCCTGCTGCCGTTCGCCCTCGCCGTAGTGCGGCAGGCCGGCCAGGTGAGCTGGATCAAGCCTGTCAGCTGGTCGACCGTCGAGTCTGCCCTGGTCACCCAGTGGTTCTACCTCAACCCCGCCTTCGCCTGGGCCGGTTGGGCGCTGATCCTCGTCGGGGTCGTCCGCCTGGCCCGCCGACCGGGCGATCCGGCGATGTCCGGCGCTGACACAGCTCGGGTCACGGCCCGGAACCCGTCCCTGCTGGCTATCGCCGTGCCCTGGTTGGTGGTGCCGACGCTCGGAGTGATCGTCGTGTCACTGGTGGTCTCGCCGCTGTACTCCCCGCGATATCTCACCTTCTGCGCGCCGGCGGCCGGAATCCTGATCGGTGTGGGTCTCCGCGCACTCAACCGCCGATGGTTGGTCGTCACGGCGATCGTCGCGCTCATCGCCCTGGCGGCGCCGCAGTTCCTCGCGCAGCGAATGCCGGAGTCGAAACAGAACTCCTCCTGGAGTGAGGTGTCCGCCTTCATCGCCAGCGAGCGAGCGGCCTCTCCAGACGACAACGCCGCCATCATCTACGGGCCGGTGCGGCAACACCCCGCGGCGACGACCCGGGTGATCGCTTACTCCTACCCGGACGCATTTGCCGGGTTACTGGATGTGAAGCTCAAGACCCCCGCCGCCCAGACCGGTCAGCTGTGGGAGACCCGCTACCCGCTCGACGAGGTGACGGACCGGTTCGCCGGCATCGACACGGTCTGGTTGGTGACGAGCGACAAGCAGGACTGGAGGCCCAGTGTCACCGCGAAGCTCGCCGCTCTGGGCTACGCCCTCGACGATGAACGGGCGTTCACCGGAGTGAACGTGCTGCGCTACTCGCGCTGACCCGCAACAGCCGGCCGTCGGCGGATCGCCCGAGGGGCCGCGGAAGCCCGGCCCGCCAGCGGGAAAACGCTCCCGGCCCCGCCCGCCGCATCGAGATCACCAGGATCAGGACGAGCGCGACCGCCAGCGAAACCCGGGTGACCGTGAGTGACGGCACCAGCAGCCGCACGGTCAGGGCCAGCGGAATCGCCAGCCATTCCCACCGGCCGCTGAGTGCGATGAACGGCAGCAGCAACAGCGCGTACCAGGGGTAGCGCGGGCTGAGAACGAGCAGCGTGCCCCCGATCATGACCAGTTGACCCAGCCACGGCCGGTCGGGGTCGGTCTTCCAGACCGTGACCGCCGCCAGGGCTGCCAGCAGGATCGCCGCCACGACTATCGCGGAGCTGCCCGGAGCGATCAGCGACACCAACGCGAACCGCGACCCGTCCTCGTAGCCCTCCTCGGTGAGGTAACCGGGCAGGTAGCCGAGCACGCCGATGCCGGTGGCGAGCACATACGGCACGTACAGCAGAGCGAAGGTCAGCACCGCGGCGGCCAACACCTTCCATCCCTGTCGCTTGAGCATCGCCGGCGCGGCGATCGCCGGAATCAGCTTGACCCCGATCGCGACGCCGAGCATGATTCCACCGCGGAGCTGCTTGCCGCTGCTGACCCAGAACGCAGCGGCAAGGGTGAATGCCACGGCCAGCAGGTCGACGTGTGAATTCGTGACGCCCTCGGTCGCGACCAGCGGGCACCACGCCCAGATCGCCGCATGACGAGGGTCGATGCCACGACGACGCATACCGACCAGCAACATCCCGGTGATCCCGACGCTGAGCAGCAGCCCGGTCAGCTGCAGCGGCCAGTATTCCGCCTCCGCGCCGGTCACGGTGCGCACCGCGGCGAAGTAGATTTCGGCGGCGGGCGGATAGATGGTGGGTACTTCGGTGCGGTTCAGCGCGGAACACAGCGGTGCATCCGACCCGCGGTTGACGGTCTCGATTCGCTCGCCCTCGCAGGATGCCTCGCCATCGGTGAGAACCGGGGCGGGGAAGAGCCAGTCCGGACGCAACCCGTCCAGTCGCTCGTCTGCCGGCACGTAGGCATACGGGGAAATCCCGGCATTCTGCACGATGCCGTCCCAGGCATACCGGGCGGAGTCCGTGCTCGTGTTGGGCGGGCCGGCCATCGCGGCACCGCCGATCAGCACCGACCCGGCCACGATCAGCACCGTGACCGCCCGGCCGTTCACCCGGCGGAGGGCCAGCAACGCCGCGGCGAAAAGCGCCCACAACACCAACGTACCCACCAGCAGGGGCACGGTGTCGCGCGTGGGCCGGAACAGGTCGAACCCCGCAACCAGCCAGGCGGTCAGGGCCGCGCTGGCGGCCAGGAGAATCGAGACGACGGCTGTACGCACCCTGTCATCCTTCCCGAGCGAGGCGGGTCGCCCGAACCGACCGGCGACCCGTCATCGAACCGTAAGGATTGCATACCGCCGGAACGCGCTCAAGGTGGTGCAATGGGTTATGCGCCGATTGATGTTCGAGGCCAGGGCCCAGCTCGCCTCTCCGGTGCGAAATCCGCGGATGGCCACCGTCGTCGGGCGCCTGCTCGCGCTGGCGTTCCTGATCTGCTTCGGCACCGGCCTCTACAGCCATTTCCTGCAGGAGCCGCTGCCCTGGATGCGCTTCCCGACCCGACCGGCCGGGCTGTACCAGTTCACCCAGGGCACGCACATCCTGGCCGGCATCGCCTGTTTTCCGCTGCTGTTCGCCAAGTTGTACGTCGTTTTTCCGCAACTGTTCCAGTACCCTCCGGTCAAGTCGTTCGCGAACTTCCTCGAACGCGCCTCGATCGCGCTCTTCGTGGGCGCTTCCCTAGTGGAGATCACGATCGGGCTGCTCAACACCTACCAGTGGTACCCCTTCCCGTTCCCGTTCAGACAGGTGCATTTCGCGCTCTCGTTCGTGATCATCGGGTCGCTGCTGGTGCACATCGGTGTGAAGTTGCCACTGATCGCCCGGCACTGGCGGGCCGCACCCGCGCCGGCGCCGGAAGAACGGCACCCGGTCGACACTCGATCGGTGCCGGTGATCGCGGCTACCCCCACTGAGACGTCCAGCGACGGCCTGCCGCGCACCGGCGGCATCACGGGGCGGGTGCTCTCCTACATCGACGCGACCCCGGCCCTTCCCGCCCGCACCAGTCGGCGCGGCTTCCTCGCCACCGTCGCTCTAGGCGTCACCGCGGTCGTCGGCCTCACGGCGGGCCAGACCGTTGCTCCACTCGACGGGCTCAACGTCTTCGGCCCGCGTAAGAAGGGTGTCGGCCAGCAGGGTGTGCCGGTCAATCGCACGTCGGCGCAGGCGAAGGTCGGCACCGCGGCCCTGGCCACGGATTGGGTGCTCACCGTGGCGCACGGCAGCACAGAACGATCCTTCAGCCGGGCCGAATTGGCCGCCCTGCCGCAAACCGCGGTCGACCTGCCGATCGCCTGCGTGGAGGGTTGGAGCCAGATGGCGTCGTGGCGTGGGGTGCGACTGCGCGACCTCGTCGACCAGGTGGGCGCCTCGCCCGAGAGCGATTTCAGGATGATCAGCCTGGAGCAGCGTGGCGGCTTCAAGCAGACCGAGATGGGCCGGGAGTATGTGCGCGACCCGCTGACCCTGGTGGCCCTCGAGCTCAACGGCGAAATCCTCGACCTCGAACACGGCTATCCGGCGCGCCTGATCGCGCCCGGCCGGCCCGGGGTTCTGCAGACCAAGTGGCTCAGCCGGATCGAGGCGATCGACGCATGACCACCACCACACCGGCCACGTCCGGCGGCGAGCCGACCGCATCCACCCCGGCCGTGTCCCAGCGGATGCGCATCGTGCGCGGCGTGTTTATCGCCCTCGGTCTTCTCGGCCTGGCCTGGGGAGGCTTTGTGTTGTTCGACACCGTCGCCCTGGGGCGCCTGCCCGGTGTGGTCCTGTGGATCGGTGGTGCCATCGTGCTGCACGACGCGGTGCTCTCACCTGTGGTCTTCGGCCTCGGCGTGCTCACCCGCCGGGCCGGTCACCGGCTGGCCGGCACCGTCATAGTGACGGTGCAGGCCGCCATCGTGCTCGGCTCGCTGATGACGCTGCTGGTGCTGCCCGAGATCGTGGCGCAGCGGCTCGGCCCGAAGAACCCGACGGTGCTCCCGTTGGACTATGCCGCGAACCTGGGCCTGTTCTGGCTGGTGCTCCTGCTGCTGAGCCTGGCGGTCTCGGTGTGGTTCTATGCCCGCACCAGGCGAGCGAACCAACGGCCGTCGCGTCGCCAGTCCTGAGCCACCCGCAGACCGGCGGCGGATGCGCGGGCACGCAGCGGCACGATGCCGATCTCTGCCCACGGAAACACGTCACTACGCCGACCCTGAGTATCTTCCAGGGTGCCCTCGAAGGCATGATCGCGTTCGGGGTGCGGGCTGACCTCCACCAGCAGGACGCCGTCGTCGGCGAGCAGCTCCGCGCAGCGGGCGAGAAGCGCGCCGGCGTCACCGCCGATGCCGATGTTGCCGTCGAGCAGCAGTGCTGTTCCCCAGCCGCCCTCGAGCGGCATGTCGGAGAACACCGACCGGTTGAGCACCGCCAGCCCGGCCTCGGTGGCGATCCGCACCGCTGTCGGCGACACGTCGACGCCGAGGGCGGCCAGGCCGGTGGACATCGCCGCCCGGATCATGCGCCCGGGGCCGCAGCCGATGTCGAGCACCGGACCGGCCGCGCCCGCGAGAAGGGACAGGTCGGTGGCGTCGGCGTCGGCGCTCCAGCGGCCGGCATCCATGGTGGCCGAGGCCGGCAGCTCGCCCACACTGTGGCGCAGGTACAGCGTCGCGGATTCGTTCTGCAGCGCAGCAGCATAAGGTTCGCTGCCGCCGGAACCGAAGGTGGTGGGCTGGTCGACGGCCGGGCGGGGCGAGAGCATCGTCATCAGATCACCTCGCTGAGCTGCAGGGCACCGAAGCCGGCCAGAGTAGCCGCGAAGCGACCGTCAGGGGCGAGCTCGGCGACGGTGTGGGCGTCGTCGATGTGGTCGACGTCGGTCAGGGTGGGCAGCAGGCGCACCCGCAACCCCGCCGCCCGGAGCCGCGCGAGCTGGCGTTCCCCCGTGTCGTCCCGTGACATCGGCACGCCCCGGATCAGGTCACCGTTCGGGTGGCGCAGGGCGAGGGCCCAGAAGCCGCCGTCGGCGGCGGGGCCGAACCAGGCGTCGACGTCGTCGGGCCAGTCGGAGAACACCGGGGCGAGCAGTTCGGCGGTCACCTGCGGGGTGTCCATGCCGATGAGCAGGGCAGGTTCCGAGCATCCGTCGAAGATGGCGCCGAGCCGTGCGTCCAGCCCGCCGGCCACCTGCGGCACCACGTCGTAGCCGGACGCGGCGGCGGGCGGGATCTGGCCGTCGAAGGCGAGCACTCGGCGCGTCGCCCGCAGGGCGGCGACGGCGTCGAGCGTGTCGTCCAGGCTCGCGGCGGCGAGGCTCGCGGCCTGTTCGAGGCTGAGCGGCGGGTGCAGGCGGGTCTTCACCCGGCCGGGAAGGCACTCCTTGGCGATGACGATCAGCGTGGTCATTTGCCAGCCTCCTTCAACAGCCGCGACATGTCGGTGATGGCGGTGAGGGTGCCGCGCACGGTTCCGGTCACCTTGCTGCGGCCCACGCGGGGCGCGTAGGGAGTGTCCACCTCCCGGATGCGCCACCCGCGGCTCGCAGCCTTCAGGAACACCTCCAGCGGGTAGCCGCTGCGGCGGTCCTGCAGATCGAGGGACAACAGGTCTTCTCGTCGGGCGGCCCGCATCGGGCCCAAGTCGTAGATGTTCACACCTGTTATTCGGCGCAGTCGCCAAGAAAGAGTGGAATTGGCTATCCGGGCATGCAGGGGCCACGATCCGGCTGTCGTCGGACGACGCCGGCCGAGCACCAAATCGGCCTCGCCGGCGGCGACGGGGTCGACCACGAGTGGCAGGTCGCTGGGGTCCATCGACGCGTCGGCGTCGCAGAACGCCACGATGGGCGCCGTCGCCTGCAGGAGGCCGGCGTGCGCCGCGGCACCGAAGCCGCGGCGGGCTTCGAACACCACGGTCGCCCCCGCCGCCTCGGCGATGGCTGCCGAATCATCCGTCGACCCGTTGTCGACCACAATGGCCCGGTACCCCTCGGGCAAACGGGCCAGCAGCCAGGGCAACGCGCCGGCCTCGTTGAGGCACGGCAGCACGACGTCGACCCGAAATTCGTTCATTCGTCGACCATACGGGCACCATCCACGCGACACTCCGGGTCAAACGTTACGGAGTGCGGACGAATCTCAACGCCCCTCCCGGATGCCTCCTCTTCGCGGCATCCGGTCGCACCGTTTAGTCTTCAAAGGTGACTCCACCCCAAACGACGGGGCTCCCCCGGCCCGACGCCGCACAGCGCATCCTGGTCATCGACGACGACCCGACGGTGTCCGAGATCGTCTGCCGTTACCTGCGCGCCGCCGGGTTCACGGTGGCCCAGGCCACCGATGGACTGAGCGGGCTGCACCAGGCCGAGACCGAACGGCCCGACCTGGTCGTGCTCGACCGGATGCTTCCGCTGCTCGACGGTATCGAGGTGTGTGTGCGGATCAAGGCCGGCTGGTCGATCCCGGTGATCATGCTCACCGCGCTCGACCAGGAGGAAGACCGGATCGACGGCCTGGAAGCCGGAGCCGACGATTACCTCGCCAAGCCGTTCTCGCCTCGGGAGCTCGTGTTGCGGGTGCATTCGGTGCTGCGCCGCTCCACGCCGCAGCCCACCGCGCCGGCCGACACCGTGACCTGCGGCCCGTTCAGCCTCGACCGGGCCGCGCACGAGGTGCGCATGTTCGACCAGCCGCTGGTCCTCACCGCCCGGGAGTTCGACCTGCTGGCCCACCTGATCGCGCACCCGCATCAGGCGCTCGGCCGGGAGGATCTGCTCAAGTCGGTCTGGGGCTGGGATTTCGGCGACCTTTCCACCGTCACGGTGCATGTGCGCCGGTTGCGGGAGAAGATCGAAGCCGACCCCACCCGACCACAATTCTTGAACACGGTCTGGGGAGTCGGCTACAGGTTCGACCCGGAGCCGCTCAGCCTGGCGCGGCAGGCCGAGCGGGGCCTGGAGGCCGAGCGATGACTCTCACCGGTCTGATGAGCGTGATCGTCATCGCCTTGGCCTGCGCCATCATCGTGGGGGCGGTCGGTCTCATCGCCCTGCGCCTGTTGGCGCGCTTCTCCCTGGTGTTGCAGCTGGTTGTGGTCGCGTTCGCGACCGTGGTGTCCGTCGTGAGCGGGATGGCAGCGGCCGCATCGCTGATGTACGTGTCGGATCACGACCTCACGGTCTTCTACTTCGTGGCCGCGGTGGCCGGATGTGTCTCCCTGCTGATGGCCGCGTTGCTCGGCACCTGGCTGGTTCGTGACAGCCGGCATCTCAGGCTGGCCGCCGCAAACCTCGGCCGGGGCGAGCCGCCCGCCGCCCCCGAGCGGCACAGCAATAATGAATTCGCCGCCCTCGCCGACGAGCTCGCCGCCACCGACCAGAGGTTGCAGCAGTCTCGCGACCGCGAGGGCCGGATCGAAGAGTCGCGCCGGGAACTGGTTGCCTGGATCTCGCACGATCTGCGCACGCCGCTGGCGGGCATCCGCGCGATGGCCGAGGCGCTCGAGGACAACATGGTCGAGGACCCGAGCCGGTATTACGGGCAGATCCGCAGCCAGGTCGACCGGCTGAACGGAATGGTTGACGACCTGTTCGAGCTGTCCCGCATCAACTCCGGCACGCTGCGGCTGGCGCTGGAGCAGGTGTCGCTGTACGACCTGATCAGTGACACCGTGGCCGACCTGGGCCCGGTGGCCAGGTCGAAATCCCTCGACCTCCGCTTCGAGGGAGCGATGGGCCTGACGATTCAGGCAGACCCGCGTGAGCTCTCCCGCGCCGTCGGCAACCTGGTGATGAACGCCATCCAGCAATCGGAGCCCGGCGGCGGCATCGTGGTGGCGGCAACCGAGCACGCCGACGGTCGCGCCGTGATCTCGGTGCAGGATGCCGCCGGTGGCATCGATCCGGCCGACCTGGAGCGGGTGTTCGAGGCCGGGTGGCGCGGCAGCGAACCCCGCACCCCCGCCGCCGCATCGACCGACCACGGCCGAGCCGGATTGGGGCTGGCGATCGTCGACGGTATCGCCCGGGCGCACCAGGGCGAGGTCACCGTGCAGAACTTCGGCGGCGGCTGCAGGTTCGACATCCTGCTGCCCGGGCAGGCGGCGCCCGCCGCACCCTGACGGTCCGGCTACGGCCGCGATTCAGACTACGGCTGCGCGCAGGGGCGCTGTGGCGAACTCGCGCATGCCGGCTTCGAAACTCACCGACGGGGTCCAGCCCAGTTCGGTGCGGAGCCGTTCGGACGACGCGGTGATGTGCCGCACGTCGCCGAGGCGGTAGTCACCGGTCACGACGGGCGGCGGGCCGCCCGCAGCGGCGCTGAGGGCCGTAGCCATGTCGCCGATCGTGTGCACGGTGCCGCTGCCCACGTTGAACGGGCGGAAGACGCCGGCCCGTGCCGTGCCCGTCCAGTCGATGGCGGCCAGGTTGGCCGAGGCGATGTCGCGTACGTGCACAAAATCCCGGCGCTGCCGCCCGTCTTCGAACACCCTCGGTGCCTCGCCGCGCTGCAGGGCCGACCTGAACAGGGATGCGACGCCGGCGTATGGCGTGTTCTGCGGCATGCCGGGGCCATAGACGTTGTGGTAGCGCAGCGCGGCCGCGGTGCCGCCGGTGCTGCGGCTCCACGCCGTGGCGAGGTACTCCTGGCCGAGCTTGCTGCTCGCGTAGACGTTGCGCGGGTCGAGCGGGTCGTCTTCGCCGACCAACACGGGTTCGAGCGGCTCTCCGGTCGCCTCATCGATCGGGTCGAACCTGCCGGCGTCGAGGTCGGCGGCGAGCCGCGGGCCCGGTCGGGCGAACCCGGCGGCGCTGCGGTAGCTGCCCTCGCCGTAGACGACCATGGACGACGCGAGCACGAGTTGGCCGATTCCCGCCGCGGTCATGCCGGCCAGCAGCACCGCAGTGCCCACTTCGTTGCTGTGCACGTAGTCCGGCGCGTCGGAGAAGTCGACGCCCAGCCCCACCTTGGCGGCCTGGTGGCACACCACGTCGATGTCACGCAGGGCGTGCGCGACTCCGGCGGGGTCGGTGACGTCGCCGACCACGAACTCCACCCGCGGATCCACGGCGGGGAGACCGCCGTGCACGTCGCGGCGGAGCGAATCCAGCACCCGCACCCGCCAGCCCCGCTCGAGCGCGGCTTCGACCACGGCACCGCCGATGAATCCGGCGCCGCCGGTGACCAGGAGGTGGCGTTGGACGCCGGCGCCGGCAGTCGGCGCAGCGGGGGTTTCGGTCACGGCGGGCTCCTTGGGCGGACGGGTTCCGGTCAGTGCGAGTAGACCGGGATAGCGGCGGCCAACGGGCCGATCGGGCTGATCGTGTACGACGCGGACTGCCCGTCGCCCGCATAGGCGACGGCGGCCGCAATACCCGCTCCGCCGCTGACCAGGTATTGGCCAGAGGCGGTGAGCGGCACCACGGCGGACTGACCGGCCGGCACCGTGACCTGCGTGCTCGGGGCGGTGTCTGAGGTGAGAGTCAGGTCGGCATCGCTGCCGGAGGTGTTGGCCAGGTGCAGGGTCGGCGCGGGGCCGTCGGCGACGCTCACCAGGAAGTCGCCGTCCTGCGACGCGGCCGCAGAGGCCCAGCTGAAGTCGGGGCTGATGGTGCCGGTCGTCGTGGTCACGGCCGCGGCGACGATGGGCTGGTCTGCGGCCAGCTTCACGGTGTAGTTCCCGGCCACGACGCCGCTGAGCGGCACCTCGGTGGCGATGCCCGGCTGGAGTTCGACCTCGAGCGAGGTGCCGGTCGATGCGCCGTCTTCGCTCAGCACGCCCACACTGACGGTGGCCACGGCGTCGCCCGGCACGAGGATGCGTACCGACGGGGTGTCCTCCGAGACCGCACCGGCGTCGGTGGAGATGTCGGCGCCCGGGGTCGTCACGACGACACCGGGGATGGTCTGGGTCACATCCGGTGATGTCGTCGCCCCGGTCAGCTCGACGCCGCCGGGTTGGATGCCGCGAATGAGGCTCTGCTGCAGGGCGGCGGCGACCTGGCCGCCGGTGGCGGTGACGTGCACCACGGGCGAGCGCAGGTTCGGGGCGAGTCCGGCCAGCGACACAATGCGTTGACTGCCGGGCTGCACGAGGATACCGGTCGAACCCGGCGCATCCACAACGCCGGCTTCGCCGTAGACGGTGAGGTCGACCGAGGCCACGACGGTGGTCGGGTTACTCAGCAGCACCAGGCTGGTGCGGCCCACATCGGTGGAACCGCTGACGAGCCAGGAATCGCTGGACGCTTCGGTGCAGGCAGCGGCTGCCAGGCCGCCGAGGGTCTCGCTGGCCGCGGCCTGCGACTGGGCACCGGCGACCAGGGGCGCTTCAGTGGCCCCGGCTTCGACGGGAACGCTGAGCATGATCGGTGCACCGTCTCGCGCGCTTTCGGCGTTGTCGACGGCCGAGAGGTCGGTGGTGTCCACGGTCACCGCGTTGGTACCGGACCCGGCTGAGCGGGCCCCGTACGTGGCCGCGAACGGGCCGACGGAGGTCGCGGTGTCCGCCTGGCTGGAATCCTCGGCCAGGGTGAGGAGCGGTCCGGGGCACACCCGCAGCTGGTCGCTGGCGACCGGGGTGACCAGCGTCGACGGCGCGGCGCGCACCAGCGTTGGCCACGGCACGACGGCAGAGCCGCCGACAGCGACGATCACGATGACGATGCCGACCAGGCCGGCCGCGAGCCTGGCGCCGAGCACGGCGACCCTGCGCTTAGTTGCCATGATCTGAATCCTCCGGAGTGTCGGTGTCGGCGACGCCGTCGACCGGTTTCGGGGGCGCCGTTTCGCCCGGTGCGCCCTTCACTCGCCGTCCGGCGGGCCGCTTGGTGCGTGGCGGGCGCGGCACGCGTGGAGCGCGGGCAGGTTTGGCGGCCTTAGTGGGCTTGGGCGGCTTGCTCAGCCGGGAGGCTCGGCGGATCGCGTCCCGGTGCGCCTGCCGTACGGCTTCGCGGCCGGCACCGGTGGGAATGGACAGCAGCACCGTCGCGCCGATCACGAGGGCGGCGATAAGCGCGGTCACCAGGCCGAAGGCCCCGCCGGCGTCCGCGGGGATCTGGCCGTTGGTCGCGGTGTCGGTCACGGCCTCCGCGCGCCAGAGCTGGCCGAAGGCGGTGTCGCCTACCGGAACAAGGGCGGCGTTGCCGTCGAGCGAGGTGGTGGTGCGGGTGGTGGTCTCCGTTGCCGCCGGTGTGACGGTGGTGGTGTCTCCCCACGCGGCCGGGGTGGCGGCCGCTGGGCGCAACAAGACGAAGCGGATGCCGAACCGGGCCAGGTCGGTCGAGGCATCCAGGCCGCTCTGCGAGGCGAGGTTGCCGGCCAGCGTGGCCAGCTCGAGCTGTTCGGCGGTGAGTTCGGTCGCCGTGCTGTTCAGCGTGGACTGCGCGTCGAGCCGCTCCCCCGTGCCCCGCACGATGGTGGCCAGGATGCCGCCGTCGGGCTGCGGGGTGATCTGCAGGGTACCGACCCGGGGTTCCACGGCGGCCTCGGCGGTGACGAAAGCCGGCTGGGTGCGCCCGATGCTCTCCTGCACGACAGAGGTGCCCAGCGGCAGCGCAGCGGCCAGCGGCAGGGCGACGACGGCCAGGGCGACTGCCGACACGATCAGGGGTGCGATGGCCACCTTGTGCAGCCCGCGGGCGGCGAACACCACGCCGCCGACGATGCCGAGCCAGTACAGGCTGAGTCCGTTGCCGGGCCAGATCGACACGCCTTCGGCGCCCACCGACGCCACCGACAGCAGGCCGGCGCCGATCGCCGTGGCGAGGCCGAGCAGGGCGGTCAGGAGCGCGAACGCCGCACCGCGGGCGCCGGGCAGCAGAAGCGAGAGCAGGGCCAGCACGGCCATGGGGATCAAGAGCAGCGGAACCACGTAGCCGGCCACGGTGGCGTCGCCACCCCAGAGCGGGAGGAGCTGGGTCCAGCCGCCGAAGTCGCCCGCGGGGAATCCGAGGATCAGCTGCCAGGTGGGGACGACGTCGGTGGGCACCGGCACTCCGGGGTCGGCCAGCAGGGCCAGCCAGTTTCCGCGCAACCCCTGGTCCCAGATCAGTGGGATGGCCAGCGCCAGTGCGGGAAGCGGGATGCCGATGAAGCGCATCACACTGCGGCCGCTGACCAGCACGCAGATGGCCCAGCCGACCAGGAGCGCCGGCGCGAGGGACGGTGCGCAGGCGACGATGGCGGCGAACAGCAGGGCGGCGGAGCCCGACGCCGACCAGGACCTGGCGGCGGCGAACCCGGCGAAGAACAGCCAGGGCAGCAGCAGGTGCACGAGGATCGCGGCCGGCCGGCCGGCGGCGATGGCGGTGAGGAAGGTGGGTGAGAGCGCCCAGAGCACGGCGGCGACGGCGCGGATGGACCCGCGATGGGTCAGCCGGGTGGCGGCCATCCAGGCGTCGAAGGCGGCCGCCGGCAGGGCCAGCAGGTAGAGCAGCACGATGGCGAACGACGGCGACCAGAAGGTGAGGCTGCCGAGGATGGCGAGGATCGCGGCGAACGGGTCGGCCGCGCCGGTGAAGCCCAGGCCGATGTCGCGCCAGCCGTAGCCCACGTTGGCCCAGAGGTCACCGATGGTGCTGGACAGCGGCAGCAGCCCGCCACCGACGAGGGCCTGGGTGCCGATCAGGGGGGCCAGCATCGCGATGCCCACAGCGGCAGCGGCCAGCAGGGTCCACGCGCCGCCGCCGGAGAAGAACCGGATCTCCGGCCGGTCGCCGCGGGCCCCGGTGAGTGCGGCCTCCCGGGTGAGGGCGTGCCGGCGGCGCACCTCTGCCGCCGAGACCCGGAGGCTCGCGATCGAGGACCAGCTCAGGGTGCGGGTGGCGGCGAGCTTGGTGCGCGCCGTGCGGACCCGGCCGCCCCGGAACGCGGCAGCGAACGCCGCGGAGAATTCGCCGAGGATCGCTCCCGGTTCTTTGCGCAGGAGGTCGCCGATGGAGCGAAGGAAAGCGAGCGGGATGAGCGACAGCCAGTGCACGGGAAGCGCCCAGGCCGGTGAGTAGACCAGTCGGCGGTGCAGTTGGGCCGACCGCTCCGCGCGCACCCGGCGGCGTCGGGCCCGACCGCGGGAGGAACCATCCGGTCCGGCCACGCCATCCCCGGCCGAACTGACCCTGGCGGCGGCCACGACGGAGACACGGTAGCCCGCCAGGCGCACCCGAACGCAGAAGTCGAGCGAATCGTCGACGATGGGCAGCGCGGGGTCGAAGCCGCCGAGCAGGTTCCAGACGCTGTGGCGCACGAGCATGCCGCCGGCGCTGACCGCGAGAACGTCGCTCAGGCCGTCGTGCTGTTCCTGGTCGAGTTCGCTCTCGACCAGGGTCACGGTGGACCCATACGGGGTCATCGACTGGCCGAAATCGTGGATGTAGTCGTCGGCGACCCACTCCATGACCTTAGGACCGGCGACGGCGACGGAAGGGGCGATTTCGAGTTCGGCCAGCAGGCTCCGCAAGGCACTGGGTGCGGGGGCGCTGTCCTGCGCCAGCAGCCAGAGCATTTCGTGGTCTCCGGCGGGCTCGTCGAGCACTCGCATGGCGGTATTGATGGCGGCGCCGAACGACAGCGACGCATCCGCCGAGATGAAGTGGGTGGGGCCGAACGCCGCCAGCAGCTCTGAGGTGGTGTCGCTCGACCCGCAATCGACCGCTATGACGGTGTCGGGCTGGCGGGTCTGCGATCGAAGGGCCTCGAGAGTTCGCTCAAGGTGCGAAGCGCCGTTGCGGGCGACGATGATGGCGGTGACTCTGGCTTGCATATCGTGGACAGCCTAAGCGGATAACGGTCCAGAACGCTCAACCGGTCAGGCGCGCCACGAATCCGGGCACGGCTGCTGTCCGGCGAAACGGCAGGCCCTGCCGGATGCGGTCAGCCCGCGCGTTTGCGGAGTTTGCGCCGTTCACGCTCCGACAGACCGCCCCAGATACCGAAGCGTTCGTCGTTGGCGAGAGCGTACTGGAGGCACTGGGGGCGCACCTCGCAGGAAGCACAGATCTTCTTTGCGTCTCTGGTCGAGCCGCCTTTTTCCGGGAAGAAGGCTTCTGGGTCGGTCTGGGCACACAGGGAATCCGACTGCCAGGCGAGCGGGTTGTCGTCCGCTCCCTCGATCGGCGTCGATTCCTTGCGGACCCCGGGCACGCCGAGGCGTACGGGATCGACGAACCAGTCTTCAGGTACCCCGGAACGATATTCGGACAACGTCATATCGCCTCCACCCATCAGCTCATGCACGTTTTCGCGCTAGAACTAATTACACCGGTGTAGTTCGCTGCCGTCAAGTCGCAGATCGTAAACCCTCAATACGGGCTGGAGGGTTTAGGCTCGCCGTCGTGCCCGAATCGTGTCGTGCGCGTCAGGACGCAGCGGCCTGCCGGGACTCCCAGGCGCTCCGCACCATGTCTTCGAGGGTGTGGCGCATCTTCCAGTCCAGGTCCCTCGCGGCCATTTCGCCCGACGCGACGATGCGGTCGGGGTCGCCGGTGCGGCGGGGGCCGATCACCGGGGTGAACGGGATGCCGGTGACGGCCGCGACGGTGCTCATGATCTCGCCGACCGAGACACCGTCTCCGCTGCCGAGGTTGTAGACGGGAGCTATCGAGTCGCCGGCATCCAGACGACGGGCGGCGGCCACGTGGGAGATGGCCAGGTCGGCTACGTGAATGTAGTCGCGCACGCAGGTGCCGTCTTCGGTCTTGTAGTCGTTGCCGTTGATGCGCGGCGTGCGGCCTTCGATGAGCGCCTCGAACACCATCGGGAACAGGTTGTGCGGGCTGGTGTCGCGAAGCTCCGCGCTGCCGGATCCGACGACGTTGAAGTAGCGCAGCGAGGTGTGGGCGAGCCCGGCGGCGACGGCCTGGTCGCGCAACAGCCACTCACCGATCAGCTTCGACTCGCCATACGGCGATTCGGGGCTCTTGGCGGTCTCCTCGGTGACGAGGTCGGTGAACGGGGTGCCGTACACGGCGGCGCTTGAGGAGAAGACGATCCGGCCGACCCCGGCCTCCTGCATGGCGGCGAGCAGCAGAGCCGTCGCAGTGACGTTCTGCTCGTAGGTGTGCAGCGGGCGGGTCACCGAGACGCCGGCGTACTTGAACCCGGCCACGTGCACGACACCGCTGATGGGGTACTCGGCGAAAGTCTTGGTGAGCAGTGCGGTGTCGAGTAGCGTGCCCTGCACGAACGGCACTCCGGCCGGAACGAACTCGGCGTGACCGCTGGACAGGTCATCGAGGACGACGACGTCAATTCCTTCGGCCAGGAATGCGCGGACGACGTGGGAGCCGATGTAGCCGGCCCCTCCGGTAACAAGCCAAGCCATGTGGTGCCCCTGAGCTCTCCGGGCAGCCTGGTGCTGCCAACTCAGACCACACTATCGGTCGCGAGGGAACGGTTCGGGATGCCGGTTGCGCCGGGCAAGTTCCACGTTGCCCAGGCCGTCGGAGCGCAGGGCGACGAGGCTCGCCGCCACCGCCCAGATCGTGAGGGCCATCAGAACACTGAGTAAGAGAATCATGGCACTAACGGTAGGTCTTGCGACTTTCTGCCACGAGTGGCAGAGTTGCCGTTTACCGACACATTCCTGCCATAACTCTGCGAGGACCCGCTCATGCTCCACAAAGTCGTCTGCGTCGCCATTCCCGGCATGGCCCCGTTCGAGTTCGGGGTGATCTGCGAGGTCTTCGGCATCGACCGCTCGGAGCACAACGGACCGGCCTTCGACTTCCACGTGGTCACGGCAGTTCCGGGCGCTCTGCGCACCAAACTCGGCTTCGACATCGTCGTGCACGACGATCTGTCGGCGGCGGCGGATGCCGACCTGATCGCGATCCCCGCCTACGAGGCCGGCACCGACATCCACCCCGATGTGCTGCGGGTGGTGCAGGAGGCCGAGGCCCGCGGCGCCTGGGTGCTCAGCGTCTGCAGCGGCGCGTTCATCCTGGGTGCTGCGGGCATCCTGGACGGTCGTCGCAGCACCACCCACTGGATGTACGCGGATGCGCTGGCCGAGGCGTACCCCAACACCACCGTCGACCCGGATGTTCTCTTCGTCGACGACAACCACGTGGTCACCGGGGCGGGCACAGCCGCCGGCATCGACGCCGCCCTGCACGTGGTGCGCCGGGAACTCGGCGCCGGAGCCGCGAACGTGATCGCCCGGCGCATGGTGGTGCCGCCGCAGCGCGACGGCGGCCAGTCCCAGTTCATCCAGGCGCCCGTGACCGAACGGTGCAGCGATTCCTTCGCCGAGATCGTGGACTGGATGATGCAGAGCCTCGACCAGGACCTCACCGTGGACCAGCTCGCCCGGCGCGCGCTGATGTCGCCGCGCACCTTCGCCCGCCGGTTCAGGGCCGAGCTCGGCACCACCCCGACGGCCTGGCTCAACCGGCAGCGCCTGATGCTGGCGCAGCAGCTGCTCGAGGAAACCGACGACACCCTCGACCTGATCGCCGTGCAGACCGGGTTCGGGGCCGCAGCGGTGATGCGCCACCACTTCGTGCGCACCCTGCAGACCACGCCCACGGCGTATCGCCGCACCTTCGGCCGGCGCCGGGCCGCGCCCGCGAATGATGCGGGGCGGGACGAACTCGAGTACGACCTGGTGGGCCTCAGCTGACGGTTACGGCGTAGTGGCCAGGAAGACCTCGCCGGAACCGGCGAAGGTGACGGTGCCTTCGTCGGGGGTGATGTAGACAGATTCGCCGCGGGCCAGGGAGATCGACGAAGTGGCGCCGGCGACGAGGAAACGACCGGCCGTGCAGATCGCGATGCCGGGTCCGGTGAGGGTGACCTGGCGCATCGGCACGCCGGCCTGGCCGGCATCGGCGGCCGCCGCATCCGCCGGCACCGCGATGTGTGCCAGTTCGAAGTCGGGCACTGCCGGCTTGTAGACCGCCACGCCGTCGGCCTGCAGCTGGGGGGCCAGGTACGGCACCGGCAGGGGCGCGAAGTCGAGCACGTCGAGCAGTTCGTCGACGTCGATGTGCTTCGGGGTCAGGCCCCCGCGCAGCACGTTGTCCGACGAGGCCATCACCTCAACCCCGAGCCCCGACAGGTAGGCGTGGATGTTGCCGGCCGGCAGGAAGAGCACTTCGCCCCGCTTGAGCGACACCAGGTTGGTGAGCAGGGAGATGACGATGCCGGGGTCGCCGGGGTATGCGGCCGACAGCGAGCGCACCATGGCCAGCTCGGCGGCGAAGCTCACCTGGGCGCCACCCTCGATGAGGAACGCGGCCTGCTCGGCGAGCGCCACCACGCGTTCGACCAGCCAGGACACCTCGCCGGTGTCACCGCCGCGACCGTCGCGCAGCAGCCATTCGACGACGTCGTGCAGGGCGTCGTCGCCGACCAGTCGGTTCTCCAACCCGGAGAGGGCCTCGGGCTGCGGCTGGTCCATGGTGGCGTCGAGCGCGCGAAGCTCCGCCAGGATCGAGCGGATCTGGCGCGGGTCGCGGAACCCGCAGAGCGCTTGGAAGGTGTCGCTGAGCGCGAAGATGATCTCGGGCTTGTGGAACGGGTCGCGGTAGTTGCGGTCGGCGGCGTCGAGAGGGATGCCGGCAGCGTTCTCCAGCGCGAACCCCGCGGCGGCGCGCTCCGGCGACGGGTGTGCCTGCAGGGAGAGCGGGCTGTGCGCGGCGAGGATCTTCAGCAGGAACGGCAGCCGCCGGCCGGCCGCGTGCTTCGCACCCAATGCGGTGGCCGGGTCACGGTCGATCCAGGCGGCGAGGTCCGGCGCTCCCCCGGCGAGCGCCGGGTCGGTGATGACCGACGGTGAACCGGGGTGGGCGCCGAGCCAGAGCTCGGCCTCCGGCCCTCCGGAGGCCACGTGGCCCAGGAGGTCGGCGATCGCGGTTGGCGAACCCCACGCGTAATCGCGCGGTGTGTTGGTGATGCCCACAAACATGCTTGGCTCCTGACTGGCAAGGTTTAGACCAAACTACCAACCGCTTTCGCACGACCAGGCAAGTCGCCATAGGCTAAACGTCCCGGTCAGCGCGCTCGCGCGGCCGGACATCCTCGTCGCAATGGAGCACAGATGACCTTCGAGCCGCTCGGCAGTGATTTCTTCGGATACGAGAACCTCCTCAGCGGTGAGGAGAAGGCGGCCCTGGCACGCATCCGGTCCTACCTCGAGTCCGATGTGCGTCCGATCGTGAACGGATGCTGGGAACGGGCCGAGTTCCCGGCGGAGATCATCAAGCCGCTCGGCGCCCTCGGCGCGTATTCGTTCGGCTGGGAGGAGACGAAGCCGTTTGCCAATTCCGCGGTGTTCCGCGGCTTCGTGGCGCTGGAGATGGCGCGGGTGGATGCCTCCGTGGCCACCTTCGTTGGGGTGCAGAACGGCCTGGTCGCCGGGTCGATCGCGGCCTGCGGATCGGCCGAGCAACGGGCCCAGTGGCTGCCGAGACTGGCCAGCGGTGAGATCGTGGGCGCCTTCGCCCTGACGGAACCGCTCAGCGGATCCGACTCCGCGCAGGGGCTGCGCACCACGGCGACGCTCGACGGCGACAGCTGGACCCTGAACGGGCAGAAGCGCTGGATCGGCAACGCGACCTTCTCCGACATCACCATCGTCTGGGCGAAGGACACCGCGGACGGCGCCGTGAAGGGCTTCATCGTGCCCACCGACACCGCCGGGTACACGGCCACGAAGATCGAGGGCAAGATCAGCCTGCGCTCGGTGCAGAACGCCGACATTACGCTGGAGAATGTGGTCGTGCCGGAGTACAACCGGCTGCAGGAGGCCAATTCCTTCCGTGACACCGCCCGGGTGCTGCGGTTCACCCGCGCGGAGGTCTCCTGGGCGGCCGTGGGCCTGGCGATGGGCGCGTACGAGGCCGCCCGCGCCTACGCCACCGAGCGGGTGCAGTTCGGCAAGCCGATCGGCGGCCACCAGCTGGTGCAGGACCTGCTGGTGAAGAGCCTGGGCAACATCACGGCGAGCCTGGGCATGGTGGTGCGGGTCTCGCAGATGCTCGACGAGGGCACCCAGCGCGACGAGCACTCCGCGCTGGCGAAGTCGTACACGACCTCGCGGATGCGCGAGACCGTGGCCTGGTGCCGGGAACTGTTCGGCGGCAACGGCATCGTGCTCGACTACGATGTGGCCCGGTTCTTCTCCGACGCCGAGGCGATCTACTCCTACGAGGGCACCCAGGAGATGAACACCCTGATCGTGGGTCGGAGCATCACCGGGCTGGCCGCGTTCGTCTAGCCCCGCCCGCGGTCCGCCACACCCCAGCCTCCCGCAGCTGTTGCCGACGCGTCGTGGTGCGTCCGGCGCACCGGCCGCAATCGTCCGATTCGAAAGCAGTAGCGGGGCGGGAGCACAGCAGGAAGAATGAGGCCATGCAGCGAGCAGGGATGAACGTGCGGCGCGGACGCCCCGAAGTCGACGCGATCGTGGTGGGGGCAGGGCCCAACGGGCTCGCGGCGGCGGTCACCCTGGCCAGGGCTGGACTCTCGGTGCGGGTCTACGAGCGCGAGGCTCACGTCGGCGGCGGCGCCGCGACCGCCGAGCTCACCCTGCCGGGCTTCCACCACGACGTCTGCTCGGCGGTGCACCCGTTGGCGTTGGCGTCGGAGTTCTTCCGCCGGTTCGGCCTCGCCGAGCGCATCGAGCTGGTGGTGCCGGAGGTCTCCTACGGGCATCCGCTGCCCGGTGGCGCCGCGGCACTGGCCTACCGCAGCCTGGACCGCACGGTGGACGAGCTCGGCCGGGACGGCCCGGCCTGGCGCCGGCTGTTCGCCCCGCTGGTCGATCACGCCGAGCAGGTGGCGGAGTTCACCGGGAACCAGCTGCTGCGGGTACCGCGACATCCGCTCACCGCACTCCGTTTCGGTCTGCGTTCCCTGGAACAGGGCAGCCCGCTCTGGAACATCCGGTTCAGCGGACAGGCCGCGCCGGCGCTGTTCACCGGGGTGAGCGCCCACACCATGCGCGCATTGCCGAGCGTGGCGACGGCGGGAGCCGGGCTCACCCTGGCCACCTACGCGCATGCCGGGGGCTGGCCGATCCCGGTGGGCGGCAGCGGTGCGATCGTGACCGCGATGGTGGACGACCTGCTCGCCCATGGTGGCGAGATCGTGACGAGCACCGAGGTGCGACGCCTAGGCGACCTGCCGCCTGCGCGCGTGGTGCTGCTCGACCTCACCCCGAAGGCGCTGCTGCGGCTGGCCGAGGGCGAATTGCCCGCCGGATACGCGCGCTCCCTTCGCGCCTTCAGGTACGGCAATGCCGTGGCCAAGGTCGATTTCGCCCTGAACGGGCCGGTGCCCTGGCGGGCGGAGGGGTTGCGGGCGGCCGGAACCGTGCACGTCGGCGGCACCCGGGCGCAGATCAGTCGGGCCGAGAACGCCGTCGCGCGCGGCCGGCACGCCGAGGACCCCTATGTGCTGGTGTCGCAGCCCAGCGGAAGCGATCCAAGCCGCGCCCCGGCGGGCCAGCACACCCTGTGGGCCTATACCCATGTTCCCCGCGGCTCCTCCGTGGATCAGACCGAGGCCATCACCCGGCAGATCGAGCGCTACGCACCCGGTTTCCGCGACACCATCCTGGCAACGAATAGTCGCACCGCCCGGGAGGTGGAAGCGCACAACCCGAACTACGTCGGCGGTGACATCTCTGCCGGCGAGGTGAGTCTCGCCCAGCTGATCAAACGGCCGGTGCTCAGGCCCGACCCGTGGCGCACACCGCTGGCCGGGGTGTACCTCTGCTCATCATCGACACCTCCCGGCCCCGGGGTACACGGGCTGGCCGGCTGGCACGCCGCACTCAGCGCGCTCCGCCACGACCTCGGCGTGAACCGCCCACCGGACCTCTCCCCTACCCGACCTGCGTGACCCGAGCAACAACGAGAAAGGTGCCACCGTGGCCGTGAACTACCGAACCATGGACTGCTCGCCCGAGCGGGTCTTCGCGGTGCTCGCCGACGGCTGGCTGTACCCCGGCTGGGTCGTCGGTGCCTCGCGGATGCGCAACGTCGACAAAGCCTGGCCGGCCGAGGGCAGCGTCATCCATCACTCCGTCGGCGCGTGGCCCGCCCTGATCGACGACACCACCTCGGTACTCGAATGGGATCCGCCCCGGCATGCGCTGCTGAAAGCGCGCGGCTGGCCGATCGGCGAAGCGCATGTGGCCATCGACGTGCGCACGCGCGGCCATGGCTGTGTCGTGCGCATCACCGAGGATGCGGTGGCCGGCCCCGGTCGTTACGTGCCGGGGATTCTGCGGGACGCGGCGATCCGGGTGCGCAACGAGGAAACCCTCCGGCGCCTGGCCTACCTCGCCGAGGGCGGCGCCGGCCAGTCGTAGTCGGCCGCTGGTCGAGCCCGTCGAGACCCCGCAAGCCGACCCCAATCGCGCCCACATCACTGATTTCCGGAGATCGCACAGTCCCGTGACGCTCGAACTATGCGTAGTTCGGAAACGAGTGAAGCCAAACCCTCCGGCATCGGGCGCATCCTCGGCGGGTCTCGACGAGCTCGACCAGCGACGGGGCGGGGACCTGGATTCTTGCTAGGCGGCGTCCTGCACGGTGGGCAGGCCGGCCTGCTGCCAGGCGGTCATGCCGCCGGTCACGTTGACCGCCTCGACACCGTTCCATTCCAGGAACGCGGCGCCCTTCTGGCTGCGGCCGCCGGCAGCGCAGATCACGTAGACGGTGTCGTCGCGCGGCACCTCGGCGAGGCGTTCGCTCAGCTCGCCCAACGGAATGAGGATGGCGCCGTCGGCGTGGCCGGCCGCGAACTCCCAGGGTTCACGCACGTCGATCACCACGGTGTCGTTCAGGGCTGCGAGCTCGGTCACCGAGATATCGGTCATGCGGATTCCCTTCGGAGGCGGGTCAGGTCTAGACACGGTATCAAAGGAAGGGCGCGGGTCGCCGAGGCCGCCCCAGTACCCTAGACACATGCCCGCCGTTCAGAGCCGTCTCACCGTTCGCCTGTTCGCGACCCTGGTGTTCTTCAGCGTGCTGGCCGGGCAAGCCTGGCGCAATCTGCTCGGCTGGTGGGGCTTCGGCGCCATCGCCCTCGTGATCGTGGCCGGCAGCATCTGGTTCCTCCTCACGCTCAAGCCGGAGTGGAGCTGGCGCGGCTTCCCCAAGTCCCTGGCCGCCTTCATGGTTCTGGCCACTCTCTCCCTGGCCTGGTCCGCCTACCCCAGCGCCAGCGCGGTCGGCATCACCCTGCAATGGATCACCACGATCACCGCCCTGTTCGTGGCGCTCTGCTTGAGCTGGAGCGAACTCCTGCGCACCCTGGCCGTGGCGCTGCGCTGGATTCTCGGCCTGTCGATCGCCTTCGAGTTCGTCGTCGCGGTCTTCATCGGGCACGCCGTGTTGCCGTTCTGGGTCGAATACACCGGCAAGATCCCGGCCGCCTTCTACTGGTCGCGGGGCCTACTCCTGAACGGCGGCCCCATCGAGGGCATCGTCGCCAGCCGCAACCTGCTCGGCTTCATCGCCCTGCTCGCTGTGATCGTGTTCTCCGTGCAGGTGCTGGCCGGCACCGTGGCGCGCGGGCGCGGCATTGCCTGGGTGGTCGTGGCCGTCGTGATGCTCGGGCTGACCCGGTCGGCGACGGTGTCGCTCGCACTCGTCGCGGTGGGCGTCGCGCTGCTCTTCGCACTCTGGGCCCGTCGTCTGCCGCCGCTCGGCCGGCGCCCGCTCTACCTCACCGCGGCCGGCGTGATCGCCGCCGCCGTGGTCGGCGTGGTCGCGTTCTCCGGCCCGCTCCTGAGCGTGCTCGGCAAGAGTGAGGACCTCACCGGCCGTTTCGACATCTGGAACCGCGTGATCGGGCTGGCCAGCGAGCGCCCGGCCTTCGGCTGGGGATGGGTGTCGTACTGGGCGCCGTGGGTGGAACCGTTCGACGGCCTCGCCGTGCGCAAGGGTGTCGAATACCTGCAGGCGCACAACGCCTGGCTGGATGTCTGGCTGCAGCTGGGCATCCTCGGCCTGATCGTCTTCGCCGCCCTGAGTATCTCGACCCTGTGGCGCACCTGGTTCCTCGCGGTCGACCGCCCTCGGCTGGGCGTGGCCGACACCTCGCCGTTCACGGTCGTGTCGCTGCTGCCCCTGTTGGTCACCGTGGCGCTGCTCGCGCAGAGCCTGGCCGAGAGCCGCATCCTCGTCGAGTCCGGCTGGGTGCTGCTCGTCGTGCTGGCGATCAAGTCGAAGCGGGCCGGCGTGGCCGCTGAGCTGCTCGGCGTGGGCAGGCGATGACCGGACGCGCTCGCCCGCCGTACGTTCCCGCCGCGGTTTCCGCGGTGTTGTCTTCGCCCCGCTTCAGCGCCACCCTCACCCACCTGATCATCGGACTGGCCTTCGCCACCCACCTGGTGCGCAGCCTGATGGGCTGGCCGGGTCTGCTGGCCGCCCTGACCTGCCTGGTCGTGCTCGCGGTGATCTCGATGGTCGCCCGACGGCAGAGCATCGAGTGGCACGGCCTGCTGCCCGTCTCGATTCTGGTGTTCCTGATCTGGTGCGCGCTGTCGGTGCTCTGGAGCGACTACCCGTTGCGCACCATCACGGGCGTCGGCTATCAGCTGGCCTTCGCGTTCCTGGCGATCTATGTGGCCCTGGTTCGCGACACCATCCAGATCGTGCGGGCCACCGGTGACGTTCTGCGGGTGCTCCTCGGGTTGTCCATCGCCCTCGAGGTGCTCTCCGGCCTGCTGCTCGACCTGCCGATCGTCTTCCTCGGGGTGCAAGGAAACATCGCCTCCCTCGGTCCGATCCAGGGTGTGTTCGGCTCCCGGAACGTGCTCGGCCTGGTCTCCCTGATCGCCGCGATCAGCTTCATCATCGAATTGCGCTCCCGGTCTGTGCGACCGGGCCGGGCCACGGCATCGATCGCACTGGCGGTCCTCGGGCTGGTACTCACCCACTCCCCGGTCTTCGTCGTCGTCGCCAGCGCCGTGGGCATCGCGGCGCTCGCGCTCTACTGGCTGCGCCGTACTCCGGCGGAGAACCGCTGGCTGGTACAGCTCAGCCTGCTCGGCACCACTGTGTTGGCCGCGCTCTTCGTCTTCGTCGCCCGCACGTCGATCATCGACCTGCTCAACGCTGGCAGCGAATTCGAAACCCGGTCGTCATTGTGGTGGCAGATGTGGCGCCTGGTCGACCTGCATCCGCTCGAAGGCTGGGGTTGGACCGGTATCTGGCCGCAGAACATCAGCCCATACGGCTGGCTCGACTTCGTGACCAAGAGCCAGCATTCTTCGGCGCTCAACGCGTTCCTCGACGTGTACTTCCAGGTCGGCCTGATCGGCTTCCTGTCGTTCGTGGCCCTGGTCGGGCTCGCGTTCGTGCGGTCCTGGCTGCTGGCCTCTAACAAACGCCCGGTCGTCTACGTCTGGTCGCCGCTGGTGCTCGTGGTGCTGCTGGTCACCTCAGCGGCCGAGAGCACCGTGCTGGTGGAATTCGGCTGGTTGCTGCTGCTGATCTGCTCGGTCAAGGCAGCCCAGGGCCAGAGCTGGCGGCGGATGCTGAAACCCAGCCCGCGCAACGAACTCGACTCCTAGCGCCGGGCGGCCGAGTGCCGGCCGGGGAAACATCCACCTGGGACCGGCAGAATGTATCGAACCAGTCAATGGAAGCGGGACCCGTGCACGTGAGTCAGACAGAAGAGCCAGCCCAGGAACAGCCCCCGGTCGCGGCGGCGAGCCCGAAGACCGGCAACGGCTTCATCCTGATCGTGGCCGCAACCGGCCTGGTGGGCATCGCCGGCTACCTGATCACGGTGTGGGTGCCGAACCTGATCGGATTCGGCCCGTACGCGACCTTCGCGGTGTTCTGGGCCTTCATCTTCCTGGTCGCGGCCGCTCTCACCGGAATCCAGCAGGAGATCACCCGGGGCACTCAGGCGAGGGTCCCCGGCGACACCACGCGCGCCGGGCAGGCCGGGAAGTTCGCCCTGCTGGCGTTCGTCGCTGTCCTGGTTCTGGTACTCGGCACCGCGCCGCTGTGGCAGGCGGCCGTGTTCCCTGACCACGGCTGGGCATTGGTCGTGCCGCTTGCCGTCGGTGCCGCCTCCTATGTGCCCCTGGCCGTGCTCTCCGGATCCCTCTATGGCGTCAGCCACTGGAAGGCCCTGTTCGCGCTCATCAGCATCGAAGGTCTCCTCCGCCTCGTGCTGGTGATCCTCGCGGCGTACCTGCGGCCGGAAGCCGCCGTCTTCGCCTGGGCGATCGCGATTCCCTTCCCGGTTGCCGTGCTGGTCGTGTGGCCCTTCGCCCGGGCCAGAGTGGTCGGCAAGACCCGCCTGGATGTCTCCCTGCCGCAGCTCACCTGGAACGTGGCGCGCACGATCGTGGCCGCCGCCGCCATGGGTTTGATGATCAGCGGTTTTCCGCTCATCCTGCAGCTCACGTCCCCGGGGGTGTCCGTCAGCCTGATGGGCCTCGTCATCGCCACCGCCACGCTGACCCGCGCACCGCTGATCGTGGTCGGGATGGCCCTGCAGAGCTTCCTGATCGTGTTCTTCCGCAGCCGGGCGGCGCACTTCTGGCGCACGCTGCTGATGCTGGAGGCCGGGGTGGTCGCGCTCGGCCTGGTCCTGGCGGTCCTCGGCTACCTGCTCGGCCCGGCCATCTTCGCGTTCGCCTTCCCGAAGGAAGACGTGCCGGCCAACTGGCTCATCGGCACGTTCATCCTCTCCTCAGCGCTGGTGGGTGCGCTGTGCGTCAGCGCACCAGCCGTGCTCTCCCGCAATGCCCACGCGGCCTTCAGCGCCGGGTGGATCATCGCCGCCGTCACGACGATCGTGTGCCTGTTGCTGCCGCTGCCGTTCATCGAGAAGACAGTGCTCGCCCTGCTGGTGGGTCCGGCGGCGGGAGTGCTCGTGCACGCGGTGTACCTGGCCCTCGTACGGAATGCCGGGACGCGACCGGAGTTGGTTACTCCAGCGCCCACAGTGTGATCGTGCCGGACGAGCCGTCCTCGTTGACGTACGGGAGGCTCGCCTGCTCGGTGAGGATGTCCGCATAGCGGGTGTCCCAGTCATCGGTGCAGGCGCTGTCGGTGAGCACCTGTGTCGCCTTGCCCTGCAACGCGGCATCCCGGTCGAGTCCGCCGCCGAGCCGGGCCGAGATGACGGTACCGAGGGCATCGTGTTCAGTTGGCCAGGCCATGCCGAGGTGGTAATACGCGACGGGCACGCCCGACGTGACCTTCAACACCCGCGGGTCGATGCAGGAGTCGACCATCACCAACGTGCCGGGGTTCGCCGCGGCTGACTGCTGGGCGAGCTCGGTGAGCGCGTTGTCCCGGGGTGAATCCGTCACCATCAGGGCACGGGCGACCTCGGAGCGGTAGAACACCCACCAGTCGCTCAGCGACAGGGTGGCAACACCGACGACGAGCAGCGCCCCCACGATGACGCTCCACCGCGGCACGGTGCGGCGTGGTCGCGAATCGGCTGACGAGTCGGCGACGGCGGTGAGGGCGGCCTCCGGCGCGGTGGAGCGCCAGAGGTCGGTCAGCACGAGCACGCCGATGGGCAGGATCGTCGCGGCGATCAGGAAGAAGACATCCATGTAGAGGCGGTACGGCTCGGCGTTGGCACCCCAGATGTCGTTGTTCGCGAGCATGATCCAGGCCAGCCCGGCGCCCAGCGCGTAACCGCCCCAGAGCGGCCGGCGCCGACGGATGGCCGCGACCAGGATCAGCAGGATCGGAACGATCAGGGCAAGGCCGGACACGAGCCCGGTCTGCAGCGGCACCCCGAGCTCGGTGTTGGACGCCACCCGGTAGGCGAGGAACGGGTCGCCGGTGACGAGGCCGACGACGGTGCCGACGACCTGCGGGGACGCCCCGAGGACGACGGCGACGCAATAGATCGCCACAGTGCCTCGGCTGCGCACGATGAGGGCGAGCACGCCGGGCACGGCGGGCAGGAGCCCGAAGACCAGGGTCGGCAGCTGGCCACCGACCTCCGCGACGGTGGGGCCGGCCAAGAAGACGACCGGGATCAGCAGCACGGACAGCACCGCGAGCACGATGTGCCGGCCGCGGAAGATGGTCCAGGCTGCCAGGCCGAATGCCAGCAGGTAGATCGCGGCAATGAACGAATAGGTCTGCACGTTCGCCAGTCCACCGAGCACGAGGCAGATCAGGGTGGTGCTGATCAGGCGCATCCACCGGCCGGCCGGCCGGAGCCAGAGCAGTCCGAGCAGAAGCAGGCAGATCGATGCGATCGACAGCGACACCGTCTCACCGTTGAGCGTGTGCAGGACCCCGAACGGACCCCAGATCACCGCGTGGGATTCGAGCGGGGTGTACCACCCGGTCACGGTCAGGCGGGAGAAGGTTCCCAGCATGAACGGCACCGGCGCGATCAGGCCCAGCCACCAACGCCGGCTCAAGCCGATCAGCACCGCGGCGAGCAGACCGACCAGCACCAGTTGCACGGCCATCCCGCAGACGTTCCAGGCCACGATCGGATCCCAGCCGGTCACGCGGGCGACGAAACCGATGGCCTCGTAGTACACGCGGGGGTAGGTATTCGCTCCGGTTTCGGTGTCCGGCTCGAAGCTGGCGAACTGACCCTCTGAGAAGTTCTTCACGATCGCGAGATAGCCCAGCTGATCGTGGGCGAAGTAGTCACGGAAGCGGCTCAGCGAGAAGCCGGGGACGGCAAGGTACATACCGGCTTGGGCGACAACGTGCAGGAGCAGAGCGACTGCCACAACGAGTCCGCTCAAGAGTTTGGCGTGGCCGGGCATTCTCGCCATTCGCTCGTCGTCCACTGCATCACCATACACTCGGCCGACCGAGCGTTGGCCCGCACAGTCGTGCCGGGCTGCACGGTCGGCCAGCCACGCCGACCCGACCGGAAAGCCCTGAACGGGGCCCTCCCAGAAAGCATCGGCTATCGTTGAACGTTGCAGGAACGTTGGCTGCACCCCCCAAGACAAAGGACTTTTGATATGACGGTTGACCTCCTGGTCGTCGGTTCGGGCTTCTTCGGCCTGACCGTTGCGGAACGAGCCGCCAGAGATCTCGACCTGAAGGTCGTCGTCATCGACCAGCGCAGTCACATCGGCGGCAACGCGTACAGCGCGCCGGAGCCCGAGACCGGAATCGAGGTGCACCAATACGGTGCACACCTCTTCCACACTTCGAACGAGACCGTCTGGGAGTACGTCAACCGGTTCACGAAGTTCACCGACTACGAGCACCGGGTCTTCACCAACTTCGGGGGCGAGGTCTTCCCCCTGCCGATCAACTTGGGCACCATCAACCAGTTCTTCCGCGCCGCATACTCGCCGGACGAGGCCCGTGCGCTGATCAAGGGCCAGGCCGCGGAGTTCGCCACCGGCGAGTCCCGCAACCTCGAGGAGAAGGCGATCTCGCTGATCGGCCGCCCCCTCTACGAGGCCTTCATCCGTGACTACACGGCCAAGCAGTGGCAGACCGCGCCCACGGCCCTGCCGGCCGAGGTCATCAGCCGCCTCCCCGTGCGCTACAACTACGACAACCGCTACTTCAACGACACCCACGAGGGACTGCCGGTCGACGGCTACACCGCCTGGATCGAGCGGATGGCCGACCACCCCAACATCGAAGTGCGTCTGAACACGGACTTCTTCGACGAGACCCAGGAATTCAACAAGAAAGCCGTCGTCGGCCGCACCCCCGTGGTCTACACCGGTCCGGTCGACCGGTACTTCGACTACCAGGGTGGCGAGCTCACCTGGCGCACGCTGGACTTCGAGCAGGAAGTTCTGCCGATCGGCGACTTCCAGGGCACCCCGGTGATGAACTACGCCGACGGATCCGTGCCGTACACCCGCATCCACGAGTTCAGGCACTTCCACCCCGAACGCACCGAATACCCCACGGACAAGACCGTGATCATGCGGGAGTTCTCGCGCGCGGCCACTCGTGCAGACGAACCGTATTACCCGATCAACACCCCGGCGGACCGCGAGAGCCTGCTCTCGTACCGCGCCCTGCAGGCCGGGGAACCCAACGTTTTCTTCGGCGGACGGCTGGGAACCTACCAGTATCTCGACATGCACATGGCCATCGGCTCAGCGCTGTCCATGTACGACAACAAGCTCAAGCCGCTTCTTCGCGGCTCGAGCAAATAACGACTCGGAGTCCTCATCATCATGTCCACGCCCATCGTCCTGCAAAAAGTCGTCTTCCCGTCCTCGTCTGAGCCGGATGTCGCCCCGCTGTACGTCGACCCTGACGAGTGGACGCAGATCATCAGCCCCGGCGTGGACGCGGGCAAGAAGCGCCGTGGACCGGCGCCGGAAGACACGACGCAGCCGCTGCGACTGACCCACCACAACGTCACCCCGATGCTGAACGGCCGACGCGGCCTCAAGCCTGGCCTCGACAAGCGGGTCTCGCTTGGCACGTACTTCAACGCATTCCCCGCGAGTTACTGGCGCCGTTGGACGAGCCTGACCGGGGTGCGGCTGAGCATCTCCACGACCGGCCCCGGCGACATCATCGTCTACCGCTCAAACGCCCGCGGCGTCATCCAGGTCGTTGACTCCGCGCGCGTCGAGGACGCCGGCACGGTGGACTTCGACCTCGGTTTCGAGTACTTCATCGACGGCGGCTGGTACTGGTTCGACCTCGTCTCCCGGGGCGAAGACTTTGCTCTGACCAGCGCGGAGTGGCAAGCGCCACCCAGTGACGCACCGGCCCCGCCGGCGCGTACGCTCACCATCGCCATCACCACCCTGAACCGCACCTCGTACTGCCTCGAACTCCTGGCCACGATCGCCACCGATGCCGATGTGCTCGCCGGGCTCGACCAGATCATCGTCGTCGACCAGGGCACGGACAAGATCCGCGACCACGCCCGCCACGCCGAGGTGGACGCCGCCCTCGGCGGCCGTCTGCGCGTCATCGACCAGGTCAACGCGGGCGGCTCAGGCGGGTTCTCCCGCGGCATGCTGGAGACCGTCGCCGCCGGCACCAGCGACTACGTCATGCTGCTGGATGACGATGTCGTCGCCGAGCCGGAGAGCATCCGCCGCGCCCTGGCCTTCGCCAGGCTCTGCACCGAACCGACCATCGTCGGCGGCCACATGTTTGACATGTTCGACAAGACCAAGCTGCACGCCTTCGCCGAGTCGATCGACACCTGGAACTTCATGTGGGGCCCGATCACGCCCTCCCGACACGATTTCACCGCGAGCAACCTGCGCCAGACCACCTGGCTGCACCAGCGCAACGACGTCGCCTACAACGGCTGGTGGATGAGTCTGATCCCGGTCGAGGTCATCCGCGAGGTCGGCTTGTCCCTGCCGGTCTTCATCAAGTGGGACGACGCCGAGTTCTCGCTGCGCGCCTCCGAGCACGGCTACTCCACGGTGAGCCTGCCGGGCGCGGCCGTCTGGCACGTCTCCTGGGTGGACAAGGACGACTCGCGGGACTGGCAGGCGTTCTATCACGCCCGCAACCGGCTCGTTGCGGCCCTGCTGCATTCTCCGCACGCCAAGGGCGGCCGGCTGACCATCAGTAACCTCGCCTCCGACGTGCGCCATCTGCTGACGATGGACTACTACACGGTCAAGCTGCGCCAACTGGCCTATGAGAGTGTCATGGCCGGACCGGACAGCCTGCACGGCGAGCTGACCAGCCGGCTGCCGGCCATCCGGTCCATCGCCGGGGACTACCCCGAGTCCACCCTGATCAAGGACCTGGGCCGGTTCGGCAGGTTCCCGATGACAAACCTCGTCGGTAGCGACGCGCCGCGCCCGAGCGGTCGGGAGTTGTACTCGTTCCTGATCAAGAACTTCGTGCGCCACGGCATGACCAAGCCTCACCCCGGCAGCGACGAGCGCCCCGACACCCACCTGCCTCGCACCGCACCCTGGTGGACGGTGCCGAGCATGGACAGCGTCGTGATCACCAACGCCGAGGGCTCCGGGGTCACCTGGCACATTCGCGACCGGGCGATGTTCCGGTCGCTGCTGGCATCCAGCGTCGCCCAGAACTTGAAGTTCCGCCGCCGTTGGACTGCACTGAGCGAGACGTACCGTGCGTCGCAGCATGACCTCACCTCGATGGCGTCCTGGACGACGACCCTTGGGCTGGACACCCCTGCTCCGTCGGCTCCCGACGCGGTCGACCCGCTCGTGGCCGCCCCGCTCGACGGCGGACGCGACTAGAACCCAGGCGGGTACGCCAACAGCTAGAATCTCGGGTGGGCCAGTTGCCCCCTCCCGCAGTACCAGGCAGGCGACTCGATGATAAGGACCCGCGTGACGCAAATCGCTCCAGTGCCCGACCTTGACGGGTTCGTCCGGCCAGGTCAAGGGGCCGGACTGATCGACGTATTCCGCCGGCGGTACCTGCTCTCCCTCCTCGTGCGCAAAGAAGTGCAGGTTCGCTACCGCGGCTCCGTGCTCGGCTGGATGTGGTCGTACGTCAAGCCCATCACCCAGTTCCTGGTGTTCTTCATCGCCCTGGGCGTCTTCCTCCAGCTCAACGGCAGCATCCCGAACTACCCGGTCTACCTGTTCTCCGGACTGGTAGTGATCAATCTCTTCAGCGAGGCCTTCAGCAACGGCACCAAGTCGCTGGTCGACAATGCTCCCCTGATCAAGAAGATCTACCTGCCCAGAGAGTTGTTCCCGGTCTCGTCCACGTTGGTGGCGTTCATCAACTTCTTGCCTCAGGCTCTCGTGCTCGCGGTGGTCTGTGTCTTCACCGGCTGGACCCCCAACGTTCTGCAGGTCCTCGGCATTGTGCTCGGCGTGCTGATCATCGTGCTGCTCGCGATGGGCCTCAGCCTGTTCTTCGGGTCGATCAACGTCTCATTCCGCGACGCGCAGAACTTCGTCGAGCTGATCCTGCTCGTGGCGACCTGGGCGTCCCCAGTGCTCTACCAGTGGTCGATGGTCGACAAGATCCTGCCGGACTGGGCCATGGTGATCTACCAGCTCAACCCCGTCACGGCCGCCGTCGAACTCCTGCACGCCGGCTTCTGGTACCCCACCACGTCTGGGCAGGTCGTGATGCCGCCGAACCTCTGGTTCTTCGGCCTGTGCGCGCTGGTCACGTCCAGCGTTCTGCTGGTCATCGGGCAGCTCGTTTTCCGTCGATTGGAGCGTCGTTTTGCCCAAGACCTTTAGCAGCGAGTCCCACACCCAGCCGGAGCCGCGGTTGGCGATCATCGCCACGACCCTGAGCAAGACCTTCCTCCTGCGCCACACCCACTCCCTCAAGGAGTCGGTCATCGCCGCGGTCCGTCGGAAGCCCATATCGTCCAGCTTCAACGCTCTCGACGACGTCAGCTTCACCATCAACACGGGCGAGTCCGTCGCGCTGCTCGGCTTCAACGGGTCAGGCAAGTCAACCCTGCTCAAGCTGATCTCCGGCGTGCTGCGCCCCGACCAGGGCGAGGTGCTCACCCGAGGCCGTGTGGCCGGCCTGATCGAGGTCGGCGCGGGGTTCCACCCCGATCTGTCGGGGCGGGAGAACATCTACCTCAACGCCGCTATCCTGGGCATGTCCCAGAAGGAGATCGACTCCCGATTCGACGATATCGTCGAGTTCAGCGAGATCGCCAAGTTCATCGACACCGAGGTCAAGCACTACTCCTCCGGCATGTTCCTGCGTCTCGCCTTTTCCGTAGCCATCCACACTGAAGTCGACATCCTCCTGGTCGACGAGATCCTGTCGGTGGGCGACGAGCCCTTCCAACGCAAGTGCCTCGCCAAGATCCGGCAGCTGCACGCTGAGGGCCGCACCCTTGTCGTCGTCAGCCACGACCTCGGCATGGTCGCGGACCTCTGCGACCGCGGAATCCTGATCGACAAGGGCAGGGTCGTCTTCGACGGCGAGTCACACGAGGCCGTCGCGCGCATGCGCGCCCAGTAGCAGCCCTCAGCCCTGCACACGCCCGGCAGAACGACGAAGCGCCCCGATGATCATCGGGGCGCTTCGTCGTTTCGGCAGTCCGGGCGTCTACTTCATCGCCCCGCCGTTGACCATCGACCACAGCTCCGACGAGTTGACCGTGAAGATACGCGGCGCCGAGCCACCGTTCAGACCCAACAGCTGGCCCCAGGAGGTCACCTCGCGGTACTTGCCGCCGGTCAGGTAGTACACCGGCGCCTGGCCGGCCACCTTGATGAAGACCTTGCCCACCGCCGCGTCGCCAGAAAGCTTGAGCGACGCGCAGGTGGTGTCGCGCAAGTTCGTGACCGCAAGGCCGGTGCCGCCGGCGGCCGACTTGAGCTTGTAGAGCACGCCCTTCAGGCCGATGTACTGCACACCCTTGCAGACGACCACGCGGCTCAGCGAGCCCTCAGTCTTGGCGTAGGCCTTGAGCACCGAGTCCGGCACCGTGCGGTACCCGGTGATGCCCAGGGAATCGGTGGTCCCGAACGAGCCCACCCGGTGCATCCGGTCGTGGGCATCGGTCAGGTAGATGTCTGCATTGCCGGCCGACTTGATCAGTGAACCCGACGCGACGATGCCGCCGGGTCGCGCGAACGTGTTGATAGTGGCCGCGGACCAGGTAACCAGATTGGGAGTCTTGCCACCGTTCTGCGCCAGAACATCGCTCCAGGCCAGCACCGTTCTGGCTTGGCCTTCGACGATCCGGTAGACGTTCGGCGAACCCTTCACCATCGCAAAGACCTTGCCGGGCACCGCGACTCCACTGCCGAGGGCGCTGCAGGTGGAGGACGACAGGTTCGTGGTGGCGATTCCGGCCCCGTTGCCCGCCCCGAGCGCCGACGCCTTCTTGCCGTTGACGAGCACGAGCTTCGAGTTGCACTTGGCAACGAGAGTCAGGTCGGCGCCCGCCCGGTTGTAGCCGTTGAGCGTCGCATCCGACACCGTCTTGATCGACGAGGCGCCGTACTCGCCGAGCATCGCCAGCGACGGCACTCGGATGCGGGTGCCGGTGCCGTCCACGAGGAAGACGTCGTTGGACGAGGCAGACTTGATCGCCGTTCCCGGGGTTTCGAGCGTGCGCCCGACCGGGAAGCGTTGGGCGTTTGCACTGCCCATCGTGCCCACCCACGGGCTCTTTCCACCGTTCAACCGAACCACCCCGGTCCAGCTACTGACCGGGAACCGGGTGGATGAGTTCAGGAAGTACGTGGTGCTCTTGCCCGACACCACCATGTAGTCGGAGACCTCGCCGCCCTGGGGGAGCTTGGACCACTGGCCCGGCATGAGGTCGGTCGTGGCACCGCAGTCATAGCCCCACACGGAGACCTGGCCGCAGCTGGAGAAGCGGTGCCGGGAATTGCCCTGCACGAGTGCGATCTCCCCGGTGAGTGGGTTGCGGACCAGAGCACTGGCATCCGTGCCCGCGGTGTAGCCCTTGAGGTAGGACGCGCTGACGTTTCGGTACTTGCCCAGCTTGGCGAGCGACTCGTAGACGCCTGCCGTCGGCACGTAGTGCTTGATGGTGCCGGTGATCAGGTAGATGGCACCTGAGCTGGAATCGCGAACGAAGGAACTACCGCCCTTGGTGTCACCGAACCAGTCTGTGAACATGCGCCAGAAGTTGCGGTTGCCGTACGACGAGCAACCGTCGCCCGTGCCGTAGAGGTTGGCCAGAGCAGCGTCGTTCGGCCGGTATGGCGTGTAGACGTAGAGGGCCGCGGTGGCCTGGTTTTCGATGTACACGCTCGAGGTTCCGCAGTTGCCGTTCGGGTTCCACTGAATCGTGTTCCAGCGACCGGCGACGTAATTGCGGGAGTTCGGGTTGGCCTGGTATTTCTTGAACTGGTAGGCCGCGTTGTACACCTGGTTGAAGAAGCCGTAGTAGGTCGTGTCGCAGTCTGCGGTGTCCGGGCAGCCGTAGCCCGTGGCCGAGCGGTACTGGCGCGCAGAGGGCCAGGTGTCGCTGACGAGGGCCTGCTCCTTCTCGAGCAGCACGAGCAGAACCTGCGGGTTGATGCCGCAGGCGACGGCGACCTTGGCGATGATCGTCGCGGCAGTCTCCTTCGACGCACCGGCGTAGGCGGCGCAGCCTTCGCTCTTGGCGCTTTGCGACGCCGTGGCCTGCGAATAATTCTTGAGGCAGGTGTAGCCAGAGCGGCAGGTGGGCACTTTGGAGTTGAGGAACGACTGGATCACCGAGGCGGACATGGTGCCGGAGTTGTAGAACACAGCATCACTGATGATGTTGCCCGCGTTGAAGTCGCTGCCCGTGGCCGCTTCAGCGGAATCTGTCGTCGTGGTGGCTCCGACGGTGAGGAACCCGAGGACCAGAGCGAGCACTCCGAGCATGGCGGTGATGCCGCTCAGGGTGCGTCGGCGAGGATAGGCGGTCTGCCGATCTGGATCGGTTCTGAACACGTCGTGGCCTCGGCTAACTATCGGTTGCTGGTCGACGGCTGTTGCGTCGAACGACCGACGGGTGACCCTTAAGTTCCGCCCCCATGGCACCGCCCGCGCACCAGCACACGTCAGCTCACCTTACCGAATGGGATGCTCCGTGGCCCGGCGTGCCGCGGGGGCGCGCCGGTTAGTCGCCCGTGTTCCCGTAATCACGCACGATGAACCGCCGGTAGGCGATTCTGCGCACCGCAACCGGCACGAAGCGGTACCCACCACGCACCAGGATGTTGCGGGCGAACTGGCGTCGGGTCACGAAGGCATCCCGGAGCAGGCTGCGCTGCAGCGCGATCTCACTGCGAAACAGGGTCCAGCCGCCCCGACGGCCGTAGGCTCCCGCGTCGACCCTGTACATCACCAGCGGATCGGGAAGGTTCGCGACCAGGGCGCCCGCCTGGATCATCCGTGCGAACAACCAGTAATCCTCCATCAACGGCAGTTCCCGGTAGCCGCCGGCGCGAGCTACGACCGAACGGCGATACACCACGGTGGGGTGGTTGAACGGGTCGTGGAACCGGGCGGTGGACGCGATCTCGTCAGGGTCGGTCGGCGGGATGCGTTGGCCCAGAACCCGGCCATCCTCGTCAAACTCAAGCATGCCGGTGCCCACGAGGTCGTATCCGTCATCGATCACGGTGAGCTGACGCTCGAACCGGGTCGGCAGCGAGATGTCGTCAGCGTCCATGCGGGCGACGACATCGTGGGCGCAGTGTTGGAGACCGGTTTCCAACGCGCGGGCGAGCCCGACGTTGGCGGGCAGCCGCACATGGTTCACCGGAACGGGAGATTCGGCGGTTGCGGTGGCAACGGCTGCCGCGAGTTCAGCGCCGATGGGTCCGTCTTGCACGATCACGACGTCACTGGGCCGGCGGCTCTGCTCGATGACGGTACTCGTGAATGCCTTGGCGAAATAGGCCGCCTTGTCCCCGGCGTAGACGGGCAGGAGCAGGGAGAACGGTGTCTCTGACACGTCAGGCCACCCCGGCTTCACAGGCGATGACATCGTCGGTGGCCTCACCGAGGCCGGCCAATGCGTCCCGGTTGGCACGCGGCTGGGTACGGAATCCGTCGCGAAGGCCGCTCCGCAGCCCACTGAGCAGCAGGGGCCGGTTGCCGGACGCGATAAAGGTGCGAGCCCAGCGGCGCACAGTGGAACCGGAGTACAGCACCTTCTCCGCCGGGCTCAGGCCGGAAGCCAGGCGCAGCAACCAGATCTTGTTGCGCACCTCGTAGTAGAAGCGGGCGCCGGGATCGACGTCGGTCGCGCCGAGCTTGACCGTCTTGTGCACGACGACGCTGCCGGGTACGAAGAATCCGCGGCTGCGGCGCAGGATGCGGGTGGAGAACTCGAAGTCATCGTTCCAGATGAAGTAGTCCGCGATCGGCAACCCGTGCTCGCGGAGCGCATCGGCCCTGACGAGCATGGACACGAACGACGAGCTGCGCACGGGAACTGCCTGCCGCGCCGAGGCTGCGGCACGTTCGCGGGCGCCGACGAAGGGTTTGACCCTGGGCGTGTTCATCGGGTGGTCCTGGCCGTCGGTCCACACCACCCGTGACCCGGCGATGGTGACACCCCGGTCGTCGCCGACGCTGCCCACCAGCGCCTCGAGGGCAGTGGGGGTGGGCACGGTGTCGTCGTCCATGAGCCAGACCAGGTCAGCGTCCTGGCGCACCACCGCTCGGGCGGCGCCGATCGCGAATCCGCCGGCTCCTCCGGTGTTGCGCGCGACCGAGATCAGGTCGGCACCCGGATACCGGGTGCGCACCAGTTCGGCGGTGTCGTCGGTGGAGGCGTTGTCCACGACCACGATGGCGGCTACCGGCGTGGTTTGCACCGCAAGGGCATCGAGCACCTCGATGAGCAGGTCCCGACGGTTGTACGCGACCACGACCGCCACGGTGCGCACGGCGGCGGCACCGGTCATGCCGGCACCTCGGCTGCCGGGATTCGGCTGGCACGGGCCATGCGGATGAAGGGGCCGTCGCCGTTCCGCCGGCGCCCGATCAGTCGTGCGATCGGCCATCCCGCGAGCAGAAGCAGCAGCAGGGCAGCCGCGGCGAGCTGCAGGGGATAGCCCGGTGCGTAGAACGACACGGTGACGGTCTTGCCCAGCTCGGCCGCATCGATATCGACGCCGAGCAGGAAGGTGTCGACCGGCTCGGCGGACACGGTTCCACCGGTGGCCTGGTATCCCGGCCACGGGATCCGGCTCAGCGCCACCTGCCCACCGTCGGCGCCGATGGCGTCGACCCTGAAGGTGACTCCCATGGCGTCCTCGGAAAGGACCGTGACCTCGGTACCGTCGGATGCCCACACCACCGAGCCGGCACCCGCTACAGGCTCATCCCGCACGATCAGACGGGTCTGGTCGGTGTCCTCAGCGATGTGCCAGCCCGCCGGCACAACCGACCAGTCCTTCTTGGGCACAACGTCCTTGACGGCCTGGATCGAGCTGATGCCCATCAGGTCGACGACGGTCTTGCCGGTGTCGGGCATCGTCGTGAAGAGCCTGTCGTAGAGAGCCCCGCAGGTGGAGCCGTTGTACTGCATGCAGGTCAACGAGTTGTACGGCGTGTAATACACCGCCGAGTAGGCGTTCTGCACGTTCTCCTCAGTGACGTACCAGAGGTTGCCCACCAGTGTTTCATCCCATGCCCCCGAGGCACTCACGTCGGCGACTCCGCCGACGACGATGACGTCGCCCACCGCGTTCTCGAGTTGCTGCTGGTAATCGCTGACGTCGTTCGGAACGCTGTAATCGGGCAGTGGCGACGTCGGCGAGGAGATGTGCTGGGGGACGAGCAGCAGCACCGTGAGGGCGATGGCGGCGCCGGCAACCGTCGCCACGCTCTTACCGGCCAGCCAGCCGGCCGATTCGCGGCCGAGCAGCGGCAGCGGGTGATCGCCGAGGATGCGGTAGGACAGCCAGATCGCAGCGAGGATCAGAACGGTGACCACGGCCAGCACCTTGACGTACTGCGGACCAGCGCTGAAGGTCAGTCCGGCGCCGAGCAGGACCAGTCCCCCGGCGAGCAGGAATCGGTTGCGGCCGAGCACGACCGGCCGTGCGTGCGACAAGCCGACCGCGACCAGCAGGAGCACGGCCAGCGTGAGGTACGGCATCATTCGCACGGGGAAACGCAACGGACCGAAATCGCTCGGCAGCAGAACACCGACCAAGGCGGCGACGAGCACGATCACGATGCTCAGTCGGCGCCGAAGCAGTTCACGCAGGCGGCTCAGGTCGACGAACGCCAGCAGGGGCAGGAACCAGGCGATGTAGAGCAGTGGCGCGTAGGGGAATTGGGCGTTGAAGAACAGGATGCCCGGCGTACCGACGGGGGTGGACGAGGCGAAGAGTCCGCTGAGGTTCACGGTGAGCAGGTCGGTGTTGGCCACTCCGCTCGTGCGGCCGGTGACGGGCGCGGTGAGCAGACCCGGGAGGTGCACGATGACAGCGAAACTGCCGGCCGCGGTGGCGAGCGCGAACGACCGCACGATCGACGGGCGGTGTTTGCTCAGGAAAGCCTCCACGATGAGGCCGGCCAGGGTGATGGCGAGAAATATCGTGGCGTGCGCGTAGCCGATCCCGACCAGTGCGATGGACGACAGAATCGGCAGGACGGGCGACTTAGCCTGAAGGACAGCACGACGGGCGAGCACCCAGGTCAGTGGGAGGAAGCTCCACGCCATCAGGCCGTTGGCCCACGACGGAGCATCCATGTACAGGGTGAAGCCCGCCAGGGGCGCGGCGACGGCGACAAGCGCCGCCCACGGGCGCAGCGCACCGAAGTTGCGTGCCAACGCGTACACGCCCACCGCGCCGAGCACCAGGCACAGCATCTTGATGACGGTGCTGAAGATCAGGGCGCTGCCGGTGAGGTGGGCACCGATGCCCACGACCCAGAGGACGGGGCTGAGGATTCCCCATGCACCCTCGGCGAGGTAGTTGCCGGACTGCCAGACTCGCGGGTTGATCAGCGACCAATCCAGGTCAAGCACCCGCCGGCCGATCTCGTACCATTGCCCGAACGCGCCGGACTGGCTGTCATCCACATAGTAGAAACCGGGGTCGAAGAACAGCGGGATGGACGCTCCCGCCAGGACTGCCACCACAACGAGCATGGGCCACACTATTTTGGACTGCACCAGAAGATTATCCCTCACGGTGCCTTCACAACCGCACGAGGGGGTCAGCCGGTATCGTGGTGGGGTAGTTTCCCCAACGAAACGAGCAACCACCTACATATGAGTATCAACTCGGCCCAGACCCCCTCCAGCCAGGACGAACCACTTGTCTCGATCGTGATTCCCGCTTACAACAATGCGGACTATCTCGACGACACGATGAAGTCAGTACTCGGCCAGACGTACACCAATCTCGAGGTGATCGTCTCCGACCACGCGTCCTCCGACGACACCTGGTCGGTGATGCAGCGATACAGCAGCGACCCGCGGGTCACCCTTCTGCATACCGAAGGCGGTGGCGGGGCGCTGCGCAACTGGAACCGGGTGAGCCAGGCGGCCACCGGCGAGTTGATCAAGCTGGTCTGCGGCGACGACCTGCTCTATCCGACGATCGTGGCCCAGCAGGTTGCCGCGCTTATCGCCGAACCTACGGCCGTCCTGGCCGCGTCTCCGCGCGACATCGTTGACGCCAACGGTGTGCCCGTGATCAAGAATCGTGGACTGGCGGGCCTGACCGGCGTGCACGACGGCACCGTGGCCGTGCGGAAGACCGTGACCTCAGGCACCAACATCTTCGGTGAACCCGGCTGCGTGATGATGCGCAGAAGCGTGTTGGAGAAGGTCGGCTGGTGGGACTCCCGCTGGCCGTACCTGATCGACGAGACCTCGTACTCGCTCGTGCTGCTCGAGGGCAAGTTCGTCGGCGTACCCGGCAGCCTCGCCGGCTTCCGCATCTCCGACAGCCAGTGGAGCGTGCGCCTGGTCGCCGAACAGGCCGCCCAGGCGATCGGTTTCCACAACTGGATGGCGAAGACCCGGCCCGACGTGGTGTCGAACACCGACCGGCTGATCGGCAATACTCGGGCACGGGTGATGGCCCAGGCTCGGCGGCTCGCCTATATCTGGCTCGGCCGGCGCATGTCGAAGGCGGTGAAGCCTGATGCCGCAAGCGTCTGATCCGGCCGGTGAAACCGGCCGTGTGATAGGTTCTGAACCCGTGACACTCCCCGCTGCAGTACCCGACGTCGCCGACCACAGCATCTCGATCGTCATCCCCGTGTACCAGGGAGAACGCACCCTCGGAACCGTCCTCAGCGAGATCGAACCGCTGACCCGGCTGAGCATCACTCCCGACGGTTACAGCTTCCAGGTCGAAGAAGTGCTGCTGGTCTTCGACCACGGGCCCGACGACTCCGCCGCGATCATCCGCGAGATCACCGAACAGTACCCGTTCGCTCGCGGCATCTGGCTGAGCAAGAACTTCGGCCAGCACGCCGCAACGCTCGCCGGGATGGCGTCCTCCGGCGGCGACTGGATCGTCACCCTGGACGAAGACGGCCAACACGACCCCCAGGCGATCGGCGGCATGCTGGATACCGCCATGCGCGAGCAGGCCAGCGTCGTCTACGCCAAGCCCACCAACCCGGCCCCGCACGGAGCGCTGCGCAACGCGGCGTCGAAGGGCGCCAAGTACCTGCTCACCAAGCTCTCCGGCTCCGGCGCCGCCGCCGACTACCAGAGCTACCGGTTGATGCTCGGCAACATCGGCCGCAGCGTGGCCGCGTACGCCGGCAGTGGCGTGTACCTCGACGTGGCCATCGGCTGGGTTGCCGCCCGTGTGACCACCTCCCCCGTCGAGCTTCGCGAGGAGGGCGAGCGGTCCAGTGGTTACTCTGCACGGCGCCTGTTCTCGCACTTCTGGCGCATGATCCTCACCACCGGCACGCGGGGCCTGCGCCTCGTGAGCGGGCTCGGCGTGGTCTTCGCCCTGATCGGCGTCGTGTTCGCCATCGTCATCTTCATCCAGCGGCTGGCCGGCGACATCGCCATTCAAGGCTGGGCCTCGCTGAGCGTGCTGGTACTCCTCAGCGCCGGGTTCATCCTGTTCTCGCTGGGCATCATCGCGGAATACATCGGGATCAACGTGAACATGGCCATGGGTAAGCCGCCGTACCTGATCACGACAGACCCGGCGAACGGGCCTCTCGGGCGGACGCGCAAAGCCGCCAAGTGACGACATACGCCTGGGTGATCGGCGCCCGCGGCCTGCTCGGCAGCGCCACCTCTGCGGCCATCGGGCGACGCAACGGGTGGGTTCTGCTGCCGGCTGAGCCCCTGCCCTGGGCCGACGACGACGCCCTGGTCGCCTCCGCCACGGCGACGGCCGAACAGCTGTTGCGCACCGCCGCCACCGACTCCGCCGACTGGGTGGTGCTCTGGTTGGCCGGCAACGCCGTCACGTCGACTCCCCCGCCGGCCATCGCCCAGGAACTGCACCAGCTCCGTCTCGTTCTTGACGCCGTCGGCACCACCGCAGGCGCGCACGGCACGGCCGCGCGCGGGGCCGTCTTCTACGCCTCGTCGGCCGGGGGCGTGTACGGCGGCTCCGAGCATCCGCCATTCGACGAGACCAGCACGCCGGTGCCGATCTCGGGCTACGGCCGGTTCAAGCTCGACGCCGAAGCCAGCCTGTTCGACTTCTCCCGGGCGTCGGGCGTCTCGGTGCTCGCCGGCCGGATCGCGAACCTCTACGGCCCCGGTCAGAAGCTCGGCAAGATGCAAGGCCTGATCTCGCACCTGGCCAAGGCTCAGTTCTCCCCCCGGCCGGCGTCGATCTTCGTGCCGCTGGAAACCATGCGGGACTACATCTTCGTGCGGGACTGCGCCGAGCTCGTGGTGGACTGCGTCGACCGGCTGCACGCCGTGACGGCTGCAGAAGGCCGCACCGAGGTGGTCAAGAACCTCGCCTCCGGGCAGGCCGTCACGATCAGCAACCTGCTCGGCCACATCCGCAGCCTGGCCAAGGGCAAGCCCAACGTGATGCTGGGCTACTCCGCCGAAGCATCGATGCAGGGCCTCGACCTGCGCATCACGTCGACGGTGTGGCCCGACCTGGACCAGCGGCAACTGACCAGCCTGCCGGCCGGCATCAAGGCGACCATGGACGACGTGCTCGCCCACATCCAGTCCGGCGGCTGACCACTCCCCGTCGGGCACATGGTCGCCCCTGACCTCGCGGCGCCAGCACACGAGAGGACAGTTGCGGCCAGTGACCAGGGCACACTACTGACCCCAACTGGCATCTCGGCAGATCACATGACTCAGGCCCCGTGGAGCGCATCCACGGGGCCTGAGGCGGTATGTCGGCGGGAACCTCAGCCGGCGAGAGTGCTGTTAGTCGGTCTTGAGCAGTCCGGCCAGGTAGACGCCGTAGCCGCTCTTGGCGAGCGGGGCGGCGAGCTTGCCGAGCTGGGCGTCGTCGATCCAGCCGGCGCGCCAGGCGATTTCTTCGATGCAGCCGATCTTGTGGCCCTGGCGGTCTTCGATCACGCGCACGTACTCGCTGGCCTGCATCATCGATTCGAAGGTGCCGGTGTCCAGCCAGGCGGTGCCGCGGTCCAGAACCTGCACGTGCAGGTTGCCCTGGTTGAGGTACCGCTCGTTGACGGTGGAGATCTCCAGCTCGCCGCGGGCGGAGGGTTCGATCGACTTGGCGATCTCGACGACGGAGTTGTCGTAGAAGTACAGGCCGGGAACCGCGTAGTTGCTCTTCGGCTTGACCGGCTTCTCTTCGATGGAGACGGCGGTGAAGTCGTCGTCGAACTCGACCACACCATAGGAGGTGGGGTTGGACACGTGGTACGCGAAGATCAGCGCGCCGTCGATGTCGGCGTTGTTGCGGAGGGCGGTACCCAGCCCAGCGCCGTGGAAGATGTTGTCACCGAGGACCAGGGCGACGCTGTCGTCGCCGATGAAGTCCTCACCGATGGTGAACGCCTGCGCCAGGCCGTCGGGTGAGGGCTGCACGGCGTACTCGAGCGTGAGGCCCAGCTCGCTGCCGTCGCCGAGCAGCGCCTTGAACTGGTCGTTGTACTCGGGGGTGGTGATGATGAGCACCTCCCGAATGCCGGCCATCATCAGCGTCGAGAGGGGGTAGTAGATCATCGGCTTGTCGTAGATCGGCATCAGCTGCTTGGAGATGCCCTTGGTGATCGGCCAGAGGCGTGTGCCAGAGCCGCCGGCGAGAATGATTCCGCGCATGGTCTAGTTCCGTTCGTTCAGCGAAGAGTAATAGGCACGAGCGGTCTCCCAGTCGGGGAGCAGCCCGCTCGCGGCGGCCTCGGCGAGGCTCGGGGCATCGGTGTCCTTGGGCGAGAGCAGCAGTTCGCCGGCCTCGGCCGGGAAGACCAGGCCCACCTCGGCGTCGAGCGGGTTGATGCCGTGCTCGGCGCCGACGGTGTAGGTGGAAGAGACCAGGTAGCTCACCGTGGCCTTGTCGGTCAGGGCGACGAAAGCGTGGCCGAGGCCTTCGGCCAGGTAGACGGCCTTGCGGTCGACGTCGTCCAGCAGCACGGAGTCCCACTGGCCGAAGGTGGGCGAACCGACCCGGATGTCGACGATGAAGTCGATGATGGCGCCGTGCGTGGCGGTGACGTACTTGGCCTGTCCCGGCGGGATGTCGGCGAAGTGGATGCCCCGCACAACGCCGCGGCTGGACACGCTGGTGTTGGCCTGGCGCAGGTCGAGGGGGTGCCCGATGGCCTCCGACAGCTTGTCGAAGCGATACCACTCGAGGAACACTCCCCGGTCGTCCCCGAACTGCTTGGGGGTCACCTCGTAGGAATCGGGCACGGAGAGTTCACGAATCTGCACGTTCGCCAGCCTAGCAAGGCGCGTCCAGTAGAATCACGGAGGCACCTTTACGCAAACGGAATGGTTACCTACATATGAAGATCCTCGTCACCGGCGGCGCCGGTTTCATCGGCTCGAACTTCGTTCGCCGTACCCTGCAGGACGCCTACCCTGGCCTCGAAGGCGCAGAGGTCGTCGTTCTCGACGCCCTGACCTACTCCGGCAGCCTGGAGAACCTCGCCCCCGTCGCCGATTCGCCCCGCTATACCTTCGTGCAGGGCGACATCCGCGACGGCGCGCTGCTCGACACCCTGTTCCCCGGCCTCGACGCCGTTGTGCACTTCGCCGCGGAGTCCCACGTGGACCGCTCCGTGCGGGACGCCTCGATCTTCGTCGAGACCAACGTGCTCGGCACCCAGCAGCTGCTCGACGCGGCCCTCCGCAACGACCTGCCCCGGTTCGTGCACGTCTCCACCGACGAGGTCTACGGCTCCATCGCCGAGGGCTCCTGGAACGAGGAGCGGGCGCTGGAGCCCAACTCCCCTTATTCCGCGTCGAAGGCCGGCAGCGACCTGCTCGCCCGCAGCTACCACCGCACCCACGGCCTGAACGTGTCGATCACGCGCTGCTCGAACAACTACGGCCCGTACCACTTCCCCGAAAAGGTCATCCCGCTGTTCGTGACCAACCTGATCGACGACCTGCACGTTCCCCTCTACGGTGAGGGCAACAACATCCGCGACTGGCTGCACGTGGACGACCACACCCGCGCTATCGCCATGGTGCTGGTCAAGGGCCGCGCCGGCGAGATCTACAACATCGGCGGCGGCACCGAGCTGACCAACGTCGAGCTCACCCAGCTGCTGCTGGACGCCACCGGCAAGGACTGGTCCTACGTCGACCGAGTCGCCGACCGTCTCGGCCACGACCTGCGCTATTCCGTGGACATCTCCAAGATCCAGGCCGAACTCGGCTACAGCCCCGAGGTGCCCTTCGCCCAGGGACTGGCCGACGTCGTGCAGTGGTACCGCGACAACCGCTCCTGGTGGGAACCGCTCAAGGCTCGCGCGGCGCTGAACTGACATGACCCGTTACCTGATCGCCGGCGCCGCCGGGATGCTCGGCCGCGACCTGCAGGACGCCCTCGCCGGGCGCGACGTGACGGCCGTTGACCGGTCCGAGCTGGACATCACCGACCTGGCCGCCGTTCGCGAGGCCGTGACCGGTCACGACGTGATCATCAACGCTGCCGCGTACACCGCCGTCGACGCGGCGGAAGAGAACGAGGCCGCCGCGTACCAGGTGAACGCCATCGGCGCCCGCAACCTCGCGATCGGTGCGGCCGCGGTCGGCGCCAAGCTGGTGCAGATCTCCACCGACTACGTCTTCGACGGCACTGGCACCAGCCCGTATCCCGAAGACACCGAGATCGATCCGCTGAACGCCTATGGCCGTACCAAGGCCGCCGGCGAACAGTTCGTGCTCGCGGAACACCCCACCGGCAGCTACATCGTGCGCACGGCCTGGCTCTACGGCGCCCACGGCCCCAACTTCGGCCGCACCATGCTCACCCTCGCCGCCGGCCGCGACACCGTCTCGGTGGTTGCCGACCAGTTCGGCCAGCCCACCTGGACCGTCGACCTGGCCTCGCAGATCGTGTCACTGCTCGACGCCGACGCCCCCGCCGGGATCTACCACGGCACCAACGCCGGGCAGACCAACTGGTTCGGCTTCGCCTGCGCCGTGTTCGCGGCCGCCGGGCTCGACCCCGAACGGGTGCTGCCCACCGACAGCACCCAGTTCGTGCGCCCCGCGCCGCGACCCACCTATTCGGTGCTCGGTCACGACGCCTGGGCACGCGCCGGCCTCAGCCCGATGCGGCCCTGGACCGACGCCCTCACGGACGCAGCGAAACACGGCGCGTTCACGGTCTCATGATCACCCTCAGGGTCATCGTCGACCAACTGGTCTCGCCGGTTCCCGGCGGGCTCGGCCGGTACACCGAGGAACTCACCCGGTCGTTGATCAGCACGGCTCCAACCGACTGTGTGGTCGAGGGAATCGTGTCGGCCAGCCCGGCCGAGCATTACGAGCAAATCGAGTCGGCTCTGCCCGGCCTCGCCGGCCTGCACAAAATGGCGCTGCCCCGGCGGGAGCTCTCCGCCGCCTGGCAGCTCGGTGTGGCCACGTCTGCCGGCCACGGGCTCGTGCACGCCCCCGGACTGTTCGCGCCGCTGCGCCGTCACGACCGGGCCAGGGACGAAACCCAGGTGGCCGTGACCGTGCACGATGTGCTCGCCTGGACGCATCCGGAAGCGCTGACCCCGACCACCGTCGCCCGCACCAAACTCATGCTCAAGCGCGCCCGCAAGTTCGCGGATGCCGTCGTGGTGCCCAGCCACGCCCTGGCCGACCAGCTGCGCGAGGTGATGGACTTCGGCGACCGCGTGCGCGTGATCGGCGGGGCCGTCAGCAGCAGCCTGGTGCTACCGACCAATTCCGCCGCCGCGGAGGCCATCGCCATCCGCCTGGGACTACCCAACGAGTACATCCTCACCGCCGGCACCCTCGAACCGCGCCGCGCCGTCACCGCCCTGATCGAAGCCCTCGGCCGCCCCGGCGCCGCGGACCTGCCCCTGATCGTGCTCGGACCGGATTCCTGGGGTGACCTCACCCTGGCGACGGTGGCGGACGAAGCGGGCCTCGCGCCCGACCGGGTTCGTTCCCTGGAGGGTCTGACCGACCAGGAACTCGCGCTGGTGATGTCTCGCGCCTCTGTGTTCGTCTACCCCAGCCTGGAAGAGGGCTTCGGACTGCCGATCATCCAGGCCTTCGCCTTCGGCACCCCCGTCATCCACTCCGACGCACCCGCGCTGGTCGAGGCCGGCGGCGACGCCGGGTTCACCGTTGAGCGGGACGACCCGGCCGGGTACCCGGAGCGTCTGGGCGCCGCCATCGACCGGGTGCTCGGCGACACCGAGCTGGCCGGCCGGCTGCGCATCTACGGCAGCGACCGGGCCAAGGCGTTCACCTGGCGCGACACCGCTGAGCGGGTCTGGCAGTTGCACGCGGACCTCTGACCCGCCTGTCCCGGGGGGTTCGCGCGACTGCCGCGGACTCCCCCGTTCCGCGAGAGCGGCCGTGTGGTCGCTTCAGCGCCGTGAGGTAGCCACACAACCGCTTTGGCGAACCCAATTTCCGCGAGAGCGGCCCAGTGGTCGCTTCACCGCGGTGAGGCAGCCACACAACCGCTTTCGCGAGCTGAGCGGAGGGACCGGGTTAGGGGGCCGGCGTCTCGGTGACGGGGTTCAGCGCCGCGTCGATGAGTCCGGCGATGTAGTCGTAGTCGGGGTCGGTCGGGTCGACACCGTTGTCTGGCACCAGTTCGACGGCACCGACCGGGAGTTCCTTGGTCTTGGTCGCGAGGTTGGTGAAGTAGCCGAGCATGCCCTGCGGCACATCGGTCTTGACGACCTGCTGGCCGGCCTGCGCCACACCCTGGAACTTGGTGAGCACGTTCGCCGGGTTGAACTGCTGCAGGATCGCGCCCTGCAGCACCCGCTGACGGGACATACGGTCGTAGTCGCTCGTGCCGTGCCGGGCCCGGCCGTACCAGAGGGCCGTGAAACCGTCCATGTGCTGCTGACCGGCTTCCACCCAACCCTCGACGTCGCTGAGGTCTTCTTCCTGGCCGCCGATCGGCAGCCGTTCCTCGACGTTGATGTCCACGCCGCCGAGGGCGTCGATGAGCTGGGAGAAGCCTTGCATGTCGATGAGCACGTAGTACTGGATGGTGAGACCGGTGACGCCGCTGGCGGCGTCACGCATGGCCTCGATGCCGGGTTCGCTGCCTTGCGCCACGGCATCCGGGTACATTTCCGGGCTCTTCAGCTCCACCTCGGTGTAGATCGAGTTGAGCTGGCAGACATCCACGTCGCAGGTGTCGTTGTAGCCGTAGCCGTTGGGATACGCCGCGTTCATCGGCGAGCCCGCCGGGAACGGCACATTCTCGAGGTCGCGCGGCAGACCGATGATGTCGGCCTTGCCGGTCTCGGCGTCGATGCTGACCACGGAGGTGCTGTCGGGGCGCAGACCCTCCCGGTCGGCGCCGGCGTCCCCGCCGAGCAGCATGATGTTGTACCGACCGTCGACCGGGGGCTCGGACGGCCCGGCGGTGAACACCGACGACAGGAAACCGCTGGCCGTGGTGGCGACGTAGGCGCCGTACCCCGCTGTTCCCGCGACGGCGACCATGACGACGGTGGCGAGCCCGGCGATGAACGGGCGGGCCTTGGGTCGAGCCTTGACCAGCCGCACCAGGCGGATGGTGTCGAAGGTCAGGATCACCCAGACCACGGCGTAGAAGACCATCACGGCGGCGATGGTCCACAGCCCGATGGAATTGGTGGCGATCGTGAGCATGATCTCAGGATTGAGCGCGTAGACCACGCCGGCGATCACCGCGAGGGTGAGGAAAGCGAGGGTGGCCCGCAGTCCGAACCGGCCGAGGCCCCGGCTGCCGGCGAGCACCTGGGCCGAGCCGGGGATGACGATGTTGAGCACGACGAGCCACCAGGCCCGGCGCGTCATGACCTGGCTGGAGCCGGAGTTCGGGTACCGGATCGGGCTGCTGGCGCTGGTCATAGCTTCGCTTGCAGGGCCGTGTTCTTCTGCTCCACCTGGTCGGCGAGGTCGGCGGCGTAACGCTCCAGCTGGAGGCGCAGGGAGTCGTCGGCGGTGGCGAGGATCTTGACCGCGATCAAGGCCGCGTTGCGCGCGCCGCCGATCGACACCGTGGCGACAGGCACGCCGGCCGGCATCTGCACAATGGAGAGCAGGGAATCGAGGCCGTCGAGCCGGCCCAACGGCACGGGAACACCGACCACGGGCAGGGTGGTCACGGCAGCGAGCATGCCGGGCAGGTGGGCGGCGCCGCCGGCTCCGGCGATGATGACCTTGAGGCCACGCGCCTGTGCCTCCTGGCCGTATCGGATCATCTTCTCCGGGGTGCGGTGCGCCGACACGACCTGCACCTCATGGGCGACGCCGAAGTCGGTCAGAAGCGCGGCGGCGTCGCTCATGACGTTCCAGTCGGAGTCCGACCCCATCACGACACCGACACGAACGGTGGGGTCGGGTACAGGGTCGGCTGCGGGAGTCACGGGGTTGTCTGGCACGGAGACGATCTTAGGCTTCAGTCCTGAAAAAACGCCGCAGTGGCACGCGCCTGGTAGGTGACAGTGTCCAGATCGGCACCGGATGCCGTCACATGACCGATTTTCCGGCCCGGACGGGGGTCTTTTCCGTAGTTGTGCACCTTCACGGTCGGCTGCTCGGCGAAGGCCGCCGGGTAACGATCGGCCATTGAGCCCTCCGACGGTCCGCCGAGCACATTCACCATCACCGACCACGGTTCGCGGAGTGCGGTGCCGCCCAGCGGCAGGTCGAGCACGGCGCGGAGGTGCTGTTCGAACTGGCTGGTGATCGAGCCGTCGATCGACCAGTGGCCGCTGTTGTGCGGTCGCATGGCCAGCTCATTGACGAGCAGCCGGCCGTCGGTGGTCTCGAAGAGTTCCACAGCGAGCACACCGGTCACGCCGATGCCGTTCGCCACCCGCTCGGCGATGTCAGCGGCCAGGTCGCTGAGTCGCCCGGCCGACTTCGGCGCGGGCGCGATGACCTCGGCGCACACCCCGCCGAGCTGAACGGTCTCCACGACCGGCCAGATCGCGATCTCACCGGATGGGCGCCGGGCGACGACCTGGGCCAGTTCGCGGCGGAAGTCGACGAGTTCCTCCACCAGCAGGGCGCCGTCGTTGCCGTCTTCGGCGAGCGCGAGGAACCAGTCGTCGGCCTCGTGGGCGTGGGAGACCACCCGCACCCCCTTGCCGTCGTATCCGCCGCGGGCGGTCTTCACGACGGCGCGGCCACCGTGGTCGGCGAGGAAAACGGCCAGCTCATCGGCATCGGTGACGCTGGCCCAGTCGGGCACCGGCAGCCCGAGCTCGGCGAGGCGCTTGCGCATCAACAGCTTGTCCTGCGCGTAGAGCAGGGCGTCGGGGCCGGGGTGCACGGCGACGCCCCGCGCCACCAGTTCCTTCAACACGGCCTGGGGTACGTGCTCGTGGTCGAAGGTGACCACATCGACGGTCTCGGCGAAGGCGAGCACCGTCGCCAGATCCCGGTAGTCCCCCACCGAAGCCGCGGCGAGTTCAGCGGACATCCCGTCGGCTTCGGCGAGAACCCGGATATCAACGCCGAGGTTCACCGCTGCAGGAATCATCATGCGGGCCAACTGGCCTCCGCCGATCACGCCAACGATCGTGCTCATCTGTTCACCAATTTCTGTGCGAGCGTTCATCCCGAGGGCTACGAACTCTCAGGATGGGAAAAATGCCGCGTCGTAGACTGCGAAAGAAGCGCGTTATCCCGCTCCATGTTCTATTTTCACTTATCGACCGGACGGATGCATGTCGAGAATGACGCTCAGGAAGCATCGTGTGCTCGCATTCGGTGCGCAGCTCGCCAAGTTCGGCATGGTGGGGCTGGTCGGCTTCGCCGTCGACATCACGGTCTTCAACCTGTTGCGGGCCACGGTCTTCTCACCGGAGGCGCTGGACTCCGGCCCGATCTGGGCGAAGGTGGTCTCCACAGTCCTGGCGATCCTGACCAACTGGGTGGGTAACCGCTACTGGACGTTCTCCAAGAACCGGCAGTCGCAGACGCTGCGGGAGGGCCTGGAGTTCTTCGCGGTGAGCCTGGTCGGCATGGGCATCGGACTGGCCTGCCTGTGGGTGAGCCACTACCTGCTCGGCTACACCAGCGTCGTCGCCGACAACATCTCCTCGAACGTGATCGGGCTGGCGCTCGGCGCGGTCTTCAGGTTCACGCTCTATCGCTACTGGGTGTTCTCGCCGTCCCGTCGGGCCCCCACCACGACGGCGACCCCGGTTCCCGCTACCGGTTCGACGGCCGCGTTACGGCTACCGGCCGGTCCAGAACGAGGTCTCGTTCCCGAGCGCTGACTGCTCCTGGCGTCTGGCACCCATCACGGTCTGGGACTGTTCCGACAGATCGGCGAGCACCTGCTGCACCAGGCCCGCGTCCGGCACGTCCCTGAGTTCGAGGGGGTGCTCGAGGCCGGAGTTGATGCGCACGGTGCCGGAGCGGAACAGCGACTGCAGCCAGGTTCGGCGCACGCTCACGTCATACCCTCGGCTGTGCAACAGTTCCTGGCGCACGTGCACGAAGATGCCGTGCACGAAGATGATGCGCCGGGTGGTGAGGGTGTACCGCCGGGTCAGCCAGGACACCAGCGGCAGCAGCCAGAACAGCACGACCAGCACCGCCGCCGCCACGAGCACCAGGGTGTTCTGCCAGGGCTCCGGCAGGCTGCCGAAGTAGTAGCCGGTGACGGCACAGACGCCGATGAGGAGCAGGGTAGGCCAGAACAGCGCCCGCGCGTGCGAGCGCAGCCGGGCGAGCACCACTTCTGGCGCCTGCACCGGCGGGGGCAGGCCGGGTGTCGTGCTCGCTGGGTTGGTCATAACCCATTAATACATCAGTTGCGTCGGCCGTCGGCCGGTCAGTACCGCAGGTGGGTGACGTCGCCCGCGGCGACGGCGGTGGGCTCCCCCGTCGCCTGGTCCTCGACGATCAGTCGGCCGTCTGCATCCAGGGCCACCGCGGTGCCGACCAGGTCGTGGCCGCCGGGCAGTTCCACCCTCACCGGGGCACCCAGGGTGCCGCAGAGCGCGCTGACCTCGGCGTGCAACCCGCTGGCGACCGGATCGGCGCCGGCAGCGAGGAACACGCCGGTGAGGTCGCGCAGTTCGGTCAGGTAAGCGGCGAGGACGGCATCGGGGTCGGGCGCCACCCCGGTCACCAGCAGCAGCGAGGTGGAGGTGAGGGTGGGCAGGTCGTGTTCGTCAAGGGCGAGGTTGAGACCGGCACCGACGCACACCCCGCTCAGGTCGGGCAGAAGCTCGGTGAGGATGCCGGAGACCTTGTACCCGTCGATCAACACGTCGTTGGGCCATTTCAGGGTGACCTCGTGCCGGGGTGCCTCGTCCTCCCCCGCCGTCGTGGGCGGCGTCGCCGCGGCAACGACAGAGCGCACGGCCCGGGTCATGGCGGCGCCGGCCAGCAACGGGATCCAGCCGAACCGGTTGGCCGGCAAGGCACCGTCGGCCAGGCGCGGCCGCAGCAACACCGAGATCGCCAACGCCTTGCCGCTGGGGGCCGACCAGCTACGGCCGAGCCGGCCACGGCCGCTGGTCTGGTTGTCGGTCACGATCACCGACAGGTCCGGCCAGCCGGAGGCATCCGGACCGGTCGCGCGGGTCACCAACACGTCGTTGGTCGACCCGGCCTCTGCCAGGTACTCAAACCGTGCCCCGATGCCGCGGCTGCTCGGAAACTCCATCACTCACGCCTCTTCTCACCCCGACCGGGATTCATAACTCCTGCAATTCTGCCCAGTTTGGGAGCCGACCGGGGATTCCGGCCGGCCGAGCGCGGAATTGCAGTAGCTACGGGCGGCCGGCTGAGGCCGTTGGACTCTGGGGGCCGGTGAGGCGGGGCCGGTAGAGTGAACGGCGTGACTGAGAACTCGACCGGACCTGACCTGTACACAACGGCGGGCAAGCTCGCCGACCTCAAACTGCGCTACCACGAGGCCGTCACGGCCAGTGGTGAGGCTGCGATTGAGAAGCAGCACGCCAAGGGCAAGATGACCGCCCGGGAGCGGGTGGCCGAGCTGCTCGACGAGGGCTCGTTCGTGGAACTCGACGAGTTCGTGCGGCACCGCACCGTGGCGTTCGGCATGGAGAAGAAGCGCCCGTACGGCGACTCCGTCGTCACCGGCACCGGCACCATCCACGGCCGCCAGGTGGCCGTGTACTCCCAGGACTTCACCATCTTCGGCGGGTCGCTCGGCGAGGTCGCCGGCGAGAAGATCATCAAGGTGATGGACCTGGCCCTCAAGACCGGCGTACCGATCATCGGCATCCTCGACTCCGGCGGAGCGCGCATCCAGGAGGGTGTCGTGGCGCTGGGCAAGTACGGCGAGATCTTCCGCCGCAACACCGCGGCATCCGGGGTCATCCCGCAGATCTCGATCATCTGCGGCCCCGCGGCCGGCGGCGCGGTGTACTCCCCCGCCCTGACCGACTTCGTGATCATGGTCGACAAGACCAGCCAGATGTTCGTCACCGGCCCCGACGTGATCAAGACCGTCACCGGCGAAGACGTGGGCATGGAGGAGCTCGGCGGTGCGCTCACGCACAACTCGGTCTCCGGCGTGGCGCACTACCTGGCCAGCGACGAATCCGACGCGCTCGACTACGCGCGCACCCTGCTGGGCTTCCTGCCAGACAACAACCTTGCCGAGCTGCCCGTCTTCGACAGCGAGGTCGAACTCGAGACCACGGATGCCGACCTCAAGCTCAACACGCTGATCCCGGATTCGCCCAACCAGCCGTACGACGTGAAGACCGTGATCGAGCACATCGTCGACCACGGCGACTTCCTCGAGACCCAGCCGCTGTTCGCGCCGAACATCGTCGTGGGCTTCGCCCGCATCGAGGGCCGCAGCGTCGGTATCGTCGCCAACCAGCCCAACGCGATGGCCGGAACCCTCAACATCCCGGCCGGCGAGAAGGCCGCCCGGTTCGTGCGGTTCTGCGATGCGTTCTCGATCCCGATCCTCACCCTGGTCGACGTGCCCGGCTTCCTGCCCGGCACCGACCAGGAGTGGACCGGCATCATCCGCCGCGGCGCGAAGCTGCTCTACGCGTACGCCGAGGCCACCGTTCCGCTGATCACCGTGATCCTGCGCAAGGCCTACGGCGGCGCGTACATCGTGATGGGCTCCAAGCAGCTCGGCGCCGACATCAACCTGGCCTGGCCGACCGCCGAGATCGCCGTGATGGGCGGCCAGGGCGCCGTGAACATCCTCTACCGGGCCGAGATCAAGAAGGCCGAGGACGGCGGCGAGGATGTCGCGGCCGTGCGCAGCCGACTGGCGAACGAGTACACCTACAACGTGGCAAGCCCGTTCCTCGCCGCCGAGCGCGGCGAGCTCGACGGGGTCATCGAACCCGCGGCAACGCGGGTGTCGGTCGTGAAGGCGCTGCGGGCGCTGCGCACCAAGCGGGCCAGTCTGCCGGCGAAGAAGCACGGGAACATCCCGCTCTAGGGCGGCACGCCATGACCAGTCCAGAGACCCAGAACAGCTTCGACCCGGCCGACCTAACCTTCGTCACCAGCGGGGTGACCGACCAGGAGGCGGCCGCGGTGACGGCGGTGCTCAGGGCGCTGCTGCGCGCCGAATCCGACACCCTGCACGCCGCCACTCCGCACGGTGCCAAAACGGCCTGGCAGGACAGCCAGCGGCCGTTGCGCACCGCCTTGGCCCGTGGCGAGGGACGCTGGCGCGGCTTCGGCGTCTAGCCGGTTCCCACTGTCCCCCTAAATGACGACTTTCCAGTGTCACGCCGGGGCACCATCATAGTTATTGCTGGGTGTTGCCTTCGGGTAAACACCACCAATCATTCGCCGACTAGGGTAAGCAGGCGAATGTGTTGGGGGCGCGTCAGGGCGACATTCGGGTTGTCGCCCCGACACGGAATGTCGGAAGGGGACCGCCTCAGGGTTGGTCCCCTTTCGCATGTCCGGTTGAGGATAGACCCTCCCGGACACCCGCCACGGCTCGTCCGTGTTCCGGAGCTCGTCAGTGTTCGGGCGAGAACCTGCGGGTTGGCCGGACGCAGCTCAGTGCCGGCGCGTGGCCCGGCCCACGGTCTCGCCGAGGGCGTGACTGGCGCGCGGGATCTCCAGCCACAGGTCGACTTCTTCGTCGGGGGAATCCTGGCCGAGCGCGCTCAACCGCGGGTCCGGACTGTTGATGCCCACAACGGTCACTGCGGTGCCGGAGCCGTCGGCCGCGGTGCGGGCGATGATCGTCGCGGCCGTGGTGGCGGCCATCGCATCGGCCAGCGTGTTGAGCACGACCTCGAGGTCGGCACCATCCAGGTCGTCGATGCCCCCCTCGTCGAGCAGGGTCACGATCGCACCACGGCGCCTGGCCGACATGACCTCGCGGCGAACAGCGTCGTTGAGCAACTTGCGTCCGCGGATCTCGTCCCGGATGGCGCCCTCGAGGTAGCGGCATTCCTGGCGCTGCGCCTCGCTCAGGCTGCCGCCCTCCTGGATGATGCGCCGCAGCATCGGCGCCGCCAGGCGGATGGTCTGGGCCAGGCGCACCTGCCGCTCATAGAGGTGCGCCTCCTGCGCAGCCTGCCACTCGGTCGCCTCACGTTCGGCGAGGCCGTACTGCCGAGCGTCCCGGCCGGCCTTGGCCAGCGACCTGGACAGCATGACGGCCACGAGCACCCACACCATGCTGCCGATCACACCCATCGACGCGAGAGCGCCTGGGCCCGCCCAGACGATCGTGTGGGCGAAGAGGAAGCCGACCCCCGCCCAGGCCAGGGTCGCGCGCCTGCGGGTGGCTGTGATGGTCATCAGGGTACCTACCGCGGCGACGTACCAGGTGGCGTAGCCGTTGTCGCTGACCGAACCATCCAGCTGGCTGCCCACGAGCAACGGCACGGCGATACACACGGCCACATTGAAGAAACCCAGCCACAGCGACATCCGGGCGGGGCTGGTGGGCCACAGGCTCATCGCCGTGGCGACCGCGTAGAGCACGATTGCGATCAGGGGCGGCACCGGTGAGGTCGGCGCATCCAAGGAGTACAACGCCAAGATCACGTGATAACTGGAGAACAGCGCGGCGAGCGAGAGCACCAGGCCGCGGGGAACGGTGATCATTCGTCGTTCCCGCCGTCACCCAGAGGCCACTCGATCAGGATCGAGGTGCCCCGGCCGATGCCGCTCTGCACATGCACCACACCGCCGGCCGTCGCCACTCGTTCCCGGATGGAAATGCGCAGGCCGAGGCGTTCGCTGGGCACAGCGGACGGGTCGAACCCGACGCCGGAGTCGGCGATCTCGATGGTGCAGCCACCGAGCAGATTCGAATTCATCCGAACGCTTCTGGCGACACGTTCTCCCGGCGCACCGGCGTGCTGGATGCTGTTGACGATGGCCTGCGCACTGGCGGAGTAGAGCGCCTCACTGGCGTGCGCCGGAAGACTGAGATTCTCGGCCTCACAGTCGATGAACTCGATCGGCTCGTCGAACCGATCGGCCATGGCGCGGATGCGGTCTTTCAGCGTCGCGAACGGCACCATGTTCTCGTCGTTGGCCGGAATGGAACCCGCCTCGTTGAGCTGGGTGATGGCATCCCTGGCCATGCCGGCGGCGAGTTCCGACGCTTTCGGAGTGCTTGCGGCGGCAGCCGAGAGCAGGGCGGCGAGCACGCTGTCGTGCACGATGGCATCGACCTGCACCCGCTCGACCTCGGTGGCGTGCTGGCGCACCGCGGCGGAGTAGGTGTGCAGGGCGTTGGTCTGCGCTGTGTCCACGGCGGCGGTGGCCTGCCGCAGCATGGTGATGATGATGAGCACCACCTGGCCCAGCAGGATGGCGTAGAACGCGTCGAGGGCGCCGAGCATCGGGTCTGCTCCGCCGCCGGCGGGCAGCACCCGCACGATGCCGTAGGTGATCGGCGCCAGCAGTGTGTAGGTCATCGCCCACCACAACGGGAACGAGACGGCCGCGCAGGACGTGGCGACGGTACAGAGGTACCAGAGCCACGGCTTGCCGTCGAGCACGCCATCCGGCGTGTTCAGCAGTGCGGGCCAGGCGATCAGCGCAACCAGGTAGAGCACCGCGAACATCCCGCTGGTGAAGATGATGAAACGCTTCACCAGGGTGGCGATGATCGCGATGCCGAGCCCGCCGAAAATCGCGACGGTCAGGGCGATCCCGATACCGGGCCTCAGACTGTCCAGCTGGTCGAGCATGGCCGGATAGGTCTGCAGGGCGAAGATCAGGCCGACACCGCCGACCGCGCGGGACACGACCCGTTCGATCTGGGCCCGGCTGATCGGTTTGCGGGGCTGGCGCGACTCGTTGAGCAGGTCAGCGCCGAGCTGGTCAGGGGCAACCCTGGATGGGGACAACCTGAAGGACCGCATCGGCGCGGCCTCCGCAGGTCTAGCCGCGACCATCCCCGCCATCCGGGTCGAGCCCAGGCAGGATGCCATCTTCGACGGCGCGCCGGAGCAGGTCGACCTTGGTGGGGGCGGGGCGACCCACTTCCACGTACTTCACCCGGATGCGGTCGAGGTACTCCCTCGCGGTGGAGTGGGCGATGCCCAGCTGCATCGCGACCATCTTCAACGGCAGGCCGGACGCGTACAGGTGCAGCACATCGCGTTCGCGGCGGCCGAGCTGGGCCTTGGCGAAGTCTCGGTCGGCGTCGATCGCCGTGGCCCACTCGAGGTTGTTCAGCACGTCACCACGGGCGACGGAGGCAACGGCGGCCATCACGGTGGTGGTCGGAGACGACTTGGGGATGACGCCGGCCGCGCCGGCCGCGAGGGCCTCGCGAACCAGGGCGACTCGGTCGGCGATGCTGTGCACGAGCACCGAAGCGCCGGTGCTGCGGGCCAGGTGCACATTGTCGGTGACCAGGGAGCCGTCGCCGAGCGACAGGTCGAGCACGATCACATCCACTTCACGCCCACCGATGCCGTCAACGAGCTCACGCACCGTGGCCGCGGCGAAGATCACGTTGAACCCGGCGTTCTCGCAGGCCGCCTTGATGCCGAGCCGGACCGACTCGTGGTCGTCGGCGATTCCGACGCGAACGGGGTGGTCGACCACGTCGGGCGCTGCAGCAAGCTCGGTCACGATTGCATCCATCTGTCGTTATTCGGTGTCTGGGCTAAGACTAGCTATTTGGTGAGTAGGGCGATGGCCTCGATGTGGTGGGTATTCGGGAACAAGTCGAACGCCCGCAGGGTGGACAACGTGTAACCGTGCCCCGCGAACAGGGCGACGTCGCGGGCGAGGGCGATCGGATCGCAGGCCACATAGACCACCTGGGCGGGACCCAGGAGGGCCAGCTTGTCGACAACGTCGGCGCCGGCGCCGGAGCGGGGCGGGTCGAGGATCACCGTTGCAGCCTGCTGACGACCCCGGTCGGCGGCGGTCGCATCGCGGGTGAGACCGGCCAGGAACCTGTCGACCCTGTCGGTGTGGGCGCTGGCACCGACCCATTCGGCGAGGTTCTCGGCGGCGAACCCGGTGGCCTGGGCGTCGCTCTCCACCGACGTGATGCGCACGTCGGGGCCGAACTTCTCGCCGACGGCCGCGGCGAGCAGGCCCACCCCGCCGTAGAGGTCGAGGTTGGCGGCCTTGGGGTCGAACCGGTCGGGGTCGATGGCCTCCTGAACGGCGGCGAAGAGGGTTTCGGCGGCGCGGGCGTGTACCTGCCAGAACCCGGCGGCGTCGAGCCGGAACTCGCGGTCGCCGACGAGCTCGGTGATCGGCTTGGGCGCGGTGCGGCGCCGACGGCCCTTGTCGTCCTGTTCGGCGACGAGGATCTGCACGTCTCCGGTGCTGGGGGCGATGACGTCGACGGATGCGGCGCCGGCGAAGAGGCGGTCCAACGGCGCGGCCATCTCCAGCGCGTGCACCGCCAGGGGCAGATCGTCGACGGGGATCACCCGGTGCGACCGGGCCGCGTACGGGCCCACAATGCCGCTCTCGGTGACGTGCAGGCGCACCCTGGTGCGCCAGCCGGTGCCGTCCATGGCGTCGCCGGGGGACGCATCCGCCGCCACCGGAACAGCCTCGACGGCGACGTCGGAGTCGATGCCGGCCATGCGGTGCAGGGCGTCGGTGAGAACCTGACGCTTGAGTTCGCGCTGGTGGCCGAGCTCGATGTGGCCGAACTCGGCGCCGCCGGCGCGGTCGGCCGGGTCACGGTCGAGAGCCGCGGCGGCCCAGATGTGCGGCTGGCGTTCGGGGGCGGCCTCGAGGACCTCGACGGTCTCCGCGCGCCAGAAGCTCTTCTTGTTGGCGTCAGTCAGCCGCACGCGCACCCGCTCGCCGGGCATGGTGTCGCTCACGAACACCACCCGGCCCTCGTGCCGGGCAACGAAGATGCCGCCGTGGGCTACGTTGGTGACGTCGAGCTCAAGCTCAGTGCCGATCTCGCCTTCGGGAATGCTCGAACTCGGCTGACGATTAGTGTTGGTGCCCATCCATTGAGCATCCCACATCGCCTCCCGGCACGCACGAAGGGTCCCATGCGCCTCTACCTCGCCTCCACTTCCCCCGCCCGCCTCGCGCTGCTGCGCCAGACCGGCATCGAGCCGGTGACGGTCTCCCCCGACGTCGACGAGGATGCGGCCGCGGCCGCGGGTGCGGCGCGCGCGGGCGCTCCCCTCGCGCCGGTACAGCTGGTGGAGCTGTTGGCCAGGGCGAAGGCCGAGGCCGTGGTCGCCGCAGGCTCGACCGACGGGCCGGCCATCGACGGGCTCGTGCTCGGCGGCGACTCGGTCTTCGTGCTCGACGACGTGATCTACGGCAAGCCGCACACCCCGGCGAAGGCGAAGGAGCGCTGGCTGGCGCAGCGCGGCCGCACCGGCGTGTTGTATTCCGGCCACTGGCTGATCGAACACACGGGTGGGCGGCCGGGCCGGGCCGTCGGCGCCGTCGCGCAGGCGTCGGTGACGTTCGCCGACGACATGCCGGATGCCGAGCTCGACGCCTACATCGCAACGGGAGAACCGCTCTATGTCGCGGGTGCTTTCACCATCGACAGTCTCGGCGCGCCGTACATCAGCCGGATCGACGGCGACCCGTCCACGGTGGTGGGGCTGTCACTGCCGACACTGCGCAGATTGGTGCGCACGCTGGGCTATGACTGGCCGAGCCTGTGGAATCGGCCCGGCGCGATCTGAGCAGAATTCAGGGCCACCGAGAGGCGCTTGTAGCCATCCGCACTGTTCTTGAAGTGGTTTTTGTGGGAAAGAACCAAAAAGGCGACGGTGCCGACCAATAGGCTCAGTACCTATGTCGCGTATAACTAAGGTCCTCATCGCTAATCGGGGCGAGATCGCCGTCAGAGTGATCAGAGCAGCGAAGGACAGCGGCATCCTGTCGGTCGCCGTGTACGCCGACCAGGACCGGGACGCCCTGCACTCCAGGCTCGCTGACGAGGCCTACGGGCTGGACGGCACCACGAGCGCCGAGACCTACCTGGTGATCGAGAAGATCCTCTCCATCGCCCGCCGCTCCGGCGCCGACGCCGTACACCCCGGCTACGGCTTCCTGGCCGAGAACGCCGCCTTCGCGCAGGCCGTGATCGATGCCGGCCTGATCTGGATCGGCCCGTCGCCGACCGCGATCGAACAGCTCGGCGACAAGGTGTCGGCGCGGCACATCGCCGAGAAGGTGCACGCACCGATGGCGCCGGGCACCCTCAACCCCGTCGCCGACGCCAGCGAGGTGCTCGCCTTCGTCGACCAGCACGGTCTGCCCGTCGCCATCAAGGCGGCCTTCGGCGGCGGCGGACGCGGCCTCAAGGTGGCCCGCACCCGCGAAGAAGTTCCAGAGCTGTTCGACTCCGCCGTGCGCGAGGCCGTCACGGCGTTCGGCCGCGGCGAGTGCTTCGTGGAGAAATACCTCGACAAGCCCCGCCACGTCGAAACCCAGTGCCTGGCGGATGCGCACGGCAACGTCGTCGTCGTCTCCACCCGCGACTGCTCGCTGCAGCGCCGCCACCAGAAGCTCGTCGAAGAGGCTCCGGCACCGTTCCTGTCCGAGGCGCAGACGACCGAGCTGTACCGGGCGTCGAAGGCGATCCTCAAGGAGGTCGGCTACGTCGGCGCCGGCACCTGCGAGTTCCTGATCGGCCAGGACGGCACGGTTTCCTTCCTCGAGGTGAACACCCGCCTGCAGGTGGAGCACCCGGTCTCCGAAGAGGTCACCGGCATCGACCTGGTGCGCGAGCAGTTCCGCCTCGCCGAGGGCGGCGTGCTCGACTACGACGACCCCATCGCCGTCGGCCACTCCTTCGAGTTCCGCATCAACGGCGAAGACGCCGGCCGCGGTTTCATGCCCGCGCCCGGCCCCGTGCACGTGTTCAAAGCCGCCGGCGGTGTCGGCGTGCGCGTGGACAGCGGCGTGCAGTCCGGTGATGAGATCTCCGGCTCGTTCGACTCCCTGCTGGCCAAGCTGATCGTCACCGGCGCCACCCGCGAGCAGGCCCTCGAACGCGCCCGCCGCGCCCTGGACGAGTTCGAGGTGGCCGGCCTGCCCACCGTGCTGCCGTTCCATCGCGCGATCGTGCGCGACCCCGCCTTCGCCCCCGCAGACGGTGCCCCGTTCTCGATCTACACCCGCTGGATCGAGACCGAGTTCGAGAACACCATCGCCCCGTGGAGCGGCACGGTCGAGGACCGTCCGCGCGCCGCCGACCGGCACAGCGTGGTCGTCGAGGTGGACGGCCGCCGCATCGAGGTGAGCCTGCCCAGCCGACTGCTGCCCGGCACCGGCACCGAGAAGACGGCCGGCCCGGCTCCCCGCCGCCGCACCGCCGTGCACTCCGTGGCCTCCGCCACCGGGGACGCCGTCAAGGCGCCGATGCAGGCCACCATCGTCAAGATCCTCGTGGCCGAGGGCGACACCGTCGTCAAGGGCGACCTGCTGCTGGTGCTCGAGGCCATGAAGATGGAACAGCCCCTCACCGCCCACAAGGACGGCGTGATCGGCGCGATCGGCGCCGACGTCGGCTCCACCGTCTCGTCCGGTCACCTGCTCCTCACCGTCAGCTAGCCACCCGCGGCTCGCCAACTGTTCCCGAACCGGACTTCTGCGGCTGGCACACCGGGCGCAGAATTCCGCACGGGCAACAGTTAGCTCTCCAGGGCGCGCGGGTCAGCGGATGCGGGTCAGTAGTGCACCTTGTGCATCGCGCGGGCGGCATCCGTGATGGAGCCGGTCAGCGACGGGTAGACAGTGAAGGCCTCGGCGACCTGGTCGACGGTGAGGCCGTGCTCCACCGCGAGGGTGAGCGGGAAGATCAGCTCGCTGGCCTTGGGGCCCACGATGACGCCGCCGATGACGGTGCCGGTGCCGCGGGAGGCGATGAGCTTGACGAAGCCGTCCTTGATGCCCATCATCTTCGCCCGCGGGTTGGACTCCAGCGGCATCTTGTAGACCTCGCCCCGGCGCACGCCCTCTTCGATCTCCTTCTGGGTCCAACCGACGGTGGCGATCTCCGGCTGGGTGAAGATGTTGGCGGCCACGTTGCGGATCTCGATCGGATTCACGGCGTCGCCCATGGCGTGGTAGACCGCGGTGCGGCCCATCATCGAGGCGACAGAGGCCAGCGGCATCTCGGTGGTGCAGTCGCCGGCCGCGTAGATGTTGGGGATCGACGTGCGCGCCACCCGGTTCACCCGGATGTGGCCGGTCTCGTCCAGCTGCACGCCCGCTTCCTCCAGGCCCAGGCCGGTGGTGTTGGGCACGGCGCCGACGGCGATCAGGCAGTGGCTGCCCTCCACCGTGCGGCCGTCGGCGAGGGTGGCCAGCACGCCGGTGGCGGTGCGTTCGACGGATGCGGCGCGAGACTTGCTCAGCACCACCATTCCGTTGCGCTTGAACACGTTCTCGATCACCGCGGCGGCGTCGACGTCTTCGCCGGGCAGCACCTGGTCGCGGCTGGAGATGAGGGTGACCTCGGCACCGAGCGCCCGGTAGGCGGAGGCGAACTCGGCGCCGGTGACGCCGGAACCGACCACGATCAGGTGCTTGGGCACCGACTTGAGGTTGTAGAGCTGGGTCCAGGTGAGGATGCGTTCACCGTCGGGCATCATCGACGGCAGCACGCGCGGGCTCGCGCCAACCGACAGCACGATGGTGTCGGCGTCGATGCGGTCGAAGTCGGTGCCGGAGCCGTCATCGCCGGTGGAGACGACCACGGCGTCGCGGCCGTCCAGCCGGCCGTGGCCGCTGAGCATCTTCACGCCGGCGGTGACCAGTGCGGTGCGCAGGTCCTCGGACTGCTGCCGGGCGAGCGCCAGGAGACGCTTGTTCACCGCGGCCAGGTTGATGGCCACCTCGGGGTGGTGCGGCTTGCCGGAGCCGTCACGCACGAAGAACTGCACACCCAGGTCGGTGGCTTCGCGAATGGAGTTCGACGCCTCGGCGGTGCTGATCAGAGACTTCGACGGAACGACGTCGGTGAGCACAGCGGCTCCGCCGACACCGACTCGTTCGATCAGGGTGACTTCAGCGCCCTGCTGCGCTCCGGCCAGAGCCGCCTCGTAACCACCGGGGCCGCCGCCGATGATGGCAATGCGCTGTTTGCGTTCAAACTCATAAGGCATTCACTTATTCTGTCGTTCCCTCACCTCCTTAGCCAAACCACGGGCACCCCGGGGCGTTTAGAGTAGGAGGATGCTCACGACCGAGATCAATCCTCTTGACGCGCCCGAAACCGACCCGTTTGAGGTGGCGAAGCTCGCGGCCCAGGAGATCGCCGCAGCCACGGGTGTGGACCACCACGACGTCGCCCTCACCCTGGGCAGCGGCTGGGGCAAGGCCGCCGACCTGATCGGCGAGACCACCCACACGATCCCCGCGCAGGAGATCACCGGCTTCAGCGCACCGGCACTGGCGGGCCACGCCGGCACCCTGCGCTCGGTGCTGCTGCCCAGCGGCAAGCGCGCCCTCGTGATCGGCGCCCGCACCCACTACTACGAAGGACACGGCGTGCGCCGCGTGGTGCACAGCGTGCGCACCGCCGCCGCCACCGGGGCCACGACCATGATCCTCACCAACGGGGCCGGCGGCATCCGCGAGACCTGGAAGCCCGGCACCCCGGTGCTGATCAGCGACCACATCAACCTCACCGCCGATTCTCCCCTCGAGGGCGCCACCTTCATCGACCTCACCGACCTGTACTCGCAGCGCTTGCGTGACCTGGCCCGCGGCATCGACTCCAGCCTTGACGAAGGCGTCTACTGCCAGTTCCGCGGTCCGCACTACGAGACCCCTGCCGAGGTGCAGATGGCCAAGGCCATCGGCGGCCACATCGTGGGCATGTCCACCGCCCTGGAGGCCATCGCCGCCCGTCAGGCCGGCATGGAGATTCTCGGCATGTCGCTGATCACCAACCTGGCCGCCGGCATCCAGAAGACACCGCTCAGCCACGGCGAGGTGCTCGAGGCCGGCCAGCAGGCCGAAGCGGCCATCAGCGCCCTTCTCGCCCGGATCGTGGCCGCACTGTGAGCCTCAACGACGGCACCCCGGTCGAACCGGAGCCCACCCGCCCGCGTGGCGCCCACGCCGCCGAGCCCACTCCGGATGCCGCGGTCGGCGACGAGCGCGAACCCAAGACCGCGGTGCTCGACACCGTCGACACCGAGGTGCCCGCCGCGACCGCCGTGCTCGACACCACGGCCGTCGACCCGGTCAGCGCCCTGATCACCACCGCCACCGCCTGGCTGGCCCAGGACCCCGACCCGGAGACCCGCGCCGAACTCCGGGTGCTCCTGCAGCAGGCCGAAGACCGCGACCCCGCCGGCGTCGCCGCGCTGCACGCCCGGTTCGACGAGCGGCTCGCCTTCGGCACCGCCGGCCTCCGCGGCGAGATCGCGGCCGGCTCCAACCGCATGAACCGGGTGCTCGTCTCCCAGGCTGCGGCCGGCCTCGCCGCCTACCTGCTCGAGCAGGTCGACCAGGTGCGCCCCGGCGGCATCCCCTCCGTGGTGATCGGCTACGACGGCCGCCGCAACTCGCACGTCTTCGCCACCGACACCGCGTCGATCATGGCTGGCGCCGGCATCCGCGCGATCCTGCTGCCCCGCCTGCTGCCCACCCCCGTGCTTGCCTTTGCGGTACGGCACCTGGCGGCCAGCGCCGGCGTCATGGTCACCGCCTCGCACAACCCGCCGAACGACAATGGCTACAAGGTCTACCTCGGCGACGCCAACGACGGCTCGCAGATCGTCTCCCCCGACGACGTCGCCATCGCCCGGCAGATCCAGCGGGTGGCCGACACCCAGCTCGTACCCGACCTGCCGCGCGCCGCGTACGAGACCGCGCCGGAGTCGGTGGTGCAGGCCTACGTCGACGCCACCGCCGCACTGGCGCCGGCCCCGACCGCACAGGTCAACACCGTGTACACCGCGCTACACGGCGTGGGCTGGGACACCACCCGGCGGGTGCTCGACGCCGCCGGGTTCGACCTGCCCACCCTCGTCGACGCGCAGATCGCGCCCGATTCGGCGTTCCCCACCGTCGCCTTCCCCAACCCAGAAGAGCCCGGCGCCATGGACCTGGCCTACCAGACCGCCCGCGAGGCGGGGGCCGAGCTGATCATCGCCAACGACCCGGATGCCGACCGGCTCGCCATCGCCATCCCCGACGCCGCGGCCGCGGAAGGCTACCGCCGGCTGAGCGGCAACGAGGTGGGCAACATCCTCGGCTGGCGTGCGGCAGAGATCGCCGCCCAGGCTCCCGGCGACGGCGGCGCGAACGGAACCCTGGCCTGCTCTATCGTCTCCTCCCCCGCGCTCAAGGCCGTCGCCGACGAATACGGGCTGGACTTCGCCGACACCCTCACCGGGTTCAAGTGGGTCTCCCGCGCGCCGGGCATCATCTTCGGGTTCGAAGAGGCCCTGGGCTACCTCGTCAACCCCGGCACCGTGCGCGACAAGGACGGCATCTCGGCCGCCGTCGCACTGCTCTCGCTGGCGAGTGAGCTCAAGGCCGCCGGGTCGACGCTGGCCGAGCACCTGGATGCGTTCGCGGAGAAGTTCGGCTACTTCGCTTCCGGCCAGATCTCGGTGCGGGTCACCGACCTCGGCGAAATCGACCGGGTGATGGCCCGCCTGCGGGAGAGCCCGCCGGCGCTGATCGGCAGCAGCCGGGTCGACCACATCGACGACCTCAGCGGGGGCTTCAACGGCCTGCCGCCGAGCGACGTGCTGCGCATCGTACTCACCGACGGCTCCCGGGTGATGGTGCGGCCCAGCGGCACCGAGCCCAAGCTCAAGGTCTACCTCGACACGTCCAGCGCCGTCGGCACCCTCGCCGAGCGCACGGAGACCGCCTCTGCCGCCCTCGCCGACCTCGACCGGGGCATGCGCGCGCTGATCGGCTGATGAACACGCACGGATGTCCCGGCCGGGGCATCCGTGCGTTCTGGTTTAACTGTTAGCCGAGCGCTTCCTCGAGCTTGGCGGTGAGCTCGTCGAGGTCGAAGAAGTTGTCGATGATGATGACGTCGGCGTTGGTCTTGCCGATCGACGGCACCAGCTCCGACGAGGTGAGGATGACCTGCGCGTCGGCGGCGGCCAGCTTGACGCTGGCGATGTCGGCGGCGGTGACATCAGCCTCGATGTCCAGCCGCTCGAGCGCGCGTTCCGCGTTGACCTTGAGAATGGCGGATGTGCCGATTCCCACCCCGCACAGTGCGACGATCTTCATTTCGACTCCTCATTGGTGGCCTCGGGGCCGGATGGTGCCGTGATGCCCAGAAGTGAGCGCACGGTAGCTGCGTCCGGGGCCGCTGCCAGCGCCGGGATGATGCTCGAATCGTTGAACACGTTGGCGAGCTCGGCCACGAAGTGCACGTGCTCGTCGCCGGTGGTCACGGCCAGGCCGAGGATCACGTTGACGGGATCGTTGTGCGGATGCCCGAAGACCACCGGTTCGGCGAGCGTCACGACGCTCAGCCCTTCGGTGAGCACGTCGGGGCCGGGCCGCGCGTGCGCGAGGGCCAGGCCGGGGGCGATCACCACGTAGGCGCCGAATTCTTCGATCACGCCCACCATCCGCTCGGTGTAGCCGGGACCGGTGGAGCCACTGCGCTCCAGGGCGGCTCCGGCGGCTCCGACGGCGGCGCGCCAGTCGGGTACGTGCAGGCCGACGTCGATGGCGTCGAGGGGAAGCGGGGGAAGCGACATGGCTGCTTTCAGGGTTGGAGGTGGTCGGCCTAGGCGTCGGCGAAGCCGGCGACGATGGCGTCGGCGAGTTCTTCGCGCTCTTCGAGGGGCAGGAATGCCGCCGACGCGGCGTTGAGCTGCAGGGCCTCGAGGTCGTCGAGGTCGTAGCCGAAGGCATCCGTCAGCAGGGCCAGCTCCCGGCTGAGCGAGGTGGCGCTCATCAGGCGATTGTCGGTATTGACGGTGACCCGGAAGCCGAGCTGGTAGAGCAGGTCGAACGGGTGGTCGAGCAGGTCGCTGCCCCAGGCGGCGATAGCTCCGGTCTGCAGGTTGGACGACGGGCTGAGCTCGAGCGGGATCTCCCGGTCGCGCACCCACTGGGCGAGCGGGCCGAGGGTGACGTAGGTGTTGTCCTGGTCTTCTCGGCCGATCTCGATGTCTTCGGCCAGGCGAACGCCGTGGCCCAGACGCAGGGCGCGGCCGGCGAAGAGCGCGCCACGGATGCTGTCGAGGCCGTCGGCCTCGCCGGCGTGCACGGTGACGGGGAAGAGGTTCTGGGCCAGGTAGTCGAAGGCGGCGGTGTGCGCGCCGGCCGGGTAGCCGAGCTCTGCACCGGCGATGTCGAAGCCGACCACGCCGAGGTCGCGGTGGCGCACGGCGAGTTCGGCGACCTCAAGGCTCCGGTCGGTGTGCCGCATCGCGGTGATCAGCTGGCCGATCTTGATCGTCATGCCGGCCTGGGCGACCCGGGCGATGCCGGCTTCGATGCCCTCCTGCACGGCGTCGACGGCCTGGTCGAGGCTGAGGCCGGCGGTGAGGTGCTGCTCGGGCGCCCAGCGCACTTCACCGTAGATGATGCCGTCGAGGGCCAGGTCTTCGACGAACTCCTGGGCCACGCGCGCGAGGCCGTCGTGGGTCTGCATGACGCCGACGGTGATTTCGAAGGTCTTGATGTAGTCCACCAGGTTGCCGGAGTTGGCTTCGCGGGCGAACCACGCAGCCAAGCCCTCCTCGGTGGCGGCGGGCAGCTCGAGGCCGATGGTCTCGGCCAGCTCGAGGATCGTGGCCGGTCGCAGCCCGCCGTCGAGGTGGTCGTGCAGGGAGACCTTGGGCAGGGCGTCGATGCTGATGCCGCTGCCGGGCATCAGGTATTCCTCTGAGCTGGTATTCACTTACTCAATCTATCGCTCCCCTGCTCGGAGCGTTCCGTCGCCGCCACATCCGCCCGGGTCTCGACTTCGGGCAAAACACCCCATCAGTTCCACTGACGGGCAACTTTGCGGCAAGTCGGCGTCAGGCCCGTCTTCGACTTCGGGCAAAAGTTCCCTTGAGCGTCGCGCGCAGGGCAAATGTGCGGCAAGTCGTGTTGGTGGCAGTGGTGGATAACTCCGACGTGCAGCGCGCAGAGCTGACAGTTTGGGCGGATGCACAAGCGAACGGAGCTCCCCCGCAGCCTTCCGCCCGACGGGTTCACCGTTGCCCAGGCCCGACTGGCCGGCGTCACACCCAAGCGCCTGTCTGCGAACGATCTGGAAGCACCGTTCCATGGCGTCAGGGTCGCAGCCGGCACGCCGCGCGAGGTATCCAACCGGGCCAGGGCGTATGCGGCGGTGATGCCGACCGGCCACTACTTCAGCCAGGTGACGGCGGCCCAACTGCTCGGGATGCCCCTGCCGCGCTACGTCACCCGCGACCTCCGTCTGCATGTGAGCGCAGTCGCGCCTGACCGGGCACCGCAGGGCGCCGGGATCGCCGGGCACACGGTGATCAGCCGACCCGAGCTGTGGATAGTCGGCGGGCTCACCGTGCAGAACCCCCTGACCACCTGGTGCGACCTGGCAGCCATCGTGGGCCTGGACGACCTTATTGCGCTCGGGGACCATCTCCTCGGGGTGCTGGATCCTCCGTACACGGCCGAAGAACTCGCGTCAGTGGTGGCCCAGCGGGCCGGCCAGCGCGGTATCCGTCGGCTACGCCAGGCGCTGGAGTGGGTGCGGCCCCGCGTCGAGTCGCGCCAGGAGACCCGCCTCCGGCTGCTGCTCGTGCGGGCGGGCCTGCCCGAACCGCAAACCAACGTGTACCTCCCGCTGCGCCATCAGCGCCGCCGCGTACGTGGAGATCTGGTCTACCTCCGGTACCGCACCCTGGTGGAGTACGACGGGGAGCAGCACCGCACTGATGACGCCCAGTTCGCCCGCGATGTGGATCGGCTCGACGGGGTGATGGCTGAGGACTGGCGTGTCATCAGGGTGACCAAGGCGACGCCGGACGCCGACGTGGTCTCCCGGGTCGATCAGGCGCTGCGTTCGCGCGGCTGGCGCCCCCACACCCGGCCGAAGTGACCCGACAGGGCCCCGCACCTATGCGTCGACTTACGCCAAAAACCCCCGTCAGCGCGCGTGATGGGGGCCTTTGCGGCAAGTCGACAGATGCGCCCATCGCGACTTACGCCAAAAACCCCGTCAGCGCGCGTGAAGGGGGTTTTTGCGGCAAGTCGGCGAAGCCGGCGTGCGGTGGGAACGCTAGTTGCCGATGCGCTCGGCGATCAGGGGGCCGCCGTCGAGGATGGGTTCACCCGGGTCGCCGATGCGCCAGGCGCCTTCGACGGCCTCGAGGGCCCGGGCGAAGCGCTCCGGCTCGTCGGCGCTGAGAGTGAAGAGGGGCTCGCCGCGGCGCACGGTGTCGCCGGGCTTGGCGTGCAGGTCGATGCCCGCAGCGTGCTGCACCGGGTCCTGCTTGCGGGCGCGGCCAGCGCCGAGGCGCCAGGCACCGATGCCGAACGGCAGCGCCTGCTGATCGACGAGCACGCCGTCGCGGTCGGCGAGCACGGTGTGGGTCTCCTTCGCCACGGGCATCACCGCGGTCGGGTCTCCGCCCTGGGCGCGGATGACCGCGTTCCACTTGTCCATCGCGCGGCCATCCTTCAGGGCGGCCTCCACGTCGACGTCGACGATGCCGGCCAGGGTCAGCATCTCGCGGGCGAGGGCCACGGTGAGCTCCACCACGTCGGCGGGGCCGCCGCCGGCGAGTACCTCGAGCGATTCGCGCACCTCGTTGGCGTTGCCGATGGCCAGTCCGAGCGGCACGTTCATGTTGGTGAGCAGAGCGGATGTCGCCACTCCGGCGTCCTCACCGAGCGCGACCATGGTGCGGGCCAGTTCGCGGGAGCGCTCGATGTCTTTCAAAAAGGCGCCGGAACCGAACTTGACGTCGAGCACCAGGGCGCTGGTACCCTCGGCGATCTTCTTCGACATGATCGACGAGGCGATCAGCGGGATCGCCTCGACGGTGCCGGTGATGTCGCGCAGGGCGTAGAGCTTGCCGTCGGCGGGGGCCAGACCGCTGCCCGCGGCGCAGATCACGCCGCCGACATCCTGCAGCTGGGCGAACATCTCCTCGTTGCTGAGGTTGGCGCGCCAGCCCGGGATGGACTCGAGCTTGTCGAGGGTGCCGCCGGTGTGGCCGAGGCCACGGCCGGAGAGCTGCGGCACCGCGGCACCGAAAACCGCCACGAGGGGCATCAACGGCAGGGTGATCTTGTCGCCGACTCCGCCGGTGGAGTGCTTGTCGGTGGTGGGCTTGCCCAGCCCCTCGAAGCTCATCCGCTCGCCGGAGTTGATCATGGCCATCGTCATGTCGCGGATCTCCCGGCGGGACATGCCGTTGAGGAAGATCGCCATGGTCATGGCGGCCATCTGCTCGTCGCCCACATAACCGCGGGTGTACGCGTCGATCAACCAGTCGATCTGCGGCGTGGAAAGTTCGCTGTGGTCACGCTTCGCGTGGATCAGGTCGACGGCGTCGAACGCCTCGATGGTGCGGGCTGGGGTGGAGCTCATCAGTTTTCTTCCCGGTAGGCGGCGAGTTGGCGGGGCCCGAAGGCATCCGGCAGAACTTCGTCGATGGTGCGGACGCCCGAGACGGTCTCGAGCAGCATGCCTGGTGCTGAGTGTTCGTAGAGCAGCTGGCGGCAGCGACCGCACGGCATCAGGGTGTTGCCGTTGCCGTCAACGCAGCTGAACGCCACGAGCTGGCCACCGCCGGTGAGGTGCAGCACCGACACCAGCGCGCACTCGGCGCAGAGGGTGAGGCCGTACGACGCGTTCTCCACGTTGCAGCCGCTGATCACCCGGCCGTCGGAGACCAAGGCGGCGGCGCCGACGGGGAACTTCGAATACGGCACGTAGGCGTGCGTCATCGCTTCGGCCGCCGCGGTGCGCAGGGCCTCCCAGTCGATGGCGGGCGTTGCCGGGTCTGTCACGTCGCTCACGATTTCAGATACGGTTTGCCGGATGCCGCCGGGCCCCTGGACTGGCCCACCAGGCCCGCCACGGCGAAGATGGTGACCAGGTAGGGCAGCATGAGCATGAACTCGCTCGGCACCGGCGAACCGATGATGCTGAGCACGTTCTGCAGGTTGCTGGCGAAGCCGAACAGCAGGGCGGCGAGGGTGGCCCGGATCGGGTCCCAGCGGCCGAAGATCACGGCGGCGAGGGCGATGAACCCGGCGCCGGCGGTCATCTCCTTGCCGAACGCGCCCACCGACCCGAGGGTGAAGTACGCGCCACCGAGGCCGGCGACGGCGCCGGCGAGCGATACGTTCCAGAACCGGGTGCCGTTCACGTTGATGCCAACGGTGTCCGCTGCCTGCGGGTGCTCGCCCACCGAGCGGAGGCGAAGGCCCCACCGGGTGTGGAAGATGCCGTAGTAGACCGCGGCGACGGCGATGTACATGATGTACACGATCAGCGTCTGCCGGAAGAACACCGGCCCGATGATGGGGATCTCACTGAGCAGGGGGATGTTGATGCGCTCGAACTTGGGCGGCTGGTTGAGCAGCGCCGCGTTGGGGGCGAGCACCTGGGAGAAGAGGAACCCGGTGAGGCCGGTGACGAGCACGTTGAGCACCACACCGACGATGACCTGGTCGACGAAGTACTTGATCGCGAACGCGGCGAGCACGAATGAGACGAGCGTGCCGGCGATCATGGCGGCGACCAGGCCGAGCAGCGGCTGCTGGGTGACGGAGGCCACGATCGCCGAGGTGAACGCCCCGGCGAGCAGCTGACCCTCGATCGCCACGTTGACCACACCGACCCGCTCGGAGATGACACCGCCGAGCGCGCCGAAGATCAGCGGTACGGCCAGGCTCAGTGAGCCGAACAGCAGGCCGGGAACCGGGATGCGGGCATCCGCTGACGCCCAGGCCAGGAAGCCGATGAGCAGGAGCAGGGCGAACACCGAGATCAGCCAGAGCGGCGTCTTGCGGTGCGTCTGCACCATCCAGATGCTGACGCCGGTGATGGCGAGCATCAGCACGCTGACGACGATGCCGGTCTCGCGGGTGGGCAGCAACACGTCGGGCAGCTGGATCAGGTCACTCGAGGTGGACAGCACCATGGTGCTGGTGCCGGAACGGCCGAAGACCACGAGCAGCAGGAAGCCGAGCACGGTGAAGACGCCGAGCACGATCGGCACCTTCCAGCTCTTGATCACGGTGGTGGCCGGGCCGTCACCGGGTTCGACGGGCTGGGTGGGCTGGTTCACGGGAGCGATCGTGCTCATTTCGCCGCCACCTCCTGGGTCACGTTCGGAACGGGTCTGCGCCGGGGAGCCCCGGGCGCGGGTAGACGGAAGATCGCGCGCACCAACGGTGGCGCGGCGATGAAGAGCACGATCAGCGACTGCACCACGAGCACGATATCGATGGGCACACCCTCGGCGGCCTGCATCGAGAAGCTGCCGGCCTTGAACGCGCCGAACAGGATGCCGGCGGCGAAGACGCCCCAGGGTTTGGACCGGCCGAGCAGCGCCACGGTGATCGCGTCGAACCCGATGCCGGAGTCGATGCCGGCACCGAAGCCGCTGGTGGTGGTGCCGAGCACCTGGTTGATGCCGGCCAGGCCGACCAGCCCGCCCGAGAGCAGCATCGCGTAGATGTACATGCGCGACACGCTGATGCCGGCCACGCGGGCGGCGTTGGGGTTCTCACCGACGGCGCGGAACTTGAAGCCGAGGTTGGAACGGCCCAGCAGCCACCAGGTGAAGACGGTGGCGGCGATCACCAGGATGAAGCCGAAGTGCAGGTTGTAGTTCGGGCCGAGCAGGTCGAAGAAGACCGCGGTCTCCTTCGTGGCCGGGCTCTTTGGGTTGTTCGAGCCGGGCGTCTTGAGGAACCCGTCCCGCAGCAGGAAGCTGACCAGGTAGAAGGCCACGTAGTTGAGCATGATCGTGGTGATCACCTCGTGCGCGCCGGTGCGGGCCTTGAGCAGGCCGACCAGGCCGCCCCAGAGGGCGCCGCCGATGACACCGGCGACCAGAGCGGCCACCATGTGGATGCCTGCGGGCAGTTCGACGGCGAAGGCGACCCAGCCGCCGAGGGTGGCGGCGATGAGCATCTGGCCGCGGCCGCCGATGTTGAACAGGCCGACGCGGAAGCCGAGCGCGACACCGAGGCCGGCCGCGATCAGCGGGGTGGCGTAGGTGAGGGTTTCGGTGAGCGGCTTGATGCCGTCGGCGAAGCTGGGCCGGCGGAAGTTGTACACGGACCCCTGGAACAGGGCCGAGTAGGCGCCGGACACGGCGTCCCAGACCGCGTTGAGCAGGTCGCCGGGGCGGGAGAAGAAGTACCCGGCGGTTTCCTGCACGGTGTCGTTGGTGAACGCGATCATCACCGCGCCCACCAGCAGGGCCAGCACCACGGCGAGCACCGAGATGATCGCGTTGCCGGTGGTGATCTCGCGGAAGACGTTGTGCCAGCGGGACGGTTCGTCCGGGCCAGCCGGGGTGGGTGCCGCCGGGGTCGTGGTGGGCTGCTGCGCGGCACTCATGCTGCGGCTCCTTCTGCGGGGACTTCGCCCGCCATCATCAGACCCAGAACGGATCGGGGGGTGTCGCCGGGAACGATGCCGACGATGCGGCCGCTGTACATCACCATGATGCGGTCGGCGAGGGCGGCGACTTCGTCGAGTTCGGTGGAGATCACGATCACGGGGGTGCCGGCATCGCGCGTGGCGACGATCTGCTCGTGCACGAATTCGATCGAGCCGACGTCCAGGCCGCGGGTGGGCTGCGCCGCGACGAACAGGCGCAGGTCGCGGCTGAGTTCGCGGGCGAGCACGACCTTCTGCTGGTTTCCGCCGGAGAGCCGGCCGACGGGGGTGTCGATGCCCTGGGACCGCACGTCGAATTCCTTCACCTTGCTGCGGGCGAAGTCGGCCAGGTAGGCCAGCTGCAGGTTGAACCGCTTGACGAACGGCAGTTTGTTCGACCGGTCGAGCATCAGGTTCTCGGCGATGGTGAAGCCGCCGACCAGGCCGTCCCTGGTGCGGTCTTCCGGCACGAACCCGACACCGGCGTCAAGCACCTGGCGCACGGAGTGACCGCGCAGCGATTTGCCGTCCAGCGTGATCTCGCCGACGACGCGGGGCTGGAGGCCCATCAGCGCTTCGGTGAGTTCGGTCTGACCGTTGCCCTGCACACCGGCGATGGCGAGGATCTCGCCCACCTTGACGTCGAAGCTGACGTCGTTGACCAAGATCTGGCCGAGCGGGTCGATCACGGTGAGGCCCGTCACAACCAGCGCCGGGGCGCCGGGGGTGGCCGGCGCCTTGTCGACAGTGAGGTCGACGGCGCGGCCGACCATCAGGGTGGCGAGCTCTTCGTTGCTCGCGGTCGGTGAGGCGGTGCCGACGACCTTGCCCAGGCGGATGACGGTGATGCGGTCGGCGACCTCGCGCACTTCGCGCAGCTTGTGGGTGATGAACACGATGGAGGTGCCCGCGGCCTTGAGCTGGCGCATGATGTTCATCAGCTCATCCGTCTCCTGCGGGGTGAGCACGGCGGTGGGCTCGTCGAAGACGAGCACCTTCGCGTCGCGGGAGAGGGCCTTGATGATCTCGACCCGCTGCTGCACGCCCACGGGAAGGTTCTCGACGAGGGCATCGGGATCAACGTTGAACCCGAACCGATCGGAGATCTCCCGTACCCGGGTGCGGGCGGCGGCGAGGTCGAGCCGGCCGCCCGCCTTGGTCTGCTCGTGGCCGAGCATCACGTTCTCGGCGACGGTGAACACGGGGATGAGCATGAAGTGCTGGTGCACCATGCCGATGCCGGCGGCCATGGCGTCGCCGGGGCCGGCGAAGTGCTGCGCGACGTCGTCCAGCAGGATCTCGCCCTCTTCGGCGCGGTACAGGCCGTAGAGCACGTTCATCAACGTTGACTTACCGGCTCCGTTCTCGCCGAGCAGGGCGTGGATTTCGCCCTCCTCGATGGTGAGGTTGATGTCGTCATTGGCAACCAGGGCACCGAATCTCTTCGTAATGCCGCGAAGTTCGAGCTTCATAGTCTTCGATTCTATTGAGGTGCGGCCCGCGCGGGCGGTGGGGATCGCCCTGGCCCGGTAGGTCACGCAACAAAACGGGGAGACCAGCGGAACGCTGGCCTCCCCGGTGCCCTGACGGGCGGTCGTGCTAAACGGTAGTGCCGGTGGAACTGTCGAACTACTTGGGCGTTGCGTCGCTGGTCACGACGATGTCGCCGCTGATGATCTGCGCCTTGAGGTCGTCGACCTCGGTGACGAGGGCCGGGTCAACCTTGGACTCCCAGTCGTGCAGCGGGGCCAGGCCAACGCCTTCGTTCTCGAGCGTGCCCACGTACGGGTCGGAGGAGAAGTCCCCGCCGGCCGCGTCGGTGATGATGGTGTCGGTGGCGTCGGTCATCGACTTCATGATCGAGGTGAGGTACAGCGCGCTGAACTCCGGCGTGGTCTCGAACAGGTCGCTGTCGACGCCGACGATGGCGACGTCCTTGCCCGACTCGGTGATGGCCTGCGCGGTGCCCTGGAAGAGCGGTCCGGCGACCGGGAGGATGATGTCGGCGCCAGCGTCGATCAGGCCCTGGCTGAGGGTCTTGCCAGCGCTGATGTCATCGAAGCCACCGGCGAAGACGCCGGCCTGGGTGGCCTTGTCCCAGCCGGAGAGCTGGACGTCGGTGCCCTTGGCCTCGTTGTAGTAGTCGATGCCGTCGGCGAAGCCGTCCATGAAGATGGTGACGGACGGGTACTGCATGCCACCGAAGGTGCCGACGATGCCGGTCTTGGTGGTGCCTGCGGCGAGGTAGCCGGCCAGGAAGGCGGCCTGCGCGGTGTCGTAGAGGACCGGCTTCACGTTGTCGAGCGTCAGCGGGCTGAAGTCGTCGTTGGAGAGGGCGGAGTCAATGATCGCGAACTCGACATCGGTGTTGTCCTGGGCGGCGTCGCGGGTGGCGTTGGCCAGGGCGAAACCGACGGTGAGGATGAAGTTGCAGCCCTGGTCGACCATGCTGGTCACGTTGCCGGCGTACTGGTCCTCAGAGGTGGACTCTGCCTGCTTGAACTCAACACCCAGCTCGTCTGCCGCGTTGGAGATGCCATCGAAGCTGGACTGGTTGAACGACTTGTCGTCGAAGCCGCCGAAGTCGGACACGATGCAGGGCAGGAAGTCTGCGGCTGCGCCATCGCTCGAACCCTCGTCGGTGGGGGCCGGCGCACACGCCGCGAGCAGAGCGAGAACGCCGAGAGAGGCAAGGCCGCCGAGCGTTGCCTTGCGGGTCGTGATTGTCAAGATTGACCTCCAGATGAGGCCCGGCGTGGAATCGCACGGGCTGGTATATGGAGTACACGTTACCCAGAACATCCCTGCTCAGATGAGCAAAGCGACACTGTAGCCAAAAGGTTATCAAGCCGCGACATTCTCGAAATCATGCCGACACAAACGGTCATCTACCGGGGCAAATCCTGAGAAAGCCTCGCAGACGTCTAGAGCACATCCGAGCTGCCGGAGAGCCGGAGAGCGTCGACGACGGCCTTGACCTTCTGGGCGTTCGCGCTCGTGGTCACCAGCAGCGCGTCGGGGGTGTCGACCACGACGATGTCCTCCACCCCGATCAGGGCGATCATGCGCTTGGTGTGGCTGACCACGATGCCGCTGGAGGAGTCGGCGAGCACCCGGGCGCCCTCGCCGAGGATCGCCAGGTCGCGCTTGCGTCCGTTGGCGTGGATCTTGGCGATCGACGCGAAGTCGCCCACGTCGTCCCAGTCGAACTGACCGGGGATCACGGCCAGGCCGCCCTTCGCGGCGATGGGCTCCGCCACCGAGTAGTCGATGGCGATCTTCTTGAGCTTGGGCCAGACCTGGTCGACGACGGCGCCGCGGCGCGGGGTGTCCCAGGCTTCGGCGAGTTCGAGCAGGCCGGCGAGCAGTTCGGGCTCCGACGCGCCGATCTCCTCGAGCAGGCGGTCGGCGCGGGCGATGAACATGCCGGCGTTCCAGAGGTACTGGCCGCTGGAGAGGTAACGCTTGGCGGTGGCGACGCTGGGCTTCTCCACGAACGAGTTGACCGACTGGGCGCTCGGGGCGCCGTCGATGTCGAGCGCCGCGCCGGTCTTGATATAGCCGAAGCCGATCGCCGGCTCGGTGGGCTGGATGCCGATGGTGACGATGAGGCCGGTGTCGGCGGCGGCGATCGCCTCGACCACGGCCTGGCGGAACGCGGCCGGTCCCTTGATCACGTGGTCGGCGGCGAACGAGCCGATGATCACGCCGGGCTCCCGGCGTTCGAGGATCGCGGCGGCGAGGCCGATCGCAGCGGACGAGTCCCGTGGTTCGCTCTCGAGCACCACGTTCAGGTCGGCGAGTTCGGGCAGCTGGTCCTCGACGGCGGCGCGGTGCGCGCGCCCGGTGACGACCATGATGCGCTGGTCGCCGGCGAGAGGTGCCAGGCGGTCCCAGGTGGCGCGCAGCAGGGTCTGGCCGCTGCCGGTGAGGTCGTGCAGGAACTTGGGCGCATCCGCTCGGGACAGCGGCCACAGTCGTGAGCCGATCCCGCCGGCGGGGATCACACTGTAGAAGCGGGCGAGGGCGTCAGTGGAGTGGGACATTGCGCCAGACTACCGGTCCTCTGCCCCTGTTCATCAATGGTTCACCGGGCTGTTGTGCGCGCTGCCTACTGTGACGGCATGAGGGTTGCCGTCGTCAGTGAAAGCTTCCTCCCCACCATCAGCGGGGTCACCACCAGCGTCTGCAAGGTGTTGCAGGAACTGCGCCGCACCGGACACGAGGCCATGGTGATCGCGCCGTCCGGCGCCCCGGCCAGTTTCGCGGGGTTTCCGGTGCACACAGTGCCCGCGCTGTCCTACCGCCAGTTCCCGGTCGGGCTGCCCAACCCGCGGGTGCTGCGGCTGCTGGCCGACTTCCGACCCGACGTGCTGCACGCGGCGTCTCCCTTCCTACTCGGCGCCCAGGGCATCGCCGCCGCCCGGCGCCTCGGAGTGCCGAGCGTGGCCGTGTTCCAGACGGATGTGGCCGGTTACGCCAGTCGCAACCACCTCGGCCAGGCCACTCGTCTGGCCTGGCGGTTCGTCAAGTGGGTGCACGACGGCGCCGACCTCACCCTGGTGCCCTCGACGGCGTCGATGCGGGACCTCCGCCGTATCGGGGTGCAGCGCCTGGACCGTTGGGCCCGGGGCGTGGACTTGGACGGCTACCACCCCAACAACCGGCGGGACCCCGCCGTGGCAGCGCTGCGCCGGAGGCTCGCCCCGAATAACGAGGTGGTGATCGGGTACGTCGGCCGGATCGCCCCGGAGAAACAGGTGGAACGGCTCAGGGCGCTCCGGGGCCTGGCCGGCATCAGCATCGCCCTGGTCGGCGACGGCCCGTCCACTCCCCTGGTGGCCAAGGCACTCGCCGGCATGCCGGTGACCTGGCTCGGCCGGCTCGCCGGGGCTGAGCTGGCCGCCGCCTACGCCAGCTTCGACCTGTTCGTGCACGCCGGCACGGAGGAGACCTTCGGACAGACCCTGCAGGAAGCCCACGCCGCCGGGCTTCCGGTCGTCGCCCCGCGCGCCGGCGGCCCGATCGACCTGATCGAGCACGGCACCGACGGCTTCCTCTTCACCCCCGACGACGACCGTGACCTGCGCCGGCACGTGGCCGTACTCGTGGCCGACAGCGCGCTGCGGCACCGGATGGGCGAGGCCGGCCGGCGCGCGGTACTCGGTCGCAGCTGGGAGAACGTGTGCGGCAGCCTGTTCGGCTTCTACCAGCAGGTGATCGACGAGGGCCTGAGCCTGCAGGCCGAGACGCTGGTACCGGCCGCCCAACGCCGCTGACCGGCACCCCCGGCGGCGATTGAACCTGCTCGTAAGACAGGGTCCAAAGCCTCTGGTCACCGCGGCCCGTCGCATCCGGTAAGGCAGCCCTAACCAGACTTATCTCGTTGTCGAGACATAGAATGTCGATACGTGTTTGTTCAACGATGACACCTCGTTCTTGCAGGGGTCACGACTCAGCCAGGGAGGGTTGGTCATGCCACAGAATTCGGCAGAGACCCTGACAGCCAAGCGGAAGACGGCCTCGCGTCGCCCGGCCGGAACGCTCTACCGTGGCCGAGAGGGCATGTGGTCCTGGGTGCTGCACCGCATCACCGGGGTGGCGATCTTCTTCTTCCTGCTGGTGCACATTCTCGACACCGCCCTCGTGCGGGTCAGCCCCGAGGCGTACAACGCCGTGATCAGCCAGTACCAGACCCCGCTGATGGGCCTGGGCGAGACCGCCCTCGTCGCCGCGATCGTCTTCCACGCCTTCAACGGCCTGCGGATCATCGCCATCGACTTCTGGAACGCCAAGTACCAGCGGGTGCTGTTCTACGTCGTAATCGGGCTCTGGGTGATCACCATGATCGGCTTCGCTCCCCGCCACCTGATCAACGTGTTCAGCCACTAGGAGGCCTCGAGATTATGACTTCGACAATCGCAGCCCCCCGCAGCCCGTACGCCCGCGCCCCGCGTAAGAACGGTGTGAACTGGGAGAAGTGGGGCTGGATCTACATGCGCGTCTCCGGCGTTGTGCTGGTCGTGCTGATCTTCGGCCACCTGTTCGTGAACCTCCTGGTGGGCGAGGGCGTCAGCGCCCTGGACTTCGCCTTCGTCGCCGGCAAGCTGTCCAACCCGTTCTGGCAGTGGTGGGACGTGTCGATGCTCTGGCTCGCCCTGATCCACGGCGGCAACGGCATGCGCACCCTGGTGAACGACTACGCCACCACCCGGGTCGCCCGCGGCATTCTCAAGTCGGCGATCCTCGTCGCCGTGGTCGTGCTGATCGTGCTCGGCACCCTCGTGGTGTTCACCTTCGACGCCTGCCCGGCCGGCCAGCCTGCCGACCTTCTTCCCACTTTCTGCCAGGCCCTCTAGGCCCCCAAGGAGCTGCAAACACTTCCATGACGGATGCACCTGTGACCAATCCCGAATCCACCATCGTCGACGGGGTGCACTACCACCAGTTCGACATCGTGATCATCGGAGCGGGAGGGGCGGGCATGCGGGCCGCCATCGAGGCCGGACCGAACGCATCCACCGCCGTGATCTCCAAGCTCTACCCCACCCGCTCGCACACCGGTGCAGCGCAGGGCGGCATGGCCGCCGCACTGGCGAACGTGGAGGAAGACAACTGGGAGTGGCACACCTTCGACACCGTCAAGGGCGGCGACTACCTCGTCGACCAGGACGCGGCGGAGATCCTCGCCAAGGAAGCCATCGACGCCGTCATCGACCTCGAAAACATGGGCCTGCCGTTCAACCGCACCCCAGAGGGCAAGATCGACCAGCGCCGCTTCGGCGGCCACACCCGTGACCACGGCAAGAGCCCGGTGCGCCGCGCCTGCTACGCCGCCGACCGCACCGGCCACATGATCCTGCAGACGCTGTACCAGAACTGCGTCAAGCGCGGCATCAACTTCTTCAACGAGTTCTACGTGCTCGACCTGATCATGACCAACGTCGACGGCGTCGACCAGCCCTCCGGTGTGGTCGCCTACGACCTCGCCAGCGGTGAACTGCACGTCTTCTCCGGCAAGGCGTTCATCTTCGCCACCGGCGGTTTCGGCAAGATCTACAAGACCACCTCGAACGCGCACACCCTCACCGGCGACGGTGTGGGCATCATCTGGCGCAAGGGCCTGCCGCTGGAGGACATGGAGTTCTTCCAGTTCCACCCGACCGGCCTCGCGGGCCTGGGCATCCTGCTCACCGAGGGTGCTCGCGGTGAGGGCGCGATCCTCCGCAACGCCTCCGGCGAGCGGTTCATGGAACGATATGCACCCACCATCAAGGACCTCGCCCCGCGTGACATCGTGGCCCGGTGCATGGTCAAGGAGGTCGCGGAGGGCCGCGGCGCCGGTCCGAACAAGGACTACGTCTACCTGGACTGCACCCACCTGGGTGCAGAAGTGCTCGAGACCAAGCTGCCAGACATCACCGAGTTCGCCCGCACCTACCTCGGTGTCGACCCGGTGACAGAGCCGGTGCCCGTGATGCCCACCGCGCACTACGCCATGGGTGGCATCCCCACCAACGTCAAGGCCGAGGTGCTGCGCGACAACACCACCGTCGTTCCCGGCCTCTACGCGGCCGGCGAATGCGCCTGCGTCTCGGTGCACGGCTCCAACCGGCTGGGCACCAACTCGCTGCTGGACATCAACGTGTTCGGCAAGCGCGCCGGCAACAACGCCGTCGAGTACGTCAAGACGGCCGAGTTCGTGCCGCTGCCCGAGGACCCGGCCAAGTTCGTGCGCGAGCTGCTCGCCACCATCCGCACCTCCACCGGCACCGAACGCATCGCGGTGCTCCGTCGCGAGCTGCAGGAAGTCATGGACGCCAAGGCGCAGGTGTTCCGCACCGACGAGTCCCTGCGCGAAGTGACCGAGATCATCCACACCCTGCGCGAGCGTTACAAGAACATCGGCGTGCAGGACAAGGGCCGCCGGTTCAACACCGACCTGCTCGAGGCCGTCGAACTGGGCTTCCTGCTCGACCTGGCCGAAGTGGTCGTGTACTCCGCCCGCAACCGCAAGGAAAGCCGCGGCGGCCACATGCGCGACGACTACCCGCTGCGCGACGACGTCAACTACATGCAGCACACCATGGCCTACCTGTCCGGCGACGCCCTGTCGGCGGATGCGGCCGACCACATTTCGCTCGACTGGAAGCCCGTGACCATTACGCGCTACCAGCCGATGGAGAGGAAGTACTAGTGAGCACCCCCACCCTCGAGAGCCCCCCGGCCGTTCCCGAAGAGATCCAGTCGTTCACGGTCACCCTCTCGGTGCGCCGGTTCAACCCGGAGGTCGATGACGAACCGCACTGGGAGAACTTCGACGTCGAGATGTACGCCACCGACCGCATCCTGGATGCCCTGCACAAGATCAAGTGGGAACAGGACGGCAGTTTGAGCTTCCGTCGCTCCTGCGCGCACGGCATCTGCGGCTCGGATGCGATGCGCATCAACGGCCGCAACCGGCTGGCCTGCAAGACCCTGATCAAGGACCTCGACATCACCAAGCCGGTCACCGTCGAGGCGATCAAGGGCCTGCCGCTGGAGAAGGACCTGATCGTGGACATGGAGCCGTTCTTCGCGTCCTTCCGCGAGGTGCAGCCGTTCCTGATGGCGCAGAACACGCCCAAGGACGGCAAGGAGCGCATCCAGACCGTCGCCCAGCGCGAGCGCTTCGACGACACCACCAAGTGCATCCTCTGCGCCGCGTGCACGTCAAGCTGCCCGGTGTTCTGGACCGACGGACAGTACTTCGGCCCGGCCGCGATCGTGAACGCGCACCGGTTCATCTTCGACTCCCGCGACGAGAACGCCGCCGTGCGCCTCGACATCCTCAATGACAAGGAAGGCGTGTGGCGCTGCCGCACCACCTTCAACTGCACCGAAGCCTGCCCGCGTGGCATCCAGGTGACCCAGGCCATCGCCGAGGTCAAGCAGGCGATCATGCGCGGCAAGCCGTAACCCTTACGAGTTCCTAACGAACGGCGGCCATCTGGCCGCCGTTCGTCGTTAACGCCCGGGGCGGCCGCGCCCTCTGGCTAGGCTGGGGCGATGAAGATCGGTGACCTCGTCAAGCGCGTCATGGAGTCCCGGCCGGCGCGGGTGTACACCCATTTCGGCCAGAGCCGCGGGCCCGTGCTCGCCGCCGGCATGGCCTACCAGGCGATCTTCGCGATCTTCGCCGCGCTCTGGCTGGTCTTCTCCGTCGCCGGGCTGTGGCTGGCCAGCAACCCCCAGCTGATGGACCAGCTGTTCGTGCTGATCAACAAGTCCGTACCCGGCCTGATCGGCACGGATGGCAGTGGCGTGGTGGACCAGGACACCCTGGGCAACACCGGAGCGCTCACCTGGAGCAGCGCCATCGCCCTCGTCGGCCTGCTCGCGACCACCCTCGGCTGGTTGAACACCACCTCGCAGGCCGTACGCGGCATCTTCGGGATGGGCCAGGAAACCACCTTCTTCGTGCTGGTCAAACTGCGCGAGCTCGGCCTCGGCCTGCTCTTCGGACTCGCCCTGGTGGTATCCGCCGTGATCTCGATCCTGAGCACCGAAGCGCTGCGCTGGTTCCTGGGGCTGCTCGGCCAGGGCACCGACTCGTTCTGGTTCATCGCCTCCACCCAGGGCGTGGCGCTGCTGATCGTGCTCATCATCGACACCATCACCCTCGCCGCCCTGTTCCGGGTGCTCTCGCACGTGCGTATTCCGTTGCGGAATCTGCTGGTCGGGTCGCTGCTGGGCGCCGTGGCGCTGGGTGTGCTCAAAGTGCTCGGCGCCGCCCTGCTCGGCGGTGCGGCCAAGAACCCGTTGCTGGCCGGTTTTGCGGTGATCATCGGTCTGTTGATCTGGTTCAACCTCACCTCCACCGTCACCCTGATCTCGGCCTCCTGGATCGCGGTCGGCATGAACGATGCCGGCATCCCGCCGTCGAGCCTGAACGCAGACGAGGCGAAGAAACTCGAAGAAGAGAAGGAAGCCGAGGCGCTCCGCCTGGCCGCGACCGTGGAACTGCGGCAGGCCCGGCTGGCGCGGGAGGGCGCATCCTGGCTGCAACGGCCCGCCAGCAACCGCCGGCTGAAGAAGGCGCAGCAGCGCGCCGAGAAGTACGGCGTGACCGAGCCGGCCGAGCGGTAGACCCCAGCCGCTGTCGGCGGCACTCGGTAGAATCGGCCCATGCCGTCTTCTCCCGTTACAGATTCCACCCAGCCGCTTCGCATCGCCAGCATCAACACCAACGGCATCCGCGCCGCGTTCCGCAAGGGCATGGGCGACTGGCTCGCCACCCGGGACGTCGACATCCTGGCGATCCAGGAAGTGCGCGCGTCGACGGAAGATATCGAAGGCCTGCTCGGCCCGGAGTGGAGCATCCTGCATGATGCCGCGTCGGCCAAGGGCCGCGCGGGCGTGGCGATCGCCAGCCGGAAGAGCGCCTCGATCCACCGGGTCGAACTGGGCCACCCCGACTTCGACAGCGCCGGCCGCTGGCTCGAGGCCGACTACGAAGTCAACGGCAAGATCGTAACCGTGGTGAGCACCTACGTGCACTCCGGCGAGGTGGACACCCCCAAGCAGGTCGAGAAGTTCACCTTCCTCGACTCCATGCTCACCCGCCTGCCCGAACTGGCCGCGCACAGCGACCGGGTCGTGGTGCTCGGCGACCTGAACGTGGGTCACCGCCGGTTCGACATCAAGAACTGGAAGGGCAACGTGAAGCGGGCCGGCTTCCTGCCCGAGGAACGCGCCTACTTCGACAAGATCCTGGGCGCCGAAGACGAGACCGACTACAACAACGGTGCCGGCCTCGGCTGGGTCGACATCGGTCGCAAGGCCGCTGGCGAAGTGGACGGACCGTTCACCTGGTGGTCGTGGCGGGGCCAGGCCTTCGACAACGACACCGGTTGGCGCATCGACTACCAGCTCGCGACGCCCGCACTGGCGGCATCCGTCGTTAATTACACGGTCGACCGGGCGGATGCCTACGACCAGCGCTGGAGTGACCACGCCCCCGTGGTCGTCGACTACGCCATCTGATTCTTCTCCTCGCCGCTATTGCGGCCCACCGCTTGACGAAAGACACCCCATCATGACCAAGACCCGCCTCTACTCCGGCATGCAGCCCTCCGCCGACTCCCTGCAGATCGGCAACTACATCGGTGCGCTGCTGAACTGGAAGAAGCTGCAGCAGACCCACGACGCGTTCTTCTCGATCGTGGACCTGCACGCCATCACCGTGGCGCAGGACCCGGCCAAGCTGCGCGAGAACACTCGCGCCACCGCCGCCCAGTACATCGCCGCCGGCATCGACCCGGCCGAATCCACCCTGTACGTGCAGTCGCATGTGGCCGCGCACGCCCAGCTGGCCTGGGCGCTGAACAGCATCACCGGCTTCGGTGAGGCCAGCCGGATGACCCAGTTCAAGGACAAGTCCTTGAAGCAGGGCGCCGACGCCACCACCGTCGGCCTCTTCGCGTACCCGGTGCTGATGGCCGCCGACATCCTGCTGTTCCAGAGCGAGATCGTGCCGGTCGGCGAAGACCAGCGCCAGCATGTTGAGCTCACCCGCGACCTGGCCGCCCGGTTCAACTCCCGTTTCGGCGACACTTTCACCATGCCCGAAGCCTCGATCATCCGCGATACCGCGAAGATCTACGACCTGCAGAACCCGACGTCGAAGATGTCGAAGTCGGCCGAGTCGCACGCCGGCGTGATCTGGATGCTCGACGAGCCGTCCGTGACGGCCAAGAAGATCATGCGCGCCGTGACCGACGCCGAGGGCGGTGTGGTCTTCGACCGGGAGAACAAGCCCGGGGTGGCCAACCTGCTGACGATCTACTCGGTGATGGCGGAGCGCTCGGTGGAGTCGCTCGAGAACGAATATGCCGGCAAGGGCTACGGTGACTTCAAGAAGGGCCTGGCCGAGGTGGTCACCGAGACCTTCGGCGCGATCCGGGGGCGCACGCTCGAGCTGCTCGACGACCCGGCCGAACTGGACCGGATCCTGGCCGGCAATGCCGACAAGGCCGCAGCCGTAGCCGATGTCACCCTGGCGACAGCATTCGAGCGCATGGGCTTCCTGCCCCGGCGCTGATAGCGTGACCGGACCGGTGGAGGTGAGTTGATGCGACCCGTTGAGTTGTCGTCGCCACTACTGCGCCTCGACCAGCCGCGCCCGGAGGATGCCGACCTGGTCTTCGAGTACTGCCAGGACCCGCTGTTCAAGGGGTACCTGGCGGCCATGCCGTGGCCCTACCGGCCGGAGGATGCCACCGGCTTCATCTCCGGGCATGTGCCCTCCGGCTGGGCCGACGACAACGAGTACACCTGGGCGCTGCGGGCTCCGGTTGCGCCGGCGGCCGTGCCTGGGGTGCCGGGCGCGACGCGGTCGCCGTTGCTCGGTGTGATCAGCCTGAGCCTGCCGCCCCGGCGGGCCGCCGGTACCGGCGCCCGCACCGGCTCGATCGGCTTCTGGCTCGGCGCCCCGCACCGAGGCCAGGGCCTGATGGTGGAGGCAGAACGACTGGTGCTGGACTGGGCGTTCGCCGGCGGCCTGCTCGATGCTGTGCACTGGGAGTGCGTGGCCGGCAACCTCGGCTCGGCCCGGGCCGCGCGCAAGGCCGGCTTCAGCTTCACCACCGAGGCACCGGCCCGACCGGCCTACCGCGACGGGTCGCATCCCATGTCGTGGCACGGCATCCTGCACGCCGCTGACGACCGCACACCGCGCCCGGGCTGGCCGGCTGCGGTGACGGCCGCGTGAGCGCCGCCGCACGCGCCTGCGCGCTGCTGTGCCCGGTGAGGTCACTGTGAGCGCTGGGACGGAGGGGGTCGCAGCCACAGTGAATGCTGCGGCGGCCGCGCAAGCTGAGGCGGCACAGGCCACTGAGGCTGTAATGCGCCCGGCCCGGACGGTGCCGACTGAACCGGTCGCTCCCCGACTGGTGCTGTTCGACCTGGACGACACCCTGTTCGCGCACCGGGCGGCCGTAGCCGCGGGCATCCTCGGCCACGTCGCCGCGCAGGGTGGCCGGGGTGCGGCCGCCGACCCGCACTCGGTCGTTGCCCTCTGGAACGCGCTCGAAGAGCAGCACTACCACGCCTACCTCGCCGGCGAACTGGACTTCGCCGGGCAACGCAGCGCCCGGGCTCGCGACTTCGCCGCCGCCCACGGCGTGGACCTCACCGAGGCCGAGGCGACAGCCTGGTTCAACGACTATTTCGAGCACTACCGGGCGCACTGGCAGCTGCACGACGATGCCCTGCCGTGCCTGGACGAGGTCGCCCGGCGCATCCCCGGCGTGCGGTTCGGCCTGATCACCAACGGCGAACTGGCCTACCAGAGCGTGAAACTGGCCGACACGGGCCTGGACGCCCGGGTGGAACACGTGATCACCTCGGCCGAGTTCGGCCTGAGCAAGCCGCGGCCGGAAATCTTCCGGCACGCCTGCGCCCTGTTCGGTGCCGACCCGGGTTCCGCGGTGTACGTGGGCGACCGGCTGCGCACCGACGCGATCGGCGCCGCGGCCGCGGGGCTCACCGGCGTGTGGCTGGACCGAGTCGGTTCCGCCGGCCCTCCCCCGCCTGGGGCCGACCTGGTCGAGGCCCGCGACCGAGGCGTCATCCGTCTCACCACCCTCGCCGCCCTGCCGGACCTCCTCGCCCCCGAGTCCTCCGCCGGCACGCGGACCTAGGCACCGCGCGAGCGGACGCCGCCCGATTCGCGGGCAAAACGCCGCTGCGCGCGAGGCGCGCCACCCGCGAATCGGCGCCGCACCCGCGCGCCTCGGAAAAGGCGGCGGATGCGGCGTCAGATGGGCGCGGCTGGCGGATGCCGAGCGGATGCTTGGTGGGGCTAGAGCACGTCCTCGTCGACCCAGTCGAGGGTCTTGGTGATGGCCTTCTTCCAGTTGCGCAGCAGACGGGCGCGCTCGGCCTCCTCCATGTCGGGCTCCCAGCGGGCGTCTTCCTGCCAGTTGGCGCGCAGTTCGCCCAGGCCGCTCCAGAAGCCAACGGCCAGGCCGGCCGCGTAGGCGGCGCCGAGCGCGGTGGTCTCGGCCACGACCGGGCGCACGACGGGCACACCCAGGATGTCGGCCTGGAACTGCAGCAGGAGGTTGTTGCCGGTGGCGCCGCCATCGACCTTGAGCTCGGTCAGCGGAACACCGGAGTCGGCGTTGACGGCGTCGATGACCTCGCGGGTCTGGAAGGCGATGGCCTCCAGCGCCGCCCGGGCGATGTGGCCCTTGTTCACGAAGCGGGTGAGTCCCACCAGCGCACCGCGGGCATCCGAGCGCCAGTACGGTGCGAACAGGCCGCTGAACGCCGGCACGAAGTAGGCGCCACCGTTGTCGTCCACGGTGCGGGCGAGGGTTTCGATCTCGCTCGCCGATGAGATCAGGCCCAGGCTGTCGCGCAGCCACTGCACCAGCGAGCCGGTCACCGCGATCGAGCCCTCAAGCGCGTAGTGCGGTTCGGCGTCGCCGAGCTTGTAGCCCAGCGTGGTGAGCAGGCCGTTCTTCGAGTGGATGATCTCGGTGCCGGTGTTGAAGATCAGGAAGTTACCGGTGCCGTAGGTGTTCTTCGCCTCACCCTGGTCGAACGCGGCCTGGCCGAACGTGGCCGCCTGCTGGTCGCCGAGGATGCCGGCGATCGGCACCTCGCGCAGCAGGCTGTGCGAGTTGACGGTGCCGTAGACCTCGCTGGACGAGCGGATCTCGGGCATCATGGACCGCGGCACCCCGAATGTCTTCAGGATCTCGTCATCCCATTCCAGGGTCTCGAGGTTCATGAACAGGGTGCGGCTGGCGTTGGTGACGTCGGTGGCGTGCACCCCGCCCTCCAGGCCGCCGGTGAGGTTCCAGAGCACCCAGGAGTCGGTGGTGCCGAACATCAGGTCGCCGCGTTCGGCCTTCTCCCTGGCACCCTCGACGTTCTCGAGGATCCAGACGATCTTGGTGCCGGAGAAGTACGTGGCCAACGGCAGGCCCACGACGGACTTGAACCTGTCGCCGCCGCCATCCGCCGCGAGCCGGTCGACGATCGGCTGGGTGCGGGTGTCCTGCCAGACGATGGCGTTGTACACCGGCAGCCCGGTGGTGCGGTCCCAGACCACAGCGGTCTCGCGCTGGTTGGTGATGCCGACCGCTTCGATGTCGTGCCGGGTGAGGTTGGCCTTGGACAGCGCCTGGCCGATCACCTGGCGGGTGTTGCCCCAGATCTCCATCGGGTCGTGTTCGACCCAGCCGGCCCGCGGGAAGATCTGTTCGTGCTCGAGCTGGCCGGTGGAGACGATCGACCCGGAGTGGTCGAAGATGATGGCCCTGGTGCTCGTCGTGCCCTGGTCGATGGCGAAAATGTACTTGTCACTCATGTCGGAACTCCTGTGTTGGGACGTGGCTGTTGAGATTGAGTTGTTGAGATTGATGGGTGAATCGAGGGGCTGGTCAGGTGAGGATGGGCAGAAGCACCAGCGAGGCCCAGCCGGCCAAGACGCCGCCGATGACGGGTCCGGCGACGGGAACCCACGAGTAGGACCAGTCGGATCCGCGCTTGCCCTTGATGGGTAGCAGGGCGTGGGCGATGCGCGGACCGAGGTCACGGGCCGGGTTGATGGCGTAGCCGGTCGGTCCGCCGAGCGAGGTGCCGATCACGATAACCAGCAGCGCAACGGGCAGGGCGCCAAGGGCCGCGAGGCCGCCGTTCTCACCCTGGCGACCGCCGCCGAACGCGATCACCACGAACACCAGCACGAAGGTGCCGATGATCTCGGTGACCAGGTTCCAGCCGTACGAGCGGATGGCCGGACCGGTGGAGAAGACGCCGAGCTTGTTCGCCGGCTCCGGTTCCTGGTCGAAGTGCTGCTTGTACGCCAGCCAGACCACGACGGCGCCGATGATGGCACCGATCATCTGGGCAGCGATGTAGACCAGCACCGAGACGACGTTCACCGGCACACCCGAGCCGAACTCGGTGGCGCCGGAGGACACCAGGCCCAGCGTGACCGCCGGGTTCAGGTGCGCACCGGAGTTGTACGAGACGATCACACCGGCGAAGACCGCGAGGCCCCAACCGATGGTGACCATGAGGAAGCCGGCTCCGAAGCCCTTGTTCTTCGTGAGGGCGACGTTGGCGACAACGCCACAGCCGAGGAGCACCAGGAGGGCTGTGCCCACCAGCTCCGAGAGGAATACAACACCGAGATTGTCCACATTGACCTTTCGTGTTTGCGTGCCCGCGGGAAATTGTGCGGTCCTGACACGTTATCGAGCCAAAAACCGCAGAATGGTAGCCCCGGGCGCACGTTTGTGCAGATTGGGAGGCGGGGAAGTCCCCCACCTCCCGTCTGGATTACGGGGCCGGAACGGCCTCTGGCGCGCCCATCAGGTCTACGCCGTGCACCTCGGCGAGCTCCTGGGCTGCCGCGGTCACCTCTGCGGCGTTCTGGGCGGCGTCCCAGCCGAGCACGGGAGCCAGCACGCCGGCCAGTTCCTCCAGCAGCGGCAGGCTGAGCCCACCGACGAAGGCCAGGCTGGTTCGGCGCAGCAGCAGGTCGAGCAGGTGGGTCACCTGCTCCTCCGCGGCCAGGTACTCGATCTCCCGCCGGGTGTACAGCGGATTGTGCACAAGCGGGGCATCCGTGGCATCGGTGAGGAAGTCGATGATCGCGCCCGCTCGGGTGCCGTAGCGGGTGAGCAGGGCCTGGGCGCGGGGGCGGCCGACCTCGTCGCCGTGCGCGGCGAGCCAGACCGTGTGCGCGGCCTCGGTGCTGGGGAAGTCCTTGCCGCCGCCGATCGCGAGGCCCTCGGTCGACACCCGGCGCGGCAGGCCGAGCAGGGTGAGGATGTCACCGCTGAGGTGTTCGGCCAGCGCACGGAACGTGGTCCACTTGCCGCCCACCAGGCTGAGCAGGGTGCCGGGGCGATCTGCCAGCGGGCTGGACTCGATGCGGTAGTCGCGGGAGACGAAACCGGGCGCCTCGTCGTCGTGCCGGGGCAGCGGGCGCACCCCGGAGAACCGGAAGACGATGTGCGAACGGTCGACCGTGATATCCGGGAAAACGTGCGAGACCAGGTCGAAGAAGTAGTCGATCTCGTCTTCGGTGGTGCGGATGGGTTCGCGCATGTCGTGCTCGAGGTCGGTGGTGCCGATCAGCACCCGGCCGGCGAGCGGGTAGATGAGCACGATCCGGCCGTCGCTGTTCTCGAAGAAGATCTCGCCGCCGCCGGTGGCCGCGAGGAGCTCGGGGTGGTCGAGCACGATGTGCGAGCCCTTGGTGCCGCCCATGTAGCTGCTGGCCGCGCCGAGGGCCGCGTTGGTGAGGTCGGTCCACGGGCCGGAGGTGTTCACCACGACGTCGGCGGCGAAGCTGAATTCCTCGCCGGTGACGGTGTTGCGCAGGCGAACGCCGTCGGCGTCCATGCCCACGGCTTCGATGTAGTTGGCGCTGCGAGCGTGCGCGCCGGTGTCGAGGCCGTCGCGAAGCACGTCGAGCGCGAGCCGCTCCGGGTCGTGCATGGATGCGTCGTAGTACGTGGCCGTGTACTTGAGGCCAGGGTTCAGCCGCGGCAGGCGCTGCAGGGACTTCTTGCGGCCGTGGAATTCGTGCCGGGGCACGGAGCCGCCGTCACGGGAGAAGGAGTCGTAGAGCACCAGCCCCACCTTGATCAGCAGGGCGCCGCGCTCCTGCGCCTTGCCCTGCTTGTGGGTGAGGAACCGCAGCGGGGCGGCGAGCACCCCGGAGAGCGCGGAGAACATCGGCACGGTGGTCTTGAGCGGCTTCACATAATGCGGAGCGATCTTCAGCAGCGCGTTCCGCTCGGTCACCGACTCCTTGACCAGCCGGAACTCACCGTTCTCGAGGTAACGGATGCCGCCGTGGATCATGTGCGACGACGCGGCCGAGGCGCCGGAGACGTAGTCGCCCCGGTCGACGAGGGTGACATCGACGCCCTGCAGGGCGAGGTCACGGAAGGTGGCGATGCCGTTGATGCCGGCGCCGATGATGAGAACCTGGGCGTTCGGGCGTTCCTGGAGGGCCGATCGGGCAGCGTCTGCAGGTGAGGAGGGAGGGGTTGACAGCACTGTTCACTACCTTTGTTCGTCATCCGAGACGGCAGCACCGAGGCGCAATACCACTCGAATTAGCTCGGAATGCCCAGCCGGGTTTGCGCGGGGGCGGTCCGATGTGGATTAATCAAGCTTGAGTTGATCAACACATACGGTCAAGCCGAGTGAACAAACGTGCAAGGAGGGGCTGTGAGCCTCGTTGATGAGTCGGCACAGTCCGACCGGGTACGCGACGCCCTCACTGCCGCGCACCTCTACTACATGCAGGACCTCACGATGGATGCCATCGCCCACGAGCTCCACACCTCCCGCTCCTCCGTGTCCCGCCTGCTCAGTCATGCCCGCGCGACCGGCCTCGTCGACATCCAGATCCGCTCTCCCCTCGACGCCCCGAGCCGGCTGGAACTGCTGATTCAGGAGCGGTTCAACATCACCGCACACGTCGTTCCGGTGCCCGATCACGCCACCGACGTCGACAGATTGGAGCGGGTGGCGCTGTCGGTTGCACGGATTCTCGGCCAGTTCTTCGACTCCAACATGGTCATGGGCATCGCCTGGGGCTCCACCATGAACGCGATCAGCCGGCACGTCACACCCAAGCAGACCCACAACTCGCAGATCATCCAACTCAACGGGGCCGGCAACCACCGCACCACGGGGCTCAGTTACGCCAGTGAGATCCTCGGGCGGTTCGGCTACGCGTTCGGCGCGCATGTGCACCAGTTCCCGGTGCCGGCGTTCTTCGACAGCCCCGCCACCAAGCAGGCGCTGTGGCGGGAACGCAGTGTTCTCCGGCTGCTCGAGATGCAGGCGCGGATGGACGTGGCCCTGTTCGGACTCGGCTCACCGTTCTCCGAGGTGCCCAGCCACGTCTATGCCGGCGGCTACCTCGAAGAGGGCGATTACGCCTCGCTCAGCCGGGCCAGCGTGGTGGGTGACGTGGCGACGGTGTTCTACCGCGCCGACGGCTCCACCGACGGGATCCTGCTCAACGCCCGCGGCACCGGCCCCGGGTTCGAGGTGTTGCGCCAGACTCCGCGCCGCCTCTGTGTGGTTTCTGGCCAGGCCAAACTGCCCAGCCTTCGCGGGGCGCTGAAAGCAGAACTGATCACCGATTTGTTTGTCGACGAGAGCACCGCCCGTGCGCTGGTGGCGTCGATCTGACCGACTCGGAACGTCATCTGCGACGCATGGGAATAGCTCAACTCCGGCTGCGTTGAGATATAACTGACTATAGAAACGTGCTCCGGGGTCGGTGAGAATCCGAACCGGCGGTGAAAGTCCGCGAGCCGAAACCTGATCGTTGGGTTTCGGTTGAGCTGGTGAAATTCCAGCACCGACGGTTAAAGTCCGGATGGGAGGAGACACGAATCGAGGGTTCACTTGTGGACCGTCGACGGCTTTCGCGCACGCGAAATCCCCCTCCCGGAGCGTCTGAACGACGGGACAGGGAATGCAGCAGCAGCACACGCTCGACAGCGCGATGCGCCGAGCCCTGCAGCTGGCCGGCAACGGACCCGCCGCCGGCGTCAACCCCCGGGTCGGTTGCGTGATCCTCAGCCCCGCCGGTGAACTCCTCGCCGAGGGCTGGCACCGCGGCGCCGGCACCTGCCACGCCGAAGTGGATGCCCTGGCCCAGCTCGACCCTGCCGCCGCTCGCGGCGCCACCGCCGTGGTCACCCTCGAACCCTGCAACCACACCGGCCGAACCGGCCCGTGTGCGCTCGCGCTGATCGACGCCGGCATCAGCCGGGTGGTCTACGCCGTCGCCGACCCCGGCCGGCACTCTTCCGGCGGCGGTGACCGGCTGCGAGCCGCCGGCGTGGACGTGACCGGCGGGCTCCTGGCCGACGAGGTCGAAGTCTTCCTGGCCGACTGGCTGGTCTCCGCCCGGCTCGGCCGCCCGTTCGTCACGGTGAAGTGGGCGTCGAGCCTCGACGGCCGCGCCGCGGCAGCGGATGGTTCCAGTCAGTGGATCACCGGCCCCGCCGCCCGGCACGACGTGCACCTGCGCCGTGCTGCGGCCGACGCGATCGTGGTGGGCACCGGCACCGTTCTCGCCGATGACCCGTCCCTCACCGCCCGCGCCGATGACGGCACGTTGCTGCCGCATCAGCCGCAACCCGTTGTGGCGGGCGACCGCCCGGTGCCGGCCGACGCCGCCGTGCACCGGCATCCTCTCGCCCCGTGGTTCGTGGCCGGGCACGACCCGAACGCGCTGCTGCGCGAGCTGCACGAGCGCGGCATCCGCCGGGTGTTCGTGGAGGGCGGCCCCACCCTGGCCAGCGCCTTCGTGCGCGCCGGCCTGGCCGACGAGTACCTCGTCTACCTCGCGCCCACCCTGCTCGGCGGCGAAAAGCTCGCCCTCGGCGACATCGGCGTCGGCAGCATCACCGGGCAGCGCCGCCTGGCGATCGACGACCTGGTGCGGCTCGGCGACGACATCCTGCTCATCGCCCGCCCCGCCTCGAGCCAGACCCCCACGACCGACCACACCGCCCCCGCCTTGAGCGTCACCGAGAAGTGAAGAGGACCACCATGTTCACCGGAATCATTGAGGAGCTCGGCACCATCGAGCACGTCGAGCGCACGAGTGATGCCGCCCGGCTGACCATCCGCGGGCCGCTCGTGGTCGACGGCGCCGGCCACGGCGACTCCATCTCGGTCAACGGCGTCTGCCTCACCGTGGTCGACCAGACCCCGGACACCTTCACCGCCGACGTGATGGCGCAGACCCTGTCGATGTCCACCCTGGAGCGCGCCGCACCCGGCACGCCGGTGAACCTGGAACGCGCTGCCTTGGTCGGCGGCCGGCTCGGCGGGCACATCGTGCAGGGCCACATCGACGGCACCGGCACCGTACTGGCCGTGCGCCCCGGCGAGGCCTGGCAGGTGGTGCGGTTCAGCCTCAGCCCACAGCTGGCGCCGCTGGTGGTGGACAAGGGCTCGATCGCCATCGACGGCGTCTCCCTCACGGTGAGCAACATCTCCCCCGCCACGGTTGTCGAGCAGTGGTTCGAGGTCTCGCTCATTCCCGAGACCCTCGCCGCCACCACCCTGGGCAGCAAGGCCGTCGGCGACCAGGTCAACCTCGAAACCGACATCCTGGCCCGGCACGTGGAGCGGATGCTCGCCCTCGCCGCCGCGCAGACCGGCCAGGCGGCCCCCTCAGCAGACCCCGCGGCACCTTCCGACACATCCGCACCATCCGCAGTTCTAAGGAGCACCCCATGAGCCTCGCCGACATCCCCACCGCACTGGCGGCACTCCGGCTCGGCAAGCCCGTCATCGTCGCCGACGATGAGGGCCGCGAGAACGAGGGCGACGTGATCATCTCCGCCCAGCTCGCCACCCAGGAATGGATCGCCTGGACCGTGCGCAACTCCAGCGGTTTCATCTGCGCGCCGATGACCAACGACATCGCCGACACCCTCGACCTGCCCGTGATGGTGCTCAACAACGAAGACCCGCGCGGCACGAACTACACGGTCACCGTAGACGCCGCCGATCGCCTGAGCACCGGCATCAGCGCCGCCGACCGCGCCCACACCCTGCGCGTGCTGGCCGAACCGAGCTCTACCCCGGCCAGCCTCAACCGGCCCGGGCACATCCTGCCGCTGCGCGCGATGGATGGTGGCGTGCGGGAACGCGACGGTCACACCGAGGCTGCCGTCGACCTGATGAAGCTCGCCGGGCTCACCCCGGTGGCCGGCATCGCCGAGATCGTCGCCGACGACGGCGAGATGATGCGCCTACCCGGCCTGCTCGTGCTCGGCGAGCGTGAGGGCGTGCCGGTGATCACCATCGCCGACCTCATCGTCTACCTCGAGGAGTTCCACGGCGGCGCCCCTCTGGCCTCGATCAGCCCGATCCGGGAATCCCCGCGGGTGGACTTCGAGGTGGAGACCACGGTTCCCACCAGCCACGGCGCCTTCCAGATCCGCGCCTACCGCGACCGGATGACCGGGGCCGACCACGTGGCCATCGTCTCCGGCACCCCCGCCGATGGTGCGCTCGTGCGGGTGCACTCCGAGTGCCTCACCGGTGAGGCGTTCGGCTCGCTCAAATGCGAGTGCGGCCCGCAGCTGCAGGCCGCGCTGGACACCATTGAGCAGGGCGGCGGCGTGGTGATCTACCTGCGCGGCCAGGAGGGCCGGGGCATCGGTCTGATCAACAAGCTGCGTGCCTACAAGCTGCAGGAAGACGGCCTGGACACCCTGGACGCCAACCTCGCCCTGGGCCTGCCCGCCGATTCCCGGGACTACGGGGCCGCCACCGCGATCCTGGACGAACTCGGGGTCGGCTCGGTGCGCCTGCTCACCAACAACCCGGAGAAGGTGCGCCAGCTGGAAGCCCACGGCGTGACCGTGACCGAACGGGTGCCGCTCGTCGTGGGCGTCGGCAGCCACAACGAGGACTACCTCGCCGCCAAGCGTGACCGCATGGGCCATGAAATCTCAGCACACCAAATCGTGAAAGGACTCGCACTATGAGTGGAGCAGGCTCCCCCGACATCACTGTCGACGGCACCGGACTGGAGGTCGTGATCATTGCCGGCCGCTGGCACGATGTGATCACCGACGGCCTCATCGCCGGAGCCACCCGGGTGCTCGAGGCATCCGGGGCCACGTACTCGTTGGTGCGCGTGCCCGGCAGCTTCGAGCTGCCCGTGGCGAGCAAGGTGGCGCTGGACAGCGGCGCCGACGCGGTGGTGGCGCTCGGCGTGATCATCCGTGGCGGCACCCCGCACTTCGAGTACGTCTCGGCGGCGGCGACGGATGGCCTCACCCGGGTGGCGCTGGACACCGGCAAGCCGGTCGGCTTCGGCGTGCTCACCCTCGACGACGAGCAGCAGGGCCTGGACCGGGCCGGGCTGCCCGGCTCGAAGGAGGACAAGGGCGAGGAGGCCGCTACCGCGGCGTTGTCCACGGCCCTGGTGCTCAAGCAGCTGCGCGCCCGGTAGAACGCTGGTCGAGCTCTGCCCGCTGGTCGAGCTTGTCGAGACCAGGTGAGACTATCTCGCCGACGGTACCGACCCAAGGCATAGTCACGAGGTCTCGACAAGCTCGACCAACGAGTGGGCACGGCGCGCAGACCGGGTCACGAGGGTCTCGACGAGCTCGAGCAGCGAGGGTCGCGACCTCTATTTCGAAGCGGCGAGGAGCGCGGTCACCCGTTCGAGCAGCTCGTTGGCGCGGAACGGCTTGATCAGGTAGCCATCCGCCCCGGTGTTCAGCGCCAGGGCGATGTCGCTGTCCTGCGACTTCGCGGTCAGCATGAGAATTCGCGGCTGAGCCATCCCGGTATCGGCGCGGATGCTCGCGCACACCTCGATGCCGGTGAGCTTGGGCATCATCCAGTCCAGCACCATCAGGTCGGGCAGCACCTCGTGCGCCGCGGAGAGGCCTTCCTGCCCGTCGCCGGCTTCGAAGACGTCATGCCCGGCCCTGCGGAGTTTGTGGGCGATGAGCGCCCTGACGTCTTCGTCGTCCTCGACGATCAAAATACGTGGCATCAGTGCTGTCCCCTGGTTCGGCCATGTTCTCGCGTTGATCGCGGCCCTCGGGCTCGTGACGCGCTACGTTGACTTTATCCAACCGCACCATGGTCGGCTTCACAGGGGGGACACCGCGCCGGTGAACAATGTCGTTTCCTGGCTGTGGGCCGTGCCCCGCAACTGGCGATACGCGGCCATCGCCGGGCTCCTCGTTCTGGTGTACCTGCTCGGCCTCGCCGCGTTGACGGCGCCCTCCTCCGCCAGCGGCGTCGCCGCCTGGTGGCCGGCCGCCGCCGGCGGGGTGCTCGCCCTCTGCGTCGCGCGCGGCCTCGAACGCTGGCCGGTCGCCGTTCTGGTGGGGCTCGTCAGCGCCGCCGCGAATCTCAGCGGCGGCCGCCCGCTGCCCGTGGCCATCGGCTTCGGGCTGGCCAATGCGCTCGAGGCCGTCGTGGTTGCAGCGATCCTCAGCCGACGGGACGAACCGGCCCGGCTCGACACCGTGCGTGACGTGATGCGGTTCACCATCGCCGTGCTCAGCGGCAGCCTGGTCATCGGGTTGGGCGCCGCCGTCACCCTCACCCTGTTCAGCAGCGGCGAGTTCGGCGCTGTACTGCTCTCCGCCATTCCCTCGCACGCCTTCGCGGTATTCGTGCTGGTGCCGCTGGCGCTCGTGCGGCGGCGCCCGATCAACCGGCACCGCCGGCTGGAGATGCTCATCCAGGTGGGCTGCATGCTCCTGGTGCTCGGGGTCGCTTACGCACCCGGCCAGCCGCTGCCGTTGTCGTTCCTGCTGCTGCCCCTGCTCACCTGGGCCGCGTTCAGATTCGGCATCCGGGTGGTGGGCTGGGAACTCTGCGGCACCGCGCTGATCGCCTCCGCCGTGAACTCGGTGGGCGTGGGCTATTTCACCGTGGGCCAGGGCAACACCGCCGCGGCCGGATCCCTCGTGCAGATCTTCCTCCTCACCTATGCGGTGTCGGTGCTGCTGCTGGCCGCCGAACTCGCCCAGCGCGACGACCTGCTCGAGCGCGAGCGGCAGGTGGTGCAGGCCCTGCTCGACCTCAACCGGCAGAAGGACGACTTCGTGTCGTCGGTCAGCCACGAACTGCGCACCCCGATCACCAGCATCCTGGGCTACGCCGAGGAGCTGGAGGACACCGAGCTCGACGCCGCCCAGGCCCGGTACACCCGGGTGATCGTGCGCAACTCCCACCGGCTGGCGCAACTGGTGGAAGACCTCCTGGATCTCTCCCGCATGAGCACCCAGTCCGACACGGCCGCGCTCGAGTCCGTGGACCTCCGCACACTCGTGGTCGATTGTGTCGAAGAGCTGGCCCCGCAGGCCCACGAGGCCGGGGTGAGCCTGACGGCCGAGTTCAGCGACGGACCGCTGCGACTGCGCACCTCGGCCTCCGACGTGCGTCGGATGCTGACGAACCTGGTGTCGAACGCGGTCAAGTTCACGCCCGCCGACGGCCAGGTCTGGGTCGGGGTGTTCGCCGACACCGAGAGCGTGCTGGTCACCGTGAGCGACAACGGCATCGGCATCCCGCCGGCAGACATCGAGCGGGTCTTCGACAGGTTCTACCGCTCGGCCAGCGCCGAGTCCTTGCCGGGCACCGGCCTCGGTCTGCCCCTGACCAAGGGCCTGGTCGACCGGCTCGGCGGCAGCATCGACCTGCAGTCAGATGGGCGCACCGGCACCCACGTGACCGTCGCACTGCCCCGGCACCCCGCGGCGGGGCCGGAGGAGCTCTCGCGGGCCGATTCGTCGGGCGGCGCGCCCCGAATGTAGGGTGAATGGTGGCCGTCACGAGCGGCCACACTTTTTGCGCAGCGAAACCGCCCGCCCCCGACGACTGACCGCCGTCTCGCGCCGACGACGTTCCCGCCACTTCCTTCTTCGAAAGCGCCTTCCCTCATGTCGACATCCACTGCGGCGGCCACTCCCGCCGCCCCCGCGCCCACGAACCCCCGCAGTCGCGTCATCCTGGCCAGCCTCATCGGCACCACGATCGAGTTCTACGACTTCTACGTCTACGCCACGGCCGCGGTGCTGGTCTTCCCGCACCTGTTCTTCCCCACCGGCAACGACACGACCGCCCTGCTGGCCTCCTTCGCCGTCTTCGGAGCCGCCATGGTCGCCCGCCCGCTCGGCGCCCTGTTCTTCGGCCACTTCGGCGACAAGAAGGGCCGCAAGGCCACCCTCGTCGGCGCCCTGCTCACCATGGGCATCGCCACCTTCCTGATCGGCGTGCTGCCGACCTACTCGATGGTCGGCTGGTTCGCCCCGCTGATGCTCGTCATCCTGCGCCTGGCCCAGGGCTTCGCGCTCGGCGGCGAATGGAGCGGAGCCGCCCTGGTGGCCACCGAGAACGCGCCGAAGGGCAAGCGTGCTTGGTACGGCACCTTCCCCCAGGTGGGCGCGCCGCTCGGCTTCATCATCGCCAACGGCCTGTTCCTGCTGATCGCCCTGCTGCTGCCCTCCGACGACCCGACCCGTCCGTCGGACGCGTTCCTGGAATGGGCCTGGCGGGTGCCGTTCCTGTTCAGCGCGGTCATGGTCATCATCGGCCTCTGGGTGCGCCTGCGCCTGGTGGAGAGCGACGCGTTCACCAAGATCGTCACGACCAAGAAGGTGCAGAAGCTGCCCCTGGCCGCGGTGTTCAAGACCAACTGGCGTGAACTCATCCTAGGCACGTTCATCATGCTCGCCACCTACGTGCTGTTCTACCTGATGACGACCTTCAGCCTGAGCTACGGCCGTGCGGCAACGGATGCGCCGGTCGCCGGCCTCGGTTACAGCTACACGACGTTCGTGCTGATGATGATCGCCGGCGTGGTGTTCTTCGGCATCTTCACCCTCGCCTCCGGCCCCTGGGCCGACAAGTTCGGCCGCCGCCGCACGCTGCTCTGGGTGACCGCGGGCATCATCGTCTTCGGCTTCCTGTTCGTGCCGCTGCTCGGCGCCGGCTTCCTCGGCGTGATGATCTTCCTCATCCTCGGCTTCACGCTGATGGGCATGACCTTCGGCCCGATGGGCGCCCTGCTGCCCGAGCTGTTCCCCACCAACGTGCGTTACACCGGTTCGGCGTTCGCCTACAACATGAGCTCGATCCTCGGTGCCGCCGTGGCCCCGTTCATCGCGGTCTGGCTGTGGACGCTCGGCGAAGGCAGCCCGTTCTGGGTGGGCATCTACCTCTCGGTGATGGGCGTGATCACCCTGGTGGCGCTCTACCTGAGCCGCGAAACCCGCGACCTAGACATCGAGCGCTAATACAACAGGTCGCGAAAGCGGCCATGGGGTTGCCTCAATTCATTGAGGTGACCACATGGCCTCTTTCGCGTACCTGGGGGGCGTCAGTCCAGGAAGAGGGCGCGCAAACGGCGGGTGGTGAAGACCAGGCCCAGGGCGATCATCACGAGGTAGTAGAGCACGTGCCAGAGCATGCCGGCATCGACCAGACCGGTGGTGAGGCCGCGCACCAGCTCCACCCCGTGCCAGAGCGGCAGCGCCTGGATCACGAGTTGCAGGCCCGGCGGGTACACGCTGAGCGGGTAGAACGTGGCCGAGAAGAGGAACATCGGCAGCAGCACGAAGTTGATCCAGTCCATCTGCTGGAAGGTCTTCATGTAGCTGGTCACCGCCATGCCCACACTGGCGAAACCGAAGGCGATCAGCAGCACCGCCGGCAGGGCCAACAGCGCCCACCACGACAGGTTGAGCCCGAGCACCTGCATCACGAACATGAACCCGGTGGCATACAGGGCGCCGCGCAGCAGCGCCAGCGAAATCTCGCCCAGCGCCACGTCGAGCGGCCCGAGCGAGGTGGACAGCATGCCCTCGTAGAGCTTGGCGAACTGCATCTTGAAGAACACGTTCCAGGTGGAGTCGTAGATCGCCCCGTTCATGGCCGCGACGGCCAGCAGCGCCGGCGCGATGTAGGCGGCGTAGGGGATCTCCTGACCGGCCTCGGTGGTGATGGTGCCCACCAGGGCGCCCAGTCCCAGGCCCATCGAGAGCAGGTAGAAGATCGGCTCGAAGAACCCGCTCAGCATGACCAGCCAGTTGGTGCTCGCGGTGGCCCGCCAACCGCGCAGCATGACGCTGCGGGCGTTGCCCGCGTACAGCGCCCCGAGCGGCCGGGTGGGGGCGAGGTGGGGGTTGGTCTGGGTGCCGACGCTCATTTGTTCAACCTCCGCACGGCAACCCGGCGGGCCCACACCCAGCCGATCATCAGCAGCGCCGCCAGGTAGAGCACGTGCACCACGCTGAGCCAGACCGGCTCGACGGCGCCGTAGGCGAACACCCGCGACAGCTCGGTGCCGTGCCAGAGCGGGGAGATCCAGCCGATCCAGCGCAGGTACAGCGGCAGCAGGTCTAGCGGGAAAAACGTGCCGGAGAACAGCGTCATCGGCAGGATGATGAACCGCATCACCATGGCCAGCTGGCCGGTGTCTTCGGTGAGGGTGCTGGTGTACCCCATCAGCAGCGCACCGAAGCCCATGCCCGTGAGCAGGGCCGCGAAGATCGCGAGGAAGCCGGTCGGGCTGGGCACGGCCCCGAAGAGCAGCATGAAGCCGAAGTACAGTCCGCAGGTGACCAGCATCCGCGCCGCCACCGAGATGACGAGGCCGTTGATGATCTGGCCCGGCTGGATGGGGCTGGCGTTCATGCCGTAGAAGACCGGGTTCCACTTGAACCCGAGCATGACCGGGTAGGTGAACTCCTCGCTGGCCACGCTGATCGCGGCGCTGCACAGCAAGGCAGGGGCGACGAAGGTGAGGTAGTCGACCCCGGTCACGGCGTCGGCGCCGAGATTGCCGTCGACCAGGGTGGCCAGGCCGACGCCCATGGCGTAGAGGTAGATCACCGGGTTGCCGATCGCGGTGACGAGCACCGTCTGGGCGTAGGAACGCATCACCCGGAAGCGGTGCTCGGCGACGTACCAGGAGCCCCAGCGCCGGCTGTTCCGGGTGGCGCGGATGGCGCGCGCGGCCGCATCCGACTGCCCGCCGGCGGAGGCGGCCGGGGCCTGTGGCCGGGCGGCGTCTGGCGTGCTCATTCGATCAGGGTGCGCCCGGTCAGGCGCAGGAAGACGTCTTCCAGGCTGGACCGGCGCACGAGGCTGGTGATCGGGTGCAGGCCGGCGTCGGTGAGGCGCACGAGCTCGGCCTCGCCGTTGCCGGTGTAGATGAGGATGCGGTCGGGCAGCACTTCGACCCGGTCGCCGATGCCCTGCAGCCGCTCGGCGACCTCACTGTTGCGGCTGGAGCCGAAGCGCACCTCGAGCACTTCCTTGGAGGAGTACCGGCGGATCAGCTCGGCGGGTGAGCCCTCGGCCATGATGGCGCCCTTGTCGACGACCACGATCCGGTCGCAGAGCTGCTCGGCCTCGTCCATGTAGTGGGTGGTGAGCAGCAGCGTGGTGCCCTGTTCCTTGAGCCGGAACAGCCGGTCCCAGAGGATGTGCCGGGCCTGCGGGTCGAGGCCGGTGGTCGGTTCGTCGAGCAGCAGGATGCTGGGGTCGTTGATCAGCGCCCGGGCGATGGTGAGGCGGCGTTTCATGCCGCCGGAGAGGGCATCCACCTTGGCCTTCGCCTTGTCCTCGAGCTGGGCGAAAGCGAGCAGCTCGTCGGCACGACGGGCCACCTGGGCACGCGGCAGGCCGAAGTACCGGCCGTAGACCAGCAGGTTCTCGCGCACCCGCAGCTCGGTGTCGAGATTGTCGGACTGGGGCACGACGCCCAGTTGCGAGCGGATCTCGGGGCCGTGCCGGTCGGGGTCGAGCCCGAGCACGCTCAGGCTGCCGCCGGTGCGGGTGGACACCGCGCCGACCATGCGCATGGTGGTGGATTTGCCGGCGCCGTTGGGGCCGAGCAGGCCGAAGGATTCGCCCCGTTCCACCGCGAACGAGATGCCATCCACCGCGGCGAAGCCGGCGTAGGTCTTCCTGAGGTCCTGGGCGACGATGACGGGATCTGGCACAGCTCCTACTGTAGGCCGGGGGTGCGACACCGCGACTCGGCGCGGGCGTCAACCTTGGTTGACAGGCCGACCGACCGTCAACTAAAGTTGACGACATGTTGGATGACACCGGACGCACACTCCTTGGCAACGCCGGCTCGGGTGACCCGATCGACGCGCTGCGAGCCATCAAGGCCGCACGCCACGACCTCGACCGCGCGGAGGCCGTGGCCGTACGGCGGGCACGGAACAACAACGCCTCCTGGCAGCTGATCGCCCTGGCCCTCGAGGTCTCCCGCCAGGCCGTGCACAAGAAGTACGGCCGCAAGTGAGGCACGGAGCCGCCGCCGCGCCCGGCCCTCGCACGGACCGGCGCAAGCCTGAGAGTTAAGCTCGACTGGTGAGTACGACAGCCCCCGGTTCCAGCACCCCATCGACCGCCCCCGCCTCGAAGCCCCGCTCGCGGATGGGCCGCCGCGGCGCGCCGACCGAGGGGCCGCGCGCATCCTTCAGCCAGCTGCTGCCCTACCTCTACGAGCACAAGGCCGTGCTCAGCGTGGTCGTGGTGCTCAGCGTGCTCGGCGCCGCCGCCAGCCTGGCCCAGCCGCTGCTAGTGAGCCAGGTGATCACCCTGGTCGAGAAGGGCGACCCGCTCGACGGCATCGTCGGCGGCCTCGTGGCCCTAGTCGTGGTGTCCGCGTTGATCAGCGGCTACCAGCACTACCTGCTGCAGCGCACCGGCGAGGGCGTGGTTCTCTCCAGCCGTCGTCGCTTGATCGCCCGGATGCTCAACCTGCCGATCAGCCAGTTCGACGCCCGCCGCACCGGCGATCTGGTCTCCCGGGTGAGCTCGGACACCACCCTGTTGCGCGCCGTGCTCACCCAGGGCGCTGTGGAGGCCATCGGCGGCTCGCTCACCTTCATTGGCGCCATCATCGCGATGCTCATCATCGACCCGGTGTTGCTCGGCCTCACCGTGCTCGTGATCGGCGTCTCGGTGGTCACCGTGGTGCTGCTCTCCCAGCGCATCCGCACCGCCAGCCTGGCCGCACAGACCAAGGTCGGTGACCTCGCCGCCAGCGTGGAACGCGCCATCAGCGCCGTGCGCACCGTGCGGGCCGCGAACGCCACCCAGCGCGAGATCGCCGTGGTGGAAAAGGACGCCCAGGGCGCCTGGCAGATGGGCATCAAGGTCGCCAAGATCTCCGCCCTGGTCGTGCCGATCGCCGGCATCGCCCTGCAGGTGTCACTGCTCGTGGTGCTGGGTGTCGGCGGCTTCCGGGTGGCCGACGGCAGCATCACGATCGCCAACCTGGTGTCGTTCATCCTGTTCCTGTTCATGATGATCATGCCGCTGGGCCAGTTCTTCGGCGCGATCACCTCGGTCAACTCCGCGCTTGGCGCGCTCGGCCGCATCCAGGAGATCATCGACCTGCCCAGCGAGGACCAGTTCGACCGCGACATCGCCCCGCTGGCGATCGTGGTCGGTGCCGCCAACGCCAAGGTCAACCCGCAGGCGCCGGCGATCTCGTTCGAAGACGTGCGCTTCTCCTACGCGGCCACTGCCATTGCCACGACGGATGCCGTGACCGGCGAACCCCTGGCCGCCGTCATTCCCGGCGCCCTCGCGCCCGCCACCGCCGCCGCGGCCGTGCTCGCGGCCGAAGACGGATCGACGCCGGCCGCGCCCACGGACACCACCATCGAGGCCGGCCCGGCGGAACGCAAGCCGGTGCTGCGCGGGGTGTCGTTCAACGCTCCGCGGGGCCTCCGCACCGCCCTGGTCGGGCCGTCCGGCGCCGGCAAGAGCACCATCCTCGCCCTGATCGAGCGGTTCTACGACGCCGATTCCGGCGTGGTGCGGCTCGGCGGCCTCGACATCCGCAGCCTGGACCGCACCGACCTGCGCGGCCAGATCGGCTACGTGGAACAGGACGCCCCGGTGCTGGCCGGTTCGCTGCGCGACAACCTCACGCTCGCCAGCCCTGACGCCACCGACGAGGAGTGCGTGGCGGTGCTGCACGCCGTGAACCTCGGCGAGGTGCTCGACCGCGACCCGGCCGGCCTCGGCGCGGCGGTCGGCGAAGACGGCGTCAAGCTTTCCGGCGGGGAGCGCCAGCGCCTCGCGATCGCCCGCGCCCTGCTCGCGGCCCCGCCCATCCTGCTGCTCGACGAGTCCACCTCGAGCCTGGACGGCATGAACGAGCAGCTGATGCGCGAGGCGATCGACGCCGTGGCGGTGGATCGCACCCTGATCGTGATCGCCCACCGCCTGTCGACCGTGGTCGACTCCGACCAGATCGTGGTGCTCGACCACGGCGAGGTCGTCGGCACCGGCACCCACTCCGAGCTGGTCGTCTCCACGCCGCTCTACCGCGACCTGGCCAAGCACCAGCTGCTGGTCTAACGGCCGGCTGCCCCCACGCATCTCGCGAAAGCGGTCGTGTTGCTGCCTGGGCACTCGCGAAGCAACCACTTTGCCGCTTTCGCGAGATGTTCATCTCGCGACAGCGGTCTTGTGGCTGCTTGGTGCCCGCGTGGCAACCACTGAGCCGCTCTCGCGAATACCCCACCCACGTGGCGGCCGCTCGTGTGCGTGCCCCAGCCCGCTAAAGCGGGCGCGTGGATGCTTGGGCGCCCCGGAAGCAACCACTTTGCCGCTTTCGCGAGATACTCCACCCCGAGTCAGGTGCTCAGCCCGCGAGTCAGGGGCGGATGAAGCGCAGCGTGACGATTTCGAAGGGGCGCAGCGTGAGGATCAGCTCGCGGGAGGGCCCGGGCGGAGGCTCCTCGGACGACTCCTCTGGCAGCGGCGCCCCGGCGGCGAGCTCGACGCGGGGCACGGCCAGAGGGCGTTCGAGCAGATCGGCTTCGACCACATCCGTCGCCTCGAAGTGCCGGATGAGCCGCGCGGTCGACCGGTTGCCGTGCGCCTCGTAGAGCCGCACGATCAGGTCGCCGCTGGCGTCTTCGGCCAGCTTGATCGCCTCCACAACCACGGCCGGGTTGTCGATGCGCACGAGCGGCTCGATGCTCGGCGCGGCGACCCCGGTGACGGTGCGTAGCGGCAGGTTCAGCCGGTAACCCTCGGCCACGGCCTCGGCGATGCCCGCACCGGGCCGCACGGCGACGTGCAGCTGATGCCGGCCCTGGTCGGCGCCGGGATCGGGGTAGAGCGGAGCGCGGAGCAGGCTCAGCCGCACCGTGGTACCGGCTCGCTCGCCCATCGCCCCCGTGCGCTCGGCAGCCTCGCCGGCGACCGGGGGCGTGCGGTCGATGGCGTGGCCGTAGGTGGAGTCGTTCGCCACCGCCACCCCGTAGCCGGGCTCCCCAACGTGCACCCAGCGGTGCGCCACGGTTTCGAACCGGGCCGCATCCCAGCTGGTGTTCGCGTGCGTCGGCCGGAAGACGTGCCCGAACTGGATCTCGGAGGCGGCCCGCTCGGCGTGCACGTCGAACGGGAACACCAGCCGCAGCAGCTTCTGCCGCTCGTGCCAATCGATCACCAGGCGCACATCGAGGGTGGGCGATCCGGCCCGGAGGGTGAGATGCTGCTCCACCCGCGAGCGGCCGAAGCTGCGCACGATCCGCACCGCCACGAGTTCGTCGCTCTCCACGCTCACCTGCACGGTCTCGGCGGTGGTGAGGTTCGTCACCGTGCGCCGATGTGACGCGTCGATGTCCCAGGCATCCCAGCGGGTGGGAGCGTCTCGGTGCAGTTGAAGCAGGTTGCCCCGAAGTCCGGCCGGGATGAGCTCGCGGCCCGCCAGCACGTCGAGCAGCGAGGGGATGAGCCCGTCCGCGTCGATGGTGACAGCGAGACGGTCGTTGCGCAGCACGAAGCCGGCCGGGGTGCGTTCGATCAAGGCAGCGGCGTAGCCGGGCTGGGCGAGGGCACCGTCGGCGTCCGCACCCAGCGCGGGCACGCCATCCACCGCATACGGGCCGGCATTGAGGCGCAGCCTGCGCTCGCCCGCGCCCGCGATGGCGCGTACTGCGTCGTCGATGACGCCGGCGAGGGCGTGCGCCGTGTCGGCGTGCCGACGCTCGGCCTCCTGGTGCACCCAGGCGATCGAGGTGCCCGGCAGGATGTCGTGGAACTGCAGCAGCAGCACAGTCTGCCAGGCCCGCTCCAGCACGGCGTGCGGATAGGCCGCCCCGGTGCGCACCGCGGCGGTGGCCGCCCACAGCTCGGCTTCCCGCAGCAGGTGTTCGTTGCGACGGTTGCCGCGTTTGGTTCGAGCCTGCGAGGTGTACGTGCCCCGGTGGAACTCGAGGTACAGCTCCCCCGACCACACCGGCGGCGACGGATGCTCCGCCTCGGCCGCCTGGAAGAACCGCTGCGGCGTCGAGAGTTCCACGGTGGGCGAACCCTCGAGGTCGCGGGTACGGTGGGCGGCCGCGAGCATCTCCCGGGTGGGTCCTCCCCCGCCGTCGCCCCAACCGAACGGCACGAGCGACACCGTGGCGTGCGCCTTCTCGGCAAACAGGCGCTCGGCGCGGGCGAGTTCGGCGGCGGTCAGTTCGGCGTTGTAGTCGGCGACGGGCGGGAAGTGGGTGAAGATGCGGCTGCCGTCGATGCCCTCCCAGAGGAAGGTGTGGTGCGGGAACACATTGGTGTCGCTCCAGGAGAGCTTCTGGGTGAGGAACCAGCGCATGCCGGCCAGCCGGGCGATCTGCGGGAACGCCGCCGAGTAGCCGAACGAGTCGGGCAGCCACACCTCGGCCGGTTCGACACCGAACTCCGCTCTGAAGAACCGCTGGCCGGCCACGAACTGCCGCACCAGGGCCTCGCCGCCGGGCAGGTTCGTGTCCGATTCCACCCACATCCCGCCCACGGGCACGATGCTGCCCGCCGCCACCGCCGCACGCACCCGCTCGAACAACTGAGGGTCGTACTCCTTGACCCACGCGAACTGCTGCGCCGACGACATGGCGAAGTGAAAGTCGGGGTTCTCCTCCAGCAGGGCGAGCACGTTCCCGAGGGTGCGGGCGACCTTGCGCGGGGTCTCCCGCAGCGGCCAGAGCCAGGCACTGTCGATGTGGGCGTGCCCGACGGCGTATACGTGGTGGGCGCTGGCTGTGGCCGGGCGGTCGAGCAGTGGCGCCAGCTCCGCCCGGGCCTCGGCCGCGGTGCCGGCCACGTCGTCGGGGTCGAGCCGGTCCAGGCAGCGCTCCAGCCCGGCACGCAGCTGCGCGCGGCGGGTGGATGCAGCGGGGAGCACGCGCTGCAGGCCGTCGAGGGCCCGGATGTCCTGCACAAGGTTCCACACCGTGAGGTCCCGCAGCGCCACATCCACCCGGCCCAGGGTGTACAACGGGCCGGGGCCGAGGGTGGCCGGGTCGCCGAGCGCGGTCGGGGCGAAGCCGAAGTCGTGCACGAGGTCGGGGTTCGACGCGGCCTCCACGTAGAGGTCGATCGGACCGCCGGGGCTGGTGGCCACCGCGGCCGGTGAGGTGCCGTCGTCGGCCGGGGTCCCGGCGGGCACGGGCACCCAGCGGTTGCGGGACTGCAGCCCCTTGATCACCATGCCGTCCGCGGCATACACCAGACCCTCCGCCTGGAACCCGGGGATCGCGGCGGTGAAGCCCAGATCGATGACCACCTCCGGCTGGGTGCCGGAGATGCCGGTCCACTCCGCGGGCACGTCGCCGGTGATGTGCAACCAGGTGGTGCCCCAGGGCGCACCCCAGCCGGCGCCGGGGCCGCTCGGGGAGAATGTCTGGCGCACGGCCTCGTCGAAGCCGACGGGCGGGTCGGCGACCGCCGCATCCGCCGACCATGCGGCCACTTCGAGCGGATGCCGTGCCCGGTACACGGCGGGCAACAGCCGCTCCCGCAGCACCCGCTCGAGTCGTTCATCGTGCAGTCGTTCGTTGTGATGCATGATCGCCTCCGCTCGCGGGCACCCTAGCCCGATCCGCGGGATGGACGGACGTGCGCAGCGATTCGCGTGTCAGGCGCCGCTGCGCGAGCGGCGCGCCACCCGCGAAACGGCGCGGTGCCCGCGAATCGGCATTCGGCCGCCTGGGCTAGCCGGGGCGGGCTAGTGGGCGAGGTGGTAGCGCACGCTGGCCAGTTCGGCGTGCAGGGCAGGCGGCACCCGGCTGCCGAACCGGGCGAAGAACTCCTCGGTGAGGTCACACTCGGCCAGCCACGAGGCCGGGTCGATGCGGAACAGCTGCTCGAGCGCATCCGGGCTCACATCGAGCCCATCGAGGTTGAGGGCGCCCTCCACCGGTAGCAGGCCGATCGGGGTGTCGACCGCATCGGCCGCGCCCTCCACCCGGCGGATGATCCACTCGAGCACCCGGGAGTTCTCGCCGAACCCGGGCCAGAGGAAGCTGCCGTCGTCGCCCTTGCGGAACCAATTGACCTGGAACACCGCCGGCGCCTGGGTGCCGAGACCCCGGCCCACGCGCAGCCAATGCGCCCAGTAGTCGGCCATGTTGTAGCCACAGAACGGCAGCATCGCGAACGGGTCGCGGCGCAACTCCCCCACGGTGCCTTCGGCGGCGGCGGTCTTCTCCGAGGAGATGGTGGCGCCCATGAATACGCCGTGCTTCCAGCTGCGGGCCTCCGCGACCAGGGGCACGTTCGTGGCGCGGCGGCCACCGAACAGGATCGCGTCGATGGGCACACCCCCGATGTCTTCCCAGCTGTCGGCGATCGACGGGCACTGCGCCGCCGGCACGGTGAACCGGGAGTTCGGATGCGCGGCCGGACGATTGCTGTCCGGCGTCCAGGAATTGCCCTCCCAGTCGGTGAGGTGCGCGGGCGGGGTATCAGTCAGGCCCTCCCACCAGACGTCGCCGTCGTCGCGGAGGGCGACGTTGGTGAAGATGGTGTTACCCCACACCGTCTGCACCGCGGTGGGATTGGTGGACTCGCCGGTGCCGGGCGCCACTCCGAAGAACCCGGCCTCCGGGTTGATCGCCCAGAGCCGGCCGTCGTCGCCGGGGCGCAGCCAGGCGATGTCGTCGCCGATGGTCTCCACGCTCCAGCCGGGCACGGTGGGCTTGAGCATCGACAGGTTGGTCTTGCCGCAGGCCGAGGGGAACGCGGCGGCCACATGGTAGCTGCCGCCCTCGGGCGACGTCACCTTGATCAGCAGCATGTGTTCGGCCAGCCAGCCCTCGTCGCGGGCCATCACCGAGGCAATCCGCAGCGCGAACGACTTCTTGGACAGCAGCGCATTGCCGCCGTAGCCGGATCCGAACGACCAGACCTCCCGGTCCTCGGGGAACTGCACGATGTACTTGGTGTCGTTGCTGGGCCAGGTGACGTCGGCCCGGCGCACGCCCTCGGCGTCGACGAGCGGGAAACCCACGCTGTGCACCGTACGCACCCACGGGGTGCCGGCCTCGATCAGGCGCAGCACATTCGTGCCCATCCGGGTCATGATGCCCAGGTTCAGCACGACGTAGGGCGAGTCGGTGATCTCCACGCCGAGTTGCGAGATGGGGCCGCCGAGCGGACCCATCGAGAACGGCACCACGTACATCGTGCGGCCGCGCATGCTGCCGGCGAACGCTGCGTTGAGTTCGGCGCGCATCTCGGTCGGTTCGGCCCAATTGTTGGTGGGGCCGGCGTCATCGCGGTGCGTGGAGCAGATGAAGGTGCGGTCCTCGACCCGGGCAACGTCCGACGGGCTGGTGCGGGCGAGAAAACTGTTCGGCCGCCATTCCGGGTTGAGCCGGATCAGCTTGCCCTCGGCGACGAGCTGCTTCGACAGCACATCGGCCTCCTGGGCGGTACCGGTGCACCAAACCACGACATCCGGCCGGGTGAGCCGGGCGATCTCGTCGACCCAGGCCTGCAGGGCCGGGTCGGTGGTGCCGGTCGGAGCGCCGTAGACCACGGTCGGTGTCGTGGGGGCGGCGTGGGCGCGGATATCGCTGCGGACGGGGTGGGTGACGGTCATGGTCTGGCCTTCCTCTGCTACGGCTGGGCATGCTCCGGATGGGGCAAAAACGAGGGGCGGGAGCGGTAATTTCGTCCTGCTCATTAAGAATGCGACCGAATTCCCCGCCAAAACGAAGAAAGGGCTGTTAAGAAATGAGTTTCTTTACGTATGCTTAAGGAATGCCAACGCCGGCCTCCGACCTGGTCACCCTCGGTCATCGCATCCGTCACTTTCGCAGCGAGCGCACGCTCACCCTCGATCAACTCGGCGAGCTGGTGGGCCTGGCGGCCAGCCAGCTCTCGCTGATCGAGAACGGCCGGCGGGAACCCAAGCTGTCTACCCTGCAGCAGCTGGCGCAGGCGCTGGGCGTGCCACTGGCCGACCTGCTCAGCGATGAGGCGCCCAACACCCGCGCGGCGCTGGAGATCGAGCTGGCCCGCGCTCAGAAGAACCCGCTCTACGGCGCCCTCGGCCTGCCCCAGGTGAAGGTCACCAAGGGCATGCCGCTGCCGGCGATCGAGTCGCTCGTCGGCCTGCACCGCGAGCTGGCCCGCCGCGCCAGTGAGGCCATCGCCACGCCGGAGGAAGCGCGCCGGGCCAATACCGAGCTGCGCGAGCGGATGCGCGAGCGCGGCAACTACATGCCCGATATCGAGAAGCTCGCCGAGGAGCGCGTGCGCGCCTCCGGGCACGTCTCCGGCGCGCTCACCCACCGCGAGGTGAGCGTGATGGCCGAGCAACTCGGCTTCACCCTGATCTACGTCAATGACCTGCCGCACTCGACCCGGTCGGTGACCGACCTGGCCAACCACCGCATCTACCTGCCGCCGGCGTCGATCCCCGGCGGGCACGGTCTGCGCTCGATGGCTCTGCAGGCGATGGGCCACCGGCTGCTCGGCCACGAGCGGCCCACCAGCTACGCGGAATTTCTCTGGCAGCGACTGGAGATCAACTACTTCGCGGCCTGCTGCCTGATGCCACTGGACGCCACCCTGTCGTTCCTGCAGGCGGCCAAGCGGGAGCGGGTACTGTCGGTCGAAGACCTGCGCGACGCATTCGGGGTCACGCACGAGGCGGCGGCCCTGCGGCTGACCAACCTGGCGACCGCGCACCTGGACATGACCGTGCATTTCCTCCGGGTCTCCGGTGACGGCGCCCTGCAGAAGGGCTACGAGAACGACGGCCTACCGTTACCGGCCGACGTGACCGGGTCGATCGAGGGCCAGCTGGTGTGTAAGCAGTGGAGCGCGCGCAGCGCCTTCACCCACACCAACCGCACCACCGAGTTCTACCAGTACACCGACACCCCGGCCGGCACCTTCTGGTGCGCCACCCAGACCGGCACCACGTCGGATGGCGAATTCTCGATCAGCGTGGGCGCCCCGTTCGCGCAAGCCAAGTGGTTCCGGGGCCGGGAGACCACGCAGCGGGCGGTGTCCCGCTGCCCCGACGAGTCCTGCTGCCGGCGACCCTCCGGCGCTGTCGCCGGCCGCTGGAGCGGCCTGGCCTGGCCGAGCGCCCGGCTGCACGCGCACGTGCTCTCCCCGTTGCCCAGCGGCACCTTCCCCGGCGTCGACGACACCGAGGTCTACGAGTTCCTCGAGGCGCACGCCGACCAGTAGGCCGGCGCGGGGGCGCCCCGCCCGGGTCCACCCCGGCCCGGCGGCTGACCGCGCGGTACCGGGGCCTGGTAGTCCGCTACGCAGCGCCGTTGCGGTACCCCGCAACGCTGGCGGCGTAGACAGCGGCACTGGGTTTGGGCGTGCGCTCGAAGGTCTCCCGGTCCACGGAGAGTAGTCCGAGCTTGGGGCCGTAGCCGAAGATCCACTCGAAGTTGTCCATCAGCGTCCAGTGCGTGTAGCCGAGCACCGGCGTGCCCGCGGCGATCTCCTCGGCCAGCAGGTCGAGGGCGGCGGGAATGAACGCGGCTCGGTTCGTGTCGTCGTCGGTCTGCATGCCGTGTTCGGTGACGAACACCGGCACGCCGGAGACGTCGTGCGCGTAGCGAACCGCGCCGGCGAGCGACCCGGGCGCAATCACCGACCCCATGTCGTTTCGCGGCCCCTCCGGTAGGAACTCTCCGTCGGGTCCGTGCAGGGTGCGCTCGTAGTTCTGCACCCCGATGAAGTCGTCGTCCCGAGCCACCCGGAGCCAGTGGTCATAGACCGCGGCCCGCCGGGCGTCCCGGCTCTCCTCGCCACCGGCGACGGCCACTTCGTCGCTGATCGCAATCGACACCCCCACCGGCACATCGGCGCGGCGCGTCTTGATCGCCGCCTTCGCCGCGCGGTGCGCGACCGTGAAGGCCTCCTGGAACTCCTGCTGGGAGGCAGCGGGCAGCACGTTCGACGCGAAATAGCGTTCGGTACCGGCCGCACGGGCCGCGGCGGCCAGCATCTCGATCTTGAGCTGTTCGGCGTGCGGAGGCAGCTTGCCACCGGCCTGCAGGAGCTGTTCGAGGTTTGGTTCGTTGAGCGTCACGACGGCCGCGATGCGATCGCCGAATCGTTGCATCACCCGATCGCTCTGTTCGGCGAAGAGCGTGGCCGCGTCATCCGCGAGCCAGGAACCCGCTGCGGAGAACCAGCTCGGCGCGGCGAAGTGATTCAGCGTGACGATGGGCGCGAGCCCGCGCTGGAGGCATCCGTCGACCACCCGTTCATAGTGGTCAAGAGCGTCGACCGACACCTGACCGCGCACGGGCTCGATGCGCGCCCACTCCACCGAGAAGCGGAGGGCGTTCAAACCCAGGCCAGCGACGATGTCGAGGTCGTCCGGCCACCGCTCGTAGCCCTGGCAGCCGGGCCCGCTGCGTTCCTGAAAGAGCGAGGGCACTGTGTTCTCGAGAAACCAGATGTCGCTGTGGATGTTGTCGCCCTCGTTCTGGTGCCCGGCCTGAGCCACGCCCCAGAGGAAGTTTGCGGGAAACTGAGTTGTCATGTTGGAGACTTTCTTTCTGACTTACGTCGAACTAGGTCCGCTGGATATGCCGGGTGTGGGCCGTCGTTCGGACGGCCCACACCCCCTACCGTGCGCCGCGCACGAAGAGGATCGAGAGGCCGCCGACGATCGCGGCGACAGCACCGGTGACGAAAAGGGCAGCAAAGTTCTGCCCACCTGACGTGCCCACGCCGATGGCCAGCAGGAATGGGGCCGCGGCGGAGACGAAAGAGACGGGCAGGTTGTCGGCGATCTTGAAGATCGCGAGGTCCTTCGCCGGGTTGTCAGGGTCGGGCACCACGCTCGTGGCCAGCGCCAGCTCCACGGCGAAGTAGACGCCCTGGCCGAGCGCCACCACACCGGCCGCGGCCAGGTACCAGCCGAAGCTCGGTGCCATCGAGGCCAGCACGAGGCCGACGCCAAGGATGACCGCGGCCGCAACAATGAAGGGTTTGCGCACGTTGAGGCGATCGCTGAGCCGGCCGATGGCGGGGGCAACGGCGAGGGAGATTCCGGTGTTCACCACGACGGTGAGCAGGATCGCGCCGCCCAACCCGGCCGGCGCCAGGCCGACGCTCTGCAGCAGGTAAATCGCCTGGAAGCCATTGAGCGCAGCGACGCCGGAGAACACGAGCATCCGGCTGGTGAATACCCAAGCAAAGTTGGGGAATTTGAGCGGGTTGACCCAGAAGACGCTGAGCAATTCGCCGAGACTGCGGCGGGCACGACGCTGCTCGAACTGGGGATCACGCAGCACGACAGCGAGCAGGAGAACCGCGATCACGGCGATGGCGGTGGGGATCCCGATCAGCGGCACCAGGTCCGCGCCGAACGGCAGGGCGATCACCGTGCCCAGCAGGGCTCCCATCGGCGTGCCGAGACTCACGAACGCCGAGGCCGGCCCGCGCTTGTTGGCGGGGATCTGATCGGCGAGAAGCGCCGTCGCCGTCACGACAGTGGCGATGAACCCGAGGTTGATCACGGCGTGAGCGAGAACGAAGAGCGGCACCGAGGTCGCTGTCACGAGCAGGAATCCGCCGAGGATGAAGAAGACGGCGGCGGCAACCAGGAACGGGCGTCGGCGACCGAACCGCGACCGCGAGCGGTCACTCATCGAGCCCAAGACCGGCAGCGCCACGAGCGTGATCAGCCCGACGATGCCGCTCGAGATCGCGAGTATCGTCGCGGCTCCGTCGGCGTTGAGCTCGGTGGCCTTCAGGGTGAGGGTCAGCAGCACGGCCGACATCTGTGCCGCGCCGGCACCGATCGTTGCGAAAACCAAGAAGAAAACAAATCCGCGACTTTGATGCATCTGCGCTCGCAGTAACGCTGTCGGGGTCAACTCGTTCAGGGTCGAGGCCGAGACGGCCACACTCGAGGTGCTGGATACCCGCGGAATCGCGGATGGGGATGGGAGGGTCATAGGGGCTTCCTTGCCTAATGGTCCGCTCTGATGCGGCTGCTCTACGTTGAACTGCTGTCTTCGATTTTGCGACGACGAGGAGACGCTAACACAAAAATATTATGGGTGTCATATTTTCACCTGAAGCTGATAACCTGACGACCATGGCCGGTCCCCGAGGTGAGTACAGCAAAAGCGTCGAACGGCGCGCTGAGATCCTCGAGGCAGCTTTCACCACCTTCGCCAAGAGCGGCTATACGGCCAGTTCCGTCAACGAGATCGCCCGCTCAGTGGGCATGACACAGACCGGTGTCGTGCATCACTTCGCCGGCAAGCTGGCCCTGCTGCAGGCCGTCCTCGAGCAGCGCGACACCCGAGCCGAGCTCCTGCTCGACGGGCGCCGCGGCCGGGATTTTCTCGCGAGTCTCGTCGAGATCTCCCGCACCCAGGAATCGCTGCGCGGCGTGGTGCAGCTCTACACAATCCTGTCCGCCGAAGCGACCGACCCCGACCATCCGGCGCACGACTACTTCGTCGCCCGGTTCGAGCGCATCGCAGCAGCCGTCACCCTGGCCTTCGAAGAGGTGGGCGCAGCCGACGGACTGCGAGACGGCGTCGACCCACGCAGGGCAGCGCTACTCACCCTCGCCACGACCGAGGGGCTCGAGCTCCTCTGGCTCAACAGTCTCGAGGTCGACATGGCTGAGGACATCCGCCGTCTGATCAACAGCCTGCTCATCGAGCCGATCTAGCCTGCACCGCGAAACCAGATGAATGCGCCCTCCAGGTAGCGCAACTCCTGCAATTCTCGGATCCGGCAGACCGACGATCGCGTGATTGCGGTCATCCGCGTTGACAGGGCTGAGAATTGCAGGAGTTATGCACTCGCGGCACCGAGTTGTCCCGGCTCTAGACGTTGGCGAGCACCGGCTTCTCGGCAGATGGAGCGTCGGCGAGGGCGTGGCCCTCGGTGTCGATATCGGGGATGATGCGGTCCAGCCAGGCGGGCATCCACCAGGCGGCCTCACCGAGCAGGCTCAGCATCGCGGGCATGAGCACGAGGCGCACGATGAACGCATCCGCCAGCACGCCCACCATGAGCCCGAACGCGATGGACGCGCCGACCGCGAAGGTGCCGGTGGCGAAGCCGCCGAAGACCACGGTCATGATGGTGGCCGCGGCCACGAGCACCGGGCCGGACCGGGCGAAGCCTTCCCGGATCGCCTGCTTGGGCGCCATTCCCTTGTCGTGCATCTCCTTCATGCGGGAGACCAGGAAGACCTGGTAGTCCATGGCAAGCCCGAACAACACACCCACCAGGAGCAGCGGCAGCAGGCTGAGCATCGGGTCGCCCTGCGGCGCCGCGATGAGGGGATCGAGCCAGCCCCACTGGAAGACAGCGGTGCTCGCGCCGAACGATGCGCCGACCGAGAGGAGGTAGCCGAGGGTGGCGATGAGCGGGATGAGCAACGACCGGAACATCACGATGAGCAGCAGCACCGAGATCACGACGATGACGATGATGTACTTGATCAGGGCGCTCATCAACGCTGCGTCCTGGTCGATGCCGATGGCGGTTTCGCCGGTGACTTCGAGGTGCACCCCGGCCACCGAATCCGCGTCATCCCTGATGCTGTGCACCAGGTCCTTGGTCTGCTCGTCGATCGGGCTGCCCTCGGGGATCAGGATGATCCTGGCCATGGTTCCGTCGGCGGAGATCTCGGCCGGCACCACCATCTGTGCTCCGTCGAGTGCGGCCAGATCGGCCTCGACGCCCGCGGTCTGCGTGGCGATGTTATCGCCCTCGGCCAGCACGATGAGGGGGCTTTGGCTGCCACCGAACTCATCGACGATCAGGTTGTAGGCGGTGCGCTCAGTGGAACTGGGGTCTGAACCGCCCGGCACGCTGAATGCCGTCTTCATGCTCAACATCGGCAGGGCGACAACCGCAAGGATCAACACACCGGCAACCACACTGATCAGCGGGCGATTCACGACGAAGCTGCCCCAGCCGCGCAGGAGTCCGTGCTTCTGCACGGCTCCTTCCTGCCAGATGACACCCGCTTCAAGGTCCCGGCGCTGTTTCCTCGACAGGGCCCTCGTGCCCATGGTGCGCATGATCGCGGGCAGTAGCGTGAGGGCGAGGAGCACGCAGATCGCGACCGCAGCCGCCGCCGCGAACCCCATCTGGGTGATGACGCTGATGTTCGCAACCAGTAGCGCCACCAAAGCAACGATGACGGTGAGCCCGGCGAAAACGACGGCGGTGCCGGCCGTTCCGCTGGCCCGGGCGACAGCATCCTCCACGCTCTTGCCGCCGCGGAGTTCGATCCGGAAGCGGGACAGGATGAAGAGGGTGTAGTCGATGCCCACGGCCAGGCCCAACATCGCCGCCAGAATGATGGAGTTGTCGTCGATGGGGAAGAACGCCCCGTAGGCGAGCACCCCGACCAGGCCGACTCCCACGCCGAACACCGCGATGAGCAGGTTGACCCCGGCCGCCAGCATCGAACCGAAGGTGAGGATCAGCACGAGGAAGGCGATGACGACGCCGGCACCCTCGCCGATGCCGGGGGCCGGGGCGCCGAGCGGAACAAGGTTGCCGCCCAACTGCACACCGAGGTCGGCCGACGCATCGGACTGCAGGTCCAGGGCAGCGTCGTAGTAGGCGACCTGGTCGTCCTCGGCCACTTCTCCATAGGTCAGAGTCGCCACCGCGATGCTTCGATCCGCCGACACATAAGGCCGCGCGGGATCGAAGGGGTCGGTCACCGATTCGACGCCGGGAAGCGCGGCGGCGTCACTCAGGACGGCCGCGATCTCCGCCGCGACGACGGGATCAGACACGTCGCTGCCGCTGGGCTGGAACACCAGCTGGAGGGTGCTGCCCGTTGTCTCGGCGGCGGGGAACTCGTCGTTCATCCGCTCGAGCGCCTGCGATGCGGGCGAGTCGGGGATGGAGACAGCAGCGGCATCCTTCGACCCGGTGTTGGTGCCGATCACCAGCGCGCCGATCAGGGTGGCGAAGATCAAGAGCCAGGCCCCGATCACGACCAATCGATGCCGGGCGCTGAACCGGCCGACTCGTGCAAGAAACGTGGACATGTATGACTCCTCAGATGGTGCGGGAAACGTGATATTCCGAGTGTGACGTCGGCGACAGATGGCCGAATCGTTCAGCGAGATCAGCTGTTCTACATCTTTTGCAGTAGACCGCGGCGTCGGCGAGAAGGTGGGCGTCGGCTACGCACTTGCCACATGGCAAGTACAGGCTAAGCTGCCAGTGCGCCGGCATCGGTGCGGAGATCGGGGGACACAATGATCGACCAGCCCAGCGGCGACAGCCCGCAGTCGGGTACGGATGCGGCAGCCCGGCTACTGCAGGTCGGCGACGCCCTCAACGACCGGGTGCATGCAGCAATCGATGCACGCACTCGCGCCATCGCCGAGTCCTGCATGGCCGCGGCCGTGCTGGCCTACGTCTTCGCGGTCGTGCTCTCCGGTGGGGGCAACGCCGGCCTGGGAGCCGGTGCGAACGGCTATGAGCCGAACGGGTTGGGCTTCGCCTTTCTGATCCTGGTGCCGTTCCTGGCGGCAACGTCACTCGAGCAGGGTCTCCGGCAGTCCTTGCACACGGCGGGCCACGGGCGCTCCCGCACCCGCAGGGTGCTCGTTGCCAGCGCGAGCATGCTTCCCCTGTGTGTCGCCCTCATACTGGTGGTGTTCTGGCAGACGCCGTGGCCGCTGGCGCTCCTGATCACGGTGGTCACCACGGTGCCGCTCCTGCTCCTGGCGACACAGTCGGCGCGGCGGGCCCGCAACTGGGGCGTCCGCCGCCCCAAACCGGTGTGGCTCGCACCTCTCGGTGGGGCCAGCCAGATTTCCACAGCCGTGCTCGGCCTGTGGCTCGGCGCCATCGCTGCGCTCAGCGGTACCACGCTGATCCTGGCCGGCGGGCTCACCGTGATCGCTTTCTTCTGCACCGTCATGGTCACCCAGCAGAGCAGGTGGGGTCTCCCCCGTCTGGCCGGCGAATGGGGTCGCGAACAGTGGTCCGCCTTCGGCTGCTCCTACCTGCTCATGCTCGGCCTGGCCGTCGTGCTCTCGCGCACCAATTGGGATCTCACCGTGGTGGGTATCGTCGGCGGCGTCTGTGTGGCGGCACCGCTGGTGATCGCGGCGTTTCGGCCCGCGCCGATCTGGGAACCCTGATGGGCGCCCACCACCCCCGGCACGACCTCGACGACGCCCTGCTCACCCCGCTGCGCTTCTCGGTGATGGCCGCACTGCGAGCGGATGTCGAGATCGATTTCGGCACCCTGCGCGACCTGCTCGAGACCGACGATTCAGCCCTGAGCAAAGCGATCAGCACACTCAGTGCGGCGGGCTACGTTGCCGTTCGCAAGGGCTTCGTGGGCAACCGGCCGCGCACTTGGCTCACCGCCACGGGCGCCGGGATCGCGGCCATGCGCATCCACGTTGCCGCGCTGCAGGCTATCGCCGCGGGGCTGCCGCCGGCGTCCTGACCTGGACCTGTCGCGGCACGTGTCGGCCCCCGCGTGCGGTACCCAGTGCCGACCGGTAAATTGTTCGTCATGATTCACATCGAGCGCGACGACCCCATCCGGGAGGATGTGCGGCTCCTCCTGGACGAGCACCTGGCCGACATGTTCGCCACTTCACCGGCGGAGAGCGTGCACGCGCTGGACCATTCGGCGTTGGCCGCCCCGGAGATCACCTTCTGGACGGCCCGCGAGGACGGAGTGCTGCTGGGGTGCGGCGCGTTGAAGCTGTTGGCCGATGGGCAGGGTGAGATCAAGTCGATGCGCACCACACCGGCCGCGCGCGGCCGGGGCATCGCCACCCTCCTCCTCACCCATATCGTGGACGAGGCCCGCGGGCGCCGGCTGGAGCAGCTCTTCCTGGAGACGGGAGCCGAGGACTTCTTCGCACCGGCGCGGCGGCTCTACACCCGGCATGGCTTCACCGACTGCCCACCGTTCGCCGACTACAGGCTCGATCCGCACAGTGTCTTCATGCGGCTCACCCTCGTGGGCGATGAGGTCGCAGAATTCGCCTGACCGGCTCCCTACGTCGCCATCGTCCCCCTTCCGAAAGGCACTCATGTCTGCACCCGCACTCACCCTGAACGACGGCCGCACCATCCCCCAACTGGGCATGGGCACGTGGCCGATGACCGACGCCGAGGTGGCCCCCGTGATCGTCACGGCGGTGGAGCTCGGCTACCGTCACATCGACACCGCGGTCAAGTACGGCAATGAGGCCGGAGTGGGCGAGGGCATCCGGAACAGCGGGCTCGCCCGCGAGGAGCTCTTCGTCACGACCAAGCTGGACGGCGTGTACCAGGGCGACGACAAGGCGATCGCCGGGCTGGATGCGTCGCTCGGCCGACTCGGCCTGGACTACGTCGACCTGCTCCTCATCCACTGGCCGGTGCCGAGCCGGGATCTCTTCGTGTCGACCTGGCGCACCTTCGAGAAGCTGCTCGCGCAGGGTAAGACCCGCTCGATCGGCGTCTCCAACTTCAAGCCGGCGCACCTGGAGCGGTTGCGCGCCGAGACCGATGTGGTGCCGGCCGTGAACCAGATCCAGATCAGCCCATACATCCCCCGCGCCGAGCAGCGCGCCTACGACACCGAACACGGCATCCTCACCACCTCGTGGAGCCCGCTCGGGCAGGGCAATGCCCTGCTCGGCGAGCCGGTGATCACCGGCCTGGCCGAGAAGCACGGCAAGACCCCGGGCCAGGTTGTGCTGCGCTGGCACGTCGAGCTGGGCCTGGTGGCGATCCCGAAGTCGGCCAGCGCCACCCGGCTGCGGGAGAACCTGGACATCTTCGACTTCAGCCTCGACGCCGACGACCTCGCGGCGATCGCGAGTCTCGACCAGGGCCCCGGTGTGGGCGTGGACTCCGACGTCGACGGGCACTGAGCGCCCGCGTAGGTTCGCGCGAGCCTCGAGCATGACTGTTGCTCAATCGGACTTCTGCGTCCGGCACACCGGCCGCAGAAGTCCGATGCGGGAACAGTTGCTCGGGTTGCGTTCCCGGTCGGGCTACTCCCTGCCGGTGTAGCGGAAGGCGGAGAAGGTCACCTTGCCGGTGACCGCATAGAGACAGAGCACCCGGCCGGTGAAAGAAGCGGCGGTCTCTTGCGAGAGGTACCGGCCGTCCACGCGGGCCAGTTCCACCCGGTCGTCGCCGGCGCCCACGCTGAGCACGACGATGTCGCTGGTCAGGCCGGAGATCATCGACGATGCATCCGGCGGCACGGTGTCCAGGCCCAGCGTCACCGCTCCGTCCACGATCTGGGCCGGGTCCAGCGGCACCGTCCATTCCTGGCGGATGCCCGCGACGCAGGCCCGTGCCGTCACGACGCCGTTGCCCACCTCGATTTCGTAGTGGTGCTCCTCGTCGTAGCGCACGCCCAGGCCGCCGAGTCCGGCGCCGCTGCCCGCGACACCGCCGACCCGAACGCTGGTGCTCGACCACGGGTTCCGCTGGCGCACACCGACGAGAATGGGCTGCTCGGCGTCGAGGGTTCCGCCCTCGCCCACCAGCACGAGTCGGCCGGGGGTAGTACGGCCGCCCGCCGCCTCCGCAGACGCCACGGCGAGGGTCGACACCTCGGCCGGGTAGCGGCGCACCGCGATCCACTCGGGCGCGAGTGCCGGGCCGGTGAAGTCATCTGCGAACACGGTCTCGCCGGCTCGGGGGTTCAGCAGTACCGGGTCGGCGGCGAGCCACCCGTCCTCCCAGCGGGCGCTGGTGATGAAGGTCTCCCGGCCGAGCGCGGAGAACGCCTGGGTCATGCCGGTGGGTCGCATGCCGAGCATGACGATCGCCCAGCCGCCGTCGGGTGTCTCCACGAGGTCGCCGTGGCCGGTGTTCTGGATCGGCCGGTCGGTGCTGCGGGCGGAGAGAATCGGGTTGGCCGGGCCACCCGCCGCCGCTCCCTCGGTGAAGGGGCCGTACGGTCGCGCGCCGCGGGCCACGCTGATGCCATGACCGCGTTCGGTGCCGCCCTCGGCGATCATCAGGTACCAATACCCGCCGTGTTGGTAGAGGTGGGGCGCCTCGGGAAACTTCAGCCCGGTTCCCGACCACACCGAGACCGGCTGCGACAGCGGCACACCGGTCGCCAGGTCAACGGTGAACTGCAGGATGCCCTTGTGCCCGGTGGGCAGCTCGCCACTGGTCACGTCCAGGCCGGAGTAGGTGATGTAGGCGAGGCCGTCCTCGTCCCAGGCAAGGTCGGTGTCGATGCCGTGGATACCCTCGATGAGGGTGCCGTCGCTCCACGGGCCGGCCGGATCGGTGGTGCTGAAGATCAGCATGCCGCGGCCCATCGCATCCGTCACCACCACGTAGAAGATGCCGTCGCGGTGCCGGATGGTGGGGGCCCAGGCGCCGCCCAACGTCGGCACGTGCGCCGACGCCAGCTGGCCGGGCCGCTCCACCACGTGGCCGATCTGGGTCCAGCTGACCAGGTCGGTGCTGTGGAAGATCGGGATGCCCGGGAGGTACTCGAAGGTGGAGTTGGCCAGATAGTAGTCGGTGCCCACCTTGACCACGCTGGGGTCCGGGTAGAAGCCGGCGATAAGAGGGTTCGGCCAGGTGTTCTCCACGGGTGCGGGTGGGGTGGTGTCGGTCTGGGTGGTGTCGGTCATGGCAGCTCCGTCTCAGTTCAGGGTGATGTCGGCGGTCAGGGGCAGCTCGGCCACGCTCGTGCCCGCTTCGAGCAGGTACCCGCCGGTCTCGTAGTGCCAGCCGTCCTGCCAGTCGGCGAACGCCCGCTCCGGCACCCGGACGTCTACGCTGACGGTCTCCCCCGCCGCCGCCGTGACCGGCGCGAAGCCGACCAGCCAGCGCACCGGCCGGTCGATCGCGGAGTCGGCGCGGGAGGCGTAGACCTGCACGACCTGCTTGCCGGTGCGGTCGCCGGTGTTGGTGAGGGTGACCGTCGCCGTCGCGATGCCGGTCCTCGCCAGAGCGGCGTCGTCAACTCTCAGCCCGTCCAGGCTCCAGGTGGTGTAGCCCAGGCCGTGCCCGAACGGGTACGCCGGTTCGGTTCCGGCCTTGAGCCAGGCCCGGTAGCCGATGTGGATGCCCTCGTCGTAGCGCACCACCCCATCGTCGGGGGTGACGTTGAACACCGGCACATCCGCCAGGGTTGCCGGCCAGGTGGTGGGCAGGCGCCCGCCCGGCTCGGCCTCGCCCAGCAGAATGGCCGCCACAGCGTCGCCGTACTCCTGGCCGCCGAACCAGCTGAGCAGGATTGCGGCCACGTCCTCGCGCCACGGCATCAGCACCGGGGAGCCGGAGTTGACCACCACGACGGTGCGCGGGTTGACCGCGGCCACGGCGCGCACGAGGTCATCCTGCCGGCCCGGCAGGTTGAGGTCGCTGCGGTCGTAGCCCTCGGACTCGACTTTGGAGTTCGTGCCCACGACGAGCACCACCACGTCGGCGGCCTCCGCGGCGGCGACGGCTTCGGCGATGAGCGCATCCGGGGTGGACAGGTCGGGTTCGATGCCGATGGTGATCGACAGGGCACCCATCAGTGCACCCTCCGGGGTGATGTCGTACTCGACGACGAGGTCGATCGGCTCTCCCTCGGTCACCTGCACGGCGATGGAGGCGGAAGGCGGCGACAGGAAGGCGGCGCCCAGGTCGGTGCCTTCCGGAACGACGTTCTCCTCGTGCAGCAGCTCGCCGTTCACGAGGATGCGCCCGTTGCCGGCGGTGGCGAAGCCGAGCAGGATCTCACCGGTGGCCTCCGGCGTGTACCTGGTGCTGAAGTCCAGCACCTTCGAGGTCGCGATCGGGGCGTCGCCGCCGAACCAGACCAGCGCGGTGGCGCGGCGGTCCTCGACAAAGAGCTCGCCGCCATCCGCGTCGAGGAATCGCACCCGGGCGCCGGGCTCACCGGTGTGCGGGTTGACGATGCTGGTCAACGGCAGTTCGGCGATGCCCTCCTGCACGACGGCACCCACGGAGTAGGTCACCGCGGCGTCAGGCAGCGCTTTGAGCAGGCCGTCGATCGGGGTGATCACGCGTTCGGGCAGCACAGTGGCGCTGCCGCCGCCCTGGGTGCGCGCAAACCGGGCGTTGTGCCCGATCACGGCCACCTTCGTCAGCTTGTCGGCGGCCCAGGGCAGCTCGCCGCTGTTCTGCACCAGCACGCTGCCGGCGATCTCGGCCTCCTTGGCGAAGCGGATGCCGTCTTCGACGACCACGGGTGCGGCCACGGCGGGCTCGAAGCCCTCGAGAGCACCCACCCGGGCGGCGAGACGCAGGATGCGCAGCACCTTGCGGTCGATCGCGGCTTCGTCCACCTCCCCGGCGATGACGGCGGCGACCAGGGCATCGCCCCACGGGCCGGCCGGTCCGGGCATGACGAGGTCCTGCGAGTAGCGGGCGCTGTTGACGCTGCGCACCGCGGTCCAGTCGCTGATCACCACGCCGTCGAAGCCCCACTCGGAGTTCAGCGGGGTTTCCAGCAGGTCGTTCTCCGTGACGGTGTCGCCGTTGACGGAGTTGTACGAGCTCATCACGAGCCAGGCGTGCGCCTCGGTAATGGCCTCCTCGAACGCGAGCAGGTAGAGCTCACGCAGGGCCCGGTCGTCCACGACGACGTTGGCGGTGAACCGGTCGGTTTCGAAGTCGTTGGCGATGTAGTGCTTGGGGGTGGCGCCCACGCCGTTCTCCTGCACGCCCTCCACGTAGGCTGCGGCGAGCCGGGCGGTGAGGACCGGGTCTTCGCTGAAGGCCTCGAAGTGCCGGCCGCCGAGCGGCGACCGATGCAGGTTGATGGTCGGGCCGAGCACCACGTCCACGCCCTTGCGCCGGGCTTCGACGGCCGCAACGTTGCCGTAACGGCGGGCGATGGCCGGGTCCCAGGCAGCGCCGAGTGCCGTGGACGACGGGAGGTTCAGCGACGGGGACCGTTCGTCCCACACCTCGCCGCGCACCCCGCTGGGGCCGTCGGAGACGAGGATGCGGCGCAGGCCGATCTTCTCGATCGGGGCAGTGGTCCAGAAGTCGCGGCCGGTGAGCAGCAGCACCTTATCGGCCAGGGTGAGTTGTTCGAGCAAGGCCAGGAGTCTGGCATCCGAGCTGGGCGTGGTGACCGCGGCTTCGAGTTCGTTGGAGATCGTCATGGTGCGAATCGCTTTCGTGGGAATCGGGGTCGAAGTGAGGGGGACCCGTGCGGACAATTGGTCCCGGCGCACCGGGTGCAGTTGTCCGCACGGGAAACAGGTGTGGGTCGGGTGGCGGTGCGGGTCAGGCGGCTCCGGCCTCGAGGCCGGCGCGCTCCTGCTCGACCATCAGGCGCTGCCGCACCGCACGGCGCTGTTCCTGCCGGTCGGGATCGGGCACCGGCGCGGCCAGGAACAGCCGCTGCGTGTAGGGGTGCACGGGGTCGCCGGTGACCTGGTCGCCGGCGCCCCACTCCACGATCTCACCGTGGTACATCACGGCGACCCGGTGGCTGAGGTGCCGCACCACGGCGAGGTCGTGCGAGACGAAGAGGTAGGCCACGCCCGTGCGTTCCTGGATCTCCTTGAACAGGTCGAGCACACGCGCCTGGGTGGACAGGTCCAGCGCCGAGACCGGCTCGTCGCAGACGATCAGCCTCGGGTCCAGCGCCAGCGCGCGGGCGATCGCGATGCGCTGCCGTTGCCCTCCGGAGAACTCCCGCGGAAGCCGGTCGGCGGCGTTGCTCGGGAGGCCCACCTGGTCGAGCAGGTCGAGCACCCGCTTGGAGGCATCCTTCTTGGCGACTTTGCGCACCGTGAGCGGCTCCACCAGGATCTGCTCGATGGTGAGGCTCGGGTTCAGCGAGGTGTACGGGTCTTGGAAGACCACCTGGATCTCGCTGGAGAGCGACTTCCGCTCCCGGCGGCCGAGGTGCGCGATGTCCTTGCCGCGGTAGACGATCTCGCCGCCGGTGACCGGTGCCAGGCCGAGCACCGCACGGCCCAGGGTGGTCTTGCCCGAGCCGGACTCGCCGACCAGCCCCACGGTCTCGCCCGGGCGGATGTCGAGGGAGACGCCTTTCAGGGCCTGGAACGGCTCCTTGCGAAACCCCTTGATCGGGTACTCGACGATGACGTTCTTCACGTCGAGCAGAAGTTCGGTCATGACTGCGCTCCAATGGTGTCGGAGATACTGGGGGTCGCCAGCGCGGCGGCGGCGGCGCGACCGGAGTTGCCCTCGTCGAGGTCCCCCCTCGCTTCGCCGTCTTCGAGGATCGCCGCGAGCAGCGACTGGGTGTACGGATGCTTCGCCTGGGTGAAGATGGCCCGCACCGGTCCGGTTTCGATCACCCGGCCGTCGCGCATCACCGAGACCCGGTCGCACAGGTCGGCGACGACGCCGAAGTTGTGCGTGACGAGCACGACACCCATATTCAGTTCGCTCTGCAGCTCACGCAGCAGGTCGAGCACCTCCGCCTGCACGGTCACGTCCAGAGCGGTGGTGGGCTCGTCGGCGATGAGCAGGTCGGGGTCGCAGGACACGGCGCCGGCAATGAGCACCCGCTGAGCCATGCCGCCGGACACCTCGTGCGGGTAGGCCGCGAAGGTGCGCTCCGGGTTGGGGATGCCTACCCGGGCCAGCAGCTTCAGCGCCCGCTGGGTGGCCTCCTTCTTGGAGATACCCAGGCAGACCCGCATCGGTTCGACCAGCTGGCTGCCGATCGTGAACGCGGAGTCGAGGTTCGACATCGGTTCCTGCGGAATGTAGGCGATCTTCTTGCCGCGGATCTTCGTCATCTCCTTCTCGGAGGCCAGGGCAAGGTCTTTGCCCTCGAAGAAGATCGCGCCGCCGGTGACCCGGCCGCCGTCGGGCAGCAGGCGCAGGATCGACCAGGCGGTCTGGGTCTTGCCCGAGCCGGATTCACCGATCAGGCCGTGCACCTCGCCGCGGCGCACCGTGAGCGACACGTCGTGCACGACGGTCTTCACGGTGCCGTCCGGCTGGTCGTAGCCGATCGCGAGGTCACGCACATCCAGCAGCACCTCGCCGGTACGTCCGGAAGAGGAGAGGTCTTCGGCGTGGAAAACGGCGGCGGTCTTGTTCACGTCGGCAGGGCGCAGCGGCGGGCGGCGGCGGGCCTTGGCCTTGCCGCTGCGCTCGAGCAGATCGCGCATGGTGTTGGCCAGCAGGGTGAGCGCCACGCAGGTGAGGGCGATCACGACGCTCGGCCAGAGGATGAGCAGCGGCTCCTTGTAGATCTGGCGGAACCCGTCGTTGAGCATGGTGCCCCAGGTGGGGATCGACTGGTCGCCGAGGCCGAGGAAGTCGAGCCCGGCCTGGATGGCGATGGCGATGCCGAGCACCATGGCGGACTGGATGATGACGGGGGCGCGCACCACGGTGAGGATGTGCTTGCCGATGATGCGGGTGTCGCCGAGGCCCGCGACCCTGGCAGCATCCACGTACAGCTCATTGCGCACCGCGGTGACGGAGGCGTAGACGAGCCTGAAGAAAGCCGGCGAGAGCAGCACGCCGAAGATCATCATGGACAGCCACATCGACGGGCCGAGCACCGAGCGGGCGGCCAGCAGCACGACGATGCCGGGCAGCGCCATCAGGAGGCCGGTTAGCCAGGACGACACCGAGTCGAACCACTTGCCGTAGTAGCCGGCGATGAGTCCGCCGGTGACACCGATGACCAGGGCGATCAGCAGGGCCAGGGCAGCGCCGGCAAGGCTGAACCGGCCGGCGAAGATCAGGCGGGAGAACACGTCGCGGCCCGAGCTGTCGAAGCCGAGCGGATGCCCGTCGGCGGGCCCGCCGAGCACATCCTGGATGGACGACGAGTTGGGGTCGTGCGGGGCGAGCAGCGGGGCGAAGATCGCGCTGAGCACGAGCAGGGTGAGGAACAGCATCGTGGCCAGGCCCACGGGGTTGCGCAGCAGGCGGGAGAACAATGAGCGGCGTGCGGCGCGGGGCAGCGCCGGCGCCATGACGGTGGGAGTGAGGTCGATCATGAGAGGCGCACCTTCGGGTTCAGCCAGCCCTGGAGCAGGTCGATGAGCAGGTTGACGATGACGACGATGGCGGCGGTGGCCACCACCAGGCCCATCACCATGGGGATGTCACCCTGGGTCGTGGCCTGCACGGACACCTGGCCGAGGCCGGGGATCGCGAAGATCTGTTCCACGATGACGGCGCCGCCGAGGAGGCCGACGAACTGCACGGCCAGCACGGCGAGGGCGGGACCGCCGGCGTTGCGCAGCACATGCTTGAACACCACCCGGTTGAAGGAAAGACCACGGCTACGCAGGGTGCGCACGTAGTCCTGACGAAGCGCATCCACGACGGAGCCGCGTACCTGCTGGGCCACACCGGCGATGCCTCCGATGGCCAGAGCAATGATCGGCAGGGTGACGCTGGCGGCCCATCCGGTGGGCGAATCAGCGAACGCGGTGTAACCGGTGGGCTTGAACCATTTGAGGTTGAGGGCGAACAAAGTCACCAGTCCCAGGGCGATGAGGAAGCCGGGGATGGCGAAACCGAGGATGGAGACGGCCTGCACGACCTTGTCTGCCCAGCCGCCGCGGATGGCAGCCCAGACACCGAGCGCCACGGCCACGACGGCGATGAGGATGATGGCGCCGATGACGATGGAGAGGGTCACGGCGAGGCGGGAGGTGATGCCCTCGGTGACGAGCTGTCCGGTGAACCAGGAGCTGCCCAGGTCGCCGCGCACGGCACCGGAGAGCCAGTCGAAGTACTGCTCATAGAGCGGCCGGTTGAGGCCGAGCTGCTCGCTCTTTTGCGCGACGGTTTCGGGGGTCGCCATCTGCCCGAGAATGCGGCGGGCAATGTCGCCGCCGCCGATGTAGAGCAGGGAGAAAGCGATCGTGGAGATGAGCAAGAGGAGGACGATGCCCGAGAGCAGCCGCCGGAGAATGAATCTGAACACCGTTGTTCCTGACTGTTATGCAACCAGCGTGAGAGGGAACCGGCCCGGACCGGGTCGGGACGGCCGGGCCGCGCAGGAAGCGCGGCCCGGCCGGACTACCTAGGAGGCGGGGGTGAAGTTCCAGAGGTAGGGGTAGGTGTTGCCGACCTGGGTTTCCACCTGGGTCTGGGCATCCGTCGCGTAGTTGGACTGCACGCGGTACCAGGGAGCGAACCAGGCCTGCTCGACGATGTAGGCGTTGAGTTCCTTGAGCGCCGCATCCGCTTCATCACCAGTGGTGCTGCCGATGGTGGCGACGAGGGCGTCAACGGTCGGGTCCTGGTACTTGGTGGGGTTGAACGTGGCACCCGGGGTGAGCTCGAAGTTGATCAGAGCCCAGTCGTTGTCCTGCTGCAGCTGCATCCACGTGACCCCGTACTTGGGAGCGAGGAGGTCGGCGATGAAGTTGGTGCCGGTGTCGGTGTAGTTCACCGTGATGCCGACATCCTTCAGCTGCTGCTCGATGAGGGTGAAGACCGCCGGGTTGCCGAGCGAGGTGCTGGGCATGTCCAGGGTGAGTCCATCGGCGTAGCCGGCCTCGGCGAGCAGCTTCTTGGCCTCGTCGGGATCGTAGGCGTAGCGGTCATCGAGCTCGGGGTCGTAGGCCGCGGAGGACTCGGGGAAGATCTGCGTGGTGGGAGTGCCGAGTCCTTCGCCGACGGCCGTGAGCATGGCCGGGCCGTCGATGGCGTAGTTGAGGGCCTGACGGACCTTGACGTCGGCGAGGGCGGGGTTCAGGGTTCCGGCACGGTCGAAGAGGATCAGGCCGGTCCAATCGAGCTCGAACGGGTTGAGGGTGTAGCCGGCGGCTTCGACCTCGGCGTTGTTGGTGTTGTCGCCGAGCTTGGCGCCGTTGATCTGGCCACCCTTGACAGCGTTCAGCATTGACGTGGTGTCGGCGTAGACCTTGAGGGACAGGTTGTCGTAGTGCACGCTGTCCGGGTCCCAGTAGTCGGGGTTCTTGGTGAACTCGTATGAGGTTCCGACCACGGTCTTGTCGGTGTCCAGGATGTACGGGCCGGACCCGACCGGGTTGGTCGCGGCGTCAGCGGCACCGAATGCGGCGGGACTGCCCTGCATGCCGGCGTTCTGGGTCAGGTAGTGCAGCAGCGCGGGGTCCGGCTGGGTGAGGGTGAGCTCGACGGTGGTGTCGTCGATCGCCGCAGCGGAGCCGAGCGAGGCGAGGAACGAAGCGTTGGCCGAGCTGCCGTCCCGGAACCGGGTGAGGTTCTGCGCCGCGGCATCCGCGTTGAACGTGGTGCCGTCGGTGAACGTCACGTCGTCGCGCAAGGTGAGGGTGAGCACGGTGTTGGTGTCGTCGTAGGCCCACTCGGTGGCCAGACTCGGCTGCAGTTCGCCCGACGGGTCTTCCTTGAGCAGGGTGTCGTAGACGGCCTGCCCGTACGGGGACTCGTTGGCGAAGTTCATGTTGGCGGCCTCGAAGGTCGTGGCCGGCAGCAGGACGCCCAGGGTGAGGGTGCTTGACCCTGATTCTCCAGACGAGGAGTTACTCGCCGAGCAACCCGTGAGAGCCAACGCGGCAACGGCGACTGCGGCCGTCAGGCTTTTCCATCGGAACATCGGTGTTCCCTTTCGCTACGTGCAGTCCGTCGTTGGGCCGCCTCGAAAACCGAAGCTAACACGAAAAGCGAATAGTCGGTAGGTTTTCGCCGAATTGTTACCAAGCGCGATAGAGTCGCCCCATGATCACCTCGGAAACGGCGCGCAAGCCGCGCGGCGCCTATGCCAAGACGGCGGGACGGCGCCGGGAGATCCTCGAGGCCGGCATGGATGTCTTCGCCACGAACGGCTTCCGCAGTGGCTCCATCCGGGAGATCGCCGAGGTCGTGGGCATGAGCCAGGCCGGCCTGCTGCACCATTTTTCCAACAAGAACGAGCTGCTCGCCGGCGTGCTCGAGCTGCGCGATGACCGTGCGACGGAGTATGTCGACACCTCCGCCCCGGCCAGCATCGAGACCATCCGTGGCTTCGTGCGGCTGATCGATTACAACGCCCACCAGGTGCCCGGCCTGGTGGAACTGCACTGCGTGCTCTCCGCCGAGGCGACCTCGCCCGAGCATCCTGCCCATGACTATTTTGTGCGCCGGTACGACTGGGTGCTCTCGTTTCTCACCGCCGCGTTCGAAACGATGCGTGCGGATGGGCAGCTTGCCGCCGGCATCGACCCGGCCAGCGCCGCGCGAGGAATGATCGCCATGAGCGACGGCCTACAGGTGCAATGGCTGCTGAACCGCGATGCCCTGGATATGGCCGAAGAAATGCGCAACTACCTGCGCCCCCTCCTCACGGTCGAGCTCTAGCCTCAGCCGGCGGCGTGCGCGGCGAGCTTCGCGGTGAAATCGCCGAAGAGCAGGCGCAGGTCCAGCCGGGTGTACACCCGCATCGGCCGCGGGCCCTGCCGGGGAATGGTGTCGTAGGACCCGTCAGCGCGGATGCGGGGCACCACCCGGGTGACGTACTCGCTTGAGGACGGATCCGCCTCGAACGAGGACTGCAGCGCGGTGAGCAATACCAGCGGGCTGTCGCCGAGAATGTAGGTCTCGCCGATGGTGAAGCCGTGCTCGGCGCCCAGCACGGCGACCCGGGCAAGCGCGTCGTAGAGGTGCGCGCCGATGGCGCCGTGCGGGCGCACCTCCGTGAGCAGTTCGGCCCAGGAGAACAGCGTCTGCCGGTAGGCGTCACGCGGCACCTGCCAGATCGGCATGAACGAGTCGAAGATCACCCGGGCGGCCGGGATGTCGATGGCGAGGTTGTATTCCGGGCCGTGCGACCCGGGCGGCGGTACGGCCAGGCCATCGTGCTCGGGTCCGCCGATCCAGACCAGGGTGAGGCGTGCGGCGATGCGTGGTTCGAGCAGGTAGGCGCTCGCGATCTCGGTGAGCCCCGCTCCGCAGGCCACGAACAGGGGCAGGTCGGTGTCGGTGCGCATGGCTTCCGCGATGATCGCATCCGTCGCCGCGGAGCGAATCGGCGACAGCGGGTCGGTCATGCCCACGTTCGAGCCGGCCAGCACCGGAATCGTGCCGGTGCGGCCCAACAGCTCGAGCACGGTGCGGGCGGCCGCGGCGGCGTTGTCCGCGGTCTGCTCGCTCGGGTCGAAACCATCGCCGGGTTTCAGGTGCGAACCGATGACCGCGCGGATCTCCACCGACGGCGACAACACATGGTGCACGAGCTGCACGAGGCCGTCCGGGTCGCCCGAGAAGTCGTTGTCGATGATCACACGGGCGCGCGGCCGCACGATCCGGCGCAGCTCTGTCTCGATTGATGTCAACGCTGGCGCCTTCCCGGTAGGGACATTTTCTGACGAGTGTAGTGGCCAGCCTCCCGCAGCGGTCGCGGCATTCGCGCAACCACACGGACGCGCCGACGCTCGCGGCACGCGTTCGTCCCCACGGCACGCATTCGTGCACGTGCCTCCGGGAGCAACTCGTGCCGCGACCGGCTGCGAGCGCCGCCAAGCCCGGGGCTGCGGCGGCTACTGCGGGGCCATGCGGATGCCGCCGTCCAGGCGGATGGTCTCTCCGTTGAGCATCGGGTTCTCCACGATGTGACGCACCAGCGCGGCGTACTCGGTCGGGTCGCCCAACCGGGCCGGATGCGGCACCTGGGCACCGAGGGAGGCGCGGGCCTCGGCGGGGAGGCCCTGCAAGAGCGGGGTGTCGAACAGGCCGGGCGCGATGGTGACCACCCGGATCAGCGTGCGGGCGAACTCCCGCGCCAACGGGAGGGTCATCGCCGCCACCCCGCCCTTCGATGCGGCGTAGGCGGCCTGGCCGATCTGGCCGTCGAAAGCGGCGACGGAGGCCGTGTTCACGATCACGCCGCGCTCGGGGGTGCCGCCGTCGTCGGTGCCGATCGGATCGGTCGCCTGCATCGCCGCAGCGGCGAGCCGCACCACGTTGAACGTGCCGAGCAGGTTGACCCGCAGCACCCTCTCGAAATCGGCCAGCGGTTGCGGACCCTGCCGGCCCACCGTGCGGGCGGCGGAGGCGATGCCGGCGCAGTTGACCACGATCCGCAGCGGCGCCAGGTGCCCGGCTGCCTCGACGGCGGCCTGCACATCGGCCTCCGCGGTTACATCCCCTGCGCGGAATATAGCCGGGTATCCGGCTCCGCCCTGCGCACGCTCGCCCAGTTCGGCGGCCCGTTCGGCGCCGGCGGAGCCGGCCAGGTCGACCATCACCACGTGCGCCCCGGCCGCTTGCAGCGCTCGCGCGGTGGCGAGTCCGAGGCCGGAGGCGGCGCCGGTGACGAGGGCGGAGCATCCGTTGATGCGCACGGTCAGAGCCGTTCGATGATGGTGGCGTTGGCCATGCCGCCGCCCTCGCACATGGTTTGCAGGCCGTACCGGCCCCCGCCGGTTTCGAGGCTGCTGAGCAGGGTACCGAGCAGTCGGGTGCCAGAGGAGCCCAGTGCGTGACCGAGGGCGATCGCGCCGCCGGAGGCGTTGAGCTTGCTCAGGTCGGCGTGCAGTTCGCGTTGCCAGACCAGCGGCACGCAGGCGAACGCCTCGTTCACCTCGTAGGCGTCGAGGTCATCGATGTCGAGGCCCGACCGGGCCAGGATCCGCCGGGTGGCGGGGATCACGCCGGTGAGCATGAGCAGCGGGTCACTGCCGGTGACCGCGAAGCTGTGGAACCGGGCCCGCGGGGTGAGGCCAAGCGCCGCGGCACGGCTGGCGCTCATGATTAGGGCCGCCGAGGCGCCGTCGGTGAGCGGGGACGAGTTGCCCGCGGTGATCTGCCAGTCCACCTCGGGAAACCGGGCGGCGAGTTCGTCGGTGCGGAACGCCAGCGGCAGGTCCGCGAGGGTCTCGACGGTGGTCCTGCGCCGGATGGTCTCGTCGCCGAAGAGTTGCCGGCCGCCGGGCAGCGTGACCGGAACCATGGCTGCGTCGAAACCGCCGTGTTCGGCGGTGGCCGCGGCGAGCTGGTGCGAGCGGGCGGCGTACTCGTCGAGTTCGGTGCGGGTGAGCCCCCACTTGGCGCTGATCAGCTCGGCCGAGACGCCCTGACCCACCAGGCCGGCGGGATAGCGCTCGTGCATCAACCGGCCGTGCGGGTCCTGGCTGGCGACCGCGGACCAGGCGGTGGGTGAACCCCAGCCCTCGGTGCGCCCGGCCGCGTCGCTGCCGCCGGCCGGAGTGGGGCCGCCGGCGGAGCCGAGCGGCACCCGGCTCATCGATTCGACGCCGCAGGCGATCACGATGTCGTAGCTTCCGGCGATCACGCCCTGCGCGGCGAAGGTGGCGGCCTGCTGGCTGGAGCCGCACTGCCGATCGATGGTGGTGCCGGGCACCGAGTCTGGGAACCCGGCGCTGAGCAGCGCGGTGCGGGTGATGTTGGTGTTCTGCTCCCCCACCTGGGTGAGGCATCCGCCGATCACGTCGTCGATCAGCGCCGGGTCGAGATCGTTGCGCCGCACCAGGTCGCTCAGCACCCCCGCGAGCAGGTCGGCCGGGTGCAGGCCGGAGAGCGCCCCGCCGGGCTTGCCGCGGCCGGAGGGAGTGCGCACAACGTCGACGATGACAGCATCATTGCTCATGACCCCAGCCTAGGCGGGTGCGCCTATCGCGCGTGCGATTCGGCTCAGCCGGAGAGGGCCCACATCGCGACGGCGCTGGCGGCGGCCACATTGAGGGAGTCGATGCCGTGCTTCATCGGAATCTGCACCACGGAGTCCGAACTGGCCAGAGCCTCGGCGGTGAGCCCCTCCCCCTCTGCTCCGAGAAGGAGGGCGAGACGGGCGTGCTGTTCGCCGTGGAAGTCGCGGAGGCTCACGGCATCGTCGGTGAGCGCGAGCGCGGCGACGTGGAAGCCGTGCTCGGTGAGCAAGGCGCGGGTGCTCACCCAGTCGCCAACCCGGGTCCACGGCACCTGCAGCACCGTGCCCATCGACACCCGGATGGCGCGGCGGTAGAACGGGTCGGAGCAGCGGGGAGTGACCAGGATGGCGTCGGCCCCGATCGCGCCGGCCGAGCGGAAGATGGCGCCCACATTGGTGGGGTCGGTGACATTCTCCAGAATCAGGATGCGGCGGGCATCCGCCAGCAGCGCGGCCGGCTCGGGCAGCGCGGGCCGGTGCATCGCGGCGATGAGGCCCCGGTGCAACACGTATCCGGTGAGCTCGGTGAGCAGCTCACCCTGGCCCACGAACACCGGCACGTCGTCGCCGACCAGGGCACGCGCCTCGTCGAGCGTGTTCGCCAGGGTGAGCACCGACCGGGCCCGGTGGCCGGCGCGCAACGCCCGCTCGAGCACCAGCGCGGACTCGGCGATGTACAGTCCGTGCTCGGTGCCGCGCGCCTTCTTCAGCGCCACATCGGTGGACTGGGTGTAGTCGCCCAACCGGGGATCGCTCAGGTCGGAAATCTCAATAACGGGCATCCGAAAAGCCTAGTAACTCGCGAGCTGTGAGCTTTACCCCGAAAACGTCATGGTTTCGGTGCTTAGGTCACAGCTCGCGAAGGGTTAGGCGGCGAAGGGGTCGGGCGTGAGGGTGTACTTGGTGGAGAGGTATTCGTGGATGCCCTCCGTGCCGCCCTCCCGGCCGAGCCCGGAGTGCTTGACGCCGCCGAACGGGGCGGCCGCGTTGGAGACCACGCCCATGTTCAGCCCCATCATGCCGGTCTGCAGCCGTTCGATCATGCGCTGCCCGCGGGCGAGGTCCTGGGTGTACACGTAGCTGACCAGCCCGAATTCGGTGTCATTGGCGATGCGCACCGCATCCTCTTCGTCGTCGAAGGGGATGATCGACAGCACCGGTCCGAAGATCTCTTCGCGCAGGATGTCGCTGCCCGGCTGAACTCCGCTGATCACGGTGGGCTCGTAAAAGGTGCCCACCCGGTCCACGGCGTGCCCGCCGGTGAGCAGCGTCGCGCCGCGGCCGAGGGCGTCCTGCACCAGGGTGTCGGCTTTCGCCACGGCATCCTCGTTGATCAGCGGTCCGATCTTCACGCCGGCCTCGGTGCCCCGGCCGACGGTGAAACCGGTGACGGCGTCGGTGACCCGGCGGGCGAATTCGTCGGCGACGGAGGCCTGCACGATGAACCGGTTCGCCGCGGTGCAGGCCTGGCCCACGTTGCGGAACTTGGCGGCCAGGGCGCCCTCCACGGCACGGTCCAGGTCGGCGTCGCCGAACACCAGGAACGGGGCGTTGCCGCCGAGCTCCATCGAGGTGCGCAGCACGTTCTGCGCCGACTGCTGGATGAGCTTCTGGCCGACCGCGGTGGAGCCGGTGAAGCTGAGTTTGCGCAGCCGCTTGTCGGCGATTATCGGGCCGGAGACATCCGCCGAGGTCGAAGTGGTGAGCACATTCACGACACCGGCCGGCAGGCCGCCCTCCTCGAGCAGTTTGACCAGGTAGAGGGTGGTGAGCGGGGTGAGCTCGGCGGGCTTGATCACCACGGTGCAGCCCGCGGCGAGCGCCGGAGCGATCTTGCGGGTGGCCATCGCCAGGGGGAAGTTCCACGGTGTGATCAGCAAGCACGGTCCGACCGGGTGCTGGGACACGATCATGCGTCCTGTGCCCTCCGGGTTCGTGCCGTAGCGGCCCGTGATGCGCACCGCCTCCTCGCTGAACCAGCGCAGGAACTCTCCGCCGTAGGCGACTTCGCCATACGCCTCGGCCAGCGGTTTGCCCATCTCCAGCGTCATCAGCAGGGCGAACTCGTGTTTGCGTTCCTGCAGCAGTTCGAAGCTGCGTCGCAGCACTTCGCCGCGCACCCGGGGCGGGGTCGCGGCCCAGGCATCCTGCGCGGCTACGGCGGCGTCGAGCGCGGCCAATCCATCGGCGACACCGGCGTCGGCGATGGTCTTGATCACCTTGCCCGTGGCCGGGTCGTGCACGGTGAGGGTCTTCCCGTCGATTGCGGGCACCCACTCCCCGTTGATGTAGAGCTCGTTCGGAACGTGCTGGAGCAACTCTGCTTCGGTTACGTGGGCCACTGTGCCTCCTATGAAGTCGTCGACTTCAAATGTACTCGGGTGCCACGGGCCGGCCCCGGCTACCGTGTCGCGCGTGCCACCCGGTCGGCCGGGAGCACGCCCAGGCACAGCAGGGTGACGATGAGTTGCAGCATCCCGGTGCCGAAGTACAGGGTGTGCAGAAAGGAGTAGCCGGGCAGGATGATCAGTTCCACGTAGATCCAGATCACCATGCCGAACCCGGCGACCGCGGCGGCGGCCGGGTACCAGGGCTGCCGGCGGTGTTGCAGCAGCACGGCCAGCGCCTGGGTGCCGCCCACCACGATCAGCAGAATGACCCCGGGGCCCACGTAGGAGTCGAACGGGCTGCCGGCGAGCCAGCTCATCGGCATGCCCATGCCGTTCGCGGCGATCAACCCGATGCCGCCTCCGAGGGCCGAGAGAAGGTTGAACCAGCCCACCACCAGCAGCGCGAGCCACCACAGTCGGCGGGGGCGGAGAAGGACGGTACCGGGCACGGCGGAGCTGATGGATGCGGGATGGTGCGCCATGTCTTGCATCCTGTTCCTCCGGCGAACGCGTCACAATCCCCAGCTCGGGGTGCGCGGCTGCCTGGAGTCTCGAGCAGCACCCTCCCGCGAGAAGGCAGTTGAGGGCAGTGCCACCCGCCGCAACTGCCCCCAACTGACCTCTCGCTGGCGGCCTCAGGGCTACAGGCCGGAGAGAGTGCCGCGCACGATCGAGTCGCCCGAGTGCGCCGGGTTACCGTCGTCGGGTTCGGCGGAAACGTCCACCACGGGGTATTCGGCCAGGTCGATCCCGGCCGGGATACTGAACCGGCCGGTCGCTCCGTCGAGCAGCCCCACGCTGACCAGGCCGGTCGCGTCGGCGGTGAGCAGCCAGACCTCGCGCAGCCCGCCGGCATCCGCCCCACCGTCGACGTCGACCACCACCTCCCGGCGGCCGTCGGCGTCTTCCTCCAGATAGGCGCGCCCGCTGGCGGTCCAGCCCGGCAATGCGTCGAGTTGAGCCTCCGCGATCACCGGCAGCGGCTCCGGTGCCCGCGCCGCTTGCCACCAGACCGTGGCTCCGATGCCGCCGAGCACCCCCACCAGGCAGGCGGCCGCGGCGACCGGCAGCCAGCGGCGGCGCCTGGGAAGCTCGACGACGGATGCCGGCGGCCGCACCATCCCGGCAGCACTCTCGTCGACCACAGCGGCGTCGACGGAAGTGTCGACTCCACGGCGCGGCGGCGCTGCGACGGCGTCGGAGAGGCCGAGGGCGGCGTGGATGCGCCCCCACACGGCATCCGCCGGTTTGACGAGGTCGACGCTGCCGGCGGTGCGGCCGATCAGAACGGTGCGGCGCAGCGCGTCGAGCTCGCCCGTGCAGGCGGGGCAGCTCTGCAGGTGTTCACGTTCGGCGGGGCTGAGGTCCAGCTCGGCCAGCGCGACCAGGGCGAGCGTGTCGCGGTCAAGATGCGTCATCGTTCGCCTCCAATCGGGTACGCAGCCGGGTCAGGCTACGGCGGATATGGCTCTTCACCGTGCCCAGCGGCAATCCGAGGCTATCGGCGATCTGCACGTGGGTGAGGTCGTCGTAGAAGGCAAGCCGCATCACCCGCTGTGGCACGGGGTCGAGCCGGTTCAGTTCCTCGCCGAGCAACAGCCGTTCGGCCACGTCGGCCGACTCGTCGACCGCGAACAACGGGGTGTCCTCCACCACCGCCAGTTCGATCCGCCGCCGCCGGGCACGGGCTTCGTGGGCGTCGGCGATGGTGTGCCGGGCAATGCCCACGATCCAGGCCGGCAGCGCCGCCCGGCTCTCGTCGAACCCGGCGCGTCCCTGCCAGGCGGCGATGAAGACCTTCTGGGTGACATCTTCGGCCTCGCCGGTGTCACCCAGCGAGCGCACCGCCAGCGTGTACACCAGCGACGACCAGCGCGCATACGCCTCGGCGAGGGCCCGCTCATCGCCCGCCCGGAAGTCCGCGACCAGGCGGGCCTGATCGCGTTCGTCCGGGGTGCTGGCAAGGGGTGCGGTCACGTCGTTGTGCGGCCTCCGTGTGGAATGACCCGGCCTGTGCTCATACATATCAGTGCCTGCACACTCGGCGGGTCGGGGTTCGGGTGCGGCCAGCATAGCCATGCTCCGCGCGCATCGGCAGCCCCACGAGTGGTGTCATGGCACCGGCACCGCCGTCACGATCACATTCGACAGGTAGCGCTTGGCCTCGTAGTCGAATTCACCGCCGCAGGTGACGAGGGTGAGCCGGGCCGCTCCGGTGCGGTCGAACACGGCGCCCCACGGCACATCCGGCTTCGCGACAACGTCGACGGATGCGACGGCGTAGCGGTGCACGGCCCCGTCGGCAGTATCGAGCAGGATCTCCGTGCCCGCCGGAGCGTCGGCCAGCTGGGCGAACGGGCCGATGTCATAGACCAGGGAGTCGACGTGCGCGGCGACAACCGTGGCGCCGGCGGCGCTGCCGGGCCCGGAGCCGTAGCGGTACCAGGCGGCCACGGCCGGGTTCGCGGGCAGCGCCATGGCGCTGTTGTCCCCCGTACCCACCGCTTCGATCGGCATGTCGATGCCGAGAGTCTCGACCCGCACCCGCACCGGGGCGCTGGCCGGCGCCGGCTGCCGGTCCAGCGCGGCCGCCTGGCGGGGAACGTTGCCGGTGGCGAGCGGTGCAGGGTCCGGTGTCTCGGTCGGCGTCACAACACCAGCGGAGGGGTCCGGGGCGGCGGTCGCCCCGGCCACGGCCCCGGAACCACCGGCAGGATCAGTATCGGTGGTTCCGGCGGCCGGGCCGGCGCATCCGCTGAGCAGAACCGCCAGCAGTCCGACCGCGAGGACCGGGACGGCGACGACGTTGCGGCGGGTGCCGCCCCGGGCAGAGCGGATCACGGTGAACACCCGAACCGGAACACCGTGACCCGCAGCCTGAGTCCGTGGCCCGCGCTCAGTGCCGAGCCTCGGCGCGCCGGGTGCCGTAGACCGCGGCGACGCTGATGCCGAGCACCAGGATCAGCGCGGCACCCCCGAACCACCAGCCGGATGCGTCGCCGGGCTGATTCGTGGCGACCAGGCCGGCGTTCCCGGCGGGGATGCCGTCCGGGTTGGAGTGCATGCCGCCCACGGTCTGGATCGCCAGGGCCAGGTTGGAGTCGGTGAGGCTGCCCCAGGCGTAGACGATCGTGTTCGTGCCTTCGGCCACGGTCACATCCGCCGGGCCGATCACCGGGTCGGTGGTGCCCGTTGCGGCCACGGAGGCCGACACCGTGCCGGCCGGCAGGGTGAGCAGCGACTCGTTCGGGTTGCTCAGGTTGGTGATCACGGCAGTACCGCCTGCGAGTACGTCCACCGCCGGGGCCGCGGCCACGTGCCGCACCGTCAGCCGGCCCTCGCCGGCGGCGAGGGTGGCGGTGTCATTTGTGAACAGGGTGGCGGTCGGGGTGCCGGCCGCGTCGAGGTGGGCCACGGCGGTGTAGTTCATACCGGCCTCGAGGGGCAGGTCCACCGGACCGATGGCCGGGGCGCTCGCGTCGGCGGCATCGGCGGCGGTGATCGCCACGGTGTAGGTTCCCGCCGGCAGGTCGAGGGGGCCCGCCAGGTCGCCGGGCTCGAAGTTGTCGAGGGTGAGGTCGCCGTTGACGTACACGTCGACGGTGAGCCCGGGCACGGCATGCAGCACCGAGAGCTGGGCGTCGCCCTCGGCGGCGTACGCCGGGGCCAGCCCTGCGAGGGCGACAAGGGCGCCGGCTGCGACGCCGGCGGCAAGGGTCTTGCGCATGGTTTCCTCCAGTCAGTGGAACGGAAGCGGAAACCAGTAAGGTTTCCGTTACCCGTTACTTCCCGGAGGATGGCCGATTCGGATGCACCCCCGCCAAGAAATGTTTCAGGCGGATTCGATCCGTTCGGAGCTGGCGAGCACCGCGCCGGCGTGCGCCAGTTCGGCCAGCGCCTGGTCGCTCGAGTCTGCGGCGACCCCGGCCACGAGGTCGGTGAACACCCGCACATGCTGGCCGTGCTCGAGCGCGTCGAGCCCCGAGGCGCGCACGCAGTAGTCGGTGGCGAGGCCGACCAGGTCGACATCCGTCACCCCAGCCGCGATGAGCAGCTCGCCGAACTTCTCGCCGGCGTCGTCGATGCCGTCGAAGATGGAGTAGCCGGGCTGGCCCTGGCCCTTGCGGATGTGCACCGCCGATTCCGGCAGCAACAGCGCCGGATGGTATTCGGCGCCTGTGGTCTCGGCCACGCAGTGCACCGGCCAGGTGTCGACGAAGTCGGGTGCGTCGTTCACGGCGAAGTGGCCGTTGTTGCCGCCCTCGGCGTCGTGCCAGTCGCGGGAGGCAAAAATGTGGTCGTAGCTGTGCGGATGCGCCGCGAGCAACGCGCTGATCGCCGCGGCCACCGCCGCACCGCCGGTGACCGCCAGTGCACCGCCCTCGGTGAAGTCATTCTGAACGTCGATGATGACCAGTGCGCGGGTCACGGCAAGCTCCTGTCGGGTCGAGGTCAGTAGTTCGCGAGGTTGTTCCCGCAGCGGAAGAACCCCGTGGTGATGGTGTCGATCGCTTGCTTCGCATTATCGCCCACATCACCGAGCGCGTAAACGGCGAAGGTGAGGGTGCTGCCGTCCTGCGCGTTGATGATGCCGGCGAGGGTGTAGCCGGTGTCGATCCAGCCGGTTTTGGCGAACACGGCGCCATCGGCATCCGCATTGTCGCCGGTGAACCGGTCACTGTACGAGAGCGAACCGGAATCGCCGCCGGCGACCGGCAGACCGTCGAAGATCACGCCGAGGTTGCCCTCCCTGGCGTCGATCTGGCGGAACAACTGGGTGAGGTATGCCGGCGGGATGGCGTTGTTGTCGGAAAGCCCGGAGCCGTCGGTGATGAGGATGCCGGTGGTGTCGATACCGTACGTCTCCAGACCGGCGAGCACGGCGGGCTGGATGGCCTCGAAGGTGTTGCCGGTGCCGCTCTTGACGGCCACGAGCCGGGCGAGCATCTCGGCGAGGGCGTTGTCGGAGACGATGAGGGACTGTTGGATCAGGATCGAGACCGGCTGGGACTCGACCGAAGCCAACTGTTCGGCGCCCTCGGGCGCGGTGCCCACGGTCACGCTCACGTCGCCGCCGAGTTCGTCGGCGAAGGCCGCGCCGGCCCGGGCAACCGGGTCGTCGCTGCGCGCGGAGGTGCTGTTGTACGGGTTGTCGCGGTCGCCGTCCACCTGCAGGGCGGTGATCAGGGGCATGTAGCCGTCGGTCTGCTCCTTGCGGTCCCAGCTGGGCTCCCAGCCCGGATCACCGAAGTACGAGGAGTCCAGCACGACCGAGGTGATGGCGGTGTTGCCCATGGCGGTGCGGGCCTGCTCGGCGAGCGCGTCGAGGTGCGCGGCCCCGCCATAGAAGGAGTCGTCGCCGGTGGGCGTGCTCGACAGGGTGAGATCTCCGCCGCCGACGAGAACCACCTGGCCGGGTTCGGAGCCGGCGACGACGGTTGTGGTGGCGCGGTAGTCGGGGCCGAGCACGCTCAGCGCCGCCGCCGAGGTGAGCACCTTCATGACGCTGGCGGCCCGGGACGCCGTGGTGCCGCCCCGGTCGAAGAGGATTTCGCCGGTGTCGGCGTTCACGACCTGGGCCTGGAAGTCGCCCAGCCGTGAATCCGCGGCCAGGTCAGCAACCGAGCAGGTGCGCAGAGGGCTCGCGACCGTGGCGACGGCCGGCGCCGGCCGTAGCTCGGGCGTCGTCGGGGTCGGCGTCGGCATCGGGGTTTCGGTCTCGCTGGGCACGGCGGCGACCGGCTTCGGATCGAGTCCGCCGGTGGCCGCCCCGGCCCAGACGGCACCACTGCCGAGCAGCACGAACGCCACGGCCGCGGCAATGATCAGGCGCAGCCGGCGCGCGGCGGCGGGGCGGTCGGGCGGCACGGATGCAGCGGATGCGGCCGATCCCAGCGCCGGCGTGCCCGGGTTGGTCGGCGTGCCCGGATTGCCCGGGGTGCCCGCCTCGGCAGGGTCGACCGGGTCGGGTACGGGCCGTTCTGGTGTATCCACCAACGCATTTTAGCGAGCGAGGGTGGGAGCCCGGTCAGAGTGGCGGCGTGGGGAGCGCGCATCCGCTGGGGTGATAGGTCTTCAGTTGACGACGAAGGGCGCCAGGACGGCAAACGCCCCAGCTGAAAGCAGGCCGCTTGTGCTGTCGTCGCCTCACGCCGCGCGGTCAACACTCGTGGCGCAGGAAACTGCTCGTGGCGCAGGAAATTGCTCGTGGCGCAGCGAAATGTGGTCGTTATCGTGCGCCACGAGAAGGATCCTGCGCCACGACAAACATCGTGCGCCACGAAAGCCGTGGAAGCGGGTCACCGGGGCACGGGTTGACCGTCGCGGCACGCGTTCGTCCCGGCCGCACGTGTTCTACCGCGGGCCGCGGCGCTTTACACGTGCCGCGACGCGAAACACGTGCCGCGGGATGCCTCTGCCCGGGGCCGGCCTAATCCTCGGGGTAGACCAGTCCGATCTGGGCGCGGATGGCGTCGAGGGTCTCCATGATCTGCACCGACTCGGTCACGGTGAGCAGGTCGCTGGTGATCAGGCCGGCGGCCACGAGGCGTTGGGCTTCGAGGGCCTGGAAGTGCATGCCGCGGCCGACGAAGGCGGGCGTCTCGTAGGACTCGACAACCTCGTTGGCGCTGTCGTAGACCCGGAACGAGGTGGGCGAGTACCAGACCTCGTCGATGTCGATCCGGCCATCGGTGCCGAGGATGTTGGCCGTGTTGGGTCCCTTGGTGTCACTCGCGCTGAGCAGCGACGCGATCTGGCCGCCCGGGTAGCGGAAGATCGTGGCGACCTGGGCATCCGCCCCCGTGTCCTTGAACGTGGCCGAAGCCAGGATCGTCTCGGGCCGGCCGAACAGGGCCGACGCGAACGACACCGGGTAGATGCCGAGGTCGAGCAGGGCGCCGCCGCCGAGGGCCAGCGCGTTGATGCGGTGGTTCGGGTCGTCGGGCAGATCCTGGGTGTGATCGGCGATCAGGCTGTGCACCTCGCCCAGCGCGCCCTCGGCGATGAGATCGCGGATGCGCGCCATGTGCGGCAGGAACCGGGTCCACATGGCCTCGAGCAGCAGCAGGTTCTTGCTCTCGGCGAGCGCCACCAGGGTGCGCGCTTCGGCGGCGTTCACGGTGATCGGCTTCTCCACCAGCACGTGCTTGCCGGCGTTCAGCGCCAGCGCGGCGTTGGCGGCGTGAAAGGGGTGCGGGGTGGACACGTAGATGATGTCGACCTCGGGGTCGGCCACGAGGTCTTCGTAGCTCGGGTGCGCCGTGGGGATGCCGAATTCGGCGGCGAACGCATCCGCCGACGCCTGGCTACGGCTGCCGACGGCCTGCACGGTGAAGCCGTTCTTCACCAGGTCGCCGGTGAAAGCGTGGGCGATTCCGCCCGTGGCCAGGATTCCCCAGCGGAGTGCATCAGTCATGGTGCGAGCCTAGCGAAATCTTCCGGCCGGTCACCAGAACGGCGTGTTATTGTGCCGGTCATGACTGAAAAGACGTTCGACGAAAAGCGCCACGACCAGCTCACCACCGCTCCGAAGGCCGACGAGGGCGATGCCGCCCCGCGGATCACCATCGAAGAGGAGGCCGACGGCGTGAAGCGCATCGACGTGGCCGACACCGCAGCGGTGCGCCCGGGCAAGCCGGAACCGCGCACCACCGAGTAGGCAGCCCGGTCAGACGACCGTCACCGGGCGTTCGCCGGATGGTCACCCCATCCGCCTACGCTGGCTCCCGTGAGCGAGAATCAGCTTCTCCACCAGCGCATCAGCCCGCCCCGCACGGTTGTGCCCAGCCCGGTGTCACCGCCGCGCCCGACCCGCCTCGATCCGCCGGACTTCTCCTTCCGCAACTCCCCCGCCGACCTGCTCTGCCGGTCGCTGTGGCAGCTGGTGGGCGTCTACGTCTTCGTGGTGCTGCTGGTCAAGGACCGTCGGCTGCCGCGGTAACGCCTCCGGAATCGCTCAGTCAGCCAGTGCCACGGTGAGCACGCGGTCCGCGATCGCCCGGTAGCCCGCCTCGTTCACGTGCACCCGGTCGGGTCCGATCATGTCCTCCTCGATCACCACCGGGTCGATCAGGCTGACGTAGTCCGCGCCGACGCGGGCCGCCGCAGCCTGCACCCAGGCATCCAGCTCCACGATGAGATCGGTGGCCGGCTCCGCGGTGGACGGTCCGACGGCGATGATGCGCGCGTTCGGCAGGCCCTGCCGGATCTGGTCGTAGGTCGCGTCGACGGCCGCCCGCACCCGGTCGGGATCGGCCGCGAGCGCCGCCCGGTCGTTCTGGCCGCCGGCGATGAGCACCACGTCGGGGGCCGCGGCGATCACGCCGGGCACGCGCTCCACGTAAGTGGGGCAGTATTCGAGGCCGCACGCACTCATGACTGAGGTGGTGACGAAACCCGTTCCGCCCAGTCCTTGATTCACCTCGGTCCAGCCGGCGTCAGCGGCAACGAGGGTCGACCAGCGCTGCTCCGCCGGCACCGGCGGGAACCCCTGGGTATACGAGTCGCCGAGGAAGACCGCCACCGGGAGCGGATCGGCCGAGGTCGGCGCTGTTGACGAGACTGTGGCCGGTGCTGAAGGATCCGACGGGGCGGGCTGGGAAGCGGTCGGGCCCCGGCCACCGAGCGTTGCCGCGACGACCGCGACGCCGATCGCCAGCAGCACCACCCCGCCCAGCACCAGGAGCGGCCAGCGGCGGTGCGGTGCAGTGCTCGGCGTGGTGGTCTCAGTCATGACCCCAGCCTAAGAGTCGGCACCGGTCGGGTGAGATGGTGATCCATGCCGCATCGTTTGCCCGGCTTCACTATGATTCGGCTCACACCGATCACTGGAGCACGCATGGCCGACATCAATGCCGTTGAGAGTCCGGGCAGCGCTGTGCTGCCCGACAACAACGTGCTCATGCGGGTGCGCGCCGCGCTGCCCCAGCTCGGCCCGAGCGAACGCCGGGTCGGCCAGGTCATTCTCACCCGCCCGGGCTCCGTCACCGAGTGGTCCACGGCGGAGCTGGCCGCCGCGGCCGAGACGTCCACCGCCACAGTGGTGCGCGCCTGCCAGAACCTCGGCTTCCGCGGCTTCCAGCACCTGCGGCTCGAAATCGCTCGGGCCGTACCCAGCGACATCATCAGCGCCGGCGACACGCATCCGCTCACCCGGGTGTTCTCCGACGCGGCCGACGCGATCAGCTTGGGCCGGGCCAGCGTGGACCTGGCCGCCGTCGACGCGGCCGTGGCCGCCCTGGCCGGCGCCCGCCGGCTGGTGCTCGTCGGCAGCGGGTTCTCCGGGCCACCGCTGCAGGATGCCGCGATGCGGTTCGCCACCCTCGGCCGGCCGGTCGAAGCGCCCGGCGACGTGCTCGGCCAGCAGTTCGCCGCCCGGTCGCTCCAGCCGGGCGACACCTGCCTCACGGTGAGCTACTCCGGCGCCAACACGCACACTCTGCGCGCCTGCCGGGCCGCGAGCGAGGGCGGAGCCACCGTGATTGCGATCACCAGCTTCACCCACACGCCGCTCACCCAGCTCGCCGACATCAGCCTCGTCACCGGCCCGGTCACCCGGGCGCACGACGTGGACCCGTACCTCAGCCGGCTCAGCCACCTCCTGGTGCTGCACACCCTGCACACCGCCCTGGCCGAGCGCAGCACCGCCGGTGCCACCGCGTCCATGCGCGAGGTGGTGGCCGAGGCCCTCATCAGCGACGAATAATCCTCGACCGGGCGGCGTCGCCCGATGTTGACGTCGCCGTCGCTCGCCGTCAACCGACCGTTCACCTGCCCCCAGCATTCTCTTTCTGTAACGACGTTTCATCAGTTATGAAACGAAGAAATGGAAGGGCCGGTCATGGCTGGAATTGATATCGCGGGCAGCTACAACGCTCGCTGGAGCGGCGGCCGCGAGGGCGGGCTCGCCCGTTCGGCCACTCTCGACGAGGTCAGTCCGGCCGGCGCCGACCAGCTGGCCACGCTGGGCATCCAGCTGGTCATCGACCTGCGCGAACCCGGCGAGCGCGGCATGCCCCGCCACGGCCGCCCGGTCACCGCCGTTCCGCTGTACCGCCTGCCGGACGGCCCACCACAAACCGGCGACCTCGAGTCGGTCTACGACTTCTTACTGCGCGAACGCGGTGCCGAACTGACAGAGGCCGTCGCCGCAATAGCCGACGCGCCCGGCCCGGCGCTCGTGCATTGCACCGCGGGCAAGGATCGCACCGGCCTGGTGGTGGCGCTCGCCCTGGCCGCCGCCGGCCACAGCGACGCCGACATCGTGGCTGACTACGCCCGCTCCGGCGCGGTCGTGCGCCCATATCGCACCGCCCACGCCGAAAGCGCACTGCACGGCCTCAACCTCACCGCGGATGCCCGCACCCGTTCCCTGCGCCTGCACCTGGACAGCCCGCCGGAGGCGATGCGGCACGCCCTCGCCACTCTCGCCGCGCTCGGCGGGCCGGTGGTCTACCTTCGCCGGCACGGTCTCACCACCGGTCAGTTGACGGCGCTGCGCGAGAACCTGGCGGCGGTGGCCCATGCGTGACGCGTCGAAGTTCACCATCCTGCATCTCAGCGACGTGCACGCCACCGCCGGCGAGCTGCTCTACGGCCAGGTCGACGGCCTGGCCCGGCTCACCGAGGTGGGCGAGTACGTCGTCGCGGCCGGCGTCACTCCCGAAGCCGTCGTCGTCACCGGCGACCTGGTGCAGCGTGGCCACTGGGCCGCATACGCCAAGGTCGACGCGGCCCTGCGTCGGCTCGGCGAGATGGTGGGTGCGCCGGTGTTCACCGTGCTCGGCAACCACGACGCCGACGAGCCGGCCCGCGCCCTCACCGGGCACCATGATGGGCACTACCGGGTCGTCACCGTCGGGCCGATCCGGCTCGTGCTGCTGGATTCTCGCACCGGCGCGCTCGAGGCTGAGCAGCTCGATTGGCTCAGCGCCACGGTGGCCGAACCGTTCGGGATGGGCACCGTCGTCGCGCTGCACCACTCCCCGGCGCCGTCCCCGCTGCCCACCCTGTCGAAGATCGGCCTGCGCGACCCGCAGCTGCTCGCCCAGGCCCTGCACGGCTCAGACACCCGCCTCATCCTGGCCGGGCATTATCACCACCCGATGACCTCCCTCTTCGCGGGCCTGCCCGTCTCGGTGGGCCCGTCGTTGGCGTACCACCAGGTGATGAACGCCGGCCCGGCCGCGGTCAGTGGCCACGACCTGGCCATGTTCTCCCTCGTGCAGCTCACCGCCGACCAGGTCAGCTCCGCCCCCGTGAGCCTGCAGGCCGCGCATCCGCTCTTCTCCACTCCCGTGTCCGCCCTCTCCAGCACACCCACTCGATAAGGAATCCAATGTCACGCACACCCAAGGTCGCCGGCGTCGCCACTCTCGTGGTTCTCGGCCTCACCCTGGCCGGCTGCTCCACCCCCGCAGCCACCGCCGAAAACACCCCGGAGGCCTCCGCGGCCGCCGCGCTGGAACCGGCGACCATCACCGTTTACACCTCCGAACCGCAGGAGAAGATCGACGCCATCGTGGCGGCGTTCAACGAGACTCAGCCCGACGTCACCGTCGAGGTCTTCCGCGCCGGCACCGGCGACCTCACCGCCCGTATCGAAGCCGAACGCACCACCGGCGACGTGCAGGCAGACATCCTCCTGGCCGCCGACTCCGCCACCTTCGAGGGCTACAAGGCCGACGACCTGCTGCTGGCATACACGCCCGCCGACGTCGAGTCGCTCAACCAGGACGTCGTCGACCCCGACGGTTTCTACGTGGGCACCCGCATCATCCCCACCGTCATCGCTTACAACACCGGCGTGATCGACACCCCGCCCACCTCCTGGGCCGACCTCACCGACCCGGCCTACGCCGGCCAGATCACCATGCCCAACCCGGATGTCTCCGGTGCGGCCGCCTACAACGCCGCGGTCTGGCTCGACAACGCCGACCTCGGCGACGAGTGGCTCGTGGACCTGGCCAAGAACAAGCCGGTCATCGCTGACAGCAACGGACCGGTCTCGCAGGCCGTCGCCGCGGGCACCCAGCCCGTCGGCGTGGTGGTGGACTACCTGGTGCGTGAGCTCAAGGCCGCCGGCTCCCCCATCGACGTGGCCTACCCCACCGAGGGTGTGCCCTACGTCTCCCAGCCGGTGGGCATCTTCGCCAGCACCGACGAGGAGGCCGCGTCTGAGGCGTTCGTGGACTACCTCGTCAGCGCCGCGGGCCAGGAGCTGGCCGTGGAGCAGTCCTACCTGCCGGTGCGCAACGACGTCGGCACTCCCGACGGCGCCCCGGCCATGGATGACATCGAGATCCTCACCCCCGACCTCGACGTGATCGCCGACACCAAGGCCGCGGCTGTCGCGCGGTTCAATGAGCTCTTCCAGTAAAGCGTCAGGTGCGGGCCCGGTCGTTCTCGACCGGGCCCGTTCCCGCTTTCCTCAGCCATCCGTCCGCCCGCGAACGGATGCCCGCACCGGCGCCGGCATCGACCTGCTCCGCCTCGCCCTCTGGCTGGTATGCGCCGCCGTGGTGCTCTTGCCGCTCGGCGCCATCGTGGTGCTCGCCTTCTCCGCCAACCACCTGCCCCTGCTACTGGAGGGCGACGTGCTCCAGGCCGGCCTGAACAGTATGGTCTCCGCGGTGCTCTCCGCCACTCTCGCCGTGGCCGCCGGCACCGCGCTCGCCCTCCTGCTGGACCGCACCGACCTTCGCGGCCGCAAGGCGCTGCGCCTGTTCGCGCTCACCCCGCTGCTGGTGCCGCCGTTCGTCGGCGCGATCGCGTGGATCAGCATCGCCGGCCCCACCGGCCCGGCCAATGTGGCCTGGACGACCTGGTTCGGCGGGCCGTTGTGGAACATCTACGGCGGCGACGGCGTGGTCTTCCTGCTCGCCATCCACTCCTACCCGGTGGTCTACATCATCGTGTCGGCAGCCCTCCGGCGCATCCCCACCGACCTCGAGCAGGCCGCCCGCATCTCCGGAGCGTCCGCGGTGCGGGCGGTCCGCACCATCACCCTGCCGCTGCTCCGCCCCGCGATGCTCTCAGCGTTCACCCTGGTGGCGGTGGGCAACCTGGCTGACTTCGGCATCCCGTCGATCATCGGGCTGCCCGAGCGATACGTCACCCTGTCCACCCTGATCTACCGCTACATCCAATCCGGCACGGTGGAATCGCCGCTCGAGGTGATCTCCACCATCGGCGTGGTGCTGTTGCTGATCGCCGCGGCCGCGATGGTGATCGACGTGCTCGTCTCCCGCTCCCGGTTCGAACTGGACGCCTCATCGTCGGCCGTGCAGTTGCTCCCACTCGGCGTGGCCCGGCTTCCATTGACCATGGCCACCTGGCTGGGGGTGTTGGTGATCACCCTGTTGCCGCTCTGCGCGCTGCTCAGCCAAGCCCTGTTGCCCGCGCCCGGGGTGCCACTCACCTGGCAGAACCTCACCCTCGACAACATCGTGCGGGCCACCAGCGCCCCGTCCACCCTCACCGGCGCCATGAACTCGGTCATGCTGTCGGTGCTGGCCGGGCTGATCTGTGGCGTGCTCGGGTTGGCCATCGGCACCGTCGTCACTCGCACCCGGGCCCGGTCGAACACGGCGCTGAAGACCCTCGCGATGCTGCCACAGGCCATTCCCGGGCTTGTCATCGCCGTCGGCTGGCTCATCATCGCCCCGCGGATCGGCCTGTTCAACACCCCGTGGCTGATCCTCTGCGCCTACGTGATGGCGTTCATCGCGATCGTGGTGCAGTCGGTGAGCGCGCCGCTGAAGGCCACCCCGATGACCGCGGAGGAGGCCGCGCGTATTTCCGGAGCCACCCGGTTGCGGGCCCTGTTCGACATCTCCTGGCGCATGGCGGTGCCGGCGGCGATCGCCGGCAGCATCCTGGTGGTGCTCACGGCGGTGCGGGAACTCACCATCTCGGTGCTGCTGCTCGCGCCGGGCGCACAAACGTTGGGCGTGAACATCTTCAGCCTGCAGCAGGCCGGCGCGTACAACGCCGCGTCGGCGCTCTCCCTCATCATCACTCTCGTCGGGTTGGCCGGCCTCGGCCTCGCCGCCCGCCGGGCCCGCTAACTGCAAAGGACCTCCATGTCTTCAGTCACACTCACGGATGTCGGCCTCGTCTACCCCGACGGCACCGTCGGCCTCGAGAACATCAACCTCGCCATCGCCGACGGCGAGTTCGTGGCCCTGGTCGGGCCGTCCGGCTCAGGCAAGACCACCCTGCTGCGCGCCATCGCGGGGTTCCTCACCCCCACCGCCGGTTCGATCCGGCTCGACGACACGCTCGTCGCCGACCGTTCCACCCTGGTCGCGCCAGAAAAGCGCGGCCTCGGCATGGTCTTCCAGCAGCACGCGGTGTGGCCGCACTGGAGCGTCGAGCGCAACATCGCCTACCCGCTCGTGCTGGCCAGGGTCCCCCGCGCCGAACGGACTCAGCGGGTCGCTGAGGTCATGCAGCTGGTGGGCCTGACCGGTTTCGAGCAGCGCAACCCGGCCACTCTCTCCGGCGGCCAGCGGCAGCGGGTGGCGCTGGCCCGGGCGATCGTGGGCCGCCCTCGTGTGCTGCTGCTCGACGAGGCCCTCTCCGCGCTGGACGAACCGCTGCGCGACAGTCTGCGGCTCGAGTTGCAGTCGCTCACCCGCTCGATCGGCCTCACGGTGGTGCACGTCACCCACGACCGCGAAGAGGCCCTCGCCCTGGCCGACCGGGTGGTGGTGCTCGACGGCGGCCGCATCCAGCAGGTCGGCAGCCCGGTGGAGCTGGTCACCCGGCCGGTCACCGCGGAGGTGGCCCGGTTCCTCAGCGATGCCACGATCTTCCCCGGCGACCGCGACCGAAACGGCTTCGTCGCCACGGACCATCCCTGCGCCGTGCCCGCTCACCTGCTCGATGTCGGCTCGGGCGCCGATGCGCTCTCAGGCGCCGGCATGATCGCCGTGCTGCCCGAAGACATCACCCTTGAGCCGGGCACGGGCGCCCCGACGGATGCCGTGGTGGCGTCCTCGCTCTACGGCCGCGCCAGCAACGATATCGTCGTCACCTGGCAGGGCATCAGCGTGCGCTGCCGGGTACCCGGCCGCCGCTACCTGGTGGGTGAAACCGTTGTGGTCGGCATCCGCCGGGCGATGTTCTACGACGCCGCCCGTGCGCTGGTCGAGCTTGTCGAGACCCGGTGACGTGCATGAGCACCGGTCTTACGACCGCGGCTTCAGCGCATCAGTAATGTCCGCGACCGTCGCCCCATAGGCCTCAATCAGCGCATCCGCATCCACGAACGCCGAGTAGCCATGCTCCCCCGCCCCCATCGCCACCCGGGTGCCGCGCATCCGTTCGTCGGCGTACACCGGCCAGGCAGTCGTGCTGCCCAGCGGTGTGATCGTGCCGCGGGCGTAGCCGGTGGCGACCAGGGCGAGGTCTTCGTGCGGCAGCGACAGTTTGTTGACCCCCACCAGCGCGCGCAGCTTCGCCCAGCTGATCTGCCGGTCGCCTGGCACCAACACGAAGATGTAATCGCCGTCGTGCCGCCTGACCACCAGAGACTTCACAATGCCGGCAGGCTCAAGGCCCAGTAGCCGCGCCGCGCTCTCCAAGCTGTCCGCCGCAGGTCGTTCCACGATCTCGATGTCGAGCCCGCGCGCCGCCGCGTCCGTCATTACTCGTCCGCGTCCGCTCTCAGCCATAACTGATTTCACCACGGCAGTGGATGTCAGCGCGAGTTTGATTCGGCACGCACCGAAGGATCTCCCGATTCAGCGTCCGCCGTTGTGTGCTCCTCCAACTCGAGCGTGGCTTGACGTTGACGGGAATTGAGAAAGTTCTTTTCGACGAGGAGGAAGAACCCGTAACAAATGGCCACGACGACCGGGGCGATCGCGAACGTCATGATCGCCCAGTGCGCCCCGATCGGCAGTTCCATCGGCAGTAAGAGCAGGTTTGCCAACGCAAGGAGCGGACTATGCAACAGATACACGCTGTAAGAAAACAGACCGAGTCGAATCATCGGGCGGGTCTGAAACGGCCTGACAATCCAGGGCGTTGAACCAGCCACAACCCTTTGTCCTGCCCAGGCCAAGCCGGCTGCCACGACCCCACCCGCGCAAATCTCGATCAGGCCCAATGAGCGAATGTCAAACGCCTTCGTCGCCACGATCGCGACCATGGTCAGCGCACCGAACAGAACGAACAGCGGACCGACCCATCTGTTCCTTTTCGGACTCATGGTGACCTGCGCCGACCACATCCCTAGAGCAAAGATGCCCACCAGCCACGGGTGGGCCCAAACGCCGATTCCTGTGAAGACTGGGGAGAGCGAGACAACCACGGCGCCCGCGACGACCCACCGGGGTCCTAACATGCGCCACAGCGGCAGCAGCACGAGTGGGAACAGGATGTAGATCTGCGCCTCAACCGCGACGCTCCAGAGGGGCCCATTGATAGCGCCGATCCAGTCCGGTGAAAAATCATGGATCAGCAGGAAATGACTCACCACGCTGGGCACAGTCATCGGCAGTTTGGTGTCCCATTGGGTCCCCGATTGCTGCTGCATCACGGGAACAAAGAGAATCAGGAGAACGCTAATTATGAGAGCAGCATAGTAGGGCGGAATGACCCGCCGCGCACGCCGCTTCAGATAGCGTCCCATGCCGCCGCGCAACTTGTATCCATTGGACAGCGTCGGAAGCATGAGCACATAGCCAGAGAGCACTATGAAAACCGGCACCCCGAGGTAGCCCCAACCGACAACCAGGTCGATGACTGGTAGTTCCGTGGTGGACTCGTTGGAGAGCCCCGTGAACAGGAAGGCATGATAGAGGACCACCGCGATTGCCGCGGATCCCCTGAGCCCGTCCAAATACGGAAATTCTGGTCGAGTATTCCCCGCGTTGTTCCCCATCGTTCGACCCTATCGGCCTCCCCCGGATGGGGGTGCCGATCAGACGGCAGGGAGGTTACGTTCTGGAAAATTCCCTGCCGCGCACCAGCCCTGACGCGCCTTTGGGTCCGCCGGCGTGGACTGGTCCTCGTTTCGAGACAAACCAGATACTGAAAACCATGACCGCGAGCATGCTGGTCGCCTGAAGGAGTGACCCTCGAAGCAGGATGAGCATGTAAAACGAGAGAATGGCGACCGCAACGCCAGACACGCCGGCCGTCGCCAGATTGAATTGAGTGGACCGGTCGGCACGCTTCAGGAAATATCCAAGCAGCACGAAAATGATGACCAGTCCTACCCAACCACCGCTGAGGTACGCTTCAGCCCAGAACGGCGAAGACAGGTTCTCGAACGAATAGCCGCGAAACTGCGCAATGAATACCCCGGTATCGATTGGTTTGTCTGGCCAGATCGATCGCGGTACCCAAAAGACAAGGGGTCCAAGAAGCTGTTTACCCCACACGATGCCTTCAACAGAAACGTAGTTGACGGCGTTGTTGATCTGCGCAAACGAGTCATAGTCACCGCTGTTGACGAAAGCGCCGGCACCGAGCTGACTGTTTGTCTGTGTTGCCTCTCGACGGAAAATAGAGAAAAGCGGAAAGCCGAAGAGCAACACGCCAGTTAGTAGCGTCATGGTCCACCGGATTCGTGCTCGAGTCGCGAATGCGCCCACGAGCACTAACAGGCTGAACGCCATGGTTCCGAACAGGTACCGGGACGAGCTAAAGATGTTGATCGCAAACATCACGGCAAACGCGGCCATCGGCATCATCAACGAATAGCTTCGCTTCTTTGCTCCCGCCGCGACTTCCGCCCGCCGGTAGCGAGCCATGGCATGCACGCACACCAGCAAGGGAATGGATGCCGACGCAGCAATGATCGTAGACAGTGTTGGGTCGGGGAAAACCACGGTTCGCATAGTCGCCATCGTTTCCCGGCTAGTGAAAAACGTCGCAGGACCGATCCGCGCCACGAAATAGACCCACACCGTGAATCCGCCTACGGCCAGCAATGTGATTCTCGTACGGGAGAATTCTCGCGGACCCGAGCGAGCTCCGCGCGACTTGGACTTATTCTCTGGAGTGGTCGCCGTGGGTCGTCGTGAAACGAAGAAGGCGCCAACCTCGAACGCGATCAGGCCGAGAAGGATGATCACGAGCGATTCGGTGTTGTAGCCCAGATTGATGTTGGGAGTCGTCCCTGGCGATTTGCTTGCGAGCACCTGAGCGAAGGCAGGCACTGCAAGAAAGACGTACACGAAGAGCCAAAAGGAGAACGCGAACAGGGTAGGCAGGCCCCTACCGATCACGAACGCCAGGCGAGTGCCGCTGAACGCCACGATGATCAGGGCAATCACCACGTCGCCGACTATGGCTCGGTCGGTCGGATACGGGATGGTCGTCAGAATGAAGATTGGCATCAGGCCGGCGAAGACAATGGTGAGCAGTGTCGCGGTGAGCCCATAACCGATGGGCTGCTCGCGCGTTGCTCGGGAAGCCACGTGCGGGACTGGGGTGATCGTCAAGTGGCCGTTCCCCTCGTAGAAGACCCGTCTGGAATTCGTGACTCCCAGCTTCTGGGCGATGTGCTCATCCGGTCAACGATATCAACCAGCAGTCCGCTGGCTGGCTTCGCCCGTACATGCGACGGTTGCACTAGACGAGACCAAGTTCTTGCAATTTGGCGAGGATCACAGGGGCAAGACTCTGGCTGTAATTATTGGTCAAGTGAGCAGTGTCGGCGTAGATGGATGTCGTACCCACGAAAACTGGGCATCGATCGGTAACACAGAACCATTCCCTCGTATCAACGAACGCCACGCCAGCTTCCTCAGAGGCAGCGGACTCGGCATCCAGGACGATCTTCCAGTTCGGCTGCAGGTTCCCGGTGCAGTCCTTCGGGCTCGACAACGGCGTGTAGCACTGCGTCATGTTTCCCGCTCCTGGCGGCGACATCAAGACCACCTTTTTAGTCTCAGCGGGAAGAGCGGCAAGCGCCTCGCCGAAACCAGCCTTCCATTCCGCGTTGGCCGCATCGTCGCGATTCTGACTGATCAGGCGGTTCAGCCCGTAGAAGGAGTCGGACATGATGATGAGATCGGGTTGAATCTCCTGCACCTTTTCCGTCACCCACTCATGCTGCTGGTTACAGGCGTCATAGAGCGGCCCACCCGTCTCTTCGCTAGACGTGACCGGCATGAACCCGACGGGGCATTTTTCCCGCGTGAGGGGCTGAACCGCGTACCCCAGCGGTTCAAGCGCTGCGATTATGCCCGGAAGCCAGCTCGTGGCAATGGAGTCTCCAACGATGACTGCGGTCTTGCTGGGCTCGGTCGCACCATACGCGCAACTATCCAACTTCTCCTCGGAGATCGTCAGGCAGTCGTCCTCGACCCACTGAGGCACTCGCAAGTTCACAGAACCATCCGCCGGCGGATCGAAGGCTGGCCACGTTTCGCTTGTTAGCGCCGCCGTAAGGCCTGCCGTGAGGTCGCTAGCGGGACTGGCCGGCACCTGCGACGCGTCAGCTGCGCCATCATCGGGTTGGATCTGTGCCTGCGCAGCGCTGACAAAGGTGCTGACCGGGAGATCCCGCGGTGTCAGGGCCGCCCAAGCCAGCGTCAGGCTGCCGACCGCGACCAAAGCCACGCCGACCAACACCGGGGCGTTCGACTTTTGAGCCGCGCGTTTCTTCTGACGCTTGGCACGACGCAAAGCTGCGCGCTCCACCGCGGACACGTCGCGCAGCCACGTCGACTTGAGGACGGACTGCTCCACAAAATGGTAGGACAACACCGACAAGACAGCCATCAATACCAATGCACTCACCGCGTGCTCAACAGTGCCTTCGGCAACGATCGAACCCAACAAGATGATCACCGGGAAATGCCAGAGATAGAGGCTGTAAGAAATGTCTCCGATGTACGTCGACACCCGGTTGGTGAGCGGCCAGAGGTAGCGCACTTCGCCGCCGGTGCCCGCGAGGATTACGAGCGCAGTGGCGAGTACAGGCACGGCGGCCCAGGGCCCAGGGAACGGCATGGCGTCGGTGATGAAGAAGATGGACCCGAAGATACCGAGAAGCCCCGCCCAGCCGAGAACCGGTCGAAGCCAAGACGGTATTGACCGGAGTCGTCCTGCGACGACGGCCAACAGGGCTCCAACGCCCAGCTCCCACGTCCGAGAGAATGTCGAGAAATAGGCCCAAGTGGGATTTGTTGTGGTTTCCCAGATCGACCAGGCAAAAGTGATGATGATGATGGCAAACATCACGGCACCGATAACGCGATGGGCGACCACGGTGTTCCACTTGGTCGCCTTGCCTCCCAGCGCAAGAATCAGAAGCATCAGCCACGGCCACACAAAATAGAACTGCTCTTCAACAGACAAAGACCAGAAATGCTGTAGCGGTGAGACCGGACCACCGGCTAAAAAATAGTTAGTCCCGTCAGCTGCAAAGTGCCAGTTGCCCAGAAAGATGAACGACCAGAACGCGTCGCCGGCGGTTTGATTGGCTCGGCCGACATTAAAGACCACGAAAGCGATTGAGAGAGTGGCAGCCAGGACAAGTGTCGCGGCGGGGAGGATACGTCGAACCCGGCGCTTGTAGAAGCCAACGAATGAAATGGTGCCGGTTCGGTCATGCTCGCGCAGCAACAGGCCAGTGATGAGGAAACCCGAAAGCACGAAGAACACGTCAACACCGACGAAACCCCCGGTTGGCCAATGGAATAAGTGATCGGCGACGACAGCGAGCACAGCCACAGCGCGGAGGCCCTGAATATCGCGTCGGATGGACTTCTTCGGCGCATCCACGGGTGCCGCCGACTGTAGCTCAGTCTTTACCAACGTGCTCATCGATCCCCCATGCTGTCGTGGAGGCTACCCCCCGAACGAGTGTATCTGCATGATGTTTCGGCTGAGTGACGGCCTCATGAATGGCAATACGCGAACCCGGCGCAATCTCGAACCGTGTCTATCGCCCTGCAATTTGGCTTGGAGTCACGTCAGAACGCGGAAGCGGCCATGCTCGAATAAATAGATTCTCAAGCCATCGAGGAGTCTCAAAGAGCCACCCAGCATGGACATAAGCCGCGCAAACTGCGGTGATCCTCGCCATCACAAGACCGAACGCGGCGACTAGCACTGGCAGCCACAGCGCTGCCAAGGGGCTTCCAGTTGGCCAGATCAGGGACAACAACCAAACTAAGAGGAAGATCCAGAGAGTGTGCGACAGATAGATCGAGAGAGTCTGCCCGCCAAGTCGTCGCAACCATCCAACCCGTTCCAACCCGCGCGCGAGAGCGATTCCTGCGCCCAGCCCGAGAATCCTCATTGCGAAGGAAATCACGGGCGCGTCAGCGAGATCCAGCTGGGCGAGGGTTGTATACGAGCCGGCCCATATGGCAACCATGGCAATGCCTGTCATCGGGGTCAGCCAAGCGCCGAAGGCGAGAATACCCGAGCGCCCGTAGCAGCCAAGGATGAAGAAGATGTAGAACGTTGGCACGCCGTCCCAGCCATTGTTCCCAATCGGGTCGTCGAGTGCGAACCAGAGGAGGGAGGCGAGGCCGGCGCTCACTAATTGGATCGGCTTCGAGATACGTACCGATAGCTTGGCCAAGGCGAAATAGATCGCAAGCACGAAGATGAACCATCCGCCCACTGGCCAGAAAAGGTGGAGCGGCAACTGCAGAATGCCCGTTTCGCTGTCGATGCCGGGAATCAGGTTCAGGATGATCCATCTGATGATCACCCATAAAACGAAGACCCAAGCGAAGAGCATTATCTTCTTCTGGAACAGGCCACGCCAAGTGCCGGTGACGTATTTCCCGGCGAATAGGCCCGCAGCCAGAAAGAACAGGGGCATTCGCATGGTTCTAAGCATTTCCGTTGCAACCAGCCAGCCCGGCGATGCCAACCCTTCCACCGCGGAATATATGACCGCGTGGTGCAGTACAACAAGGAGGATTGCCATGCCTCGAGCGGCATCGGGCCATTGAATCCGCCGCGGTGCGCTGACGGATGGCAAATTACTAGCGCGCACGGCTCTCCTCAATTAGATGAGGGAATACCCCCCGGACGAGGGTAACAGTCGCACATTTCGCGCGCGTGAATATAGCGCGAGATGTCCGCGATCGCGCGTCACCCCAGAACCAGCGCTATTTTCGGATGGACCAAGCAGTCACCCGACTATTGAGTGCCTAGACCCTCGACTATGCGACGGGCAATCGCAGAATGCCCTGCATTATTCGGGTGGATACGATCTCCCGATAGCAATGATGCATCGAGTACAGAAGGGTTCAAAAGACTGATGAATTCCGCCCCCACCGCGGTGGCGGCACTCTCGACCGCTAAGTCCATGTCGATCGCGTCCTGAGTTACAGTCCCACTTACGGCCGGCCCAACAGCAATGATCCGCGCATCCGGGACAGCGGACCGCATGTCAGCGTATGTCTGGGTGATGGCGGCGATCACAATGCTCGGATCTGCGTCCCAAGCTCGGATGTCACTCCGCCCGCCAGAGATGAACACCACATCCGGGTCAACAGCCAGCACTTCCGGGATCATCTCTACAAAACTCGGGCAATATTCTTTCCCGCAACCGGAACGCCCCGACGTGGTCGCGTACCCGGTACCCCCTCGACCGAGGTTGACCTCCTTCCATTCCATCTCGGCGGACACAAGGGCAGTCCAGCGCGTTTTCACTTTCACCGTGGCGCCAGTCCCCGTCGTGTACGAGTCCCCCACGAATGCGGCGACCGGGTGCGGGTCGGACGTCACGGTTCCGAATGTCGGGATCGGTCCGGCGGCTGCAGTAGGCGCGCCGGGCCTAGGTCCTTGCACGGCCATAACAGTCAAGACGACGACCGCGATGGCAAGAATGCCAAGCAGGATCAGTTTTCCCCGGGACATGCGCTGAGTTTATACGTGCGCTACCCCCGAATGAGTGTCATCGCAGGGTGGACACGCGAAGCCCGCTCTCGAATAGGGGCGTACTGCTACGCGCTCCAATCACGGTACGTGCTCGTGGTCGGGTCGCATCGCGAAGCTCCGGCTGAAGGCCGCCGAGTTGAGCTCGCGAAAGTAGCGCCCGCACTGGCGACAGCACACTGAACCCCGGAATCCAACTCGATACGCTCTGGGACACGCCCGGCACAGAGGGCCAACTTCGGTGATTGCTGAATTCGGCAAGCCAACAGCGTCGAGCTCAAGGCTCCGGTGTCATAGTGGGGCCGCCTATCAGAATCGAACTGATGACCTATTCATTACGAGTGAATCGCTCTACCAACTGAGCTAAGGCGGCGTGAGACCGAAATTGCCCTTGCGGGAAACGCGCGGCGACACAGCATCCAAGCTTAGTGGGTTGGGGAGGTCACGGTGTACAGCTCACGGAACGATTTGGCCACCCACTCCGACAGCGGGGTGGACTCGTCGGATTCGGCCCAGCACCGCCAGGCATGCCTGGTAGCAGCCATTGCCACCAGGGTGAAGAGTAGAGCCCGCTGGGACAGCGCCTGCGGGTCCGCTGCGAGCCTGGGGTCGTCAGCGGCGAATCGGCGCTCGACGATCTCCTGCAGGCCGGCTTCGAAATTGCGCAGCGTGGCCATCCGCATGGTGAACAGGTAGCTGTTCTCCTTCATCACCATTCGACGCAGCTCGTGGATCTCTCGATCGCTGTCGGTGTTCTGCAGGCTCTGAGCGAGCAGGGTGGCTAGGTCCGCCATGACGTCACTGTCCGCTCCCCCGGCCACGAATCGCTCGATGTCGGAGTCACAGGCGAGTTCCAACTCGTCACCGACCAGGGCGGAGTCCTTGGACGGAAAGTAATTGAAGAAGGTGCGGGGTGAGATATCTGCGCAGCGACTGATCTCGTCGATGGTGACCTTGTCAATGCCGCGCGCTGAGCAGAGAGTGAGCACGGCACGCTGAATCTGCCGGCGCGTGGCCAGGCGCTTGCGCTCCCGCAGGCCCACTTCGTCAGGTTCCACCGCCATGCCCCAATTCTTGCATGAGGCGCAAAAACGCGGTGGGCGAGGTTTCAGCCGATCAGCACATCGGATCGGTCGCCGGCACCGTGCCGTCGATTAGGTAGCTGTCGACGGCATCGTTGACGCAGGAGTTCGACTTGTTGTAGGCGGTGTGTCCCTCGCCCTCATAGGTGACGAGCTGCCCACTGTCCAACTGCTCGGCCAGGTTCTGCGCCCACACGTACGGCGTGGCCGGGTCGTTGGTGGTGCCCACCACAAGAATCGGTGCTGCTCCGGCCGCGTGGATCTCCTGGCGTTCGCCGTCGAAGGCGTATGGCCAGTTCGCGCAGGAGATGTCACCGAACGCCATGTACTTGCCGATGGTGGGCGCCGCCGCCTCGATCTCGGCCGCCTGGGCGCGCATGGCCGCCGGGTCGTCATCGTAGGCGTAATCCACGCAGTTGATCGCCATGAAGGCCTCGGTGGAGTTGTCGGCGTAGCTGCCGTCGGCGTTGCGACCGTTGTACGCGTCGGCGAACTGCATCGCCCCATCGGCGCTGCCCTGCAGCACGCTCTCGAACATGTCGCTGAGGTAGCTCCAGGCGGTCGCCTGGTACAGCGGGTAGATGATCGCGGTGAGCAACGAGTTGGCTCCGAGCTGCCGGCCGTCGGTTGCCGTGATCGGGCTCGCGTCCACGGAGGCGAGCAACGCGCCGATCGTGGCCATGGCGTCATCCACTGTGCCGTCGAACGGGCAGTCCGTGCCCGCCAGGCAGTCGGTGAGGTAGGCGCGCAATGCGCTCTCGAAGCCCTGCGCCTGCGTGCTGGTCACCTCGAAGTTGCTGGTGGACGGGTCGAGGGCGCCGTCGAGCACGAGCCGGCCGACCTTGTCGGGATAGAGCTCGGCGTAGGTGGCGCCGAGGAACGTGCCGTAGGAAAAGCCCAGGTAGTTGAGCTGGGCGTCGCCGAGCACCGCGCGCAGCAGATCGAGATCGCGTGCCCCGCTCGTGGTGTCGACTTCGCCGAGCAGCGCACCTGTCTTGTCGGCGCAGGCCGCGGCGAAGTTGCTGGCGCTGGTTTCCTGCTCCTGAATCCAGGCGTCGCTGCCGCGTTCGGCTACGGTCAGCCCATAGAGATAGGTGTCCATCTCGGCGGGGTCGAGGCAGGCCACTGCCGACGAGCGCCCCACACCGCGGGGGTCGAAGCCGACGATGTCGAACCGCTCCTGCAGGGTGGCGTCGGTGGCGTAGTCCACGGAGTCCTTGACGAACTCATAGCCAGAGCCGCCGGGGCCACCCGGGTTGACCAGCAAGGAGCCGATACGGTCACCGGTGGCGGGCTGGCGCACCAGGGCCAGATCGATCGATCCAGCGGCCGGATCGTCCCAGTCCAGCGGCGCGCTCGCGGTGGTGCACTGCATGCCGTCGTCGCAGTCGTCCCACGCCAGCACCTGGCTGTAGAACGGCTCCAGCGAGCTGCCCACCTCTTCCACGCTGGGCGTGGAGGTCGCCGGCGCGGGCTGCGGCATGAACCACGGCACGCAGCCGCTCAGTCCGAGCGTCACTGCCACCGCGGCCGCCATGGTCGTGATTACGCGAGTGCGCATCGTCACTGAGTTCCTCTTCCCTGATGCCCGCGGCACCGCCGACGGCGTCACCGTCGGATCATCGAGACCAGCATGGCTTCAAGAGCCAGCGCCGGAGCTACGTTAGCTTCAATTCTCTGCCGGGCCAGGGCAATGGCATCCATCGTCGCCACAGTCACAGCCGGTGCACAGGCGGCTGCCGCCCGGCGCAGCTCGGTGAGCAGTTCCAGGTTGATGATGGTGTTCTCCCGCCCCAGCTGCACCATCATCACGTCGCGGTAGAGGGAGGTGAGGTCGACGAGGATGCGGTCGATGCCGTCACGGAGGCTCCGGGTGGCGCGGCGTTTCTGGTCGTCCTCGAGCGCTTTGATCTGCCCGCGCAGGGCCGGCGGAACCGACTGGCCCGGCTCCACGCCGAGGGAACGCAGTACCCCCTCGCGTTCGCTGGCGTCTCGTTCGATGGTGATCGCCTTGGCGTCGTCGCCGGCGATGGCGAGCAGCCGGGTGGCGGCGTTGACGGCGTTGGCCACTCCGGTCAGACCGAGTGCTGTGCGCAGGGTTTCCTCCCGACGGGCGCGGGCTTCGGCGTTCGTGGCCAGGCGGAGGGCCATGCCGATGTGGCTTTGCGCCTCACGGGCGGCTCGTTCAGCCACGGTCGGGTCGGCACCGGTGCGGCGGATGAGCAGGGCCGCGACGTCGTCGATGCTCGGCACCCGCAGGCGCACGGTGCGCACCCGGGAGCGGATGGTGGGCAGCAGGTCGGCCTCGCTGGGGGCGCAGAGAATCCAGACGGTGCGTTCCGGCGGTTCTTCGAGCGCCTTGAGCAGCACGTTGGAGGTGCGTTCGACCATACGGTCGGCGTCTTCGACCACGACGACCCGGTATCGGCCCACCGACGGCGAGTACTGCGACCGGGCGACGGCCTCCTTGACGGAGTCCATTTTGATGATCACGCCCTCGGTGGTGAGCACGGTGAGGTCGGGGTGAGTGCGCGCATCGACCAGCCGGCCGGTGGTTTCGTCGCCCTGTGGGGTGCCGGGGCTGAGCAGGGCGGTGGCGAACGCGAAGGCGAGATTGGAGCGGCCGGAGCCGGGCGGGCCGGTGATCAACCAGGCGTGCGTCATCGATGAGGACGTGCTGGGTGTGTCCGCACCGGCGTCGGCCTCAGGGCGCTCCAGCGTGGCGACCGCCCCAGGCCGCTCAGCGGCGGCCCGGAAGATGGCGATCGCGTCTGCTTGACCCGTCAGGTCGTCCCACACTGCCATTGGTCAAGGCTACCCGGAGCCGGCGACACCCAGGCGCGCCACCGGGCCGAGCGGCTAGAGCAGCGTGGCGACGCGAGCGCGAATGACGGCGGCGATTTCGTCAATCGGCGCGGCGGCATCCAATACCAGGAACCGGTCGGGTTCGGCGGCGGCCAGGTCAAGGAAAGCGGCGCGCACGCGGGCGTGGAACTCGCCCTTCTCCGCCTCGAGCCGGTCGAAGACCTTGTTATCGGCGTCGAGCCGGCCCCGCGCCGCGGTCTCGTCGAGGTCGAGCAGCAGGGTGAGGTGCGGCAACAAGCCCTCGGCCGCCCAGAGTGAGAGGTCGCGCACCTCGGGGCCGCCCAGCACCCGTCCGGCACCCTGATAGGCGACGGAGGAGTCGAGATAACGGTCCTGGATGACGATCTCGCCGCGGGCCAGCGCCGGCCGCACCAGCGTGGCCACGTGCTGGGCCCGGTCGGCGGCGTACAGCAGCGCTTCGGCGCGGGGTGAGACCTCGCCGCGGTGGTGCAGCACGATCTGACGGATCTCGACACCCACCTCGGTGCCGCCGGGCTCCCGGGTGCGCACCACGGTGTGCCCGGCGGCCTCGAGCCAGTCGGTGAGCAGCTGCGCCTGGGTGCTCTTGCCCGACCCGTCGCCACCCTCGAGGGTGATGAACAGGCCGGGCGTCACGACATCGGTCACGACTGCGCGGCCGCGGCCTTCGCAGCAGCAGTAGCCGCCCGCGTCGCCGCAGCCTTCGCCGCAGTGGCGGCTTTCTGCTCCGGGGTGCGCTCGGCGCGCACGCTCGCGCCCGGGGTGGCGGCGGAGGTGCCGGTCTTCTTGGCAGGTGCCCGCTTGGCCGCGGTCTTCGTCGTGCTGCCGGCCTTCTTCACCGGCGCCTTCTTGGCCGCGGGCTTCTTAGCCGCTGCCTTCTTGGCGGGCGCCTTCTTCACGGCCGGACCCTTGGCGCGCTTGTCGGCAAGCAGCTGCACAGCGCGGTCGTAGTCGACCTCTTCCACGCTCTCGGCCTTGGGGATCGTGGCGTTCGTGATGCCATCGGTCACATAGGCGCCAAACCGGCCGTCCTTGATCTTGATGGCCTTGCCGCTCTCCGGGTCGGGCTCTTCGAAGTCCTTGAGCGCGCTCGAGGCCCGGCGGGCACCGTACTTCGGCTGGGCGTAGAGGTCCACGGCACCGGCCAAATCGATCTCAAAAATCTGGTCCTCACTGGTGAGCGAGCGGGTGTCGACGCCCTTCTTCAGATACGGGCCGAACTTGCCGTTCTGGGCAAGGATCTCGGTCTGCGTCTCTGGGTCGATGCCCACCACGCGAGGCAGGTTCAGCAGCGCCAGCGCGGTGTCGAGGTCGACCGTGGCCAGGTCCATCGACTTGAACAGCGACGCGGTGCGCGGCTTCACCGCGGCGGCGGCCTTCTTGGCCGGGGTCTTGCGCTTGGGCTTGGCGGCGGCAGCCTCGACGCTCGGGGTGGTGTCGCTGAGCTGGGTGACCTCGCCGGTGAGCGGATCAACGGTCTCGCCGGGGCCGTCGGTGTCGGCCGGGGGCTCGAGCTCGGTCACGTAGGGGCCGAACCGGCCGTCCTTGGCGACGATCTCCTTGCCGTTGTCGGGGTTCACGCCGATGACCCGGTCGGTCACCACGGGAGCGTTGACGAGTTCCTTGGCCTTGGCCGGGGTGAGTTCATCGGGTGCCAGGTCCGGCGGGATGTTCACCCGACGCGGGGTGGCATCCGGGCCGGCCTCAGCGTCCACGACCTCGAGGTAGGGGCCGTACTTGCCGATGCGCAGGGTGATGTCGTCGACGATGTGGATCGAGTTGATCGACTTAGCGTCGATCTCTCCCAGGTTGTCGACTACCTGGCGCAGGCCGCGGTGCTTGTCTGAACCGAAGTAGAAGCTGGTCAACCAGTCCACCCGGTCGGCGGTACCGCCGGCGATACGGTCGAGGTCGTCTTCCATCTCGGCGGTGAAGTCGTACTCCACCAGGTCGGAGAAGAACTCCTCGAGCAGCCGCACTACCGAGAACGCGATCCAGTTGGGAATCAGCGCCTGCCCGCGGGGCGTGACATAACCGCGGTCGGTGATGGTTGAGATGATCGATGCGTAGGTGGACGGACGGCCGATGCCGAGCTCTTCGAGCTTCTTCACCAGGCTGGCCTCGGTGTAGCGGGCGGCCGGGGTGGTCTCGTGGCCCTTGGCTTCCACCTCGACGAGCGACAGGGTCTGTCCCTCTTCGAGCGGCGGCAGCTTCGACTCGGTGGGATCTGTCGGCGCGTTGCGTTCTTCGTCCCGTGATTCCTCGTAGGCGAGCAGGAAGCCGCGGAAGGTGATGACGGTGCCGCTGGCGGCGAATTCGGCCAGCGCCTCGGCCGCGGCGGGGTGCGCGGCCTGACCGGTTGGACCGGCGGCGATGGTCACCGACGCGGTCGAGCCGGTGGCGTCGGCCATCTGGCTGGCGACGGTGCGCTTCCAGATCAGGTCGTAGAGCTTGAAGTCGTTACCGCGCAATGTGCTCGACAACGACGACGGGGTGCGGAAGGTGTCACCCGACGGGCGGATGGCCTCGTGCGCCTCCTGCGCGTTCTTGCTCTTGCCCTTGTAAAGGCGCGGGCTGCTGGGCACCGTCTCAGCGCCGTACAGCGACGCGGCCTGCTTGCGGGCGGCGCTGATGGCCTGCTGCGACAGCGACGGCGAGTCCGTCCGCATATAAGTGATGTAGCCGTTTTCGTACAGTGACTGCGCCACACTCATGGTCTGGCGGGCAGTGAAGCGCAGCTTGCGGGCCGCTTCCTGCTGCAGGGTCGAGGTGGTGAAGGGCGCGGCGGGGCTGCGACGGTAGGGCTTGGAGGCAACCTTGGTCACGGTGATCTTCACACCGGGCACCTTGAGCGCATCGGCGAGGGCGAGGGCGGAAGCCTCGTCGAGCGTCGCGGCGACGACCTTGGGCTTGAGCTTGCCAGAATCGTCGAAGTCGCTGCCGGTGGCGATGCGGTCGCCGTTCAGTCGCACCAGCTTGGCCTGGAAGGCGAGGTCGTCGGCGGAGCCCGGCGCGAGCTGTGCGATCAGGTCCCAATAGCCGGCGGAGACGAACGCGAGGCGTTCGCGTTCGCGGTCGACCACGAGGCGGGTGGCGGCGGACTGCACCCGACCGGCGGACAGACCGGGGCCGACCTTGCGCCAGAGTACGGGTGAGATCTCGTAGCCGTAGATACGGTCGAGGATGCGCCGGGTTTCCTGCGCGTCAACGAGAGCGGTGTCCAGGTCGCGGGTGTTGTTGGTGGCCGCGATGATCGCGTCCTTGGTGATCTCGTGGAAGACCATCCGCTTGACCGGGACCTTGGGCTGCAGGACCTGCAGCAGGTGCCAGGCGATGGCCTCGCCTTCGCGGTCCTCATCAGTTGCGAGCAGGAGTTCGTCGGCGTTCTTCAGAGCTCGTTTGAGGTCGCTCACGGTCTTCTTCTTCGCGTCGGAAACCACGTAGTACGGTTCGAAGCCGTTGTCGACGTCGACGGAGAATTTGCCCAGCGGGCCCTTCTTCAGTTCCGGCGGCAGATTCTTGGGCTCGATCAGGTCTCGAATGTGTCCGACCGACGACAAAACCTCGTATCCGTCGCCCAGATAGGCGGCGATCGACTTCATCTTGGTCGGCGACTCGACAATGACCAGCTTCTTAGTGCCTGGCACCAGACTCCTCTTTATAGGTAACGGCCAATGTAACGGCCAAGCCACACCATACACACAGGAATCGAGTGCGCGCCTACCGAGAGGGCGCGGGCGGGCCACCAATTGCCTCCACGGTAGCCCGTCCGCGGCCCAGTGCAAGGGGCGCGAGCGGTTCCCGCACATCCTCTCGCGACGCGCCCGAAGGCGGCCGGAGTCGCCGATGTATCGCGTTTGGGGGTTGCCTCTCACGGGTGCAGACGCACAATGGAGTCATGGGTACAGCAACGCAGGGCACGTACACCGCGAAACTCACGGATGGCCCCCTCGAAGGCAAGACCGTCACCACCGAGTTCCTCGAGTCGGGGGACCCGCGGCCGCGGATAGAGATTCCCGCCGATTCGCACGGCAAACGCTACCTCTACGCGCGCGCCGCGGGACTCGAATTCGACTCCACGGATCATCCAGAACAACCGACCGCAGTGGACTACCGCTACCTCGAGGCCGTGTTCGGCTCCTCCGGCGCCGCGTCGTAGGGACGATCCACCTCAGCCTGGATCGGGTGGCCCGGCTCTGGCGCGCCCGAGCAGCGTGAAACCGCCAGCGGTGCGCGCAACTGTCACCGTCACATTCAGCCGATCGATGGTGCAGCCGCTCAGGTGGGCGGCGTTCAGTTCTGCAGCGCGCTGTGCAGCCTCACAAGGCACTCCGGGAATCAGGCCAGACGCCGTGTCCGCTCCGGCGAGCGCCGCCGCGTCGGCCGCCGAGCGCACCGACTGACCCACGCTGAGCAACCCAAGCACGGGCAACAAGACCATGGTCACCGTTGCGATCGCTCCCAGCAGGGCGATCGCGAGCACCGACCCAGAGCCGTGCTCAGCACCAGCCCAGCGGCGGGCCGCGCCTGCACCGCCGAACCACTCGTTCGGGCCGGTCATGGGCCACCGGCCAGGGCGCAGGAGCGTGCGCTGAGCACAAGACCTGCTGCGGCGAATGGGGCGAATGCGCTGGCGGCGCTCACTCCGGCGCAGATGAAGGTGCCCTGTGACTCCACGGTAAGGGTCGCGCTCGGTCCCAGGCCCTGGAGCGGGGCGGCGGCGCTGTGCGCGCTCTCCCCTCGGGCGAGCAGCCGTGCGGCTGACCCGGCGGCGTCGGTGAGGCGCACGTGCTGTCCGACCACCTGCACCGCTCCCAGACACGCCGCAAGAAGCACCAGCACGGCGGGCAGCACGGCGGCGAACTCCGCTGTCACGCTGCCCCGCTGACGGTCAGCCGACCGAAAGTGCACTACGCACCAGATCGGTGAGGATGCCGCGCACCTCGTCGCCGCGCAGAATGACGATGAGCAGGCCGGCGAAGCCGACGGCGGCCATCGTGGCCACCAGGTATTCGGCGGTCGCGGCTCCCCGCTCCTGGCGCAGCCTGAGCAGGGCGCGCGCTGTGTTGGATCGCACCGTGCGGGTGCGCACGGAACCCTCGGTGATGCCGGTGTACCTGCTCGCGGTCGGCAGAGCACGGCGCGAGCCGGCCACAGGAACGGGTCTCTCGACGGTCCCGCCGCCGGGCACCGGCCCCGCGAGCCCGGCAACGCCTGAGCTGGGGTCGGCGGGGGCTGCAACGTTGGAGGGTGCATGACTGGTGGTGGTGTGATGCATGATGGCTCCTTTCACGTCAGCGGCCGAAGCCGGTGACGCAGCGTGGCTGGCACGAGCACTGCCATCCTGCCGCCGCCGCCAGCCGGGTCGGCAACCGCAGTAACGGTTGTGCAGAAGGTCTAGAACGAGGTGAGGGTGGAGGAGAGCACACTGAGCAGGAGCGGGGCCACCCCAACAAGCATGAACGCCGGGAGCACGCACACCCCGAGCGGGACCATCAGTGACACGGCCAACTTCTCGGCCCGTTGGCGACCCGCGCTGCGGGCATCTCGGCGGGCCTGATCGGCTTCACTGCGCAGGAGCTCGCCCGCCGGCACACCGGCGCGAGCGGATAGCTCCAACACCCGGTCGATGGTTGCGTCGTCGGCAGTGCGTGCGCCGTCAGCGGGGCGCAGACCGAATCGTTCCGCACTGCTGCGTGCCGTGGCCCTCGCCCGGTCAAGCGACCCACCGCCGGCCATGCCGATCGCGGTGAGGTCGAGCTCGAGGCCGGGCGCCGCGTGCTGGGCGCTCGCGGAGCGCACAAGTGTGCGGTTCCATCCGGCGGCCGCGAGCAGAAGCAGCGAACCAGCGAGCAGGCAGGCCAGGCCCGGGCCGGTGAAGAACAAGGTGTGCACGGTGTCGAAGCCGAGCACGGTGCCGAAGAGCAGTGCGACCAGCGGCAGCACGAGCACCATGCGCGCCGTCGCTCGCGGTCCGGTGAGAGCCACGCTGAGATCGCGGTGCAGTTGGCCGAGCTCCCGGAACGCGGCAGCCTGGTCCCGCAACGCTGCCGCCAACGGAGCGCCGGACTGGGTGGCGACGTCCCAGGCCGCGGCGAGCGCCCGCCAGGCCTCACCGAGTTGGGCGGGCAGGTGCACGGCTTCGGCGGCGATCGCGTCAGCGACTCGCTCCCCCGCGTGCGCCGCCCGCGACGCGGCCAGCAGGATCGCCTCGTTGCCGTGGTCGGCGGTGCGGGCGGTCCGGCGCCGCGTTGGGCCCGGATGGTCTTCCGCAGCGGGCGGCACCAGATAATCCCAGGCCGAGACGGGTGAGACGCCCGCGGACATCAGAACGGCCAATCGTTCGGCCAGCCGGGCCACTTCCTCGATTTCGGGCGCTTGGATTCGCCGGCGTTTCATCCGGCGACCGCTGTGAGTCGTTCGGTGGCGTTGAGCGTGAACCGGCCCAGCTGGGCGAGCCGGCGCTGCCCGTCACGGCGTTCCAGGTGAAGCACCAGCCCGATCGCGCTCACCGTCTGCCGGGCCACGGCGGTCGGGCTCATGCCGGCGAGGGCGCCCAACGCCTCGAGCCGAGCGGGGACGTCGGCCAACGAGTTGGCATGCAGAGTGCCGGCCCCACCGTCGTGGCCGGTGTTGAGCGCTGCCAGGAGCTCGCGAATTTCCACTCCCCGGCACTCGCCCAGCACCAGCCGGTCCGGCCGCATCCGTAGAGCCTCGCGCAGCAGACTGTCCAGGCCGATCCGGCCAGCGCCCTCAAGGTTGGCCTGCCGGGATTCCAAGGCCACGACGTGGGGGTGGTTGATACGGAGCTCGGCGACATCCTCGATCACCACGATGCGCTCCCCCGCGGGCGCCTCGCCGAGCAGAGCGGCCAGGAGGGTGGTCTTGCCGCTGCCGGCCGCCCCGGTTACGAGCAGGTTCTCGCGGCCGAGCACCGCGGCGCGCAGCCGGCCCACCGATACGGTGGCGGCCTCACCACGACCGAACAGGCCGCCCTCGGCGAGGTCGGCGAGACCAAGGCGTTGAGAGCGCGGCAACCGAATCGACAGCAAGGTGCCGGTGCTCGATACCGGCGGCAGCACGGCATGCACCCGAATGCCATCGGCCAGGCGCACGTCGACACAGGGACTGGCCTCGTCGATGTGCCGGCCGCCCAGCGCGATCAGCCGCACGGCCAGGTCGCGGATACTGCGCTCATCACTGTGCCAATCCTGCGCCACCACCAGTCCCTTACCGGCGTCCAGCCACAGGCCGGCCTCACCGTTCACAAACAGGTCGGTGACAGCACCGGCAAGGGCGTACCGCGCCAGAGGGCCGAGCAGGCTGAGATCGGTTCGGGCAGGAAGATCGCTCGCGATGAGCTGACCAGACGCACCGGGAGCGCCCGGTTCCGCTTCATCCGATTCGGACGCCTCCGGGCGCACGACCAGAGGGTTGTTCCTGGTGAGGAAGGACGGTACAGCAATGTAGGGCTCAGGCATGCGGGCACGCTACCGGCGAGGAATCGCCGGCTGGCACCGTGGCGGTATTTGGCTGCCGGTGCGAGCCAGAGCGGCCTGTGGAGGAGCGCCGCGCCCACCGCGGTCGACAGGCCCGCGACGTCACCGAGGTGGGATGGCGGCGCCGCGAACAGCGTCGGCTTAAAAAAGGGGGGCGGCACCTATTGGGGGGAACAGGTGCCGCCTCGGCAGTGCGTTGATTGGGGGGAACCAAACGCACCACAGGTCGAACTTTCGTTCAGACATTGATAAGCATACTTGGGAAAGTCAGATGCGCAAGTCCTCCAGGTCCCCCTAAATGAGGACACGGCGAGAACTGCTCGTGAGACGCGGATTTCGAATATACCGAGCACAGAAAATCTGCTGTTCTTCCCGCAAAACTCCCCCTCGAACAGGTCTCGCTCGCCGTGTAGGGTTCAGGGATGAGGCCGCCGCGACGGCCTGACACTGCCTGTACTCGCAAAGGAGCGAACCCGCATGAGCGTGCAAATCGACCATCTTCTCCACGAAACCCGCCGATTCCCGCCGTCCGCGGAGTTCGCCGCGCAATCGGTCGCCACCGAATCGCTCTACACCGACGCGGCAGCAGATCGCCTTGGTTTCTGGGCGGATCAGGCCCGCGAGCTCGTGCACTGGCACAAGCCGTTCACCCGAACGCTGGACTGGTCGAATCCGCCGTTCGCGAAGTGGTTCGACGACGGCGAGCTCAATGTGGCCTACAACTGCCTCGACCGGCATGTGCTCGCCGGCAACGGCGACCGGGTGGCCCTGCATTGGGAGGGCGAGCCCGGCGATTCCCGCTCGATCACCTACGCCCAGCTCACCAGCGATGTGAAACGGGCCGCGAATGTGCTGCTCGGCCTGGGCGTGCAGGCCGGCGACCGAGTGGCCATCTACCTGCCCATGATTCCCGAGGCGGTCGTGGCGATGCTCGCCGTCGCGCGCATCGGCGCCGTGCACTCGGTGATCTTCGGCGGGTTCAGCGCCGAGAGCCTGCGCTCCCGCATTGACGACGCCGAAGCCGTGGTCGTGATCACGGCCGATGGCGGCTACCGCAAGGGCCGGGCCACCCCGCTCAAGCCCGCCGTGGACGCGGCCCTTGCCAGCGGCGATTCCTCGGTGCGCACAGTGCTCGTGGTCGAGCGCACCGGCGGCGACGTCGAGTGGAACGACCGTGACAAGTGGTGGCACGACGAGCTCGCCGCCGTATCCGGCGAGCACGACGCCGTGCCGTTTCCGGCCGAGAATCCGCTGTTCATCCTCTACACCTCCGGCACCACCGGCAAGCCCAAGGGCATTCTGCACACCAGCGGCGGCTACCTCACCCAGGCGGCGTTCACGCACAAATACGTCTTCGACCTCAAGCCGGAGACCGATGTGTACTGGTGCACCGCCGACGTGGGCTGGATCACCGGGCACAGCTACGTCGTCTACGGGCCTCTCGCCAACGGCGCCACCCAGGTGCTGTACGAGGGCACCCCCGACACCCCGCANGAGATCATCGAGAAGTACAAGGTCACCACCCTGTACACGGCGCCCACCGCCATCCGCACGTTCATGAAGATCGGCCGGCAAGAGCCGCAGAAGTTCGACCTGTCGAGCCTGCGCCTGCTCGGCTCGGTCGGCGAGCCGATCAACCCGGAAGCGTGGATGTGGTACCGCGAGGTGATCGGCCATCAGGTCACACCCGTGGTCGACACCTGGTGGCAGACCGAGACCGGCGCGATCATGATCTCCGCCCTGCCCGGACTCACCGAGACCAAACCCGGCTCGGCCCAGGTGGCCATTCCGGGCATCGCCATCGACGTGCTCGGCGAAGACGGTCACCACGTCGGGCACGGCAACGGCGGCCTGCTCGTGGTCACCGAACCGTGGCCGTCGATGTTGCGCGGCATCTGGGGCGACCCGGACCGGTTCGTCGAGACTTACTGGGAGAAGTTCGCCGACGCGCCGAACGCCCCGCTGTATTTCGCCGGTGACGGCGCCCGGCTCGACCGCGACGGCGACATCTGGCTGCTCGGCCGGGTGGATGACGTGATGAACGTGTCGGGACATCGGCTTTCGACCGCCGAGATCGAGTCGTCGCTGGTGGCGCATCCGATGGTGGCGGAGTCCGCCGTGGTCGGCGCGAATGACGAGACGACAGGGCAGGCCGTCGTGGCGTTCGTGATCATCAAGTACAGCCAGACGGATGCGGCCTCCCACGCCGACATCAGTGCGGTGCTGCGGGCGCATGTGACGCTGCAGATCGGCGCAATTGCCCGGCCGCGGGAGATCTTCATCGTGAACGAGTTGCCCAAGACCCGGTCGGGCAAGATCATGCGCCGGCTGCTGCGCGATGTGGCGGAAGGCCGAGAGGTCGGCGACACCACAACCCTCGCCGACACCTCGATCATGCAGATCATCACCGACAGCATGCGCTAATCGGCTCTCGCGAGCTGAGAGAAAAGCACCTCCACGAGCCCTCGGCTAGTGCTTTTCTCTCAGTTCGCGTACACGAAGGACATTTACGGTGGGGCGAATGCCTGCCGTTGAACCCCGGAACCGATTGGTCGCACTCGACGCCCTGCGGGGCGTGGCCGCCGTCATCGTGTTGGTGCACCACATCTCGATGACGTCGCCGGCGGTCTCCGCCGCCTACTCGTCGAGCACCGACGTGCCCATCTTCTCCACCGGCTGGTGGGCGACCCTCTCCCCGCTGAAGATCTTCTTCGCCGGACCCGAATTCGTGCTGGTCTTCTTTGTCCTCAGCGGTTTCGTGCTCGTGCTGTCGCCGCTACGCCAGTCCGTGAGGGGCTACAACTGGCTGGCGTATTACCCCCGACGCATCGTACGACTGGCGATCCCGGTAGTCGTCTCCGTGGTTCTTGCCGCGATGTGGATCGCGCTCGTGCCGCGCACGGGAGTCGGCGGTGCGTGGATGGCGAAGCAGGGCAGCCCAGATCTCGGCCTCGGCAACCTGTTGCGCGAGGCCAGCATCGTGGGTTACACCGGCCGGCCCGACGTCAACCCGCCACTGTGGTCGCTCGCCTGGGAGATGTGGTTCTCGCTGCTACTGCCGGTGGGAGTGATCCTGGCAGTGGCCACCCGCCGGTGGACCCTCTCCTGGGCGGCGGCGCTCCTAGCCGCGTCCACCATCGGATACCTGCTCGCCGTCGAACCGCTCATGTATCTGCCGGCGTTCGCGCTGGGCGCCCTGCTCGCCGCGAATCACCGGTCCCTGCAGGCGACTTCAACCCGGCTCGCGGGCGGCCCGGCCGGCACACTCGCCTGGGCAGTTCTGGCCGCGCTCGGCCCGCTGCTGTTGATAGCTCACTGGCTGTTTCGGCCGGTGCTGACCGGGCCGTGGAATGAACTGACCCTGGCCCTGCGGGTTCCGGGGGCCGTTCTGATCGTGGCGACCGTGGCACTGTGGCCACCGGTGCAACGCCTGCTCAGCGGCCGCCTGCTGGGCTGGCTCGGCCGAATCAGTTTCAGCCTGTACCTGGTACATTTTCCCGTCGTGGTCACCTTCGGGCAGGTGTTCGGCCCCGAACGCTGGTGGTGGGGCGCGTTGGTCTCGGTGCCGGTCAGCTTGGGTCTCGCCCAGCTGATGTACCGGTGGGTGGAGTTGCCCGCCCAGGCGCTGGCCGCTCGCGTCGGGGCGGCATTCTCGGCGGGGCAGGCGCGGGCAAAGGCTGCCACGCCGGCCTGAGAGACTCGCGAGGTCTCGACGGGCTCGACCAGCGATGAGCCGGACCCGCGAGACCCGCGATCCTGAGAAAGCTCCTAGGCGAACGAAACGACGAGTTCGACCTCGACCGGGGAGTCTAGTGGCAGCACGGCCACGCCGACGGCTGAACGGGCGTGCACGCCGATCGTTCCGAAGATCTCCCCGAGCACGTCCGATGCGCCGTTGATCACGCCGGGCTGGCCGGTGAAGTCGGGGGCGGAGGCGACGAAGCCGGTGACCTTGACCACCTGGGTGATGCGATCGAGCGACCCGATCACGCTCTGAATCGCGGCCAGCGCATTCAAGGCGCTCTGCCGGGCATACTCCTTGGCGTCGGCGGCCGGAACGAGACCGTGACCGCCACCGACCTTACCCGTGGCGGGCAGCGCGCCCGACACCATCGGCAGCTGACCGGAGGTGAACACCAGCGAGCCGCTCACCACGGCGGGCACGTAGGAGGCGACCGGCGGAACGACCGAGGGAAGTTCGATTCCCAGTTCGGCCAAGCGAGCCTCAATCTGCGACATGGTCATGCTCCTTCCGCGCCGGAGACCGGGCGCTTGAGATAGGCGACGAGTCCGCCCTCGGGGCCGGTGACGACCTGCACGAGCTCCCAGCCTTCCGATCCCCAGTTGTTGAGGATGGCAGCGGTGTTGTGGATCATCAGCGGTGTAGTGAGGTATTCCCAGGCAGTCATACGGCTCCGATTCAGGCGGTTTTTCAGAATTGTCCCTTACGCTCAATTGTATGTCTGCCAAAAAACGTACGGTTAGTGGAGCGCTCGGCGGCCTCCTCGGTTTCGTCGGGATGAGCGCGGTAGCCGGTGTTCTGGTCACCGTCGCCGTCACTCCTGCACTGGCGTTGTCAGGCATGGCCACCACCAGCACGATCAACGTGTTCGAAAACCTGCCCGACTATCTCAAGGTCGACCAGCTCGCCCAGAAGAGCACCATCTATGCCGTGCAGAACGACGGCACGCCATACGCACTGGCCTCCTTCTACGACCAGAACCGGGTTGAAGTTCCCCTGGCAAGCATGAGCCAGTTCGTGCAGGACGCCGCTGTCTCGGGTGAGGACCCCCGGTTCTACGAGCACGGTGGCGTGGACCTGCAGGGAACTATTCGTGGCGCTCTCTCAACTGTCACCGGCGGCGGTACCCAGGGTGGATCATCCATCACCCAGCAGTACGTCAAGAACGTGCTCGTGCAGAAGTGTGAGGTTCTCACCGACCAGGACAAACTGGATGCCTGCTACGAAGAGGCCACCGAGACCTCCCCCGAGCGCAAGCTCAAGGAGATGCGGTTCGCCATCGGCGTGGAGAAGACCTACGACAAGGCCGAAATCCTGCAGGGCTACCTCAACATCACCCTGTTCGGCGGCAGCGTGTACGGCATCGAGAGCGCCTCGAACTTCTACTTCAACACCAGCGCAGCCAACCTCACTCTGTCGCAGTCAGCCAGCCTCATCGCGATCGTGAACAACCCGGAAAAGTTCCGCCTCGACCAGCCTGAGAGCGAGACGAACGGAGCCGCGAACGGTTACGCCGACAACAAGCAGCGACGCGACTACATCCTGGGCGAAATGCTCAAGTACAACAAGGTCACCCAGGAGCAGTATGACGAGGCCATCGCCTCGCCGATCACGCCGACCATCACCGAGCCGAGCACCGGCTGCCAGACCGCGGGTGGCAGCGCGTACTTCTGCGACTACGTCACCCACATCCTCAAGAGCGACCCCACCTTTGGTGAAGACGAAGACACCCGCATGACCAACTTCCGTCGCGGTGGTTACGACATCTACACCACCCTCGACCTCGAACTCCAGTCGGCAGCCGAGGCGACGATGGGCGAAAACGTACCCCAGACCTACACTGACCCCGACACCGGTGAGGTGTGGGACCTCGGCGGAGTGGCCACCTCCGTGCAGGTGGGCACCGGGCGCGTTCTCGCCATGGCGCAAAATAAGGTCTACAGCCAGGATCCGGAGGTGCAGGCCACCGGAGCCCAGTACTCCGGGATCAACTACAACACCGACTACGACCAGGGCGGCTCGAGCGGATTCCAGCCCGGCTCGACCTACAAGGTCTTCACGCTCGCAGAATGGCTGAAGGAAGGCCACGCGCTCAGCGAACGGGTCGATTCCGCCCGCAAGTCGGACTGGGGAACTTTCCAGGACTATTGCAGCGGTCCGCAGACGTTCCCCGGTTACAACCCCAAGAACGATGCCAACGAAAGCGGCACGAACTACAGCGCTCTGCAGTCGACCATCAACTCGATCAACACCGGCTTCCTCGGCATGGCCAAGAAGCTCGACCTCTGCAAGATCAGGGACACCGCGGAGTCATTCGGCGTGCACCGCGCCGATGGCAATGAGCTGGAGAAGGGTGCGTCCTCGGTGCTGGGCACGAACGAGATTGCGCCGCTGAGCATGGCCGTGGCATTCGCGGGCATCGCGAACAACGGCACCACCTGCTCGGCAGTGGTCATCGACCGCATCGTCGGACCGGACGACGCGGAAATCGAGCCGCCGGCCTCAACCTGCGCCCAGTCGGTCGAACCGTCAGTCGCCGCGGGCATGGCTTACGCCATGGAACGCGTGCTCACCGAGGGGTCTGCGACCCAGTCCAACGGCGCCACCTACCCGAAGGTGCCAATGATCGGCAAGACCGGTACCACCGACGGCGCCAAGGACACCTGGATGAGTGGCGCGAGCACCAAGGTCGCCACCGTCGTGGGTGTGGTGAGTGTCACCGGCGACGCCAACCAGCGCGGCATCTATTTCGATAGCGGTCAGGCGGCAACTGCCCGGCACCGCATGTGGCCGGACATCATGAGTGTCGCCAACGCCAAGTACGGTGGCGATGAATTCGCCGAGGCGTCAAACAACGTGATCCAGGGCGCCCAGGTTGCTGTTCCCGACGTGCGAGGCCAGTCAATCGACGATGCCACGAACGCCCTTGAAGGAGCCGGCTTCGACGTTCTGGACGGCGGCGTCACCGACTCAGAGCTTCCCGCCGGCACCGTGGCCCGCACTGACCCGGCCAACGGTTCCACGGCCAGCAACGGAGCAACGATCACCGTCTACACGAGCAACGGAACGCAGTCAGTGCTGCCGGATGTCACGGGTCAGACCCTCGGCCAAGCCAAGTCCACGCTGAACGGATTCAACGTCGTGAATACCGAGCAGGCTGTCACCGACCCGGCGCAGAACGGCAAGGTGCTCTCGATGAGTCCCGCCGCCGGCAGTACAGCAGCCAAGGGCTCCAGCGTCACGGTCGTCATCGGCAAGGTCGCGGGAGCTGCAGGTTGAGCGCCGCACGCGCCCTCCTCAGTTCGGCCGCCGTTGTGACGGCGGCCGGGCTGGCAGCGGTGGCCTGGGGGTCATTGGTGGAACGCCGCCGTTTCACCTTGCGCGAAGTGACCGTGCCGGTGCTCGCGCCGGGTTCGGCTCCGATCCGAGTACTGCACCTGTCCGACCTCCACATGGCCCCCTGGCAGCGCGACAAGCAGGAGTGGGTGCGCGGTCTCGCCGCGCTGGAGCCCGACCTGGTCGTGAACACCGGAGACAACCTGGGCCATGAGGACGGAATCGCGGGTGTTGAGTTCGCCCTCGAACCGTTCAACGGCATCCCGGGCATTTTCGTCAATGGGTCGAACGACTTCTTCGGCCCGCAGCCGAAGAACCCGCTCAAGTACTTCGGTGGCCCCTCCCGGCTCGCCGGCATGCCCCGCGCAGAGCTCGACACCGACGACCTGCACCGGGTCTTCGCCGACCTCGGCTGGACCGACCTGAACAATGCGGCCGAGGCCTTGGACATCAACGGAACCCACCTGGAGATCTTCGGCGTGGACGATCCGCATATCAGGCGTGATCGGCTCGACCTGATCACCGGCGCCATCGACGAGCTGCGTGGCAACGACCCCCTCGCCGAGGAGACCTGGCCCGACCCCGGCACGCCCGCGGCACCGCGCTCCACCCTCACCGTGGGCGTCGTGCACGCGCCATACCAGCGGGTGCTGAACTCGTTCGTGAATCACGGTGCCCAGCTGATCCTGGCCGGTCACACGCACGGCGGTCAGGTGTGTGTGCCCAAATTCGGCGCCCTGGTGACCAATTGCGACATCCCCCGCCGACAGGTGAAGGGCCTCAGCTTCTGGAACGTGGGTCTGCGCACAGCATTCCTCAACGTGTCGGCCGGGCTGGGCACCTCCATCTACGCTCCGGTGCGGTTCGCCTGCCCGCCAGAGGCGACACTGCTCACCCTCACCGCCACCTAAGTCCCCCTTCCTGGGGGACATGACACACCTCCCACCATCGGTTCATCCTCTAGGCTCACGTCTATGGGGGATTACAAGAGAACATTTGGCGGCGTCGTCGGCGGGCTTTTTGGCATAGTCGCCATGAGCGCTGCAGCCGGCCTGTTGGTCACCGTCGCGATCACGCCGGCGCTCGCGGTGTCCAGCCTGGCCACAACGAGCACGATCAACGTCTTCGAGAACATGCCGAACTACCTGAAGATCGACCAGCTGTCGCAGGTGAGTTCCATTTACGCCGTGCAGAACGACGGCACGCCCTACAAGCTGGCATCGTTCTATGACCAGAACCGCGTGGAAGTGCCGCTGCAAGCCACGAGCCAGTTCGTGCGCGATGCCGTCGTCGCCGGCGAGGACCCCCGGTTCTACGAGCACGGTGGCGTAGACCTGCAGGGCACCATTCGCGGCGCATTGTCGACCTTCGGCGACGGCGACGTATCCGGCGGCTCGTCGGTGACCCAGCAGTACGTCAAGAATGTGCTCGTGCAAAAGTGCGAGGTGCTCAGCGACCAGGAAGCCCTCGATGCCTGCTTCAAGGACGCGACCAAAACCACCCCAGAACGCAAGCTCAAGGAGATGCGACTGGCCATCGGAGTGGAAAAGACGTACACCAAAGACGAGATTCTGCAGGGCTATCTGAACATCACCGGGTTCGGCGGCACCGTCTACGGCATTCAGGCCGCAGCCGAGTACTACTACAGCGCCTCGGCCGGCACGCTCACCCTGCCGCAGGCAGCCAGCCTCATCGCGATCGTGAACAACCCGGAGAAGTTCCGTCTCGACAACCCCGAGAGCGAAACCAACGGTGCCGCGAACGGGTACGCCGACAACAAGGTGCGTCGCGACTACATTCTCGGCGAGATGCTCCAGTACGAGAAGATCAGCCAGGAAGACCACGACGCTGCCGTAGCCAGCGTGATCGCGCCCGTAATCCGGGAGCCCAGCACGGGCTGCCAGACCGCCGGCGGCGCTGCGTACTTCTGCGACTACGTCACACAGGTGCTCAAAACGGATCCCACCTTCGGCGCCGACGAAGACACCCGCATGCTCAACTTCCGCCGCGGCGGTTACCAGATCTACACCACCCTCGACCTCGACATGCAGTCGGCGTCGGAAGCCGCCCTCGCCGAGAACGTGCCCCAGACCTTCACCGACCCTTACACCGGTGCGGTGTGGGACGTCGGCGGGGTTGCCACGAGTGTGCAGGTCGGCACCGGCCGGGTCATCTCGATGGCGCAGAACAAGATCTACACCCAGGAAGAAGTCGCCCCGGGCCCGGAGTACACGGGCATCAACTACAACACCGACTTCAGCCAGGGCGGTTCCTCGGGCTTCCAGCCCGGCTCCACCTACAAGGTCTTCACCCTGGCGGAGTGGCTGAAAGAGGGCCACGCCCTCGGCGAACGGGTGGACTCGTCGGTGAAATCCGACTGGGGCACCTTCCCCGACAGCTGCGATGGCCCGCAAAATTACGGAGCCGGCTTCGCGCCCAAGAACGACAGCAACGAGAGCGGGCGCAACTACACCGCCCTGGAATCCACCATCGGCTCGATCAATACCGGGTTCATCGGCATGGCCAAGAAGCTCGACCTGTGCAAGATCCGGCAGACAGCCGAGGCGTTCGGCGTGCACCGCGCCAACGGTGACCCGCTGCAGCAGGGTGCCAGCTCGGTGCTCGGCACCAACGAGATCGCCCCGCTCACCATGGCCGTCGCCTTCGCCGGCATCGCCAACAACGGCAGCACGTGCTCCGCGATCGTCATCGACCGCATCACCGGCGCCGACGGTGCCGAGATCGCACCGCCGACGTCCACCTGCACGCAGTCGGTCGAGCCCGCCGTTGCCGCGGGCATGGCCTACGCGATGAAACGGGTCATGACCAGCGGAACAGCCTCGCCGTCGAATGGCAACACGTACCCGCATGTACCGATGATCGGCAAGACCGGAACCACCGACGGCAACAAGGACACCTGGATGAGTGGCGCGAGCACTAAAATCGCCACTGTGGTGGGAGTCGTGAGCGTCACCGGCGACAAAAACCAGCGCAACACCTACTTTGAGAGTGGCCAGGCGTCCACGGCGCGGCACAAGATGTGGCCGGACATCATGAGTGTCGCCAACGCCAAGTACGGCGGCGATGAGTTCGCCGAGGCCTCGAGCAATCTCGTTCAGGGCGTGCAGGTGACGGTGCCCGACGTGCGCGGCCAGTCGATCGACCAGGCGCGGAACGAAATCGAATCCGACGGCTTCGGCTTCCTCGATGGCGGGGTCACCGATTCGGAACTGCCCGCCGGCACCATAGCGCGCAGTGAACCAGCCGGCGGCGACTCCACCAGCATCGGTGGCCTGGTCACGGTCTTCACCAGCAACGGCTCGCAGGTGCTGCTGCCCGACGTGGTGGGACAGTCGCTTCCCCAGGCAAAGGGAACTCTGAACGGGTTCACGGTGTCAACCATGGATCAGACCGTCAGCGACAAGAACCAGGACGGCAAGGTGCTGGTCATGAATCCGGTGGCCGGCAGTCCGGCCATACCCGGTGGAACCGTGGTCGTCGTGATCGGCAAGTACAAGGCGCCGTAGCCAACTCTCGGGTAGAGCCTGTCGAAACCCTTGGGTCCGATGGGGTTATACTTGTCGAGGTCCACAGGGCCATCGGGGTATGGCGCAGCTTGGTAGCGCGCGTCGTTCGGGACGACGAGGTCGCAGGTTCAAATCCTGTTACCCCGACAGAAAAGACCCCCACTCATGCGAGTGGGGGTTTTTCTGTTCTCTCACGTCTCGCGCCAGAAGGGCCAACGACCATGGCTGACTCCCCCACCTCCGCAGCCGCTCCGGCGGTGTCCCGGCGCGCCTGGCAGGCGCTCATCGTTCTGCTGGCCGGCATGTTCATGGCACTGCTCGACACCACGATCGTCAATGTGGCCCTTCCCACGATTCAGAGCAGCCTGGATGCCTCCGAAGCAACGCTCTCCTGGATCATCTCCGGCTACGCCCTGGCATTCGGCCTTGCACTTATCCCCGCCGGCCGCATCGGCGACCGGATCGGCCATAAGTGGGTGTTCTTCACCGGCCTGGCCCTGTTCACGGCCGCCAGCCTTGCCTGCGGCCTTGCTCAGAACGACCTGCAGCTGATCATCGCCCGCGTCGTGCAGGGCCTGGCCGGCGGAATCTTCGTGCCCGCCGTCACCGCCGTCATCCAGCTGATGTTCCCGCCGCGCTTTCGTGGCAAGGCCTTTGCAATCATGGGTTCGGTCATCGGTGTGTCCACGGCTCTGGGCCCCATCGTCGGTGGTCTGATCATCGAAGCCTTCGGCACCGAGAACGGCTGGCGCCTGGTCTTCTGGGTCAACCTGCCGATCGGCGTCGTCGCCCTCATTGCCGCCGCCGTCTTGCTGCCCTCCGGTACCGGTGCGGCCTCGCAGGCCGGTACTCCCGCCGCTTCCCGCATCGATCTGATCGGCCTCCTGCTGCTCTCGGCCGGCCTCGTGGCCCTCCTGGTTCCGCTCATCGAAGGCCAGGACCAGGGCTGGCCGCTCTGGACCTACCTCGTCCTGGGGGCTGGCGTGCTGTTGATCGTGGCATTCGGCGGCTGGGAAGTGGCCGTCGCCAAGCGGGGTGACAGCCCCCTCGTGCCGCCGCACTTGTTCACCCATCCCGCATTCAGCGGCGGTGTTGTGCTCGCTCTGGTTTACTTCGCGGCGTTCACCAGCATCTTCTTCACCATCTCGATTCTCTGGCAGGCGGGCCTCGGCCACACCGCGCTCGAGTCTGGGCTGGTCTCGATTCCCTTCGCCATCGGATCGATCATTGCTTCGTCGCAGAGCAATCGCCTCACCCAGCGGCTGGGCCGTACCGTGCTTGTCGCCGGCGTAGCTCTGGTCACCCTCGGCCTGGTCTGGATCTGGTTGGTGCTCCTGCTCACCGCCCCGGCAGACCTGACCAACTGGATCTTGCTGCCGCCGCTGTTCATCGCCGGGCTCGGCAGCGGCTGCTTCATCGCGCCGAATGTGGCGTTCATCGTTGCTACCGTGGATCGCGCGGAGGCCGGGGCGGCCAGTGGCGTCGTGGGCGTCATGCAGCGAGTCGGCAGCGCAGCCGGTATCGCGGTGGTCGGCAGCGTCTTCTTCGGCACCCTCGTGGTTGCCGGCCCCGGTGCCGACGCCGTGGCACAGGGCTTCACTGACAGCGCCACCCTGGCCATGGCAGTCAGCGCTGCCTTGAGCGTGGTTGCGCTACTCCTCGTTTTCCTGCTGCCCAAGCGTGTCGACTCCCCCGGCGTTCGCTGACGGTTATCTGGGGAGCGCGCCGCGCCGCTTTGAACGGAAGGCATGCCTCGCTAGGGTGGAGCATTGGCTTATTGACGGTGATGTCCGCCCGCGATAGGCACGCATGGGTGGCCCTCGCAGCACAGAGGAGGTCGCGTGAGCGCATTGGCAAGACAACGCCACGCCGCCCTGCAACGTGCCGCTCTGTGGCTGGGCTCTCTGTATCTCGTTGCTCTCGCGCTGATCGCACTGTGGCCCACCCCGGTCGACCGAATCGCAAATCGTCAGATCGTGCGCATACTGATCAAGTTGCACGATCATGGCGTCCCTAATTGGTTCAGCTATGCCCTGATCGAGTTCTCCGCCAACATCGTGCTCTTCCTCCCGGTTGGCATGCTCGGCGTGATTCTGCTCGGCAGCGCCCGGTGGTGGGTGGCCATCCTCATCGGTTTCGGCGCGAGCTGTCTCATCGAGCTGAGCCAGCTGGTGTTCTTGCCGTCGAGATACGCCACCTTCGTGGACGTGCTGGCGAATACGCTCGGGGCCGCCGTGGGGGCAGCGCTGGCACTCGTCGTGCTCTCCACCATCACCGCCCGGAGTAGCACCAGCTCGCAACCGACTGCCGGCCCGAGCTAACTGACGCTCCTGAGTCCGACCGCGAGATCGTCGAGAGTGTCAGATCGAAACGCGTCTTGCACAGCCGGCAACGCTGCCCGGTCGAGGGTGATCATCACCTGTCCGTCTGGGGAGGTTCCCGCGCCCAGGGTCGGAATGGTGAAAAAGGTAACGTCGTCGGCGCGCACCTCCCGCAACTCCACGCCGAGACCAACCAGGTCGGTGGAAGCCAGGGTGTCATCGACCGCCAGGTGCTCGGTGACCGCGCCGATCACGGCGCTCACCCGTCCCGGATCGGTAAGGGTGGCCTGCTCCAGGATGCCGTCGAAAATCGCCGCGATCAACAACTGCTGATTGTGAACCCGCTGAACGTCGCCGTCCGGGAACGCGGCGCGCTCACGGGCGAAGGCGAGAGCCTCGGTTCCGGTGAGGTGCTGCGGGCCCTGCGGGAACGCATGGCCCGTCAAATAGAACGAATCGAAGGCAATGGGATTGTCGATGTCCACCCCGCCGAGCGCATCGGTCAGCCCCTGGAATCCACCGAAGTCCACCACCGCCACATGGTCGATGCGTGCGTCGATCAGGCTCTCGACGGTCTGTACGGCGAGGGGAACGCCGCCCCACGACATCGCGGCGCTCACTTTGGCTTCGCCGTGTCCAGGAATTGCCAGCCAGGTATCCCGGGGAATCGACATCACGGTGATCTGATCGCGGTCGGCGGGCACATGCATGACCACGAGGGTGTCGGAGTTCTGACCGTTGATCTCCGCAAGCGAGCCCTTGTGCTCACCGCGGGAGTCGGAGCCCAGCAGCAGGAAATTCATCGACGACGCCGCTACACCGCTGGTCACCGGCGGCCGGTCGGCCTCGGCCGGAAACGCGTTTGGGATCTTCTCCACCGCTTGGAAGGTGGCCAGTACGCTGCCGGCGGTGACGCCGGTGACCACCAGCACCACCACCGCGACGATACTGAGGACAATCACGACGATTCGCCGGACCCGGCGCTTTCCACCCGTCCCCGTCAGCGTCGTCGGTGCAGATTGCGCGCTCATACGCTAACCAGCGGCCTGCAGGTGCGGGGCGACACCGCCGAGATTGTCTAGCCAAAATGCATCTTGCACCCCGGGCAGCGCCGCCCAATCCAGATTGACGATCGACTGTCCATCAGCTGACGTCCCGGTGCCAGCGGTCGGAATCGTGAAGAAGGTGATGTCGCCAGCCCGCACGTTTGCCAGCTCCACGCCCAGCGTCGCCAAGTCGACCGAACTCAGCTCGTTGTCGACAGCGATATGCGTCTGCAGGGCCCGGATCGCCCCGTTCATGGCGACCGGGTCGGTGAGCGTCGATCTGTCGGTGAGTCCGGTGAACAGAGCACTTATCAACAGCTGCTGGTTCCGCACACGTTGGAAGTCGCCGTCGGCGAAGGCGTAACGCTCCCGGGCGAACGCAAGCGCCTCGGTACCGTCGAGGTGTTGTGCCCCCTGAGCGAAGGTGTGGCCTTTCAAATGGTACGAGTCGAAGGCAACGGGGTTGTCGATGTCCACCCCGCCGAGCGCATCGGTCAGCGCCTTGAAACCGGAGAAATCAACCACCGCCACGTGGTCGATGCGGGCACCGATCAACCCCTCCACGGTTTGCACCGCCAACGGCACCCCGCCATACGACAACGCCGCGTTGATCTTGGCTTCGCCGTAGCCCGGGATCTCCAACCAACTGTCTCGCGGTATCGACATCACCGACAATTGCTGACGATCAGCCGGAATGTGCACGATGACGATGGTGTCGGATCGTTGCCCGCTGATGTTGGCGATGGACCCGGAGCTGGCGCCGCGGGTGTCAGAACCCAGAAGCAGAAAGTTCAACGCTGAGGCCGCAACTCCAGTCGACACCGGTGGACGAGCGGCATCGTCGGCGGGGAAGGCATCCGGGATCTTCTCTACGGATTCGAAGCTGCGCGACAGATTCCACACCGTGAGGGCGGCGATCCCGAGCACGACCACAGCGAAAGCCCCGAAGCACAAAAAGACAATCCGCCAGGCCCTGCTCCCGGGCGGAGGCGTCGCCTGATGGCGCGGCGAAATACTCTGCACTGTGGGCATCGGGTTGCCTCCTGCGGACCGAACGGGTAGCGGTGCGCACACCATAGACCGAGGGCATCACCCCGGATAGGTTGCCGGGTACGGCTGACTCTCGAACTGGGGTGCCTCATTTAGGGGACAAATACCGGTCGGAGCCGCTATAGTCGCCGCATGGGCATCCGCCGACGGACTCGTCGGATTCGCCGCTGGTACCGACGACGTGAATACAGCGCCGGGATGCTGGCCGCCCAGATCATCTTCGTGGCCGTGTGTGCGGTGGCCGCCGCCACCGTAGTCGTGTGGGCATTGTGACTACCGGCACCCGCGTTCTCCCAGCGTTTTCACCCGGGAAGTGTGGGTAAGCTCTCCGGATGCGCCTTCTAGCCCCCGCCACCTGCGTTCTCGCAGTAGTCTTGCTCGCCGGCTGCGCCGCCAGCACTCCGGTCACTTCGCCCACACCAACGGCCACGAAGTCCGCCACCCCGCTCACTGAGCCCCAGCTGCTCGACAAGCAGACCAAGACCATGGTCAACCTGTACAGCGAGGTCGTCTGCACGAACCTCACCGACAACCCCGACATCGACCTGAACGCTGCCGTCGACAAGGTCTTGGCAACGTACGCGACAGAGGGCCTCTCCGAAGCATCCCGGATCGAACTGGCCCACCGGGTTCTCGAGCAGTCTGCCGCCAAGAGCTGCCCCGATCAGAGTGAGCGGGTCGCGTCGGACCTCGCTGAATAAACCCGCCGCTCGGAACCACCTCGGAACTACCTCGGCACCTGCAAGAAACCTCTGCGTAACCTGAATCTGGCCTAATGGTGAGATGGCCAACGCAATCACCAAAGCAGTCATTCCCGCCGCCGGAATGGGAACTCGATTCCTGCCGGCCACGAAGGCGATGCCGAAGGAGATGCTGCCGGTTGTCGACAAACCGGCTATCCAGTACGTCGTGGAGGAAGCTGTCGCCGCGGGTCTGACCGACGTCCTGATGATCACCGGGCGAAACAAGAACGCGCTCGAGAACCACTTCGACCGGATGACAGAGCTCGAAGACGTGCTGGTGAAGAAGGGTGACCACGGACGCCTTGCTGCCGTGCTGCACTCTACGACCCTGGCCGACATGCATTATGTGCGGCAGGGCGATCCGAACGGCCTGGGTCACGCCGTACTACGAGCCAAGATGCACGTCGGCCAGGAACCCTTCGCGGTGTTGCTCGGTGACGACCTTATCGACCCCCGGGACCCGCTGCTCGCGAAGATGCTTGCCGAGCAGGCGAAACGCAACACCAGCATCGTCGCGCTTCTCGAAGTCGACCCCGACAGCATCCACCTCTACGGAGCGGCAGCGGTCGAAGCCACCGATGATCCCGACGTCGTGCGAATCACCGGCCTGGTTGAAAAGCCCAACAGCGCCGATGCCCCGTCCAACCTGGCCGTCATCGGGCGCTATGTGCTGCGCCCTGAGGTCTTCGAGGTACTCGAGCGCACCGCGCCGGGCAAAGGCAACGAAATCCAGCTCACCGACGCCCTGCAGGAGATGGCGGCCACCCCTGGCGACACCGGCGGGGTCTATGGCGTCATCTTCCGCGGCCGCCGTTACGACACCGGCGACCGACTGGACTACATCAAGGCCATCGTGCAGTTGGCCGTTGAACGTGACGACCTCGGCTTAGACCTGCGCCCCTGGCTCCAGGAGTTCGTCAAGACACTCGACGCATAAGCGCATCCGGAGGGTTCGGTTGCGGGAAGCACCGCTTAAGGGCTAACCGGGGTATCTTGTGCAGCACCCGCGGCACTTACCCTGCTGCGGGTACGCGTTGGACCCGCTGACGCGTACTAGACATGCTCCCCGAAGAGGATGTGCCCATGATCCGACTGCGCCTGCCCAAGTCCCGCTTGCAGCACTGGTTCGACCGTGAAGTCACCAAACCGCTCACAGCGATGTATTCACGCCTCGACGAGCACCAGCTGCAGGACTCGGACAGGTCAGTCCCGCAGCGCACTGCGGCTACGAGGAAACGGTCTGCAGCGTCGGAATAAGCGCTTCGAGGAACGATGCAGTGTCTTCCCAGCCCTCGACAGCGACGCAGTCGACACCGAGCGCCTTGACCGGGTAGTCGTTGCCGTTCTCGTCGAGCCTGTCACCGACGAAGAGCATATCGTCGAGTGATATTCCGGTCAGTTCCGCCAAGCGGTTCATGCCATAGGCCTTGTCGATGCCGCGCCGGGTGATGTCGACCGAAGTCGACCCGCCCGAGCGCACTTCCAGGTCGGGCAGCAGAGCCTGCACAGCCTCGCGAAGGGCCGTCTTCTTGGCGCCGTCCACATCCCACTGGGTCTTCGCCGCGACTGGCGCAGCTTGGCCCAGCGCAGAGAAGGTGATCTGCGAACCGCGGTCTTCGAGAATCGGACCCCACGTTTCACTCTCCCAATAGCCAAGCGCTTTGGCTGTCTCTTCCACAGCGGCCAGGGCACGCTGCTTCTGATCGTCGGTCAGGTTCTCGGCGTAGACCTGCGTCCACGCGCTGTCTTCATACCGGTAGTACTGGGTACCGCAAGTGGGCATCAGGTGCAGCCGGGTCAGCGCCTTGGAGTCCACATCCGTGAGGTTATCGATCACCTGCATCGTGAACTGGGCGAATTGTCCGCCGGAGATGACGCAGACCTGCGCGACGCCCAACAGGCGCACGAGCAGTTCGGCCATTCGCGGGTCGATGGGTGACTTCGACGGTGCGAGGGTGTCGTCAAGATCGAAAGCGACCAGTTGAGGGTGAAGCGTTGCCATCTAGGGGCGGCCCAATCCGTAGTATGTCCAGCCGGCGGCGCGCCATTTGGCGGCGTCGAGGGTGTTGCGCCCGTCCACAATCGTAGGCGTCTGCACCAGGGTGGCCGCCCAGACGGGGTCGATGTCCTTGAATTCCGGCCATTCGGTCACCAGTACAACAGCGGCGGCATCGCGGAGCGTGGCTTCGATGTCGAGATTGTAGGTCAACTGCGGGTGGCGCGAACGAGAGTTTTCGATCGCCTGCGGGTCGGTTGCGACCACGTCGGCGCCGAGCCCGCGCAGCTGAACGGCCACGTCAAGCGCCGGCGAGTCCCGCACGTCGTCGGAGTGCGGCTTGAAGCTCAAACCGAGCACGGCGACCTTGGCGTTGAACACGTTGCCGTCGAGTGCGTTGACCGCCAGGTCGACGACACGCTGCCGACGGCGCAGGTTGATGGAATCGACTTCCTTGAGGAACGCGACGGACTCACCACGGCCGAGCTCTTCAGCTCGTGCGGTGAAAGCGCGGATGTCCTTGGGCAGGCAGCCGCCACCAAAGCCCACACCGGCGTTCAGGAACCGGCGTCCGATGCGCGCGTCGTAACCGATGGCATCGGCGAGCTGGGTGACGTCGGCGCCGGAGACTTCGGCGATTTCGGCCATGGCGTTGATGAAGCTGATCTTGGTGGCCAGGAACGCGTTGGCGGCGACCTTGACGAGTTCGGCGGTGGCGTAGTCGGTGACGACGAGCGGGGTCTGAGTGGCCATGGCCGACGCGTAGACCTCGTTCAGCTGTGCGACGGCACGCTCGCCGGCTTCGCCGGCTGGCACGCCGTAGACGAGGCGGTCGGGGCTGATGGTGTCTTGCACCGCGAATCCTTCTCGCAGGAACTCGGGGTTCCAGGCCAGGGCGGCACCGGTTCCCGAGGCCTCGATGACGTCGGCAAGGCGGGCAGCCGTGCCCACGGGCACAGTGCTCTTGCCGACGATGAGATCCCCGGCATTAAGGTACGGCAGAAGGGCCTCCACGGCGCCGTTCACGTACGTAAGGTCGGCGGCATGGCTACCCTGCTTCTGTGGTGTGCCCACCGCCACGAAATGCACGGTGGCACCTGCCGCATCCGCGATGTCGGTGCTGAAACGCAGTCGGCCTGAGGCCGTCGCGGAGGTGAGAACTTCGGGCAGACCGGGCTCGAAGAACGGGGTTCTACCCGCGGAGAGAGCCGCGATCTTGGCCGGGTCGACGTCGATGCCTACGACCTCGTGGCCAAGCTCGGCCATGGCCGATGCGTGCACGGCGCCGAGGTAGCCACAGCCAATGACTGAAATCTTCACAGTTGGATCCCCATAAGACAAGCCTACCGGCAGCGTCTGGGCTGCTCGGTTGGCGACGATTGGTGGTTGGGCAGCGTCCTGCGCGTCCCAGTAATTGCATTTCTTCTTAAGAAAAGGCCCCGGACTGTGTCCGGGGCCTTTCCTAACGCTCTACATCCTGGCTAGCAACTTCACACAGTGTCGGAAGATGTTGCCTCTAGCGGAACTCGGGATGTGAGTTAGGCGGTTGCGCGCTGGCGGCGAACGACGCCGAGCACGACGACCAGTGCAACACCGAGGAGCAGCGCGCCGGCTGCACCCCAGATGGCGAGCATCGGGGTGTTGTAACCGGTGCTGGCGAGGCCGCCTGCAGCCGAGTCAGATGAACCGGTACCGGCGTCAGCCGAACCGACGGTGAGCGACGCGGTACCAACGGTGCCGGAGGTGAGGCCGGTTGCGGTGACCGTGTAGGTACCGGTCGCATCGGTCGGGAGCTTCACGTCGAGCGAGACCGCGCCGGTGTCGCTCGCGGTCTTTACGAGGCTCTGCGAGTTCACGACGGACTTGAAGGTCGCGAGAGTGGCGCCGACTGCGTTCTCACCGGTAAGAGTGAAGGAAACGTCTTCGCCCGGGGTGAAGGACCCGTCGGTGAAGCTGACGGTGACGACGCTACCGGGAGTAACAGCACCGGAGACGGTGATGTTGCCGACCGGAACGTAGCCGGCGGCGTTAGCCGCGGCCGGAACTGCGAAAATTGCGAGAACCGCGAGAGCGATTGCCGCTAAGGACTTTTTGAACATGGAGGTACCCCCTGCTGATGTGCAATGAATTTGCCGACACTGGCTTTGCTTCGAATGAAGCTGGCCCCCAAAAGGGGCTACCCCCACACTAGGGGACGTTAACAGCTGATATCCAGTTTGTTTGTTTCATTTCTGTGAATTACGGGTGTCATTTGCAACTCAATGTCACCGCTGAATGACTCCGGTCCCAGCCAGTTGTAGCGCACGACTGTGCTCTGGCCGGGTGCCAGATCCACGGTGAGCGCGCTTACCTGGTAGCCGTCGTCGGTTGCGGGTAGATACGGCACCTTCTGGCCGTCCTGAGTGAGTCCCAGATTCTGCAGAGCTGGTGCGGCGTAAGCGGAAACTATGGTTTTCACGTTTCCGGGTGCCACCCCGTACTCTCCCCCACCGGTCACATATCTCGGTAGGACGGTGGCTGCGTCGGCCGGTGCCGTGTTGGTGAGTGTGACCTCCACCGAATAGTTCGGGCGCCTATCGGCGCGGCAACTCGCCTGACCAACGCTCGTGTCGACCGCAAGGTACGTGCCCATCTTGGCGCCGGTCGCATCGTTCAGGTACAGCCCGAAGCGCTGCGTAGTCGTGTCACTGACGGGCAGTGCTCCAGCGAGGGTAGTAGGCGCCAACACGGCTTGCTCTGCTTCTGCCGCGCTCCACACCAACACCCGACGCTCATTTCCGGCCTGGCCCAGTGCCGTGATCAGTTTGACCGGGTCGACATCGCCGCCGGCAACGGCCGAGAACACTGCAACCGCAGCAGAAGCAAAGAATGCATCCTGATCGGAAGGCTCCGAATACCGCTGATAGACATCGGTGAGGAGCAGACTGACCGCATTGTCTGAGTTGAGAACGTCCCCGCTGGGAAGGGTGATCGGCCCGGTTGCAGCAAGGATGTAACCCAGGGCGACCGGGTCAATCGACAGGACGCCGTCAACCTGCACCCCGAATTGCAGGCGCCACATCTCCTGGGCGAGCCGGGCGGATAGCGGAAAATTGGGCGTGAGCCCTACGTTGAGCATGTACTGGCCGGTTCTGTCGCTATACAGATTTCGTGTGTCTCCTGGCAGCTCGAGAACCGACTGCGACTTCCTGAGGAAGCTCGCACCAGGTGCCTGCTGAGTGAGCTGGAGTACGCCGTTCTCCGTGTGGATCAAGGCCACGGCACCTACAATCCCACCAGTCGACCGCAGCTCAGCGGGATTTTGAAACAGTACTGCGTAGTTTCGCGGACCACTCGCACCCAACATCGCCGGAATGATGCGCACCGCCTTATCAACCGCGTCGATAGACAACGCGGCTTCATCGACCGCGGAACCGAGCCGCCCGACGGCGCCAGACACCTCGCTGAGAGTGTCGTCTGTATCGATGGCGCTGATATGGTCCTGGGCGGTCAGGATTGCTGCCGCGGCAGCCGCGATCGCGGGCTGCGCGTCGACCAACGGTTGTACGTCAATCACACCGTCGACCGGTCGGAAGTCATCAACCGATATTCCGCCCGCCACATCGGCCAGTGGCGAGATGCCATCTCTGGCCAGGTCGTCGACGACGCCCGCTAGCTGCCGCACGACCGCAAGGTTGCGGCCCAGGGCGGGAATCCCCTCGAACGCACGCCAGACCGGGTCGCTGGTGAGAGTGGCAGCGGAGGAGGCACGCTCAGCCAGCTCCAGGCCCGTGGCCCGCGCCGCCTCACCATCGCCCGCGACCACCTGACGCTGCATGGTGCCTGCCAGGGGTATTGCCGATTCCAGTTCGCCGCGCGCGAGTGCCGCCCGCACGCCCACCCACGCAACCAGTCCCACCGCCAGCACGAGCACCACTACCACCGCGGACAACACGGCCCTCTTGCGGCCATTACGGGCACGCTGCCGGGCACGTCCGCGCGGTCGTGTTGCGGGAGTGGGTTCCATCGCCTACTCTCGCAGGCTGTGCGCGTGGTCCCGGTACCACTGCACGGTGCTGCGCAGGCCCTCTTCGAGGCCGATCTTCGCCGTCCAGCCGGCGTCGGCGAGCTTGCTCACGTCAAGGAGTTTCTGCGGCGTGCCATCGGGCTTGTCGGTGTCCCACTCGGTCTCGCCGGTGAAACCCACGACCCGGCCGATGGTCTCCGCGATCTCGCGAATGGTGACGTCGGTGCCGGTGCCCACGTTCACCTGCTCGGGTCCGTCGTAGTTCTCGAGCAGGTGTAGGCAGGCCTCGGCCATGTCGTCCACGTGCAGGAACTCCCGCCTGGGCGTGCCGGTGCCCCAGTTTGTGACACTGCCCGCACCGGATTGCGCGGCCTCGTCGTAGCGGCGAATCAATGCCGGCAGCACGTGCGATCCCTTGGGCGAGAAATTGTCGCCCGGTCCGTACAGGTTCGTCGGCATCGCCGAGATCCACGGCAGTCCGTACTGGCGGCGGATCGCTTGGATCTGCAGAATGCCGGCGATCTTCGCGATCGCGTACGCGTCGTTGGTGGGCTCGAGGTGGCCGGTCAGCAACGTATCCTCGCGGATCGGTTGCGCGGCCAGCCGCGGGTAGATGCACGACGAACCGAGGAACAGTACCCGCTCGACGCCATACTTCAACGCCGCGTCGAGCACGTTCACCTGGATGCGCAGGTTATCGCTGAGGAAGTCCACCGGGTAGGTGCTGTTGGCCAGGATGCCGCCGACCTTCGCCGCGGCGAGCACGACGTACCGCGGTGTGGTCTCGGCGAAAAACGCGAATACCGCGTCGCGGTCTTTGAGGTCCAGCTCGGCCGAGCTGCGACCGACGACGTCGGTGAAGCCTTCCGCTTCCAGGCGCCGCCAAATGGCGGAGCCGACGAGGCCGCGGTGCCCGGCGACGTAGAACCGGGCGTCCCGGTCCAGGGCCGCCGGGGTGAAGTCGACTTGGTCGCGGTCGTCAACGAGAGGGTCGGTCATGGCTACTTGGTTCCCCAGCTGGTCAGCTTGACCTCGTCGATCCAGGGACGACCCGAGTGCTCCAACGCCGCAATGTCGGCGTCGACCATGATCCGGGCCAGTTCGGCGGTGTCGACCTCGGCCTTCCAGCCCAGCTTGTCCTGCGCCTTGGAGGCGTCCCCGACCAGCGCATCAACCTCGGTCGGGCGCAGGTAACGCTCGTCGAAACGCACGTGCTCTTCCCAGTCGAGTCCGGCGTGGCTGAAGGAGGTCTCCACGAAGTCCCGCACGGTGAAGTTGCCACCGGTGGCGAGCACGAAGTCGTCGGGCTCGTCGGCCTGCAGCATCCGCCACATGCCCTCGACGTATTCGGCGGCGTAACCCCAGTCCCGGATCGAGTCCAGGTTGCCCAGGTACACGTGCTCCTGCGTGCCGGCCTTGATCGCCGCGACAGCGCGGGTGATCTTGCGCGTCACGAACGTCTCGCCACGACGAGGCGACTCGTGGTTGAACAGGATGCCGTTGACTGCGAACATGTCGTACGCCTCACGGTAGTTCTTGGTCACCCAGTAGGAGTAGACCTTCGCCGCGCCGTACGGGGAGCGCGGGTAGAACGGGGTTTCTTCGTTCTGCGGCGGCGGGGTTGCCCCGAACATCTCTGAGCTCGACGCTTGGTAGAACCGCGGGTGGATGCCGGCCATGCGCACAGCCTCGAGCAGCCGGATGGTGCCCATGCCGGTGGTGTCGCCGGTGTGCTCAGGCTCGTCGAACGACACCCGCACGTGCGACTGCGCCGCCAGGTTGTAGACCTCGTCGGGCTGAATCTCGGCCAGCAAGGTGACCAGCCGGGAGCCGTCCGAGAGGTCACCGTAGTGCAGGAACAGCTTGGCGGTCGGGTCGTGCGGGTCCACGTAGAGGTGGTCGATGCGGGAGGTATTGAAGGTCGACGCGCGACGGATCAAACCGTGCACCTCGTAGCCCTTGGCGAGCAGAAGCTCAGCCAGGTAGGAACCGTCCTGACCGGTGATTCCGGTGATGAGCGCGCGCTTAGTCAATTGATCCCCCAAGGGTGTCGGGCAACAGCGATCGGACATGACGTCCGTCGTCGATGCCGGGCTGTTTCGCTACAAGGCTGAGCATATGGATTCGGATGCGGTGACGCAAACGGGGGGTACCCGAATGTGTCATCGGCGAGTGCTGGTGCGGGTCACGAGCCTGCGTAGCCAGCTCGTGAACTTGTCGATGGCCGCAGTCTCACCGAGTACGTCGGTGCGGTACCTGAACCCGCTCTCGCCCAAGGTGCGGGCGAGGTCAGGATCAGAACCGAGAGCGAGGGCCGCGTCCAGGAGCGCCTGAGGGTCGCCGGCCAGCACAATCCTGCCGCCGCCGGCCGCTTCGATCTCGCTGGCGGTGAGCCCCTCCGGGTCGGTGGCCCCAATGACAGGGCGGGCGGCGTTGAAGTACGACGTGAGCTTGCTGGGCACTGCCATCTCGGACACACCGGGCTTCTCGTTCACGAGCAGCACGTCTGCAGCTGCAAGCGCAGCCTGGAATCCCGCGTCGTCAAGGGATCCGATGAACTGAAGCCGCGTGATGGCCGAACCCATGGCCTGGAGTTCATCACGCTGACTACCGTTCCCCATCAGCACGAAGCGCACTGGGAGGTTTTGTTCGTCGGCGAGGCGGGCCGCGTGCACAACGTTCTCAAGACCCTGCTTCACACCCATGTTGCCGGCGTGCAGCACGACAGTTTCATCATCCGGCCATCGGTGGTGAGCCCGGGTAGCGGCAACGTCCGTCGGAGCGGCCGCGTCCAGATGGGTCCAGTTGCGCACAACCTCGATGCGTGCCGGGTCGACGCCGAGGCGCCGACTCAGGTGCTCGCCGAAGCGGTCGTGGATCACTACAACACCTGACGCGGCTTTGAGGGTGGTCTTTTCAACCCAGGTGATGAGCTTCGCCACGGGCCCGTTCCCCATCCCGGTCTCAGTAATACCGAGGCTGTAGATGTCCTGCACCCACACGTTCACAACAGGCCGGTTGAAACCAAGTCGGGCACGGAGCATTGCGATGGCCGTGGAAAACAGCGCCGGGGAGACCATGACGACAACATCCGGGCGCCCCCACCGCGCGAACAGGAGCCGAAAGCCGAAGGAGAGCTCCGACACCAGCCGGTTGACGCCACCCGGATTGGCGGGCACGTAATGTCGCAAGCGGGTGACCGGCACCCCGTCGATGATGTCGGAGACCGTCCATCGACCATACCCATCGTGGATCTTCCATTCGGGGTAGTGCGGATGCGCCGTGAGGGCAGACACCTTCACGTCGCGGTGGGCGAGACCGCGCGCGAATGCGCTGGTGTACGGCGAGATGCCCGTTGTCTCTGGGGCGTAGTTCAGTCCGATGACGAGCACCTTCAGTGCATGGTTTCCGGCTTCACCGATGGATGGCTGCGCAATGTCGACACGGGTCACTGTGGTGGTGCTTCCTTGATCACGGGGTGGCGCGCCGGGGGCGACACGCACCCGGAGAGGCTGATTTTCACGAGATTCCCCCAAATGGATCGAAGTCGTTCGTCCGCGGTCCCCAATCGGGTCACACCCATCCGGGTGACAGTCGCGGTTTGAGATCTCAGCCTAGCCATGCGAACGGCCCGTCCCCAATGGAGGGACGTCGGGACGGTAAATTGCGGGTTTCCGGCACGTTAAAACCACCACCGTTGCACCCCGTGCACCCCAGACGGGGCACAGAGGCGACACAATGTGAGTGGACGTGTAATTGGGGAGGACTCCGTGGGATTCAAGGCAACAAGTCGATCGGACGACGTTCGGGTGATCAACCTGGCTGACGCGCCGGGCGAGAAAGCAGCCTGGGACAAGCCGAAAGTGCAGGTTTACCTGTGGGCGATTGTGGAACTGCTTCTGGTCACTAACGCCTGGCAGATCAGCTCTTCCCTGCGCATCCGTGCCCTCCGCATGTTCGGTGCTGAGATCGGCGAGGGTGTCATCTTTCGGCCCCGCACCCGGGTCAAGTTTCCCTGGAAATTGCACGTCGGCGACCGTTCCTGGATAGGCGAGGGTGTGTGGTTCCACAATCAGGACCACATCTTCATCGGCAGCGATGTCGTGCTGTCACAAGAGACTTTCCTGACCACCGGCAGCCATGCGCACCGACGCGACATGGCATTGATCACCCGCCCGATCAGGGTCGGCGACGGCGCCTGGGTGACATCGCGCTGCATCGTGCTCGGCGGAAGCGAAATCGGGTCGTCTGCCCTCATCCAGCCCGGCACAACCGTGGCTGGCGTCGTACCGGAAAACACAATCTGGGGCGCTACCGACAAGCCGGGGCCGCTTGGACTCCGCTTCACTTGATCCCGCCGTCCCTGACAACCACTCCCTGATGAGGCCCCCGTGCGCATAGCCCAGATCGTTACCGTCGTCACTCCGGAAGGCGCCTACGGCGGCCCGGTGCGTGTGGCCGTCAACCAGGCCAAGGCCCTGATCGCGTTGGGCCACGATGTGACGGTTTTCGCGGGCACACGGGGGTTCAGCATCCCGCCGACCGAAATCGACGAGGTGCCCGTACGGCTCTTCCCGACGGTGCAGGCAATCCCCAAAGCGGGATTCGCAGGGATGTCGTCGCCCGGTCTTCTTCGCGCCGTCCGACGGGAGGCACACCAGTTCGACATCTGGCACATCCACCTAGCCCGCGACCTCGTCACCTTGCCGGCTGCCGAGCTCGTCCGACGCGCGGGAGTGCCGTACGTGCTGCAGTGTCACGGCATGATCGACCCGAGCGACAAACTGCTCGCGCGCCCCCTCGACGCCTTCCTGACCCGTCCGGTCTTGCGCGCTGCACGCCGCATTCTCTCCCTCACCCCCCGCGAAGAACAGGACCTCACTCAAGTCGGCGGTTCACAGCTTGCGGTCAGCCGGATCCCCAACGGAGTCCCCGAGTCGAAGCCGCTTGATTCCAACCCGACCGGGCGCCGGGAGGCGTTGTTTCTGGCGCGCCTACAGAAGCGCAAGCGCCCCCTGTATTTCGTCGAAGCCGCCCTGCATATCGCCGCTCAGTCACACGACGTGGAATTCGCGTTAGTGGGACCGGATGAGGGCGAAGGCAGAGCCGTACAAGACAGCATCAAGGCATCGCCCTATGGAGATCGCATTCGTTGGAGCGGCGCCTTGCCGCCAGAGGAGACCGTGGAGCGAATGCGCTCGGCCAGCGTCTACGTTCTGCCCTCCGTCGACGAACCCTTCCCGATGTCGGTCCTCGAGGCGCTATCCGTTGGCCTGCCGGTCATCATCACCGATTCATGCGGGCTGGCGCCCTTCGTAGAGGCTGCTGAGGCCGGGATTGTCATTGATGCCAGTCAGGCGAGCCTCAACCAGGCGATGCATTCGTTGCTGACCGACACCGGTCTGGCACGACGCATGGGCGACAACGGTCGCGAACTCATCAAGCGAGATTTCTCGATCGACTCCGTCGCCAGACTATTGGCTGAGCACTACGAGGCTGCAGTAACGGCGCCTGTACATCAGGCAAAATAAGCCCCGAAGACCGGATGCCTCGCGTACCTCTTATATAGGGCCTGATACGCCGCGCCCGCAGACGCTCTGCACGCTCGACGTGTCGGGCCTCACGAGGCATCCGGCCGCGATGGCGGCCTATGCAGGAACGTGACCGAGAACGGCAGCGACCCGGTAGGCGAGCGCTCCAGGTCCTGGCACGATGGTGAGTCGCGTCACCCCTTCATTGAGCAGCGTGCGTCGCAGGCGCCACGGTTCGATGAGGCGGCCCAAGCGCAGACGCAGCTTGCCACGCCGGTCTGTGACGCTGAAGTCACGGGTGATGAGGATCGGCTGACCCGACTCCCGGAGGACGTCGTGGTACTGGTCAGCGTTGAAGACCAGCACGAAGTCGAACGCGGACAGGTCTCGGAGTGTGGTGGCGCTGCTAGTGGCCAGAGACCAGGTGCGCGGCACCGCGCACGCCAGGACGGAACTCGAGGTGCGGGTGGTCGTTGGCTTGCTCATGCGAGGTTCCAGTTCTTGGTCCAGGAGGAGATTGCGTCAGTGGGAAGCCCGATACTCACGGGGGGCTGGCCATCGAGCGCCTGCTCGATGTCGCGGAAGGCGTGCCTGGACGGCGCGGTCAGCCCGACCGATTTGCTGATCTCCCTGGCACGGTTGTCGATGCTGAGGATCAGGCTGGGCACACCGAACTGAAGCGCCCGAATGCCGCCGTGCAGCCGGAGCCCGACATAGGCCGTGTCCGGCTGCTTCAGCTCGTGGTCGAAGGCGGCAAGGCTGGCATCTATGAAGGTGGGCGTGGTTGGCGAGATCGACTCGATATAGCGGCGGTCGCCCGGGCCCTGCGGCCAGTAGAGCACTTCATACCGGGCCTCGAGCAGGTCCATCAGCCGCCGGTCGGCGAGCGGGTCCTGGTTGTAGTCGGTGAAGGTGGCGATGATCCGCTTTTGCGTTGACGGCAAAGGCTGCTCGCGGACCCTCCAGAGAGTGGGACAGGAGATGTGCGCTGAGGCCACACCCGCCGCCGCCAAGCGTTTGGCCGAGTAGGCGTCCCTGACGCCCCACGTTCGCCCGCCGGACATTGCCTTCATCCAGCGCGCACTTACGGGATCGATCGAACCGACCTGGTATTGCCACCATCCGGCGCCGAAGACCGTCAACTTGCCCTTCGCAAGTTCGATATCGGCGCGGTCCCACTCCCAGCTGGTGCGGAAACGCATGTGGTTTGACAGCAGGTTGGTTCCGCAGACCACGACCTCGTCAGCGGCACGCAATGCATCGCGCGATGCATCGGACAGCGGTCCGTGCATCGGGATGACTTCGACGTCCGTTGAACTGCTCAGCGGAGTCACGAACTCGCGGTGAACTGCGTCTGAGATGATCTGGTCGCCCAGGTTGGTCGACGTCATGCCGGGGTCTACTACTACAACGCTCATCGGCGTGATCCTCCTTGTTTACGCAAGCCGAGGGCGGTGTGCGCCTCGACCATGTGGGTTCCGACCTGGGGCCAACGTGCTTCGGTGGCGGCCCAGTCGCGGGCGCTGGCGGCCAGCTCCCGGTTTCTGGACACCGAATCCAATGTTGCTTTGCCATCGACGGTGATGTCGGTGAAATCAACCGATCGAAGCACGTTGCGGGGAACGAGTTCCCCGGCGGCATGGATGCTGTCGGAGATCAGGCTGGGCACTCCGGCTGCGGCGGCTTCGAGCAGCATGATGCTGCAGGATTCCCACCGGGAGGGGTGCACGTACGCCAGACATTCGGCGAGCAACTCGTCTTTTTCCGCGCCGGTGACACGGCCTCGAATGTGAACGCTCTCGGCCAGCCCCAACTTCAGGACCAGGGCCTCTGCCGCGGCGCGACCGCTCTGGAAGTCCGGCCCGACCAATCGCAGATTGGGACGCGGTTGAGGCAGCCGGGCCCAATACTCGAGCAGATTGTCGATCCCCTTGTGGAAGAGATCGAACCGGCCGATCCACAAGAAATAGTCACCCGTCCCGGTCCACAGGGCGTCGTCAGCCACGGGCATCGTGCCGTTGGGCACGGTGATGAAACGGGTGACCGATGGTTCAAATCGCTTGACGACCTCTTGCTCGCCAGCGTAGAAGACATGCACGGCGCTGGCCTGCCGAAGCAACCAACGCTCCATGCGCGCACGAATCCCGAGGACGTCACGCTGGTGTTCGATGATCTGCTTCTCGTACACGCCGTGCGGCATCACCACTACCTCGGCCTTGCGCAAACGGGCGATCGCGCCGGCCACAACGTTGCTGAGCACCCAACCCTCATGGAGAACGAGGAGGTCGCCGCGGCGGAGCTCCCTCAGGAGGCCGGTCGGGATCCAGGTACCGCGTCCTTTTCCCCAGTGTGCGATGGTCCGCACCACTCCGTTCAGCGCGAACTCGTTCCGGTCGCCGCCGTTGGGTGTTGCGGCCAGGATCGAGACGTCGTCTCCGGCCGCGAGGGACGCTTCCGCCCAGTGGTTGAGCGAGTCCGTCACGCCCGACGGATGCTCGAGGTACCTGGCGTAGTAGTGCAGCACACGCTGCGCACCGCCGCTCACCGCCGAACCGCCAGCTGGTTCAGGATCACTCCGCTGATGATGTCTGCGGCCGCCTCGACGGATGGCACATTCGGCGGAGGAGTCTCAATCTCGATCGCACCGGTAAGCCAGCCGTCGGCGAAGGCCGCGGTCGTCGGCGCAGTCTCGACGACGTCGATTCCGGGTCGCAGGTAATCGAATTCCGGGGCGTGCGCGCTGGCGGATGTCGTGAGGATGGGCAGGCCCATGATCAGCGCGTCCACAGCGACCAGGCCCACCCGGCCAGGGTTCAAGAGAACCCCGGCCTGAGTGGCCGCCGGAGCGTAGTCTGCGGGCGACGCCTGCCCCAGAAGCACAACCCGCCCCGTTTCCGAAGCGAGCGCTTCCATGAGCGCCGCATCCTCTCCCCAGCCGGCAACGACAAGCCACCGTCGAGGATCCGCGGCGAACACGATCTTGGCGGCCCCCGCAAGCAGGTCGATGTTTTTGTGCCGATTGAGTGCGCCCAGATAGAGATCGATGATGGCGTCGTCGGGGATCCCGTGGTGCTGCCGAAATTCTGCCTCTGCCTCCGAAGTCACCCCCGCCAATGCGGCGCGCAAGCGCACGGTGTCGGTGGCGTTGCGGAACGCCGTCACCCGGTTTTCCCTGACCCGGCCGACGTCGATGACGTGCCTGCGACCGCGGTCGGTGTAGGTGAGAACATGGTCGGCCCACCGGTTGAGTTGATTCTCAAGCACCGTCGCGAGACGGTTCTGCTCAGTGGTGTCTGACGAGCCATGACCGAGGGTCACGATGCGACGGCCCGTCGCTATGGCCACCCAGGCATTGACGTTGGAAACCTGCATCTCGGTGACCAGCAGAACGCGACGCGCACGCCAGCGCCGAGGCAGCTTGCGGTGAATGAGCTTGGGCAACCGACGATGCAGGGTCACGGTTCGGGTCGGAACCTGCGTGGCCCACTCGGTCTCGACGCCGTCGCCGCGGCCGGCCCGGATGCGCAACTGTTCGGCATCTCCGCCAAAGAAGACGCGGCACTCCACACCCTCACTCTTCAGATTGTCGACCACCCTGGCCCAGAGCGGCACCCGGTAACCAGGCACGTAGGGCTGAGTAATGGCCACCAGCGTTCTCTGCGAACGGCTCATACCGTGGCCTCGGCCAGTGAGACATTCTTGCTCGTGTCGAGTAGGCGCAAGAATTGGCGCTCGACATCAGCTAACGCGACGCGGGCTCGCTCGGCCTCGGCCTCCACCTGACCGACCGGCGGGAGGATTTCCACGCTGGGCCACTCCGAATCATCCAATCGATCAAAATCGGGGTTGGTCACCCGCAGCTCGACCCACGGCCGCAACGTGGAGGTGAGCTTGTCTGACGCCAGGTCGAGGACCGCGATCGGGGAGGCGCCGTGCTGGATGCCGAAGATGAGGGCGTGCAGGCGATTACTCAGAACAACTCCCGCATGGGCGTACGCCCCACGGGCTCGCTCGAGCTGCTCCAGGTGGGTGTGGTCCTCCCACAGCACGGTGGGTATGTTCAAGGAGTGGCCGAGGTCACGATGTTGATCGTCATCACGCTTGACCTGCGTAACGAACACGGGATTCAGCCCCTGCGATCGCAGGTGCCCGACAACCTTCCGCAAGCCCTCCACACCGACGGGCCGGTCGCCTCGCAACGAGATCACGACGTCCGTCCGGGCCCCCGCGGCATTGGATTCACCGAAGTCGTGAGCGAAAGCGAGATCGGGCGCGTTGACGAGGTCTTCTCCGAGGACTTCTGCCGAGCGGGTGTCGCGCACCACATAGAGGTGGAAGACCGACACGACTACGGCCTCGACCCGTCGGGCGAGACCGCCACGCCCGCGGAGCGAGCGGCCGACAGCCAGGACAGCTCCGCCCGACGCGCGGACGGCGGCGACGTTGATGAGGTTGACCAAGGATTTGCCGATCGCCTTGGCGCTCGGACCGAAGACCTGCGGGCCGGGAGCGAATACGATCGACGCCCGCCGGCGCAGCAAATGTGACCACAACAGTGCCTGGTAACGCACCGGACTGGACACGAAGCGTACCTTCTCGTCCGAGTCGAACGCCGCCAGGTATGCGGGCGGCATCGAGCCCGAATAGGCGATGACGTCGGCCGAGGTCTCGCGGACCCACCCAAGTGCGGCGTTCCGGATTTCGATGTCGCCCAGGTTGTCCCATTGAGCGGCGACACTGTAGAAGACGGTGCGGCTTGGTTTGGCGGACAGCCGGGTCGCGGATGCTCTCATCGGTTCGGCTCCTTTCGAAGAATGAAGGTCGTCAAGCGGGTAACCAGAACAATGCTCTGGATCAGGTAGGAGAATGCGAGCCCGGCGGCCGCCCCGATCGCGCCCCAGAGGAAGCCACCGATCCCCACCCCTGCGAGGCACACGACAGTTGTCAAAACCGCGGTACCGGCGACATAGTGTTTGAGCCCCACGCCCTGGAGGAGGGACCCGAGCAGGGACGCCGCCGCCGCAAAGACCAGGCCGACCGCAGTGATCTGCAGCGCCGGTATCGCGCCCGCGTAGGCCTCACCGAGGACCACCGGAACGACGAACGGAACGGCAAGTCCCAGAACCAGGTAGAAGGCGGCCATACCCCCGACGACATAGGCGACGAGCCTCAGAAGGCCACGCATGTTGCTTGAATTTCGCGTGGCGGAGGCTGGCAGCAGCACCGAGGCGAGGGACGTGGGAAGGATTCGAAGCGGACTCGTCAGCCGGGCCGCCGCGGCGTAAAAGCCGGCCTGCGCGGTGCCTGCGACAAAGCCGATGATGGTCGCGTCAAGGTTGCGCGCCTGGGTGGCGACCGAGTTGATCCAATAGGGATAGGACATCCTCATGAGAACAGTGGGTGAGATGCGTTCTGCCGGTGCGAGTCTGGTTCTGACGTACAGATGGGCGAACACCCATGACGCACAGGCCGCCACAGCCGATGACACTCCGAAAGCAAGGACCGGGTCGATGCCGGTCGAGAAGATGAGCACGCTGAACAATGCCAGGTTGCCGATCCGCCGGCTCACCAGGTTCGTCGTGTTGATCCGGGCGTCGCCATCGGCAAAGATCACTCCGAGCCAGGCATCGGCGTTCCTTTCGGCCGCGGCCCACACCCCGAGCGGCAGGAGCAAGAAGAACTGCGGGTCGACAACGAACCCCAGGAGTCCGATGACCACGACCAACATCATGCCCATGGCGAGCGAAAGCCCATTGTTCAAGTGCAGCGCGGCCGTCACGAGGGCTGGATTCGCCTTCTTGGCGCGTTCGCGCACGACGAGTGTCGGCAGGCCGAAGTCGAAGAAGGTCTGTACGACGGTCAGCACTCCATAAACCGCGGCAAAGAAGCCGAATTCTGCCGGGGAAACCGCTCGAACGAGAACCAGCATGATCAATGCCTGAATAAGCGCGGCGAGAATGCGGCCGCCAGACACCCATGCGAACTGACCACCCACACGGTAACGACGCGTAGTGCTCACGTGGGTTTCCTTCGACTCGGTGGGGGTGGGACGATCACTGGCGCTCTGAACGCCGTTTGCGGGCAACGGCCCCTCCGGACCACCCGCGCTAATACGCGCCCTCGCGCGCCAGCACGGCCTTTGCCGTGCGCCAGAGAATAGTGATGTCACCAGTCATCGACCAGTTCTCCACGTAGTAGAGGTCAAGGCGAACGGTGTCTTCCCACGACAAATTCGACCGGCCGCTCACCTGCCAAAGACCGGTGATGCCGGGCTTGACCAAGAACCGGCGGTGCACGTGATTCTCGTACTCCGACACCTCCCTCTCGAGCGGCGGACGCGGGCCGACGAGCGACATGGTCCCGCCGAAAACGTTGAACAGCTGCGGGAGTTCGTCCAGGCTGAACCGGCGAAGAAACTTGCCGATGGGCGTGATGCGGGGATCGTCCTTCATCTTGAACATGACGGCATTGCCTTCCGACAGGTCCTGAAGCTCGGCCAGCTGCGCTTCAGCATCCGTGACCATCGAGCGGAACTTGAGCATGTTGAAGTGATGGCCGTTGATCCCCACGCGGTCCTGCCGGAATAGCACGCTTCCTGGGGTGCTCAACCGGATCGCGATCGCGATGATGGCCAAGAAGGGTGAGAGACAGAGGATAAGCAAGGAACTGCCCAGGAGGTCGAACCCGCGCTTGGTGTACAGCTTCATTCCCTCGTAACGAGGGGTCTCCACGTGGATGAGGGGAAGGCCGGCGACCGGCCGTGTGTGGATGCGTGGACCGCCGATGTCGGTGAGGCTGGGTGCCACCACCAGGTGTTGACGGCCCGGCTCCAGACTCCAACTCAGTTCACGCATGCGGTCGGGGGGCAACTCATCGCTGCTGGTGACGACGACAGTGTCGGCGTTGACGGCCGCCATGGCCGCCTGGAGCTTCTGGACGTTGCTGAAGACCGGGATCCTGGTACCGGGCAAGTAGTCGGCAATGAATCCACTCGGAATGCACGCGCCCACGACCAAGTAGCCGGCCGCAGGCTGGCGCGCGAGTTCGCGCGCCAAGTGAGTGGCCGATGCTTCCGAGCCGACCAGCAGCACGCGCGACGAAAATCGACCGCCGAGGCGCTGCACACCCAGCCACTGCCGCCACATCCACCGCGAGAGCATGAGAACGCCGAGACCGATCGGAAAGGCCATCAGGATGTAGCCGCGCGCAATGTCCACATGGAACAAAAAGGAGATGATGGCGACCAGGCCGAACAGACGCACCGTGGCATCCGCGACCTGCTTGTACTCCTGCGGACCAGTACCCAGAACCCGGTACCCTCGGCTTCCGTAGATGCCGAGGATCAGCATCCAGGCGGCGATGATCGAGACGGAGAACACGGTGTAACTGACCGCAACCTCATTGAACCGGCCGCGGAACTGAATATCGGAAGTTGTCACTCCGAACCAGGCGATCTGTACTCCGAAAACCACCCAGATGAGCACCAGGAAGTCGGTCACGGCGAGCCGGGTCGCATAGGTGTCGCGCCAGGTCCGATGCACCCCAGGCCTGGTTGTATCAGCGAGTCCGGCAGAAGCCTCAGTCTTGCTCATGTTCCCCCCAGCACAACAATGGTTAATCCCACGTTGCGCCCTCATCCAGTGATCGCTTTACCTCGTCACCGACCCACACCCAGAGTGTGCCGGCGGCTTCAGACACGGCGACATTGCCAGGCAAGGTCTCCGATGGAGTGGCTACCTGGAGACAGCCTGTCGGGGTGGGCGAAGCTGCTTCATCCGACAGGGCGATCAGCTGCACTCCCGCACATTCCGGGAGACCGACCGTGGCTATAACGTACCCCATTTGGGTTACGCCCAGATTAACTGCGCCAGGGACTGAGACAGATTGTGACCAGGTTTGCCCGGCGTCGGTCGTACGAATCACGGTCTGATCTGCGCACAGGACCGCGGCTGAGTCGCCGGTGCTTGACTCAGCTGCCAAGGAAGCCACTGAATTGCACGGGACAGGAACATTTCCATTGGGGGCGTGCACGCTCGACCGATTCGCCGGGTCGACATACCACCTGGCTGCCAACTGATCGGGGTACCGGGCGTAGTCTGCTCCACCCACGAACGTCTTGATGTATTCCGGTGTGCAGTTGATCTCGTCGAGGGCCACCATCTCGACTGTTGTGCTGTCGAGAACGCGCAAAGTCTGTGGTGCCACGACCTCGGCAGTCCCCGTCGCGTCCGTCGTGGTCCAGGTTGCACCACCGTCCGTGCTGACCTCAGGGCTGGCCGGCGTGGCCGGACAAGAACCAGTGTTAGCACGCCATGCGGTGCTGTCATCGAGCGCTGAGAGCATCCGGGCGGGCGGCGCAGCTGTGACCACGACATTTGTGGCAGCTGATGGAGTTGGAGTTGCGTTGATCACGGGCAGCGGCGTGGATGCCTGACTCGCCGCCGGATCTGTCACCGGAGTTGAAGATGGCGATCCGAACAAGCTCAAAAGTAGTATCGAATCAACCACCAAGAAGGCGGCTACGGCGAGGACCGCCCACGGCCGCAGGCGTGATGAATCTCGTGGAACGCGACGCATGGAGCTGGCCATCCGGCTAATTTCGGCGAATCGCAGCCGCGAATGCATCGGCGATTGTCGTCACGGCGTTGTCGACTAGATCGCCCACCCGGTCGTACACCTCGGCCGGCCGGCGGTACGGGTCCTCAATGTCGTCATCAGCGGGATGCGCGGGCGGTGGGGAAAACCCTCGGGTGGCCGCCACCTCAGTCACCAGCGCTCGCAGACGCATGGGCGACGCAGCTTGAGCGTCGTTGCCGGTCAGCGAGCCATCCGCGCCATCAGCCTCATTGTCGAGTGGCTCGAGAAGACGTGCGAATTGATTCAATGTATAGCTGTACCGCGCCGCTCGCGGGTGCAACCCCACGACGGCACTTCGGTGCTCACGTGACGCTGTGAGCACTAGATCCGCAGAAGACACGAGCTGCTCGGTGAGTTGCTGGGCTACGTGAGCACCGTCACCTCCGCCGTGCCGACGCGACACAGCCGCGGCCTCCGGGGTCATAGCGTCACCCACCATGGCACGGCTACCGGCGCTGGACACTTCCGCCGGGATGCCCAGCTCGACCAGACGGGCACGCAGGAGCTGTTCGGCCATGGGCGACCGGCAGATGTTGCCGGTGCACACGACCAGCACCCTGAACGGCGCTTCTCCAGTACGTGCAGGTGAGGTCAACTGCTGACCTTGCTCTTCCTCACGCGGGCGCGCGCCGGCTTCGCGATGGTCTTTGATGCTGCGGCAACGTCGTCACCGTAGCCGTAGCCGTAGCCGTAGCCGTATCTGCCGTAGCCATAGGCATCCGGGCCCTTGGTCGGGAGCATCGTGAGCACCAGACCGGAAACCGGGGCGCCAACATTGCCGAGCGCGGAAATCGCGCCCTTGAGCTGGTTCTTGTGCGTACGGCCGGCGGCCACGACGATAATCGCGCCGCCCACGTTCTTGGCCAGGATGGCTGCATCGGTGACGGGCAAGAGCGGCGGGGTGTCGTAAATCACGACATCGAACATCCGGTTGAACTCTTCGATGAAGTGCCCCATTCGAGCAGAGCCGAGGAGTTCGCTCGGGTTCGGTGGGATCTGACCTGCCGGGAGAACGAACAACTGCCCTTTGCCCCACGGCTGGATCAGGTCGTCGAGTTCGGCGCGGCCGATGAGCAAGTCAGTGAGCCCTGCGGCGCCCTCCACTCCCATATACTCCGCGACCTTGGGACGACGTAGGTCGGCGTCGATCAGGAGCACCCGGGACCCGGCATCTGCCAGTGCGATGGCCAGGTTGGCGCCGGTGGTGCTCTTGCCCTCGCTCTCAATAGAGGAGGTGACTACGAAGCTGCGGTCGGTGCGGCCGAGATCGAGGAACTGGAGGTTGGTGCGAAGGGTGCGGAATGACTCGGCGCGCGGGCTGCGGGGATCCACATGCACGATGAGCGGCCGATCACGGGCCCGGGGGTCGAAGACGATGCCCCCGAGAATCGGGACGTCAGTTATCCCCTCGACATCGTGTTCGTTTCGAATGCGGGTTTCCAGCGTTTCGCGGAGCACCGCGATACCGACACCGAGCGCCAGTCCGATGAGGGTCCCGAGCACTATGTTGAGCGGTACATTCGGGCTCACCGGTGTCGCTGAGACTGTTGCTTCCTGAGCGCGGGTGAGTTTCACCGGAGAAACGGCGTCAATGGCGTCGGGCGCCTCAATATCTTCGACGACAGCAGTGAGGCTCTGGGACACGGCATTTGCCGTATCGGCAGCGCGCACCGGGTCGGTATCGGTTACCGTGATGTCGATGATTGACGTATCCGCGGGAGCGGAGGCGGTGACGCGCCTGGCTAGTTGGTCACTCGTAATGCCGAGCTCTAGCGTTCCGATGACCGGAAGCAGAACAATTGGGGTGCTCACAAGGCTGGAGTAGGTCTTGACCCGCTGAATCGTGAAGCTGCTGCCCTGTTGAAGTTCGCTCGTAGTGCCCGCGCCCTGAGTGGAGACGAAGACCTTCGCGGTCGCGCTGTACTTGGGGGTCAGCGTGAGGGAATACGCAGCGGCAGCCCCGACCCCAACCAGGGTGAACAAGACGATGAGCACCCAGCTCTTGCGCAGGATCCGGATATAGTCGCGAAGTTCCACTCAGCGGCCTTTCTTTGAGGTGCATTTCGAGGCCGAATACCTGCGCCCCCACTTATGGTGCCATACGATTGCGTCGCGTTTGCCATCGGCTGATTTCCATCGTGCGACATTTGACACGCTAACTTTGCCTCATGGACTCTGCTGTGCGCGTGGCCCGAACACCAAGATGGGGCATCACGGATGCCGCCGTCGGCACCGTTGCGGCGACGATTCTGGTGCTGCTTCTGAGCGCCGCCGCCCTGCGCGGGTGGCCGCAGGATCCCCGGTTGAGCGAGGTTTTGAGCTACCTCGTTGTGTGGGTGCCGCTGCTGGGAACCGTGTTGATCGCGAGCTGGTGGCGCGGTGCGAAATCACTCGTCACCGACTTTGGTTTTGCCTTTCACCCCCTCGATCTGCTCTGGGGCCTGACCGTAGGAGTGCTGGCCCGACTGCTGGCCGGAATTCTCGAGATTGCCGGTTACGGCCGGCTCGGGTCTGCCGGTGCCACGTTCGGCGAGCCGGTGCGCGACCTGTGGTGGGTGTTCGCCGCGCTGCTCGCTCCGGTGCTGATCGGGCCGGTCATCGAAGAACTCTTCTTCCGCGGCCTGCTGGCCCGGGCGGTGGCCGGCTCCGCACGCAGCAACGGCGGAAGCCGCCGGACGGCCACCGCACTCGCGATCGTGGTCAGCGGGCTCGTATTCGCGCTCGTGCATATCCTTACGGTGAGCACGCCAACGGCGGCGATGGTCATCGGGCTGAGCACCTTCATTTTCGGGGCTGCCGCGGCGGCTCTCTCGCAACTCACCGGCCGTCTCGGCGGCGCGAGCGTGGCCCACATCACCTTCAATGCGCTCGTCGTCGTGCCGGCGCTGATGGGCTGAGCCTGAGTCACGACCTCATCGTCGCGGTGCCGCACAGACCCGGTCAGGTGGGCAACATCAGGGGGTGCTGAGGGTGCCGTTGGCGCCGACGACGAGAATGCTGTGGGTGTCGGATTCGACGACGAGAGTGGCGACATCCCGACGGTCGGCCGGCAGCACCCGCACGGTGATACGGCCGTGCGCCACGGTGTCGAGCACTTCGGCCACGGTGTGCGCAAGGGCGGCCGGCGACTCCGGCTGGCTCTCCCCGCTGTCGTCGAGAACGGTCACTTGCACCCCACGCCGCCGGGCGGCGTTCACGGCGCTGATCACCGGTTCCACGAACAGGGACCGGCCGCGGATGGCGTCGCGCAGGCTGGCCTCGACGAGCAGGCACTGTGCACGCTCGGCTTCGGTGAGCGCTAGCGGCGCCGCCAACCGCTTGAGGGTGGGTCGGGCCAGCAGGTTGACCCGCACGAGCTCGGCTTCGCGCTCGGCGATCGCGGCCACCGTGGTGGCATTCATGGCGGCCTGCAGGTTGTCGCGGTGGTTGAGCACTCGTAGGGTGCGCTCGGTGCGGTCGAGGCTCACCACGAAGAGCGTGCCGGCGAGCAGGGTGCCGGCGTGCCGGATCACCAGGTCGAAGCCGGCCATGGCGGGTTGCCCGCTAGCCACTGCCCAGCTCACCGCGAGCGCGGCCAGCACCGTGTAACCGAGCCACGCGGACCTGATCTGCCCCCGGGCGGCGAGCACCACCAGGATCAGCGTGATCGCCCCCAGGTGCCAGTGCGCAAACGGTGCCCCGCTGTCGGCCGGAAGATAGCCGAACATGGCGATGGCGCCCACGCCGCACAGACTGAGCACGAGGGCGATCCGCGACCGCGGGAATGGCCCGTCGAACGGGCTCATCAGCGAGGTCGCCGCGAAGGCGATGGCCAGGTAGGCCGCCACCATCAGAAGCAGTGGCCGGCCGGGTACCACGTCGATGATGGCGAGCACACCGTGAACGAGCACGAACAGAGCCAGGATCAGCCTGGCCAACGGCGTGGACAGGTCGAGGGAGCGGGCCAGCGAAATGGGTTCGTGGTCGTCGGGTGCGGCGGGTTCCGGGAGCCGTCTCGCCGCCCGACGGTCGACCTCCGGTCCGAGCCGGGCTGCCGACGTGCCCCGGGCCGGCACCCAGGCGACCACGATGTCGGTGCCGTGCCCCGGGCTGGAGCGCACATTCGCCGCCCCGTGCGTCACGCGTTCCATCCGGCCGACGATGCTCTCGGCGATGCCCAGGCGCTCTGGCGGCACCGCGTCGGGGTCGAAGCCCACGCCGTCATCGCTGACCATCACCTGGAAACCATCGGTGGTGGAGGTGACCTGGATGGTGCGGCGAACCCTGCGCCCCAGCGATCGTGCGGGCCCGGCGGCGGAGGCGACCGAGTTGCGCAGGGCCTCGCCGACGGCGCCGAGTATCGCCACGACGGCCACCGACGGTACGGTGCGTTCGACGAAATCGCCGCCGCGGGTCGGGTCGTCGAAGTCCACCACGGCATCGGGGGCGATCTGCCGAGTCAGTCGGCGCAGTCGCCGCACCACGTCGGAGACCAACACCACCGGCTCCACGGGCGGAGTGCGCAGCGCGTCCAACTGGGTGAGGGTCTTCGACGCGTGCTCGGAGACCACGGCCGGCGGGGTGCGCCCGAGCCCCGCCATCAGCAAAGTGGAGATGACACTGTCGTGCACGAGGGCGTCGATGCGCAGCCGCTCCTGACGGCGCGCCACCCCGGCCGCGCGGCGGGCCTCGGCGTGCCGGGTGAGCATGGTGGCCTCATCCACGCGGGCGGCACCGCGCCGGGCGGCAAGAGTGAGGGCCACGAAGACACTGACGAGCAGGAGCGAGTACAGGCCATCAGCAAGACCGACCAACCCCGGGTTGGTCTCGGCTGAGGTGCGGAACCGCACCAGCCCGCTGAGCAGACAGGCCAGCACGGTGTAACTCCACGCCACGCGCTGCCGGGCGAAGACCGCCACGGCCACGCACGGTACCCCGGTGGCGGTGATCGACCAGGGGACGTCGGCGCCTGCCGGCAGCGGCTCCCCCCGCAGGATCAGCCAGAACCCGGCAATCAACACGAAACACACCGCCTGCACCGCGACGAGCGAGCGCAGCAGACGCGGACTGCCCCAGCCGGAGCACACCCCGAGCGCCACGGGCAGGCCGAACGAGAGCGCCCACGCCGCCGCCGCGACCGCGGGGCTGGGATGCCACGCCTGCGCGAGGAACGAACCGATCGAGAGGAGCCCGAAGATGCCGGCGGCGCAGGCCACCGCGATGCAGAGCAGCCGGGTGAGGTTGGCGGTGGCCGTGCGGGTCACCGGCCGGGCAACAGCGTGCCGGATCATGACCGCCCGGGCACGGGCAGGATGCCGTCTTCCAGCGCACGCTTGTACAGGTCGATCTTCGTGTTCGCCGGCCGGCCGACCCGCTCATACTTCGATCGCACCCGGCGGATGTAGTCCACGACGGTCAGTTCCGAGAGGCCGGTGTGCGAGGCCACGAGTGGTGCTTTCGCCCCGGCGGCATAAAGCGAGAGCACTTCGCGTTCCCGCGGGCTCAGGCCGGCGTCGGACAGGTCGGGGTCACCATCCAAAGCCGCCGCCCACTCGGTGGAGGCGATGGTCTCCCCGTCCGCGGCGCGGATGACGGCGTCGAGGAGCACGTCGGTGGGTTCGGACTTGCGCACCACACCGAGCACTCCGCCTCGGGCCGCGGCCCGCATCAGCTGGGCGTCATCGCCGCCGGTGAAGGCCAGCACGGCCGCGCCAGTCGCGCGCAACCGGTCGACGTTGCTCGTGACCGTGGACCCATCGGACAGACGCAGGTCGAGGATCACCAGGTCCACCCGGGTCTCCCCCACCTGCTCGAGCAGGTCGGTCACCGTGGCGACGGTGGCCACGACTTCAACCTGGGGCAGGGTGGCGAACAGTCCGGCGAAGCCGCGGGCGACGATCTCGTGGTCGTCGATCAGCGCAACCCGGAAGCTGTGCATGGTGTGCCTCTCTGCGTACTATCCGAAACGGGTGCCCTGATAAATGACGGCTTTTGCCGCCGGTGCGAGTTGCCTAAGGTGAGGAGGGGGAACGCGCCGGGGGGCTGGCTGGGGCGCTCTCGACCGAATGATCCGCCGTCTGCGGGTCGAGGCCGATTGAGCGCCCCCGCTCCGACGGGCCGACGCCCGCACCCAGATATTCCGCACGCAGCGGTTCCCGGCGGCGGTTGTTGAGCACGCCGTGGCTTTCCTCCAGGTAGCAGGAGCCGCAGAGCGATTCGTAGGTGACCTCGACGCCATCGATGGCCACCTGGTCGCCGTCGAAGACGAACGCGCCGTCGACCTTGCGGCCGTTGAACACCGCCTTGCGCCCGCACCGGCAGATGGTCTTGAGCTCCTCCAGGCTGTGAGCGACCTCGAGCAGTCGGCGGCTGCCGGGAAAGGCCACGGTCTGGAAGTCGGTGCGGATGCCGTAGGCCAGCACCGGCACGTTCTCGATGATGGCGATGCGGAGCAGGTCGTCGACCTGCGGTTCGGTGAGGAACTGGGCCTCGTCGACGAGCAGGGCGCTCACGTCGAGGCCGGTGTCGGCGAGCACGGTGGCGCGGTGCTGCTGGAAGGTGGCGTACGCATCCGTGTCGGGCGTGAGCAGGAAGTCGACCCCGCGGGTGACGCCCAGTCGGGACAGGATGCCGCGGTCACCTTTGGTGTCGATCGACGGTTTGGCCAGCAGCACGCGGTGCCCGCGCTCCTCATAGTTGTAGGCGGCCTGCAGCATCGAAGTGCTCTTGCCGCTGTTCATCGCCCCGTATCGGAAATACAGTTTCGCCATAACCGCCGGTACCGCCCTGCCCTGTTTGTTGTGCCACGTGCGCCGGCCGCCAGCGGCCGGTCAGGAATCAGCGTACTTGGCGGGGAGCTTTGTGCGCGCGCACCCCTGCGGGGGTGGCCGGGGTGGCGAGCGGCTCCAGCGACGCCGGTGCCTGGCTGGTGTCGCGCACGCCGTCGAACTCGATGGTCAGCGACGGCCGCCGCACGGTGATCCGCACGTTCTGGAAGACCACCCGGATGACGCCCAGGTAGGGCCGCAGCAGCGCGCGAACCCGGCGGGGTGGCAGGTCGAGCGCGGCCTGGATGGTGATGGTGTCGACCTGGGTCGGCGCCGCGGCGGCGAGCTGGCCGAGCGGCGTGGGCCCGGCGGGCACGCTCGGAGCTCCCGGCACCAGCACGGCGGAACCGGCGATCTGCACCACCAGACTGTGCGGGTCGAAGCCCGGCGCGGCGCAGAGCGCTCCGATCAGTGCTGCCGTTGCCGCGCGCTGTTCGGCCAGGAACATGGTGGCGCGGTGCTCAGGGTCGGCGACGACGAGCAGCCCGGGGGTGCCGCGTTCGGCCAGGGCAGTGCGTTCCCGGGTGGCCACCGAGTCCAGCCAGGTGCGGTCGATCTCCGCCACCAGGGAGCGGCGCACGTCGGCGGCGAGCTGGCCGGCGCGGGCGATGTCGATGGCGGTGACGGTGCCGCGTTCGAGCAGCTCGGAGAGGAACGGAATGACACCGGACTTGAGCGCGGTGACCTGCTGCTCCACCACGGCCCGGGCCACCTGTCCGCGGGCTTCTTCGGTGCGAGCAACCATGGCGCGGCGGGCATCCGTCTGCCAGCTGAGGATGGACTTCACGATGCGACGGGAGTAGGCCGCGCCGGCCGCGGTGGGGGCGAGGATCTGGGTGACCGCCACGATGGCGAACACCGCGACCGGAACGTTGATCTGGAACGACGGGGCCTGCGGCACGGTCACCGCGACCGCGACCGCGCTCGCGAGCAGCCCCGAGCCCATGATCTGCCGCCACGGCCGGTACGGGGCCAGCGCGAGCAACAACAGGCCGATGCCGACGGGGCCGAAATCGTCTTGCACGAGCAGGTTGTTACCCCAACGGCTGACCTGTTCGAGCAGGTAGCCGAGCACGGCGAAACCCAGCATGGCCACGTGCATGCGAGTGCCGAAGGGGGAGAACGCGGGTTGGGTGGCGATCACCAGGGTGCCGGCGGCGGCGGCCATGGCCAGCACCGCGAGCGTGGCCAGCAGCGGGCTAATGACCTGGTCGCTCTGCAACACGGTGGCGATCACGGTGTTGCACAGCACGATCGCGGCCACCGCGGGGGCGAGCGGCCACGCGGCGAGGGTGCCCAGCGGGTCGAGACGTTGCTGGGTGGCGCGGCGGGCGGTCACGGTGCCACCTCGCCGCTGGCCGGCGCAGCGACCGGGGCGGGCAGGGTGAGCAGCACCGAGGTGCCGGCGCCGGGCCGGGACCAGACCACCACGGAGCCGCCGAGCCGTTCGATGCGTTTGCGCACGGACTGACGCAGGCCCAGTCGGTCGCTGCCGGTCTCGGCTTCCATGAACCCGCGGCCCGCGTCGAGCACCATCACCGACACGTTCTGGTCGTCGGCGTCGATGACCACCTCTGCAGTGGCGATGCCGGCGTGGAGGAGCACGTTCACCAGGCACTGCTGCACGGCCAACCCGAGTTCCCGGTCACTTTCGGGGTCCAGCCGGCCGAGGGCATCCTTGTCGCCGGTGATGTCGACCACCAGGCCGCGGTCACGGCTGCGGTCGATGGCTCGGAAGACCGCGCTGGCCAGCCAGCCGTCGCTGCCGGCCGGGGTGGCAGCGGTGCGTTCGTCGACGTGGGTGAGCCAGTCTCGCTCGGCGAGGGTCTGCAGGGTTTCACGCAGGCCGGCCTCGAGGCCGCGGCTCAGCGGGCCGGGCTTGGCCCTGGCCACCGACACCAGCTGATTGAGCGTGGTGTCGTGCATCAGTGCGATCGCGCGCACGTCGAAGTCGTGCCGCAGGATGCGGGACTGGTCGTCTTGCACGGCGCGGTGGATGGCCGGCTGGGCGGCGCGACCGGTGCGCCGGGTGAGGCCGTCGAGCAGCATCACACCGACCAGGATCAGGTAGGTGACGATCGTGAACAGATCGGGGCGGTCGGGCACCGTGGTCTGCGCGACCGCGAGGGTGGCCGCGGCCTCGGCGAGCACGAAGCCGGCGGTGCTCCACAACACGCCGATCAGCGCGCCGGAGCCGGCGCCGCCGACCATGATCAGCGCCATTTTAGGCAGGGCGATGAGGAACATGTCCGAGGACGGGAAGACGTCGGGCATGCCCAAAATCGAGCTGGTATAGAGGTAGACGCACGCGGCGCCGAGGATCAGGTAGGCCAGGGTGAGCGGCACCGTGCGCCAGCGTGCGAGCAGGGCCAGTAGTGCGCCCATGCCGAGGATGGCGGCGATGGTGATCTGCAGCCGGTCGGTGACGGGGAACATGCTCAGTGCCAGCACCGAGACGAGGGCGCCGATCAGGCAGATTAGTCCGTACCAGTGCGACGCACGGGCGAGGGCGCGGCTGAGCGTGGCCTGAACCAGGTGGCCGGGTAACCCTAGTGACATTGCGACCTCTCCGCCTCTGATTATCTCAGGTGTGCGGGGTGGGTCTGGCCTCGTCCGGACCCGCGTTCGCGGGTCCGCCATCCGGCCCCGGTCGACGCTGCGGTCGGTCGGGTGAAGCGTGGTTCCGGTCAAAACAGGGTGGGGGCCAGGTCAGGTGGCAGTTCGGCCGCGATCAGCGACTCCCCCGGTGCCGGGGTGGAGGCAGGCTGGCTGAGCGCGGTGGAGAGGATGCCGCCGGTGGCCGGGTCTTCGCGGCGATGGTCGAGCCCGTGGGCGCGCATCAGCGGGTGGATGCGCGCGGCCAGCCACTTTCGGTATTCCTTCGGCGCGTAGGCGCCGCGCTGGTAGAGCTCGCGGTATTTCGGCACCAGATCGGGGCGTTCCCCCTGGAGCCACTGCAGGTACCAGTCCTTCACGCCCGGCTTGAGGTAAAGCGCACTGTAGAGCACCCCGCTGGCACCGGCGGCCTTCGCCTGCCGCATCGCCTCGTCGAGGTGCGCCTTGGTGTCGGTGAGAAACGGCAGGATCGGCATCATGAACACCGAGCAGTTCAGGCCGCGTTCCCGGATCGCGGTGACGGTGGCGAGCCGGGCCTTGGTCGACGGCGTGCCGGGTTCCACCGACTGTTGCAGCTCGTGGTCGTAGATCGCGATCGACATCGCCAGGTCCACCGGCACCACCCGGCTCGCCTCTTCCAGCAGGTCGAGGTCGCGGCGCAGCAGGGTGCCTTTGGTGAGGATCGAGAACGGGGTGCCCGATTCGGCGAGCGCGGCGATGATGCCGGGCATCAGCCGGTACCGGCCCTCGGCCCGCTGGTACGGGTCGGTATTGGTGCCCAGCGCCACGGGATGCTTACCCCACGTGGGCTTGGCCAGCTCCTTGCGCAGCACCTCGGCCACGTTCACCTTCACGATGATCTCGTTGTCGAAGTCCTTGCCGCCGTCGAGGTCGAGGTATTCGTGGGTGGGCCGGGCAAAGCAATTGTGGCTGACGACGCCGTTGGCGATGAAGTCTCCCGTACCTGTCGTGATATCGATCATGTCCATGGTGGAACCGAGATCTTCGATCGAGACGATCTGCAGTTTGGCATCGGACTTCACGGCGCGGCCCGTGATAGACAGCTTGCGGTCGATCGCTGGACCCACCAGATTGAAGAAGCGTGAGCGCATGGGAAGGCCCCCGGTGACCCGCACACAGCGCACCCCATTCGGTCTCGCTGCTTCAAGCACATGGTCAATACCCAAGGCCACCATAGAGGTTTGAATGTTGTCGAGGATTTCAACGTTCATATTGGTGATGCGCAGCACCCCCTGGGAGCACGAGCCCTCTGCGTCGAAGACGCCGGAGAGATAGCCCGCATGCCAATTGGTGCCGGGTGATTCAGGCCACCGGATCAGTTCTGTGATCCGCTTATAGTTCACGGCCTTGCCTGAGTAAATCGAGGAGATGGCCCTTCGGGTGTCGGTGGCCACCGCGAATGGGCGCGTCTGCGTTTGGACGCCCTCCTGCTCGAGGAACAGGCGAGACCGGTTGAGGGCTTCCACATCGGCCAGCGCCAGCCTGAACAATCGCACTGTGCTTCCGCCTCCCGAACGCTGCGGGTAATCCCGGGAGATCATCATCCCGTCGCCGCGAATCATTCCGGTCAGGTATCCGCGACGGTAGTCGGCATCGAAGTATTGGGGTTGCGTAGTTTCGGTCAGCCCATTGAGTCCGAATCCGATGAGCTTGTTGTTTGGCGTGAGGAAGGGCCGCTGGTCCGCACCGCTCATGGCGCCTGTGACATACTTCCAGCCTCGCTCGGTGAGGAAACGGTGGTCCCCGCTCGACACGATTTCCGTACCGTCGGCGAGCGTGATGCGGTAGCTGCGCTTGCGGGTGTTCCAGGCGGCGAGAACGGTGGTCTCGACATACCGTCGATAGGTGCCATCGATGCGCGTGCCGATTATGGCCTCTCCTACGCGGACTTCCCAGAGCGGCTTCTGCCGACCGTCCGCCATCAGAATGAGGGTTTCTGGGCTCAGGCAGTAGGTGCAGGCATGCGAGCAGCCACGGTAGGGGTTGATGGTCCAGCCGAACGGCATCGCGCTCTGGCCGGGCACCCGGTTGAGTGCCGACTTGGCCAGCACCTCGTGGAAGGTGATGCCGTCGAATTCGGGGGTGCGCACACTGCGCACGAGGTTGTTCAGCCGGGCCAGGCCGGGGAGCGCCCCGGTCTGTTCCGTCGTCAGTTCCTGTCCACTCCAGCGCATGCATATAGTCGAACACACGTTCGAGTGAAGTGCAAGCGAGCAGGGGTGCCGGTCTCAGTGGAGATTCGCGGGCACAGCGCCGATTCGCGGGTGGCGCGCCACGCGCGTTGCGGCGCCTGACCCGCGCAGACCGTTGAGGGCCGCGGCTACGGGGTGATGGGCACGGACTCCAGGCCGAGCGGCTTGGTGCGGGGCATGTAGAAGGCCGCGACGACGGTCGCGACTGCGGCGATCGCCAGGGCGACGAATACGGCGGAGGAGGCGGCCGTGATCGCGGCCGGGTCGTGGCTCGCGTTACCGGGCAGCGCGTAGATGGCGTTGGCGATGGCGCCGAAGATCGCGACGCCGACGGCGCTGCCGATCGATCGGGAGAACATGTTCGTTCCGGTGACGACCCCGCGTTCGTCCCAGCCCACGCTCGATTGGGCGGCGATCATCGACGGCGTGGCCACCAGGCCCAGCCCGAGGCCGATCACGAAGCAGGCCACGGCTACGGTGACGACGGAGGGCGTGCCGGCAGTAAGCGCGAGCACCGCCGTGCCGAGCACGGTGATGGCCATGCCGATCAGCACGGTGGCGCGGAAGCCGATCCGCAGGTAGAGCCGGCCCGACTGCGAGGCCGAGATCGGCCAGCCGATGGTCAGGGCCGCCACGGCGAGGCCGCCGAGGATGGGGGTGACGCCGAGCGACCCCTCCAGGTAGGTGGGCACGAACGAGGTCAGCCCGAGCATGATCGAACCGACGCCCAGCCCGATCAGCGAACTCGTCAGCACCACCCGCCGGGAGAACACCCACATCGGAAGCACCGGCTCAGCCGCCCGCCGTTCCGCGAGGACGAAGGCGATCAGCAACACGGCGCCGGCCGCGAAGATGCCGATGCTCTGCGGTGAGGCCCATGCCCATGCCTGCCCGCCTTCGAGCACCGCCAGGAGCAGCGCGCTCAGCGCGAGCATCAGGAGGGTGGCGCCGAGGTAGTCCACCTTGTGGCTGCGGTGCTGAATGGTCTCGTGGAAGGTGCGCATCAGCATCCACGCCGCGATCAGGCACAGCGGAATGTTGATGAAGAAGATCCATCGCCAGGTAGAGAACTCGGCGAACACCCCGCCCAGGGTCGGCCCGACAACGGAGGAGATCGCCCAGACGCTGGCGAGGTAGCCCTGGGTCTTGGCACGCTCGGCCACGGTGTAGATATCCCCGGCGATCGTGACCGACATCGGCATGATCGCGCCGGCGCCAAGGCCCTGAATGGCGCGGAACGCGATGAGGGCGGGCATGCTCCAGGCGAACCCGCACAGGATTGAGCCGAGCAGGAAGATCCCGATGCCGAACAGGAGGATCGGCTTGCGGCCGATGACGTCGGACAGCTTGGCATACACGGGCACCGACACCGCTTGGGCGAGGAGGTAGATGGAGAACAGCCACGGGAACTGCGAGAAGCCGCCGATGTCCTTCACGATGGAGGGCACCGCCGTGGCGAGAATCGTCGACTCGATGGCGACGAGGCCGGTCGTCAACATCAGGGCGATGAGGATGGGCCCGCGTTCGGAGCGGAAGCCGACGTCCCTGCGATCGACACTCATCGGATGGTCAGGGCCCGGGTGTCGATTCTGTAGGTCACTCTGGACCCAAGCTTGTGGCGCGGTGGAGTATTCCGCGTTTTGGGATTCGGGTGCGTTGCGGGGTCTCGACAGGCTCGACCAGCGGGAGAGGCACTACCACCTCGTTGATCGAGCCTGTCGAGATCCCGGTTCGGGTCTCGACAGGCTCGACCAGCGGAGGGGACGCGCCGGCCGGTGGACCTAGGCGGTGAGGTGCAAGGTGGCGGCGGTGTCGGCGAGGGAGGCCGCGGCAGCAGCGGGGTCGTCGCTGAGCTTGGTACCCAGGCTCGGGATCATCTCGCGCAGTCGGGGTTCCCAGCGCGAGTATTCGCCCGGGAAGCAGCGCTTGAGCAGGTCGACCATGATCGGCGCGGCGGTGGATGCGCCGGGCGACGCCCCGAGCAGCCCGGCGATGCTGCCGTCGGCCGAGGTGATCACCTCGGTGCCGAACTGCAGCACTCCCCCGGCCTTGGGATCCTTCTTCATCACCTGTACCCGCTGACCGGCGGTGATCAGTTCCCAGTCCTTGGCCTGAGCGGTGGGCATGAACTCCCGCAGTGCCTCGAGCTTGGCCTTGCGGGAGGCGAAGACTTCACCGACGAGGTACTTCATCAGGCTGACGTTGTTCTTGGCCACGGCGAGCATGGGCACCAGGTTGTGCGGCCGCACCGAGAACGGCAGGTCGAACCAGGTGCTGCGCTTGAGGAACTTGGGGCTGAAGCCGGCAAACGGGCCGAAGAGCAGCGAGCTCTCGCCGTCGACGACGCGGGTGTCGAGGTGGGGCACCGACATCGGCGGGGCGCCGACGGCGGCCTTGCCGTAGACCTTGGCCTGGTGCTGCGCCACGATGGCGGGGTTGGTGGTGCGCAGGAACTGGCCGCTGATCGGGAAGCCGCCGAACCCCTCGATTTCGGGGATTCCGCTCTTCTGCAGCAGGGCGAGCGCCCCACCGCCGGCGCCGACGAAGACGAAGCGGGCTTCGACCGTGTTCGTGTACCGGCCCACCAGACTGAGCAGCTTGAGCTTCCAGGTGCCGTCGTCCTCCTGCTTGAGGCTGGTGACCTGCTGGTTGAGGTGCACCTTCACCCCTCGCTCTGTGAGCGAGTCGAACAGGTACCGGGTGACGGCGCCGAAGTCCACATCGGTGCCGGATGCGATACGCGTCGCCGCGATCTTCTGCTTGGGGGCGCGCTTCTTGGTGATCAGCGGGGTCCAGCTGCCGATCACAGCGGGATCCTCGCTGTATTCCATGCCGGCGAACAGCGGCTGGTCGGCGAGCACGTCGAACCGCTTGCGCAGGTAGTCCACATTGGCCGCACCGTGCACGAAGGTCATGTGCGGGGTGGAGTTGATGAACTTCTCCGGCTCCGGCAGCACCCCGGTCTGCACCAGGTGCGCCCAGAGCTGGCGGCTGATCTGGAACTGCTCGTTGATCGCAACGGCCTTCTCGGCCGTGACCGAGCCGTCGGGAGCCTGAGGCATGTAATTGAGCTCGCACAGGGCAGCATGGCCCGTGCCGGCGTTGTTCCACGGGTTGGAGCTCTCCTGGGCGAGTTCGCCCAGGCGCTCGTAGACCTCGATGGTCCAGTCCGGCTGCAATTCGGCGAGCAGGGTGGCCAGAGTCGCACTCATGATCCCCCCACCGATCAGGGCAACATCGACCTTCGGTTGTAAATTCACGCTCAGAGTCTAACCCGAGCATCCGCCCACTCGGCCGAGGGCAGGGCTCGGCGTAACCCGGCCAGGATAGGGTTGGCGAATGGACTCCACTGGAAGCCGCATCGGCCTCTCCCTGGGCATCATCGCCCTGGCTGCCCCCATCGTGGCTCTCGGCCTCTTCGTTGGCTCCTTCGCGGTCGCGGTCGCCAGCAGCGAAGCGGCGAACACGAATCCTCTCGCCGGGGCCTCGTTCTACACCAACCCGGAGTCCACGGCGCATATCGCCGCCACCGCCGCGGAGAAGGCCGACCCGGGCTCGGCCGACGCCGCCGTGATCGCCCGCATCGCCGAGCAGCCGGCCGCCATCTGGCTTAAGCCGGAGGTGTTTCCGCTCGACACCGTGCAGGCGGATGTCACCGCCATCGCCGACGCCGCACTCGCCACCGGTCAGGTGCCCGTGTTCGTGGTCTACGGCATCCCCAACCGCGACTGCGGCCAACACTCCGCCGGCGGCCTGTCGGAAGGGGACTACCCGGTCTGGGTCGCGTCGATCGCCGCGGCACTCACGCTGCACACCGCCGTCGTCATCCTGGAGCCGGATGCGCTGCCGCTGGCCCAGGAATGCGGCAACGTCGATCAGCGCATCCAGCAGATCCAGCAGGGCGTGACCTCCTTCGCCGACAGCAGCGCCACCGTGTACCTCGACGCGGGCCATTCCGACTGGATCGACCCCGCCACGATGGCCGACTTGCTCAACCGGGCCGGAGTGCAGAGTGTGCGCGGGTTCGTCACCAACGTCTCCAACTACAACGACTCCGCGGCCGAGCAGCTCTTCGGTGAATCTGTGTCCTCTCTCACCAACGGCGCCCATTTCATCGTCGACACCTCACGCAACGGCGTCGGCAGCAATGGCGAGTGGTGCAACCCCTCCGGCCGCGCGCTGGGTGCGACGGCGGAGGCCACCACGGATGGCGGCCTGCGGGACGCGAACCTCTGGATCAAGGAGCCGGGCGAGAGCGATGGCACCTGCAACAACGGCCCGAAAGCCGGCGAGTGGTGGAATGAGCGTGCGCTACAGCTTGCAGCCACCGCTGGTTGGTAAGGTTGGCTAAATTGATGGATATTCAGAGCGGGTAGGGTACGCAGTTATGTCGTCGTCTGGGGAAGCACGTCGGGTTGCGGTGATCATCGAAGATGACGCGGATATTCGCCATCTGCTCGAGGCCGTTCTGACCCAAGCCGGTTTCGATGCGATCGCGACGAGCAATGGGCTTGACGGGATCCGGGCCGTTCGCGCGTACGATCCCATCGTCACCACACTCGACGTGAGCATGCCCGGAATGGACGGGTTCGAGACCGCCAAGCGGATTCGCACCTTCAGCGCCACCTACCTGGTCATGCTCACCGCCCGCGATGAGGAAATCGACACGCTTCAGGGCCTGGAGGCCGGCGCGGACGACTACCTCACCAAACCGTTCCGGCCGCGCGAGCTGCGCGCCCGCATCGACGCGATGCTGCGGCGCCCGCGACTGGCCGTGGCTCCTGAGGGCGCCGCTGCCCCGCTGCCCGCCGACCTCGTTGCCGCTCCCCCGGCCCCGGTTGCCGCCGAGCCCGCATTCACACCCGCTTACGTTCCACCGCAGCCGGCGCCGATTCCCGTCGCCGAGATTCCCCTACTGGCCCCGGTGCCCGTCGCCGCCGAACCTGCCGCCGCCGGCAGCGTGAATGGCGCTCCCGTCGGCACTGCCATCACTGACGACAGGGCCGAGGACTGGATGGAGCACAACGGTCTGCGGTTGAGCAACGACATGCGCCTGGCGATCCTCGGCACCACCGAACTCGACCTCACCCGCACCGAGTTCGACCTACTGGCCGCGCTGCTGGAATCCAAGCGCCGGGTGCGCAGCAAGGCCGACCTGGCCCTGCTCCTGCGCGGCGAGAGCTACGTGACCAGCTACTACGTGAACGAAGCCGACAAGCGCGCTGTCGAGGCGCACCTGAGTAACCTGCGACGCAAGCTCGGCGACAGTCTCACCGCGCCGCGCTGGCTCGAAACCGTGCGGGGCGTCGGGTACCGGTTGGCCGCATCCGACGAAGCCGGGCGCGGAGACTAGCCGCTATCTAGCGCTGCAGCGCGAACATGGCCGCGAGATCCTCGCAGGCCCGCTCGCCTACCTCGTTGAGGCGATCGATGTGCCGAACAGAGCCGGCGATGTCACCGTCACGCAACGCGTCGTGCATCATCGCGGCCGTGGCCTCAACGGTGACGGCGCCCACCATGGTGCTGCTGGAGCGGATGCTCAGGAGCACGACATGGGCCTCTTCGGCGTTCGGGAACGGCGCGGTCAGTGCCGCCGCAAGGCGCTGAGAGCGGCTACGCCACAGGTGCACGAAGTCGTGCACGAAGCGTCGCTGCATCTCGCGGTCGCCGCCCATCTGGGTGAGGAGAGCGCGCAGTGCCGTGGCTTCGATGTGGGCACTCACACGCGGTAACCGCGGTGACGCTTGGTGAGCGTGACGAACATGGTGAGGGTCTGGATGACGGTGGTGACACCGAGGATCGGCCAACCGATCCAGAGGATGGTGGACTGGACGACGACGGGCAGCTGCAGCCAGACGAAGACCATGGCGGCCGCGGCAGCGAGCGCCACCAAGAGGGGCACCAGGTAGGCATTGCCGCTTCCACGCTCGGCCTTGGCCTGCTCTGCCCAGTTGTCGACCTGCTTGTTGCTGGCGAATTTGGTCCAGGCGCGTACGAAGTGCCCGATCCGCACCCACATGTACAGTTCGGCAGGCAGGAACCCGACCGCGAAAATGATGTCCTTCCAGGTGCGAGTCTTCATCGACAGGGCCGTGCGCAGGTTGAGGAAGATGGCAATGAAGGGCGGGATCAGCCAGATCGGGCTGAACACGAAGGCGTTGATCGACAGCGAGGCGAAGAGCAGGATGAAAAACATCACCCGGGTGAGCACGTTGATGACCATCGAGAAGTTCTCGATCCAACGCAGCCGCAGGTTGGGGTGGAACGGTTGGCCCTTGGTGTCACCGCGCTGGCCCGGCCACATCAACTCGATGGCGCCGAAGTTCCATTTCACCTGTTGGGCGTCGAGGCCGCGCAGTGTGGTCATACCGCCCACATTGGCTCGCGCCTGGGCGCTGATCTTGGTGAGGTAACCGGCGCTCTTGATCTGCAGCGACAGCAGGGAATCTTCCACCTCGCTGTCTTTCACCCACGGGGTGGCCTGGTGGCTGTCGATCATGACTTCCCGAAGCGCCTTCATTGAGAAGATCGAAAACTGCCCGCCGAGAACAGCCATGTTGCGTCCTCGAAGCATGTTCTGCATGTTGAAGGCGGCGAACTGGGCGCGCTGGCCGGCGATAAGGAATTGGGGCATCAGGCCGTCAATAACGGTGTCGTCGATGCTATAGATCGCGGAGATGCCGCCGATGCGGGTGTCAGAGGCGATCTCGGCCTCGAGCTGCTCGACAGCGTTGGCGGAGGCGGTGGTGTCGCCATCTACCCCGAGCAGGAAGTCACAGCCCTCGATGAGCGAGTAGCCGTAGTTGAGCGCGCCCACCTTCTTGTCGGGGTTGACGCCGATGTCGTGCACGAACACCTCGGTGAACTGCATGACGCCGTCGGTGACGACCTCGTGCGGCCCGGCGTATTCGCTGGCGATCTTCACGGTGTCGTCGGTGGTGTTGTTTACGACGACGTGGATCACGTCGGGGAGGCGGGTCTGGGCCAGCAGCGAGTCGAGGACTCCACCAATAGAGTCGGCTTCGTTGTAGGCGGGAACGATGCAACCGATGGTCGGGCGGAAGGCCGGAAGGCCCTCGACCATCTCGTTGAACTCGTTGGCGTATGCGGCCGCGACAGGGTCGACGACGGGTACGGGCTTCGCGTTGCGGTTTCTCTCGTTCACATTTTCTACTCTGTCAGGCAATCTGCTGTTTGACCCCAATACTGAGTCAAGGTTTTCACAAGATAAGCTCAAGAACGGCTCAGCACGCCGACACTGGAAACCGGGGGATCCCATGCAGACGTCACGTCATCGCCGCGTTGCGGCACTCAGCCTCGCCGCCGCCCTCACGGTGGCCCTGTCGGGTTGCGGCCAGGCCCCCTGGGACGGATTGGACGCCGGCGGAACTTCTTCCGCCACCCCCACGGCGAAGGCCACGATCACCCCGATCGTGAACGACCTGGCGACCGGCTCCACCCGGCACGAGCTCACCGCCGGCGATGCGGCGCTCACCGTGGACTACTCCTCCTCCCTCAACATGGGCGACTGGACGGCCGAGGCGAACAAACCGATCAGCTTCTCGCTCAGCGCCGCACTGGGCACCGACGATGGTCAGGGGGTCTACCTGTCCAAGGTCAGCATCATTCCCGCCGTGAGCGGTCCCACAGGAGCGCTGGATGCCCCGGCAACCTTTGTCGACCAGTCCTCGTTGCCCACCGGTTACGTGGTGAAGGCGCCGTACAGTTACGGCCAGACCTTTGTGCTCCCCGCGGTGGATTCGACGGCGACCAGCGTCACACTGTCGTTCACCTTCGAACTGCTGATCCAGACGACCCCCACCTCGAGCACCTTCGCCAAGCAGACCGCGAGCGACCAGCTCACCGTCGCCATCGTTCCCTGACCGGCGGGCGGACCATCCGGCCCGATGGCCGGAACGGCTAGATCGGCTGCGCGGCCTCGGTCACGACCGCGATGTCGTTGCCGCCGCGGTGCTTGACGACGTCGATCGCCTGGCTCGTCGCCGCGATCAGCGCGGCCAGGTCGTAACCGTGGTCGAAGGTGTCCGCGATGCCGAAGCTGGCGGTGAGCCGGATCTGGTACGACTCCCCCAACGGACCGTCGACGAGGGCATTCTGGATGCGCTCGGAGATGCCGCGAGCTTCGGTGGCGGATGCGACGGATGCGAGGATGAGGAACCGACCGGCGGCGGGGTGCCCGATCAGCGACATCAGTGGGGCACTGCCGCGGAGGGTGTCGGCGAACCGGGCAATGGCCTCGTCACCCGCCGTGCGCCCGAACGCCGTGTTGATCTCCGGCAGGTTGTCGATGTCGGCGCCGATTACGGCCAGACCGTGCTCGGTGCGTTCCCCCCGCTCCAGGTGCTCGGTGGCGGCCTGCTGGAACGCAGAACCGGAGAGCACTCCGGCGGCTGAATGGATGCCGACCGTGATATCCCCCACCGCGTTGCTGCCCGCACCTTCCGCACGCAGGATCGACACGGCGATGCAAGCGGTGATGATGAGCGACATGTTCAGCACCGAGGTCGGCGCGGAATCGAAGTAGGTGCGGAACACCTCACTGGCGGGGCCCTCCAGCGCGAACGCGAGGGCCCGGCCGGTGTAGAACACGGTGACGATGAAGAGCACCAGCGCGAGGATGCGCCCGTTCAGATTGCGGCGCAGCCGACCGCGGAGCGCCTCGGTGGCGCCCAGGGCTGCGAGCAGCGCGACGACGAGCCACAGCGGCACGGCGCCGGCCCACTCACCGCCATCCGCACCGGGGATGAGTGAGATCAAGGTGACGACGCCCGTGAGCACACCCACCAGCAGGAACCCGGAGCTCCGGCCGTTGTAGACCCGGGAGCCCGTCCACAGGGCGCCGATGCAGACGACCAGGGCGGCGTTGCCGAATGCGATCGTCCACCAGGCATCCGCGCTGACCAGGTAGACCGCGTACGCCACGGTCACCATGATGCCGGCCACGAACGACAGGCTCCACAGCCGACCGGGCGGGTCGTTGCGGTTGAGCGCCGTGTTGAAGATGAACGAGACGCCGCAGAGGATGACCAACAGGCCGCTCACGATCTGCAGGGTGGGTCCGTCTAATTGCATAATGCCCCCTGTCGGGCGCGCCGGAGCACGCTCAACCTCTGTTTACCGGGAGTGTGGCGATCGCCGTCGTCCCCTTGCCTTTGATGGATTCGAGCCTGAGGTCTCCGCCATGCTCGCGCATGATCTCGCGGCTGATGCTGAGGCCCAGCCCGGTGCCGTGCACGCTGGAGCCGCGCACGGAGTCCGCGCGGTAGAACCGGTCGAACAGGTTGCCCTGTTCGTCCTCGCTCATGCCCCGGCCGGTGTCGGCGATTCGCACCTCGACGCCGTAGTCCGCCTCCGCGGCGCTCACCCGTATCTTGCCGGCCTCGACGTTGTACTTGATCGCGTTGGAGAAGACGTTGTCGATCACCTGGCGCAGCCGGAATGCGTCGGCGATGACGCTGATTTCGGGCAGGTCGGCGAGTTCGAAGTCGATGCCGCGTTGCGCCGCCAACGGGCTGGCGGATTCGATGGCCTCGGTGAGGAGGCTCGACAGGTCGCAGGGCGCGAGGTTGAGCGCAAGTCCTTCGTGCGACTCGCTGGCGGCGGTGAGCAGGCCGGAGACGATCTCGAGCAGACGGTCGGAGTTCTTGGATGCGATCTCGAGCATCCGCCGGGTGTCTGGTTCGACGCGGTCGTCATCGAGGGCCAGTTCGAGGTAGCCCAGAATCGACGTGAGTGGGGTGCGCAGCTCGTGCGAGACCGAGGCGACGAGATCGTCCCTGGCCTGCACCGCGCGCACCTCGGCGGTGACGTCGCGGGTGACGAGCACACCGCCGTCGTACTCGCCGTTGTGGTCGTGGATCGGTCGGCCGGAAACCAGCACCGCCGCCTGTTGCTGGTCGGGCGAGCCCATCCAGACGGTGACCCTGTCGACGGTTTCACCGCGCATCGCCCGTTGGTAGGGCCGGTCGGAATCGCCGAACGGGGTGACGCCGTCTTCCTTGTAAACGATGTCGGCCAGGCCGATGCCGCCGCTGGCGCCGAACCTGGACAGCAGCGCGCGCTGCGCCCGATTTATGAAGTTGATCTTGGCATCCCGGTCGTACCCGACGACGCCGAAGTCGACGGTGTTGAAGATCTCGTCGAGGGTCTGTTCCTGACGACGGGAGCGTTGCAGGGCCGCCTCGAATAGTCCGGCTTGCTGGGTGAGCAGCACCCGCTGCGCCCGGGCGCGACGGTTGGTGGTGAAGATCACCGAGGAGACGAACGAGAGCATGATCGTGACCACCGCCATCGCCGGCGCCTGAGCGGAGAACAGGGCGGCAGCGTTGTCGGGGTCGGTGATGAAACGCGAACCCAAGCCGGTCCAGAGCAGCACGGCCGAGAAGATTACGCTGCCCACGGCACCGGCCTGGCCGAAGTGGGTGGACATCCAGATCACTGGGAAAACCAGCAGCAGGCTCACGCCGAGGGCCGGTTCGGCGAGACGCGCCAGGCTCAGTCCCACGATGTCCAGCAGTGGCAGGGCCACGATCCAGGTTTTCGGCAGTCGCCGCCACGGCACCGCGGCGGCCAAGCCGGTGGTGCCGAAGATGACCATCAGGCCGAGGAAGTACAGCGGGTTGACGAAGGAGGTCGGTGTCGACACCACCGACACGGCGACGAGGAGCAGCGTGGCAGCGGAGAGCAGCAGCTGGGAGAGGAAGACGCTTCTCTCCACCCGCTCTTGCACGCCGGGGCGGCGCATCCGCGTTCTGTGCTCGATCATCTCTGGCGACCCTCGCTTTACCGGGCGGGCTCAACCGCGGCGCGCACGGGCAGAACAGCGGCCGCACCGAACTCTTCGAGCCGGGCGAGGGTTTTTTCGAAGCTGCGCGGAACCCCGTAGTGGAACCCCTGTGCGCTGCGGATGCCGAGCAGGGACAGGTGCTCGGCCATGGCCTCATTCTCGACGCCTTCGACGATCATCGAGTACTCGAGGTTATCGCCGAAACCCTGCAGGGCGGTGAGCACTTCGCGTTGGCGCACGTCATCGAGGTCGTCGACGAGGCTCTTGTCGATCTTGAGGATGTCCATCGGCATGCGCACTAGGGCGTCGACCGAGGAGTCTTGGGAGCCGTAATCGTCGAGGGCGATCATTATGCCGATGTCGCGCAGGTGGTCGGCCTGGGCGCGCACCGCGGTGGACACCCGCGCGACGGAGCGTTCGTTGAGCTCGAGGCAGAGCGAGATTCCCGGGTAGCGGTCGGCCAGTTCTTCCACGAACGTGCCCACCCGCTGCGGCAGGATCTGGCCGGCCTCGACGTTGATGGTCATACAGACGATGCGCGGTTCGATCAACCGGAAGTCGGCCGCGGCGGCCATGGCCTTGAGCGCCACCTGACGGGTGAGCGCGTCGAGCCGGCCCAGGCTCTTGGCCTTCTCCACCAGCGACGGCGGCGACAGCGGGCCCAGCTCGGGGTCGGTGTAGCGCACCAGGGCCTCAAACGCCCAGATCTGGCCGGTGACCAGGCTCACGATGGGCTGGAAAGCCAGTTCCAGGAGGTCTTCGTCGATGGCGCGGGCCACGATGTCGTTCATCTGCGAGGAGCGGTGCCCGGAGATATTGATACTGCTCTCGTTGGCCGGGCCGCCACGGCGGCGGGACTTCTTGATGGCGAGCATGCTGCGGTCGGCGTCGCGGAGCAGCTGGTTGACATCCGTTTCGCGGTGCGCGGAGTAGGCCAGGCCGATGCTGAGGATCGGGTTGAGCACGGTGCCGCCCACGGCGAGGGGTTCGCCGCTGGCCTCCATGATGCGTTCGGCAAGGACTTTCGCCTCGGCGAGGGAGGACAGCCGGGTGAGGATGACGACGAACTCGTCGCCGCCGACCCGGGCGACGACGTCGTAGGGGCGCACCACGGCGCTCAGCCGGCGGCCGAGTTCGCTAAGGATCTCGTCACCGGCCTGGTGGCCGTAGCGGTCGTTCATCCGTTTGAAGTCGTCGAGGTCGATGAACAGCACGGCGAGGGCTTCGGAGTAGTCGCGGTGGTCGTTGATATTGGCGAGGGCGTCTTGGAAGGCGCCGTAGTTGGGCAGCCCGGTGAGCGGGTCGGTGTTGGCGCGGATGGTGAGGCCGCCGATGCTCTCCCTGGCCGTGAAGACCACGTCGGCCGTGTGCGCGAGGGCTTCGAGGGCGCGGCGGTCGTCGGTGGTGAACGGGAAGTCCATCACGTCGCGGCGGGCGACCAGGTACTGACCGCCGAGCACACTGATGGCCAGCGGGGCGTCGATTTCGCCCCGACCGGCGGGCTCGCTGCGGATGCTGGCGGACTCGACGCCGACAGTGGCTGACACCGCGCTCAGGAGCACGGTGGCGAGATCGGCGCTGGTGTTGGCCGGGGCGATGGTGATGGGCGAGACCTCGCCGCCGGACTTTGTGTAGTGATTGGTCGCGTTCAGCTCGATGACCCCGGCGACCACCCCGGCCAACCGCCGGCGCATGGCGCGGGCGCGGAGGATGAGGATCGCCCAGGCGCCGATCACTGCGAGCGGGACGAGGGTGGCGGCGGCGGCGATGGAGGAGTTGCGCACGTCGACGAACGGGTGGCTCCACTCCGAGATCAGGGCGCACAGCACGGCGTAGCTGACAAAGACGAGGGCCACTCTGGGCAGCGAGTATGCAGATTCCGCGCCGCGCTCGGCGTCGGACCGGTCGACGTATCGCCGGATCCCTTCGATGAGCATCACCGTGAGCAGGTAGCCCAGAGTGACGACCGCCGTGAGAAGGAAGACCGGCAAGCCGAACGGTTCGAGGGTGACCAGCACACCGATGGAGACGAGGCCGCCCATGCCGACCATGCCGGCGGCGTACAGCGCGACCTCAGGTCGCCGGGTGCGCATCAGCCCCACCAGGAGCACACCGAGGCAGGTCAGCCCGAGTGCCACGATCGGCGGGAACACCGGCTCAAGGGCCAGAACGACCACGATCGGCAGGCTGACCATCGGCGTGCGGTGCGGCACGCTGCCCAGCCGAAGTCGGGGAACATCGAGTAATCCGGCGCACAACACGCCGAAAACGGCGATCGGCCATTGGGCGAGATGGTCCACCGTGAAATCGATCACGGCCCCCACGATCAGCGCCAGCGCGAGAAGCGTGAAGACGCCGAAAACCAGCCGCCGCACGGCAGTCGCCCCCTTGATGGTCTCCACTGTTCTGACACTACTGGAGTGCACGCCGAGACTTGGCGTCCCGCGGGAAACTACGCCAAGGCGAGTTTCGCCGCGAGCAGTTCGGCGATCTGCACGGCGTTCAGTGCGGCGCCCTTGCGAAGGTTGTCATTGCTGATGAACAGCGCCAGGCCGCGGCCGTTCGGCACGCCGGGGTCCTGCCGGATGCGGCCCACGAAGCTCGGGTCGGCGCCGGCGGCCTGCAGCGGGGTGGGAATGTCGCTCAGCTGCACCCCGGGCGCGGTGGACAGCAGTTCGGTGGCGCGCGCCACCGAGATCGGCTTGCTGAATTCCACGTTGATCGAGAGGGAGTGGCCGGTGAACACCGGAACGCGCACGCAGGTGCCGCTGACGAGGAGCTCGGGCAGTTCGAGGATCTTGCGGCTCTCGTTGCGCAGCTTCTTCTCTTCGTCGGTCTCGAACGAGCCGTCGTCGACGATCGCGCCGGCGAGCGGGATGACGTCGAACGCGATCGGGCGCTTGTAGATGGTCGGCTCCGGCATGCTCACCGAGGAGCCGTCGTGCACGAGCTGGAAGAGGTTGTCGTCGCTGGCGGCGGCGCGGATCTGGCTGGCGAGTTCCTGCGCGCCGGCCAGGCCGCTGCCGGAGACCGCCTGGTAGGTGCTGACGATGAGCCGTTCGAGGCCGGCCTCGTCGTGCAGCACCTTGAGCACCGGCATGGCGGCCATGGTGGTGCAGTTCGGGTTGGCGATGATGCCCTTGACGGCCTGGTCGATCGCGTGCGGGTTGACCTCGCTGACCACGAGCGGCACCTCGGGGTCCATCCGCCAGCCGGAGGAGTTGTCGACCACCGTGACACCGGCCGCGGCGAACCGCGGCGCCTGGCTCTTGGAAAGGGTGGCGCCGGCCGAGAAGATCGCCACGTCAAGGCCGGTCGGGTCGGCGGTCGCGGCGTCTTCCACCACGATCTGCTCGTTCTTCCACGGCAGGGTGGTTCCGGCGGAGCGCGCCGAGGCGAAGTAGCGGATGCTGGCGACCGGGAAGTCGCGCTCCTCCAGCAGGCGACGCACGACGGCGCCGACCTGGCCGGTGGCGCCGACGACGCCGATGTTGATGCCTGCGGTGGTGGCGGTGCTGGTCACTGGTGGGTTCCTAACTCAGTCAAATCTCGAACCGGGGTGCGATACCGGGGTGCGCTGTGCATAACTCCTGCAATTCTCCCCGTTCGCGGCCGAAACCAGCCGAGTAGGCCGATTTTGGCAGAAATTGCAGGAGTTATGCCGCGGGAACGACTCGTGCTTTCGCCCGGAGCGGGAGGAGCGACTGTCGCCGAAGCGGGCGACAGTTGGCCGTTCCGGGCGGATGCGGGCTAGCGGCCGGTGCCGCCGTGCACGACGGCTTCGTCATCGGAGTCGAGGCCGAAGGCGGTGTGCACGACGCGAAGCGCCTCGTTGATGGTGTCGGCGCGGGTGACGACCGAGATGCGGATCTCACTGGTGGAGATCATCTCGATGTTGATACCCGCCTCGAACAACGCCTCGAACAACTTGGCGGAGACCCCGGTGTTGGTGCGCATGCCGGCGCCGACCAGGGCGAGCTTGCCGATCTGGTCGTCGTACTGCAGGCCGGCGAAGCCCACGTTCTGCTGCTCGTTCGTAAGCGCTGTGAGCACCTGCTGGCCCTCCGACTTCGGCAGGGTGAACGAGATGTCGGTCAGCCCGGTGGATGCCGCCGAGACGTTCTGCACGATCATGTCGACGTTCGCGTTGGTCTTGGCGACGATCTTGAAGATCTGCGCGGCCTTGCCGGGAATGTCGGGAACACCGACGACCGTGACCTTGGCCTCACTGAGGTCGGCGGCGACCCCCGCGATGATGGGCTCTTCCACTGTCTCTCCATTCAATACTGCGGCGGCGTACGGGCTGATGGCGGCGGGGTTGTAGACGATGGTGCCGGTGTTGTTGTTGAACGACGACCGCACGTGCAGGGTGACCCCGTGCCGGCGGGCGTATTCCACGGCCCGGATGTAGAGAACCTTGGCACCGGCGGCGGCCAGCTCGAGCATTTCTTCGCTGGAGACCCGGTCGAGTTTGTGGGCGCGCGGCACGACGCGGGGGTCCGCACTGAAGATGCCGTCGACATCCGTGTAGATCTCGCAGATGTCGGCGCCGAGGGCGGCAGCGAGGGCCACCGCGGTGGTGTCGGAGCCGCCACGGCCGAGGGTGGTGATGTCTTTGGTGTCGCGGTTGAAGCCCTGGAAGCCGGCGACGATGGCGATGGCGCCCTCGTCGAGCGCGTCGCGCAGCCGGCCGGGGGTGACGTCGACGATGCGCGCGGCGCCGTGCTGGGCATCCGTGATCATGCCGGCCTGGCTGCCGGTGAACGAGCGGGCGTCGTAGCCCATGCTCTTGATCGCCATGGCGAGCAGCGCCATGGAGATGCGCTCGCCGGCCGTGAGCAGCATGTCGAGCTCGCGGGGCGCCGGGATGGGCGTCACCTCGTGGGCGAGGTCGAGCAGCTCGTCGGTGGAGTCACCCATGGCGGAGACGGCCACGACGATGTCGTTGCCGGCCTTCTTGGTGTCGACGATGCGCTTGGCAACGCGTTTGATGCTCTCGGCGTCGGCGACGGATGATCCGCCGAACTTCTGCACGATCAGGCTCACGTGGGCACTCCTGGGTTTCCGGGTACGCGGACACAGCCCGCGCTCCCATCCTAAATGCGTTCGTATTCTTGATCGTTCATGTGACGCCCCGCATCCGGCGCCGGGGCGAGGCCGGACACGCGCGTCACCGCGAAGACCAGACCAGACGCACGTGATTACGGATGCGCGCGGGAGGAGCGCACACGCGCACGACGAAAGCCGACGGCGAACACCGTGGCCGCCGTGGTCGCGGCGACGACCATGATGGCGGCAGTGGGCACCGGGGTCTGCACGCCGAAGTGACCGGCCAGCGGGGCCAGGCAGGCCGCGAAGGCCATGTTCGAGGCGCCCAGGACGGATGCCGCGGTGCCCGCCCGCAGTCCGTGCGGTGCAAGCGCGACCGTGCTCAGCGCCGGATTGGTGAGCCCGAACGCGGTGACGAAGCCCAGCAGCGGGCCGAGGAACCCCCACAGGCCGAGCTGCGGCAGCAGCGCCACGCTGCCCAACAGCAGCACGGCGCTCCCCACCAGGCCGGCCAGACCGAGGAAGAGGATGCGTTGGGGTGTGAACGCCCGGGCCAGCCGGGCTCCCACTTGCGCGCCCAGGATCATGAGCACGCCGTGGCCGCCGAAGACGATCGCATACCCTGTCGGCGTGAGCTCGAAAACCCCCTGGAAGAGGAACGAACTCGACGCCATATAGGCCATCATGCCGCCGAAGAGCAGCCCGCCGCCGAGCACGACCGCGCGAAACTGTCGCTCGGCGGCGAGCGCCCGGTAGTCATCGCGCAAACGCACAGTGCGCCGAAGCGCCCGGCGCGCCGGCGGGTTGGTCTCGTGACGCATCAGCACGGCCGCCACGATCACCACGAGCAGGAGTCCGTAGCAGACGAGGGTCCAGAACAGGCCGCGCCAGTTCATTATGGTGAGCAGTTGTGCGCCGAGGGCCGGTGACCCCACCACGAAGACCCCGGACACGAGCGAGAGCCGGGCCGAGAGAATCAGCATCCGGTCGCCCACGGCGACGTCGCGCACGATCGCGATCGAGATCACGGCGCAGGCTGCGGAGGTCATCCCCTGCAGGAACCGAGCGCCGATGAGCAGGGTGATCGTGGGAGCCAACGCGCAGGCGAGGGAGGCCAGGCAGTACAGCAGCACCGCCACCCCGAGCGGCCGGGTCCGCCCGACCGCATCCGAGATCGGGCCGGCCACCAGTTGGCCCAGGCCCATGCCGATGAAGGCCGCCGTGAGGGTGAGCTGCACGTTGGACGCCGTAGTGCCGAAGTCCCCCTCGAGTTGCACGAACGACGGCAGGTAGAGGTCCATCGTGAGCGGCCAGATCGCTCCGAGCAGCCCGAGCGCGACGATCAGCACCGCCAGACTGCGCCCGGCCGGCCCGGACCGCCCGGCCGGTGGAGCTCCTCCCGCAGCCAGGCCGGACTCGAAAAGGACGCTCACCGGCCCGGTTGGCGGACCGGCCACGGCGGGGTGGTCGCCGCTCGAGCGTTCGACGGCGGCGCCTGGCGAGCGCGGGTCAGTCGCCGCCGCGCGGGTGGCGCGCCGGGCGCGAAACGGCGCGTCGGCCGCGAATCGCTCGTTCACAGATGGGCGCCGACCGCTTCGTCTGTCGTATCGAGCAGCAGGTAGCCGAACGGCTCCAGGATGCGGCCGGCGACCGCGTCTCCCGTGCCGAATTCGATCCCGGTGAGGTCGAGTTGCACGGCGACCGGGCCGTGATTGATGACGGTGACCACGGTGCCGCGCCGGGCGACCTCGACGAGTTCGGGCAGGCCGGGCAGCACCGGCTGGACGCCGGCGGCCTCGATGACCTGGCCGGTGACGGTCTGCTTGCCCGCCGCATCCGGAATGGTGGCCAGGTAGTACGCCCGGCCGGAGCCGACCGCGTGCACGGTGAACGCTGGGCGACCGTCGAGGCGACCGCCGCGGAAGGCGCCGAGTTGCTCGGCGCCGGCGAGGTGGATCTCCTCGGCGAGCAGCTGGCCGATGGCCTTTCCCTGTGGGGTGTCGAACGGAGCGCTGTTCTGGCCGGGTCCCCCGGCGCCTGGGGTCGAGCCGGCGGTGTCGCCGGCGGAGAGCCCGGTCGCACTCACGGCGGCCGGGAAGGCGAGCGCACCGAAGTCTTCGAGTGTGATGCCCAGCACTGGTCCGAGCTGGGTGAGGTATCCGCCGGGTCGGAACGCGTCGTTCTCGTCGACGATGTCGCTGAACGCCGTGACCAACAGGTGGCCACCGGATTCGACGAACGCGGTCAGGTTGGCCGCGCCCTCGGCGCGCAGCAGGTACAGCTCCGGCGCGACGACGACGGCGTACCCGGAGAGGTCGCTGGTCGGCAGCACGAAGTCCACCTGCACGTGCTGCCGGTGGATCACGGCATACCAGTCCTGCAGGATGGCGAAATAGTCCAGCGCAATCGGGTGGTCGGGGTTCCTCAACGCCCACCAGTTCTCCCAGTCGAACACCAGCGCGACCCGGGCATCCCGGCTGCCCGCCGGCAGCGGCGGCAGCGCACCCAGTTCGGCGCCGAGCGCGGCGACCTCCCGCCAGGTGCGGGTGGAGGTACCGGCGTGCGGCAGCATCGCGGAGTGGAACTTCTCTGAGCCGGACCGGGACTGCCGCCACTGGAAGAACATGATGCCGTCGGCCCCGCGGGCGATGGCCTGGGCGGTCAACGCCGCCATCTGGCCGGGCGCTTTGGGCGCGTTGGTCGGCCGCCAGTTCAGGGCGTTCGATGATTGCTCCAGCAGCAGCCAGGGCACATCGGGCTTGAGCGAGCGCATCAGGTCGCGGGCGAACGCCGCCGCGCGGAATGACTCCGGATCGTTGGGGTCCGGATAGCAGTCGTCGGTGATGACGTCCATCTCCTGGGCCCAGCGCCAGTAGTCGGCCGGCGGGAATGCGCCCATGAAGTTGGTGGTGACGGGCTGCTCGGCGCCGGCCGCGCGGATGATGCGCTTCTCCATCAGGTACAGCTCGAGCAGGGCGTCGGAGGTGAACCGGCGGAAGTCGACCAGACCGGCCGGGTTGTGGCTGTACGGTGCCTTCCGTGGCGGTGTGATCTGGTCGAACGCGGTGTAGCGCTGCGACCAGAAGTCGGTGCCCCAGGCCCCGTTGAGCGCGTCGATGGAGTCGTACTTCGCCTCCAGCCACGCCCGGAAGGCGATGGCCGCGTTGTCGGAGTAGTCGTAGTTGAGGTGGCAACCGTACTCGTTGTTCACGTGCCAGAGCACGACCGCCGGGTGGCCGGCGTAGCGCTCGGCCATGGCGGTGACCAGTTCGGAGGCTAGCCGGCGGTAGACGGGCGACGTGGGGGCGTAGGCCTGCCGGCTGCCCGGCCAGTAGACCGTGCCGTTCTCGTTCTGCGGCAGCATCTCCGGGTACGCCGATGTTGCCCACGGCGGCGTCGAGGCGGTGGCGGTGGCCAGGCACACGGCGACGCCGTTCGCATGCAACAGGTCGATGATGGTGTCGAGCCAGTCGAAGTCGAACTCGCTCTCGGCGGGCTGGATGCGACTCCAGGCGAAGATGCCGAGGCTCACCATGGTGACACCGGCCTCGCGCATCAGCCGCACGTCTTCGTGCCATACCGATTCCGGCCATTGTTCGGGGTTGTAGTCGCCGCCGTAGTGCATGATTCGCGCCTGTTCTGCCGCGTCCACGGCGTGAGGGGTGGGGTCAGTGGGAAAACGGTGCGGAGCGTGTGGCCGGCCCGGTGCCTGCGGCGACCGCGTTGTGCAGCTGATCGATGTCGAGGCCCAGTCGGGAGGGGCTGGCCACATTCGTCAGCAGCACGAAGCAGACGCCGAGCGCCGGGTAGAGCCAGAACTCGGTGCCCGCCCATCCGCCGTGCCCGTAGACGCGTCGCTCCAGCAACCCGGGGGCACTGTGTCGAAGGTTCCAGCCCAGCCCCCAGTCCTGCCCGCGTTCGGCCAGGTACGGTGCGAGCTTGGGCAGCCCGGTGGTCTGTGGCCGCAGCATGGCACCGACCGTGCTGGGATGCAGCACCCGGCCGTCGTCGGCGAGCAATGCTGATCCCAGGGCGAGCAGGTCGCCGGCGGTGGCGAACAACCCCGCGCCCGGATGCCGCAGCCGCTTGAGGGCCGGATAGTCCAGCCCTTCCTGCTCCGCGTCGAACACGGGGTGCGGGTCGCAGGTGTCGTCGAAGGTAAGGCCGGGCATGCCGGCCGCGGCGGCCAGCGCATCGAGCTCCTGGTTCAGCGTCCGTCCGGTGGCGTGCTCGACCAGCGCCTGCACGCCGGCGAAGGCGATGGTGGAGTAGCGCGACATCGTTCCGGCCGCGAAGTCCGCGTCGGCGCCGAGAATCGACGCCTCCAGGCCCAGAGGGGTGTGTAGCGGCGGCTCGGCGATGCCCGACGTGTGGCTGAGCAGGTGCCCGAGACGCACCGAGTCGGTGCGGCCGACGCCGAAACCGGGTAGCGCGCTGCTGAGCGGTGTCATCGGGGTGAGGAGACCGCGCTCGATGGCCCGCAGCGCGGTCAGCGAGACCAGCGGTTTGGTGATGGAGAAGAGCGGATAGTGGTCGGTCACCGTGGCGGTGCGGGTACCGCTGGCACCGAACGCGTCCAGGGCGAGCACTCCAGTGGAGTCGGCGATGCCGAAGACGGCGGACGGGAGCACGCCGGCGGCGACCTGGCGGGCCACCCAGTCGAACGCGTGACCGAAGCCGGCCGGGGAGGTCATGCTTCCCGGTCGCCGCGGCGGGGGCGTTCCGGGATGGCGACGATGGCGAGCACGATGCAGCCGAGGGCCGGTACGACGAGCGGGACGAGTTGCCAGGTGACGACCACGGCGAAAACACCGGTCACGATCGAGTACCCCGCTCCCGCGGGATCGCTGCGAACGGCTGCCGGGAGCGCCGTGAGCGCGCCCCGCCATCCGGCCGCCGGGGTCCACAGACCCGCCGCGGTGAACAGTGCGAGGCCCGCCCCGGCGAGGCCGAGCCAGCCGACCACGCCGACCAGCGGGCCGCCGGGCAGGGCACCGGAGTTGGCGAGGTCGATGTCGAGCAGAAGCACCAGGGTCAATGCGATCGTGGCGATCCCGACGAGGCCGCCGCCGGCGAGTGCCCTCTTGAAGTCGGCGAAGGACGTGGCCAGTGACGCTTCCTCGGCCCGCAGGAACCGGCGCAGGTGCGCCGTGCCGGCCGCGAGCGCTGCGGGCAGGGTGACCAACGGCAGTGAGGCGACGGTCACGAGGATGCCCACGGTCAACACCTCGCCCAGCAGGCCGAACCGACTCTGTGCGCCCGGGAACCGGGCGGACGTCTCACCGAGCACGGGCCCGCTTCCCGAGGCGGCCGCCCGACGGGCCGCCGCCGCGGAGCGCCGGATCTGGCCGGGTGGCCTGCTGGTCATCGTCATCAGCCCTTGAGCCCCTGCGTCGCCACGCCGTCAACCAGGAAGCGTTGGAACACCACGAAGAAGATCAGGATGGGTAGCAGGGCCAGGAGCGACACGGCGACGGTGGCACCGTAATCGGAGGTGGATGAGGCGTCGTTGTAGAGCCGCAACGCGATCGGAAGCGGATACTTCTCGGGCGAGTTGAGGTACAGCAGCGGCCCGAGGAAGTCGTTCCACGACCAGATGAACGCGAAGATCGCGCTGGTGATCATGGCTGGTTTGATCAGCGGAACGATGATGCTGAAGAAGATCCGCAGGTGTCCGGCGCCATCGATCCGGGCCGCTTCGTCCAGTTCCCGGGGAATGTTGCGGATGAACTGCACCATCAGGAAGACGAAGAACGCCTCGGTGGCCAGGAACTTGGGCAGGATCAGCGGCACGTAGGTGTCGATCAGCTCGAGCTTCTGGAACATGATGTACTGCGGAATGATGATCACGTGGATCGGCAGCAGCATCGTGCCGATCATGCAGGCGAACAGGATGCCGACACCTTTGAACTTGACCCGGGCGAACGCGTAGGCCGCGAGCGACGCCGAGATGAGGATGCCGACCACGGCCGACAGGGCGATCAGCAGGGAGTTGGCGAAGAACCGCCAGAGCGGGATCCCGCCGATGCCCTCGACGACCTTGATGTAGTTGTTGATCGTGGGGTTGTCCGGAATCAGGCCGGGATTCTGGCCGAACTCGCTGGACGGCTTGAAGCTGGAGACGACCAGCCAGAGCAGCGGGTACAGGATGACGGCGGTGATCGAGGCGAGAACGACGAACCAGATGATCGTGTTCACCGTCTTGCGCTTGATCTTGCGCCGGCGGGGGGCCGGTTGGGTCTGCACCTGGAGGGCTTCGGCCTGGTCGACTTCGATGGTGCTCATTTGCTTTCTCCGGCGTAGTGAACCCAGCGGTTCGAGGTGCGGAAGAGGATGAACGCGATGATCGCGACGACGATCACCAGTACCCAGGCCATCGCCGCGGCGTAGCCCATCTGTCCGTCGGCGAAGCCCCGCTTATAGAGGTAGACGGTGTAGAAGTTGGTCATGCCGGCGGGCCCGCCCGACCCGTTTGAGATGATGTACGCCGAGGCGAACACCTGGAAGGCGTGGATCGTCTCCAGGAGCAGGTTGAAGAAGATGACCGAGCTCAGCATGGGCAGGGTGACCGACCGGAACTTGCGGAAGGGACCTGCGCCGTCGACCTCTGCGGCCTCGTAGAGTTCCTGAGGAACCTGCTTCAGGCCGGCGAGGAAGATCACCATCGGCGCACCGAACTGCCAGACGGCGAGCAGGATCATCATCGGGAGCACCAGGGCGACGTTGCCGACCCATCCGCCGAGGTTGATGCCGAAGAAGCTCAGCGAGGTATCGACGGGGCCGCCGCCGGAGAACATCGCCCGCCACACAATGGCGACCGAAACGGATGCCCCGATGAGGGACGGAGCGTAGAACGAGGAGCGGAAGAAGCCCGATCCCTTGTTGCGGTAGTTGAGCAGCATCGCGATGCCCAGCGCCGCGGCGAGTTTGACCGGCGTGCCGACCAGCACGTAAACCAGGGTGATCTGCACCGACTGCATGTACTGGGGGTCTTCGGTGAACATGCGGATGTAGTTGTCGAAGCCGACGAACTTCGGTGCGGCGAAGAGGTTGTACTTGGTGAAAGACAGGTACAGCGAGTAGATCATGGGGCCCAGGGTGAGACCGAGGAACCCGATCAGCCACGGCAGGAGAAACCCGTAACCGGCCACATTCTCGCGTCGGTTCGCCCGTTGCCGACCCGTGCTGACGGACGCTCGTCGGAGTGGCGGGGACACTGCCGGTGCACTGCTGTCGCCGGCTGGGCCGGACGTGGTCGGCTGCGTCACTGCAGCCGTGTTCTCGATCGTCACACTATTCTCCGATCTCTGTGACACGTCCGGGGCCCGAGCCCGAGCCCGGGCCCCGAACGAGCCGCTGATTACTGGTTGAGGACGACGTCCATCTCGTTGAAGAACTGGTCGACTGCTTCGTCGACGGTCATGGTGCCGAAGCCCAGTTCCGTACCGATCTGGCGGAACTTTTCCTCCAGGGTGCCCGCGCCGATGATCGGCACCGGCGGGGCGTCGCCGAGGCGGTCAGCGATGGATTCCTCGTAGTCGCGGATCTGGGCGTCGAGTCCGTCCAGCTTCGCTCCTTCGAGCTGCGTCTCGGATGCCGGCAGTCCGCGGCTGGTGCCGAAGATGGCGCCGACCTCGGGCGAGTTGATCAGGAAGTTCACCAGGGTGGCGGCGGCTTCGGGGTGTTCGGTCTTGGCGGAGATGGTGTGCAGCATGGAGGGCTTCAGGTAGAGGTCCTTCGCGCCTTCCTTCGTCACGGGCGGGGCCACCAGGCCCAGTTCGGTGTAGCTCTCACCGAGTCCGCCGAGGTAGGCGGCACCGAAGTTGTCCCAGGTGAGCTCGCTCACGGTCTGGGCGGTGTCGAAGCCGGCGAGCGGGTAGACCTCTTCGAGGCGCTGCTGGGGAATGACGACGCCGTCCCTCAGGGGGGCGCTCTCCTCCCAGAACTTGGTGAGATCTGCCTCATCGAAGCCGGGTTCGGCGTCCTCGCTGAACAGGAAGGACCCTTCGGCGCGCAGCTGGAGTTCGAAGTTCTGGATGCGTCCGCCCCAGTCCGAACCGCCGTAGATACCGGAGGCCTCACCGGCGTCGGTGGCCGTCTGCATCCATTCGGCATAGTCGTCCCAGCTGCCGCCGCCCTCGTACGCCTCGACGCCGATCTGGTCGAGCAGCTTGGGGTTCTGGTACATCGCCCAGGCGTTGGTCGAGGTGGGGATGCCGGTGGTCACGCCGTCGACGACGCCGATGCCAAGGATGTTCTCGGACAGCGGTTCGGTGTCGATGATGTTGCCCAGGTAGGGGTCCAGGTCCAGCAGCAGGCCGTTCTCGGAATACTGACGCATGTAGGAGTAGTCGAACTGCATCACGTCGGGGAGACCGCCGCCGGCGGCTTCGGTCTGACGCTTCTCCCAGAACTCGGGGAATCCGAGGAACGAGCTGTTCACCGTGATGTTCGGGTATTCCTCGTTGAACGCGGCGATGGCTTCTTCATAGAAAGCAGCCCGAACGTCGTTGCCCCAAAAGGCGAGGTTCAGGGTGACTTTCTCGTCGGGGTCGTAGGTGCTGGCGGTGTCACCGCCGGCGGCACCGCTGCCGCCCGAGCAGGCGCTGAGGGCCAGTGCGCTCGTCATCAGGATCGCGGCGACCGAGAAAGCGCGGCGCTTGTGGGATTTGAACATCTGTGTCCTCCGGAAACATCATTGTCTGCTGGGTGCCCGCTGTGGAAAGCGTTTGCCCACGTTAACTCGTGACGACCCCGGGGGTCAAGGGGCAATTTGAATCGTTATAACAATCGGCGGCGGAATTGCCCAGCCGCAGTGCAGTCTGGTCGTCGCGATCGCAGTGCAGCACCCCGTCGACCACCCGCAGGATCGCCGCCTGGATAGCACTTTCCCGGGCGGCCCTGGTGTCCACCGAGCCGAGTTCCGAGCCATCCCAGCCCGGGTGGGTGAAATAGAACAACACGGCCCGGTCGCCGTCGACGACCACATCGCCGTGCCGACCGAAGGTGGCGTCGTCCCGTCGCCGGCCGGGTGCGCCGAGGATCACGTCGTCCGGTCCGCCCTGCCGGCGCCAGGCCAGGCAGTCACACGAGCGGTACACGGCCTGGCCGCGCCACTCGTCCACGATCAGCCACCACCAGCCGCCGAGGCTGAACACGTTGGGGCCCTCGTGCGGGCGCCCGGCGAGGGCAACGCCCTGTACCGTCCACGCGGTGAGGTCGGCGCTGTCGGCCAACCAGGTGGTCGACTCGGCCGCCTCATCCTTGTACCAGAGCCGCCACATCCCGTCGTCGCCCCGCTCGACGCAGGCGTCGATCACCCGGTCGCTGCTGAGGTCGAGCGTCTGCACCCGGGTCCAGCCCCACAGGTCATCGCTCTGGAACTCCACGATGTGCCGCGCATGCCCGGCCCACTGCTGGGGGATCCCATCGATCATGGTGAGATACATCCGGTAGCGGGTGCCGTCCCAGATCACCTCAGGCGCCCAGTGCGTGCTGTCTCCCGGCCGGTCGTCAAGGCCGTCGAGCACGCCCCGGTACGACCAGTCGTCGCCGGTGTCGCTCACGGCCACGCCGATGCGGCTGCCGTGCACCCAGGCCACCCCCGGCTCCTCCACGGATGCCCGGCGCTGGGTGTAGAACATCCACCACTGGCCGGTGGCCCGGTGGCGGATCACCGTGGGGTCGGTGGCCCCGTCGAAGACCGGGTCGCGAAAGAGCGGCGCCTCAGGCACTGGTGCCCGGGTCGCGCAGCACGGTGACGGGGCTTTCCAAGCTGCGGCAGCGGTCGGGATCGTCCCGGAGCGTTTCGGGTGTCACGACCCGATTGGTCGCGGCCGAGGAGTAGACGGCGGTGGCGATCTCGAAGGCCACCGCGGGGGTGCGCGCGGTGATCGGAAGGGCGACACCGGCCTGCAGGCTGTCGTAGATGTCGCGCAGCAGCACATCGTGCCCGCTGGGCACCTCCACGGCCGGCAGCGCCCAGCGGGCGGACTCGGCCTCGTGCACGTGCTGCGCCGGCGTGATCGACCAGTTGTGGTGCCCGTGGCCGTAGACGTGATCGACCGTGATGGTGGCCTTCTCCGTGTCGATGCGGATGTAGCTCGACTGGCGCGGCGAGAGCACGCTGGTGATCACGGAGGCGACCACGCCACTGGCGAAGGTGACCACGGCCGTCGAGACGTCTTCGGTCTGCACATCCCGGGCGACCCGCCAGAGCTGTCCCTGAACACTGGCCCAGTCGCCGAGCAGCCAGGCGAGCAGGTCGATCTGGTGGATGCCCAAGCTGACCGTGGGGCCGCCGCCGTCGTCCCAGTTCCCCCGCCAGGGCACGTCGAAGTAGGCCGGCTCCCGGTACCAGAGCGTCTGGCAGGTGGCCACCAGGGGGCGCCCGAGCGCGCCGGCGGCCAGCAGGCCGTGCACGTGGGCGGCCGCGGAGCCCGAGCGTTGCTGGAACACCACGGCGAGCTCGCGGTGGTTGCGGGCGGCGGCATCCGTCATCGCGTCGAGCTCGTCCAGCGACAGTGCCGGCGGTTTTTCGACGACGACGTGCGACCCGGCGTCGAGGGCGAGGATGGACTGGGCGGCGTGGAAGCCCGAGGGCGTGCACACGTGCACCACGTCGACGGGACCGGCGGCGAGCAATTCATCGACGGTGTCATAGGTCGCGGGGATGCCCCAGCGGGCGGCGAAGGCGGCGGCGCTGTCGGCGCTGATATCGACGGCGGCCACGATCTCGGCGCCCGGGTAGGCGAGGAGTACCTGCGCGTGTTCGCCGGCGATCGCCCCGGTGCCGACGATGGCCACGGTGAGGGGCGGACGGATGGGGGTCATGGGGCAACCTTCCGCTGCGGTGGGAACGAGGTGAGGGCGGCCAGGCCGGCCGCGGCGAGCTGGGCGGCATCATCGTGGTCGCTGTTGCCGTCGGCGATCACCGCCGCGTAGCGCAGACGGAGGTTCTCGCCGGGGGCCACGGGCACCTCCGTGCTGAAGAACGGCGCCGGGCAGAGGGACGCGAAAAGCTCGGTGCGGGCGAACCACTGCGGCGGGGACCCGTGGTTGGCGGGGTCATCGACCATCACGATGGTGGACCAGGCACCGCTTCCGTCGTGCTGGCCTGAGAAGCCCATCCAGGGTTCGCGGGTGCCGCGCAGTTCCTCACCGCCGCTGCCACCCGGCGCGTGCAGGGCTCCCCCGGTGAACGACCGCGGTCCGCGCCAGAACAGGCCGCCGTAGCCGGCGTTGTCGCGGCCGCGGGTGGTCGGCGAGCCCATGCTGATGGTCGCGTCGGTCTCGTTGCGCATGGTGGTCGTGAAGACCAGCACCCAGGACCGGTCGTCGATGATCTCGCAGCTGAACTCGCGCTCCTCGGAGAAGAGTCGCACGCCGGCCTCGGTGATCCAGTCGAGGTTTTCCCGCACCCTGGCCTGCGACCCCCCACTGGTCTCGCGAAAGCCGAGATGCTGCTGGGTGCCGTTGTTGGCGAGCTGCACGTAGCCCTCGTCCCGCACGAACGTCGGGCCACCCCAGAAGTTCTCGTCGCCGACGACCGGCAGCGACCAGGCGATGCCCTTGTGCCAGACATGATCGTGCGGGCGGAACAGCGAAACGACCTCACCGCCCAGCGTGCGGAGCGGGCTCAGGTACGGGCGCGGAGATTCAAGCTGTGCGTCCTGAGGCTCGTACACGTACTCGGCGAGAACCAGTCCGCCCCGGTCGAAGACGAGCCTGCCCGGTTGCTCACCACGCAGGTCGATATCGCGGTTCACGGGCGGGGCCTGTTGCATCATCATTGATTTTCGCATCCGTCGCTCAGTCTCTGGAGCTGCCGGCAGAGCGATTGCCCAGCAGCCGGGCGGTCAGTGGTTCAGCTCGGCCAACTGCGGTGTGACCGCGAGATCACTGATGGCCACCGGCAGCCCGGTGGCCAGGGACTGGTTGCCGGCGATGCCCACCGATACGGCGCGCACGCCATCGGCGTAGCCGGCAACGCGGCCCAACGGCTCATCGACCCGCACGCGGTTGAAGAGGTGCTGCAGCAGGAAGGCGTCCCCGCCGCCGTGGCTGCCGATGCCTGCCGGGATCGGTACCTCCTGGGCGGCCTCCCAGTGCCGCTGCAGCACGAGACGTTCCCCATTGGGGCGAACCGGGTCGACGGTGGCGCCCTCCGGGGTGGCGCTCGGGTCCACGACGACGGTGCCGTCGTCTTCGATGAGCGCGGCTCCGCGCTCGACGACCTCCAGCTCGGCCCGCCCGGCCGTGCCGTTCACCGTCACCCGGTAGCCCTCCCAGGGGCTGTGGGCATTCAGCGAGTAGCTCATCGTGGCCCCGGAATCGTAGTCGACGAGCAGGGCGAGATTGTCTTCGATACTGATCCCGGTGTCGAAGACGTCGCGGTCGCGAATGTAGCCGTCGTAGTGTTCGTTATCGAGGTAGAGCTCTTTCAGGCGCGGATCCTTGGCGAGGTCGAGCGCAAACGGATCGCCGACGACGCCGGTGCCGCGCTCCGGCCGGCGCCCGAGTCCGCGTGCCTGGGCGTTCTCAGCGCCGTAGAAGCGCAATCCGCCGCTCGCGAAGACCCGCACCGGCGCCGCAGCGATCCACCAGTTGACCAGGTCGAAGTGATGCGAGGCCTTGTGGATGAGCAGGCCACCTGAGTTGGCCTTGTCGCGGTGCCAGCGGCGGAAATAGTCTGCTCCGTGCACGGTGTCGAGGGCCCACTCGAAGTGCACCGACGTGACGTCGCCGATGGCGCCGCTGCCGATGAGCTGGCGCAGCGCGCTGTTTCGGGGGCTGTACCGGTAGTTGAAGGTCGTGATGACCTCCTTGCCGCTCTCGGCGATCGCCTCCGCGATCTGACGCAGGCCCGCAGGGTTGATCGTGAGCGGCTTCTCCACCACCACATCCGCCCCGGCGCGAAGGGCCCGGGACACGTAGTCGGCGTGGGTGTAGTCGGGGGTGGTGACGATCACGCGATCCAGCCGTTCGGTGCGGATCATGTCCTCGAACTGGTCGGGGGTGTAGCGCACCGGGACCTTCGCGCCGAGAGCGCGCAGTTCCCGCTCGTAGAGGTCGACCCGCCCCGGGTTGATGTCGCTCCAGGCCACCAGCTCGGCGATACCGGAGTGCTCGCCGGTGAGGGCGCCGATATACATCCCCGCTCGGCTGCCCGTGCCGATCAATCCGTAACGTTCGATGTGCGTCATTGCAATATCCTCGCTTCGTCGTCGTGTCTCCCCGCCGGCGAGCGTTCGTCGACGCCGTTGTGTCCACTGCGGGAAAGCGCTATCTCAGCTTAGGGGCGCAGCGCGCCGATGACCAGTGCGATTCGCTGCCGCCCGCCCGCTACCCCCTTTTCTGCTCTTCTGTTGCCGATGCGGACTTCTGCGGCCGGTGCGCCGGACGCAGAGCCCTACTGCGCGCCGTCACCGAGCAGGCGACCTTCCGTGAGCTCGGTGTGGAGTGGGCCCGATGAGTGCTGCCGGGCCAGGCCGGCCGGGCGTCGGGAGCGGCAGCGGTTAGAGGGTCGTCACTCCCACCAGGACCAGCACGATGGCGAGGCCACAGCCGGCACCCCACGTGCGGCTGGTGCGTTTGGCGGGGTCCTTCAGCGGGGGCAGGGTGCGCCAGCGGAGCACGGCGCCCACGGTTGCGGCCGCGAGGACCAGCACCAGGGCGTACCAGGCGAAGACTGTGGCCGTTGTCCAGTCCACGAGCACCCGGCTGGCGAAGAGGATGCCGGCGGCGGTCAAGCCATCCGTCGCCAGGGCCAGCCGGTCACGGGCGGCGCCGAAGCGGGGCGACCACGCGGACACGGCGAAGCCGCCCACGAAGGCCACGACCACGATGAGGGGAATCCAGGCGATCACGTGTTCTCCTCCAAAATCTGCATGGCGACGGCATCGACACTCGTGGCGGTGTTGCCCAGCACGATCACCGCCCGGTTGGCTGCCCGGTCGAGGGCTATCATGCTCGCGAAGCCGCCGGTGCCGCCGTTGTGCCAGGTGGCGGTGCCGTCGTCGGGCGCCTGGGTGAACCAGGCCAGGCCGATGAGCGGGCCCGCGCCAGCGGGGCCCTGCGGGTTGAGCACCGCGGCCGGGTCGACGCCGAGCGCCGGGTCGGCCGAGAGCAGCGCCTGGCCGTAGCGCGCCATGTCGGCGACGGTGGAACGGATGGCGCCGGCCGGGGCGTAGGCGCCCATGGTCCAGGCCGCGGCCGGGCGGCCCGCGGCGGTGTAACCGGTGCGGGCTTCGGTGGGCAGGGCATCCGCCGTGGTGGCAATCGAGGTTCCGGTCATGCCGAGCGGGTCAAGGACGCGGGTCTGCAGCAACGCGGGGTACTCGGTTCCGGCCGCGGCGGCGAGGGCCTGGCCGAGCAGGGCGACGCCGAGGTTGGAGTAGGCGACGGTACCGGGCTCGGTGAGCCCGGCCGCCCTGGCGTGCTCTTGGAGGGTGGCGAGGTCGTACGGATACGGGTCGTTGCCGCGGTAGCTGCTCCAGACCGATGTGACAAGCGCCGACGGGGTCGTCGCGATGCGCGGCAGGCCAGACCGGTGGGTGCTCAGCTCGACGAGGGTGATGTCGGCCGCTGCGCTGTCACCGAGGTCGAGGTAGTGACCGACCGGGTCGGTGAGGGTGACCTCGCCGCGCTCGACGGCCTGGGCCAGGAGCAGCGCGGTAAAGGTCTTGGTGATCGAGCCGATCTCGAACTCGGTGGTCTCGTCGGCGCCGAGGCCGGCGTAGGTGACGCCGTCGGCGTCGATGATGGCGGTGGCGAGGGTGTCGCGGGCGCCCGGCTCGAGGGCGGCCTTGTCAGCGAGGCGCTGGGCAAGGGTGGTGTCGCCGGTCGCCGACGTCGACAGGGTGGGTTGCCGCGGTGCGGCCAGCACTCCCCCGGCGAGCACCGCGAGGGCGGCGCCGGCGGCGATGAGGCGGATGCGGGTGGGGCGATTCAAGTGAGACCTCCGTCAGGGTGCGGCGGGCCGGTGTGGACCGATGGGTGGTGCACGGGGGTGGATCTGCGCCTAACTGTTGCCGTTCCGGACAATGGCGCCCGGTGCGCCGGCAACAGTTGTCCGCACGGGCAACAGTTGCGAACGGGCTTGCGGAGCAGGCGGGGCGGGCGGGGACATGGGCATCAGACGCCGCCGGCGGCGAGGATCACGGTGAGGAGCGGCACCACGCGTTCGGGCGGAATGCCGTAGTGGCCGCGGGAGGTGGAGTACACCCATCCGGCCGCGATCAGCTGGTTGACGTGGTGATACACCTGCCCGGTGGTGCCGACGCCCTCGAGAGCGGCGAGCTCGGCCACCGCGACGGTGCCGGTGCCGATGGCCTGCAGCAAGCGCAGTCGCACCGGGTGACCGAGGGCGGCCAGCGCGGATGCTGAGGCCGGGCGACTCCAGTCGCGGGCGAGGATGTCGTCGGTGGTGAGCGCGTACTGCCAGTCGACCGGTCCCCCTCCGGGCAGAGTGACATTGCCGGTGTAGAGCACAGCGCCGGGCGCCGGCGCCATCGCCTTGAGGCCATTCAGCGCCCAGAAGACGTCGGTGCCGGGGTTCGGAGTGGTGGGCGCAGGGCCGCTCGCCCGCTCGACGCCGTCAGCCGCGGCAGCCGGATCGGTCTGGCCCGGCGCGGCGTCGGCGCCGCGAGTGGCATGCACGGCCCGTTCGAGCGCCTCGACCCGCTCACGCAGTTCGGCGAGTTCGTTCGCGTGATCACCGTGGGACGTCATGCATCTAGTATTACGTACTTATAGAACGAGTGTGTACGTAATTCCGTAAGTTCGACCACCGGAACGGGCGCACCTGTTGCCATTCCGCACAGATGTTGCCGGCGCACCGGGCGCACATGTCGCGAAAGAGCACCAGTTCAGCGCGGATGGGCCGGGGCTAGGAGGTGACGGTGCGGCGGCCCTCGAAGGCGCGGCCGAGGGTGACCTCGTCGGCGTACTCGAGGTCGCCGCCCACGGGCAGGCCGGAGGCCAGGCGACTGACCTTGATGTCGAGCGTCGTGAGGAGACGCGACAGGTACGTCGCGGTGGCCTCGCCCTCGAGGTTGGGGTCGGTGGCGATGATCACTTCCTGCACGGTGTTGTCGGCCAGGCGCGTCATCAGCTGACGGATGCGCAGGTCGTCGGGTCCGATGCCGTCGATGGGGCTGATCGCTCCGCCGAGCACGTGGTACAGGCCCTTGAACTCGCGGGTGCGCTCGATCGCCACGACGTCCTTGGCCTCTTCGACCACGCAGATGGAGGTGGGGTTGCGGCGCGGGTCGCGGCAGATCATGCAGGTGTCCTGCTCGGAGACGTTGCCGCAGATCTCGCAGAACTTGACCTTGTCGCGCACCTCGAGCAGCACGTTCGCCAGGTGGCTCACGTCGAAGTTCTTGGTCTGCAGAATGTGGAACGCGATGCGCTGCGCCGACTTCGGGCCGATGCCGGGCAGGCGGCCGAGTTCGTCGATCAGTTCCTGAACGATGCCTTCGTACATTTAGTTATCGTTCCTCTGTCGCGAGATCGGGTCATGCGGCTGCTCTTCGATGAAGGTGGCGCCGAGGATCTCACGCACGACGGCCTCACCGTAGCGCTGTTTCTCGGCGAATGCCGGCGCGCGGCGCGCGGGGGCGCCCTGGCCGTTACCGGACGGGCCCGCGGCCGCCGGGCGGGCGGGCGGCTGCGGGGCGGACTGCGGCGCAGACCGGGTGACCGGCGCGGGTTCCGGCGGCGCGGAGAACGCCTGCGGGTCGGGCGGGTACTCGTCGTAGGCGGGCGGTTCGTCGTCGAACGGCGGTTCGATGTCGGGCTCTGGTGCGTACTCCCGCGCCGGGGCTGCGGACGGGGCAGCGGCGACCGGTACCGCCGCGGCGGTCGTTGGCGCTGCAGCGTCGGCACGTGGAGACCCGGCGACGGGTGCGATCACGGCCGGTTCGGTGGCGGCGCTCTCTGCGGCCGCCAGCGCCGCCGCGGATCCCGGGATGACAACGGTGGCCCACCCGGTGGCGGTCGCCGGCGGCGCCAAGGTGGCGGTCGCCGTTCCGGACGCGGTCGCTGACTCGCGCGCCGGTGCGGTTCCGGTGCTGCCGGATGCCGCGCCGAAGGCCGACGCTCCGGTCGACGGCGCGGAGGCTTCGGGGGTGGACCTGGTTGGAACCGCGTCTGGGCGTGCCGAGCTGGTCGGCGCGGTGCCCGACGGTGCCGGGCTGGACTCGGCCTGGCTCGACGCTGGGGTCGACCCGGCAGAGCTGGAGGCGGCCGGGGTCGACCCGGCGGCGCTGGACGGTGCAGCGGGGGCGGCTGCCGTGGCCCCGGTAACGGGGGTGGCCGAGCCGGGTGCGGCCGGCGTGAACGTGCGGCCGGACGGCTGATCGGTCGGCGCGGCGGGGAAGGCCTCGGAGTCGGCGCGGGCGATGAACTTCACCCGCAGGCCGAGCACCGACACGATGGCTCCGCGCAGGAACTCGCTCACTCCCTGGCCGGGCGCCTGCTGGGCCTTGAAGCCCTGCATGTCCTGTTCGCTCGGGAAGGACAGCACGAGGATGTCGTCGCCGCGGAGTTCGAGCACGCGTGCGGTGTACACGACGAGCCAGGCGCTGAGCTTGACGGCCTTGACGGCTTCCAGAATCTGCGGCCAGGCGTCTTTGATCTGGGCGAGTGTAACCGGGCCGACGGGCACCACGCGCTCCGCCGGTGGCGGGGTTTCGGCGGCTGGTTCCGCGCCGTTCCCCGCCGCAGCGGATGCCGGGGTTTGTGTCGCCGAGCCGGCGCCGGTGGACGACGTGGCCCCGGCCGCGCCGTTTGCCGGGCGGGTGCCGGACGTGGAATCGGTGGATGCAGCGGATTCAGCGGCATCGGAGGACGCAGCGGTTCCCGCGGAGGCGGCCGGGACGGCAGCCCCGGAGCCGGGCTCCCGGGTGGCCCAGCCCGCGCCGGCGGGCGCGGTCGCTGCCGGAACGCCGACCGTCGGCGCGGCCGCCGGAACCGCGG
>NZ_QHLY01000013.1 GCF_003185895.1 Cryobacterium arcticum | reverse complement strand
GATCCTCGGCGCGCACATGCTCGAGGTCAGCCCGTCACTGGCCACCGAGAAGCCCACCCTGGAAATCCACCCGCTGGGCATCGGCGGCAAGGACGACCCGGTGCGCCTGGTCTTCAACGCCGCCCCCGGCCCCGCCGTGGTCGTCGCGATGAGCGACATGCGCGACCGGTTCCGCCTCACCGCGAACGTCGTCGAGGTCGTCGAACCCACCGAAGCCCTGCCCAAGCTGCCCGTCGGCCGGGCCGTCTGGAAGCCCGCGCCGGACTTCGCCACCTCCGCTGCCGCCTGGCTCACCGCCGGCGCCGCGCACCACACCGTGATGTCGACCGCCGTCGGCATCGAGGTGTTCCAAGATTTCGCCGAAATCGCGGGCACTGAGCTTCTCGTGATCGATGAGACCACCACCCTGCGGGACTTCTCCCGCGAGGTGCGCTGGAACCAGGCGTACTACCGCCTGGCGCAAGGCCTGTAGCAGGAGTCGTGGACGCCGGTGTTCAGTCGCCGGCGTGCACGACCCGGTTGCGTCCGTCGCGTTTAGCCACGTACATGCGCACGTCGGCGGCACGCAGCAGCGAGGAACTGGTCGTCGCATCCTCCGGCGCGATCGCTACACCCAGGCTCACCGTGACCCCCAGTCCGGCGGCAATGGGCGACCAGTCGTGGCCGGACACCTCCAGCCGCACCCGTTCGCACAGCATTCGCACCTCGACCGCGCCGAGCCCGGGCAGGATCAGCAGGAATTCCTCGCCGCCGAGGCGCGCGGCGACCGCTCCGGGAACACCGGCAACGGCCTGCCGCAGAATGCCGCCGAGCGTACGGAGCACGACATCCCCCACCTCGTGGGAGAGAGTGTCGTTGATGCGCTTGAAATGATCGACGTCGAGCATCGCGACGGCCACCGATGGCCCACCCTCACGTAGCGACTGCAGCAAGGCAGCCAGACGCTCGTCGACGTGGCGGCGGTTGTGCAGCTCGGTGAGGGGATCACGCTCCGCCATCTCCCGGTAGCGCTCGCTCTCGCGGCGCGATTCGGCGGTCTGGAACATCGCCTCGAGCACCCGCCCCCGCGCCTCGTTCTCGCTGGCGCCCAGCGCGATGGACTGCTCGTGATAGCGCCGGTAGGCCTCGAAGGCCGCCCGGTAATCCTGAGTCTCGGCGTGGATCTCGGCCTGTTCCCGGCTGACCTCTGTCGCCCAGCGCACCAGGCTGTATTCGGCGGTGAGTTCCCGGCACTGGTCGATCACGGCCTGGGCGTCGTCGAGGCGGCCCTGCCTGCGATAAGTCTCGGCCAGCGTCACCAGGGCCGCGGCAATGCTGTCGGGGTGATAGTCGACCGGCTTGGCAGCCAGGGCCGCGGTGAGGGTGTCCGCGGCTTCATCGAGCCGGCCCGCCGTGAGGTACACCCGCGCAATAGTCTCGCGGGCGTACATGCCGATCGGGCGGTCGTGGAGCGTAGACAGCGAAATCAGGCTCTCGACGGCGGCCAGGGCTTCGTCGTGGTTCTCGGCCTGGTATTCGGTGTAGGCGAGGTTGTTGAGGATCTGATACCGAATGCTGGTCTCGGGGTCGTCGATGACGAGGCGGAGGGCCTCGTCGTAGCGCCGCCTGGCCTCATCGAACGACCCGGACGATCCCAGGGCGTCGGCCAGGGTGAGCCGGGCGGCGGCCCGCATCAGCGGGCTCTCAGCCTCGCCGATCAGGTCGTTCGTGGCGACGGCATGCTCGAGCGAGAGCGCCCGGTCGCCGACCATTTCGAAGATCGAACCGAGCACGTCGTGGCAGCGGGACTGCAGGGTCAGTTCGCCATGCCGTTCGGCCCACCGCAGGATGCTCTGCACACCCGTCGCCCCAGCGCTCGGGTCGCCCCGCCGCGTGGTGATCGATGCCACCTGCACCTTGAGCCGTCGACCCAGGGCGCCATGGTCGCCGGGGCCGAGCTCGGCCAACCAGTCCTCGGCGGCGGCGAGCGCCACGTCCTTGTCGATCCAGTACTGGCGTTCCACCCAAGCCAGCCGGGCGTCGTCAGTGTCATGTTCGACTACAGCGATCACGTCCCACTCCCCCACGGCCGGATTCCGGCATCGAACCCGCCCGAGGTTTCCCTCGATCGATACCAGGTGCGCCCAGCCTAGCCGCCAGATAAATGCCAGGAAGCGAGTTGCCCCGTTACGGGCCAGATGCCCCCGCGTACTGGGGCGCTTAAGCCGGAAACGGGCAACCCCGAGGGACGATCGGGAGGCACCGCCATCAGAATTCCGGCGGCGGCGAACTCCGGCGCCGCAGCGACTCCCGCACTTTTCTGGCCCGTTTTCTCACCCCATTCGGGTGATCCCGTCCGCACCTGGGTGATTACCGTGAATATCAGCCCTGGACTGTGACGGCCGCTCACTGCGGCGGCAGGACCAGGGCCAGACAGAGAGGCACGGCTCATGAGCTTTTGGTCAAGTTTCTGGGACTTCATCGGATTCTTCTTCTGGACATTCGTGTTCGTGTCCTATCTGTTCGCGCTGTTCGCCGTGATCGTGGATGTGTTCCGCGATCGCACCCTCAATGGCTGGGCGAAGGCGGCGTGGCTGCTCTTCATGGTCTTCGTGCCGATCCTGACCGTGCTGGTCTACGTGATTGCGCGCGGCAAGGGCATGGCAGAACGGCAGGCGATGGCCGGCAGGGAAGCGCAGTCCAGCACCGACCAATACATCCGGTCGGTGGCTGGCAGCAATCCGGCTCAGGACATCGCGCAGGCCAAGCAGCTGCTGGACTCCGGCGCGATCACGCAGGGTGAATACGCGGTACTCAAGGACAAGGCACTGGGCAACACTCAGGCCCGGTCCGACGTCGTCTGAGTGTCACTCCGGCCGGCCGAGCTTCCCGGTCGGCCGGGTCAGATGGGTGATCGAGTTGTAGTACTGCACCCGCCACGGGGCACTCTTATTGGTGCGGACAATCCTGGTGATCGAACCGTTTTGCACCGGCGTGCGCGCCAGCTCGAGGGCCTCCAGTTCGGTCAGGCCCTCGCACACGACGCGAAACAACATCACAACGGTGTCGTGGGCGAAGACAAGCGCGGTCGACGCGCACTCCTCGGAATCCAGCCCGCCGAGGAACGACCGAATCCGCAGCGCGACGTCGGCCCAGGATTCGCCTCCTGGCGGTCGGTGATAATAGCGACCCTGGTGTCGGATTCGCTCGGCCTCGGCCGGCTCGCGCGCTTCGATCCCGCGTGCGGTGAGCCGGTCGAGCACTCCGGTCTCGTTGTCGCGTAGGCGTTCGTCCAGGCGCGGTGGGTGGCCGTCTGGGCGCATGGCCAAGGCGATCTCCGCGGTCTGCCGCGCCCTCAGATACGGCGATACCCAAACCGAGCGCGGGTAGTCCGCTGCGGGCAGCGCCAACAGCCACCCGCCCACGGCCGCGGCCTGCGCCGCGCCGACCGCGGTGAGCGGCACGTCCGCGTCGCGCATCGGTACCTCCACACGTTCGGCTCCGGTGCGTTCCGCCTCGGCCGCGGCCACATTCGCGAGGCTCTCGCCATGGCGCACGAGCAGCAGCGCCGTGGCGGCCATCGGACTAGAAGCCCTTGCCGCCGGTCACCGGGAGAACGGCGCCCGAGGTGTAAGAGGCATCCGACGAGGCGAGGTACACGTAGGCCGCGGCCAGCTCGGCCGGCTGGCCGGCCCGACCCAGTGGGGTGTCCTGACCGAAGGAGGGCAGCTTGTCGGGCCAGGATGTCGCCGGAATCAGCGGCGTCCAGATCGGGCCGGGGGCGACGGCGTTGACCCGGATGCCGGAGGCGCCGAGCTGCTGGGCGAGGGCCTGAGTGAAGGCGACCAGTGCGGCCTTCGTCATGGCGTAGTCGATGAGGCCGGGCGACGGGCTGGACGCCTGGATCGAGGTGGTGGAGATGATCGATGACCCCGGCGCCAGGTGCGGGATCGCGGTGCGGGCGATCCACAGCGTGGCGTAGAGGTTGGTCTTGAAGACCCGGTCGAAGTCTGCCGTTGGCAGGTTCTCCAGCCCGTCCCTGTTTTCCTGGTACGCGGCATTGAGCACCACAATGTCCAGCCCGCCGAGCTCGGCAACGGCGGTCTCCACGATGTCGATGCAGTGCTGCTCCTCACGGATGTCGCCGGGCAGCAGCAGTGCGGTGCGGCCGGCGGCGCGCACCACCTGGGCGGTGTCTTCGGCATCTGCCTGCTCCTCGGGCAGGTAGGAGATGGCGACGTCGGCGCCCTCGCGGGCGTAGGCGATGGCGACGGCCCGGCCGATGCCGGAGTCCCCGCCGGTGATCAGGGCGTGCATGCCGGTGAGCTTGCCGCTGCCGGTGTAGCTGTCTTCGCCGTGGTCGGGGCGCGGCTCGGTCACCGGGGTGAGCCCGGGCTGGTCTTGCTCCTGCTTGGCGAAGCCCTCGTTGTAGTACTTGGTGCGCGGATCGTCGGTCGACGGTGTCATCACTGCTCCTGGTTCGATAGAGGCCTGCCCTGGCCGCGAAGTTCGGTCGGTCGGTGGGTCTGTGGAGCGCGGTTGCTGCGTACGGTTGTTGTAGCACTCATCGGTAAGACGCACCGCCGTGGGCAATCGTCACGGTCGTGGACGAAGAAGCGCTTGGCGCTAGGGCGCGATGACTCCGCGCTGGGCGAGCCAGCGGTCCAAATCGTCCGCGGGAACCGCTTCGCACATGAAGAACCCCTGCGCGTGATCGCAGCCGTATCGCACCAGCTCGTCATAGGAGAAGCCGTTCTCGACGCCCTCCGCCACCATCCGCAGGCCAAGGCTGTGGGCCAGGTCGATCGTTGAGGCCACCAGCGACGCCGCACGGGAGTCGTCAGCCATGGGCGTCACAAAGGACCGGTCCAGTTTGAGTTCATCGATCGGCAGGTCGCGCAGGTACGAGAGGGAGCTGTAGCCGGTCCCGAAGTCATCGATCGAGATCTGCACACCGGCCGCGCGCAGCCTGGTGAGCACGGCCCTGGCGCGGTCCCGGTCGATCATCAGGAATTCCTCGGTGATCTCCAGCATCAGCACGGATGCGGCGAGCTTCCGCTCTGTCACCATGCGGGCGATCTCATCGGGCAGGTCGACGTTGACCAGCGAGCTGGCGGAGATGTTCACGGCGACAGTCAGATGCTGCCCAGCGGCCTGCCAGATGACGGCTTGGTCGAGGGCTTTGGTCAGCACGATGCGGGTGAGCACTGGCATGAGTCCCGACTCCTCGACGAGGTCGAGGAACTCGCAGGGCAGCAACAGCCCGCGAGCCGGGTGCTGCCAGCGCACGAGGGCTTCCACACCGGTCGTCTGTCCGCTGAGCAGACTCACTTTGGGCTGATAGTGCACCACCAGCTGGTCCTGGATGAGGGCCAGGCGGAGTTCCTGGAGGGTGCGCAGGCGCGCTTCACCGTCGCTGTCGTCCTCGAACGTGTAGACGTGGTGTCCGGCTCGTGTCGACTTGGCCCGGTACATCGCCATATCCGCCCGCCGCAGCAGATCGCCTAGGTCGCGCCCCTGCTCGGGGAAGAGGGCGATGCCGATACTGGCACTGGTCTGCACGGAGAGCCCATTGAGGGCGAAGGCCGGTTGCAGAACGGCGCCGAGCGCGATCGCGAACGTCGTCGCCTCTGGCTCACCGGCCCGATCGAGCAGAATGGCGAACTCGTCACCGCCCAGTCTGGCCAGCACGGCGTCGGGCGGTAACGCCCCCATGATCCGCGTGCTGACCTGAACGAGCAGTTGGTCACCGACATCGTGGCCGAGGCTGTCGTTGACCTCCTTGAATCGATCGAGGTCCAGGAGCAAGAGTGCCGAATGCCGCTGCCGGGCGGGAATCCCGTTGAGCACCAGTCTGTCTTGGGCGTCAGCGTAGAGAGCGCGGCGGTTCGGCAGACCCGTGAGGTGATCGGTCCTGGCCTGCCGGCCCAGCATCCTTTGACGGAAGACCAGTGGGATGGCGGCGACGGCAACGGTGAGGGCTGCCAGGATGACGGCACCGACAGGCTGCGCCACCTGCGTGCCGACCAGCAGCACGCCCAGTCCCGCCGCCACGGCTGCGGCCGGCACGAGGAGCGCCGGGGACCGACGCGTCGCCAGTGGCGTTGGCCGCCCGGGCCGGGAGATGGCGTCGGCCCAGACCGCCATCAGGGCGAGCCCGAGGGCCCAACTGGCGTCCAGAGGCAGACCGGCGAAATAGGTTCCTGAGGTCTGCATCAGGGCGAACACCACGTCTGCTGCGGCAAAGACGGCCAGGCCGCTGGCCAGGAATGTCCAGCGCGGCCCGATATCGAGGCCTGGTGCGGACGCGATCCCGGCGATCGCCGCGGCGAGGAGGAGGTCGAAGACCGGATACGCCACGGCGACGGCGGTGGCGAGCACCTCGGTCTCGTCCCCGGCGACGCTGAGTACGGGGCCGAGGACCGACGTGAGAATCGCAGCAGCGCCCAGAGCGCCAACGGCACTGTCGAGCACTACGGACCAGGCCAGCCCGCGTACCTGTCTGCGCACGAGCGCGACGAGCGCCATCAGCATCAGGGGGTAGAACATCAGGTAGCCCACGTCGGCCGGGGACGGGAATGGCAGCTCGCCGGCCCGATCCATCGCCACGACGTAGTAGGTGTCCGCGATGGCGTTGAAGGTCACTGCGACAGCTATGAACAGTACGTCCCGGCGGGCGAAGCCTGTGCGCACCACGGCGAGCCAGAAAACCAGGGCTGGCAGCCATTGGGTGAGTTCACCCAGCCAGACATTAACCAGCTGGTCGACGCTGCCATTGTTCAACAGCAGCCCCAGCGTGTACACCGCCACCGACGCGAAGGTGGCCCAGAGTAACCAGGGGCGGACGGGGTGGGTGTCGCGCCCTGATTTCCGCACGCGACCACCCTTCGTTGGGCCCAGCCTACAGTCGCAGACGGCTGTGGCCCCGCGACCGATCGGTCGCGGGGCCACAACGGTTCTGGATGGCTCAGGCGCCTGCGATCAGGGCGCGCACGAGGTCGAGCTGGGCGTCGTCGGCGAAGGCGCCGGAGAGGCCGACCACGCTGGTGCCCGCGGCGAGGAACTCGGGGGCATTGTGAGCGGTGACGCCGCCGGTGGCGATGAAGTTGGTGTCGGGGTACGGGCCCTTCATGGCCTTCACCCACGCCGCACCGAGCACGGAGGCGGGGAACGCCTTGACCCAGGTGAGGCCGAGCGCACGGGCCTGCAGGATCTCGGTGGCGGTGGCCAGTCCCGGCAGGTGCGGGATGCCGCGGCGCACGCTCTCGGCGATGATGGCCGGGTCGAAGCCGGGCGAGACCGTGAAGGCCACGCCGACATTGGTCGCCGCGTCGAGCTGCTCGAGGGTGGTCACGGTTCCGGCACCGATGACCAGGCCGCGTTCGGCGGCGGCGTCAGCCACGGCCTGCAGCACGGGCACGGCGTCGATGGTCTGAATCGGGATTTCGACGTGCTCGACGCCGGCATCCCAGGCGCGCACCGACAGGCGCACGGCTTCGGCGGCGGACAGGCCACGGAAGACGGCGATGACGGGAACCGCGAAGAAGTCCCCGGGGAACCATTCGGTTGTCTTGATCGGCTGGATAGTGGACTGGGTCATGGGTTATCTCCTGAGTTCGAGTTCACGGTCGTTGTCGCTGGTGCCGCTGGTGTCACCGGCGGCGTGGGGTTCATCGGCCGACATGCGCTGGCCGAGTCCGGGGCGGAAGTCCTGGCGGCTGCCCAGCGCCCAGGCAGCGCGGGAGTGCCCACGAGCCAGGCGGTCCGCGGAGGTCTCCGCGGTGATGAGGCTGGACAGGTAGCCCGCGGCGAAGGCATCGCCGGCGCCGACGGGTTCGACGACGTCGACCTTGCGAGCCGGCACGACGGTGATGGTGTCGGTGCCGTCAGAGTTCAGCGAGAATTCGGTGGCGTCGATGGAGCCGTCCTTCACCACCAGGTACTGCACATTCGGCAGCAGGGCGCGCACGTCTGCTGAGGTGACGGAGCCCCACAGCGTTTCGGCTTCATCGAGGCCGACGAGCACCACGGTGGCCTTGGCCGCCAGGGCGAGCAGGCGCGGTGCGGCTTCACTGACCGGCCAGAGGCCGGGACGGAAGTTGATGTCGAAGGAGACGGATGCGCCCCATTCGTGGGCGTGGTCGAGCACGTGCTCGACCAGTTCGGCGCAGCTCGCGGAGAGCGCCGGGGTGATACCGGTGGTGTGGATCCACCGGGCGCCGGCCAGGGGCCAGCCGACGGCATCCGCGATCTTCAGCGCGGATGCCGCCGAGCCTTGGCGGTAGTAGAACACGTGTGCTCCGCTACCGGTGTCGGGCTCCTTGAGGTAGAGCCCGGTGGGCAGGTCGGCCGTGCGGCCGACCCACCTGGTGTCGACGCCGGCCGCAGCGAGGGCGTCGATGATCTTGGTGCCAACGGGGTCGGTGCCCACCGCGCTGGCCCAGGCGACCTGGTGGCCGAGTTCGGCCAGGTGCATGGCGACGTTGGATTCGGCACCACCGGTGCCGAGGGTGAAGCCTGCGGCGGTGTTCAGCGGCGCAGAACTGGTGGGGGTGAACATGCCCATCGTCTCGCCGAAGCACACCACGGCGGGTTGGTCGGAGGCGGTCTGGGAGGCGGCGGTCTGGGAGGCGGTCATCAGGTCACCGCTCCGATGTGCCACGGCACGAATTCTTCCTGGCCAACGTCGAACTCTTCGCTCACGGTCTGCGTGCCGCTGGCGACGGCGATGATCATCTCGAGGATCTCGGCGCCGACCTGGTCGACGGTGGCGTTGCCATCCGCGATGCGACCGGCGTCGATGTCGATGTCGTCGCCCTGGCGCAGGAACAGTTCGGTGTTGGTGCCCACCTTGATGCTCGGGGTGGGCTTGCAACCGAAGACCGAGCCGCGGCCGGTGGTGAAGACCACGACGGTGGCGCCGCCGGCGACGAGGCCGGTGACCGAGACCGGGTCGTAGCCGGGGGTGTCCATGAAGCCCAGGCCCCGGGTGTCGATCGGTTCGGCGTATTCGTAGACGGCGGCGAGGTCGGCGTGGCCGGCCTTGGCGACAGCGCCGAGGGACTTCTCCAGGATGGTGCTGATGCCGCCGACCTTGTTGCCCGGGGAGGGGTTGTTGTCCATGGTGCCGCCGTTGGCGTGGATGTAGGTTTCCCACCAGTCGATCCGGTCGATCAGCTTGTGGCCCACGGCCGGGGTGGTGGCCCGGGCGGTGAGCAGGTGCTCGGCCCCGTAGATCTCGGGCGTCTCGGCCAGCACGCTGGTTCCGCCGTGCGACACGAGAACGTCGGATGCCCAGCCCAGGGCCGGGTTGGCGGTGATGCCGGAGTAGCCGTCGGAGCCGCCGCAGTTCAGGCCCAGCACGAGCTCGGAGATGTCGATCGGTTCACGGTGGCGGGTGTTGATCTGTTCGGCCAGGGCCAGGATCTTCTCGACGCCGGCGGCGACGGTGTTGCGCATGCCGCCGGTCTCCTGAATCGAGAGGGACTCCACCACGGTGTCGCTGGGCAGGACGCCCTCGGCCAGCACCAGGCTGGTCGGGGTCATCTCGCAGCCGAGGCTGAGCATCAGCACACCGGCGATGTTGGGGTGGCGGGCGTAGCCGTTCAGGGTACGAAGCAGCACCTGCGCGCCCTCGCTCTCCAGGACCAGGCCGCAGCCGCTCTGGTGGGTGAGGGCGATGACGCCGTCGACGTTCTCGAACTTGTCGAGTGCGCCGTTCCGGAACCGGTCCGCGATCAGCTTGGCGGTGGTGCCGGAGCAGTTCACCGTGGTGAGGATCGCGATGTAGTTGCGGGTACCGGCCCGGCCGTCGGCCCGGCGGAAGCCCTGGAAGGTGCGCCGCTCGGTCGGGACGGGCAGCTCGGTGTGCACGGTGCCGAATTCATGGGTGCGGGCGGCGAGGTCCATGCCGATGTTGTGGCTGTGCACCTGCTCGCCCCGGCTGATCGGGGCCGTGGCGACGCCGATCGACTGGCCGTACTTGTGCACGGTGGCGCCGACGCTCATGTCGGTGAGCGCGATCTTGTGGCCACTGGGAACCAGCGTGGTGACAGTGAGGACGCCGTCGCCGACGGGAAGTGCCTCCCCCGGCGCCAGGTCGCGGAGGGCGACGGCTACGTCGTCGCCCTCGGCCATGACCAGCACGGATGTGCCGGTAGCGATGCTTTCAATGTGTGACATGAGAATCGATTCGTTGGATGCTGCAAGTAGTGGTGTGGACGGGCGGGCTTTACGCTTCGCCGATGACGCCGTTCTTCCAGCGACCGGCTTCAAGGTCGCCGACGATGCTGAGGTACTTGTCGTCAGAGAGGTTGTAGAGGAAGTAGACGATGACGGCGGCCAGGGCCAGGGCGATGGCCGGGTAGAGCGTCATCACGGCCTTGATGCCGAAGAGGGTCTCTTCTGACTGGCTGGCTCCCTGGGCGACATAGCCGGTGACGGCAAGCATCCCGGCGCCCACCAGGGCGGCGATGGATTGGGCGATCTTGCGGGAGAAGTTGAAGGCCGCGTAGGTCATGGTCTCTTTGCGAACTCCGCTGTTCCATTCGCCGTAGTCGATGGTGTCGGAGACGAAGGCCCAGGTGACGGCGTTCGGGATGGCCAGGGCCATGTAGCCGATGGTGACCAGCAGCATGAAGGTCCACAGGTTGGTGGGGATGATGAAGTTGAGGCCGTTGGCGACGACGCCGATGATGAAACCGCCCATGGCAGTGCGCTTCTTGCCGAACCGGCCGACCAGGCGCGGCACGAACATGATGCCCACGATGGAAGCGCCGATCATGACGAGGTTGAGGATCGGCTGCAGGCCGATGTTGCCGAGGTTGTACTCGGCGAAGAAGATCATCATCATGTTGTTCACGTTCATGGCGGAGATCGTGAACAGGGTCATCAGCACGAGGCCGAGGAGGGGACGGTTGGTGAAGATCGCCCTGGCGTAGTCCTTCATGCTGTTCTGGGCGAAGCCGACCTCGCGGTTGACGTAGACGCGTTCCTTGGTACCGCGGTAGCAGACGTAGAACGAGACGATGCCGATGAGGGCGAACACGGCGGATGCCCACATGTAGTTCTTGCCGGTCATGCCGCCGAACATCATCATGATCGGGATGAAGGCGAAGCCGCAGATCCACTGCGCACCGAGCGAGCCGGTCTGGCGGGAGGTGGCCAGCTGGGCGCGGTCCTTGATATTGCGGGTCATCACCGAGGCCAGCGAGCCGTAAGGGTCGTTGGTGAAGGAGTAGATGAGGCCCCAGATGGCATAGCTGCCGGCCGCGAAGGCGATCTTCCAGCCCATGGTGACATCGGGCATGGTGAAGGTCACGACGGTCATGACGCCGAGGAGGATCGAGGAGATCATCATCACCGGGCGGAATTTTCCGCGCTTGCCGAATTTGCGGCTGTCGATGTAGGCGGCGGCGATCGGGTCCATGAAGGCGTCGAAGATCTTCGCGAGCGAGAAGATCAGGGCCACGACGCCGGCGGCGATGCCGCAGGTGTCGATCCAGAACTTGGTCAGGTAGGACTGGCCCAGGTCGAACATGAAGCCGTTGCCGAAGTCGCCGAACCCGTAGGAGACCTTTTCCCTGGTGGAAATTCGCTCGCTTGCGGGGGCGCCGACCTGGGGCGCAGCGGGAGCCGCTGCACCCGCATCAGTACCAGTTTGAATAGCCATGACTCACATACACTCTTTCGATTTGACGGGTTCTTCGGGATGGCCGGTTTAGAGGCCGAAGTAGTTGTTGGCGTTGTTGAAGCAGATGTCTTCGACCATCTGGCCGAGGATCGCTTCGTCGTCGGGAACCTCGCCGAGTTCGACCCACTCGCCGATGAGCTCGCAGAGGATGCGACGGAAGTACTCGTGCCGCGGGTAGGAGAGGAAGCTGCGCGAGTCGGTGAGCATGCCCACGAAGTTCGAGAGCAGGCTCTCGTCGGCGAAGGTCTGCAACTGCAGGCGCATGCCGGAGCGGGTGTCGTTGTGCCACCAGGCGCTGCCCAGCTGCATCTTCTGAACGGTGTCCTTCTGGTACGAACCCATCAGGGTGGCCAGCGGCAGGTAGTCGTTGGGGTTGAGCGAGTAGAGCATGGTGCGCGGCACGTTGTTCTCGAGTTCCATCGAGTCGAACAGCGCGGCCAGCGACTCGGCGACCGGGCGGTCGTTCATGCCGTCGTAGCCGGTGTCGGGGCCGAGGATGTCGAGCATGCGCGTGTTGGTGTTGCGCAGCGCGTGCAGGTGCAGCTGCATGGTCCAGTTCTTCACCGTGTACATGCGCATCAGCGCCTGGAGGATCGCGGTGCGGTACTGGGCGTTCTGCAGGGTGCTCAGGGTGCCGCCGGCGATGGCGGTCGCCACGACGGTATCGAGTTCGGCCTCAGTCGCCTCGGCGTAGACGACGATGTCGAGGGCGTGGTCGGACAGGCGTGCTCCCATGGAGTGGAAGAAGTCCACCCGGGCGGTGAGGGCGGCGACGATGTCGGCGAAGGCGCCGATCTTGACGCCGGCGGACGCACCGAGGGTGACCAGGTAGTCGGCGTAGCCGGCGGCATGGATGTTCATGGCCTTGTCGGGGCGGAACGCCGGGACGACGGTGAACGCCTTCTCGGTCTTGAGCAGCTCGTGCCAGTGCAGGTCGTCGGCCGGGTCATCCGTGGTGCAGATCGCGGTCACGTTGCTCGAGCGGATGAGGCTGCGGCGGGAGAACGCTCCGGTGGCCAGCAGTGCGTTGGCGCGGTCGTAGACCTCGCGGGCGGTCTCGCGGCTGAGCACGAGGTCGATGTTGAAGAAGCGCTTGAGTTCGAGGTGGGTCCAGACGTAGAGCGGGTTGCCGAGGGCCTTCTCGACGGTGCCGGCCCAGGCGTAGAACTTGTCGAAGTCGTCGGCGTCGCCGGTGATCAGGTTCTCGGGCACCCCGTTGGCCCGCATCAGGCGCCACTTGTAGTGGTCGCCCTTCAGCCAGACCTCGGTGATGCTGGCGAAGTTGAGGTCTTCGTAGATCTCCTGGGGGTTCAGGTGACAGTGGAAGTCGATGATGGGCATGTTCTTGGCGTGGTTGTGATACAGCTTCTTCGCCATGTCGGTGCCGAGCAGGAAGTCGTCGTTCAGGAGCATGATCTGCAGTCCTTCTAGTCGTGGGGGTGAGCGCGCGTTACGCGAGAACGGTGAGGTCGGCGAGGGTGGCGCGCACGCCGCGGTCGCGCAGGCTGATCAGGCCGGAGGTGACCTGATCGACGAGGCCGTCGAGAGCGGTCAGGTCGGTGCCCCAGAGGGTGGTGTCGGCCAGGATCGTGCCGACGTAGGCAGCCGTGTCATCGGCGGCCGCCGCGTATGCGGCGTGGAAGGCCGCGATGGTGTCGGCACTGTCGACCGGGGTGACGGTGACGGCCGAGTCGCCGCTGTAGGTGAGCAGGATCGCGGACAACGCCAGGGTGATGCGGGGCGGGAACGTGGCGTTCGCGGCGTGGAAGTTCAGCAGGATCGGCAGCAGGCGGCTCTTGAACTTCGAGGCGCTGTTGAGGGCGATCGAGGCGAGTTCGTGGTGCATGAACGGGTTCTCGAAGCGTTCCTTGACGGACTCGGCGTAGGCGGCGAGCTCGTCGTGGGCCAGGTCGAGCACGGGAATGATCTCCTCGTACATGACCTTGTCGACCAGCGGGCCGAAGTCGGCGTCGAGCATGACGTCGCGCACGGTCTCGACGCCGGCGAGGCGGGCGAGGGAGGCCATCGTGGTGTGCGGGGCGTTGAGGAGGAAGACCTTGCGCTCGCGGTACGGGGTCATGTCGTCGGTGACGGTGACGTTCAGTCCGGCCTGGGCCAGCGGCAGGGTCTCGGTGAGCGCCTGCGGGCCCTCGAGCACCCAGAGCAGGAACGGCTCAGCCTTGACGATCAGTCGGTCTTCGAAACCGAACTCGGCGCAGAGTTCCTCTGCGCGGTCCTTCGGGTAACCGGGCACGATCCGGTCGACCAGGCTGGAGTAGAAGGTGTTCTCGGTGTTGACCCACTGGATGAACGCGTCGCCGAGTTCCCAGTTGGCGGCCGTGGCGAGCACGGTTTCCTTGAGCTTGTCGCCGTTGTGCTCGATCAGCTCACACGGGATGAGGGTGAAGCCCTTCTTGCCCAGTTCGAAGCGGTGGAAGAGCAAGGCGGTGAGCTTGCCCGGGAAGCTGGCGTGCGGGGCGTCGGTGCGCAGGTCCTCTGCGCTGTAGACGATGCCGGACTCGGTGGTGTTGGAGAAGATGAATTCGATGTCATCGTCCTCGGCCAGGTCGAGGTAGGCCTGGTAGTCGGTGTACGGGTTGACCGTGCCGTTGACCAGGGTGATGACCTCGTGCGTCTGCACCTCTTTGCCGTCCTGCTTGCCTTCCAGCAGCACGGTATAGAGGTTGTCCTGCTCTTCGAGCATGGCGACGAGCCCGCCGGCGAGCGGCTGCACGATCTTCACGCCGCCGTTGAACAGGCCCTGCTTGTTCAGCTGCTGCAGCTGCCAATCGACGAATGCCCGCAGGAAGTTGCCCTCTCCGAACTGGATGGCCCGGGTGGGCAGGGTCTCGGCGGGGTGGATGGCGCTGGTCAGTCGTTCCATGACGATCCGTTCTTCGGGTGGCAGTTGGGTGCTCTGGGGGTGGGGTGTGACCGCGATGGTCGCGGTCATGCTGTGGGACTGGCCCGCGGCCAGGATGACGGCCTGTTCGCGCACGTTGCAGGCCTCGACGCAGACCGTTTCGGTCCATTCGTCGTCGCCGTAGTCGCCCATCGCGGCGGCCTTGACGGTGCCGGGGTTCCACACCACCGTCTGGGCGGCATCCGACTCACCGATGGTGATGGTGCGCTCGTTGGTGACGTCATCGATGGTGACGACGCGCGGCATCGGGTAGACCCGGTCGAGTTCGCCGCCGATGATGGCGACTGGCAGGGCGGAACTCGCGGTTACCGGCGGCGTGAGCGTGCGGTCGAGATACGGTAGGTCGGCCAAACCGAGCAGCTGGGTGGTGCGGGCATCACCCACCGCGAAGTAGGTGTGCAGGGCGGTCTCGACGCTGAGCGGGGCGTCACCCTCGTTTACGGCCATCAGCTCGAGGGTGAGTCGGGCGCCGACGGTGACGGTGTAACGCAGCGACACCGGCTGGGCGACGCCGGCCTCGTCGCGGTGGGCACCGGCCAGTTCGAAGGTGAGAACGGCGTCGGCGCCGACGATCGCCGCGGCGGTGAGGGTCCAGGGAGAAATGCGCGCCCAGCCGTGGTTGGGCAAGCTGGCATCGGTGAGGTTCGGACCGAACCAGGGGAAGCAGACCGGAATGCCACCGCGCAGCGCGGCGGTCGGTGAGAATTCACCGTGTTCGCTCATCCACAGCACGGGCTTCTGCCCGGTGGGCGTCCACTGGGCGACGTGCGCCCCGTGCAGGTAGACCAGCGCCGACGCGGCGGGAAGGTCGACCTCGACAGCCGGCAGCGAACCGGCGCCCGTTACCATCCGGATACCGCTGGGCAGGATGGGAGCGCTCTCGCGTCCCGCTCCCGGTGTGCTTGCAGTTCTCTGCATTGGTTCCTCCGCTTTGAGACTCAGGCAGATCTTTTCACTGCCGTTCCACCTGACAGAACACAAGTCCGTCACATGAACTCAACATATCCCCGAGCAGATGATTTTGGCAACTTGAGGTGGGCGGAAATCGACGCTATGCCCCATCTGGGGGCGTCGACGCGCCGAATACGGGTTTGTCAAGAGGCTGACGGCAGTGAAACCTATGCACCGACCGCGAACGGACCACGTGATTCCGTATCCGTGGTTAAATGGTCCACAGGACAGAACTCACAACAGAGGTGGCACGCATGACGTTTACGAGCGAGATGAAAATCACGAACGCCCCCGAGCCGCTGGCGACGGCGGGCTCACCCCGTAACGATGCTGCGAAAGACAACGCCGCCCAGAAACTGTTGCGGGTGCTCGAGGCCGTGTCGAATCCCGGCGATGCGCACCGCCTGAGCGATCTGGTCAAGGAGACCGGGCTCGCCAAGACCAGCGTCTTCCGCCTGCTGTCTGAATTGATCGACAGCGGCTATGTGACCCGGCGGGCAGACGGCAGTTATGCCCCGGGCCGTTCGCTGCGTTTGCTGGCCCTCAAGCTCACCGCCGGCCCCAACGATTCCGACCTGGTCGCTGCCCGGCTGCGGCGGCTTCAGACCGACGTGCACAGCACGATCCACTTCGCCTTGCGCACCGGGGACTTCGCCACCTACGTGGAGAAGATCGAGGACACCCAGCCGATCCAGATCGCGTCGCGCGTAGGTGGGCAGATCCCCCTGCACTCGACCGCGATCGGCAAGTCGATCCTGGCCCACCTCAGCGAGAGCGAAGTGCGCAGTTATGCGAGCCGCACCGGTCTGCACAGCCGCACCGAGTACACCATCACGAATGTCGCCGATCTGCTCGCAGACGGCGCCCTGGTGCGCAATCGCGGCTTCTCGATCGACGACCAGGAGAACGAGGAGCACATCCGGTGCATGGCGGTGCCGGTCTTCGACACTCAGCAGCACCTGATCGGCGGCATCGGCATCACGACCATCGCTCCCCTGGTGCCGCGGGAGAAGCTCGAGTCGTATGCTCCGATCCTGATGACGGCGGCCCGCGACGTGATGACGCTGTTGTAGATTTCGACAGGCTCAATCAGCTGACGCTGATTTCGACAGGCTCAATCTCCGCGCGTGCGTTAACGACGAATGACCCCGGCGTTCTGCCGGGGTCATTCTCTGTGGGCTGGAAATGCCTACTCGTCCATCGAGCGGCAACGCGGATCGGCCGGACCCGCGCGTGGTGCCGCGGACGGGGGGATTAACCCTGACGAGCCTTGAATCGGGGGTTCAGCTTGTTGATCACGAATGTGCGCCCGTGGCGCCGCACCGTCTGTGAACCCTGCATCTTCTTCATCGAACCCAGTGAATTGCGTACCTTCATCCTGGCTCCCTTCCGTCGGTTATCCACCCCAACGTCACACGGCGGGGATTATTCCGCGGGCGACAATTCCGGTCCCGGTATCTGGGGCTCTTCGAGCACCCGGCGCGGGCCGGCACCGTCAGAACGCAGGCGGTCGTCGGAGTTCACAACGGCACAGCGGGTTTGAGACAGGCAACCGCAGCCGATGCACCCGGTGAGTTCGGCCTGCATCCGTTCGAGTACGGCCTGCTGGCGGGCGAGGTGCTCCCCCCAGGTGGCGGAGATGGTGCTCCACTCGGCCCGGCTGGGCGGGCGACTGTCAGGCAGGTCTCTGAGCATGTCAGCCACCTCGGCGAGCGAGATTCCGTAGCGCACCGACACCTGGATGAGCGCGATCCGCCGCAGCACGTGCCGCGGGAAGAGACGCGCGTTGCTGTCGGAGCGCACCGCAGGGATAAGGCCGAGCGTTTCGTAGTAGCGCACCGTGGAGACCGGGACGCCGGCGCGAGCGGCTACCTGGCCGATGGGCAGGAGATCATTGCTGGACAAGTGCTCTGACACGGGCGTATCTCCTTGATCTCAAGTGCACTTGAGACGATATCGTAAACAAATGACCGCATACACGCTGCCCCCGCTGACCTATGACTATGCCGCCCTCGAGCCCGCGATCAGCGGGCGCATTATGGAGCTCCACCACAGCAAGCACCACCAGGCCTATGTGACCGGCGCGAACACCGCGCTCGACCAGCTCGCTGAGGCCCGCGAATCCGGCAACCTCACCTTCGTCAACAAGCTGCAGAAGGACCTCGCGTTCAACCTCGGTGGACACGTGAACCACTCCATCTTCTGGACCAACATGTCCCCGAACGGTGGCGACAAGCCCACCGGCGAGCTTGCTGCCGCCATCGACGACACCTTCGGTTCGTTCGAGAAGTTCCAGGCCCACTTCACGGCCGTCGCCATGGGCGTCCAGGGCTCCGGCTGGTCCATCCTCGCGTGGGACACCCTGGGCCAGCAGCCCATCATTGTGCAGCTCTACGACCAGCAGGGCAACCTCCCCGCCGGCATCGTTCCGCTGCTCATGCTCGACGTCTGGGAGCACGCCTACTACCTCGACTACCAGAACGTGCGTGCTGACTACGTCAAGGCTTTCTGGACCGTCACCGACTGGGAGAACGTCTCTGCTCGCTTCACCCAGGCCCGCGACACCACGTCGGGCCTGATCACGCTCTAGTTTTCGGAACCGCGCTCTACGCGCGGGTCTAGCAGGGGTGCCCCGGTTCCGGCCGGGGCACCCTTTTGTGCGTCGTGGGCGACCTCGTCTATCCGGCCACCGTCAGTGCTCGGGGATCGACGAGGCCGGCATCCACGATCGTGCGCTCCCCCAGCGGGTCAGACAGGGTGACCGTGAACGGCGTCGCCGGGTTGGACGGGCAGTTCTGGTTGCCGCCCCGCGGACGCACGCCGAGCACCAGGCTCACCAAGGTGTCGGTCTCATCGATGTCCACGACCTCGATGCGCCCCTCTGCATCCTCGCCCGAATTGCACTTCTGTTCGGTCACCAGAAGCTGCACCTGGCGTGACGACGGTTTCGGGGGCGACTGGAGCTCGATCTCGGGCACACCCAACTCGCCCAGGTCGACCGTGAGCGCACACCGGCTGCTGCGGAAGACGTACCACCCAGGCGAGAGATTGGTCGAGTCTTCCACCCACTGCACCGAGAGCAGCTGATGGTCGGGGGCGGTTCCGCCTGAATATGGGTCCTCCACCACCGCCATGTCGCGCAGGATGTCGACGTGGTCGTCAGTCACCGTGGCCACGTACCAGTCTTCTTCGGGAGGCAGGTCGAGCGGCTTGCCGTCATCCCAGACTGCCTCGGCCAGTGCTGCGCGCCCTTGTTCTCCGATGGCACTCACCGGCACCCGCGTCTTCTCGGCTTCACGCGTGACCGACAGTCCGCTGCACAGGAAGTCGTCACCGATCACGGCAGACGCGATCGGGGTGGCCGGCGAGGTCGGCGTGCCACCGCCCTCGGATGCAGCGCAGCCCGACAGCACGACTGCGGCTACCGCTGCGCCCACCACGGCGGACATTACCCTTTTCATCCTCGCTCATTCCTGTCGGACACGTCAGCGGATCGAACCACTCATCAGGTTATGTCCGCTGCCTGCACCAGGGTTCCCCTAAGCCCTTTCGACCGGGAGCCACAACTCAGAGGTCGCGGTGCTGAAGTCCGCGGCGCGGTCGAGAATGGCCACGATTGACGGGCCGGGCCGCAGGCGCCAGGGGTTGGAGGGGAACCATTCGGTGGCGGTTGCCGCCCAGGTGGATTGAAGGGCGCCTGGGTACGGCCTGATGCTCCGGAAGACCGCCCACGTTCCTGCGGGCACATCGATGGTGTCGAGATCCTCGAAGAGGGGCGTCTCATCGCTGACGGCCACGCCGTGCAGGTAGGTCAGCTCGCTGCCCTCGGTGTAGTCGGGGTCGACGTCGGCGCTCACCTGAAGCAGCCCGGCTGGTTCGGCATTGCTCAGAGCTTTGAGACGGAGATGCTCCGACGCGGGCAGCGAGGCGATGTGCGCTTGGATGTGCGGATTGGTGCCGAGGTGAATGAGCGGCACACGAGTCGAGTGGCCGACGAGTCGGAATGCAGGTCGATCGGTAATGCGGGTGTCCATAGTGGTTTTCCCTTCTACGGTAAGACGGAATCTGAGCTGTGGTTGTATGCGAAGGGGGCCACCGTCTCGACGTGCATCGCCGACGCTGACGCCATGGACCGCACGAAACGCGCGACTGAACGCCTCGGTCGAGCCGTAGCCGAAACGCACAGCGATGTGCAGAAGGTCACTTTCGCCGATGACATCGGCCGCAGCCACCGTCATGCGCCGCCGCCGGATGTACTCGGACAACGGCATTCCAGCCAAGGACGAGAACATCCGCCGGAGGTGGTACTCGGTCGTGCCCAGACCACTGGCCAGGCCGATCACGTCGATCTCCTCGGTGAGGTGGTTCTCGACGTATATGACGAGTTGGTTGAGCGCTGCGATCATGCGTCCCCTTTCAACCTCAATCCTGCCCAGCGATCTCGGTGCGCACCCGACTTATGCGGTTCGACTCGATCGTAGAGATTTCCGCGGCGCAGAGCGCTTAGAACGGTGGTGCCTCATCGCGGGCCGCTCGCACGCTCTCCGCTGGATGCGCGGCAGCCACTGATGGTGTCGGTGGTCCGATGGGGTTGGCGGGTTCTCGGGTGTAGGTCTTGCCGCTGGGGCTGGTCCAGCTGAGTGCACCGGTCGGAGATTGTCTCGTGCTGAAGCTGGACTGGTGTTTCAACCGGTGGCACGCCTTACACAAGTGCACCAAATTCCCGACGGCGGTGGGTCCGCCCTTGTTCCAGGGGATGGTGTGGTCGATCTCGCTTTTGGTGGCTGTGCGGTTGCAGCCGATGCCCTGACAGGTTTGATCGCGAATCTCGGTGTACCGCTTCATGTCCGCCGGCGGCGTGTACGAGTCCCGGCCGACGGAGAGCATGCACCCGGTCTCGGGGTGGGTGAGGATCCGGTCCCACCTGGGTGCGGTGCCGGCGAGCCGACGGGCGGTTTCCGGGTCGATGGGCCCGTACCCTTCGAGCATGCCGGGTTCGAAGCTCTTCCCCATCAGGGTGAGCACCGGGACGGTGACGTGCACGGTGCCGCGGATGCCCCGGCCGAGGCCGCCGGCGCATTCACCGTCGAGGAGTAGGTCGCGGAATGCGTCCGCGCGGCGTTGATCCATCGTGCGCAGCACCACCTCGCCTCCGCCCTCGCCACCGTCTGTTGTCCAGTCCGCGGGCTGGTCAGCGGTGTCGGCGTCGTTGAGGCTTTTCGCGATGCGGATCAACCGGTCATACCCGGCCTGGGCTTCATCGGCTTTGAGGTAGGCGTTCAACCAGGCCATCCCGTCCACGTCGGGCTGCAGCACCACCCGCCGCAGGGTTGCTCCGACGTCGGCGCGTTCCTGCAGTGACACGGGATGCAACCGGTCCAGTTCTCGGGCGGCGACCCTGCCGAACTGGGTCGCGGTGAGCTTCTCCGCTTTCGGGAGCACGGCCGCTTCCAGGGCGGGTAGTACGTCGGCGGGGGCGCCGGTGGTGACGTCCTGCATTCGCAGCACGTGCGCCCAGCTGATCCGGCCCTGCGCCAACGCCTGGTGAAACAAGGGCAGTTTCTCAACCAGGTGGGCGGCGTTGAAGATCATCATCCGCGCCGTCGTGGAGTGCAACCGGAGCGCGCCGGCGACCTCGGTCGCGAGGGTGCGCTCGGCCAGCTCGACGTCGTCCCAGGCCGGCCCGTGCGCGTGGGTGTTGGGATCGTTCGCCCCGGTTTCCACCGGGTCACCACGCAGCCCGGCGATGATAGCCGGTTGCTCGCCGAGCCGGTGCAGTTCGGCGAGCAGCCGGGCCCGTTCGGCGTGGATCGCGGACATCTGTCGGGCGTTGTCGATCAACGGATCGATGATCGCGGCGATCGCCGCCGAGGTGGCATCCACGCCCACGGGCCGAGCCGTGTCGGGCTCGCCTGGGGCGTCTTCGGGTGTGGCGTTTGAGGTGGCCATGGCTCTATAGAACCACCCACCACTGACACTGCCGATCCCAGTAAAACAGCGGTGGACAAGCCCACAAAGAGGCTACGTGTGGAGGAGCGGCACACCACGAAATCAGCTCACGCCTACCAACCCAGGGCCTGCGCCTGGCGCATCCGCTCGCCCTCTTGCGGGGCCGCGCCGCGACGCCTACCGTGAGCGGCGTGCTTGCACTCCCGGTTGGAAAGGACCCGCCATGCCCGCAGCAGAAGAGTTGCCGTCTACCCTCGCCCGCTCCCCCCAGCACGCGCAAGCGATCTGGTCCAAAGCCCACGATTCCGCTGTCGACAGCTACGGTGAGGGCGAGCAAGCCCATCGCACGGCGTTCGCCGCGCTCAAGCACGACTACGAAAAAGTGGGCGATCACTGGGAGAAGAAGGCCGAGTCGGGTCCCTCCGACGCCAAGGCGGCGGGTGGCGTCGACAGTCCGGCCAGTACCGAGGAGGGCGTGAATGCGAATGCGCCCAAGACTCACCTGCAAGATCTGGCCAAGCGACTGAAGATCACCGGCCGTTCCACGATGACGAAGGCCGAGCTGGTCGAGGCCATCAAGAAGGAGAACGCGCGGCGTACCCGCGCAGCCACCGGCAATTAGAGGTCGTACCGGTGCCGGATGTGGTGCCGGTCGGCGCTCGCCTGCCAGAACTCAATCTCGCTTGGCTGCAACGCATACAACTGCCACGCCGGATTGCCGGCACCGTCGGCGGCGGGGCGCTCGGCCCAGTCCCGGGCGGAGGCCTCCACCGAGAGCTCGACGACCGCGCCGACAACACGCACCTGCCGTCCCTGCTCCGACCAGTAGAAGTTCATCGCCGCCCTCGGATTCGCGGCCAGTTCGCGGCCCTTGCGGGAGGTGCGGGCGGTGGCGAATTGCCAACCGTCGATGTCGAGGTCTTTGAGGATGAGCATGCGCGACGACGGCGCCCCATTCGCGGCGACGGTAGCGAGGCTGAACGCGTGCGGCTGACGCACGCCGGCGGCCAGCGCCGCGTCCAGCCAACCGAGGAAGAGTTCGGCCGGGTCTGACGGCGCGGTGGCCGGGTCGAACGCCGGCAGGTCGTCGGGAAAGTCGGGCAGGGCGCGGAGGCGGCTTCTCAAGGTGTCACTCACGTCGCGAGCCTACCCATCCGCCCCGCGAGCTGAGAGAAAAGCCCCAACTTACGCATCTTTTGGGGGCTCAGCTCACGGCTCGCGAGACCCAGGTTCCTTCGTGGAGAGTGGCCGTCACGTGCAGCTCGGGGTCGAGCAGTACCAGGTCGGCGCGGAGCCCGGGCAGGATGCGGCCGCGGTCGGTCAGCCCGAGTAGGTCGGCGGGATTCTGACTGGCGGCACGGATCGCCATCGCCAGCGGCACCCCCGCGGTGAGCACCGCATAGCGCACCGCGCCGCTCAGCGTCAGCACACTGCCGGCGATGGTGCCGTCGGACAACCGCGCCTCACCGTCGGCCACCCGCACATCAAGCGCGCCCAACTTGTAGTCGCCCTCTTCGGCGCCGGCGGCTGCCATGGCATCCGTGACGAACACCGTGCGAGCGGGGCTCTCGGTGATCAGCCGAACGACCGCAGGGTGCAGGTGCACTCCGTCGGCCACCAGCTCGGCGAACACCGTGGGGTCGTCCAGCAGAGCCAGGGCTGCGCCGGGTTCCCGATGATGCAGCGGTCGCATGGCGTTGAACACGTGGGTGCCCACCGTGGCCCCGGCGGCGATCGCGGCCTGGGTGAGCTCGTAGTCGGCATCCGTGTGACCGATCGCGGCAACGGCGCCGTATTCCACGATGCGGGCCACGGCAACAAGTCCCCCGTCGAGTTCCGGTGCGATGGTGACCATGCGCACTGCTCCGGCACCGGCGCCCAGCAGGGCGTCGATGCTGGCCGGGTCGGGCGCGCGCAAGAGTTCCTCCGCGTGCGCACCCCGGTGCTTGGGGCTCAACCACGGCCCCTCCAAGTGGATGCCGGCCAGCAGGCCAGCCCGTACCAGCTCGGCGAGCGCTCGCACCAGGCGCTCCATCTCGGCGAGAGGCGCTGTCACCAGGCTGGCCATCATCGTGGTCGTGCCGTGGCCGAGATGCGTTCGGATGATCCGCGCGGCAGCTGCTGCGGGGTCCGAATCGTTGAAGCTGACGCCGCCGCCACCGTGGTTGTGCGCGTCCACGAACCCTGGAGCCAGCACGGCTGCGGGCAGCACCACATCCGCCGGGCGGGGTGGTTCACCGGCGCCCGATGCGACGATCAGGCCATCCCGGACCTCGACCCAGCCGGGTGAGAGCTCCTGATCGGGCAGAACCACCGTGCCCGCCGCGATGAGCAGTGGGCTGTCGGTGCCGGGCCCGGCATCGCCTGCCAGCGGAACGCGCGGCGCGGTGAGGGGTCGGGTAGTCAGCGGGGTCATGACGAAATCTCCAGGCAGAAAGGCGGGTTAGCGGTTGACGGTGAGGAAGGTGTCTCCGGCCGCGATATCGGCGCCTTGGCCGATCACGTCGGCCAGGGTGATGTCGGCAGCTTTCCGGTCCAGGACGATGACCGGCACGATCGGGTCGCGGCCGGCCGCCACGATGGCGGGAACGTCGAAGCTCACGATCACGTCGCCGGCGGTCACAGTGTCGCCCTGCTGGGCGCGCAGAGTGAAGCCCGCGCCCTTCAAGTGCACCGTGTCGATGCCGAGGTGCACGAGCACCCCGACCCCGCTCGGCGCCACGATGACGTACGCGTGCGGGAAGACCTTGAGCAGCTTGCCGGTGATCGGTGCGATTGCGTCGATGAGTGCGTGGGGCGGAACGATGGCGGCGCCCGGTCCCACGATCGCTTGCGCGAAGGTGGGGTCAGGCACGATGTCGAGCGCGGCGGCGCGGCCCGGCACCGGCGCGAGCACGACCAGGTCGAGCAGCGTCACCGCAGGTCCTCGATGTCGTCGGCAAGGTTGTCGGCTTCAGGGCCCACGATGACCTGCACGATGGTGCCCGACCGGAACACGCCGTGCGCGCCGGCGGCCTTGAGGGCGGGTTCGTCAACCAGCGAGGGGTCGGTCACCTCGGTGCGCAGCCGGGTGATGCACGCCTCGATGTCGATGACATTGTCGGCGCCGCCGAGGCCGGCCAGGATCTTTTCTGCCTTGCTACTCATCAGTTACTCCTCAGTTGTTGCAGTGCGCTGGGGGTCGAACGGTCGGGAAGGAGGCTCTCGTCGGCGAGAAGCCCGTGCGGGTCGGCCCTTGACAAACCAACCGCCGCACCTTCATTATCGAGTAATTGGACCGTACCAGTACGGACCACAAAGCGGAAGTGGTCCGGTCGGTTGTCAGCTGGATCACAGAAATCAGCAGAAACCGCTAGCCAGATTCCTCGAAGCCAGTCCTCCCGAAAGGTGGCGCAGTCGTGACACAACTCGACGACAGCCCGGTTCTCGCCAGCGGCGCCGTGCCCAAGCACGTGCAGCTGCGCACCATTCTGCTCGAACGAGTCGAGACCGACCTGGCGCCCCACGCCGCGATCCCCCCGGAACGCAAACTCATGACCAAATACGGCGTGAGCCGCTCAACAGTTCGGGAGGCAATCCGCCAGCTCGTTGACGAGGGCGTGCTGTACCGCATCCAGGGCAAGGGCACCTTCGTGACCGGCGAGCGCGTTCAGAGCGATCTGCACCTGGCGTCGTTCACCGAAGACATGCGCCGCCGCGGGCTCGTTCCAGCCACCGTCGTGATGGGGTCGACGCTGATGGAGGCGCCGCTCGAAGTGCGCGCCGCGCTGGGCCTCAAGGCCGGTGCTCAGGTGCAGCAGGTGGAACGCCTGCGGCTCGCCGGCGGCATCCCGATGGCCTTCGAACGCGGCTACTATCCTGCCGGCCTGCTGCCCGACCTCAACAGCCAGGATCTCACCCGTTCGCTCTACGCCACCTTCGCCACCGAATACGGCCTGCGCATCGACCACGCCGAGCAGACCGCGTGGGCAGAGACCGCCAACGCCGAACTGGCCGAACCCCTCGGTATCGAAGTGGGCGTCCCCCTCCTCGTGTTCCTCCGCACTTCATCGGCGGGGTCCACCCCCGTTGAGCACGTCACCTCGTGGTATCGAGGCGACCGCTACCAAATCCACATGACCCTCAACCTCAACCACGACCTGTAAGTCAGCCTGCCTCGCCCCACCAGGGCGGCCTGCCGAGCTCATCGGCAGCGCCAGCATGCCAACTTCCATCGACAAGCCCTTCAGCCGCACGCGCACCACTCGATAGTCCACAAGACACACACCGAGCACCACCACAGGAGGAATCCATGTCCAGCACCACCGTAGATGCCGGAACGGGACGAAAAGTCCCGGGCCTCGCCCAACTCCAGCGCATCGGGCGCAGCCTCATGCTGCCGATCGCCGCACTTCCCGCTGCCGGGTTGCTGCTGCGCATCGGTCAGCCCGACCTGCTCGGCGCGATCCCGGGCTTCGAGACCGGCGCGGCCGTGATCGCGTCGGCCGGCGGCGCCCTGTTCGATGCCCTGCCCCTGCTCTTCGCAGTCGGTGTGGCCATCGGCTTCGCCAAGAAGGCGGATGGCTCCACCGCGTTGGCCGCCGTCGTGGGTTACCTCGTCTTCAACAACGTCGGCAAGGCCATGTCTCCCCTCGTGATGGGCCTGCCCGCCGAGGGCGCCGATCAGGTGCTGGTGAATTACAACGTGCTGGCCGGCGTGCTCATGGGCGTCGTCTCCGCCGTGCTGTGGCAGAAGTACCACCGCATCAAACTGCCCAGCTACCTGGCGTTCTTCGGCGGCCGCCGGTTCGTGCCGATCGTCACAGCTGTTGTCGCGCTGATTCTCGGTGTGCTGCTCAGCTTCGTCTACCCCGCGTTCAGCGGCGGCCTCACCGCGTTCGGCTCGTTCGTCAGCTCCAACGACGTGTGGGGCGGGTTCCTCTACGGCACATCGAACCGGCTGCTCATTCCGGTGGGCCTGCACCACATCCTCAACTCTGTGATGTGGTTCGTGATCGGCGACTACAACGGCGCCACCGGCGACCTGCACCGCTTCTTCGCCGGCGACCCCACCGCCGGTTCATTCATGACCGGCTTCTTCCCGATCATGATGTTCGCCCTCCCGGCCGGCGCCCTGGCCATCTGGCACGAGGCCAAGCCGTCGCAGAAGAAGATCGTGGGTGGCATCATGCTCACCGGAGCCCTCACCGCGATGCTGACCGGCGTCACCGAACCGCTCGAGTTCTCGTTCATGTTCGTCGCCTTCCCGCTCTACGCCATCCACGCCGTGCTCACGGGCACGTCGCTCGCCCTGGTCAACTTCCTGGGCATCCGGGACGGCTTCAGCTTCAGCGCCGGCGCGTTCGACTACATCCTCAACTTCGGCCTGGCCGAAAAACCCCTGCTGCTCATCCCGATCGGCCTGGGCTACGCGCTGGTCTACTACTTCCTGTTCCGGTTCGTCATTCGCCGCTGGAACCTGAAGACCCCCGGCCGCGGCGACGACGAGATCTCGGAGGCCGGCGCGCCCGACGCCACCTCGACGACGACCGTCTAGCGTTCCCTCCTTTCCCCGCCGGTGGTCGTCGGCTCACGCCCCGACCACCGGCAATCAGCGCAGTACCCCACGACCATCCGCACCATCCCACTAATCGCACCTGGAGTATCCCTTGGCTGAAGTAGTCGTCCTCGAATCCGAGACCGACGCCGGCATTCTCGCCGCCGCATCGATCAGAAGACTGATCAGCCAGAAACCGGATGCCGTTCTCGGCCTGGCTACCGGCTCCACCCCGATGTCGACGTACCGCGCCCTCGCCGAGTCGCTCCGTGCCGACCCGCTCGACGTCTCGCGGGTACGCGGCTTCGCCCTCGACGAATACGTGGGCCTGCCCGCCGGGCACCCGGAGAGCTACCGCGCCGTCATCACCCGCGACGCCGTCGAGCCGCTCGGGCTCACCCCCGGCAACATCCGGGTACCCAACGGCGACCTGGCCACCCTGGAGACCGCCGGCAGCGACTACGAGGCAGCCATCCGCGCCGCCGGCGGCGTCGACGTGCAGATCCTCGGCATCGGCCGCACGGGCCACGTCGGCTTCAACGAACCCGGTTCCTCGTTCGCCTCGCTCACCCGCGTGAAGACGCTCACCGAGAAGACCCGGATCGACAACGCCCGGTTCTTCATGTCGCCCGACGACGTGCCCATCCACTGCCTCACCCAGGGCCTGGGCACCATCCGCCGCGCCCGCCACCTGATCCTGCTGGCCTTCGGCGAGGAAAAGGCCGAAGCCATCGCGGGCGCCATCGAGGGCCCGGTCACCTCGAGCAGCCCCGGTTCCGTCATCCAGCTGCACCCGCACGTCACCGTGCTCGTCGACGAAGCCGCAGCCTCCCGCCTGACCAATCTCGACTACTACCGCTACGCCTACGCGAACAAGCCGGCCTGGCAGGTCGTCTAGCCACTTCCGGCCATGAGCAACGGCCCGATGACCGCGGCCACACCCAGGCCGACAACAAGGCCGTAACCGCTGGCACTCAACACGGCCTGGCCCCGAGCACCGATCCGGCCGGCACCGACTGCGCCCAACACGGCCAGGCCAAGCTGCCAGGCGAGCGAGGCGACAACCACGCCGGCCACGAACATGGCCGGCGCCCGGTCGACGCCGAGCTCGGACGGCAGTGCCGCGGTCAGGGCCCCGAAGTACAGCAATGTTGCCGGGTTGAGAGCCGTGAGGCCCAGAAACGTCAGGAAGATCCGGACCGGCGACGCTCGCCGCTCCGGCCCGGGATCCCCGGCCGGCCCCGGGCTCGGCCGGGTCAGGCCGTGCACGCCCAGAATGATCAGAACCAGCCCGGCGACCACCTGCGGCGCCGCGCCCCACGACCTGATCACCGGGCTCACGACCGCACCGAGCGTGACCGCGACCGCACAGTAGGCGCCATCGACCAGCGCCACCGCTAGCGCTGCCGCTGCACCGGCCCGGAAACCACCCACCAGGGCCTTCCGCACCACCAGAAGCCCGATGGCGCCGAGCGGAACGGCGACGCCCCATCCGGCCAGCAGTCCGGCCCCGATCAGTGGTCCCCACTCGATATCCATACCCGGGATCCTGCTCCCCCACCCGCACGCACGCCGGGGTATTCGCGGTGGCACAGCTACAATCACGGCATGGATGACATCGACAGCGAAATACTCAGCATCCTGCGGCGAGATGGCCGTATTTCGTTCAGCGCCTTGGGCGCGGCTGTCGGCCTGAGCACCAACGCGGCGTCGGCGCGGGTGCGCAAACTCGAGGCACACGGCATCATCGTCGGTTACCAAGCGGTGCTCGCCGACGACCAACCGGCCCGCGGCGGCACCGGCCTCGAGGCGTTCATCGACGTTCGGTTGAAGACGGATGTCGATTCCGTGACGTTCGTGCACGCCGCCCTGGCCGAACCCGAGGTGCACGATGCCGTGCACGTGACCGGACCCTACGACTACCTGCTGCACGTCTGGGTCGCGGACACCAGTCGGCTCAATGACCTGCTGCACCGCCTGAAGACGCAGGCCGGCGCCGGTCAGACCCAGACCCGGCTCTCGCTACGCTGAACAGATGACCGGCCTTTCCGACCTCGTGCCGACGCTGATCGGCGTGGGGGCGCTGGTGGCCATCACCGTCGCGGTGCTGTGGGGGTCGCACACCCCGCACCGGTTCGCGCCCGCCCTGGCGATCCTCCGCGGCGCCGCCCAGCTCGCCCTGATCAGCGTCATCCTCAGCGGCGTGATCACCAGCCCGCTCTGGGTGACGGTGGCCCTGCTGGTGATGTTCACCGTCGCCTCCGTCACCGCCACCCGGCGGTTGCACTGGAGCTGGAATCACTTCCGCCTGGTCGCCACGGCGATGGCCGCCGGCATCCTCGTCACGCTGCTCATCGTGTTCAGCACCGGCGCCATCGAGTTCTCCCCGCGCTACGCACTGGCAATAGGGGGCATCGTCATCGGCAACGCCATGTCGATCGCCACCCTGGCCGGCCGCCGGCTGACCGAATCAGTGAACGACCGCTGGGACGAGGTGGAGGGCTGGACCGCCCTCGGTGCCACACCCCGGCAGTCGACTCTGTGGCTCGCCCGCGACGCGGTGTACTCAGCCCTCATCCCCGCCACCGACCAGACCAAGACCACCGGGCTCGTCACCCTGCCCGGCGCGTTCGTCGGCGCCATCTTCGGTGGCATCTCGCCACTGGAGGCCGGGCGCTTCCAGGTCGTGGTGCTGGCCTCGATCATGGCCGCGGGCGCAATCACCGCGGTCGTCGTCGTGCGCTCGCTCGCTCCCATCCGGATGCGCCCCGCGGCGCTCCGCTAGGATCGCCCGGTGTCCACCTCTCTGCGTCAGTCCCCCGGGGCCCGGGTGGGCCTGTCGATCGCGGTGGCCACCGGACTCTACGGAGTCTCGTTCGGCGCGCTTTCAGTCGCCTCCGGGCTCGATGTCTGGCAAACCCAATTGCTCAGCCTCCTGCTCTTCTCCGGCGGTTCCCAGTTCGCTTTCATCGGTGTGATCGCCGGCGGCGGAACCCCGGTGGCAGCGGCGAGCGCCGCCGCCCTGCTGGGTATCCGCAATGCTGTCTATGGCATGCAGATGAATGTGCTGCTGCACCCCACCGGATGGCGCCGCCTGGCTGCTGCCCACGTGACCATCGACGAGTCTTTGGCCACGAGCACCGGGCAGACCGACCCGGTGGAGCAGAAGCGCGGCTTCTGGGTGGCCGGCGTGGGCATCTTCGTGCTCTGGAACCTGTTCACCCTGGTCGGTGCGCTGGCCGGCGATGCCCTCGGCGACCCTAAGCAGTGGGGCCTCGACGGAGCGGCCGTCGCCGCGTTCCTCGCCCTGCTCTGGCCCCGGCTGCGCTCCCGGGAGGCGGGCGCCATCGCCGCGGTGTGCGCCCTGGCCACTGTGCTCGCGGTGCCGTTCGTGCCACCGGGCGTGCCGATCCTGGTCGCTGCCGTCGTCGCGGCCCTGATCGGATGGTTCGGCTACCGCACCGGACCTGCGGGCGAAGGCATGGAGCCCGACGTCGACCCTTATCCGAAGGTCACCTCGTGAACCTCTGGCTGCTCATCATCCTGGCCTGCGTCGTCGGGTTCCTCACCAAGCTGCTCGGCTATCTCGTGCCAAAGAAATGGCTGACCAACCCGCGCATCGCCCGGGTCGCCGGCACCCTCACGATCGGACTGTTGGCCTCACTCACGGTGGCCAACGCCGTCGCGACCGGCCAGGAACTCGCGGTCGACTCCCGGCTCGGCGCGCTGGTCGCCGCCGCCATAGCACTGTGGTTGAAGGCCCCGTTCCTGGTGGTCGTCATCGTGGGCGCCGCCGCAGCCGCCGGGTTGCGGCTGCTCGGCTTGCCCTGACTGAACGTTAGAACGCGAGCAGGTTGTCCCGGAACAGGGCGTGCTCGTAGTGGTCACGCACGAGCCCGCGCCTCTGCAGCGCCGGCATCAGGCCGTCAGTGATCTCGCTCACCGACCGCCGGTCGATGGGGTTGCCGAGCAGGAACCCGTCGGCGCCGGACTCGTCGATGATGTCGCCCATCATGCTGGCGACGGCGTCGGGGGTGCCCACGAAGAGGGCGGAGTCGGCGTCCTTCGGGCCGATCGCGATCTCGCGCAGGGTGCGGCCGTTGGCGATGCGCTGAATGTCGGTGAGGATACTCTGCGCCCCGTCGGTGGTCAGCCCGTCGGGCAACGGCGCATCCAGGTCGAACTTTCCCATGTCGATTGCGGTGGTGTACGACAGCGCCGCCAGGAAGTAGTCCAGTTTGTCGTCGTTCTCGGCCTGCTGGCGGCGCTTCTTCTCCCTGGCCTCCTCGTTGGTCTCCCCCAGCACGGGGTTGGCCGTCATGAGTACCTTGCAGTCGGTGGGATTCCGGCCGAATCGGAGCATCCGCTCGGTGATGTCGTCGCGATAGGACTTCATCGCCTCGACGCTCTTGCCGCCGGCGATGATGGTGTCGGCCACCTCGGCGGCGAATTCCCGGCCGGCCGGTGAGCCGCCGGCCTGGCAGATCACCGGGCGGCGCTGCGGGCTCGGAATGGTGTTGAGCGGACCGCGGGAAGAGAAGAACTCGCCCTCGAAATCGATCGTGTGCACCTTGGTGTGGTCGACCAGTCGCGGCGTCTCCAGGTCGCCCAGCACGGCGCCGTCCTCCCACGAATTCCAGAGCTGGTCGGCGACCTGCACCCACTCCCGCGCCATCCGGTAGCGGGTGTCGTGTTCGGCGAGCGCGGGCCTGCCGTAGTTCTGCGCTCCCCGCGGGCTGTGCGCGGTGACCAGGTTGGCGCCCACCCGGCCGTCGGTGATGTGGTCCAGGGAGGACATCAGCCGCGCGGCCATGAACGGGTGATAGAACGACGTGGTGATGGTCGCGATGATGCCCAGGCGGCTGGTGACGTGCCCGACCAGCGGAACCAGCGTGACCGGGTCGTTCTTCGGCGCGCTCATGCCGTACTTGAGGTACGTCTCCATCGACCCGTTGAAGGTGTCGGGAATCAGCGAGGCGTCTTCGAGCATCATGTAGTCGAAGCCGGACCGCTCCATGGCCCGGCCCAGGTCCATGTACAGGTCAGGCTTCATCCAGGTGTTCACCCGGTTGCCGGCCCAGAAGTCCGTCCAGCCGTTGGCGCTGAAGCCCTGGCCGACAAACCATCCCATGTGGAACATGAATCCTCTTTCGTGTCTTTCGGTTGGGGCGACGGCCGGCGTCAGAAGGCGAGCAGGTTCTCGCGGAAGGTGTCGTGTTCGTAGGAATCGCGGATCAGGCCGCGCCGGCGGAGCGCGGGGGCGAGGCCGTCGCAGACCTCGGTGATGTTCTTGCGGGTCACGGGCAGCGCGATGAGGAAGCCGTCGCCGCCGACCTCGTCCATGACCTCGCCCATCTGGGCGGCGACAGAGTCAGGGGTGCCCACCAGAGTGACCGAGGTGGACACGTCACGGGTCGCGCCAAGCGCTTCGCGGAGGGTCTTGCCCTCAGCAGCCCGCACGAAGTTCTCGACCACGCTCTGGTGGCCGTTGTGCCGCCCGGTGAGGTCGGGCAGAGGCGCGTCGAGGTCGAAGGTGGAGAAGTCCAGGCCGCTGATGTAGCAGAGGGCGGCGAGTGCGGGCTCGGGGTTGGCGAAGAAGGCCGCGTCCATCCGGTCCTTCTTGGCCTGGGCCTCCTCCTGGGTGTCGCCCAGCACCGGTTCGACCAGGAACAGGACCTTGGCGTCTTTCGGATCCCGGCCGAATTTGATCATCCGCTCTGAGACGTCGTCGCGGTAGGCCTTCATCTTGTCGACGCCCCGGGCGGAGGCGATCAGCGTGTCGGCGTTCCTGGCACCGAAGTCCTTACCCGCGGGCGACCCGCCGGCCTGGCAGATCACCGGGTAGCCCTGCGGGGACGGCAGCGTGTTGAGCGGGCCGCGGGTCTTGTAGAACTCGCCCTCGAAATCGGCGCGATGCACCTTGGTGTAGTCGGCGAAGACGCCGGTCTCCTCGTTCAGGGTGAGGGCGCCGGGCTCCCAGGTGTCCCAGAGTGCCTTGACCGCCTCGACCCATTCGTCGGCCATACGGTAGCGCAGGTCATGTTCGAAGTGCTGGGCGTAGCCATAGTTCTGCGCCGCGGCGTGCGGGCTGGCCGTGACCAGGTTCACGCCGACCCTGCCTTGGGTGAGGTGGTCGAGGGTGTTCAGCAGGCGCGCAGCGAGGAACGGCGGATAGAACGTGGTGGCAGCCGTGGCGACGATGCCGAGCTTGCTGGTGGCCGCGGCGAGCAGCGGTACCAGCGGCATCGGGTCGAACCGGATGGTGCCACCGCGCAGCGAATTCTCCATCGTGCCCTGGAAGACGTCGGGAATCACCGAGGAGTCTTCGAGCATCATGTAGTCGAAGCAAGCCCGCTCGAGCGAGGTGGCCAAGTCGACGAACAACTGCGGATTCGCGAGGTCTTTGGCCACATTGCCCGACCACTGCTGGTTCCAGCCGTACGCCCCGAATCCGGTCTGCAAGAACCACGCCATGTGAAACAAATTCGCCCGCTTTCGATTGATGTTCCGTGTTCGTTGGATTCATCTTTTCGGGCGCGCGGAACGGAGGCGGGTCGAGATGGTTACGAGCCGATTACGCTGCCGGAGCGGGATGAGGGGGTGCCTGGCAGTACCTGTACCAACAGGGTCTGTCGCGACCTATGGCCTGGCAGGCATGCTTGGATAGCTCCAATCCATTCGCTATCCCCTGGGAGATTCATGCTCACCGTCAATGCCTACGCGGCTCCCTCCGCGACCGCTCCCCTCGTCAAGACCACCATCGAGCGACGGGACGTCGGAGCCAAAGACGTCCTGATCGAGATCAAGTACTCCGGCGTCTGCCACTCCGACATCCACACCGTTCGCGGCGAGTGGGGTCCCATCGCCTACCCGCAGGTCGTGGGCCACGAGATCGTCGGCATCGTCACCGAGGTCGGCTCCGAGGTGTCGCTGCACAAGGTCGGGGACCGGGTCGGTGTCGGCTGCATGGTCAACTCCTGCCGCGAGTGCGTGAACTGCCTCGCAGGTATGCAGAACTACTGCCTGGCGGGCAACACCCAGACCTACACGAGCGTCGACCGTGACGGCACCGTCACCCAGGGTGGCTACTCCACCCACATCGTCGTCGTCGAGGACTTCGTCCTCAAGGTTCCGGAGTCGATCCCGTTCGAGGCCGCGGCGCCCCTGCTTTGCGCCGGCATCACCACGTTCTCACCGCTCGCGCACTGGAATGCGGGACCGGGCAAGAAGGTCGCCGTGGTCGGTATGGGCGGACTCGGCCACATGGCCGTCAAGATCGCCCACGCCATGGGCGCCGAGGTCACCGTGCTCTCGCAGTCGCTGAGCAAGCAGGACGACGGCATCCGTTTCGGCGCCGACCACTACTACGCCACCAGCGACCCCGCGACGTTCGACACCCTGGCGAACGAGTTCGACCTCATCATCAATACCGTCAGCGCTCCCGTCGATCTGCAGGCCTACCTGTCGCTGCTGCGCCTGGACGGCACCATGGTCAACGTCGGCGCTCCCGCCGAACCGTTGCCGATCTCGGTCTTCGGCCTGATGGGCAACCGCCGCTCGTACGCGGCATCCGGCATCGGTAGCATCGGCGAGACCCAGGAGATGCTCGACTTCTGCGCCGAGCACGGCATCGCACCGGAGACCGAACTCATCGCGGTGGACTACATCAACGAGGCGTACGAGCGTGTGCTGGCCTCGGATGTGCGCTACCGCTTCGTGATCGACGTGGCCACGCTGGCCTGATTCCGGTGCTCTGCACGACGCGCCCCGCTCGTTCCGGCGAGGGCGCGTCGTGCAGGGTCGAACAGATGTGTTAGTGTTTGTAGTTGCGCGTCGATCTTTATCAGGATCCGACCCCTCCGCTGCCCCAATCCATGGCCGGAGCCGCACACCGTTTGATCGGTTCATCCCGGCCAGACATCCGTCGATCGGCATTCCGATCGATTACTTACGCTGTTCGAATAACGGCGCACGCAATGCTGCGCGCCGCCTTCACACGTCTTTCTAGAAATGTTTGCTTTACATGTTTACTGCCACCCATACCTTCGACAACGCCACGGAAGCCATCGACACCCTGTCGCCTGAGCACCGTCAGGCGATCCACCTCGCGTACTACGCGGGTTTTGACAACACCCAGGTCGCCGACCTGCTCGGCGTGAGCGTCGACGTCGCCGACGCCCGCCTCAGCGAGGGCCTCGTCCACCTGCGTGAGGCCCTCCGCGTCGCCGCCTGATCCCTACTCCGGTCGGGCTGGCGGGCATCGCCGAGCGCGTCTATGGTCGGCACATGCGAAACCGCGACCAGACCGAGATCCGATGACCGAGACCCCCGCGGGCGCCGAGCACCACCGGGTGATCGTCATCGGCGGCGGAAATGCCGGCTTGTCCGTCGCCGGTCGCCTGCGACGGTACGGAGTAGACGATGTGGTCGTGGTGGAACCCCGCGACCAGCATGTCTACCAGCCGCTGCTGTCACACGTCGCCGGCGGAACCGCTCGGGCCGGGATGGCCATTCGTCCGCAGGAGTCTGTCATCCCTTCTGGCGTCGAGTGGATCCAGGACAGTGTCGTGGGCGTACTGCCGGATTCGCGCAGTGTGCTGCTGGCTTCCGGACGCCGCCTTGGTTACGACCAGCTGGTGGTCTGTCCGGGAATCCAGAAAGACTGGAACCGGGTGCCCGGCCTGGCCGCAGCGATGGCCTCACCCTGGGGCGTGTCCAACTACGAGTTCGCGCTGGCGGCCAAGGCCTCGAAGATGCTGCGGAGCATGCGACGAGGCACGGTTGTCTTCAGTCAACCCGCAGGGCCGGCCAGCTGCGCGGGAGCCGCACAGAAGCCGATGTACCTTGCCTGCGACTATTGGCGCTCCATCGGCGTCCTCGATCAAATCAGGGTGGTGCTGGTCGTACCAGACCCCACCGTCTTCGGAATTCCCCTGATCGACGCCGAGCTGAACCGGAAGATCGCCGAATATGGAATCGAACTGAGAACCGACAGCACCCTGCTTGAAGTGGATGCCGACCGCCGAACCGTGCTCATCGGTCGAGCCGCCGGTAACCAGCGCGAGACCGTGTCTTACGACATCCTGCACGCGGTTCCCCCGCAGTCGGCGCCGGACTGGCTGAAGTCCACACCGTTGCCCGCTCCCGGTGACCCGAGTGGTTTCATTGACGTGGATCCCGAGACGTTGCGCCACTCCCGGTTTCCGGATGTCTGGGCTCTCGGCGACGCCGCGGCCACCCGCAACTCCAAGTCCGGCGGCGCCCTCCGCCCGCAAGCGAAAGTGCTGGCTCAGAACCTGGTTGCCGCCCTCGCGGGGCGACCGGTGGACGCGGCCTACGACAACTACTCGGTATGCCCGTTCACCGTGTCACGATCGACCGTGGTCTTCGCTGAGTTCGACGACCACCTTCGGCCGAAGCCGACGATTCCGTTTTGGCCGGGACTCGCCCGTGAACGTCGGCTCAGCTGGATCTTCGACCGGCACATCTTGCCCTGGGTGTATTGGCACCTGATCCTCAACGGCCGCGCCTGATCGGTCGCCGGCCTCAGCGCTGAGGGGTCTCAGGCGCTGAACAACTCCGGGCTCGTCGCACGCACGGCAGCGATGTCTTCGAACACGCGCCGCAGGTGCGAGCGCAAGGCCAACACGGCCGCGTCTGCAGCATCGCCCGCGAGGCCGTCGACGATGCGCTGGTGCTCGTCGACGAGCAGTGTCATCCCGGTGAACGAGAGCGAGAGGTGGCGAGCGCGGTCGAGATGTGACTTGGCCTGCGCCACCGTGCGCCAGGCCGAACCGTGGCCGCTGACCGCCATCAGCGCCGAATGGAACTCCTCGTCGAGCGTGAAGAAGCTCGTGAGGGACTGTCGGCTGTCGGCGATGCGTTGGGCGTCGACGATGGCATTGAGGTGGGCGATGTCCTCCGGGGTCACGCGACTGAGCGATTCGGCCAGAGCGGCCAATTCCAGGGATTCGCGCACGAACTGGGCGGTCTCGATTTCGGCGAGCAGGATGGGAGCGACCACGGTGCCCACCTGCGGCACCACATAGACCAGCCGTTCTTCGGCGAGGAGGATCAGGCTCTCCCGGATGGGCGTGCGAGAAAGTCCGAGCTGTTCGGCAAGCTCGTTCTCCGACAGGCGGGTGCCCGGCAGGATCTCCAGGGTGATGATCTTTTCCCGGATCGTCTCCAACGCCAGCGTGCGGGAGTTACGGCGCGCGGTTACGGGGGCCGGACGGAGGACTCGGGTGGTGTTCATCACAGTCCATTATGGGCGGTGCAGGGGCCGGGCAACTGTTGCCCGGCCCCAGCAGCACTGCTTACGCAGCGGCCTTCGCGCCCTTGTCGATGGCTTCCCACAGCCCGGTCAGGTAGGCGACGCCGATGGCCCGGTCGTAGAGGCCATAGCCGGGCCGGCCGGTTTCGCCCCAGATCATGCGGCCGTGGTCCGGGCGCACGTAACCGTCGAAGCCCACCTCGTGGAAGGCCTGCATGATCTCGTAGAGGTCGAGCGAGCCCATCTCGGACAGGTGCGCAGATTCCTCGAAGTTGCCGTTGCCCAGGTGCTTGATGTTGCGCACGTGCGCGAACGGCACCCGGTCGCGGCCGGCGAAGTAGCGGATGAGCGCGGGCACGTCGTTCTCCGGGTTCTCACCCAGGCTGCCGGTGCAGAGCGTCAGCGCGTTGTACGGGCTGTCCACCATCTCGATGATTTTCTTCAGATCGGCGAAGTTCGTGACGATCCGGGGCAGGCCGAAAATACTGCGGGGCGGGTCATCCGGGTGCAACGCCATCTTCACGTCGTTCTCTTCACACACCGGAATGATGCGCTCGAGGAAGTAGCGCAGGTTCTCGGAGAGCTTTTGTTCGTCGACCCCGGCGTACTTTTCGAACAGGTCGGTCAGCTGCGCCATCCGCTCTGGCTCCCAGCCAGGCATGACGTAGCCGTTGGAATCCCCGGCCACCGACTTGGCCATGTTGACCGGGTCGATGCCGTCGACGATGAACTGGTCGTAGCCCATGGTGGTGGACCCGTCGGGTAGTTCCCGGGCCAGTTCGGTGCGCACCCAGTCGAAGATCGGCATGAAGTTGTAGCAGATCACCTTGATGCCGAAACCGGCGAGGTTGCGGATGGTCTGCTGGTAGTTCTCGATGTACTTGTCGCGGCTGGGCAGCCCGATCTTGATGTCGTCGTGGATGTTGACGCTCTCGATCACCTCGAGGGTCATGCCGGCGGTCTCGACCTGGTTCTTGAGCCGGGCGATCTTCTCGACCGGCCAGACCTCACCGACGGGTACGTCGTAGAGGGCGCCGACGATGCCCTTCACATTGGGGATCTGGCGAATCTGGTCGAGGGTGACCTTGTCGTCTTCTTCGCCGAACCAGCGGAATGTCATCTGCATTAGGAAACCTTTGAGTTGGAGTGGATGGTGTCTGTGGCGGCGGCCAGGTGTCGGCGCAGGGTGGTGCGCACCGCGCCGGGGCCGGCGAGAAGCTCGGCAACGTAGCCTTCGACAGCGGTGCCGAGGCCGGCGGTGTAGAGGTCGACGCCGAAGATGCCGACGTTTTCCAGGATCGGTCGGAGTTTGCCGCCGATGCTGCCCGGGTCGCCGAGGGTGATGCCGGCCAGCGCGGTCTGCAGGTGGTCGTTCATCGGGTCGGGGCTGAGAGTGAACGGTTCACCCTGGTCGTCGACCGCGATCAGGTAGCGAATCCAACCGGCGATCGCGAGTGGGATGAAGGTGAGTTCATTCGTGCAACCCTCCGCCAGGTACTGCTTGATGGTCTCGCCGAAGCGGATGCCCACCTTCTGCGAGGTGTCCGCGGCAATCCGCTGGGGGGTGTCGGGGATGCGCGGGTTGGGCAGGCGTTCCTGCACCACCTGGTCCAGGAACGCGCGGGGTTCGATGATGCCGGGGTTCGTGACAACGGGCAGGCCCTCGACGTAACCGATCTGGTGCACGAGCCCGGCGATCTCGGCGTCGGCGGTTTCGGCGGAGATGGAGGTGTAGCCGAGCAGGCATCCGTATACGGCCATGGCCGTGTGTAGCGGGTTGAGGCAGGTGCACACCTTCATGCGTTCGACCTTGTTGACCGTGTCGCGGTCGGTGAGATACACACCGGCGTGTTCCAGCGGCGGGCGGCCGTTGGGGAAGTCGTCTTCGACGACGAGGTAGTGCACTTCTTCGGTGTTCACGAACGGCGCGGTGGTGGAGTTCTTCGGCGTCTTGAGGATGTCGGTGTCGCCGAACCCGGCGGTGCGCAGTTCCGCGGCGACGGCCGCGGAGGGGCTCGGGGTGATCCGGTCGATCATGCTCCACGGGAAGGAGACGCGGCTGCGATCGCGCAGGTAGGCGATGAAGCCGTCGTCGACGAAGCCGCCGGCGCGCCAGCGTGACGCGATCAGCAGGATCGCGGCGCTGAGCTTCTCGCCGTTGTGGGAGAAGTTGTCGGTGCTGACCATCGCGATCGGTTGCGCGCCGTGCTGGTAGCGCTCCAGCAGCAGGGCCGCGAGGTGCGACATCGCGTGGCGGGCGTGGGCGGGTCCGTCGGCGATGTCCTTCAACACCAGGGCGGAGAGGTCGCCGCCTGGCGCCTCGAGGTTATAGCCCTTCTCGGTGATCGTCACGGTCACCAGCTGCAGCGACGGATTGGCGAAGATCGCGCGCACCCGCTGGCCGGCCGCCGGGTTCTCCGCGGCGAGGTAGTGGCTCTCGGTGACGCTGGCGATGAGTTCCTGCTCGATGTCACCATTCGCCTTCATGACCACCTTGAGGGAGAGGTTGTCGCGGTCGTGGAAGATCGTGTTGATCACCTCGTCATCCCAGGTGTCGACGACGACGATCCCGGTGTCGGCGAGGCCCTTGTTCAGCAGGTCCTGCTGCAGGGCGGCATGGAAGCAGCGGAACAGGTTGCCGGCACCGAAGTGGATCCAGGTGGGACTGTCGGCGGTGCGCTCCGCGACCGCTGTGCGATCGAACTGTGGAGCGATGATGCCGGCCGCCTGAAGTGCGGCCGGATCGGCCAGCGTGTGCGAATTGAGGTACAGCATGGTGCTGGGCTCGTGATCCAGCGGTGCATGGGCGACGGTCATTGTCGACACCTTCCTAATGAGTTCCGGGAGGCGATTGGTCCCCGGTTGATGCGCAATCCACTGTCGACTACCATACTAGTGTTCCAGTACGCGGCACAACTCAGTGCTCACACTGGCGATGCGGATACCGCACGCTATCGTGACCTCATGGTGCCGACTGTGAACGAATCCAACCAGCCGAGGCTCGCGGTCGTGACCGGGGTCGGCCGACGGCGGTCGATCGGGGCGGGCCTTGCGGTCGGGCTCGCGCGGGACGGCTGGGATCTCGCGCTGAACTACTGGCGGCCCTACGACGAACGACTCGGGTACGAGCGCAACGCCGACGACCCCGAGAGCATCGCCGCTGAGTGCCGCGCCTTGGGCGTGAGCGTGCGGCTCATTCCGGGCGATCTGAGCGACCCCGAGGTGCCCGCGGCGCTGCTGGCGGCGGCCCGGGAACTCGGGCCGGTGACCGGCCTGGTCATGTCACACTGCGAGTCGGTGGACAGCTCCATCCTGACCACGGATGTTGCGGCCTGGGATCGTCACTTCGCGGTGAATGCCCGCGCGACCTGGCTGCTGATCAAGGCTTTCGCCGAACAACTGCCGGCGTCGGTGGCCCCGGGCGAGGTCGGTGGCCGAATCGTCGCCTTGACCAGCGACCACACCGTGCACAACCTGCCCTACGGGGCGAGCAAGGGCGCGCTGGACCGCATCGTCACCGCCGCGGCCGTGGAGCTGGCCGATCGCGGTGTGCGCGCGAATGTGATCAACCCCGGCCCGATCGACACCGGGTGGATGGACGACGGCATCCGCGCATCCGGCATTGCGGCGACCCCGGCCGGTCGGCTCGGCACCGCCGACGACACCGCCGATCTGGTGCGCTTTCTCTTCTCCGACCAGGGTTCGTGGATGAACGGCCAGATCCTGATGAGCAACGGCGGCTTCGCGGTCGGCTGAGTCGGGGTATCGTCGGCGCCATGGCACGGTTGGAGCTGTTCCCGATCATCAATGTGACCGCCATCGAACCCGTTCGGAGGTTCTACGAAACCGTGTTCGGCGCCGGCGTCGACTACGCCTTTCCCGACGACGGGGACCCCGTGTACCTCACCCTGCGCATCGGCTCATCGACACTCGCGCTCGGCCTTGGCACGACACCGGCGATGTACCGCGACACTCCCTTGCCGGCGACGGGGCACGCCGTCGACATCTGCGTCTACGTTCCCGACCTGGAAACGGCTGTCGCGGCCGCCCCGGCCGCCGGCGGTGCCGTAGCCGTCTCCCCCGCTGACACCCCGTGGGGCGAACGGGTGGCCTACCTGCGCGACCCGCAGGGAACCATGCTGCTGGTGATCCAGAACAGCTGATCTGCCGGAAACCACAACACCCTCCCGATCCTGGGGGGTGGATCGGGAGGGCGGGTTCAGTGGCCGTCGGTGAGACGGATGCGGTGGCTACGCCTCGTCGAGCACGGCCCCGTTGGTGGCGGCGAGCTTCTGGTACCAGTAGAAGCTGTCCTTACGCACCCGGTCGTAGCTGCCCGTGCCGGTGTCGTCGGCGTCGACGTAGATCACGCCGTACCGTTTGGTCATCTGCGAGGTGGAGGCGCTGATGATGTCGAGTCCGCCCCAGGCGGTGTAGCCGAGGAGGTTCACGCCGTCGGCGATGGCCTCGCGCACTTCACGCAGGTGCTTGACGTAGTAGTCGATCCGGTAGTCGTCGTGCACCCGGCGGGTGTCGGTGCCGTCGTGTGCGGCGTCGACGGCCGAGCCCTCGAGCACGTCGGTGGCGCCCAGCCCGTTCTCCACGATGAACAGCGGCACCTGGTAGCGGTCCCAGAGGTCGTTGAGCACGTAGCGCAGGCCCTCAGGGTCGAAGTGCCAGCCCCACTCGGTGGTGGCCAGGTAGGGGTTCTTGATCGTGGAGAACAGGTTGCCGCCGGTGGCGCCGTACTTCTCGGGCGAGACCGAGGAGACCAGGCTCATGTAGTAGCTGAAGGAGAGGAAGTCGACCGTGTTTGCGGCCAGCAGCTCCTCGTCGCCGGGCTCCATGACCACGGTGATGCCCTGGTCGCGCCAGAACCGGCGCACGGTGCCGGAGTAACGGCCGCGCACCTGCACATCGGTGTGGAACAGGTTCATGTTGTTGTCGAACTGCGCCTTCACGATGTCCGCGGGGTCGCTCGACGCCGGGTAGTGCGACATCCGGGCAAGCATGCAGCCCACCTGCGCGGCGGGATCAAGCTCGTGCACGATGCGGGTGGCCAGGGCGCTGGCCACGAACTGGTGGTGCAGCGCCTGGTAGCCGGCCTGGCGGGGGTCGACGCCGGGTGCCGGCTCCCGCTCGATGACGCCGCCGCCGGTGTAGGACTCGATGATGGTGGTGTTGATCTCGTTGAAGGTGAGCCAGTAGCGCACCAGGCCGGTGTAGCGGCCCACGATGGTGCGGGCGTAGCGCTCGAAGAAGCCGACAACCTCGCGGCTGGTCCAACCGCCGTATTCAGTCACCAGGTGCAGCGGCATCTCGTAGTGCGACATGGTCACGACAGGGTCGATGCCCTTCTCGCGCAGCCGGGTGAAGAGGCGCTCGTAGAACAGCAGCCCCTCTTCGTTGGGTTCCGCGTCGTTGCCGTTCGGGAAGATGCGCGACCAGGCGATCGACATCCGCAGGGCCTTCAAGCCCATCTCGGCGAAGAGGTCGACGTCTTCCTCCCAGTGGCCGAAGAAGTCGCTGCCGCTGCGCTTGGGGTAGCCGGCGGTGCCGGGGCTGGCGACGGCCGTGGCGATCTCGGCATCCGAGACCTTCATCAGCGCGCTGATGTCGACGTAGTCGCCCGCCGTGCGGTAGGGGATGACGTCGGCCTGGGAGAGGCCCTTTCCGCCCTGGTCGAAGCCGCCCTCGACCTGGTTGGCCGCGAACGCCACTCCCCAGAGGAAGCCGTCGGGGAAGGCGCCGGTGGTGCCGGCGGGGCTCGGCTCGGTCGCGGTGGCCGACGTGGTGGTGTCGGTGGTCATACGTGGGCTCCCTTGGTTGCTGCGACTGACGGGGTGACGCTGATCAGCGCATCCCCGGAGCGGACCGGTCCGGTGGTGCCGGGGTCCACGGTGTACTTGGCGGAGTTGGTGATCACGACGACGCTGAGCGTGTTGTGAGTGGCACCGACGGCGGCGAGGTCGACGTCGAGCAGCAGGTCACCGACGGAGACCCGGTCGCCAACTGCGACGTGGGCGGTGAAGCCGGCGCCCTTCAAGTTGACGGTGTCCAGGCCCACGTGGATGAGCACCTCGACGCCGGAGTCGCTGCGTACGGCGACGGCGTGCTTGGTCGGGAACAGTGTGGCGACGATGCCGTCTACCGGGGAGGTCACCGCGCCGCTGGTGGGGCGGATGGCGGTGCCGTCGCCGACGAGACGCTTGGAGAAGGTGATGTCGGGAACGTCGTCGAGCGAGACCAGGGTGCCGGTCATCGGGGCGGAGACGATTTCGCTCTGCCCCGACGTGACGATCGGAGCGGCGACAGCAGCATCCGTCGTGGTGTCGACCGGCGTCGCCGTGGTGGTCTTCTCGGCGGTGCCGGCCAGGATCGACTCGTTGATGCCGAGGATGGTGGAGACGACCGCCGAGACGATGAAGGCGATCACGATGCCGACGATCGCCCAGATGAACGTCTCGCCGACGAGGCCGGGCAGGCCGGGCAGGCCGCCGTTGCCGGCGAGCACGTAGGCCTTGACGCCGAAGCCGAGCGAGATGGCACCACCGACGGCAGCACCGGCCATGGTAGCGATCAGCGGGCGACGCAGCGGTAGGGCGAGGCCGTAGAGGGCCGGCTCGGTGACGCCCATCAGCGCGGTGAAGGTGGTGGAGAGCGACAGCGCCTTGATCTGCTTGTTCTTCGCGCGGAGGAAGACGCCGAACACGGCGCCGGCGGTGGCGAAGGTCTGGATGTAGGTGAGCGGAAGGAACTTGTCGTAGCCGAGGGTGGCTAGGTTCTGCAGGATGAACGGCACCAGCGTGTAGTGCATGCCCGTCATGATGATCAGCGGCAGCAGCGCGCCGATCACGAAGCCGGCCGGAACACCGCCGTTGTCGAGAGCCCAGTTGATGCCACCGGCGATGCCCGAGCCCACGAAGGTGCCGAGCGGGCCGAGCAGGGTGAGGGTGATCGGCACCACGACGACGAGCGAGAGCATCGGCACGAAGGTGAGCTTGAGGAACGACGGGATGATCTTGCTGAAGCCGCGTTCGACCCAGGAGAGCAGGTAGACGCCGAGCAGCACCGGGATGACCGAGTAGGAGTAGGACGACGCCGTGACGGGGATGCCCAGCAGGTGCACCGCCTCGCCGGCGCCGAGGAGCGCGGTGAGAGCCGGGTAGACCAGGGTGCCGCCGAGAGACGCGGCCACGTAGGGGTTGGCGCCGAGCTTGCGGGCCGCGGAGACCGCCACGATGATCGGCAGGAAGAAGAACACCGCGTCGGCGATGGCCGAGAAGATCAAGAACGTCTGCGACGCGGGGTCGACCCAACCGAAGGAGTTGCTGAGCGCCAGGATGCCCTTGAGCAGGCCGGCGCCGGCGATGGCGGGCAGGATCGGGGCGAAGGTGCCGGAGATGAAGTCGAGGAAGCGGGTGTGCAGCTTCTGCTTCTCCCCCGTTCCGGCGGCGGCGGCACCGTCGACGGCATCCGTGCTCGCCAGGCGGGGCAGCTCCGTCACGATCGCGCGGTAGACGTCGGGAACGTCGTTGCCGATGATCACCTGGTACTGCGAGCCGGCGTCGTTCACGCCCATCACCGGCGAGATCGCCGTGAGCGCGGCCTGATCGGCCAGGGTGTTGTCTTTCAGGCCGAAGCGCAGCCGGGTCACGCAGTGGTAGAGCGAGGCGATGTTCGCCTCACCGCCGACCGCGGCGATGATCGCCGAGGCATCTTTGTCGTACTTCAAGGGGTTCTCCTTCATTGAAGAATCCCGGCTTCACGCGGTTGCCCTGACGCGGCTTCGGATTCGGTTCTGTTTTCTTTTTTGGGGGCGGAAGCGGGTGCTTCCGGGTACGGGGACGCCGGCTAGAGGAAGCTGGCGATGTGCAGGCCGATGTAGACCTTTTCGGAGGCGCTCATCGCGTGGCCGTGGCTGCGCATCACGAACGCATCCACCTTGTCGACACAGGCGAACGCCTCGGGCTTCTGCTCGGTGAGGATACGCAGCAGTTCGGCGTCGTCGCGCTGCACGGTCTCGCCGAGCAGCACCCGCTGGGCGAAGAAGCGCAGGTGGGTGACGAAGCGGAGGTAGGCGGGACTGTCGTCGTCGTAGGCGATGCCGAAGTTCAGCCGCACGATGTCGAGGATCGAGTGCGTGAGCTCCATCAGCCGGGTGGCGCTGTCCGCGGCACCGCCCACCTGCGCGTTGATCACGTGCAGCGCGATGCTGATCGCCTCTTCGGCCGGCAGTTCGGTGTCGAGCTTCGCGTTCAACTCGACCACGGCGCTTTTCGCGAAGGCGTATTCGGTGGGGTAGAACCGGCGCACCTCGACGGCGAGCGGAATGGTGAAGTCGCCGCCCTCCCGGGCTCGCTGCACGGCGAAGGACAGGTGGTCGGCGAGGGAGGCGTAGAGGCTGTCGCTGATCTTCACGCTCAGTTCTTCGCGGGCGCGGGCGACGAGGTCCGCGGTGGCGGAGAGGATGTCGGCCGGGATCGAGCCCACGATCGACGCGAAGTGCCGGCTCGCGGCGGCGTCGTCGAGCCGGAAGATCTTCTCGATCATCGACTCGTCGATCAGCTCGCCGGGCTTGGAATTGAAGCCCAGGCCCTTGCCGAACACGATGACTTCCTGCAAGGCGTCGTCGAGACCGTCGACCACGTTGTTATTCAGTACTCGCCTGACGATCACTGCTCATCCACATCTGCTTCGGAAACACTCTTGCTGTCGTCGTCTTCGAGAACAGCGATGGTGTTGCCTGCGAAAGCAGTGACAAGCCGGAAAAATAGTAACACGGCCGACGAGGCCTCCGCGCAACCGCGAAATTACGGGGTGACGCCCTCGAGCAGGATCGCGAGCTCGTCGAGTTCGACGTCCCAGCCCTCTCGGTTCTGCTCCAGGCGCTCGCGACGGTAGCGGGTGCCGCCGGGGAGTGTGTCGAAGCCCGATTCGATCACCGTGACATCCGTACCGGTACCGGCATCGGCGATGGTGAAGCGCACGTGCGTCGCGTACTCGTCGAGCTCGTCGGCGGGGATGCCCGACCACCGAAAGCCGAACGCGTCGCCGGGCGCCACCTCGGTGATCTCGATCGGGAAGCTGCCGTAGCCATCCCAGTCGATGGTGCCGGTAGCTCCGGGCTCGAGCGCAGCGAACGTCGCACTGTCTCCGAACCACTGGACCATCACGTCGGGGTCGGTCAGCGCGGTCCAGACGGTCTCGCGCGAGGCCTCGATGTGCACGGTGCGGGTCACGGTGTGGCCCTTGATTCTGGCGTGGTCAGACACGGTGTTTCCTTCACGTTCGAGCTGAGCAAAAAACCCCGTAATCACTGGGATTGACGGGGTTTTTCTGTGGCGGTACCGGTGGGATTTGAACCCACGGTGGAGTCTCCCCCACACAACTTTTCGAGAGTTGCACCTTCGGCCGCTCGGACACGGTACCGAGAGCGATTGTAGTTGAGGAACGGGGTGTGACGCGAATCCTTGCGCGCATCCGTTTGCGGGGTCATTCCGTTGCCGGTGCACACCCGTGCCGATCTGGCCGATTCGAGCGAACTGTCAGTGCCCGGAGGTACTCTCTCTCCCGTGACAAACGACACTTCAACTCCCCGCACTCTCGCCCTCACCGCCGGCGCCGTTGCCGGCACCGCCGGGCTCGGTGCGGCCGCCATGCTGGGCTACCGCCGCCTTCGCCGGATGCTTGCCGCCAACGCCGCCGAGCTCAACGAGACGCTGCCGATCAACTCGCTCTGGTGGCGCACCCACGCCAAGGAGAAGGGTGAGTTGCTCTACGTCGCCATCGGCGACAGCGCCGCGCAGGGCATCGGCGCCAGCGCCCCCAACCGCGGCTACGTCGGCATTCTGGCCGATCACATCCGTCTGGCCACCGGCAAGACCGTGCGGGTGCTCAACCTCAGCGTCTCCGGCGCCACCGTCGACCTGGCCGTGCGCGACCAGCTGCCCCGATTCGTCAAGCTGCAGCCCGACATCGTCACGGTCGCCATCGGCGCCAACGACATCGCCCAGTGGGACCCGGTGCGCTTCGAAGCGGGCATCCGCACCCTCTTCGCCGCCTTGCCGGCGCATGCGCTGGTGGCCGACCTGCCTTGCTTCCACCTGCCGCACAACGACCGCAAGGTGTTCGTGGCCAACCGGATCGTGCGGGAGGTCGCGGCCGAGCACGGGCTCACCGTGGTGCCGCTGCACGAGGCCACCGAGCGGCAGGGCCTCCGCAGTGTCTTCACCCAGGTCGCCAACGACTTCTTCCACCCCAACGACCGCGGCTACCGCATCTGGGCCGAAGCGTTCCTGCCGCAGCTCAGCACCGACGTGGCCCACCGTTTTCCCCAGGACGCGTTCGTCGAGTGATGACTGTCGGCGGCCGCGGCTAGGCTCGCTGACATGGCTAAACCCGTCTCCAACTTCCGTTGCACCGAGTGTGGCTGGACCACACTGAAATGGGCGGGCCGCTGCGGCGAATGCCAGCAGTGGGGCACCGTGGTGGAAGCCGCGGAGAAGACCGGCATCAGTCGATCCGTCACGCCGACGTTCGTGAGCGGCCCCAATATCGCCCGGCCGATCACGCACGTGGACACCACCGCGGTGGCGCACTGGCCCACCGGCATCAACGAGTTCGACCGGGTGCTCGGCGGCGGCATCGTGCCCGGCTCGGTGATCCTTCTCAGCGGCGAGCCCGGCGTGGGCAAGTCCACCCTGCTGCTCGAGGTGGCCTCCAAGGCCGCTGTCGCCAAGTCCCGGGTGCTCTATGTGAGCGCCGAGGAATCGGTCGCCCAGGTGCGCCTGCGCGCCGAGCGCACCGGCGCCCTGCAGCCCGAGCTGTACATCGCCGCCGAGACCGACTTGGCCACGATCCTCGGCCAGATCGACGCGGTCAAACCCGACCTGGTGATCATCGACTCGGTGCAGACCGTGTCCAGCTCGCTCAACGACGGCCAGGCCGGGCAGCCCGGCCAGGTGCGCGAGGTCGCCGCCACGCTCATCCGCCTGGCCAAAGACCGCAATCTGCCGGTTCTGTTGGTGGGGCACGTCACCAAGGACGGCACCATCGCCGGGCCGCGGCTGCTCGAGCACCTGGTGGATGTGGTCTGCCAGTTCGAGGGCGACCGGCACACCGCCCTGCGGTTCGTGCGCGCCCTCAAGAACCGATTCGGCTCCACCGACGAAGTGGGATGTTTCGAGATGACCGGCGATGGCATCAGCGAGGTCGCCGACCCCAGCGGCCTGTTCCTCAGCCGCGGCACCACCGCGGTCTCCGGCACCTGCGTCACCGTGGCGATGGAGGGCCGTCGCGCCCTGCCGGTGGAGGTGCAGGCTCTGGTGCTTGACACATCTATGCCCAACCCGCGGCGGGTGACCAACGGCGTCGACGGCTCGCGGGTGGCCATGCTCCTGGCCGTGCTGGAGAAACGGGCCGGCCACAACTTCCAGAAGAAGGATGTGTACGTGTCGACGGTGGGCGGGGTGCGGCTGGTGGAACCGGCCGCCGACCTGGCCATTGCCGTAGCGCTGGTGTCGGCTCTCCTCGACGATCCGGTCGCCCACGACGTGGTGGCGTTCGGCGAGATCAGCCTGGCCGGCGAGGTGCGCCCGGTGTCCGCCGCCAAGCAGCGCGCCGCCGAGGCCGCGCGCATGGGATTCACCACCCGCATCGATGACTCCAGCAGTACCGTGCACACCGCGGTGAACCGGGCACTCGGCACCGGAATATCCCGGCGAGACGCCGAACTCGACGCGGCGTTCGGTTAGACAGACCGGGCGGCTTCAGGCTCGGGTCTAGTGGGTCGCGGTGCTCTCGTCGCCGATCGGGCCGAGCGCGCGCAGCAGGTCTTCGGGCGCGGCCTGCATCACGTGCGGGCCGGCAATGTCGAAGAACACCATCTCCAGGGTGTTCTTGTGCACGGTGAGGAACTCGCTCAGCCACTGGGCGTCGCCGACCATCACCTGCGGGTTGACCTCGTCGGGAATCATGCGGGCGTAGTTCTCGCCGGAGGAGAAGAGCAGCAGCATCCGCTTGTCGCTGCCCTCGCGGCCGAAGACCCGCACCTGTTCGGCGCTGCCCTTCACCACGAGCTGTGGCACGATCACCACGTCGTTGCGGAGCGCGTACGCGACCGCGGCCACGTCCTGGTTGGCCAGCGCGGCGGCGAGGGCGTCGGATCGGGTGTCTGGCGTTGCGTCTGTCACATCGTCCATTCAATCATCCGCCGCATCGGCGGTTCCACTCGTGCGCTCAGCCCGGAGCGAACGCGGCACCGGGCGATCGTTAGTTGAGCAGGAACTGGGTGGGGCTGGCGGATTCGACCCCGCCCACGCTCACGGTGAGGTAGTAGGAGGCACCCTCGCCGGGCACGGCTTCCCGGTCGGTGATCTCGCAGGTCTCCGGGCTGGAACGGGTGCGATCCCAGGTGACCGGGGTCTTGGTTGCCACCGCAACGCCCGGTTCGAGCGTGACCTCGGCGTCGGCCGGGTCGGTCTGGCAGTCCGTCGAGGTCCAGTAGACGTCGGCGCCGCTGGTGATGGTGAACACCTGCGTCGAGGTGCCGGCGTTCAGGTCGCACGCGACCGTACCGGTGTTGGTGACGCTGAGCGAGAGCTCGGGGTTCTCGTCGGGGTCGTAGGAGCCCTGGTTGGTGATCGCCTCGACCTGCACCACAGCCGGGTCACAGGCCGAGCCGGCCGGCGCATCCGTGGCAGCGGGGTCGGGCGAGGTCGCGGCGGGTGCGGTCGTGTTCGCTGGCGCTGCGGGCGCCGGGTCGTCGCCGCTGCCGGGTCGGAAGACGATCAGCAGGATGACCACGATCACGGCGAGCAGGCCGAGGCCGACCACCAAGCGGCGGCGCCGGTAGACCGCGCTGGCCTGGGGGCCGACGGGATGCTTGATCGTCGACATGATTCCAGGCTAGCGAGGTCTTCCGGCGCCGCCGGTAATGCCCTGCGTGTCGGTCAGGATTCCGTGGGAATCGGGCGACGACGCAGCAGGACCGCACCGATCAGCAACATCAGAGCCGCGCCCACCAGCCAGGGCGTGGAGTCAACCCCGGTGGCCGCCAGAGCGGCAGTCGTGCTGCCCGTCACCGTGATCTCGGTCCAGCCGAGCACGGCGCCGGATGCGTCCTGCACGATGATGCGGTGCGTGCCGGCGGCCAGGTCGGTCGGCAGCGTGGTGGTCACGGTTCCCGCCTCGCTCACCTGGAGCCAGCCGCCGAGGTTCACCGGGGTGGAGCGCACCCACACCGACACGTACTCCCCGGCGTGCTCAGCACCGACCGAGATGGTGATCTCAGCGCCGGCCCGGTAGCTCGTCTTGGTGGTGCTGACGGCGTTCCGGAGCGGCTCGGTGAGCGAGCTCACCGGAGCGGGGGTGGCGGCCACTCCCGGCACGGTCGGAGCCGGTTCGGTGGGAGTGGGTTCGGTCGGTACCGGGGTCGGCGTGGGGGTGGGGGTAGGGGTCGGGGTGACCACGGTGGTGTCGACGGTCAACGGAACCCGCACGACGGTGCCGGTCTCGGCGGCAGTGAGGGTCACGACGGTGTTCGCGGCCGCATCCGCCGGAACGGTGAGAGCCACGGCCGCGGCGCCACTGGCGTCGACGGCGACAGCAGCGAACTCAGTAGCGCTGCCCGCCCAGTCGACCGCGAGCGTGGTGTTCTTCGGGGCTCCCGACGAGGTGAGGTTCAGCTGCGACACCGCGAACGACACGGTGTCCCCCACCGCGACGGCCTCGGTCGGCACCCCGGTCACCGCGGCCTGGGCCACCGCGAATGACGGTGAGACCGGGTTGTTCGCGGTGAGGTAGGAGATCCAGGCATCCCGGTCGACGAGCCCGGAGTCACGGGTGTCGGTGGCGTTCTGGAACTCCCAGAAGTTGTCACCGCCGGTGAGCAGGAAGTTGAACGACCCGATCCGGTACCCGCGGGTCGGGTCGATGGCTTCGTCGTTGACCCAGATGCCGGTGATCCGGTCGCCCTCGGCCCGGGTGGGGTCGAAGGTGTAGTTCACGTTGTCGGAGAGGCCCAGTTGCAGGTACGGCCGGCTGGGCACCTCGCCCTCGTCATCCCGCTGCCACTGCTGCTCCAGCACGGTCTTGAACTGCGCGCCGGTGAGGGTGGTGGTCCAGAGGTTGTTCACGAACGGCAGCACGGCGTTGGCCTCCGCGTAGGTGACCACCGGGTCGGGAGTCGCCAAGAGGTCGGCGCGCATGCCGCCGGGGTTGACGACGCCGATCTCAGCACCGCCCGTGGCGGGGTCGGCCAGCGAGTCGCGGAGGGAGTTGGCGACCAGGGTGCCGAGGGTCGACGGTGCGGCCCGATCCTCGACCACCGGGGTGGCGCCCTCGATCGAGGCGCGGGTGATGTCGGCCGAGACCGCTCCGACCGGCACGCTGCCCAGTTCTTCGGCTTCGGCCAGGGCAGCATCGGTGATGGTCTGCACCTCGGCCACGCGGGGGAACGCCGCCACGAGTTCGGCGTCGTCGGTTTCGGTGCGCGGTACGTTCTGGTTGGTCACCGTGGTGGCCACGTCGGTGGCCGGGTCGTAGCTGAGCACGACCTGGCCGATGTTCTCGCCGTAGTTGCCGGTCTGCAGGACCGGCCTGGTCACCCCAGCGGCCTCGCCGGGCACCTGGGCGTTCCAGGCGTACTGTTTGTGCGTGTGTCCGGTGAAGATGGCGTCCACTGCGGCGGAGGTCTCGGTGACGATCCGGGCGAAGGCGCTGTCGGTGACGGCGAGTTCCTGCTCCAGCGTCGCGTCCTCGGGGGTGCCGGCGGATGCGCCCTCGTGGTACTCGGCAATCAGCACGTCGGCTTCACCGTTGGCCGGGTCGCCGTCGGTGAGTTCGGCGGCCACCCGGTTCACGGCCTCCACCGGGTCGCCGAAGCTCAGGCTGGCGATGCCGTTGGGCGACACCAGCGACGGGGTCTCCTCCGTGACGGTGCCGATGATGCCGACGGTGACGCCCTGCACCTCGGTGAGCACGTACTCGTCGAGAGCGGGTTCTTCGGTGCCGGCCTTGTAGACGTTGGCGCCGAGGTAGTCGAAGTCGGCGGTGTCGGCGACGCGGCCGATGAGGTCGGCGTAGCCCTGGTCGAATTCGTGGTTGCCCACCGCGGAGGCATTCAGTTCGAGGGCGTTCAGCACGTCGAGGGTGGGTGTGTCCTGCTGGGAGGCCGACGCGAACAGTGAGGCGCCGATGTTGTCGCCGTCGGAGAGGAAGAGGGTGGCGTCGTCGCCGTACTCGGCGCGGAGGGTCTCCACGGTGCCGGCGAACTTCACGGTGTTCTCGTCGATGCGACCGTGGAAGTCGTTGATGTTGAGCAGGTTGAGTTGCACGGCTTCGGGCGGGGCCGGGGCGGCTTGTGCGGGAATCGCCACTAGTGGGGCGGCTGCGAGGCACGCTCCCAGCGCGGCGGCGAAGCCCAGTCGGATCGGGCGGCGGGAAGTCAACGACATGTTTCTCCTCGGAAGTCGAACGGTGATCTGACCGGGCATGCCACCCATTGGGGGCGCACGACGAGCGTCCGGCGCATTGCCGGGCAGCCTATCCCCGCGACGTGTCGAGCGGGTTACATCCGTGAAATTCGCTCGGATGAGCAGACCTGTTGCCCGCGCGGCGGGGCGTGGCGGGTCAGACGAGGCGCTTGAGCATCCGGGTGTTGCCGAGGGTGTTGGGCTTGACCCGGGCGAGGTCGAGGAACTCGGCGACACCTTCGTCGTGCGAGCGCACGAGTTCGGCATAGACGGCCGGATCCACAGTCTCGCTACCCATGTCGACGAAGTCGTGCCGCACGAAGAAGCCCACCTCGAAGGTGAGGCAGAAGAGCCGGCTGAGGCCGAGCTCGCGGGCATCCGCTTCGAGCCGGCCGAGCAGCGCGTGCCCGACACCCTTGCCGAGCCAGTCCTGGGACACGGCCAGAGTGCGCACCTCGCCAAGGTCCTCCCACATCACGTGCAGGGCGCCGCAGCCCACCAGGTCGCCGTTGGCGTCTTCGACCACGCGGAACTCCTGCACCGCCTCGTAGAAGACGACGAGGTCCTTGCCGAGCAGGATGCGCTGCTGCACGAGCGGTTCGACGAGCGCCTGGATGCGGGGAACGTCGCTGGTGCGAGCCCGGCGGACGAGAAACTCCTGATTGGTCACGCCCGCCCACTTCCCTGGCCATGCGGCCGTCGATTTACAAGATGTCCAGTCTACGGGCGGCAATGAGCGCGGCCGGTACGACGGCAGGACGGCAGTGCAACGAGCGAAGGCCCGGCGGAATCCGCCGGGCCTTCGTTCGTATTGTCGTGCTTAGTCGCTGGTGATGGCCAGGTCGGGCGTGCCCGGTCCGGTTCCCACCGCGGCGGCGGCGTTGATGCCTACCGAGACGGCCTCGTTGCGGTTCGTCGTGGTGAACACGTACTCCCCGTCGATGAAGTCCACGTGCACGTGGTCTCCCGCGTTCAGCTCGCCGTGCAGGATCTTCTCGCTCAGACGGTCTTCCACCTCACGCTGGATCGCGCGGCGCAACGGCCGGGCGCCCAGGGCGGGGTCGAAGCCGACCTCGATGAGGTGCTCCTTCACCGCGAGGGTGATGTCGATGGTCATGTCGCGGTCGAGCAGCCGGTCGCCCAGGCGCTTGATGAACAGGTCCACGATCTGCAGCAGTTCGGGCTTGGACAGCTGCGGGAAGACGATGATCTCGTCGACGCGGTTGAGGAACTCGGGCTTGAAGTGCTTCTTCAGCTCCTCGTTCACCTTTCCGCGCATCCGGTCGTAGCTGGTGGCCGTGTCGCCCTCGAGCTGGAAACCGACGGGCGAGCCGCTGATGTCCCTGGTGCCGAGGTTGGTGGTCATGATGATGACGGTGTTCTTGAAGTCGATCACGCGACCCTGGCCATCCGTCAACCGGCCCTCTTCCAGAATCTGGAGGAGCGAGTTGAAGATGTCGGGGTGAGCCTTCTCGATCTCGTCGAACAGCACCACGGAGAACGGCTTGCGGCGCACCTTCTCGGTGAGCTGACCGCCCTCTTCGAAGCCGACGAACCCGGGAGGAGCACCGAACAGGCGGGAGACGGTGTGCTTCTCGCCGTACTCACTCATGTCGAGCGAGATCATGGCGGCCTCGTCGTCGAAGAGGAACTCCGCGAGCGCCTTGGCCAGCTCGGTCTTACCGACACCGGTGGGGCCGGCGAAGATGAACGAACCGCTCGGACGCTTCGGGTCCTTCAGGCCCGCACGGGTGCGACGGATGGTCTTGGCGAGCGCCGAGATGGCCTCTTCCTGACCGATGACGCGCTGGTGCAGTGCCTTCTCCATGAAGACGAGCCGCGAGGACTCTTCCTCGGTGAGCTTGAAGACGGGGATGCCGGTGGCCTGGGCCAGGACCTCGGCGATCAGGCCCTCGTCGACCACCGCGGTGGTCTTGACGTCGCCGGACTTCCACTTCTTCTCCAGGCGCAGACGCTCGCCGAGGAGGTTCTTCTCCTCGTCGCGGAGGCCCGCTGCCTTCTCGAAGTCCTGGTCCTCGATCGCGGTCTCCTTGGCGGCACGAACCACGGCGATCTTCTCGTCGAATTCGCGCAGCTCCGGCGGGCTCGAGAGGATCGAGAGGCGCAGGCGTGCGCCGGCCTCGTCGATCAGGTCGATGGCCTTGTCGGGCAGGAACCGGTCGGAGACGTAGCGGTCGGCGAGGTTGGCCGCGGCCACGAGGGCGCCATCGGTGATGGAGACCTTGTGGTGCGCCTCGTAGCGGTCGCGCAGACCCTTGAGGATGTTGATCGTGTGCGGCAGCGACGGCTCGTTCACCTGGATGGGCTGGAAGCGGCGCTCGAGCGCGGCATCCTTCTCGAAGTGCTTGCGGTACTCGTCGAGCGTGGTCGCACCGATGGTCTGCAGTTCACCCCGGGCGAGCAGCGGCTTGAGGATCGAGGCCGCGTCGATGGCGCCCTCGGCGGCACCGGCTCCGACGAGGGTGTGGATCTCGTCGATGAACACGATGATGTCGCCGCGGGTGCGGATCTCCTTGGTGACCTTTTTCAGGCGTTCCTCGAAGTCACCGCGGTAGCGGCTGCCGGCGATGAGGGAACCGAGGTCAAGCGAGTAGAGCTGCTTGTCCTTCAGCGTCTCCGGCACATCGCCCTTGACGATCGCCTGGGCGAGGCCCTCGACGACGGCGGTCTTGCCGACGCCGGGTTCACCGATCAGCACGGGGTTGTTCTTGGAGCGGCGGGAGAGGATCTGCATGACCCGCTCGATCTCCTTCTCGCGCCCGATGACCGGGTCGAGTTTGTTGTCGCGCGCCGCCTGCGTGAGGTTGCGCCCGAACTGGTCAAGAATCTGGCTGCCCGCGGGTCCGGCTGCGGTCTCGTTCGCGCCCACCTGCACCTGCTCCTTTCCCTGGTAGCCGGAAAGGAGCTGGATGACCTGCTGGCGCACCCGGTTGAGGTCGGCGCCGAGCTTGACCAGCACCTGGGCGGCCACGCCCTCGCCCTCGCGGATGAGCCCGAGCAGGATGTGCTCGGTTCCGATGTAGTTGTGGCCGAGCTGCAAGGCTTCCCGCAGGCTCAGCTCGAGGACCTTCTTGGCGCGCGGCGTGAACGGGATGTGACCCGTGGGCTGCTGCTGACCCTGGCCGATGATGTCCTGCACCTGTTCGCGCACGGCATCAAGCGAGATGCCGAGGCTTTCCAGGGCCTTGGCGGCCACGCCTTCACCCTCATGGATGAGCCCGAGCAGAATGTGCTCGGTCCCGATGTAGTTGTGGTTGAGCATCTTGGCCTCTTCCTGGGCCAGGACGACGACACGACGAGCTCGGTCGGTAAATCTCTCAAACATATTGACACTCCCTTGGCGCCAGGGCGGTTATGGCACCGATACAAAGAGAGTAACCAGCACGAGCCCCGATCGGTGCCTCTGTTCGCCGTGGGCGTGACGGATGCTCTCGCGCGGCGTCATATTCCCGGTTCACGGCCAGCTCCCGCCGGTGCCGCCGCCACCTGCCCTCATCCGGACGAGTTGCCCCGGCCGGCCGGGGCAACTGGTCCGCAGCAGGGCAACTCGCGAAAGTTCTTGCCTAACCCATCGAGAATCGATATGGTCGAAATCGTCCACATATCGATAATCGTTAGGCGATGATCCCATGATGACCACTTCACCTTCGGAGAAGGCCGAGCGCGCCGCCCGGCTCGAGCGCCAGTTGTCCCGGCTCTTCACCTGGACCGTGCTGATCGGCGCGGTGGCCTGGGGGCTGCTGGCCGCCGTGATCGGCACCGTCACCGTGATCGGCCAGCTGATCACTGACAGGTTCGCGGTCACCCTGCTCGCGGATGCGCCGCTGCCCGCCAGCGCATCCGCCGGCACGGCCAGGCTCACCAGCGGCACCTTCGACTCCGCCGACGTGACCATCGCCGGCTTGAGCACGCTGCCCAGGTTCCTGCTCACCCTGGAAGGATCGACAGCCCTGGCCACCACCCTGCTGGTCTCGGCAACCGTGGTCTACTTCTGCTGGACCGTGCTGCGCCGCCGCCCGTTCACCCGGCCGGTGTTCTGGCTCGTGGCCCTGGTGGGCTACGCGCTGATCATCGGCACCATCCTCGGCCAGGGCTTCGGCGGCATCGGCCGCATGATCGCGGCCGGTGAGCTGAACGGCGACCCGATCGACGGATTCTGGCCGATGGCCACCCTGGTGGACCTGGCGCCGGCCGGCACCGGCCTGGTGCTCCTGGTCGCGGCCGGGGCGATTTCACTCGGGCAACGCCTGCAGCGCGACACCGACGGGCTCATCTAATGGCGCCTCCGGAAGCAGACGAGGACACCGGCATCCACTGCCGGCTCGATGAGCTTCTCGCCGAACGTGGGCTCACCCTCACCCGGCTGAGCGAACTCGTCGGCGTGAGCGTGGTCAACCTGTCGGTGCTCAAGAACGACCGGGCCAAGGCCATCCGCTATTCCACCCTCGCCGCCATCTGCGCCGCCCTGGACTGCGAGGTCGGCGACCTGCTCGTGCGCGCCGCCTGAGCAAGCGCCCCGGCCGGCTGCCGTCGTCGATCAGGCCTGCCCTTGCCAGGGTGCCGCTGAGCGCAAATACTGTCACCATTCGGCCCCACGATTGCGAACCAGAACCCGCAGGCGAAAGGCGGCGGCACCATGGACGGCTCCTCGAATCCCGTACGCGTCTCTCCCGATCCGGCAGACGAGATAGCCCGGCTCTCCGCCGAGAACGCGAAGCTGCGCGCACAGGTCGGCCCCGCGGCCGAGCACCGTGCCGCCAACCGGTGGCGGGCCTTCTTCGCCGCGCTGTTGATCGCGGTCGGGGTGCTCCTGGCCCCGGTGAGCGTGGTCGCTTACTGGACCAAGGGGTACGTCAACGACACCGACAGGTTTGTCGCCTCGCTCGCCCCGCTCGCCGAGGACCCGGCCGTGCAGGCCTACCTGGTTGACGAGATCGTCGCGGTGGTGAACGACAACGTCGACCTCGACCAGATCACCAGCGACCTCTTCGACGGGCTGGCGAGCCTCGATCTCCCTCCCGCGGCCAAGAATGCGCTCGGGCTGCTGCAGGCACCGGCCGTGCAGGGCATCCAGGGCCTGATCCGGTCGACCGCGACGCGGCTGGTCAGTTCGGATGCCTTCGCCCAGCCCTGGGAGCAGGCTCTGCGAACCAGTCAGATGCAGGTGATCGCGGCGCTGGAAGGCGACACCTCCTCGGCCCTCGCGATCAGCGACACCGGCGAGCTGGGCATCCAACTCGGCCCGATCATCGCCGAAGTGAAGAAGGAGCTGGTCAACCGAGGCTTCGGCCTGGCCCAGAACATCCCCGACGTCAACCGCACCATCGTGATCGCCCAGTCGGACGCGCTCGTGCAGGCACGCACCGGCTACCAACTGCTGAATGTGCTCGGATTCGTGCTGCCCCTGGTGAGCCTGGGCCTGATCGTCCTCGGGGTGCTCGTGGCAAGGCGGCGATCACGCACCATGATCTGGGCCGGCCTCGCGCTGGCGGCGGCCATGGCACTGCTCTCGGCGGGCATCGCCGTGGGGCGCATTCTCTTCGTCAGTTCGGTGTCGCCGGTCTATCTGCCCTCCGACGTCGCCCAGGCGGCCTACGACGCCGTGGTGCCGTTCATGAACACCACCGCCCTGTCGGTTGGCCTGGTCGGCTTCACCGTGGCCGTCGTGGCCTACCTGGCCGGACCGTTCCACGGGTCGACGATCGTGCGCCGGGGCACCATCAGCCTCTCCAGCCGGCTGCGCCTGGCCGCGGAGAACGCGGGGGTCAGCACCGGCCGATTCGGAGCGTTCCTCTACCACTACCGCCGCATCGCGCACGTGTTGATCGGCCTCGGCGCCGCAGCAGTCGCCATCTTCTGGCGCCCCCTCCCACCGGCCGTGATCATCTGGACCGCCATCCTTGCCCTCGTCGCCGTGCTGCTGGTGGAGTTGCTGCAGCGCCCGCCGGCCGAGATCCGCCCGCCAGCCGGGCCAGCCGTACCGCCGCCCGGTGGGCCTGGTGGCCCGCCGGCGCCGGCCGGCGACACCGCGCAGAACGCCACCCTGCCGCTGCCCAGCGACCCCGACAGCCTGCGCGGCCAAACCGGGCCGACCGAACCCCTCGAACCGATACCCGCCAGGGAGCTCGCGGATTAAGCTCAGGGGGTGAGCAATCTCGAGCGCGACCCTGCCGAAATCGTCTGCGACGGCACCGCCTCCCCGGAGGCGCCCGGCACGATTCTGAGCCTGGACGCTCCCGGCGTGATGCTGTTGCAGCCGCGGGACGTGCCGCTGGGCGGACCCCGCGCCATGGGCGTGCGGCGCACCCTGCCGCAGCGGGAACGGTCGCTGATCGGCGCCTGGTGCTTCGTCGACCACTACGGCCCGGATGACGTGGCGGCCACGGGCGGCATGGTTGTGCCGCCACACCCGCACACCGGGCTGCAGACCGCCAGCTGGTTGTTCGCCGGCGAGGTGGAACACCGTGACAGCGTCGGCAGCCTGGCCCTCGTGCGCCCGGGCGAGCTCAACCTGATGACTGCCGGAGCCGGGATCAGCCATTCGGAGGTGTCCACCCCCAGCACCACCACACTGCACGGCGTACAGCTCTGGATCGCACTGCCCGACCTCACCCGGCACCAGGCGCCGCATTTCGAGAACCACGTGATCGACCCCGTCGTGCGAAACGGTGTGACCCTGCATGTGTTCCTGGGCTCGCTGGCCGGGCAGGTCGCCGCGGCCACCGGTGACACTCCCCTGGTGGGCGCCCAACTCGACCTGCCCGCCGGCAGCTCGATCGACCTCGAGGTGGACCCCGGCTTCGAGCACGGTGTACTCGTCGACACCGGCACCGTACGCTTCGCCGGAACCGCGATACAACGCAACGAGCTGGGCTTCCTCGCCACCGGCAGCACGAGCATCCGGGTGGAGAACACCGGGGAGGGCCCGGCCCGGGTGGTGCTGCTGGGCGGGGAGCCGCTCGGCGAGCAGATCGTGATGTGGTGGAACTTCATCGGCCGTGACCACGACGAGGTCGCGGCCTTCCGCGCTCAGTGGCAGGCCGAGGTGATCGAGGGCGCGGATGCTTCGGGCCGGTTCGGCCAGGTGGCGTACCACGGTGCTGCCCTGCCGGCGCCGGCGTTGCCGAACGTGCGGCTCAAGCCGCGGCGCTGACTACTGCACGGCGCTGGTGAGCCGGGCCAGGTTGTCCAGGATCGTCGACCGCAGCGGCTGCTTCATCCACTCGTCGAGGGTGAGTTCGCGGCTGTCGGCACGGTAGCCGTCCTCCACTTCGCGCAGGGCCCGCACGAACGACGCGCCGCGCACCATCAGCGACACCTCGAAGTTGAGGCTGAACGAGCGCATGTCCATGTTGCTCGAGCCGATCACGGCCACGTCGTCGTCGATGGTGAAGTGCTTGGCGTGCAAAACGTACGGCGCCTTGTACATATAGATCTTCACGCCGGCCCGCAGCAGCTCCTCATAGTAGGAGCGCTGAGCGTGGTAGACGAGGGCCTGGTCGCCGATCTCGGAGACGAAGAGTTCCACGTGCAGGCCACGCTGAACGGCCGTGGTGACGGCGTACATGATCGACTCGTCCGGCACGAAGTAGGGGCTCGTGATCACGATGCGTTCCTGCGCGTAGTAGAGCAGCGCGAGGAACAGGCGGAGGTTGTTCTCGCCCTCGAAACCGGGACCGCTGGGCACCACCTGGCAGTCGATGGAGTCTGAGACGTCCTCCGGATGCACCGGTTCGATGTCGCGGGTGAGCAGCTCGTTGGTCTCGCTGTACCAGTCGGTGATGAAGATGGCGTTCAGGCCCGACACGATGGGGCCCTCTAGCCGAACCATGAGGTCTTTCCATTTCAGGCCCCGGCGGATGTTGCTCTTCATGTTGTAGGTGCGATCGATCACGTTCTGCGAGCCCATGAAGCCGATTCGGCCGTCCACGATCAACAGCTTGCGGTGATTGCGCAGGTCGGGGCGCTGCCACTTGCCCTTGAAGGGCTGTACCGGCAGCATCAGCTCCCAGAACACCCCGGAGTCGGTCAGCCGTTTCTTGGTCTGTTTGAAGCCGGGCTTGCGCATCGACTGGACGTGGTCCATCAGCACCCGCACCGTCACGCCGCGCTTGACCGCGTTCTCCAGCGCGTCGAAGAACGGTGTGGTGGTGGGGTCGAGGGAGAGGATGTAGAACTCGACGTGCACGTACTTCTTCGCCTTGTCGATGTCGGTGACCATCGCCGCGAAGGTCTCCTCGTAGTGACCGTGCAGGCGCGCCCGGTTGTCGCCGACCAGCGGCATCGACCCGAGGTTGCGGTTGAGTTCTACGACGGATTCCAGCCAGGCCGGCCAAGGGTGGTCGCGTTGCACCCGTTCCATGCCGGCGGTGCTGTCCAGGATGAACTGGTTGATCTCGGCCTGCATCTCCACCCGGCGCTTGGGCAGGGTGCGGTAGCCGATCAGCAGGAAGAGCAGGAAGCCGAAGTACGGAATCAGGAAGATCGCCAGCAACCAGGCCATGCCGGAGGTGGGTCGGCGGTTGCGCGGCACCACGATGATGGCGATCACCCGGATGGCGAAGTCAACAATGAAACCCACCACGAGGAGGATGGTGGACAGGTCGATACCGAACACGGGTTAGCCGGCCGGTTTGTCGAGGCCGAGCTTGGCCCGTTCTTCCGCTTCAACGCGCGCATAGGCGTTTCGTTCGGTGCGGTCTGCACGGATGATGGCGCGCATGATGATCCAGAAGATCACGCCGACCAGAACCGTGGGCGCGAGCGAGAACAGTGCGTTGGCCCAGAAGTCATCCATAGTCCATCCAGCCTACGCGATCCACCCGCGCCCCCATCCGCGAGCCGTGACTTAAGCCCCAGGAATCCCGAGATTTGCGTGCTTATGTCACAGTTCGCGAGGGTGGACGGGGTTATTTGACGAGGATGCCGTAGATACCGCTGCCGAGCAGGTACAGGCCGACGGCGCCGACGACGACCCAGATGATGATCCGGTTGGTCGACGGGCCCTTCTTGCCGTCGTCGTCGGGCTTCAGCTCGTCCTTGGGCAGAAATGTCATCATGCGAGTTACTTTACCAACGGGAACAGGATGGTCTCGCGGATGCCGAGGCCGGTGAGGGCCATCAGTAGGCGGTCGATGCCCATTCCCATGCCACCGGTGGGCGGCATGCCGTATTCCAGGGCGCGGAGGAATTCCTCGTCCAGGCGCATGGCTTCCGGGTCACCGCCGGCGGCGAGCCGTGCCTGCTCCACGAACCGTTCCCGCTGCACCACCGGGTCGACGAGCTCGGAGTAGCCGGTGGCCAGTTCGAAACCACGGATGTAGAGGTCCCACTTCTCCACGACACCGTCGATGGAGCGGTGACCGCGCACGAGGGGGCTCGTGTCCACCGGGAAGTCGAGCACGAAGGTGGGGCGCACCAGATCGCCCTTCACGAAGTGCTCCCAGAGCTCTTCGACGTACTTGCCGTGGATCGGGTGCTCGACCTCGACGCCCTCGGCCGCGGCGAGTTCTTGCAGCTCGGCCAGCGGGGTGGCGGGGGCGATGGTGCGGCCCGCGGCAGCCGACAGGCTGTCGTACATGCTGATCCGGTCCCACTCGCCGCCGAGGTCGTACTCGGTGCCGTCGGCCCAGGTCACCACGTGGGAGCCGCCAGTGATGGCCGTGGCGGCATCCTGGATGAGGGTTTGGGTGAGCGCGGCGATGGAGGTGTAGTCGCCGTACGCCTCGTAGGCCTCGAGCATCGCGAATTCGGGCGAGTGGGTGGAGTCCGCGCCCTCGTTGCGGAAGTTGCGGTTGATCTCGTAGACCCGGTCGATGCCGCCGACGACGGCGCGCTTGAGGAACAATTCCGGCGCGATGCGCAGGTAGAGCTCGGTGTCGAACGCGTTGCTGTGGGTGGTGAACGGGCGGGCGGATGCGCCGCCGTGCATGGTCTGCAGCATCGGGGTCTCGATCTCGAGGAACCCGCGGGCGGTGAAGGTGGCGCGCAGGCTCGCGACGGTCTGCGAGCGCTGCACGACGGTACGGCGGGCCTGCTCGCGGGCGATGAGGTCGAGGTAGCGGCTGCGCACCCTTGTCTCCTCGCTGAGCTCGGAGTGCAGGTTGGGCAGCGGCAGCAGCGCCTTCGCGGCGACCTGCCACTCCGCCACCATGATCGACAGTTCGCCGCGGCGAGAGGAGATGACCTCACCGGAGACGAAGACGTGGTCGCCGAGGTCGACGAGGTCCTTCCAGCTGGCCAGCGAGTCCTCGCCGACGGCGGCGAGGGACACCATGGCCTGGATGCGGCTGCCGTCGCCGGCCTGCAGGCTGGCGAAGCACAGCTTGCCGGTGTTGCGCAGGTGCACGATCCGGCCGGCCAGGCCCACGGTGACGCCCGTGGCGGCATCCGCTTCGAGCTCGCCGTATTCGGCACGGACCGCGGGAATGCTGGTGGTGACGGGCACCGACACCGGGTAGGCGCCGCCGCCGGCGTCACGGGCCGCGGCGTTCAGGCGGTCCCGCTTGGCCAGGCGCACGGCCTTCTGCTCGGTCATCTCGGCTTGCTCTGCGGCGGCCTGTGCGGCCTGCTCGTCGGCGCCGGGTACGGGCTCAGGGGTGGTGCTCATGCGGGTCTCCGTCTGTGGGCGTGCGCGGGCCATGGCCGCGCCTCGAAGGTGAATCGGTTAGGGAATGTCCAGGGAAATGTTGTCGATGAGCCGGGTACTGCCCACCACCGCAGCGACCAGCATCCTCGCCGGGCCACGGTAGTCGTCGGCGACCGGCAGGTAGGTGTGCGGGTGCACGACAACGAGATAGTCCAGTTTAACCAGTGTCTGGGCGCCGATCACCGCATGGGCGGCCACGATCGCGGCGGGCACGCCCTTCAGGGCGGCGGATGCGGCGGCGGCGAGACCAGCTGAAAGCGACCTGGCCGCGGCCCGGGCGGGTTCGTCGAGGTTGTGGTTACGGCTGGACAGGGCCAGGCCGCTGGTCTCCCGCACCGTCGGCACGACTTCCAGGCTCACCCGCAGGTTGAGGTCGGCGATCATCCGCTCGACCAAGAAGACCTGCTGGGCGTCCTTCTGACCGAACACGGCCAGGTCGGGTTCTACGATGTTGAACAGCTTGTTCACCACGGTGAGCATGCCGTCGAAGTGTCCGGGCCGGGCGGCACCCTCGTAAAGCCCGCCGATGGCGCCGGCCGTGACCCGGGTGGAGGACGCGCCGTCCGGGTACATCTCCCGGGCGGTGGGTGCGAAGACAAACGTGGCGCCTTCTTCGGCCAGCGCCGTAACGTCGGCGTCGAGGGTGCGCGGGTAGGTGTCGAGGTCTTCGTTCACCCCGAACTGCAGCGGGTTGACGAAGATCGAGACCACCACGATCTCTCCGAGGGCGACGGCGCGGCGTACGAGGGCGCGGTGGCCGTCGTGCAGGGCGCCCATGGTGGGAACGAGTACGACGCGGGCCTCGGCGCCGGTCGACGCGATGTTCTGCCGCTTCAGGCAGAGCCGGCTGCGCAGCTCGTCGATCGTATCGATCACTTCTGGCTTGGTGAGCACGGTCACTGGTCCTCCGGGTCAAACGGGTGGGGCGGGTAGGGCTGGTCGGTGTCGATGGCGTCAAGCCCACCGAGGTCGTCGAGCGGATGCGGCGCACCGGTGCGGGTGAGGGCGTTCTCAATCGCCGAGCGCACCAGCGGCGCGATCACGGCTCCCGGCGCGCCGATCCCGATCTCGCTGAGCAGCCGGGTCGCCTGGTCCACGATCGAACTGGAGAACAGGGTGGCGGTCTCGATGGCTTCAGCGTAAACCTCGCGGTCGCCCTCGGCCACGATCACGGGCTCTCCCCCCATCTCCACCACCAACGCTTGGGCGATCGGCAGCACGGGCGCGGGGGCCGTCACGGCGAAGTAACTGTCGGCCAGGCGCACGATGTCCAGGCTCGTGCCGGTGAACGACATGGCCGGATGGATGGCCAGAGGAATGGCACCGGCTCGCTGGGCCGGCAGCAGCACGTTGGTGCCGTAGCGGGCGGACGTATGCAGCACGAGCTGGCCGGGCTGCCAGGTGTGGGTGGCGGCAAGCCCGGTCACCAGGCTGTCGAGCTGGTCGTCCGGCACCGCGATGATCACCAGTTCGCTGCGTTCGACGACCTCCGGCACCGTGAGCACGGGTACCAGGGGCAGGATCGCCTCTGCCCGGTCGCGGCTGGCCTGGGAGATCGCGGAGATGCCGACCAGGGCATGGCCGGCGCCGGCGAGGGCGGCGGCGAGGATGGGGCCGACATGGCCGGCACCGATCACGCCGATGCCGAGCCGGCCGGGGCGCTGGCTCATGAGGTCACCTCGGTGGCCGCGGCCGGAGCAGCCGTGCTGCCGGGAGCCGGTGCGACAGTCGCCGTCACGGCGGGTACGAGGCTCCAGTGGTGGCTGGTGTCCGAGTCGGCCGAGGCGACAGCCCCGGCGGAGATCGCTTCGAACATGCGCACGGCCTCGTCGACGTCGATCACGCCGAGGGAGGCGCTGACCGGTCCGGTCACGGTGTGCAGCCGGGCGGAGGCGAGCCGCAGCCGGCGGCGGACGGGTCCCTGGTCGATGCCGACGCTCTGCAGCCGCGCCAGCGGCACCAGCACGAGTTCGCGGGAGAGCACCCCGCGGCGCAGCAGCGCGGCACCCGCTGTCACGGTGTAGCCGGTGCGGCGCCAGGAGAACGGGCGCAGCCACGCGGCGCGACGGGGTGCGTTGGCGAAGCCGTCGTTTCCGCCCCGGGAGGTGAGGCCGCGGATGACCAGGGCCCGTTGCTCGTCGATGGCGAAACCGGGCAGGATCAGCTCGAGCACCTTGCCCACGTCGGTGAGGGACCCGACCGGCAACACTGTCGTGGCCGCTTGGCCCGCCGCGCCGTCGTTGGTGGAGTGGCCGGCCTTGTTGATGCTGATCTGCCACCACCCGAACGGCCGCCAGGCCAACGGCTGGGTCACACCGATGGCGTGGATGCGGCCGGGCGGCAGGGTTTCGTTGCTCGTGGTCAGCAGGCCGAAGCCCACGCGCACGCCGTCCGGGGTGCCGGCGATGCTGTACCGGAGCGATTTGGTGAATCGGGAGACGTAGTAGCCGACGCTGGCGATCAGGCCGGGGAAGATCGCGATCAGCAGCCATTCGCTGCCGCCGACGATGACGCTGGTGATGATGGCACCGATGCCGACCAGGACGAACACGGTGAAGCCGCTGAAGACTATCGAACCGATCAGCCGCAGCACCGGGATGCGCACGACGGACTCCGGCGGGGCAGCGTCAGGGTCGAGTTCGGGAGCGAGGAATTCGCCCACCCTGGCACTGGCGTAATCGTTGAGCGCGTGGCGGCGGTTCCCGGCCGGTGCGACGAGGTCGCCGGGCTGGCCGACGCCGGGAGGGTCGGTCTCGGGGGCGGGCAGGAGCTGACCGGGGTCGATGGGGCCCGGCACCGCGGCGCGGGGTTGCCTCGCGCCGGACGCCAGCCGCAGGATGTCCCGGCGCAAGCCGTCGGCCAGAGCGGATCCAAGATAGGCGAGCTGCACGTTGGCGTCCTGACCGGCCACGCTCACTTCGAGCTTGGCTGCGCCGAACAACCGGGGAATGAGCGGGCGCACGATGTTGACGCCCTGGATGCGGTCGAGCCTGGCCTGTCGGTGGCTGCGGAAGAGGATGCCGCTGCGCACCTCGACGGATTCATCGGTGACCCGGAAGGTATGCATCCGCCAGGACAGGCTGAAGGCGACGATGATGACGAGCAGGACGCCCGCGACGATGAGCAGGGCCCAGCCCACTGCTCCGCCCTCGTAGATCGCGTCGAGCGGGTCACCGGATTCGCGGGGGATGCCGAAGACCAGGTCGACGAAGCGCTCGCGCAGGTTGGCGATGACGAAGCCGAGGAGGGCGAAGACGAAGATACCGCCGCGCAGCAGCGGGCTCGCGGGGTGCAGGCGGTGCCAGTCCCCGTCGGCGAGGGAGGTCACAACCCGGCCCGCCGGCTCTCGGCAAGTTCGACGAGACGGTCGCGGAGGGCATCCGCGTCGGCTTCGGCGAGCCCGGGAATGGCGACGCCCGATGAGGCGGCGGCGGTGACGAATTTGAGGTCGGCGAGGCCGAGCACCCGCGCGACCGGGCCGCGGGTGATGTCAACGAGTTGCATGCGGCCGTAGGGCACGGACACGAACCGCTGGTACATGATGCCTCGGCGGAAGAGCAGGTCGTCCGCGCGCAGCTGGTAGCCGATCGAGCGCACCCGTCGCGGCTCGAACGCCAGCGAGATCAGAGTGACCAGGGCGATGGCCGCGCCCACCCACGCCGCCCAGGTCTGGTCCAGCAGCAGCCAGAGGGCGCCGGCGGCGGCGCACACGATGACCAGGAACACGACGGTACCGACGATTTCGACCATGACGTACTTGGGTGAGACGCGCTTCCATTCGCCGGCTTCCGGCAGGTCGAGCCGGGCGCCGACCGGCGGAACGTCGGTGACGGGGTCGGCCGTGGCAGCGGGGCCGTAGCCGTGCTCCGGGTCGGGGACGAGCGGTGCTGCGGCGTCGTTGCCGAGATTGTCAGGCACTGATTGCTCCGCCATTGTTCGGTCCCCCGTTGTTATGGTCGTGGTCGTCATCCGGCGGCAGCGTGCAGAAGTGCTCCGCGACAAGACCACCCGCCAAGAGGATCACGGCGCCGAACGCCATCCCGATTGCGAGCCACAACGATGTTACCGCCGGTACCACCGACCGGGTGAGGATGAAGGCGATGATGCCCAGGCCCACGCCGAGCAGCACGGCGCCGCTCAGGCTGGAGGCCTTGGCCAGCAACGCGATCCGCATCGCCCGGAACGGGTCCACCCGGCGGCTGGCACGGCCCCTGGTGGCCTGCCGGATGGGCCATGCCAGGGCGACGAGGATGATCGCGATCAGGACCAACGCCAGCGGCAGGGTGATCGGCGGCACGAAGATCGGCGCGCTCCAGGCGGTCGAGGCCAGCTCCATCAGGAAGCCGACGACGAGGCCGACCAGGCCCAGCGCGATCAGCGGGGTGGGAGTGGTGCGCTTCATGGCTGGTTTCCGTCCGCAACGGATGGGCCGGCCTTCGGGGCGACATCGGTGTGCGCCGGATCCGTGCTCGCTGTCACCGGGTGCGCCTTGGCGGTGCGGTCGGCCACGGCCAGGAGTTCCCGCACCCGGCCGCGACCGGGGATCTCGGCATCCGGATCGATGTCGAACCAGGGCGCGAGCACGAAGTCACGTTCGGCGGCCCTGGGGTGCGGCAGGGTGAGGGTCTCGTCGTCGATCTGCAGGTCATCGACCAGGATCAGGTCGATGTCCAGCGTGCGGTCTCCCCAACGTTCCTCGCGTACCCGGCTGTGCGCGTTCTCGATGCCGTGCACCGCGTCGAGCAGGGCGTGTGGGTCACCCGCCCAGAGCACACTGACCACGAGGTTGAGGTAGCCGGGTGCGTCCAGGTCGACTCCGTCGGGCTTGACGGCATCAGAGGCGTAGACCGGAGAGATCGCGGTGAGCTGCACACCGGGGAGTTCGGCGAGTTCCCGTACGGCTGCCGCGAGGGTTCCCTCCCGGTCACCGAGGTTGCTGCCTAGCGCGATCACGGCCGTGACCGCGCCCGCGGGCGTCGTTCCTGATCCGGTCATGATCTGCTCCCCTCGGTTCGTGCGCTCTGTGAGCGCTCAATCTGCACTGAGACGTCCGCGAATGGAATCTCGATCGGCGCCTGCGGCTTGTGCACCGTCACCCGCACCCGTTCGGCGGCCTCGTGCGCGAGCACCACGTCGGCGATGCGTTCCGCCAGGGTCTCGATCAGGTCCACCGGGTCGCGCCGCACGGCATCGGCCACCTCGACCGCGAGCTGGCCGTAGTGGATGGTGCTGGCCAGGTCGTCGCCGGATGCCGCGGCCCGGAAATCGAGCCAGACCGTCACATCGATGACGAACTCCTGGCCGTTCTCTCGTTCGAAGTCGAAAACGCCGTGGTGTGCGGTGATCCGCAGGCCGGTGAGGGTGATCGAATCGCTGCTCATGACCCTATTCTGGCCGAATCGACCCGGTCCAGCACGTTCAGGGCGGTTCGGGTGCCGGCCACGTCGTGCACGCGAACGGCCCAGACCCCGGCCTGGGCGGCGAGCACACTGAGCACCGCCGTGGGCAGGTCGCGGTCGATGATGCTCGCGGAATCCGGTAGGACTCCGGCCAGGAATCGTTTGCGGGAGACGCCGACCATAACCCGCAGTTCGAGGGGCGTGAAAGCGTCGAGCCGGGCGAAGACCCGCCAGTTCTGCTCGGCATCCTTGCTGAAACCGAGGCCCGGGTCGAGCACGATCCGCTCGCGCCGCACCCCGGCGCCCACGAGCGCCGTGACCCGCTCGGTCAGCTCGGCCACGACGGTGGCCACAACGTCGTCGTAGGTCGCCAGCGCATCCATGGCCTGCGCGTGGCCGCGCCAGTGCATGGCGATGTAGGTGAGTCCGGTACGCGCCACGACGGCGGCCATGTCGGGGTCGGCCAGGCCGCCGGAGACGTCGTTGATGATGTCGGCGCCGGCCGCGGCGGACAGGCTGGCGGTCTCGGCGTTGAGGGTGTCGATGCTGGTGCGGATGCCGAGCTTCTGCAGCTCCTCGAGCACGGGCAACACCCGGTCTTGTTCGGCCGCCGGGCTCACTCGCTCGGCTCCCGGCCGGGTGGATTCACCGCCGACGTCGATGAGGTCGGCGCCCTCGGCACAGAGATCGATGGCGTGCCGCACCGCGGTGTCGGTGCTGGCCCAGCGTCCGCCATCGCTGAACGAGTCCGGCGTCACGTTGAGCACGCCCATGACCAGGGTCACTCGCGGCCGCCGGTCACTTGGAACCGCCGATCAGGGCGATGATCTCGGAGCGGGCGACGGGCAGGGCCAGTTCGCCGCGGCTAGCCATGGTGACGGTGGAGCTGTGCACCTGGCGCGGTCCCCTGGTGGTGACGCAGCCGTGGCTGGCGTCGAGCACCACCAGCACGCCGCGCGGCGCGAGGCCGGTTTGCAGCGCGTCGGCGATCTCCTCGGTGAGGCGTTCCTGCAGCTGCGGCCTGGCGGCGAGGGTCTCGACCACGGCGGCGAGCTTGCCGAGCCCGACCACGTGGTCGCCGGGCAGGTACGCCAGGTGGGCGGTGCCGAGGAAGGGCAGCAGGTGGTGTTCGCAGACGGAACGGAACTCGATGTCGCGCAGCAGCACGAGTTCACCGGTCCGGTCTCCGACCGGCACGGGGTCGCGCAGGTGGTCGAGCGGGTCCTGGGCGAGGCCGGCGAAGAACTCGGCATACGCCGCAGCGACCCGTTGCGGGGTCGAGCCCAGACCGGGCCGGGCCGGATCCTCGCCGATGGCGGCGAGGATCTCGGCGACGGCGGCTTCGATGCGAGGCTGGTCGACTGCCACAAGAACCGCTTACGCGGTTGCGGGGCGCGGGTTGCGTGCGGGCGCGCGCTTGGGCTTGTCCTCGGTCGCTCCGCCGCTGGTGACTCCACCATCCACGGCTCCGCCGTCGATCGGAGCCTTGGGGGCCGGCATGGCGATCGGCGGCAGATCGGAGACGGGCCGCTTGTCGCTAGAGAGCCACTGTGGGCGTGGCGGCAGCTTCTCGACGTTCGCGAAGATCTCGACCAGAGCGGTCTGGTCGAGGGTCTCGTGTTCGAGCAGTTTCGCAGCCAGGTCGTCCAGGATCGCGCGGTTGGCGGTGATCACGGAGTACGCCTCGTCATGGGCGTTCTCCAGCAGCTGGCGCACCTCGGTGTCCACGCGCTCGGCAAGCCGCTCGGAGTAGTCCCGCTGGTGGCCCATGTCGCGGCCGAACATCATCTCGCCCGAGGCCGAGCCGAGCTTGAGCGGACCGACGTCTGACGACATGCCGAACTCGGTGACCATCTTGCGAGCCGTCGCGGTGGCCTTCTCGATGTCGTTGGACGCACCGGTGGTGGGGTCGTGGAAGATGATCTCTTCCGCAACCCGGCCGCCCATAGCATAGGCCAGCTGGTCGAGCAGTTCGTTGCGCGAGACCGAGTAACGGTCCTCGAGCGGCATCACCATCGTGTAGCCGAGGGCGCGGCCGCGGGGCAGGATGGTGATCTTGGTGACCGGGTCGGTGTTGCGCATGGCCGTGGCCACCAGGGCGTGGCCGCCCTCGTGGTAGGCGGTGATGAGCTTCTCCTGGTCGCGCATCACCCGGGTGCGGCGCTGCGGGCCGGCCATGACCCGGTCGACAGCCTCATCGAGGGCGCGGTTGTCGATCAGCTGGGCGTTGGAGCGTGCGGTGAGCAGGGCGGCCTCGTTGAGCACGTTGGCCAGGTCGGCACCGGTGAAGCCCGGAGTCTTGCGGGCGAGCACTTCGAGGTCGACGCCGGCGGCCATCGGCTTTCCCTTGGAGTGCACCTCCAGGATGCGCTTGCGGCCGAGCATGTCGGGCGCGTCAACGCCGATCTGCCGGTCGAACCGGCCCGGGCGCAACAGCGCGGGGTCGAGGATATCGGGCCGGTTGGTGGCCGCGATCAGGATCACGTTGGTCTTGACGTCGAAGCCGTCCATCTCCACCAGGAGCTGGTTGAGGGTCTGCTCGCGCTCGTCGTGCCCGCCACCCATGCCGGCGCCGCGGTGACGGCCGACGGCGTCGATCTCGTCGACGAAGATGATGGCCGGGGAGTTCTCCTTGGCCTGCTGGAACAGGTCGCGCACGCGGCTGGCGCCGACTCCGACGAACATCTCGACGAAGTCAGAACCGGAAATGGAGTAGAACGGCACGCCGGCCTCGCCGGCGACGGCGCGGGCCAGGAGGGTCTTACCGGTTCCGGGAGGGCCGTACAGCAGCACGCCCTTCGGGATGCGAGCACCGACGGCCTGGAACTTGGCGGGCTCCTTGAGGAAGTCCTTGATCTCCTGCAGCTCCTCGATGGCCTCGTCGGCGCCGGCGACGTCGCTGAAGCTCACCTGCGGGGTCTCCTTGGAAACCAGCTTCGCCTTGGACTTACCGAACTGCATGACCTTGTTGCCGCCGCCCTGCATGCCGGAGAGCATCAGCCAGAAGAACGCACCGATCAAGAGCACGGGCAGCAGGATGCCGAGCAGCGACAGGAACCAGCTGGACTGCGGCACCTCGTCGGTGAAGCCATCCTTCGGGTCCGCGCTCGTCACCGCGTTGACGACCTCTTCACCGCGGGGAGCGACGTAATAGAACTGCACCTGCTCGCCGTAGGTCGAGTCCGCCTTGGTGAGGGTGAGGTCGACCCGCTGTTCGCCGTCGACGATCTTGGCCTCAGAGACCTTGCCGTCCTTCAGGAAATCCAACCCCTGCTGGGTGGAGATCTCGCGGAAGCCCGACATTGTGAGCAGGCTGGAGCCGATCCAGACAGCGATTACCGCAAGGAGAATCCAGAGGAGTGGCCCGCGCAGAAGTTTCTTGACGTTCATGGTGGTGACAGGCTACCGCTCTCGTACTGGGGGAACACCGAGTGTTCGCCCAAAGATGAACTGGGGTTGTCGAACGGATGGAACGGGGTGTCAGGCGTTGTTCTCGCCGGAGTACACGTGCGGAGCCAGCACGCCGACCGAACGCAGGTTGCGGTACTTCTCGGCGTAGTCGAGACCGTAGCCGACCACGAACTGGTTCGGAATGTCGAAGCCGAGGTATTTCACGTCGATCTCGACGCGGGCAGCGTCGGGCTTGCGCAGCAGCGCGCAGATCTCCAGCGACGCCGGACCACGGGACTTGAGGTTCGCCATCAGCCAGGAGAGGGTGAGGCCGGAGTCGATGATGTCCTCGACGATGAGCACGTGGCGCCCGTGCAAGTCGGTGTCGAGGTCCTTGAGGATGCGCACGACGCCGCTGGACTGCGTGCCGGAGCCGTATGAGGAGACGGCCATCCAGTCCATGGTGACCGGGTGCACGAGTTCACGGGCCAGGTCGGCCATCACCATGACCGCGCCCTTGAGCACGCCCACCAGCAGGAGGTCCTTGCCGGCGTAGTCGGCTTCGATCTGGCGTGACATCTCCGCCAGGCGAGAGCGGATCTCGGCTTCCTCGATCAGGATTTCAGTGAGGTCGCCGTCAATGTCACGAGGTTCCATGGGAGAGGAAGAGTCCTTTGCTGTGGGTGGGTCGAGGAGCTGAGAAAATGAGCGTTCCCCCCTGCCGTTCCACTCTAACGCCTGGCAGGTCCAGCGCATTCTGTCCGTGCCAGTCGATCACGAGCCGCGCAATCGCGACGGTATGGCTGCGTTCGAGCGACACTCCGAACTCCTCGGCCGCGACCAGCCGGATGATCCGGTGCAGCACCGCCGCCGGATTCGCGGCCAGGGCGGCTGCCGACAGTGCGGCACCGGATTCGGCCGGAACCCGCATCCCGTCGACGAGGCCGAGCACGATCGCGTCGAGAACCTCGGCGTCTTCGCGCAGGGTGTCTGCGGTGCGGGCGAGTGCCTGCGCGATGCCGGGGCCGAGCTCCCGTTCCAGCACCGGTAGCACCCGTTCACGGGCGCGCACCCTGGCGTAGCCGGGGTCGAAGTTCTGCGGATCCGACCAGGCGGTGAGGCCGGCGTCCAGGCAGGCCTGCCGGGTTTGGGCGCGGCGGATGCCCAGCAGCGGCCGCCGATAGAGCCCCGAGGTGCTGTTCATGCCCTGCAGGCTCGTCGCGCCGGAGCCGCGGGCCAGGCCCAGCAGCACGGTCTCGGCCTGGTCGTCGAGGGTGTGGCCGAGCAGGATCGCCGCGGCTCCGGTGGCGGCCGCGGCGTCGTCGAGGGCGCGGTAGCGCGCGGTGCGGGCGGCGGCCTCTGGGCCGTCGCCCTCGGCATCCGTCACCCGCACGGTCTCGATCAGCACCGGGTGCAGGCCCAGGGCCACGGCCTGGTCGGCTGCGGTGCGGGCGACGCCGGCCGACCCCGCCTGCAGGCCGTGGTCGACGATCACTGCCCCGGCGGTGAGTCCGGCCCGCGGCGCCTCGAACGCCGTCGCGGCCGCCAGCGCCAGCGAATCCGCACCGCCGCTCAGGGCCACGAGCACCAGGCCGTGATCGGGCAGCAGCCCCCGCACGGCACGGCGAAGGTCGGCGATGGCCGGCGACAGTCGCGGGCGGCGGGTGGACTCCATCCAGTAACGTTATCCGCAGACTTCGACATAAGGGAGATATCAGGCCATGGCCGAATACGACGCAGTCATTGAAATCCCACGCGGTAGCCGCAACAAGTATGAGGTGGACCACGAAACCGGTCGGGTCTACCTCGACCGGGTGCTGTACACGAGCTTCGTGTACCCCACCGACTACGGCTTCTTCGAGAACACCCTCGGGCTCGACGGCGACCCCGTCGACGTGCTCGTGCTGCTCGACTTCCCGCTCTTCCCCGGCGTCGGCGTGTCCGTGCGCCCCGTCGGCGTGTTCAACATGACCGACGACGGCGGCTCAGACGCCAAGGTCATCGCCGTTCCGGCGGGCGACCCGCGGTGGGACCACATCCAGGACGTCACCGACATCCCGGAGTACACCCGCAAGGAGATCGAGCACTTCTTCGAGCACTACAAGGACCTCGAGCCGAACAAGTGGGTCAAGACCGAGGGCTGGGGCGACGCCGCTGAGGCCGACCAGATCGTGCGTGACGGTCTGAAGAAGCTCGTCGACGAAGGTCACTGATCCACTGACCTCGTGAACTGAAGAAAGCCGCTTCCCCCGACGGGAGGCGGCTTTCTTCGTTGGTGCTGATGCTCAGGCGGGGGCGAACTACGAGGGCCGGCCCACGTAGGGCGCGACCTCGCCGGGCGACCAGATGCTGTGCACCCGTACCGGCTTACCGTAGTCGGCGGCCTCGAGAATCTGGCCGCCGCCGACGTAGATCGCCACGTGGTAGTAGTTGCCGGGGGAACCCCAGAAGACCAGGTCGCCCACCTGCACCTGGGAGAACGAGACCAGCTGGCCCTGGCCGGCCATGGTGTTGTACTGGTTGGTCGCCGAGTGCGTTCCAATGTAGATTCCGGCCGCGGCATACGCCGCCTTGGTCAGGCCGGAGCAGTCCCAGATATCCGGCCCTGAGCCGCCGAGTCCGTAGGCGTCGCCCAGCTGGGCACGGGCGAAAGAGAGGGCGGTGTCTACCGCGGAGGCATTGGGCGCTGCCGGGGCGGGATCTGCTGCCGGGGGCGGCGTCACGACGACCGGGGTGGAGCCACCCGAGGCCGGTGTACTGCCCGAATCGGTGGCGGGGGCGGCTGGAGCTGCGGGGGCCGCCGGCGCAGCCGGGGCGGCGGGCGCCGGAGCTGCGGGGGCGGCAGGGGCAGCGGGGGCCGAGTCCGCCGGCGGGTTGTTCTTCACGGCTTCAGCGGCGGCGGCCTGTGCCGCGGCGAACGCGGCAGCGGCCGCGGCAGCGTCGAGGCCGGTCTGGTACTCGCGTTCCACCTCTGCGGTGGTGTCCTTGAGCAGGGCGAGCTGCTCGTAGAGTTCAGCGGACTTCTTCAACTCGACATCAAGTGCGGCTTGGGCGCTCAGGGCCGCGGCGCTGGCCGTGTCGTACTTGTCCTTGGATTCCGCGCTCAGCCGCTTGCGTTCTGCGGTGGCAGAGGCAGCCTGTGCGATCAGCGATTCCGCGGTGTTCTTGTCTTGAACGGCCTGACGGTAGATGGTCTCCGACTGTTCGCTGAGCTTGCTGGCGGTGCCGAGCTGGCTGAGCAGGTCGTCGGCGGTGTTGCCGTTGAGGAACAGGTTCAGGGAGAGGTCCTGCGCGCCGGTCTTGGCCAGGTGCGCCGCGATCAGGCCGGCGCGCAGCTTGGAGGTTTCCGCGGCCTTCTGCGCGACGGCGGACTGCTTGTCGAGGCTTTCTTCCCGTGCCGTGGCGGCGTCGAGGTCGTCCTGGGCGATCCGGTACGCCTCTGCCGACATCTGCGAGGAGCGCGAAGCGGCGGCGGAGGATTCCTGCAGGCTGTCGAGCAGCCCGGTCAGGTTCTCGATTTCCTTGGCCTTGGTGGCTTCGCTCTCCTTGGCCTTGGCGACCTCGTCCCAGCTGGGGAAATCCTCGTCGGCGAAGGCGGGAACAGCAACGCCGGCCCCTGCCGCGGCGGAGCCGATCATCGCGGCAGACAACAGTGCGGCCGAGGTACGCCGTGAACGGCGCGTTGGTGTGCTGTTAGCCAAGGGGAGCTCCTCTGTCGGACATGAACGGTACGGCGTTGATGCGGTTTCCGCCGGTGCGCACCTCGAAGTGCAGGTGGCAGCCGGTGGAGGCGCCGGTGGTACCGGAGCTGGCGATGTTCTGGCCCACATCCACGCGCTGGCCGACGGAGACGAAGATGCCGCCGTCACGGATGTGCGCGTAACCCGTCTCAACACCGTTGCCGTGGCTGATCAGGATGAAGTTGCCGTAGGTGCCGTAACGGCCGGCGTAGGTCACCGTGCCGGTGGCGGCCGCGTAGATGGGTGCGCTGCAGCCGGTGCCGATATCGGTGCCGTAGTGGAACCCGCCACTGCATCCGCCGCTGCCGCAGAGCACGGACCGTGCGCCGTAACCGTCGGTGATGCGCCCGCCGGCAGGCACTGCCCAGCCCTGGCCGCCGATCGACCCGCCGCTGAGGCCGGCGCCGGCGGTGCCGGTCGCTCCGCCTCCGGAAGACTGGTTCGATGCCGACGCAGCTGCTGCCGCGGCTCGCTCTGCGGCGACCCGCTGGCGCTCGACCTCGGCCAGCCGCGCCCGCTCGACAACGCCTGCCTGGTACGCGGCCGCCGTGGTTGCCTCCGCATCCTGCATGAACTGCAGCTGGGCCTCGAGAACCACACTCTGCGCTTCGGACTCGGCCAGCGCGGCCGCGGCGGCTTCGGCCGCTTCCTGTGCCGCGGCCAGCGCGGCTTCCGCAGCCACCCGCAGGGTTTCGCGCTCCGTCTTGGCGATGGCGGCCTGGTCGCCGAGCGACTGGGCGGTGTTGTTGGCCGTCTGGGCCTGGTCGTAGACGTCGGTGCTGCGTTCGACGAGCTTGCTCATGCTGCCGAGCTTGGACAGTAATTCGTCGGCACCCTCGCCGCTGGCCTGACCGTCGATGAAGAGGTTGACACTGAGGTCGGTGCCGCCGGTGCGGTAGAGCTGGGCGGCGAGCTGGCCGGCCTGGCGAGTGGCCGCGTCCGCCTCGGTCTTGCTGGTGTCGGCCTGGGTCTGCAGGTCGGTGGCCCGCCGGCTGGCGTCGTCGAACTTCTCCTGTGCCACCTGCAGCTCGGTGCCGCGGGCCTCAGCTTCGGACTGGGTGCGCTCGACCTCGGTTTGCAGACCGGCGATGGCGTTCTGGATCTGGGTGACCTGGTCGGCCGCGGCCGCGGTGTTGGACTTCGCAGCCTGGAGGTCTTCCCAACTGGGGTAGTCGATGGCCATCGCCGGGCTGATCGGGCTCGCCAGCGTGACTGCGAGGGTGATCGCGGCGGCGAAGCCGGTCACGCCCATCACCTTCGAGCGGACTGTCGACGTGCTGTCGGGGGTGCGTTGACGCGAAGGCCGCATCCGGTGCAGGCCAGCGCGCAGGCCGCGGCTGATCACGGTTGCCGTGCTCTTCATAACTCCCCGATCGGGCTTGCGTCAGTCACATTCGTCACTGTGGTAACTCTCGTCACAATAACAAATCCGAATGTGTGGCTTGGGTGGCGCTAAAAAACCTAACCCGGGCACGGCGAAAAACGCCGACCATTCGTGGGCGCGGTGAGATGCGACACGCCGAAAGGCCGCTCGGCCGAGAATGGATTTCGGCCCGGAAACACGCGGATCTCAGGCCGTTTGGGCACCGATGACGTCCGGCGCCGTGCGGCCGATTTGAACTCAGGCGCTTTCTCACCTTATAGTTATGCGTCGGAAGTCATCAGGCCTCCGGGAGTTCGGCCCCATCGTTTAGCGGCCTAGGACGGCGCCCTTTCACGGCGTTAACACGGGTTCGAATCCCGTTGGGGCTACGCAATACTGTAGGTTGTACTCGGCACGAAAAGTAAGACAGCAAGACAGCAACACAAGAACGAAAGTCTCATCATGAGGCCCTGTAGCGCAGTTGGTTAGCGCGCCGCCCTGTCACGGCGGAGGTCGCCGGTTCAAGTCCGGTCAGGGTCGCCAAGGCGACAAGCCCTTTCGAAAGAAGGGGCTTTTCTCCTTACAGAGGGCAACTCACTCAGCTGCCTTCTGGCCCTGTAGCTCAGTTGGTAGAGCGTTCGACTGAAAATCGAAAGGTCACCGGATCGACGCCGGTCGGGGCCACTTGGCCATCTGCGGGCTTCTACCGCAGGTGGCCATTTTTTGTGCCCGCGAACCGTGAGCTAAGCACCGAAAACGAGCCACATCTGGTGCTTTTCTCACAGTTCGCGGATGTATGCGACCATTTGGGCATGAAGCGCTCCGCATCCGCACATCTCGAGCTGGAGGCCCTCGGGCCCGCCGAGCTGGTCCTGTCCGTCACCGTGGCCGCGGATGCGAGCGCGACAGAGCTGCTGACCATCCTGCAGAACGGCGTGCAGCTTCCCTACCGGGAGACCCTCGACCAGCACGGTACCCGGCTGCAGCTGATCTCGGTGCAGGCCGGCCGGATCGACATCGACTACACGGTGGAGGTCACCGGAGAGTCCGCAGCCCCCGAGGTGAGCGACATCGACATCGTGCGTTACCTCCGGCCGAGCCGGTACTGCGAGTCCGATCATCTCTGGGCGACGGCCCAGGCCGAATTCCGCGGCCTCACCGGCACCGAGCTGCTCGATGGGATCACCTCCTGGGTGGGCTGGCACCTCAGCTATGTGCCCGGGGCCAGCCTGCCCACCGACGGCGCCGTGCGCACCCTGCTCGCCCGGCAAGGCGTGTGCCGGGACTATGCCCACCTCGTCATCGCGTTCCTCCGCGCTCACGACGTTCCGGCCCGGCTGGTGTCGGTCTACGCGCCCGGCCTGTCCCCGATGGACTTCCACGCCGTCGCCGAGGCGTACCTCGACGGCGCCTGGCAGGTGGTGGATGCGACCGGGCTCGCGCCGCGCCAGTCGCTGATGCGCATCGCGACCGGGCGGGATGCAGCCGACACCGCGTTCTTGTCCTCGGCTGGAGCTGCCGTGCTGCTGAATGTGCTCACCGTCACGGCGGTCGCCGATGTGCTGCCCCGGGATGATGTGAGCCAACTCGCCCGACTGCGCTAGGCCGGCAGCTCCCGGCGCCGGTCACGGCCACAGCACGGCCGGCGACCAGGCGTGTTCGATGAGCAGGACCGGCGCCTGGGTCCCGTTCGCCGCGACCGACCAGACGTCGCTGTCTCCCGCCGCATCCGTCCTGGGCAGGCCATAGAGCACGGTGGAGTCGTCCAGCCACTCCAGCTGATCATCGACGCTGCGCTGCTCCGGCAACACCGTCTGGCGACCGGTGGCGAGCTCGAGCACGGCGATCGACCACTGCCCCGGCGGTGTTCCCTCGATCCGGGTCTTGTAAGCCACTGTGGTGCCGTCCGGCGACAGCGACGGGCACTCGGCGTTCTCCCGGATCGCGACCAGAGTGCGCGTTTTCAGGTCTCCACGCACCAGCCAGGTTCGCCCGGCTGACGCCCCGGTGGCATAGAACGTGTCACCGGCGGCGAACGTGACACCCCAGAAGTTACGGTCGGCACTGGTCACGGGTTGCCCGCCCACCGAGAATGCGAAGTCCTCGAGGTTGACTGCCTCCGCGGGCGCCGCTCCCGGCAACGCGACGATTGTGGTGGCGATTGAGAAACCGACGGTGGCGTACGACTCCCCCGTGATGAACGCGCTGAACGCAACCAACGCCCCATCCCCCGAAAACCGGGTGCGACTCGGCACGCCGGGCAGAGGCCAGGATTGCTGGGGGCGCCACTGACCGTCGTACAGGGTGGCGGTGAAGGTCGTCACCACTCCCCTGTCGATGCTCAGACAGAGCCGGGCCGATCCCGTGGAATCGATCCGGTCACAGGCCACCGGCGCCAGGGTGCGGACGCCGGCCGGATCGCCGAGCGGAACGCTCGCCACCTGGCCGTAGCCGGCCCCCTGTGCGGTGTTGCGGAAAACGATCGTGGCACCGTCCCCAGCGCCGACCTCGGCTCCGGGCTCCGCCGCGATGGTGTCGACCTCGCTGGGGGCAGCCTGCCTGGCGCGGTAGCCCAGGTATTCGGTGGCGGCGTACGCCGCCACCGCCACGAGGATGGCCGCGGCGCAGACCGCGACGATGGCTCGCCGGTTCACCGGTGACCCGGCGAGCTCCGGGTGCGCAGCAGGAACGCCGCCACCGGAAGCATCAGGAGCAGCGCCGCGGCGAAGCCGAGCAGCGCCACCGTTGAGCCGACCGAATACCAGAGCACACCGAAAACAGTGGACGCCAGGAACCGGGCCAGGGCGACAACCGTCTGGGCACCGGCAAGGCCCGTCGCCGTGGATCCCGCCGGGGCGAACTGGGCCGCCAGAGCGGCGAGCACGCCGTCGGTTGCGGCATAGAAGACCCCGAGCAGCACGAGGCAGACAAGCGTCGGCAGTAGCGTTCCGATCGGAACTGCCGCGCACAGGTAGGCCGCCACGAGGGCGGCGTGCCCGGCCACGAACACCCGCGCCCGCCCCCACCGGTCGGCCAGACGCCCGAGCGGAATCGCCAAGGCCAGGAACACCACATTCGTGCCGACGTAGAGCAGCGGGAACCAGGTCGCAGCGAAATCAGTCCTGGCCTGAAGCGCCAGGTAGACGAACCCGTCGCCGACCGTGAACAGGCCGCAGAGCCCGGCGACCACGAGCACTCGCCGCAGCCCCGGATCGGCAAGCGCCCGCCAGCTGAAGGCCGGTCGCACGGGGGTCGTACCGACGGCGGGCGGCACAGCGGCGCCAGTCCTGCCCGGCACAAGAAGGCCGAGTACGACGAGGCCGAGTAGCGCACACCCCAGCGAGAGCACAAAAACCGTGGTGAACCCGGTCGGCAGCACGAGGAGGATCAGGAACGCCAACAACGGTCCGACCGCGGCCCCGACGGTGTCGAGCATTCGATGGACACCGAAGGACCGGCCGAGGTTCTCCGGCACGGATGCCGCTGTGATCATGGCATCCCGCGGCGCCGTGCGGAGACCCTTGCCCAGCCTGTCGACCGTGACGATGGCGACGATGGCGCTGAAACCCGTGGCCAGCAGGAACCCGATCCTGGCGAGGGCGGAAATGCCGTACCCGAAAACCGCCACCCACTTGGGTCGCTCGGTGCGATCGGCGGCCCAGCCGCCGAAGATGCGCACTATCGCGCTGACCCCCTGGTAGAGCCCGTCGATCACGCCGTACGCGATCGGCGACAGCCCGATGACCGTGGTGAGGTAGAGCGGCAGGATCGCTGCGACGGATTCCGAGGAGATGTCGGTGAGGAGGCTGACCACACCCAGTGTCACGACCACAGAAGACACCCGGGTGGCGCCGGCACCGCGTCGGCGCGGGGACCCACCGCGGTCCGCGAAGGAGATGTACATGCTCGCCTGCCCTCAGGCCCCGCCGCGACGGCCGGGCGGGCGGTCAGACGGCGACAAGGGTGGCCAGGATCGAGTAGTCGCAACCCCCGGCTGTCGGGGTCAGCGTCACCGTGACGCTTTCGGCACCCCGGGAGTACGCCCAGGCTGTCGACCCGCCGACGGCCGGAGCCTGGGTGGGATGCAGGGCCAGTGCTGCGAAGATCCCGTCGAAGTAGTCCTGCACTGCCTCGACGGTGTTGGTGCTGGTGGCCGAGAATGCGGCCTGCACATTGGCACCCTCCGAGGCCACCATCGACGCCGCCACCGTGGACGAAGGCGCTGGGGTGAGGAACGTGGGGAATCCGTCGACGAGTGCGCCCTCTGCCGTTGCAGTGTCCGGCGCCGGCGCTTGCAGCAAGGGGGGAATCGGATCGGACGGCGGCAGCGCGGGCACGCCGGGGTCGGACTCGACCGGCGGGAGCACTTCGGCCCCGGCATCCGGACCTGCCGCGGCGTCACCGGTTGGCGGTTCCGCCGTCACGGCGTCGCCGTCTCTGGGGTCTGGCGTTGCGGCGGGATCCTCGCCGGCTCGGGGCGTTTCCGTGGGGCCGGAATCGGCTGGTACCGGTGTCTCGGTCGCGACGGCTTCCGTCGACACCGGTCCGCCGGCCACATCATGGCCGCCGACGGGCCAGAAGGCGGCGCCGACAATACCGACGGCCGCAGCGCCCAGTAGCACCACGCCGACAAGCAGCCCGCGGCGGCGAGTGGATGCGCTCAACGGCAGACCCCCTCTCGATCGACTCGGCGGCGTCGCTGCAGACAGTAGCCGGGTCGCTCCGGCCCTGCGACCCTCGTTCGCGGGGTATCGGGGCGCAAAACTGCCGACCGGGGCGGCATTACTCGCCCCCGAACGGGTCACAGCGGCCCCCTACCCAACCGAGTATGTTCTGGTGGTACCAAGCTGAGAGATCGTCAGTTAGTGGCACCTTCCCCGTCCGGAAGCAACACGGTTTCCGGGTGGCGGACCACCCGACGCAACCTGTACACCCGAACTGCAGGGAATCACCGTGACTGTACCTCTAACCCCCAACACCCTCCTCCAAGCGAGCATCGGCACGTCCGTGCGCACCACCCGACCAGACCGGGCCCGGGCGCGCTGATGGAGATCGCAACCTCAGCCGACATCGACCCCACGGCCGTGATCGGCCCCGGCAGTGCCATCTGGCACCTCGGCCAGGTACGTGAATACGCCCTGCTCGGGCCCGGTTGCATCGTCGGTCGCGGCGCCTATATCGGCCCTGGCGTCATTCTGGGCAAGAACTGCAAAGTGCAGAACTACGCGCTCATCTACGAACCCGCCCTCCTGGAGGACGGAGTGTTCGTCGGCCCCGCCGCCGTTTTCACCAACGACCAGTTCCCGCGAGCGATCAACGTGGACGGCTCGAGGAAGTCGGCCCACGATTGGGTGCTGGTGGGTGTCACCGTGCGCACGGGTGCGTCAGTCGGAGCCCGTGCGGTCTGCGTCGCCCCGGTGACAATCGGGCGGTGGGCCATGGTGGCGGCCGGGGCCGTTGTCACCAGGGACGTGCCGGATTTCGCCCTGGTGCGCGGTGTTCCCGCTCGACAGGTGGGCTGGGTGGGTCGCAGCGGTATGCCGCTCCGGCGAGAGAGTGCCGCAGAGTTCAGTTGCCCGGTGACCGGCGAGCGTTACCTCGAACACGACGGGCAGCTGACACTCCAATGACCATCCCCTCCCCCGCATCCGCAGCGCACCAGGCCCTGCCCGACCCGGGCGGCGCCACCCCGCCCCCCACGAAACCCGCCGCGCACGCCGACGCCCCGGGCGGCCGTCCTCCGCAGGTGGACGCCCTGGTGGAGCTCGCCGTGCGCGGACTGTCCGCATCGTTCATTGCCGGCGGCAGATTCGCCCAGACCATGCGCGCAGTGCGCGGGCCGCAACGGATCGAATTGGTCAGAGAAGGCCAGAGCCTGCGCTACGCCGCCATCGTCGCCCTGGGCCTGGCCAGACTGGGCAGCGCCGACCAGAACAGGGTGCTCGGTCCTCTCGGCCTACCGGGGCTGGTCGGCGCGGTGTCTGCGGAAGCCAGGCACGATGCCGACCCCGGTGCTGTTGCCCTCGCGGCGTGGGCCGCCGCCGAAGCCGGCGGCGCACCGGACAACGGCTTGCTTGAGCGCCTCGAGAGACTGCTCACCGGCGCGCATCCGCTGCCGACGGTCGATGTCGCGTGGATGCTCACCGCGGCAGTCGCGGGCCAGTCGGGTGGGCAGCCGGGCAGCCGGCTGGCCGGACGCATCGCGCAGTTGGCCCGCGACCGCCTCCTGGCCGCACAGGGGCCGACCGGGATCTTTCCGCACGCCCTGCCGGCCAGGTCGCTGGGGCGCTGGCGAGCTCACATCGGCTGTTTCGCCGACCAGGTGTACCCGATCCAGGCTCTCGCCCGACTGGCCGGACTCACCGACGACTCGGTCGCTCTGACGGCCGCGAACGTGGCCGCGCGTCGCATCTGCACCCTGCAAGGACCCGCCGGCCAGTGGTGGTGGCACTATGACGCACGCCTGGGCACCGTCGTCGAGGGCTACCCGGTGTACAGCGTGCACCAGCACGCGATGGCCCCCATGGCGCTGGGTGACCTGGCTGCGGCCGGAGGCGACGACCATGGTGACGCCATCCGATTGGGGCTGCACTGGCTGGAGCGCCACCCGGAGGTGCTCGACGATCTCGTTTCCCCCCATTGGGCGCAGGTCTGGCGCAAGGTCGGCCGCCGGGAGCCCGCGAAGGCCGCGCGAAAGCTCTCCGCGGTGACGACCTCGATCCGCCCGGACTGGCACCTGCCCGGCATGGACGCAATGCTGCCGGCCAACCGGATCGACCACGAGTGCCGCCCCTACGAACTCGGCTGGCTCGTCTACGCCTGGGGCCCAGGACAGACGAACGCTCCGGCCCCAGAAACCGGCGACTGACCATGCCGCACAAGTACACCGCCGACCATCAGGGACGCTCAGGGGGCACTCGGCAGCCCCTGTTCGGGCTGGAAATCGACGCACTGACGATGACAGAGGTGCTCGAACGTGCCCACCACGGCACCGAGGAGCACATGCGGTTCCTGATCGGAGTGGTCAACGCCGCCAAGATCGTGCAGATGAGGCGGGATGCAGAGCTTCGCGGTTCCCTGCTCGAGGCCGACGTATTGCTGGCCGACGGCCAGTCGGTGATCTGGGCCAGCCGCATTCTCGGCCGCCCCCTGCCGGAGCGGATCGCGGGGATCGATCTCTTCGAACGGCTCCTCGAATCGGCGAACGAGGAACAACGCTCGGTGTATTTCCTCGGCGCCAGGCCTGAGGTGCTCGTACAGTTGCTGAACCGGGTGCGAGAGAACTACCCCCGGCTCGTCATCGCCGGCAGCCGGGACGGGTACTTCAGCGACGATGAAGCCGCAAGCGTCGCCGCCGACATCGCCGACAGCCACGCCGACATGCTTTTCCTCGGCATCAGCTCCCCCAAGAAGGAGAATTTCCTGGCCAGGTTCGGGCCGGAGCTCGACGTGCCACTCCTGCACGGCGTCGGCGGGTCCTTCGACGTCCTGGCCGGGGTCACCCGCCGCGCGCCGGACGCCTGGCAGCGGCTGGGCTTCGAGTGGGCGTATCGCCTGCTGCAGGAGCCGGGCCGGCTCTGGAACCGGTATTTGTTCACGAACACCGCATTCATCGCACTCACCGTGCGGGAGCGTATCCACCCGACGACGACCTACAGCGTCGACGGGCCGAAATCCGGCACACGAACAGAGACGGACGGCCCAGCAGATGGATAACACGTTCACCGGGAAGGTCGCAATCCTCGGCCTCGGCTACATCGGCCTGCCCACCGCTGTGGCTCTCGCCACTCGCGGCATCGAGGTCGCCGGCGTTGACATCAACGAGGCCATCGTTGAGGCGGTCTCGCTAGGTCGGGTGCCATTCGTCGAACCCGACCTCGCGATCGCCGTGAGCGGTGCCGTCAGCATCGGCCGGCTCACGGCCAGCACTGTGGTGCCGCAGGCGGATGCCTTCATCATCGCCGTGCCGACACCGTTCCTCGATGACCACTCCGCCGATCTGTCCTATATCCGGGCCGCGGTCGACCAGATCGCTCCGAACCTCACCCCGGGCAATCTGGTGGTGCTCGAATCCACCTCGCCGCCCGGCACCACGGATCAGGTCAGCCGTTGGCTTGCCGCGCTCCGGCCCGACCTGCGATTCCCGCACGAAGCCGACGGTCTGAGCGACATCTGCGTTGCGCACTGCCCTGAGCGGGTGCTGCCCGGGCGAATCATGATCGAGATGATCACCAACGATCGCGTGATCGGTGGAATCACCCGCCGGTGCGCCGACCAGGCCGCCGCCCTCTACCGGGTCTTCGCCCAGGGCCAGATCCTCACAACGGATGCCGACAGCGCCGAGATGGCAAAGCTGGTCGAGAACGCCTACCGCGACGTCAACATCGCGTTCGCCAACGAACTCTCGCTGATCAGCGAGCGGCTGCGGCTCGATGTCTGGGAGATCATCCGGCTCGCCAACCACCATCCCCGGGTGAACATCCTGAGCCCTGGTCCCGGCGTCGGCGGGCATTGCATCGCGGTCGATCCGTGGTTCATCGTGGGAGCGGCTCCCGACCTCGCCCACCTCATTCGCACCGCTCGCGAGGTCAACGATTCCAAGCCGCTGCACGTGGCACAGCAGGTCGGCGACAAGGCCTCCAGGTTCCGGGAACCGACGGTCGCCTGCCTCGGCCTGTCGTTCAAAGCGAATGTCGACGACATGCGGGAGAGCCCGGCGGTGGATGTCGTCGTAGCCATCGCCGACGCCCACCCCGACCTCGACATCCGGGTGGTGGAGCCGTTCACCCAGGACCTCCCCGGCGATCTGGCCGGGAGACCGAACGTTCGACTGCAGGGCCTCTCTGCGGCCATCGACGACGCCGATATCGTCGTGCTCCTGGTGGACCACGACCAGTTCACGAGCATCCCGAAGACACGGCTCGAGGGCCGGGTGGTTTTCGACACCCGGGGCGCCTGGCGCTAGGCCCTCACATCGTCCACCGTTACCGCCGCGAATTCCTCCGGGCGCTCGGCGGTGCCGAAGAAGTGTTCGATGGCACCGACGACCCTGCCGGCCGCGTGACCGTCACCGTACGGGTTGACGGCTCGCGCCATGATCTCGTACGCGACCGGGTCGGTCATCAGCTCGGTGGCGGCGGCCACGATCCGGTTCTCGTCTGTTCCGACCAGGCGCACCGTGTTGGCGGTGACGGCCTCCGGCCGCTCCGTGGTGTCCCGCAGCACCAGGACTGGTTTTCCCAGGCTGGGAGCCTCCTCCTGGATCCCTCCGCTGTCGGTGAGCACGAGGCAGGACACGCCGAGCACGTAGGCGAGGTCGGTGTAGTCCAACGGGTCGGTGACCAGGACATTGGGAACCCCGACCAGGGCGGGCAACAGGGCACTGCGCACGGTCGGGTTCAGGTGGGCCGGCAGCACGAACAACACACCGGGGAAGGCGTGGGCCAGCCGCGCGACGGCGGTGGAGATGCGCACCATCGGCGCGCCCCAGTTCTCCCGGCGATGGCTCGTCACGAGCACAACCCGTTCGAAGGAACGCACCGGCAGGAGGGCGGGGTTGAGCGGAGTGATGTGGCGCGAGGTGACGTCCAGGAGAGCATCGATCACAGTGTTCCCGGTCACGTGGATACTCTGCGGCCGTACTCCTTCTGCCAGCAGGTTCGCGCGGGACGTCGGGGTGGGCGCCAAGTGGAGCGAAGCGAGGGCTGTCGTGAGGCGCCGGTTGATCTCCTCGGGGAACGGATCGTAGCGGTTCCCGGTTCTCAGGCCCGCCTCGACGTGGGCGACCGGGATGCGCGCATAGAAGGCGGCGAGCGCAGCGGAGAACACGGTGCTGGTGTCACCCTGCACGACCACGAGGTCCGGGCTGAGGTCGTCGAGGATCGGGCCGAGCCCTTCAACCACTTGAGCAGTGATCCCGGCCAGATTCGGTCGGCCCTGGAGCAGGTCGAGATCATATTGCGGTCGGATCCCGAAAAGAGTGTTCACCTGATCGAGCATCGATCGATGTTGCCCGGTCACGACCACGACGGGTTCGAGGGTGCTCGAGCGGTCCAGGGCGTGCAGCACCGGGGCCAGTTTGATGGCTTCCGGCCTCGTTCCATAGACCACGAGAATCCTGCGCATCGAGACCCCAATGCTTCATCCTTCGGGAGCACAATCCCAGATGAGACGATGCTGGCTGCTGTGTGGCACGGTTCGTTCTCAGATGGGCGGCTAGCCCTGCCGGCGCGGAAAACCACATCACCTGCACCGCCCGAATCGGTGCGTCGACGACGCGACACGCGTTCCAACAAGAACACGATAATTCCTCAGTACCGGTCGAAGATATCCCCCATTCTGGGTGTTGATTTTTCCTCACAGGCACCTGTCGAGAATGGTTCAGGCTTCTGCGCAGGTTTGGATTCGGCCGATTCACAATGTAAGGATGGGGTTTCCGGCGGCGCACTTGGGGGGCTCTACCGCCACTCTCTTGGAACTTTGAATCCCTACATTCTCTGGGTCCTTTTTTCGACAGTACTTGGAGACGCACCATGAAATACCACTTGTCCCATACCCGGCCGCGTTCGGCCATCACCAGAGCGGCGTTCGTCGCTGCAACCGCCCTCGCTCTCGTCGTCGGCTCCGCAACCGCTCCCGCACTGGCACTACCGGTCGCCGCAGCGACCGCGAGCACCACGAGCACGCTGTGGGGCACCAGTGCTCCGAAGGGCGCCGTCGTCGACAGCGACCGCGACAGCGTTGAACTGGGCACCACCTTCACCGCCAAGTCCTCGGGCCAGGTCCAGGGCGTTCGCTACTGGAAGACCGCAGAGAACACCGGCACCCACACCGGTACCCTGTGGACCTCCGGCGGTACCAAACTCGCCACTGCCACCTTCACCTCTGAGTCGGCCAGCGGCTGGCAGACCGTGAAGTTCGCCAAGCCCGTCTCCGTGACCGCCGGCAAGCGTTACGTCGCCTCGTACCACGCTCCGAACGGTCGATACGCGGCCACGACCAACCTCACCGTGCCGGCGTCGAGCTCATCGCACCTGTCCGTGGCCAACGGCAGCGGAACGTACAAGTACGGCGCCTCCACCGCCTTCCCCGCCGACAGCTGGAAGTCCTCCGGCTACTGGGTCGACGTGGTCTTCGCCCCCACTGCCACCACCGCTCCCCCGGCCGCGCCGGCGCCGGCGCCGTCACCGGCACCGACCGCGACGCCGGCCCCGGCTCCTCAGCCGACCAGCACCCCGAAGCCGACTCCGACCACGGCGCCGACCCCGGCGCCGAGCCCGGCCGGATCGTTCGCCGGCGCGAACAACACCGGGCCCGCCGCGGCCGGATTCACTCCGACCCAGAAGTACACCGGGCCCATGACCATCACCACCGATGGCACCGTGATCAAGAACCAGGTCATCCCGGCCGGCCTCCGCATCGAGGCCAACGACGTCACCATCCAGGGCAACGACATCGCCGGCCCCACCGCGATTTCCTACGACCAGGCCGCCATCCATGTCGAGGGTGACCGGGTCAAGATCCTGGACAACAACATCCGTGGCCTCTCGGCGACGGACTGGACGAAGGCCCCGGTTTCCGCGGCCAAGCTGGTCGGTGATTCGGTCAGCTTCGAACGGAACAACGTGTCCTGGATCGCCGGAGACGGACTGAGCCTCTACGGCGCGGACGCCAAGATCGTCGGCAACTGGATCCACGACTTCGTCGACCGCGCCGACGTGCACTACGACGCCCTGCACTACCCGGTGAACAGCATCAGTTCCGCCGGCCTGATCCGGGACAACACCGTGGAACTCTGGGTCAACGGCGGCATGACGGCATCGCTGTCCTTCCCTGACGAAGCCGGTCGAATCGTGGTAGACCACAATGTGATCGCCGGTGGCAACTACGCCCTCATGGGCGGCGGCGGCGGCATCACCTTCACGAACAACCTGTTCTGGACCAAGTTCTCCGATCGCGTGGGAGTGTACGGTCCGTACGCGCACCTCGGCACGATTGGAGTCGTCAATTGGAGCAACAACGCGTACACCGCGGACGGCAAGACCAAGGGGGCGAACCTCGCCTACTAGCTGATCGGGCTCGCCGCCAGGTCCCGACCCCCGCGCCCGCTCGCTTGTGATGCGGGCGCGGGGCACAACGCCCATCGGGGGCGCGCAGTCCGGCGTGACCGTCGCGACGACCACCGAACAGGTCGAAGCGCTGCGCCCACTGTGGCAGTCGATGTCCGTGTCGAATCTCGACGCGGACATCGACTATTTCCTCGCTGTTGTCGCCCATCTTCCGGGCGTCATCGCTCCCCACGTTCTCTCGGTGGAACGTCCCGGACGGCCGGCGATGATCATCGTCGCCCGGCTCGAACGACATGTCTTCCCGGTCACCGTCGGATACACCGAACTCCTGCGCCCGCACCTGAAGACCGTCGTCGTCTCCTTCGATGGCATCCTGGGGGCGCAGTCGGAGGACGACCTTGCCGCCGCCGTACTCGCCCTACGTTCGACGCTGCGGAGCGGCCGTGCCGATGCCGTGATCCTGCAAAAGGTCGGCCTTCAGTCTGCGCTGCACCGCGCCGCCGTAGCAGGGTCCGCTCGCGTCACTCGAATCGGCGGGATCGCCGCGACTCGCCGCTGGCTCGTCACACTGCCGGATACCCTCGACCTTTTGCTGGAAGGGCGCTCCGTCAAGGCACGCAAGAAAGCGCACTACGAGAGCCGGCGGCTACGCCGGACGTACGACAGCGTCGAGGTCATCCGGCTGGACCGGGTGGAGCTGGAGCGGGTGCTCGGCGAGATCGAGGCCGTCGCCCGGACCACTTATCAGCGCGCCCTCGGCGTCGGCGCCAGCGAGTCCGCGCTCGGCCGCGCGCTAACCACGCTGTCCTTCGAACGGGGCTGGTTGCGGGTCTGGATGCTGCATATCGATGGTTCTCCTGCGGCGTTCTGGTGGGGAAACCAGCACGGGGACACTTTCTCCGTCGACACCCCCGGCTTCGACCCACGCTATACAAAGGACGGGGTCGGCACCTTTGTGTTGCACGCCATGCTCGACGAGCTCTGCCAGGACCCAACCGTCGCCGTCGTCGACTTCGGGCACGGTTACGCAGAGTACAAGGAACGCTACGCGAGCCAGAGCGTCGAACAGCGCGACGTGATCGTGCTGGCTGCCCGCGTCCGTCCCTTGCTCACCGGGCAGTTCGTCGCCCTGTTGGCCACGGTCAACCGGATGGCCTATCGTCTCCTGCGGAACCGCTCATTCGCGACCCGGCTCAGGCGAACCTGGCGAGCCCGGCTCACGGAGCGCCGGGGCGCAGACTGATCCGAGCCGCCACGAGGACCGCCAGCATGCGCTCACCCGCCGCCGCCCAAGTCTTTCCGGCGGACCCCGCGATGGCGTTCGTGCGCAGGGCCGCCAGGAGGGCCGCGTCGGTGGACACCCGTCGGATCTGATCGGCGAGTGCCGCCACATCTCCTGGGCCGTGCAGCAGTCCCTCCACACCGTCCGTGACCAGCGCACCGGATGCCGTCGACACCAGGGGAACGCAGCCGCAGGCCTGTGCCTCGTAGGTGACCAGGGCGCTGCCTTCCTCCAACGACGGCAACAACAGCACGTCGGCACTTCGCAACAGGGCCGCGGTGTCATTCACAAAGCCCAGCACCCGCACACTGGGGTGCACGAGCAAGGGGCGCAGCGTTTCCCGGTACCCCGGCGCGAAACTCCCGGCGACCAGCAGCGTGCCGGACGTGGCAGCGCCAGAGCTGTGCCAAGCCTCGAGGGCGTAGTGCAGGCCTTTCCGCGGTTCGGCTGAGCCCAGGAAGACCGCGGTGAATGCGCGCTCGGCTCTGTCGAGTCGGCCAGCGGGGGTGAACCTCAGCGGGTCGAACCCGTACTGGTGGCGGGCGAGGTTCGTGTCCGGCACCCCGGCGGTGAGGAACGACTGCCGGACATGTTCGGAAGGCACCAAGATCAGGTCAGCCGCCGCATACTCTTCGAGCTCCCTGCCCAGTCGTCGCGGATTCGGTCGGTGCGACGCCGAGCCATCCATTGTCAGCCCCAACCGGCGAGACTCCGCACCGGCGATCGCGTACGCAGCCGCCGTGTGCGAGTTCGGTGCCTCCCTGGTGCCGAGCACACCGCGCGCACGCGCTGCCCGTAGGGTGGCGAGAGCCCCGAGCGGCCAAGTATGCACGACGTCGTAGGCGCCGGAGGCCAGCATCGCCCGCGCCCGCCGGTCGTGATAGCGGAAGGCCGCGTCGGCGCTGCCGAACACTCGGTGGGGCAGTCGATGCCCCCGAACGGTCAGCGTGCGCGCGGCGGTGAATGCACCCACCGACGCGTCGACTGCGGTACAGACGACCGTGACATCGGCGCCTGCCGCCCGCAGGCCACTCACCTGGTTGAGCGCTGTCATGCCGATTCCGGGGGCGCCCAGGGTGTGCGGAAAACTGTAGAGGATACGCAACGGCACCGCCGGCCGGCCGGGGATCATGATGTTGGACCGGCTACCAGGCTGGTGCGCCCGAGCAGGGCCAATGCGGCTGCCCGCCTGGTCGGGTCGGCCGCGCGCAGAGCCACTCCGACAAAAACACCGGCGCGGAAGAGTAGCGTGCTGGCCCCGCTGTGCCGTGACCGATACAGCTTCACGCGGTTGCGTACGAGCAGCGAATAGAGCGCACGAGACTGGTGCGAATCGCCCTCGAAGTGCACGGCCTCCGCCGCTGGCGTGAAGCGAAGCGGGAAGCCTGCGTCCCTGGCGCGTAGGGCGAAGTCGGTCTCTTCCGAGTAGAGGAAGAAGGACTCGTCCCACCGGCCCACCGCACTGCAACAGGCGCGTGAAATCAGCATCGCCGCCCCGGTGGCCCAGTCGGGTTCGGCAATGCCGTCATACAAGACCCGGCGCGTCTCCATCTCGCCGAGCCTGGGGTATCTCCCGGCCAGGCGGCCGCCGAGAAGCGCTTCCCCCCAGGCCCGCAACACGCTCGGCTCCCGGCGCATCGACAGACGGAGCGAACCGTCGGCGTCCCGGAGGCGTGGCACCACGATGCCCGCCCCTGAGGCCCGCGCTTCGTGCAGCAGGTTCCGGATCGTGCTCGGTTCCAACCGGATGTCCGGATTCAGGAGCAGCACGTAGTCGCTCTCGGCGGCAACCGCGATGCCGGCATTCATTCCGGCCGCATAGCCGGCGTTTCTGCCGGTGTCGACCAAGGTGGTGGGGATCCCGTTCAGATCGGGGATTGCCTCCCGGAACCTGCCGAGGGTGCCGTCGGTGGAGGCGTTGTCCACCACCACGAGCCGCAGCGGGCCGTCCACCTGGGACTGCCGGAGCGAGTCGGCAAAGCCGTCCACGTGACCGTGACTGTTGAATGTGACGACGATCACAGCGACGGCCACCGGCGTTTTCTGCGCCATTCCCCGCCACCTGCCAATCTCTGCTGTATCGGCTCCGGGCCGTTGCGGCTATACACGGTACTAACACGGCTCGCGGAAGGAAGTCATCATGGCACAGGTCTCGCCGTCGGTCACGATAATCGTTCCGGCGCACGACGAAGAGTTCGCCCTGGCCAGACTGCTGACCGCGCTGCTCGATGGCGCGGGCAACGAGGAATTCGCGATCATCGTCGTCTGCAACGGCTGCACCGACAACACCGTGAAGATCGCCAGGTCGTTCGAACCCAGAGTTGCCGTCGTCGAACTCGCCGTCGCCTCAAAACCGGCCGCTCTATACACCGGCGGTTCGCTCGCCCAGGCCTTCCCGATCGTCTTCGTGGATGCCGACGTCGTCATAGACGCGGCCAGCGTGCGCCGGCTTGCGGCCCGGCTGCGCGACGATGCCGTGCTGGCAGCGGGTCCTGCCCGCCACCTGGACCGGCACGGGGTTTCCGCGGTCGCCGGCTGGTATTACGACATCTGGGAGCGCCTGCCGCAGGTGAGTACCGGCCTGTTCGGCCGCGGGGTAATCGCCCTGTCCGAGCTCGGCTACCGCCGGGTTGCCGGCCTCCCGCACGTGATCTCGGATGACCTGGCGGTGTCGGAGTCGTTCCTACCGGAGGAGCGGGATATCGTGCCCGGTGCGAGCGTGACGATCTGGCCGGCCCGTCGCTGGCGAGCCCTGCTCGCCCGCCGAATCCGCGTGACCCAGGGAAACCGCGAGCTCGCCGGTACCGGTCTCGTTTCTCCCTCGGCGTCGACCAGACCGAGGGACCTCTGGCGGATTGTGCGCCTGACTCCGTCGATGGCCTTACGGATGCCCGTGTTCCTCGGCACCGCGGCGCTCGCTCGGCTGGTGGAGAGGTTCAGGAGCCCGGCGCGTGGCGTCTGGCTTCGCGACGAGACCAGCCGGGCATGAGGGGCGCACAACCCGCACCCGGGCTGTCGGTGAAAGGTCAGAACTGGGACGGCCTTGTGGTGATAGCGTCCGGAACCTCCTGGGACGACACCTGGCTGTCGGAGAAACATCTGGCCCTGCACCTGTCCAGGCACGTGCCGGTGCTGTTCGTCGACCCGCCGATGTCTGTTCTCACCCCGCTGCGTAAGCCCCTCCTGCGGGAGTCTATGAGGGGACCTCGTCTGCGGATGCTCGGGTCCAACCTGGCCCGGCTCACGCCGATGACGGTGCCCGGCATCAGCCGGCCGGGACTGCGCAGCGTCGGGGAATGGCTCACCCGGCGGGCGATCGCCCGGGCGGTCTCCCGGATGGGTGCCAGCGTCGACGGACTGGTGGTGGCATCCCTCGACGACGTCTTCGGCGCCTGCGACGCCAGAGTCACCGTGCTTTACGGCACCGATGACTGGGTCGCCGGCGCGGAACTGATGGGAATCTCCTCCGGCTGGCTGCGCCGCAGGGAACGGCTCCGGCTGGAGAACGCCGATGTGGTCGTCGCAGTGTCCCAGGAATTAGCCCAGCGCTGGTCCCAGACCGCGGCAACGGTCGTGGTCATCCCCAACGGCTGCGACACCGGACACTTCGCCCGGGTCGATGAGGTCGACGCGAGCTCCGCCGTCACCCTGCCGGACCCGATCGCGGGCTTCATCGGCCATCTGTCGGAACGCATCGACATCGGGCTGTTGGAGGGCGTGGCGGCCGCCGGCTGTTCCCTCCTGCTGGTGGGGCCGCGCCAGCTCACCTTCGACCTCGACCGTATGACGGCACTGTTGGCGCACGAAAACGTGCAGTGGGTCGGTGCCCAGCCGTTCAGCGATCTGCCGGCCCTGATGCGGCGGATCCACGTGGGACTGACCCCGTACACCGACAGCGACTTCAACCGCGGCAGCGACCCGCTGAAAACCCTCGAGTACCTGGCCGCCGGTCGGCCGGTCGTCGTCACCGACCTGCCGAGCTCCCGCCGCATTCCGGCTGGCCTCGTGAACGTCTGCACGACGCCGGAGGAATTCACCGAGACGACCCTGCGCCTGCTGTCGCAGGCTCCGGACGCCGCCCTCGCCGAGGAACGCCGGGCCTACGCGCGGAGCCAGAATTGGGAGGCGCGCACTTTGGACTTCGTGGCGATCTTCAGCGCTGCGAGGCCAGGACGCCACGCCGCCCGGGCCGCCGGGGACCCAGGTAGCCCAGCACCGACACGGTGACCAGCAGGCCGGCGACCACGGTTGCCGCCATGGCCCTGGTATCGCTGCCACCCACCGCGTCCACCTGTGGTGCCTCGGGGTTGAGGATGGTGCGTACCCGGCTGGCCAGAGGCACACCCTGCAGGTCCTGGATGTCCGCCAGGGCGGAGTCGACCCGCCGCAGGGCGGCGTCCAACTGCTGCCGTGCGGCCCGGTCGGTGGAACCCACAGCCTGCACGTCGAGCACCGGCTCGTCGAAGCGGTACTGCCATTGCCCGCCGGCGTTGGGTTGCCGCACGGTATAGCCCTCCCGACGGCCTTCGCCGGTGAGGGTGACACTCTCCGACACCGCCTCCGCACCGACATCCGAGTCCGCCACCGACTTCGCAACGACGCCGGCGAGGCTGATCAGCGACCCTGCGGTGTCGGTGAGTCCATTGGGCTGGGCTGTTGCCGGGGGCAGCAGAACCACCCTGACCTGCGCAAGATACGACGGCTGGGCCGAGGTGACGAGGAATACCGCGCCCACCGTCAGCACCAGTCCGAGAACCGTGACCAGCCAGCGTTGAGCAGCAATCGTAAGCACATCCCACGCCGTCATTCCGGCCTCTTCTCTGGTCCTGACCGACCGATTCCGCCACCGCGCGAAGAATGGCCGATCGTGTTTATATATAACCGACAGCGCCAGAGCCGACAAGGGGAGGGACCGCCGGTGTACTTAGCGGAACTCCTCCACGCAGCGGGGCGACGGTGGTACGTGCTTGTCGGCGGCCTGCTCCTAACAGCTGGAGTCATCATCCTGGCGCTGCGGCTGATTCCGGTTACCTATGACGTCAAGTCGTCCATTCTGCTGCTGCCCCCGCAGATCTCGGTCGAGGAGACGGGCGGAAACCCGTTCCTCAGCCTCGGCGGCCTGGAGGTGGTGGCCGGAGTGCTCGCCAAGTCCCTCACCGACACCGATTCGGTCGAGAGCATCGTGCCCGATGACGGCCCGGCCGAATACACCATCGAACAGGACGCAAGCATCGACGGTTCCGTGCTGGAGGTGACGGTCTCCGATCGCACCGCCGACGGGGCCTTCGACACCCTCGACGCGGTGCTCGCGCTCGCCACCGAACGCCTCGACGAGCTCCAGGACGCCGTGGCGGCGTCCGACGAGTCGCACGTGCGGCTGATGGTGATCACGAACAACACCGTTGCCGTGCCCAACGCGGCAGCGCTCGGACGCACGCTGATCGTGCTGACGGCGGCATGCCTGGTTCTCACCCTCCTGCTGGCCGTCTTCGTGGATGCGGCCATCCGGCGGCGACGGGCGGTGTCAGCGGCCAGGACGCCGACCGACACCGTCGACGACGAACCCGGCCGCCCGGCTCCGATCCCAGCGATGGCACCCACCAGGGCGGATCGCGACGAGGAAGCGGTCCTCGCGAGAGAGAGTCCATGACTCCTGGCCGGCCCCAGGCCGCCCCGGGCCCTCCCCCGGTCTTCCGGATCGATGCGGCAGGTTTCCTGTCGATCTGCGTGTTCACGCTGATGCTCATTCCCTCGAACCTGACCATCTCGGCCATCGGAGCGGTGGGCACCCCGGCTCTCCTGCTCGGGCTCTGCGCGCTGGTGTGGTGGACAGGTGCGCAGATGAATCGGTCCACCTCCACCCTCACACCCCCTCAGCCCATTCGCCGGGCGATGTTGTCGTTCACCATCGCCGTGCTGACCAGTTACATCGCCGCCACGGTGCGCCCGATCGATGACTTCGAATTGAACGCCGCCGACCGCGGCCTCCTCCTGATCGCCTCCTGGCTGGGGCTCGTGCTCCTGGCCTCCGACGGTCTGGTGGGCCGCCGGAGCCTCGACACCGTTCTTCGGCGTCTGGTGCTGGCGGCCGGCATCGCGGCGCTCATCGGCATCCTGCAGTTCGTCACCGGGGCCGCGATCGTGGACGTGATCCAGATCCCGGGCCTGACCCCCAACACCTCGCTCACCAGCATCTACGACCGCAATGGCTTCACCAGGGCGGCAGGAACGTCCAGCCATCCGATCGAGTTCGGCGTGGTGCTGGCCATGGTCTTGCCACTGGCCCTGCACTTCGCCCTCACCGACCGAACCCGCAACGCTGTGGCCCGCTGGTTGCCGGTTGCGCTCATCGCGGTCGCCGTTCCGATCACCATCTCCCGCTCTGCCCTGGTCGGGGTGGCCGTCGCCCTGGTGGTGCTGATCCCCACCTGGTCGGCACTCAGGCGACGCATTTCCTATCTCGTGATCGCCGGGGTGGTCCTGGGCATCTACGTGACCATTCCCGGCATGCTGGGCACCCTGACCCGGCTGTTCACTGACGTCTCCACCGACGGCAGCGCCAGGTCCCGCACCGACAGCTATTCGCTGGCGTTGGAGTTCATCGAACGCAATCCGCTCTTCGGTCGAGGACTGTCGACGTTCCTCCCGCAGTATCGCATCCTCGACAACCAGTACCTCGGGCTGCTCATCGAGGTGGGCTTCGTCGGCACCATCGCCCTGCTCACGCTCTTCGCCGTGGCGATCATGTCTGCCTGGGTCAGCCGCAGGTCCAGCCGGGACGACACCACACGCAGCCTGGCGCAGGCGCTGATCGCCATGGTGGCCGCTGGGGCCGTCAGCTTCGCCACCTTCGACTCGTTCGGCTTTCCCCAGGCGTCGACGCTGGTGTTCCTCGGTGTCGGCTGCATCGGCGCCCTCGCCAACACGATTCTGCTCGACCGCAATGACGACGGTCTCGTGCCGCCGGTCCGGTTCACCGCGGCCGGCCCGGCCGCCGCAGGTCACCGCGCCCGCGCACCCGAGCCCATGAACCCCTTGATCGTGCGCAGGAATCTCCGCCCGACCAGAAGGGCGTAGATGGCCGCACCGGTGACCCCGCCGACGGCGAGGAGCAGGAACCCGTCCGGCAGCGCGACCTTCAACAGCGCGGCAGAACCCAGAACGGCGGCGGCACCCAGAAGCGGCAGGGCGAGATCGGTCACCAGCGGCCACACCGGGACCCCCGCCCTGGCGAGCAGGATGCCGACCCCTGGAAGCACCACAACGCCCACGACCAGTGCATGCGCCCAGGCGATCCCGCCGATTCCAAACCCCATCGCCCCGGCGACCAAGGCCGGTACCAGCACCACCAGCCAGACTCCGTGCAGCCAGGCGTTGCCGACAGTACGGCCGAGCGCGACCAGGTAGTCGTAGGACAGTTCAACGGCCATCCGTCCCATACTCAGGATCACCAGGGCCGGAACGACGACTGCCGCGGGCACCCAGGTCTCGCCGTACAGGAAACGCACGATCTCCTCCGCGTAGGCGGCCAGCAGCGCGCTCAGCAGCATCCCCAGGGACAGGACGAGGAACAGGGAGTGCCGGAAGCCCGCGTGGCCGTCACCGCGGTTGTGCAGTTGCGCATATGCGGCGGTCGTCACCCGGCGCACGACGGTGGACACCAGGGTCATCGGCCACGTGCTCAGGTTGAATCCGAGAAAATACAACCCGAGCTGCACGGTCCCGAGGACCCGTCCGGCGACGACAAAATCAACGTTGACGAGGGCCAGCAGCAGCAGGCTGGCCCCAGCCAGGGGCAGGCCGAATCTGAGCAGCCCGCCGGCCACAGCCCGGTCGAAGCCCGGCCGGTACTTCTCCGGCGACCACAACACCGAGAACAGCCCGGTGGCCAGGTTGCCGGCCACGGCTCCCCAGGCCAGGCTCCAGGCCCCCTGCCCGGCGAGCGCGAGGAGAATGGTCACCGGGGTGCTGACCGCGAAACCGATCAGGTCGATCTGCATCCGTTTGGCCTGCATGAACGCCCTGGTGAGCATCGCAACCGGCACAGAGGTGACGCCGTCGATGAGCACAGCGACCGACATCAACTGGATGATGCCCGTCGCTTCCGGCGCGCCCATCGCCGCCGCGAACGGTGCGGCCGCGGCAAGCATGGCCAGAAAGAACACCGCACTCGTGCCGATCGACAGCGTCACCACGGTGGGTGCGATGGCCGTTACCGGCCCCGGGTGGCGCACCAGCGCCACGCTCACGCCCAGCTCGTTCATGCTGAGCAACAGATTGAGGGCCACCAGTGCCACGGCGTAGACCCCGAATTGCTCCGGGGCGACTATTCGGGCGATGACGATGCCCGCCAGAAGCGAACCCAGCCGGCCGGCGAGGGTGTTGATGAAACTCCAGGCCAGCCCGCGCGACACCCGCTGTTCCAGCCCGCCGAGGGTGTCCCCGACGGTGCCGCCCGGTGGCACGTCCATGGCTCACACCAGCCGGGTCAGCACATCGGCCACCCTGAGCTGCTGCTGCTCGGTGAGGTGCGGGAACATCGGCAACGAGAGCAGCTCGCCAGCCGCCTGCTCCGCGACCGGAAAGTCCCCCCGCGCCCATCCCTGGCTGCGGAAGGCTCCAGTGAGGTGGATGGGAGTCGGATAGTGCAGGGCTGCACCGATCCCTTCCCGGTGCAGCCCGGCCAGGATCCGGTCCCGGTCGGCGACACGCACCGCATAGATATGCCAGTTGTGGCTGTTGCCCGGCAGGGTGTGTGGCAGGCGGATGCCGTCGATGCCGCTGAACAGCGCGTCATAACGACGTGCTGCCGCGCGCCTGGCCTCATTCCAGCCGTCGAGGCGGGCCAGCTTGGCCAGGAGCACCACAGCTTGAATCGTGTCCAGCCTCGAATTGAATCCGAAATCGTCGTGTACGTACTTCTCGGCGCTTCCGTGGTTGGCCGTGCGCCTGACCCGGTCCGCGAGGACTTCGTCATCGGTGAGGACCGCCCCACCGTCGCCCGCCGCGCCTAGGTTCTTGCCCGGGTAGAAGCTGGTTCCGGCGATGAGGCCGAGGGAACCGGCCATCCGGCCGAATCTGGCTGCGCCCTGCGATTGGGCGGCATCCTCGACAATGACTGCGCCCAGATTCGCCGCGACCGGTTCGATCTCCTCCACCGGAGCGGTCTGTCCGTACAGATGCACAGCGAGCACAGCTGCGGTGTCGGGGCTGACGGCCGCCTGCACTGTCGACTGGCTGAGCAGCAGCGACTCATCGTCGACATCCGCGAGCCGTAGCGTCGCACCGGCCCGCACAACGGCCTCTGCCGACGCGATGAACGAGTTCGCCGGCACCAGCACCTCCCGCCCCCGGCCGATTCCGAGGGCGCGCAGTGCCAGCTCGAGGGCGTCCGTGCCGTTGCCGACACCGACGCAATGCCGCACCCCGGCGTACGCCGCGAACCGGTCTTCGAACCGGCCCACCTCCTCACCCCCGACAAAATGAGCCAGCCGAAGCAGGTGCAGGATGTCAGGACCGATGTCATCCAGGATCTCCGCCTGCTGGGCGACGAGGTCGAGGAACGGGACTGCCCCGACTCCGGCCTGGCCGGGTTGCGGAACCGCGATCGGGACGGTGTCGGTCATGGGGTTGCCCTTTCTGCTGGTCCCCGCAGGGCGGGCAGGGAGTTGAAGTCGTCACTGGGCACGCCGCCGAGATGCCGCCGAATCTTCCGAGCCAGGTCGTACCTGGCCGCGGCCAGGTAGGGGCGCGCAAACCTGGTCGGCGATGTCCTGCCCGCCCCGTGGATGGTGGCCACGTAGAACCGCTCCAGGCGTTCGGCGGCCGCCGGCAAGCCGTTGCCGGATTCCACGGTATGCCGGGCGAAGCCACCCAGCTCCACGCGACGCGACGGATCGGCCAGCAGCGGCCGCAGGATGCCCTCGAGCGTCGCCTCACCGGCCCTGGGATCGGCGCTGTCGCCGATGCCGAACCAGCCCTGGTCGAGGAATCCCGGGAGGCTGTCCGGCTCGAGCAGGCGCCAGAATCCCCGCTCCCCCTGCACGATGACTGGTTTACCGAAGGCCATCGACCGCAGCGCCGATCCGCCCATGCCGAGTGACACGTCGGCGGCGTCGTACACCGGACGGGGGTCGGCGAGCGCGCCGGTGAGCACGACGACCTGAGCCCCCGCTGCGGTGTTCACCCGGGCGGCCGCGGCGGCGACCTCGGCGCGGGCCGGCCCGTCGCCGGCGATCACGAGGCGCACCGGGCGGTCAGCATTCAGCGTCCCCACCACGGTGATCGCGGCCAGGATTCCCTCCAGCTTGAGTTCCGGGGCCAGCCGGGTGACCAGTGTCACAACCGGTGTTCCCGGATCGATTCCCAGAGCCTGTTTCGCCGAGTCCCTGTCGCCCGGTCGATCGTGCTCGGTGTCGACGGGTGGTTCGAGCAGGATCGTACCGGGGCGCTCGGCGATCACCGAATGCAGGATCTTCCGCGTTCCGACGGTGAGCGGAAGCCAGCGTGGCAGGAACGGTGCCACCGACATCGACATGATCGTGCAGACAGCGGGAATGCGCAATCGTCGCTCTGGCCCGAAGACCGCCTCGAGCGCCGGCGGCCATTCGAAGCCGTGCACAATATCGGCGTTGAACTCGTCGGCCACGTCGCAGAGACGGTGCATCACGGTCGGTGAGGGCCGCAGGCGTGGCCGAGGTGCCGGTTCGTGCCGGAGTCCGCGTTCGGTAACGAGGCCGACGAGGGCGCCCGGTGGGGAGAAGACCAGAACCTCGTGGCCCCGATCTCGCAACGCTGTAGCGAGGTCGACGGCGTTCGACTGGCTGCCGCCGAACTCCATCGAGTGCGGGTAGACGACGATCCTCATGGCCGGGCCCTCACAGTCGGGACCGGATGGACTCCGTCCCCGGCACTCGTGCCGGACCGGCCGGACTCCAGCCGCCGGGCCGGCACGCCGGCCCAGGTTTCCCCGGCGGGCACATCGGTCAGCACCACGGCGCCCATACCGACAATGGCGCTCTCGCCCACCCACACTCCTTGGCGCACCGATGAGTTCATGCCGAGATAGCTGGCGTGCTCGAGCACGACGGACCCGCCGAGGGCCACGCCGGCGGCGAGCGTCACGTAGTCGGCGATCACGTCATCGTGGGTGAGGGTCGAGTTCGGCATGACGACCACGTGCGATCCCACTGTCACGTTCGCCGTGGCGACGACGCCGGCGAGGAGGATGCTGCCTGGCCCGATGGAGGTGCCCGGCGGCACGTGCGCCGCCGGGGAAACGAAGGTGGCGTACCGATCCTGGCCGATGCCCCGTTCGGTCAGGCGGTGGACGATACGTTTCCGGGCGAGGCCGGACCCGACGCAGACCAGCAGCTCCGCGTCGAGGTCGAGGGCAAGGTCGATGCCGCCCAGTACGCGCACGCCCGCAAGCACGGAGCCGTGCCGGCTGCCGTCGTCGTCGAGCAGGCCGATGATGCGGCCCCGGCCGGCCGAGTCGGCCAGGACCTCTCGGGCCAATCCGCTGGCCCCGACCAGGACGAGGTCGGTCATCACGCTGCTGTCGGTGCCGGGGAGAGCGCGGTGACCCTGATCGTGTCGACGACACGGTCCTGCTCGGCTGTGCTGAGGTGGTGAAAGACCGGCAGGATCAGGGTGTTGTCGGTGAGCCGGTCGGTCACCGGCAGCGGAACACCGGCCGCGCCGCGGTCGCGGTATGCGGGCTGGCGGTGCGCCGCCATGATGCCGCGGCGGGCAGAGATGTCCGCACGAGCGAGCGCTTCAAGTAAGCCGTCCCGGTCGACGGGGCTCTCAGGCCCGACCTCGATCCAGTAGGACTGGAAGTTGCAGAGTCCCCACGCGGGATCGGTGACGCTGCGCAGGCCCGGGATGCCGGCGAGGGCGGTCGTGTACGACTGGGCGATCTTCCGGCGGCGGGTGACGATGTCGGGCAGACGGCCGAGTTGGACGATGCCGATCGCGGCCTGCAGATCGGTCATCCGGTAGTTGTAGCCGATCTCGGCATACTCCTCGGCCGGCGCGAGCACGCTGGCCTGTCGATCGGCCGCCGAGACGCTCATGGCGTGTTCGCGCAACCGGCGCGCCCTGGCTGCCCACTCCGCGTTCGCGGTGGTGAGCATGCCGCCTTCTCCCGTGGTCAGGAGTTTGCGCGGGTGGAAGGACCATGCCGTGAGCACGGCACCGGCTCCGACCGGGCTGCCGTGATAACTGGACCCCGCCCCACAGGCGGCATCCTCGATGACCACAATGCCGAGGGGGTCACAGAGCGCCCGGATCGGTTCGAGATCGACGGGAACACCGCCCTGGTCCACTACGATCACGGCGCGGGTGCGGTTGGTCAGGGCGGCGCCGACGGTGGCCGCGGTGAGGTTGCCGGTCACGGGGTCGACGTCGGCGAAGACGGGTCTGGCACCGAGATAGGTGGGCGCATTCGTGGTGGCGATGAACGAGAAGGAGGGCACCACCACGTCGTCGCCGGCCTGCACCCCCGCGACGATCAATGCCAGGTGCAGGGCGCTGGTGCAGCTGGAGGTGGCCACTGCGTGGGACACCGCCATGGCCTTGGCGAAGGCAGCTTCGAACCTGGCCACCCGGGGACCCTGGGCCACCCAGCCCGACTCGATCACCTCGGTGACCGCGGCAATCTCCTCCTGCCCCAGCCAGGGCGCCATCACGTTGATCCGGCTCATGACGTCACCAGGGGCCGGCCGGCCGCGATTTCGTCCCTGAGCGGCTTCCACCAGTCGACGAGCTGCCGGAGCCCGTCGGCGAGGGAAACCTCAGCGTCGAAGCCGAGGTCGGTGCGGGCGGCCGACACATCGGCGAGTCGGCGCTGCACACCGTTCACAGCCCGCTCTGGCCCGTGCTCGACCTCGAGGTCGGAGCCCATCGCGGACAGCAGGGCCTGTGCCAGTTCGAGCAGGGTGGTTTCAGTGCCGCTCGCGACGTTGTAGACACCCTCGGTCACATTCCCGGCCGCGGCCAGCAGGTTGGCGCGGGCGATATCGCTGGTGAAAACGAAATCCATGCTCTGCCGGCCGTCACCGAAGATCAGCGGGGGCCGGCCGTCCATGATCCGCTCCATCCACCGCACCAGGACCTCGGTGTACAGGCCGTGCACGTCCATTCGCGGGCCGTACACGTTGAAATAGCGCAGCGCGACGTAGTCCAGCCCGCTCATCGCCCTAAAGCTGCGCAGCAGGCCCTCGTTGAACGATTTCGCCGCGCCGTACAGGGTGTCGTTGTTGTGGTGGTGATGACGTTCCCCGGTCGGGAAGTGCTCCGCCATGCCATAGACGGATGCACTGGACGCCGCGATGAGCTTGGCCACGGAGTGTTCGGCGGCGGCTTCGACCACGTTGAAGGTGCCGTCGACGAGCACCTCGAGCGCCAGGCGCGGTTCCTCGGCACACTGGGTGATCCGAATCGCCGCCTGGTGGAAGACGAGGTCCTGACCATGGCTGATGTCGTGCACCAGGTCGCGGTCACGGATGTCGCCGTCGACGAGGGTGACGCGCCCGGTGGACAGGGCGCCGGAGAGGTTGCCGGGCCGTCCACGCACCAGGTTGTCGAGCACGTCGATGTGGGAGGCGCCGGCGGTGAGGAGTTGGTCGACGATGGCGGACCCGATCGTGCCGGCTCCCCCGGTGACCAGGACGCTCGCTCCCTGCAGTGCTGTCATGGTGTTGCTCCTCGGTGGGGTCTGGTCGGGGTCGGCGGGTGTGCAGCGGTCAGCCGACTCAGCTAGCCAGGGGCGAACACGAGGTCGACGAAGTAATTCGTGGCATTCCAGGAGTACTCGGGGAATCCGCCGCCGCTGCCGTAGCGGTAGCGGCCGTTGGTGTTTGCCGCTGCGGTCAGCGGTCCGTTGGTCTTGGGCTGGGCGAAGTAGGCGGAGGTGTACGAGTAGTGCCCGACCGGCGCCAGGTAGGACACCACGTATGTGGTCCCCGCCGTGAGGCTCACCGGGCTGTCCAGGTCTGCGCTCTGCCAGCCGCTGGCGGTCTCGTTGGTGAAGGTCACCTCCGCCAGGCGTGTTCCCGTCGCCGACCACAGCGATCCGGTGTGGGTGCCGGTGTTGCCCTGGCCCTTGAAGAACCGGATGGCCGTCGCCGAGCCGTTCTGTGCCGGCGTGAATCCCATTCCGAGTTCGACGGCAGAGGATTCGCTGGCGGCCGCGACGGCCGGAGTCTCGCTGCCGAGCAGGGTGAATGCCGTGGTGCCGGTCGGCCCGGCAGTACGGAATCCCCAGGTCTGCGTGGGCAGCACGGCTCCCCCGGTCGAGGTGACCCCGGAGAGCGTCGCCACGATCGCGGCGGCGGCGGGCAACGTCTGGGTCGGCGTGAAGGTGACGGTGCGGCCATCCCCGGACAGAGCCGTCGCGCCCGGCACACTCGTGCCGCCGCTCTGCACGGCCAGGCTGAACCCGCTGGCGATGGCTGTGGACAGAGTGACCGCGACGGGCGCCGTGGTGTCTACCTCGACCGCCCCGTTCGCCGGACTCTGGCTGAGCACGCTGATGGGTTCCGCTCCCCGGTTGAACACAACGTCGACGAGGTAGTTGGCGGCTGAGTCCGAACCGGGGAAGGCATCCGCGTAGGTGTAGGCGCCGGCCCCATTGCCTGCGGTGAGCGGTCCCCTGCTGATCCCTGCTCCGGTGTAGTCGCCCAGCGTGGCGGAGTAGGTTCCGGTGGGGCTCGAGTACGAGGCCAGGTATTCGGTACCCGCTGTGATCGGCACCGGTGTGCCGAACGTCACGGTCTGCCAGCCTGAGGTGCTCTCATCGGCGAAGGTCGCCGTGGCCAACCGGGTTCCGGTGGAGCTCCACAAGGAGCCGGTGTGGGTACCGGTGTTCCCCGCGCTCTTGTAGAACTTCACCCCGGACACCGTCCCGGCGACGGAACTGGTGAAGCGCACGCCGAGGGTGGCCATCCTCTGATCGGAGATCTGCAGGATGCCGGGGGTGGTGGCGTCGGTGAACAGGCTGCACGGGCAGAGCCCGTCTGCGGCCGGCGGCCGCACCGTCGTGAAGGTCCAGCTGCCGCCACCGGACAGTGCGGCCCCGCCGGTGTCGGTGGCGGTGAGCGTCACCGTGTAGGCCACGAAGCCGTTCAGCGACGCCGTCGGAGTGAAGGTGGCCGTCCTGGTGGCCGCGGCATAGGTCACGGTTCCGGGCACGGTCGCCCCGAGCTGGTCCGTGACCGCGAAGGCTACGGACGAGGGCGTCGCGTCCCGGGAGAGGACGGCGCTGACAGTGGTGTTCTGTGGAACACTCGACGACCCCGGCAGTGGCCACTGGCTGCTCGCGGTCAGGGGCGAGGTGTCGACGTCAGTGAAGATAGCGTCGACGAAATAATTGCCCTGCCGGTAATCGTCCTGGGGGAAGGCCCCGGGGTTCGTGTTGTACACCCCAGCCGGCGTCGCCCCGAAACCACCGGCCACTGTGAGCGGCGCCGCCGTGATGCCCCGGTACGACCAGTAGTACTGGGTGGCCGAATAGTGGCCGACTTGCGTGGAATAGGAGATCACGTAGGTCGATCCGGTGGTGACGGGGACGGCGGCGGAGAAGGCGGCACTCTGCCAGCCGGAGGCAGTCTCAGAGCCGAAGGTCACCGTCGCCAATCGGGTGCCCGAGCTGGTCCAGAGCGATCCGGTGTGCACGCCGGTGTTGGCAGCGGCCTTGTAGAACCGCACGCCGGAGACGAAACCGCTCTGGCTGGGGGTGATCCGAAGTCCCAGCTCGACCGAGGTGGGGTCGCCGGCGTCGGCCGCGGCCGGCGCCTGACCACCGAACACCGTGAACGGCCCGGTGCTCTGGATTTGCCGGCTCGCCGGGGTACCGGTGATGTTGGCGCTGTCGTCGACGGCCCGCACCCGGATGCTCTGGGTGCCGACTCCCGTCACCAGGTAGGAGTAGGTCCAGCTTGTGGTGCCGTTGGCACGGTGCCAGCTGGTGCCGCCGTCGGTCGATACCTCGACGGCCGCGACGCGGCCTGCCGAATCGGTGGCGGTGCCGGTGGCCGTCGCAGTGCTGCCGTTGGCAATGGCGGCACCGGCCGTCGGGGTGCTGATGCTCACCGTCGGCCCTGTCGTATCGGTGCTCGCTGTCGCGGCAGTGAGTCCCGACATGAGGGTGGCCGGTTGGGCGCCCATATCGGCCAACAGGTTCACCTGCGCCTGCTGCATCCGTGCGTCGGCCGGTGCCCCGTCGCCGTCGTGTTCCTGGTCGAGGCCCCAGGTCCACTGCACGCTTCCGGCGGAGAAGACCAATGCCCCGCTGCTGGCCTTGTACAGAGTCAGGTGGTGGGTGGTGGTGCCGGGGGTGACCTCATTGCCGAAGTCCTGGAGGTACTCGGGCACAGCACCCGTCGTTGTCGACAGGGGGATCAGGCCGGCTGGCCGGAAGCCGTTGTCGACGTCTTCGTCGGATTCGTAGCCGATCGTGTGGGCAGCGAGGACTGCCGAAGTGCCCGCCGACAGTTGACTGAGACTCGTGTTGCGCCACAGCCGGTATTTGCCCTCCGCCGCGGAGACCGTGACGGCCAGGTCTGAGTAGTTCGACTGGTACATGGTGCCGGTGAGGGCGTTCTCGGGCCGGCCGCCGCCAACGGACGGGGCGGCGAACCGAGGATCGCGCCAGGTACCGGTCCACTGGCTGGACGGGTCGATCTTCGCGTTGCTCCAGGTTTCCTTGTACGACACCAGCGTTCGGTACGCCCCCGCTGTGCCCGTCGGCGAGGTCTCGTACCGGGTCTTCCAGTACACCTCGTTGCCGGAGAGGAATTGCAGGTTCACCCCGGCATCGCGTGCTGTTTCGACGTTGGCGCGCTGGCCCGCCGACCAGTACTCGTCGTGGCCGACCGACAGGAAGACCTTGTGGTTCAGCAGCTTCGCACCGAGGCGGTCGGTATCGACGCCGCTGAAGTAGGAGACGTCGTATCCGTTCCTCTCCAGGAATCGCACCAGTGGGTATTCGTTGCTGAAGTAGAAGTCCCGCCCGCCGGGACCGTCTCGCGTGGCGACGGGCCGGTTGTAGCTGATCTTGTAGGCGCGACCGTTGGCCGCACCCTGGTAGAAGTCCGATCCGCCGTAGGTGTTGTAGGCCTGCCAGGTGGGGTCAGAGGTCTGGAAGAGCACTTTGGACGAACTGGCCTCGTTGCGCACGACGAAGGTGATGTGGCTCTGACCACCCGTGTCGGTGCGGGTCAGCAGCGCGACGTAGACGCCGGAGACCGCGTCGGCGGGAACTGGCCACGATGCCGAAAGCGCCCACGTACCGCAGTCGTAGAGTTCGGTTGCCTGGTCGGTCAGGCACTCGGGCTGGTTCTGCGGCAGCGCTGCCGACGGCGTCACGTCCGCGATTTTCCGCGCCCCGAGACCCTGGTACCAGCCGGTGCGGTAAATCGCGATCGTGTAGGCGCTGGCGTCCGTGTCGATCTTGAAGCCAACCGTGCCGCCCACGTTGGCGCTGATGTCGGTGGAGAACCCCTGGATGCTCGGGTCGCCGGATCCGTCGACGTCCCACACGCTCTGGGCCACGCCGGGGAGGGCGTTTTCGCAGACGACCGGATTCGGTGCGGCGTTGCATCCGGTTGCGGCGCTGGCCGGGACAGGCGCCCCTCCCAGCGTCCCGCCGACCAGGGCCAGCACCGTCACAGCGACGGCGCCCAGCAGTGCAAGCGCCCTGGGCCGGCTTCGCGCTGCCCTAGGCATTGGATGCCTCTCCGACCAGCACTGGTTCTCGGTCGTGGCGCGGCGCAGTGGCCCCACCACCCGAGTCGAGGCTGCGACTGGCCGCCTCGAGGATGCCCAGCACCCGGAGGCCGGCACCGCCGTCGGTGCGCGCTGTGCGCCCCTCCCGGATCGCCGCGGCGAACTCCGTCACCATCGCGGCGAGCGCCTCGGTCTCCGGCAGTGCCGGCGACCACGTGTCGCCGAGCCGGTACGACACGGTTGCGGTGCGCCGGTCCGCGCCGTCCAGCACCTGCAGGCCGAGATCGACGCCGCGGTCATAGACGCTGAGGCGCTGTTGCGGGTTGAGGTCGTCCCAGACCAGGGTGCGCCGGGATCCACCGACGATCATCTGGCGGATCTTGGTGGGGCTGAGCCAGTTGACGTGCACGTGCGCGATGGCGCCGTTCGCGAGCGGGAGGGTGAGGTAGCCGATGCAGGACTTCCCCGCGTTCAGCGGATCTGCCCCGAGTGCGCTGACCGTGACGGGGGTGAGCCCACCGGGCAGGATGAAGTCGATGATCGACAGGTCATGCGGCGCCAGGTCCCAGAACACGTCCACGTCGGGCTGCACGAGCCCGAGATTGATCCGCACAGAGTCGATGAACAGGATGTCTCCCAGCTCGCCGCCGTGGATCAACTCGCGCATCTTGAGCACCGCAGGCGTATAGCAATAGGTGTGGTCGGTCATCAGCACCAGGGACGCCTGGGCTGCGGTCTGCACCATCGACATGCCGTGCGCGCCCGTGTCGGCCAGAGGCTTCTCCACCAGGACGTGCTTGCCGGCGGCGAGCGCCGCGAGTGCGATGTCGTGGTGCGTCGCCGCCGGGGTAGCGATGGCGACGGCGTCGAGTTCATCATCGGCGAGCAGGGTGTCGAGGGATGCCGTCACGCTCACGTCGGTCCCCGAACCGGCCACGCGCCGGGCACGCTCGGTGTCGAGGTCGCAGATCGCCGCGAGGTGCCAGTCCGGACTCGCCCGGAAGTTGCGGGCCAGGTTCGGACCCCAGTAGCCCGCGCCGATGACGGCGATCCGCAGCGTGTCGGTCACTGTTACCCCAATGGCTAGAAGGCTGAAGGTGGCGGGAGGGCTGGAGGAGCACAGCGACCAGGACAGAAAGTGAGGGTCGCTCACCCGCCCAGAGTGGCACCGCCCGGAAAAAACCGCAGTCCCCCAACAGGGGGGGTGATCGCGGGGCCCGGAACTGGCCCCTGTTCAGGTCACAGCGACAAAAACGACTTGCAGGGTATGTTCACCTCGTGAGTCGCTGAGCATCAGTCAGATCCGCCCCACCCGTCACATCCGTACCTGTGCCACCTCGCTCGGCTCCGGCTCATTCCGTCGTTCCGCTTACCCGTCTTACCTGTCTTACCCGTCTTACCCGACACTGCCATTCCGGACGCAGGGCCACCCACCCGGCGTTCGACTGCACCATCAGTTCCATCACCCGCCTGAACCTGTAAACCCGAACTGCAGGGGACCCACCGTGAATACGTCAGTGACGTGTCGGCCTATTGGTCGACCCCAAAAGCTCCAGCTGCCCCCGTTCCGCAGCCGGGCCTCGCGCTCTGCCTGCCCTGATCCGGCCCGGAGTGCCGGTCGACGATGAGCACGCCGAAGCCGGAGTCCCCGCTGTCCGACAGCGTTCCGGCCGGGTATCGGGCGCCGCTGCGCCTGGTGCGCCCCGCGGCAACCGGACCCGTGCAAACCGGTCCGGCCGGTGCAGCACAGCCGGGGTCTCTCCCGGCCGCGCCACCAGCGGTCGGACTGTCCGGAGCCGCCTGGGCCCGGCAATACCGCACTCGACTCACGCTCACGGACTCCGCGGTGATTGCGTCCGCCGTCACGGTGGCATTCATCGCCAGGTTCACGCTGATCAACCCGGTCTCCGACCCCTCGCTGATCCCCCCGTCCACCTGGGCTGTGACCGCGGTCGTGGCCATCGCCTGGATCATCACCCTCGGCACCTTCCGCACCCGGGACGCGCGGATCGTCGGGGTCGGCGCGACCGAGTACAAGCTCGTCATCAACGCGAGCGCTCTGGCCTTCGGCATGCTTGCCATCCTCTTCCTCCTCTTGCAGGTCGACACCGCGAGGGCCTATTTCGTATTCGCGCTGCCGCTGGGTGTCGCCGCGCTCATCCTGGAGCGCTGGCTGTGGCGCAAGTGGTTGATCCGGCAACGCCGTTTCGGCCACTACCTGGCCAGGGCCATCGTCGTCGGCGGGCGGGACGACGTTGAATACGTCGTGCGGCAGATCAATGAGAAATCTGGGGCCGCCTACCAAGTGGTCGGGGCCGCCCTGGAAGGCGACAGTACGACCAGCGTGCTCTCGGCCGGTCAGGATGTTCCGGTCGTGTCCGATTTCGCGCACGTCGCAGCCGCTGCGCAGTCACTCGGAGTCGACGCCGTCATCGTCGCCGGGCACCCGAGCCTCGGTAACACCTTCATCCGCAACCTGGGCTGGGACCTCGAGAAGACCTCGGCCGAACTCGTGCTGTCCAGCCGGCTGACAGATGTCGCCGGCCCGCGCATCCATTTCCGCCCGGTGGAAGGGTTGCCCCTGATCCACGTCGAGATCCCGCAATACGACGGGGCCAAGCACGTGCTCAAACGGGCCCTCGATATGATCCTGGGCGGAGCGGCGCTGATCCTGGTGAGCCCGGTGCTCCTCGTGATCGGGCTGCTGGTGAAACTGGACAGCCCTGGCCCTGTGCTCTTTCGGCAGGAACGCATCGGCCGGAACGGGCGGCCCTTCCGCATGCTGAAGCTTCGGTCGATGGTGCGCACCGCCGAAGACGACCTGGCCGGCCTGCTCGACCAGAACGAGGGCGTCGGCGTGCTCTTCAAGATCCGCAGCGACCCCCGCATCACCAGGGTCGGCCGGGTGCTGCGCAAATACTCCCTCGACGAACTCCCCCAGCTGTGGAACATCGTGGTCGGCCAGATGAGCCTCGTCGGCCCGCGCCCGCCGCTGCCGGACGAGGTGAAGAACTACGAGTCGCACATGCATCGCCGCCTGTACATCAAGCCTGGTCTCACCGGCATGTGGCAGGTCAACGGCCGATCTGACCTCAGCTGGGAGGAAAGCGTGCGACTCGACCTCTACTACGTCGAGAACTGGTCGCTGGCCGGCGATCTGATGATCATCTGGCGCACCTTCAAAATCATCATCCGACCACTGGGGGCTTACTGACATGTCGTTCTGGACTCGGACTGAGCCGGAGGCGCGTTCCGGCGCCTCGGCGCTGCGGATCGCGATGATCGGTACCCGTGGGGTGCCGGCTGCCTATGGCGGTTTCGAGACCGCCGTCGAGGAGATCGGCCGGCGTCTGGTGGATCGCGGGCACGCGGTAACGGTCTACTGCCGCTCCGCCGGCAACTCGCAGCCGCCTCCGACCCGGGAGCACCTGGGGATGCGCCTCGTGCACCTGCCCGCGCTGCACCTGAAGGCTCTCGAGACCCTCAGCCACACCGCATTCTCCGTAGCGCACGCCACCTCTGGGCAGCGTCCGGATGTCGCATTCGTGTTCAACGCCGCGAACGCCCCGTTCGTGCCGTTCCTGCGCCAGCGCGGCATCCCCACCACCGTGCACGTGGATGGCTTGGAGTGGAAACGAGACAAGTGGGGAGGCGCCGCACGCCAGTATTACCGCTGGGCCGAACTACTGTCGGTGAAGTCAGCGGATGCCCTCATCGCCGATGCCCAGGGAATAGCCGATTACTACCGGCAGGAGTTCGCGATCCCGACCGAACTGATCAGCTATGGCACCCGGCTGTTGCACAAACCGCCGTCCGACCGGCTGGCCGAGCTCGGTCTCACTCCGAATGGTTACCACCTCGTTGTCGCCAGGTTCGAACCGGAGAATCACGTCGACGTCATCATCGACGGCTACCGGCAGAGCAGCGCCCGGATGCCGCTGGTTGTCGTCGGCTCCGCGCCCTACGCCGGTGCCTACTGCCGCAAGATCACCGCCCTCGCCGATGACCCCCGCGTGCGGCTGCTCGGCGGGCTCTGGGACCAGGACCAGCTCGATCAGCTGTACGCGCACTCGGTGAGTTACCTGCACGGCCACTCTGTCGGGGGCACCAACCCATCCCTGCTTCGCGCGATGGGCGCACGCACGGCAGCCATCGCCTGGGATGTCGTCTTCAACCGCGAGGTCCTCGGCGCCTACGGTGCCTACTTCAGCGATGCCCGCACGCTCTCGACCCTGATCGAAGACGCCGAACTCAACCCCCACCACACCGAAGAAGTGAGCGAGGCGTTACAACGCCGTGCGGCCGCCCTCTACAACTGGGGCCACGTGACCGATGGATATGAGGATCTCGCTCAGCGACTCGCCGCCGGCTACAGCACGCAGGGCATCAGCGTGGCACGCACTGGACGGTCGCCGTGGAACGCCCCAGAACCGGCCCGACGCACCTCGACGCCGGTGCGGGGTGTCCTGTGACCGGCAGCGTCGCGGCGCCCCCGCTGACGGTGGCCGATGCCGTCCGGCAGCTCGCCTTCGCCCAGAAGGGCGCGGCCAGGGGCGCCCCGGCGTATTCACTGTTCGTGAACCGACCTCTGGGCCGGATCCCCGCTGCCATCGCCTTCCGGCTGGGCTGGACGCCGAACATGGTCACCGCGCTGAGCGCCGGTTTCACCCTCGGCGGGGTGCTGCTGCTGGCGACCTTCCCGCCCAGCCTGATGATGGGCATCGGCGTCTGGTTGCTGCTGGCGGTCGGCTACGTGCTGGATTCGGCCGACGGTCAGCTGGCCCGGCTGCAGCACGCCGGCAGCGCGGCCGGAGAATGGCTGGACCACGTGGTCGACGCCTGGAAGATCTCCAGCGTGCACCTGGCAGTGCTCGTCCTGGTCTATCGGTTCTTCGACCTGCCGAGCCCGGCCTGGTTGCTGGTACCGCTCGTGTTCACGATCGTCGCCGCCGTGGCGTTCTTTGCGATGATCCTCAACGACCTGCTGAAGGCCAAGCACACCGGCCCGGTCGCCACAACCGTGCACTCCAGCACCCCGCTCCGGTCCCTGCTGGGTCTTCCCACCGACTTCGGCGTTCTGTGCGCCTCGTTCGCGTTGCTCGGTGCGCCCCCGGTGTTCTTCGCCGTGTACACCGCCTTGCTCGCGGCCAACGCCCTCTACCTCGGGCTTGCCCTGGTGAAGTGGTTCGGCGACATGCGCGCCCTGGCGCCTGCTCCCGCCGAAGGCACGCCCCGGCACCGTTCCACAGAGGGGAACCCCGATGTCATTGCCTGAGGACCTGGGAATCGTGGTGGTCAACTACGGCCCGCCCGACCTGTTGGAAGCGAATCTTGTCCAACTCGGCAGGCGGCTGACCACCGGGCGCGTCGTGGTGGTCGACAACTTCTCCACGCTCGCCCATCGCGAGGCGACGACCGCGCTCGCTGCCCGCGAGGGCTGGTCACTGATCGCCCCCGGATTGAACCTGGGTTTCGGCGCCGGCGTGAACGCGGGTGCCCGATTGTTGATCTCCCGCGGGTGCAGCCGACTGCTGCTGATCAACCCTGACGCCCGCATCGACGAGGCGGGCGTGCTGGCCCTGGCCACTGCCTGCGCCGCCAACCCCCAGCAACTGCAGAGCCCCCGGATCGTGCGCCCGGACGGGTCGCTCTGGTTCGCCGGCGGCACGGTGGATGTCGGACGGGGCCGCACCCGCACGGGCGACCCTGTCGACAGCTCTGCGCCGGGAGGGTGGCTCAGCGGGTCCTGCCTGATGGTGCACGCACACCTGTGGGACTGGTTGGGCGGATTCGACGAAACCTACTTCCTCTACTGGGAGGATGTCGACCTGTCCTGGCGGTGTCTCGCCGCCGGCGGCACCCTGCTGGTGCGCGACGACATCACCGTGGTGCACAGCGTCGGCGGCACCCAGGACACCTCTGGGAAGTCGCCGTTGTATGTCTACTCCAATTGCCGCAACCGGCTGGCCTTCGCCGCCAGGCACCTCGATCGCCGGCACGTGATGCGATGGCTCCTGCTCAGTCCGGTCTACGCCGCTGCCGTACTCCAGCGCGGCGGCCGTCGCGACCTGGCCCGTCACGCCGTCCCGCTTCTGATGGCCGCGGCGCGCGGCACCGTCGCCGGCGCCGGACTGGCGATGCGAACGCTGATCGCGCCGGCGCCGGCCAACCGGCCGGCGGTCATCCGCCGTCTCAACCCCGTGCGGGAGGATTCGTGAGCACATCATCGGTTCCCGCGAACGAAGTGCTGATCGCGCACCCCGGCGCTGAACTCTACGGCTCGGACCTGGTCATGCTCGAGACCGTGTCCGCCCTGGTCTCCGCCGGCATGCGGGTCACCGTCGCACTCCCCTCGACCGGCCCGTTGGCCGCGGAACTCGCCCGGCGTGGCGCCGGCACCACGGTGTGCCCCACGCCGGTGCTGCGCAAGAGCATCCTCCGCCCGGCCGGTGCCCTCCGGTTTCTGGCGGACACCGTGCGCGGTGTCGTCAGCGGGCTCCGGCTGCTGCGCCGGGTGCGCCCTGACGTCGTGTATGTCAACACCGTGACCCTGCCGCTCTGGGTGCTGCTCGGGCGGCTGGCCAGGGTGCCGGTGGTCGCCCATGTGCATGAGGCGGAGCGCGGCGGCTCCTGGCCTGTGCGCCGCGCCCTGGCGGCCCCGCTGTTGCTCTGCAACTCGGTGATCTCGAACAGTCAGCATTGCATTGACGTCTATTGCGAGTCGTATCCGTCGCTGCGCGGGCGTTCCAGGCTGGTACGCAATCCGATCAGCTGGCCGGCCAAACCCGACGCTGCGCGCTCCCGGCTCGAGGGTGCGCTGCAGGTGGTCTATGTCGGACGGTTGTCGGAACGGAAAGGGGTCGACACGGCGGTGCGGGCCCTGGCCGAATACCGTTCCGACGGGCACGACGCTGAACTGCACCTCGTGGGCGACATCTACCCCGGCTACGAGTGGTACCTGGACCGACTTCGCGCCTTGGTGCGCACGGAGGGACTGACCGAGGTCGTGCATTTCCACGGTTACCAGCGTGATGTCTGGCCGTTCCTGGCTATGAGCGACATCGTGCTCGTGCCCTCGATCCTCGAAGAGGGATTCGGCAACACCGCCGTCGAAGGCATCCTCGCCGCCCGGCCCGTGGTGGTGAGCGACACGTCCGGCCTGCGCGAGGCCTCCGCAGGATACGCCTCCGCGGTGAGAGTGGCACCCGGCGCGTCATCCGACCTGGCCGGCGCCCTGGCACTGATGGTGCGGGAGTGGCCCAGGTTCCGGCTGGCCGCCGGTACCGACCAGTTCCTCGCCCGGGACCGGCACGGGGTCGCCGGCTACCGCACGAGTATCCGCCAGACGGTGCTCACCGCGGGTCACCCGCAGCACCTGCTGCGCCAGCATCCGGCGGAGCAGCGCCGCACCGAGCCTCGCACCGCGGCCGCCCGGCATCTCGCCGATCAGAAGAACTAGCCATCGCATCGAGCAGCACGAGTGCAGAGGGGACAACAACATGGAATCGGTCGAATACCTGCGATCCATCGCACGGAGGTGGCTCACGATTCTGGTCCTCGGCGTTCTGGGCGCCGGCGTCGGCTTCGCCTATGCGTCCGCCCAGCCCGCCCTGTATCGGGCCACGAGCAGCGTATTCGTCTCCAGCCCACGGGGTGAGACCACCAATGAGCTCGTTCAGGGCTTCACCTTCACCGAGAAGCTCGTGCAGTCCTACACCCAGCTAGCCACCATGCCCGCCGTGCTCCAGCCGGTGATCGACAAACTGGAGCTGGACACAACCCCGGCCAGACTCGCCGCCAGTGTGACGGCTTCGACGCCACTGAATACCGTGATCATCGAGGTCACCGTGGTCAACCGGTCCGCCGACCAGGCCGCCCGCATCGCCAACGCGATCACCCGGTCGCTGGCCACCACCGGCCAGGAGCTCGCACCGGAAGGTCCGGCGGGATCCGCATCGATCGCACTCCAGACCGTGTCGACCGCCCAGCCGCCGGCGCGCCCGTTCTCGCCCAACACCACACTGCTCGTTCTCACCGGGCTGCTGATCGGCCTGGCCCTGGGGGTGGCCTACGCGGTGCTGCGCGACATCCTGGACACCAGGGTACGCACCGACGCCGACATCGACAGGGTCACCGATGTGCCCGTGCTGGGCAAGGTCGGCCAGCGGGGACGCAAGGTTCCGGCAGGGATCACGATGCGCACGATGCCGCGCAGCACCCTGGCCGAGTCCTACCGTCGGGTGCAGGCGAACCTCGAGTTCATCGATGTCGACCACCGGCCCCGCCTCATGGTGGTCACCTCCCCACTCACCAAGGACGGCAAGTCCACCACGTCGGTCAATCTCGCGCTCGCCCTGGCCGAACGATCCCCCCGGGTTTTGCTGGTCGACGCCGACCTGCGCCGGCCGAGCATCGCGGACCTCTGCGGCCTCGACGGCGACGTCGGCCTCACCACGGTGCTGCGAGGCGCGATCTCACCTGAGGAGGCGATAGTGCCGTGCGGGGACAGCCTGTCGGTGCTGACCGCCGGGGCGCTGCCACCCAACCCCGGGCAGCTGCTCGGGTCGGCCGCCATGCGCACCCTCCTGCAGACCCTCGCGGCCCGCTTCGATTACATCGTGATCGACTCCCCGCCGTTGCTGGCGGCGACCGACGCCCTGGGCCTGGCGCACATCGCCGACGGCGCCATCGTCGTCGCACGCTACGGGGTCACCCGCCGCGCGCAGCTGAAAGACACCATCGGTGCGCTGGAGAACGTGAACGCGCGGGTGCTCGGGATCGTGCTCAACGGAGTGAAGGAGTCCCGGCCCACCGACTACTACGGCATGGTGAGCGTGCCGGAGGGGCCCGGGGTGGCGAAGGCCGATGCTGCGCCGGAAGCGGCGGTGCCGCCGGCCCCGGCCGTCAGCAGGCGGGCCGCCGAGAGGACCACGGCCGGATGATGCGCGTCCTGCAGTCATTCCCGACCGGACGCAGCACGACCAATCCCTATCTGGTGCAACTGGAAGCCGAGCTCGGTCCGGAGCCGGAGGTGCTCGGTTTCACGTGGCGTACCGCCCTGACCGGGCAGTACGACGTTTTCCACGTGCACTGGCCAGAGGCGCTGCTGCACGGCAGTACGCCGGCGCGGACCCTCGCCAGGCGGATGCTGTTCCGGGCGCTTCTCCTGCGCCTATGGCTGCGCCGGAGCCGGACGGCAGTCGTGCGGACCGTGCACAACCTGCGCAGCCACGAGGCCGGCAGCCGTACAGAGCGGGCGTTGCTCGAGCGGTTCGACCGACTGACGACCCTGTGGATCCGGCTCAACCCCACCACACCGGTCTCGGACGAGGCCAGTGTGCGCACCATCGAGCACGGGGACTACATCACCTGGTTCGACGCGGCAGAGTTGGGGCCATCGTTGCCCGGCCGGTTGGTCTATTTCGGGCTCATCCGCCCGTACAAGGCCGTGCCCGACCTGATCACCACTTTCAGCGCGCTTCGCACCGGTCCGGACGGCGGTCCGGTGTCCTTGCGGGTGGTCGGCAACCCGACCACGACCGACCTCGGCGCAGAAGTGACCCTCGCCGCCCTGGCCGACGACAGGGTCACGGTCTCGCTCGGCCACGCGACCGACGCTGAACTGGCCGCCGAGGTCGCGCAGGCCGAACTCGTGACCCTGCCCTACCGGGAGTTGCACAATTCCGGCGCTGCGATCCTGGCGTTGTCGTTGGCACGGCCCATTCTGGTGCCGTCGAATCCGGTCACAGAGGCGCTGCGCACGGAAGCCGGCCGAGGGTGGGTGTACACCTACAGCGGCGCCCTCACCGCCGACCAGCTGGGGCGAGCCCTGGACCGGTGCCGGGCGGAACAGCCCGACAGGTCCGCGCGGCCGGATCTGACCAATCGGGCCTGGCCCGTCGTGGCCGCCAAACACCGGGAGGCGTACGCTGCCGCCTTGGCGCGCATCGGGGCGCGCGCTCGCTCTCGCGGCTCAGCCGCCGAACAACCAGGCGTCGGCGGCGAGTCGCCCATCGACCTCAGGAAGGTCACCGAGAACGGAATCCCGGCTTCGACGGTGCCGCAGCGCGACGTCGAGGGCGCGCGCCCAGTCATCGGGGGCGACTGACGGCTCCAGAGTGGTGTGGCCGTGCGCGGCCAGCCAGGCCGCGAGCCCGGTTTCGGTGGTGGTGACGACGGTGCAGCCGTGGGCAAGGCCCTCGCAGATCGGCAGGCCCACCTGTTCGCGCCACCCGGGCGTTGGTTGCGATGGCAGGATCAGCACGGTGGAACGACGAAGATGCGCGTGGATCTCTGCCCTGCCCGGGTTGATGTGTAGGTCGACGGAGGAATCGGCGTCAGAGAGGGCTCGTGCCTGATCCGCCATCGGGCCGGTGCCGAGGATCGTCAATCGCGCATTCGGCAGGCGTACCTTTAAATAGGGCCACGCGTCGAGTAGCTGCGGGAAGCCCTTGCGCGCGCTGAGGGCACCGAGGAAGAGCACCCGCGGGGTGTCGTCGACTCCCTGGCCCGGGCAGGTGCACGGCGCGGGTAGCGCGAGAACCTCGGCGCTCTGTGCCGGGCCGGGCCGGCTCGAGAAGGCGGCGCCGTAGGTGCGCTGGGCCGATTCGGTGCCGAAGGCCACCCGGTCGAGAGAGGACCAGACGAAGCCGGACAGCAACCGGTGCGCCCGTCGGGTCAGCCTGGCGCGCCCGGATACCGATTGATCGAATGGGTCGGCGTTCTCGATGGCGTAGCTCACGATGCGAGTACGGGGGCCGCCGATCAGGGGCCGCAGGCGCAGCACCGCGATCGCGAGTGCCGTGCGCGGGAGGCTGCGGAGCATGAGGGGCTCGTTGACCTCCAGCTGACGCACCCCCGAACGCGCCAAGAGCCATGCTGCCCGTACCGGGCCGGCCGGGACGAGGTCGAGGTCGCCGGCGAGGGTGCGGTCGAAGTCCTTGCGCGTGGCGCGGTACAAGATCGTGGCCGGCGCCAGGGCATGCGCCCGCTCGAGGTGCGCGGTGCGCACGGTCTGGTAGAGCCGCGCCCGGCCAGCGACGATGGCTGCCACGTCAGGTCCGGGAGTATTCGCTGAAGGTCGCACCGAGCGAGCCAGACACCATGCCTGCGCCCCGAGCGACGGTGCGCATGCCGCGGGAACGATGGACCAGCTGCCCGGTGAGGAATCCGGCAGCGCAGCGCGCCGATCCGGCCAGCAGCCGGGCCGATCCCCTGGCGAGGAGCCCCACTCGCAGGGCAAGCCGGTGACCGGGCGTGGCGGCGTCCAGGCGTACTCGGCTGGACGCATTGCCGATCCGATACGCGCGACGCAGGACCCAGCTCCGGGTGACCCGGTTGGGCGGGACGACGTCGATCACGACGGCTTCGTCGCACCAGGTCATGAGTCCGCCCAGGGCGTGCACCTGCCGGGTGAAGAGGGAATCCGATCCTCCGCTGAGCCCGAATCGGCCGTCGAAGCGGAGACCTCTGGCCTGCACCCAGGCGAGGTCGATCAGCAGATTATTGGTGGCTGCTTCGGTGACGGGAGTGCCCGTCGGCAGACGGCGGCGATCGAAGAATCGGCCGGCCTGCACCCACCGGCTGGGCGGGGTGTCGTACCGCGAGAGGACGGCGCCCACCACGGCGACCGGCCGATAGCGTTCGTACGTGGCCAGCAGCGTGGCCAGCCAGGCCGCGGTGGGGCGCTCGTCGTCGTCGATGAAGACGAGGAGGTCGGCCCTGGTCTCGTCCAGAGCACGGTTACGGGCAGCGGCGATGCCTGGACTGGGCTCGTGCACGTAACGGATGGGCGCATGTCGCGCCTCGGTCATCACCTGCGTGCGTGCCCCGGCGTCCGGATCGTTGTCGACCACCAGGATGTCGACCACCCCCGCAACTCCGTCGATCTGGGTCCGCAGAATCGGCAGGATGTCGGCCAGGTCGTTCGGGCGCCGATAGGTGAGGACGGCGATGGTCAGCCTGCGGGCGGTCGCGCTGTCGGTCATGGCAGCGGCTTGGCCAGAAGGTCGTCGAACCGGGCGGTGACCGGCGTGATGGTGGATGATCCGCCGAGGTAGAGGGCGATTCCGACACCGCCGGGAACCTGCATCGCCGCGGTCGCGTCGGTACCGGTCAGCTGCCAGGCGGCCGGCTCGGCCTGGCCGGCGACCCAGACCTTGGCGCGGAGAGTGGTCGGTGCCGTGCCGGTGACCTGCAGCCGGATCGCCAGCGGCTGGCCGACGGCCGGGGTGAGCCCCGGCACCAGGAGGGACCGCAGTGCGGTGGCACCGCGCATGATCTGCAGTGTCACGGTGCCGTCGGCGTTCAACCGCACCCTGGCCCGGTAGTCGTCAGCCCCGACGGTGCGACCCAGCACCGACACGTAGGTGCCGGATCCGGTAGCGGCCTGCTGCACCGCGGCGACGACCCCGACATCGGTGGCCGTCGAGGAGACTGTGGCCAGTCGGGCGGTCTCCATCGCCCCGACGGCGGGCGAGCGGAGGGTTGCGGTGCCGCTCCCGACGCTGTAATTCGCGCTGGACCCGGTGATCGACCAGGCGCCGCCCACCTCCGCGGTGCCGAGGCCGGTGGCGACGGTGCGGCCGAAGGCATCCCTGGCGAGGTCGGTGCCGGCGGGCGGCGGCGGCGGTGCTGTCACGGTGACCTGTTTCGCGAGGGTGGTGGCGGCGCCATCATCGTCGGTGACGGTGAGGCTCACCGGATAGGTGCCGGCCGCGACGTAGGCGTGGTTGACGGTGGCCCCGGTGGCCGTCGTGCCGTCACCGAAATTCCAGGCGTATCCGGCAATGGTGCCGTCGGAATCGGTGGACCCGGACGCATCCGCTGTCACGGTGAGGTCGGCCGTCAATGTGCTGAAGGCCGCGACCGGGGCCACGTTCGTCGGCGTCGGCGGGGTCGGCGGGGTCGGCGTGGCGCCGGACGGTCCCGCCCAGAGGGTGTCGAACGCTGCCGTCACCGGGGCGGTGGTAGCGGTCCCACCCAGGTACAGCGAGAGCCCGATCGTTCCGGCCTGCTGGAGGGCGGCGGTGGTGTCGGTGGTCGTTGCCTGCCAGTCGGCCGGCTCGGCGCTCCCGGCCCGCCAGACCTTGGCCCTGATGGTCGTCGGCGAGGTGCCCGTGACCTGAACGGCGATGTTGAGCTGGTCGCCGGTGGCGTAGACCAGCCCGGCGATGTTGGCCGTTCGGAGGGTCGTACCGCCGTGCAGGAGCTGCAGTTGCACCGCGCCCCCTGCGGCGACCTTGACCCTGGCGCGGTAGTCGTCTGTGCCGACCTTGCGGCCGAGCACCGACAGGTAGGCGCCAGAGCCCGTGGCGGCTTGTTGCAGGGCGGCGGCAACCCGCACTTCGGTGTCGGTGGCGCTCACCCCCGGCAACGTGGCGGTCACGGTTGCGCCGGCCGCCGGCGCCCGGAGTTTGGCCGAGCCGCCGGACACCGAATAGTTTGCGGTCGAACCGCTCACGGTCCAGGCGCCGCCCCGATCGGCGAGGCCGAGGCCGCCGGTGACCGCCCGCTCGAAGGCATCGGTCGCCAGGGCTGTCACCACCGGAGCCGCCGCAACGGTGACGGTCTGCGCTGTGCTGCCGCTCGCACCGGTGTTGTCGGTCACGGTCAGTCCGACCTCGTACTCCCCCGCGGTCGCGTAGGTGTGCTGGGCGGTGGCGCCCGTTGCCGTCGCGCCGTCGCCGAAGGTCCACGCGTAGCCGGCGATCGTGCCGTCGGCATCCACGGAAGTGGCCCCGTCGACGGTCACGGCGAGGTTGGCGGCCGTGAGCGTGAAGGCGGCCGTTGGCGCCTCGTTCACGGGCAACGCCGTCGTGGTGACCGGATGGCTGATCGATTGGGTGGCCCCGTCGTTGTCGGTCACGGTCAGGGTGACCGAGTACGTTCCTGCGGCCGCGTAGGTGTGATCGGCCGTGGCACCGGTGGCGGTGGCACCGTCCCCGAACGCCCAGGAGTAACCGGCGATGGAACCGTCCGGGTCAGCGGATGCGGTGCCGTCGACGGTGACGGCCAGGTGGTCGACAGTGCTCTCGAAGGCAGCCGTCGGGAGAGTGTTCTCCGGTTCGCCCGCCGTGCCGGTGGTGAAGTGGTTGCGGATCACCGTCGCGCCGATGTCGCGGGAATACACGGCGACCTCGTCGATGACGCCGGCGAAATACGGGCTGCTCGAGCTCCAGGTGGGATCTCCACCGACCCGCCAGTAGCCGGAGTACGACTGCGCGGAGGTCTGCGGGTTGGTGCCGACGATGGCGCCGTCCACGTAGAGCTTCATGCCGTCGCCGGATTGCACCGCCACCACGTGGTGCCGGCGGCCGTCGTTGTAGGCGGTCGGCGTGGTGATCGTGTTCGTAGCTCCGGTCCAGGTACCGAAGACCAGGGTGCCGTCGTCCTGCAGGTAGACGTGCCTGTCGTAGTTGCCGGAGAGGCCGGTTTGCTGGTCACCGAATCCGATGATCTTGCCACCCTGGGTGCTGGTGGTGGAGAACCAGGCCTCGAGGGAGTAGGTGCGCGGGTCGCTCACCTGCACAGTGCTGCTGACGATGCCGGTACTGAAAGTGGCCGCGGTGTCCGGCGTTCCGGTGACCAGGCCGGCCGCTCCCTGGCTGACCTGGCCGGAATACGTGCCGGGGGTCAGTGAGCGTGATGAGTCGGCCGCGACGGTGCCGGAGCTCTCGCCCAGCCGCCAGTACAGGTCGGGGTCGGCGTTGTAGACCGACTTGCCGTAGGCATCCGTCGGTGCCGCGGGGGCGGACGAGGTGCGGCCGGAGGCTTCGTAGTGTGCGATCACCTGGGCCAGGCTCAACGGGGCCGGGTACACGGAGACCTCGTCGATGTCGGCGGCGATGAAGGCGGTCGAGGGCTGGTTCGGCCAGCCGCCGATGTTGTCACCGCCGATGCGCCAGTAGCCCGAGTAGCCCTGGGCGCTGGTCACGTCGGCGCGTTGGGCAATCCGTTTGCCGTCGACGTAGAGCGCCATTCCGGCGGACCCGAGGGTCGCGACCACCTGGTGCCACTGGCCATCGTTGTACGACGCGGAGCTGTTCACGGTGCGCACGCCGCCCGGGTAGACGCCGAACCAGATCTTGCCTGAGCCGTCCATGTAGACGTGCCGGTCGTACGACGACGAGGTGCCGGTGCGGCTGTCACCGAAACCGACGATCTTGCCGCCGGTCGTGCTGGTGGTCTTCACCCAGGCTTCGACGCTGAACGTGTCAGTGGACGGTTGGGCCGTGTCGGTCACCGCGTAGCCGGTTGCGCTGCCGTCGAACCGGGATGCAGTGCCGGAGTGGCCGATCACGGCACCAGGGACTCCACGGGTCACGCCGGCCTGGACGGTGGCGTCGATTCCGGTGGCCCAGTCGAATGCTGCGGTTCCGCTGGCCTCGCCCAGCGGCCAGTACGACGTCGCCGAGTCGGCGAGGACTGCTTCCGCGTACGAGCTCAGGCTGCCGTCGGCGGCGACGGTGACCGCCACGGAATTACCGGTCTTGGAGTTTCCGAGCGGGTCGGTGACGCGCAACCGATAGGAGTAAGACGCACCGTTGGTGAGACCGGAGTCCGTCCAGCTGAGGGTCGGCCGGTTCCAATCGCTGGACGCGGCCACGAGCGTCTTGACGACCACGCCGTCGCGGAGCACCTCATAGCTGAGCTTCTCGTTGTCCCGGTCGTAGTTGGCCGGCCAACTCAGCCGGGCGCTGCCCGCCACGAACGAGGCGACCGAGGGCACAAAATCTGCTCCGGTGAGCCGTGGGCCCTCCTTGTTGGGGGCGATGGCGGTTGAAGCGAACCGCACCAGGCCTTGCTGCTTCTTGTTGTTCACGATGGTGAACTCACCGCCGTAGAGCACGTAGTCGTCATTGGCGGCGACGTTCCACGGTCCCTGGCCCTGCCCGGTGTAAGTACCCGTGTTGATGTCGGGGTAGAAGGTGAGCAGGCTCGGCCTCGGGGTGCCGGCGAAGTTGTAGTAGCCGAGCGGGTCAGCGGTGATGGTGCCCGTAGCCTGCATCCCGAAGGCAAGGGTGCGGTGATAGGTCCACGGGTTGGCCTGCGGGAACCCGCCGATGTTGCCGCAGTAGTGCGGATGTCCGGTCGTGTAGACCACGTCGTGGACCGGTACCGCGGAGTAGGTGTCGCCGTGGCAGTCTTCCAGCCAGATCAGGGTGCCGTCCTCCCAGCTCGCCCGGAACGTGCCCTCGAGGTTGCCGCCGGTGCCGAAGACGTAGCCGGTACCGAAAACGCCCTCGGCCGACGACGTGAGGCTCAGGATGGATGCCTGCGGGCCGCCGTTCCGAACCAGGGAGTTCACCTTCCAGGTCAGCGATGCGCCGGTGACGGCGTCGGTTGCGGCCATGCCGTAGCCGGGGTCGGAGCTGCCGTTGTAGGCCGTGAAGCTGCCGCCGACGATGACTTTCGTGCCGTCGGGCGAGACGGTGAGTGCGTTGATGCCGCCACCGGTCGGGGTGCCGGTCCACGCCTTGAGGGCGCCGTTGCTGGTCGCGAACGCGGCGAGGCCTTCACGGGCGACCCCGTTGGCCGAGGAGAAGATGCCGCCCACGTACACCGTCGACGCCGTCATGCCCAGCGTGGTGACACGCGCGTTGACCTGGGGGGCCCAGGACGTGACGAGGGCTCCGGTCGCGGTGCTGATCGCCGCCACCCGGTACCTGGTAACACCGCCGACCTGCGTGAATGTGCCGCCGAGGTAGAGCCGGCTTCCATCGGGCGAGGCGACGAGGGAGCGCACCGTGCCGTTGACGTTGGGGTTGAACGAGGCGGTCAGGACACCCGTGCTGAGGTCATAGGCGAGGAGGTTGTTGCGCACCACCTCGCTGGTGCCGGCAGCGGCTCCGGCCGGCCGGGCCCTGGTGAATTCCCCGCCGACGTACACGGTGTTGCCCACGATCACCTGGGACCAGACCACGCCGTTGATCTGCGTCGTCGGGAGGGCGTCGGCCGCAACGGTCTTGGGTGTTCCGACCGAATCCGGCGCGGTGTCGGCCCGGGCGGGCGGCGCCGACAGCACCAATCCCCCGACGAGGGCGGCCACGGCCACCACCGCTGTGAGCAGCGTGCGCAGCCTGCCGCCGGCGTTCGGACGGGCGAGCAGGGACGGGGAAAGGGCCGGAGCGCCCATGGAGGCCTCAGTTCGGGTCGGGACCGTGGCCTTCGGGTGGCCACCGCACGGTGTGACTGTAGTCAGGAAGATTCAGCGTTCGATGTCCCCAGTTCGGGGCGAATGCCGCGCGTGCGGCGGGGCGCCGGAAGAGGCCTATCGCGGGGCTGAGCCCTCGAAGACCACGATGGGAACGCCGACGACGTAGTCGACGCCGATCTTGACCTGGTCACGTTGCTCGGTCGGTACCGCGAAGACGAAGACGCCCGTGACGGTGGCGCCGGCGGCGACGGTCTCAGGCAGGGGTATCCCGCCGGGTTCCCGCAGATCGACCATGGGCAGCTGGTCGGCTCCGGCGTACAGGTTGACCACGGTAGCCGCGAGCGACACCTCGGCATCGGTGTCGTTGCGCATGGTCAGGGTGAACCGTAAAGCGGGTCCGCCCACCTCCCCCGGGCCTTGGGCGACGCCGTCGACGGCTTCGAGGGAATCGATCCCGAAGACAACGCCGGGAACCGGAGCGACCTGCTCGGTCAGCGGAACAGGGCGCAGCTCGGCCAGCGGCGCCACCTCGACCGGGGCTTCGGATTCCTCGGGGGCTGGGGCATCCGTGCCAGGCGCCGCGCTCGGTGCCGGAACAATCGTCGCGGGCGGTTCGGTGGAGTCCGGTGCCGCGGCGGGATCGGACGCGGACGCTTCGGGGCTCGCCGCCCCCGTGGCTCCGGAAACCGGGGAACCGCCTCCCTGGGAGACCCAGAAGGTCGCGCCGAGAAGCAGGACCGCCGCCGTGATCACTCCCGAGAGCCCGAGCCGCTGCCACCGCCGGTTGGGCTGGTTGTCGGGGGGCGTCGGGGAATCTAATGCCATGGTCGGGCTCCTGCCGCTGAGGCCACTTCGCGTCGGTGAGCCGATCGGTTAGCTCGTGCTGTCATTTAGGCACGGTCTTGCCGACCTGCCAAGGGGCGTCACCGGGCGGTCGTCGCCGTCGGCGTGACTGCGTCCTCGGCGGGCAGCTCAACAGTGGTCTCGAGCGGCACGACGTCAGGTGCCGGCGGGTCTGCCGGTTCTGCCGGAGAGTCGGCCGGGGGCTCGGCCGGATCGACAGGTGCCGGCAAGGACGGTGTCGGGCTGGGCGTGGCGGTGGACGGCTTCGGTACGGTGCCCGTCGCCGGGGTGTCGCCCGTCGGTTCCTGCGGGGACGGAACCGTGGGCACGGCCTGCTCCGGAGCCGGGTCGATCTTCGGCGCCGGGTTCTCTGCCGGCGGCGCAGTCACATCGACCGACTGGGTGATGCTGAGCTTCACCCCATCGGCGTCGGTGGCCGTGAGCGTCACCGGGTAGCTGCCCGCCTGTGCGTACCGGTGGCCGGCCGTGACACCGGCTGCGGTGGCTGTGTCACCGAAGTCCCAGGCGTAGCTCACGATAGGAGCTCCGGATGCTGAGGTCACCGAGGTGGCGTCGACGGCCACGTCGAGGCCGGTGATCGTTGCCTGGAAGGCCGGGGCCGGGGCGGCTTGGCGCTTCGCGGCGGCGCCGTTGGCTACCGTCACGCTCGCGGCGTTGCCGGTCTTTGTGTTGCCGAACGGATCGGTCACCTTGATCCGGTACGAATAGGTGCCGCCGGCCAGGCCGGTTTCGGTCCAGCTGAGCGCGGGTCGCTTCCAGTCCATCGACCGGCCGGTGAGGGTCTTGACCGTCACGCCGCCGCGCTGCACGGCGTAGGTGAGCAGCTCGTTGTCCCGGTCGTAGTTGGAGGTCCAGGCCACCGTGACCGATCCGGAACTCGGTGTGGTGAGAGTGGGTACGAAGTCAGCGCCGGCGAGCCGAGGTCCTTCCTTGTCCGGCGCGATCGCGGATACAGCAAACCTCACCAGACCCTGCTGCTTCTTGTTGTTGACGATGGTGAATTCTCCGCCGTAAAGCACGTATTGAGAATTCGCGGTCACGGTCCACGGTCCCTGACCCTGGCCGGTATAGGTGCCGGTGTTGATGTCAGGGTAGAAGGTCAGCAGCGACGGGCGTGGCTTGCCACCGAAATTGGAGTACCCCGGCACCGTGTTGGTCGCGACCGTGCCGGTGGCGTTCATCGAGAAGGACACCGTGCGATGGTACGACCGGGGGGTGGTCTCACCGAAGCCGCCGATGTTGCCGCAGTAGTGGGTGTGGCCGGTGGTGTAGACGACGTCGTTGGTCGGCGCGGCCGAATAGGTATCGCCGTGACAGTCCTCGAGCCAGGTGATGGTGCCGTCGGCCCACGTCGCGCGGAAAGTGCCCTCGAAATTGCCGGTGCTGCCGAAGTCGTAGCCGGTGCCGAAGACCCCGGCGCTCGTGGACGTGAGGCTGAGAATGGCGGCTTTGGCGCCGCCGTTGCGCACGACGCTGTTCACCTTCCAGGCCGAAGGCGCACCGGTGGTCGCGTTCGTGGCCACCATGCCGTAACCCGGGTTGGTGCCGCCGTTGTAGGAGGTGAAGGCGCCACCGACGATGACCTTGGTGCCGTCGGGTGAGACCGTGATGGCGTTTACTCCGCCCCCTGCAGGAGTGCCCTTCCAGGGCTGCACCGCGCCGTTGGAGGTGGCGAAACTGGCCATGTACGGGCGGGCCTGCCCGCCGGCAGAAGTGAACGCGCCGCCGGCGTAAACCGCTGTGTTGCTGATGCCCAGGGCGCTGACCCGACCGTTCACCTGCGGAGCCCAGGACGTGACGAGGGCGCCAGACGAGGCGGTGAATGCGGCGAGCCGGTAGCGGGAGACGCCCCCGACCGAGGTGAAGGTGCCGCCGGCGTAGACCCGCGAGCTGTCCGTGGCGGCGACCAGGGCACGGACAGCCCCGTTGACGTTGGGATTGAACGAGGTGAGCACCCCGGTGCTGAGGGTGTACGCCAGCAGGTTGTTACGGACGACCTCATTCACCCCGGCGGCGGACCCCGCCGGGCGGGCGCGGGTGAACTCACCACCGACGTAGACCGTGTCGCCGACGATCAGCTGGGCCCACACCACTCCGTTGATCTGCGGGGTGGGCAGGGCATCGGCCGCGACGGTGGCGGGCGTACCCGCATCCGGTGGAGCGGTGTCGGCCAGAGCAGGCGCTCCGGTGAACGTGGCTGCGATAGCGAGGACGACGACGGTGCCAAGTGCGAGGAGCGAGTGCCGGGCGCGTGAAACCATCGGTCAGCCTCATCCGTGGGGGCCGACCATCGATGGCCGGCGCGATGTGGCAAGTATATGATGATTGCTCAACTTTACTGACCCCTCTTCGGGTGCGGGTCACCATGCAACCGAAGATCCCCGCATGCCAGGCGCGCGGGGATCGACGGTTCAGCAGGCCAGACGGCCGGGGATCAGCCCTTGTGGACGGAGACCAGGGTCTTGTCCGGCACGTAGTAGTTACGGGCCAGGTCGATCTTGGTGGTGGACTTCGCGATGATGGCGCAGTTGCTCACCTTGGTGTCGCGGCCGAAGGTGTTGTCGGCGATCTTGACGCCCTGCACCGGGCCGTAGGACTTCTCGGCGATGTTCACCGTGCAGCCTCCGCCGTTGGCGTAGTTGCCGGTGAAGGTGAAGTTCGAGACCTTGCCGGTGTCCTGGGTGATCTGGATACCGGAGTTGAACGCACCACTGATGTTGTTGTTCACAACCTTGATGTTGTCGCCCTTCTGGATCTGGATCGAGTCGTCGTGGCTCGGGCTGCCGCCGTGGTTCGGGTCGCTGGAGTAGTGCAGGTTGTTGTGCAACCAGGACTTCTCGATCACGACGTTGCCTCCGGTGAGGTGGACGCTGTCGATCACGCCATGGATGTTGACCCGGGTGGCGGTGAAGTTGTAGCCGTAGATACCCATCGCATACGGAGACGCGGTGGACGGGAACAGCTCGGTGTCGACGATCTTCAAGCCGGACTGGCCGCCGAGGTTGTTGATCAGCGGGGCGACACCGGTGAGGGCGCGACCGCGGATGACCGAGTTCTTGATCGTCACGTTGGGAGCGCTGATCTTGACCAGGCCACGGATGTCCTGTCCGTCGATGACGGTGCCGGCCTTGGTGATGTTGAGGTCACCGTTGTGCACGGTGAGCTTGGTGCCGGCGGGAACGCCGGTGTTGGAGCCGCTCGGGGTGCCGGTCGCGGGTGCCGCCGGAGCGGGTGCGGGAGCTGGCGCAGGCGCAGGCGCCGGGGTCGGCGCGGGTGCCGGGGTGGACGAGGCCGTCTTGAAGGTCACACCGGTCGCGGTCAGCTTGACACTGGCCTGACTGCTGGTCAGGGTGAGCTTGCCGTTGTTGCCGGCGTGCAGGGGCAGCGTGACACTGGCGGAGGGCTTGGCGTCCTTGGCGACGGTGTAGACGGACTGCTGGCGACCGTCAGGGCCGATGGAGGCCTTCACCTCGGTGCTCTGCCAAGCACCGGCGGCGGCCAGGTTGAACGTCACCGACGTCGAGCCGGCCGGCACGCTGCCGAGGCTGATGGTCTTCTGACCGCCGGACGGAACGACGACGGCTTCAAGCGAACCTGCCGCCGCGGGTGCTGCTGCGGGCGCGGCCGGAACACCGATGTTGGTGACAGTGGTGTTCACGCGCACGCTGGCCTGACTGCTGGTGAGGGTGAGCTTGCCGTTGTGCCCGGCCTGCAGGGGCAGGGTGAGGGTCGCACTCGGCTTGCCATCCTTGGTGGCGGTGAAGGCGAGCTTCTGGGCACCGTTGGGGCCGATGGAGGCCTTGACGTCGGTGTTCTGCCAGGCGCCCGCACCGTCGAGTTTGAGGGTGACCGAGTTCGCGCCGGCAGGAAGGCTGCCGAGCGAGATGGTCTTCTGACCGCCAGAGGGCACGACCACTGATTCGAGCGCTGTGGACACGGCAGCCTTGACGGCTGACGCGGCCGACGCCGACGCTGTGGTTGCCGTCGCTGCCTGGGCGGGGACGGCGGCGAAGCCGGTGAGTCCGATGACCACAGCAAGGGCTGCGGAGGCGGCGAGAAGCGGCCGCTTGGTGAATGATGCCCCTGTGGTGCCGGTCGAAGACCGGTCGGGGGCGGAGGAGGTCGTCTTTTTCGACGACGAAGAACGCAAAAGTGTGGAGATCATGAAGGTTGTGAGTGATTTCTGATGGTGCACACGTTCGGGACATGCGGGATGGAGCAACCGTAGGGGGCCACCGATCGTTGCTCCAGCTTGACTCACCGAACTCCAGACGTCAAACGCTTACATGAGTTTCCAAGGTTTTAGGCGCACACAGCCTTGGCAAGAAGGACGTGTCTGGCTACTGTCCCATACACCACGCTCCCTCCAGGACCACCACCGGCTGCAGCCGGTGTGAGCGAAACGAGAGCCACCAGATGAGTGCTGACAGCCGGGTAGGGCACCGAGAACGCACCGGCCGGGTCGGCTACGCCGCCGGCGCATTCGACCTGTTTCACGTGGGCCACCTGAACATCCTCCGGCAAGCCCGGTCGGCATGCGATTACCTGATCGCGGGCGTAGTTTCCGATGACATGCTCGTGCTGACCAAGGGCGCGCCGCCCATCGTGCCGCTGGCGGAGCGGCTCGAAATCGTGAGCCACATCAGCTTCGTCGATGAGGCCGTCGCCGAGACGGTGCCAGACAAACTCGACACCTGGCGAGAGCTGCGCTTCGATCTCTTCTTCAAGGGCGACGACTGGCGGGGCACGCCGCGGGGCCTTTTGCTCGAGCGGGAATTCGCCGCCGTGGGGGTGGACGTGGTCTATTTCCCCTACACAATGCACACCTCGAGCACCGCCTTACGGCGCGCGCTGGAAGCGCTTTCGGCTCCATCACGGTTTGGAGAGACCCGGGCCTGACCCATCCGGGCTCGGTAGTGGCGGCGTGATCAGGCCACCGGCCGGGCGCAGGTGGCGCGGCTGACGTTGTCGTACCCAGGAGGCCACCGGAACGTCGAACAGGCCGGGGACCGCCCCGGCATAACGGAAGACGGCGAGCGCCAGGCTGATGGCCGCAATGGTGAGCAGAAGCGGCAGGACAACAGCAACACCCTCGCTCAGCGGTGGCGCAACCGCCACGATAACGGCAGCGGTCAGGATCATCGGGAAGGTGTGCACGAGGTAGATGGCCAGCGTGCGGGTGCCCAGGTTTCGCAGCCAGTCGAAGGCCGCCAGCCGGCCGAGCACAGCCGCGACCGTGATGCCGACTGTCACCGCGAGCACGCTCGTGGCCAGCAACACGAACGGCACCGTCGACAGGTCGAGGCGCACCACGACGATGGTGACGGCAGCGTACAACAGCGTCGCGAGCAAGGCATGCCACCAGCGGACCGCTGGGACCAAGCGCCGCACTCTGGGCCCCAGCCAGATAGCGGCGATGAAGAACACCAGGTAGCGCCCCATCTTGTCCCAGGGCGTGCCGGTGTGCAGCATCGTCGACCCGAATCCGGCGGCGAGGAGGGCCGTCAGTGCCACCTGGACGGCCGGCGGCCAGCGGCGTATCAACCAGGCCAGGGCGAAGAACAGCGGCAGGGCGTAGATGAACCACAGGTTCGAGTTGGGCCGCACGAACAGGGTGAGAAGATCGAGCGGGCGGGCATTGGCCGGGGCCGCGCTGATCGGCGGCACGACCAGGAGCACGATGGTCTGCAGGGCCACCCAGACCACATACAGGTAGAGCAGTCGCAGCATGCGGGTGCGAAAGAGCGCCCCGAACGGCAGGGTGATCGCCTTGGCGGCCAGGATTCCGGACATGAAGAAGAACAGGGGCATGCGGAATGTGTCCAGTAACGGGTTCATCCTGGCGAGCGGCCCGGTCACCCCGGCCCCCTCGAGGTACATCACCGAGTGGAACAGCACCACCAGGATGATGGCGATGCCCTTGGCGACGTCGATCCAGGTCTCCCGCACGGTCTGCGGTGCATGCACGGCACTCACTGCGGCTCCTGCGCGTGCCGCGGCGCCCGGCGGCGCCCGGCCCGGGCCGTGGACCGGTCGCCGATTCGCAGCACGGTCGGCGGAGGCTGATAAAGGTACCGGAGTGGAGTGGGTGCCGCAGCCCGATTGAGCCAGAGGGCGAGGGCGACCGCGATGGCGGCGAGGACCGGCGGCACTCCCCCGGCGACCGGCGCGAGTACCGGGAACAGCAGCGGCGTGGACAGCACGAAGGAGAGCAGGATGATCAGGGGGGTGTGGGCGAGGTAGATCGGTAGGGTGGTGCGACCAATGGAGGCCAGCCGGGGAACGCCGGCCAGGACGCGGCTGATGCTCACACCGGCCACCACCCCGATCAGGCAGTTCGCGAAGTACAGGCCGGGAACGGTTCTGAGGTCGAAAACGGCGACGGTGGTCGACAGAACCGCCCACAGGGCGACGACGCCGGCCGCCAGAGTCGGCGGGATACTGCCCAGCCTGAGGATGACCGGGCGCAGATAGAGTCCGGCGAGGAAGAAGAACAGATGGCGGGCGGACCCGCTCCAGCCGACGTTGGCGGTCTCCCAGCCGCTGAGGGCGACCATCGAGACCACGCCGGTGAGCGCGAGTTGCACCCGGTAGTCCACCCGTCTGGCCAGTTTCGCCGCCACGAAGAACAGTGCCAGCGCCCAGATGAACCAGAGTTCGAAGCGTGGGGCGACCGGCGAGACGAGCAGGGCGAGCAGGCTTTGCCTGACACCGACGCCCTGGCCCCTGAGGCTCAGTCCCAGCATGAAGACGACCGACCCGATCACCTCCCAGATCAGGAATACCCAGACATACAGGCGCAGCTTCGAGTTCCATAAGTGGTTCCAGGGCACCGCGAGCCATTTGGGGGCGAAGAGGCCGGCCAGGGCGAAGAACAGCGGCATCCGCATCGAGGAGAGTGCGTCGTTGATCTCTCGCCAGTAGGGGATGTCGAAGCCGGCCCCCAGCAGCCAGCTCGCCGAGTGGTACAACGCCACGAGCAGGATCGCGATGCCCCGGCCGGTGTCGATCCAGCCGATGCGGGCGGCCGGCTGCGTCGGCGGCGGGTTCGATGGCACTCCGGTCACCGGAGTCTCCCCGAGTCGGCCGCTACCGGTTGCGGTTGCGGGTCGCGGCGGAGCATGACCAGGCCGATGGTGATGATGATCAGGGTCGCCGAACTGTACAACGGGCCGAACAACAGCGCCCACAGCAGTTTGATGCCTAGGTAGATCACCACGGCCGCCGCGGTGCCGGAGCCCACGGCGTGACCGAGCCCGCGCAGGATGAGCACGACGAACGCTGCGGCGAGGGCAAGTCCGGCCAGGCCGAACCACGCCCACAGGTCACCGATGATGGAGTGCAACTCGACGTGTCCGCCGAACATGTAGACGTCGACATAGTTGTTGTTCGGGTCGTAGCCGATCGCGCTCAAGCCCGTCTTGGCGGCGAGGATGTCGTGGGCGTTCGGAGCGGTGCCGGCCCCGAACCCGATCGGCTGGTGCGCCATGAGCGCTGCCGTGGCCGCCAGCTCTGGCCGGCCGCCGAGGATGAGGGACCCTGAGGTCTGCATCTGAGCACTGCTGCGCAGTTGGGTGTCCTGGCCGAGTGCGCCGTCCAGGATCAGGGCCTGGCCGAGGTTGTAGACCACAAGCGCGAGCACGCCCAGCGCCAGCACGACCCTGGCGGCCGACACGGCGCGAGTGCGGGTGCCCGGCCGGAGCTGCCAGAGCACCAGCAGGGCGGTGAAGAGCAGGATGGCAAAAGAGGACCTGGCATCCGTCACGGCGGCAATGGCAGTGAACCCGACCACCGCGACGAGTTCGAGCCACCGGCGGCCGGTCAACCTCGCCACGGCCAGCACGATGATGGTGAGGGCCACCGAGTAGCCGAACCGCCACGGATTTGCCGCGTAGAGATCGCTGCCGGGCGAGACGCCGAACAGCAGTCCGACGCCGAACCACAGGGCCACCTGGGCATCCGGGAGCACCGTGCGGCACCAGAGCACGAACCCGATCGAACAGAGGATGCCGGCCAGGCCGACACAGATGGTGACGGCTTGGCCCGGCGCAGTCTCATGCGACGAGGCAGAGAACACCGTGAGCCAGACGCCTCCGAGGATGGCGAGCGCACCGATGCCGAGGAGGGCCGTCGCGCCCTGGAAGTGCCGGACCACTGGCAGCCAGAGCGGGACGAGGGCGGCGGCCGCGAGATAGCCCACGGTGAGGCCCTGCGACAACTCGACCCGCATGGCCAGCACGATCAAGACGCCGACGGCGAGGACGCGCACCACGATGAGCGCGCGAGCCGTATCCCTGGACCGGCCGGGTTCCAGCGGCGGAGCGACGGGCAGCCGCCGGGTGGGAACGGCGGCCCGGCGCGCACGGTGCGATCGAGCCTCTGCCGTCATTCTCGCCGCCCGCCCCTGGCGCACAATCCGGCGAGCCGGATGCTCGCCGTGATGGGCCGTTTCGAGCACACCATAGAGCGCCATCCCAGGCACAACAAGGGCGGATCCGCGCTGCGGGGGCCGATGGCCCCCGAACGTGGGCGGTATCCGCGCCCGTCTGGCCCGGGTACTGTGTGCGGCCTCAGGGCTCGTCGATCCGCGACGCCCGGCCGGCGCCAGGGTCGGTGGCGAGACGTGGGAGGTACAGCCGTGGCCGGTCGACTCGCCAGGGGCCTGTCGGGGTTGCGGCGCGACCCTGCGGCCACGCTGGAGCGCCTCCGGCTGGAGCTGCGGCTGCGACTCCTCTCCGCACGGTGCCGGTACGGCCGCCGCCGGGTGACGGGCTCGGGGGCGGCAGTGGTCAATCTCACCAGCTATGGACACCGCATCGACACCGTCTTCTATTCGATCGAGTCGATCGCCCGGGGTGCGGTGCGTCCCCGTCGTCTGATCCTCTGGCTGGACGAGGCCGACGTCGTGGCGGATCCACCACCCGCCCTGCGTCGCTTGATGGAACGCGGCCTCGAAGTGCTCTGGTGTGCGGATTACGGTCCGCATAAGAAGCAGTACGCCTACGCGACCACCATGGCCTCGGCCGAGTTGCCCCTGGTTGCCGCCGACGATGACGTGCTCTATCCCCGGCTGTGGCTGGCCGATCTGCTCGCCGCGCATGCCAGGCACCCGGAGGATGTGCACGGCCATCGCGCCCACCGGGTCGAGTTCGACGGTGCCCGGTTGGCGCCGTACAAACGCTGGAGCGCATGCACCGGAACGGAGGCCAGCTTTCGCACCCTGTGCACCGGTGTGTCCGGCATCCTCTACCCCCCTGCCCTGCTCACCGCCCTGGCCGCGGAGGGTGAGGAGTTCACCCGGCTCGCGCCCTGGGCCGATGACATCTGGGTGCACTCCGTGATGGTGCGGCACGGTTTCCGGGGGCGCCAGGTCGCACCTCGGCAGGCAGAATACATCGCCATTCCCGGCACTCAGCGGGGCACGTTGTATGGCCGGAACGTGCTGGGCGGCGGCAACGACGCCCAGATCGCGGCGTGCTTCGGGCCGGAGGAGCTGAGCCGGATGCGCGCCGACGAGCCGGCGACGACGGCTGCCGGCCGCGCCGCCGAACCGGGCGCCCATGTCGGCTAAGCGGCAGCGGCGGGCGGTACGGGCAATGCCTGCTGGCCCGGCCGGGCCGCCGGGCCGGACGGGGGTGTTGTCGGGCAATATGTCGATCGCCCTGATCGGCAACGCCTTCCCGCCCCTGGTCGCGCTGTTCTCCGGCCCCATCCTCGCGCAGGCCCTCGGGGTACAGGGCCGCGGCGAAGTCGCCGCCGCGACGGCGCCGCTGGCGTTGGTGGTGACCCTGGCGACCTTCGGCATTCCGGAGGCGGTGACCTGGGCTGTCGCCCGCGCGCCGCATCTGGCCAGGAACGCTGCCCGGCGCGGTCTGCTGCTGCTGACCCTGGCCGGGCTGATCGCGATGGCCGCGGTGTTCGCAAGCTCGTCGTGGCTGAGCGGCGGTTCGCCCGTTGTCGCCCAGCTGATCCTGGTGGCGTCGTTGGCGATAGTGCCCAATCTGCTCGTGGGGGTGCTGCGCGGTGTCGCCTCCGCCACGCAGAGCTGGCGGTTGGTGGCGACCGAGCGCATCGTGACGTCGTCGTTGCGACTGCTCGTGCTTATTCCGTTCTGGCTGACCGGCACCCTCACCCCGCTGGTGGCCACGCTCACCGTCGCCGTGATGCCGGTGTGCGGGGCGTTCGTCTACATCGGCCGTATGCGGAGCCTGGCGCCGCGGGCGACCGAGGTGCCGCGGATGGCCCGCACCAGCGGGTTGCTGGGCTACGGCGTGCGGGTGTGGGTGGGGTCACTCTCCGGCATGCTGCTCTCCCGCATCGACCAGGTGCTGATGACCCCGCTGGCCGACACCTACCAGCTGGGGTTGTACGTGGTCGCGGTCAGTGTGAGCGAACTGCCGCTGATCATCAACCAGGCCGTGCGGGACGTGACCTTCGTGACCGACGCGGCGGAGTCGGTGGACGAGCGGCTCAGTGCCTCGGCCCGCATCTCCACTTTCCTCTGCGGCCTGGCCGGCCTGGCACTGGGCGTGAGCATGTTGTGGTGGCTGCCGTTCCTGTTCGGTGAGGGTTTTGTCGACTCGTTGCCGGTCGCGGCGGTGCTGCTGGCCGCCGTGGTGCTCGGCACCCCGGGGTCGATCGGCGGTTCAGGGCTGAGCGCCAGGGGCCGGCCGGGTCTTCGCAGCCTGTCTCTGACGATCGCCTGCCTGGTCAACATCGGCCTGCTCGTGCTGTTGGCGCCGGTGCTGGGCGCGATGGGGGCCGCGCTGGCCACGCTGGTGGGCAACCTGCTCTCGAGCAACCTCAACCTGTATTTCCTGGCGCGCAGCTTCGGCATCAACCCGCTCACCTTCTACGGACTGCGCCGGAGCGATCTGGCCACGCTGGGCAGGTTCGCCCGCCGGTACACCGACAAGCTGGCCCGCCGCATCCGCTGAGCGCAGGCAGCGGGCCCGGTCAGTGCGTCAGCGCGCGAAGCGGTCGGTGGCGTCGAGCAGCGCGGCCCGGATGCCCGGCTCCTCGAACGAGTGCCCGGCGTCGGGGATCAGCTGGAAGTCGGCCTCCGGCCAAGCCTGGTGCAGTGCCCAGGCGGTGAACGCCGGGGTGCACATGTCGTAGCGGCCCTGCACGATCACGCCGGGGATGTCGGTGAGCTTGGTCGCATCCCGGAGCAGCTGTTCGGGCTCGAACCAGCCCTTGTTCATGAAGTAGTGGTTCTCGATGCGGGCAAAGGCCACGGCGAAGGACGGTTCGGTGAACCGTTCGATGGTCGCCGGGCTCTGCAGCAGGGTGATGGTGGACGATTCCCAGGTGGACCAGGCCACGCCGGCGCGCTCACGCACGGCCTGGTCCGGGTCGTGCAGCAGTCGGCTGTACGCCTCGATCAGGCGACCGCGCTCGGCAACGGGTACCGGGGCAACGAAGCCCTCCCAGAGGTCAGGGTAGATCGCCGCGGCGCCACCCTCGTAGAACCAGTCGAGCTCGATCGGGCGCAGCGTGAAGATGCCGCGCAACACGAGTTCGGTGACCTTGTCGGTGTGGGTTTCGGCGTAGGCCAGGGCGAGGGAACTGCCCCACGAGCCGCCGCAGACCAGCCAGCGGTCGATGCCGAGGTGCTCGCGAAGTCGCTCGATGTCGGCGACCAGGTGCCAGGTGGTGTTGGTGGAGAGGTCGGCGTCGGGGGCGCTGGCGTGCGGGGTGCTCTGGCCGCACCCGCGCTGGTCGAAGAGCACGATGCGGTACTTCTCCGGGTCGAACACCCGTCGCTGAGTGGGGCTGGATGCGCCGCCCGGACCGCCGTGCAGGTAGACCGCCGGCTTGCCGTCCGGGTTGCCGGAGACCTCGTAGTAGATGCTCTGACCATCACCGACGTCGAGCATGCCGGTGTCGTACGGTTCGATCTCAGGGTAGAACTCTCTCATGCTGCGAGCCTACGGCCAGAGACTCCGTCCCGGCCGGTGGCGAGTCCTCCCGGCGCGCCCCGGCCGGCGCCGGTCAGGCGTCGCGGCGACGCAGCAGCACGGCGGCGCCGGCCAGGGAGACCGCGACCCAGCCGAGCACGATGAGCAGGTTCTGCCAGGCCTCGAATTCGGACGGGCCGAACTGTTCGAGGCCGAACATGGCCAGGCCGGCGGTGGAGATCAGGTAGGGCAGCGATTCTGCGGCCCACTCGGCCGGGATCATCGCCAGCATGATCGGCAGCAGCAAGAGGATGCCGAGGGCAGCGGCGATGCCGCCGGCGCTCGAGCGCAGCATGGCCCCGACACCGAGCGCGAATACCGCCACCAAGGCGAGGTAGAGCGCTCCGCCCAGGAGCGGGAGCAGCAGGTCAGGGTCGGTCAGACTGGCACTGACGCCCTTGCCGCCGAGGACCGACGCCGCCACGAGGTAGGAACCCACGGTGGTGACCAGGCCGACGACGAAGGTGCAGACGAAAAGCACAACGGCCTTCGCGGCCAGCATGGGCAGGCGCCGCGGTGCGGCGGTGAGGCTCGAACGGATCATGCCGGTGCTGTACTCCCCACTAATGGCGAGCACACCGAGCACGGCCACGACGAGCTGACCGAAGAAGACCCCGAAGGTCGCGGCCTGGGCCAGCAGCGTCGCCTGCGCATCCGCCGGCACCGGGCTGCCACCGAAGTCGATCGAGACGGACATGAGCAACGCCATGCCGAACGAGATCAGGACGACCGTGGCGTACGACCAGATCGTGGAGCGGACGGAGCGCAGCTTGATCCACTCCGACCGGAGCAGACCGGGAAAGCTCAGGCCGGAGCCGGTGGGAACGAAGACGTGGACGGATGCCGGGGCGGTGGTGGTCATCGGACACTTCCCTGGAGGTCGGAGGCGGTCATGGCGGCGGCGTGTTCGGCGGCGGGGTCGCCCGGCGTTCCACCGGTGCGGTATTCGACGTCGTTCTGGGTGAGTGCCATGTAGGCCTCCTCGAGCGACGCGCTGATCGGAGTGAGTTCGTGCAGGGCGATTCCGGCCCTGGCGGCCTGATTGCCGATCTCGGCGGCGGTGATGCCGGAGATCACCAGCTGGTCGATGCCGGTACCGGTCACGGTGACATCGGCCCGCTGGAACAGCGCGCTGAGCTCGGCGGCGTATGGGGTACGCACCCGGACGGTGTTCTGGTTGGCCGCACCGATCAGCTCGGCGACGGGCGCATCAGCGATGACCTTGCCACGGCCGAGCACGATCAGGTGGTCTGCGGTGACGGCCATCTCGCTCATCAGGTGCGAGGAGAGCAGGATAGTTCGGCCCTCGGCGGCGAGGTTGCGCACCAGATGACGCACCCACTGCACACCCTCCGGGTCGAGCCCGTTGACGGGTTCGTCGAGGATCAGGGTGGCCGGGTCGCCCAGCAGGGCCGCGGCGATGCCGAGCCGCTGGCCCATGCCGAGCGAGAATCCGCCGACGCGTTTGCGGGCGACGGATTCGAGCCCGGTGAGTTCGATGACCTCCTTCACCCGGCTGGCCGGAATGGAATGGGTGGCGGCCATGGCGAGCAGATGGTTGTAGGCGCTGCGACCGGTGTGGATGGCCTTGGCGTCCAGGAGCACACCGACTTCTCGCAGCGGCGCCTTGTGCTCGCGGTACTGCTTGCCGTTGACGGTGACCGAACCGTGGCTGGGCCGGTCGAGGCCCACGATCATGCGCATGGTGGTGGACTTGCCGGCGCCGTTCGGGCCGAGGAAACCGGTCACCCGGCCGGGCTGCACCGTGAAGTCGACGGCATCGACGGCGGTCTTACTTCCGTAGCGCTTGGTCAGGGATTCTGCGTGGATCATCCGGTACCTGTCCCTCTCATCTCAGAAGGAACGCATGCCGCGTCACCCCCACAGACGACGATATGGGCACCGCGTCGGCGTCGGCATCAGCCCAGCGGATGGTTCTGGCGCACCACCCCTCATCCGCTCGCCTGACCCACCCCCAGTCCGGGTGGGGCCTGCGGGTTCAGCGGCGGGGGGCGGGCTTTTCGAGGACGGGGGCGGTGCCGGCGGCGCGCTGGTCGCGGTAATACTGGCGGGCTTCGACCTGGCGCACCCGCTCTGCGCCGGAGGCGATCGGCGCCCGCAGGTGCTCAGGGGCGTAGCCGAACGCGTCGACCAGGTCGAGGGCGTGCGGGCGCAGCCGCGCGATGATGCGGTCGATGTAGGCCGTCACCGCCAGTGCCCGCTTGCCCGACAACCGGCCGTTGATCAGGTACCAGGCGGCGTGCTCCTCGATCAGGCGCAACCCGAACAGGTCGCGCAGCCAGGTGAGAACCTGCCGGGTGCCGGCGTCTTCCGTGGTCTCCACGGCCCGGGTGAACGCCTCCCACTGCAGCAACTCGGCGTGCGCGCGGGCGGCTTCGATGAGCTCGTTCTGGTGCGAGTTGAACAGGGCCGCCGCTTCTTTCTTGGGCAGCTTGGTGGTGTTGCGGAGTGCCTGGGCGATCCCGGCGATCATGCTCTCGACCCGGTCGGTGAGCAGCGCCCGCTGAGTGGCGGTCTCCCGCAGTTGGCCGACGCTGCGGGCGGTGGAGCCGAAGTCGGCCACTGACTGGCCGAGCCGGCGTAGGCCCGTGCCGTGGTAGGCCCGGCCGGCGGTCTGCTGCACGACGTATCGGGCGAGCGCGCCGGCATCCGCACCGGCGAATTTGCGGTTGTAGTCGGTGAGCAGCCGTTTGGCCACGAGCTGGAGGAGCACGTTGTTGTCGCCCTCGAAGGTGGCGTAGACGTCGAGGTCGGCGCGGAGGCCCACGAACCGGTTCTCAGCCAGGAACCCGGCGCCGCCGCAGGCCTCGCGCGCTTCCTGCAGGGTGTCCAGCGCGTTCCAGGTGGAGAGCGGTTTGAGGGCGGCGGCGAGGGTCTCCAGGTCTTGCCGGTCGACATCAGTGTCGGCGGTGCCGCTGAACACTTGGTCGAACTTGACCAGGAATTCATCGTGCGCGAAGGTCTGCGCGTACGCCGTGGCCAGCCGGGGGATGAGCCGGCGCTGGTGGCGCTGGTAGTCGAGGATGACCTCTTCGTCGGTGTCGCTGCCGGCGGTGAACTGGCGGCGTTCGCTGCCGTAGCGGATGGCGATGGTGAGGGCGAGCGCGGAGGCCTGGGTGGCGGCACCGTCGAGCGAGACCCGGCCCTGCACCAGGGTGCCGAGCATGGTGAAGAAGCGCCGGCCGGGGCTGCCGATCGGGCTGGTGTAACTGCCGTCCTCGGCGACATCGCCGTACCGGTTGAGGAGGTTCTCGCGGGGCACCCGCACCTGGTCGAAGTGCAACCGGCCGTTGTCGATGCCGTTCAGGCCGCCCTTGAGGCCATCGTCCTCTCCGCCGATACCGGGCAGGAAGGCGCCGGATTCGTCGCGCAGCGGAACGTAGAACGCGTGCACACCGTGGTTGACACCCAGGCTGACCAGTTGGGCGAAGACGACGGCGGCGATGCCGTCGTTGGCGGCGTTGCCGAGGTAGTCCTTCCAGGCGGCGCGGAACGGGGTTTGTAGCACGAAGTCGCCCGCCTCGACGTCGTAGGTCGCGGTGGTGCCGATCGCGGAGACATCCGAGCCGTGGCCGGTCTCGGTCATCGCGAAGGCGCCGGGCACGTCCAGGCTCATGATGCCGGGCAGCCACTTCTCGTGGTGCTCCCTGGTGCCCAGGTGCAGCACGGCGGCGCCGAAGAGTCCCCACTGCACGCCGGCCTTGATCTGCAGGCTCGGGTCGGCGGTGACCAGTTCTTCGAAGCCGGCGATATTGCCGCCGTGGTCGTCAAAGCCGCCGAGCGCGGCCGGGAAGGCACGGTGCACGTGGCCGTTGTCGGCGAGGACCTTCAGCTGGCCGAGCACGCGCTCGCGGTGGGCGGCCATGGAGAGGCCCTCGACGCGCTGCAGCTCTGGCCGGGCGGTCAGCTCGCGGGCGTTCAGCCGCACCTGTGCCCAGGTGCCGAGCAGCTTGTGCGTGAGCAGTGGCAGGTCGATGCGCGGGGCATCCGGATCGCCGGCGACCCGGACGGGCCCCGTGTCGGTCTCGACCGCGTTGGGGCGGGAGTCTGAGGAGCGCTGGGCAGTGTCAACCATCATTGGTCCTTACGTCTACGCGCGGCTGTTGAGTGTTCGACCACGTTAGGTCGACCGGCTCTCAGGCGGAAATAGTGCGTGACGGGGCTACAAAGACGGGTGCGGCGGCACGCGGTGGGACTGTAGCTCTTCTACAAGAACGCGGTGCCTGCACCTGCGATGGGCGACAAAGATGGGCCGATGCGGGGGCGGCCCGACCGGGTCAGTCGCTCGCCGCCACGACCTCGAGCAGGGCTTCGCCGTAGGAGTCGAGCTTCTTGGCGCCGACGCCGGTGATGCCGTCGAGATCGGCCAGGGTGCGAGGCTTCGCCGCCGCGACGGCCACCAGGGTGGCATCACCGAAGACGACATACGCGGGCACGCCCTGCTCCTTGGCGGTGGCGCTGCGCCAGGCGCGCAGTGCCTGGAACAGAGCCTCCTGGTCGGGGCTGAGTTCGGCCAGCCCGGCCTTCGCGGTAGCAGCGCGGGCCGCCGGGGTTCGCTTGACCGGCCGGTCGGGTTCGCTGCGCAGCTGCACCGGGCGGGAGCCGGCGAGCACCTCGCCGGCGGCCTCGGTGAGGATCAGGGTGCCGTACTCACCCGAAGTGGCGATGAAGCCCTGGGCGAGCATCTGCCGCACCACGCCGCGCCACTGCTGGTCGGTGAGATCGGCGCCGATGCCCCAGGTGGCCAGCTGCTCGTGGTGGTGCTGGGTGGTGCGCGGGGTGGTCTTGCCGCGCAGGATGTCGATGAGTTGACCTGCGCCGAAGCGCTGGTTGCGTTCCCGCAGCAGGCGCACGATCGTGGAGAGCAGCTTCTGTGCCGGCACTGTGCCGTCCCAGGCCTCCGGCGGCACCAGGCAGGTGTCGCAGTTGCCGCACGGTTCGCTGGCCTGGCCGAAATAGCGCAGCAGGTTGACCCGCCGGCAGTGCACGGTCTCGCAGAGCGCGAGCATCGCATCGAGGTGCGCACTCATCTTGCGCCGGTGGGCGAGGTCGCCAGGCGATTCGTCGATCATGCGGCGCTGCTGCACCACGTCTTGCAGGCCGTAAGCCAGCCAGCCGGTGGAGGGCAGGCCGTCGCGGCCGGCCCGGCCGGTCTCCTGGTAGTAGCCCTCGACGGACTTGGGCAGGTCGATGTGCGCGACGAAGCGCACATCCGGCTTGTCGATGCCCATGCCGAACGCGATGGTGGCGACGATGATGACGCCCTCTTCGCGCAGGAACCTGGACTGGGTGCGGGCCCGCAGGCCCTGGTCGAGACCGGCGTGGTACGGGTAGGCGTTCAGGCCGTTGGCGCGCAGGAACTCGGCGGTCTGCTCAACGGTCTTGCGACTGAGCGCGTAGACGATGCCGGCGTCGGTGGGGTGTTCGGTCTTGATGAAGTTGAGGAGTTGTTTGCGCGGCTCGGCCTTGCCCACGATGCGGTACTGGATGTTGGGCCGGTCGAAGCTGGCGACGAAGTGCTGCGCCTGGCCCATCTGCAGGCGCTCGGTGAGCTCTTTGTGGGTGGCGTCGGTGGCCGTGGCGGTGAGCGCGATGCGGGGCACATCGGGCCAACGGTCGGCGAGCTCGGACAACGCGAGGTAGTCGGGCCGGAAGTCGTGCCCCCACTGGGAGACACAGTGCGCCTCGTCGATCGCGAACAGGGCGATGGTTCCGCGGTCGAGGAACCGTTTGGTGGCTTCGTTGCTCAGCCGCTCCGGGGCGACGTAGAGCAGGTCGAGGTTGCCGGCCAGGTAGTCACGTTCGACCTGGCTGCGGGCGGCGGAGTCCTGGCTGGAATTGAGGAACGCGGCGCTCACGCCGACGAGGGTGAGCGCATCCACCTGGTCTTGCATGAGCGCGATCAGCGGGGAGATCACGATGCCGGTGCCCTCGCGCACGAGCGACGGGATCTGGTAGCAGAGGCTCTTGCCGCCACCGGTGGGCATGAGCACGACGGCGTCGCCGCCACCGATGAGCTGGTCGATGATCTGGGCCTGCTCGCCGCGGAACGAGTCGTAGCCGAAGACGGTGTGCAGGGCTTCGGCGGCGGTGGCGAACTTGGCGGTGGCGCGTTTGGGAGGCGGCGGGGCGAGCAGCGTGGCGCCACCGGCGGGCGGGGCGTAGTCGCCGAAGTCGACCGGACCGGAACCCGCTGGGGCTGATGCGCCCTGCCGGGCGGCGGGCGCAGCGGAGCTACCCGAACCGTAGGGGTCTGGGGGCGGTGGGGCATCGAAGTCGTCCGGTGGCTCGAACTCGTCAGGATCCCACGGTATCTCGGCGTTCCAACTCACCCGCCAACTCTACCCGCGCCCACCGACGCCACCGGGCGACGTGCCAGCGTGTGCACAACCGCTGACGCAGCNCGCGAGAGCGGTGCTGTGGTTGCCACAGGTCGCTGAGGCGACCGTTACACCGCTCTCGCGGGATGCAGCTCTCGCGGAGAAGGAGCTCGCGCGGAGAACCACATTCGCGAGAGCGGTGCTGTGGTTGCCACAGGTCGCTGAGGCGACCGTTACACCGCTCTCGCGGGATGCAGCTCTCGCGGAGAAGGAGCTCGCGCGGAGAACCACACTCGCGAGAGCGGTGTCACGGGACGGCTAGTCTCCGGTGGGGCGGCGACGCAGCACGAGCAGGGTCGCGCCGATCGCGGCGAGGACGGCCACGAGCGCGCCGCCGATCCAGAGCAGGTCGGTGGCCCGCACTCCGGAGCCGCTGTCGGCGTCGGCCGCGGCCTCAGTGGCTGCCGCGTCGGTGTCCGCGGCCCCGCTGCTTGAGTTGTCGGTCGCGCAGGTCGGCGCCGTGGCCGAACCCTCGGCGAGCACCTGGTTCGCATCGGGCTGCCAGGTGAAGGTGAACCTGTCGGAGATCGAGTGCGAGTCCGTGGACACCACCTGCCACACCACCGTGTACTCCCCCGGCTGGCCGAGCTGCACCTCGGTCTCGAGCGACGGCCCGAAGACCGTGGAGCAGCCGTCGCCGTAGTAGCGCACGTCGCCGCCCGGGCCGCTGATCTGCATGGCATTCGAACCGCCCTCGCCGGCGAGGTCGAGGAGGTTGTCGTTCGTGGTGACCGTGATCACTCCGGGTTGTTCGGTCACCACGGAGCCGGGTTCCGGGGAGATGTTGACCACCGAATTGTGCGCGGACGCCGGGGCAGCCACGAGGCCGACGCTCGCGAGCGCAACTACGAGACCGGCCAGGAGATAGCGGGCGCTGCGGAGGCGGCGACCGCGGGATCGGATGCTTGTCATCGAAAGGCCTAGGCCGCGTTCTTGCGGCGGGACGCGATGGCCACCACCAGGCCGACAGCACCGACGACGAGACCACCGATGCCGAGCACCCGGGCGATCACGTCATCCGTGGCCGTGCTGGCGCCGGCTGCCTCGTGGTCGTCAGCCGTGGCCTCGTCGGTGCTGCCGTGGCCGTGGCCGGACTCGGCGGTGGCTTCGGTGACAATGAGCGACGGGGCCGGGTGCGCCGGTTCCTCTTCACCCTCGACGACGGCCTCGCTCCAGTTGGTTTCGCCGACCTCGCAGGTTTGCAGCACCGGGAAGGCGAGGGTGTCGCCGGCGGCCGCATCGGCCGGGATCTGCAGGCTGAGCACGAAGGTGGTGCGCAGCCCGTCGACCAACGGCGCCTGGGCGGTGTAGCTGACCTGGCCGACCCGAGTGGTGATGGTGTCACCCTCGCCATCGTCGAGCGGGGTGGCGAGGTCGACAGCGATCTTGTCGATGTCCCAGCCAGGGTTGACGGTGGGGGTGACGCTCGTGATCGACTCCGGGATGTCGATGGTGATGCCGGTGGTGGACGACCCCTCGCAGCCGTGCCCTACCGAGAAGGTGAGCAGGCTGTAGGAGCCGGCGGCGGTCGACGACGGGTCGACCTCGACGTGGGCACTGGCCGCCAGCGGAGCGGACAGGGCGAGCAGGCCGGCACCGAGGAGGGTGGTGGCGGCGAAGACGGGCGTGGAGAGCTTCATGGTGGGTCCTTGGGATCGTGGCTGACGAGAACCGTCGCCCGGTGGCGGGCAGGTGGGAGCGGTTCGGTCAGGTAATAAGCGGTGTGAATCGAACGAGGAGAGGGATCTCTCAGGCGACGAGGCACACCGGCGGACCACGATGCCGCATGGTGCTGAGCAGGGCGAGCCGGCGCCGGGGCGGCATCCGGGTGACGAAGGGGGTCGCTGCGGCCGGGCTGTGCCCGATGGGAGCGATTGTGAGCGCCTTCACGAGGGCGTGCAGGGCGACCCTCGCCGTGCTGAACAGGCCCCAGAACGCGCGTTCGCCGAACCGGAGCGCCAGCACCGTGATGACTGCCGCAACGACGTGGGCGAGGATCATCAGCGACCCGTGGTCGCCGGTCATGGCGCCGGGAGCCGCGCCCGCCGGGAGGAGCAGAACTGCGGAGCCGGCGTCGTGTGCGTGGCCGGTCATGGCATCCGTGCCGGCGAGGCGGCCGCCCGCTCCCCCGAACGAGAACAGGCCGTGGAAGATCAGCTGGCTCACCAGGACCGCCACGGTGAGCCGCCAGGTGGACAGGGTGCGGCCGGACAGGCCGATGGAGACGATCGCTGCGAACGCGAGTGACACGACCACGGCGAGCACGCCGGGTACGGCGCCACCACCGAGGGTGTGCGAGAGCGCGGCCACGAAGGTGGAGAAACCCGCCACGATCCACCCACGGGCGAAGCGCGCCCAGCGTGTGGTCATGATTCTCCCTCTGACAGCGTGCATCGAATCTATCAGCAGAGCCTGACGCCGGACCATCCACGATGCGCCCAGGACTGATCCGGCAGAATGGGGAGCGTGATGGCTACAAACAGGCACCCGGCGCTCCTCCTCGGCACAGGACTGGCGGTGGCGGCCCTGCTGCTCTGCGGCTGTGCCGCGAACGAGGCCGGCGACGCGCCGAGCACGCTGGCGGGGACGCTGGACGGCGCGGGCTCCTCCGCCCAGGCATCCGCCCAGGACGTCTGGGTATCGCAGTTCCAGCGGGCCAACGGCAGTGTGACGATCAACTACGACCCGACCGGCTCTGGCGCGGGCCGGGAACAGTTCATCGGCGGCGGGGTCGACTTCGCCGGGTCGGATTCGGCGTTGAGCGACGAGGAACTCACCGGCGAGTTCCGCAGCTGCGCGCCGGGCGCGGCCGCCATCGACCTGCCGGTCTACGTGTCACCGCTGGTGCTGGTCTTCAACGTCGACGGCGTCGACTCGCTGCGGCTGGACCCGGCGGCGATCGCCGGCATCTTCTCGGGCGCGATCACCCGGTGGAACGACCCGGTCCTCACGGCGCTCAACCCCGGCAGCGCCCTTCCCGACGAGCAGATTTCCGCCGTGCACCGGTCCGATGACTCCGGCACCACCAAGAACTTCGCCGACTACCTGCACCAGAACGTGCCCGAGGCGTGGCCGAACGACCCGGCCGACGCCTTCCCCTACCCAGGCGAGGGCGCTCAGGGCAATTCCGGCGTGGTGAGCGCCGTCGCGAACGGCTACAACACCATCGGCTACGCGGATGCGTCCCGCGCCGGCGACCTGTCGGTGGCGTCGCTGAAGGTGGGCGACGACTTCGTGGACTACTCCACCGAGGCCGCGGCCGCGATCATCGACGAATCTCCGCTGGTGGACCGGGAGAACCCGAACGACCTCGTGATCGATGTCGACCGTACCTCGACGGCAGCCGGGGTGTACCCACTGGTGCTGGTGAGCTATCTGATCGCCTGCGAGGAGTATCCGGATGCCGACCAGGCCGAACTGGTCACCGCCTACCTGAACTATGTCGCCAGTCCGGAGGGGCAGGCCGCGGCAGCCGAAGGCGCTGGTTCTGCGCCGTTGTCTCTGGACTACTCCGCTCGGGTGCAGGACGCGATCAACAGCATCCGCTGAGCCGGTGCCGGGCAGGCGGAACGCGCCCGCCGCAGCTGTATCCTGCGGATACCTGCGGAGCACCGCGCGGACGCCCCGCAGATATCCTGACGTGCGCGGGAAATCACAAACCCGAATTGTGAGCGTCACGCGAACGAGAAAACCGTACCGCACCGGGGCCGGTGCCAGCTAGGTTTTCGCCGCGGAACCCGTGCCGGTTAACGCCGGCAGGGCACCCGCCGGATCGGCGGATGCCCTGCTGGGTGGAACTGGTTCTCGCTAGAGGTTCGCGAGCGCCGTGATCGATGCGTCACCCGGCGTGGCCGTGGTGAAGCTGGACTCGATCTCGGCCCGGTCGAGCAGGTCTTCCATGCGACGGCGACGCTGCTTGGGGATCAGCGTGACGACGGTACCGGACTTGCCGGCGCGGCCGGTGCGGCCGGCGCGGTGCAGGTAGGTCTTGTACTCGTCGGGCATGTCGGCCTGGATGACCAGGTCGATGTCGTCGACGTGGATGCCGCGGGCGGCGACGTCGGTGGCGACGAGAACGTTGACGCGTCCGCTGGTGAGCATCTGCAGGTTGCGGGTACGGCGGGCCTGGTTCAGGTCGCCGTGCAGGCTGGTGGCCTTCACGCCGGCGTCTTCGAGCTGGTCGGCGAGCTGCTCGGCGTACGCGCGGGTGCGGCTGAAGATCAGCGTCTTGCCCTGGCGGTCGACGAGCTGGCCGATGATGGAGGCCTTGTCGCGGTGCTCGATGAGGAGGACCTTGTGGTCGATCGTGCTGGAGGCCTGGTCTTCGCCGGCGACCTCGTGCACGGCCGGGTTGGTCAGGAACTCCTTGACCAACGAGGCAACACCCTTGTCGAGGGTGGCCGAGAACAGCAGACGCTGGCTGTTCTTCTTGGTCAGGCGCAGGATGCGCTGAACCGGCTCGAGGAAGCCCAGGTCGCACATGTAGTCGGCCTCGTCGAGAACCGTGATGACAACCTCGGACAGGTCGAGACGACCCTGCTCGACGAGGTCTTCGATGCGGCCGGCGGTGCCGATGATGATGTCCACGCCGCGCTGGAGGGCGCTGACCTGACGGTACTGCGGCACGCCGCCGTAGATCTGGGTGGTGAAGAGGCCGACGCTGCGGGCGATGGGCTGCACGGTGCGGTCGATCTGCAGGGCCAGCTCACGGGTGGGGGCCAGGATGAGCGCGCGGGGCTTGCGCGCCATCTTGCGGTCCTTGGCGCCGTTGTTCTCCATCAGCTTCTCGATCATGGGAGCGGCGAAGGCGATGGTCTTGCCTGAGCCGGTCTTGCCACGGCCGAGCACGTCGCGACCGGCGAGCACGTCGGGGATGGTCGCGGCCTGGATCGGGAACGGGGACGGAGCGCCGAGCAGGGCGAGCTCGCGCACGATGTTGCCACCGAGGCCGAGGTCGCCAAAGGTCACGCCGACAACATCCGCTGCGGTCGTGGCGATGGCCTCGAGGCGCTCGAGCACCACGTCGTCGCCGCCGGCGAACTTGGGCTTGGAGTCGCGGTCGGGGTAGAAGTTGCTGGAGTGTCCGCCATCGTTCGAACGGTCGTTGCGAGCCGCGCGGTCGTTGTTGTACGCGGGACGCTCGCCACGGGCCGGACGGTCGTTGTTGTAGGCCGGACGGTCGGTGCGGGGCGCACGGTCGCCGTAGGACGGACGCTCGGTACGGGCCGGACGGTCGTTGTTGTACGCGGGACGGTCCGTGCGCGGGGCACGGTCACCGTAGGACGGACGGTCGTTGTTGTACGCCGGACGATCGGTGCGCGGGGCACGGTCGCCATAGGACGGACGCTCGGTACGGGCCGGACGATCGTTGTTGTAGGCCGGGCGGTCGGTGCGCGGGGCACGGTCACCGTAGGACGGACGGTCGTTGTTGTACGCCGAACGGTCGGTGCGCGGGGCACGGTCGCCGTAGGAGGGACGGTCGCCGCCGCGGGCGGGACGGTCGTTGTTGTAGGAGGGGCGCTCGCTGCGCTGGGCACGGTCACCGTAAGAAGGACGGTCGCCGCCGCGGTCATTGCGGTCGTTGTTGTACGCCGGACGGTCGGTGCGCGGGGCACGGTCACCGTAGGAGGGACGGTCGCCGCCGCGGGCGGGACGGTCGTTGTTGTAGGCAGGACGGTCGTTGCGCGGAGCGCGGTCGTTGTAGGCGGGGCGCTCGGTGCGGCCGCCGGTGGCGGGACGCTCGGTGCGGTTGCCGTACGCGGGACGGTCGCCGTAGGCGGGACGGTCGGAGGAGGACCGCTCACCGGAGCGCGCGGCGCGCTCGTCGGCGTTCCAACGCTGCTTCTTCGGGGCACCCTCGTCAGCGCGGTAGCCGCGGTGTCCGGGGCTCTTGCTGCCACCCTTGGGTGCGCCCTTGGGGCCGCCCTTGGAGTAGCTCGGGTCGTAGTTCTTGGCTGCGCGGCCGACGGCCGGCTTCTTGCTAGTAGGCATAGAAGTATTCCTGGGTTGTATTGGGTACATGGCAGAACAACGCCGCACAGCGACGCAACCTGAGAACCCGGGCAGTCTATGGCCGGGGCCGTTCACATACAGTGATTTTTCACCAGCGGATTACTGGGAAACCGGCCCATCCTGACTTACAAACCCATCCGCGCACACAATAAAACACGCGGTGTCAAGAGCCGACTTGTCTACGTTACCTGATCGAGCCCCAAAAGTCACGGACATCTTTGGGGCACGCTCGGTCTTCAGCCGGCGGAACCGCCGGGCACCTCGCTCGCCAGCCACTGGGCAAACGTCTGCCGGCCGCGCTCGGTGCCGGCCGCCGGCAGCAGGGCGCCCGCACGCATGGCCGCGCCCATCCGGCCCGGCAGCCTGATCTGCACCAGAGGCCGCCGGGTGCGGGTGGCCTGGGCATAGGCCCGCACGATGTCGATGAGTTGCTCCTCCCTGGGGCCGCCGAGATCCGCGGCCTGACCCCGGGGCGAGCCCACGGCGAGCTCGACGAGGCGCTCGGCCACCTCGCGCGCCGCGACGGGCTGGGTGCGCATGACCGGAACCAGCGCCGCCACCTTCAGGGAGCCGCGCCCCAGGGTCTGGGCGGCGAACTCGTGGAACTGCGTGGCCCGGAGGATCGTCCACGGCACGGTGCCGGCGCGCACCCTCGATTCCTGCGCAACCTTTCCGGCGTAGTACCCCGCTGCCACCCTGGTGGCGTTCACGATCGACAGGGCCACGTGGTGCCGCACCCCGGCCACGACCCTGGCGTCGAGCAGGGCGGCCGTGGTGGCATCGAAGAACCGGGTGGACGCCGCGGCGCCCAGGGTCGGTGTGTTGAGGACATCGATGACGACGTCGACACCCGACAGCGCGTCGGCGAGGCCGGTCGCCGTCGTGAGATCGTGCCCGGCTGACCGAGCGAGGACAACGGATTCGTGCCCGCGTTGCCGCACCAGGTCGGTGACGTGACGGCCGACCGTACCGGTTCCGCCCGCGATCGCGATCTTCACCTCTGGCTCCTTTGCTGACGAGGTCGCACGTTGCGATGATGCGCCGATTGTATGCCAACGGTGCGCTGAGGTCAGCGGTCGGGACGCTCGAGCCAGGACTCGACGATTGGGAGCGGGCGAGGGGATCGTGCAGAATCGTTCGATGCCCAAACGCGAATTATCCCTCCGCGCGACCGGCGGCCTCGCAAAGGCCGCGGTCGCGCATCCGCGGTTGCTGCTGGCGGCGAAAACGGCGATCGCGGTGGCCATCGCCTGGAAGCTGGCCCCGTTCATGCCCGGAGTGGCGGACGACTACCCCTATTACGCGCCTCTGGGCGTGATCGTGGCCAGCTTCCCGACCCTGATGGGGTCGGTGAAGAACGCGGCCCAGACCCTGGCCGGGCTGGTGATCGGGATCGGGTTGGCGGCCGCGGTGATCATCTTCAGCGAGCCGAGCGTGCTCACGGTGGCGCTCGTCGTCGGCGTCGGCATGCTGTTCGGTGGCATCCGTCAGCTCGGGGCCGGGCGGGACTACGTGCCGATCGCGGGCCTGTTCGTGCTGATCGTGGGCGGACCGAACGCCGACGGGTATTCGATCGGGTACGTGTCGCAGATGACCCTCGGCGTCGTCGTCGGCCTCGCGGTGAACCTGCTGGTCGCCCCGCCCGTGCGCGTGACCGCCGCGGCCACGGAACTCTCCAGGCTGCGCGGTTCGCTCGGCCGGCACCTGGCTGATCTGGCGGATGCGCTCGACGCCAGTTGGCCGCCTGCCGAAGGCGAGTGGTCCGCCCAGGGCCAAACCCTGTTGAGCACCACCACGGCGGTGCGGCACGCTCTGGCCGAGGTGGACGAAAGCCGGAGGATCAACCCGCGGGAGCGCATCCGCCCGCATGACCTCAGTCATGACTACGACGACCTCGCGGCGCTGGAGAATGTCACCTTCTATGTGCGTGACCTCACCGATGTGCTCGCCGGGGCGGCCTGGGGTACCCCGGTGCCGGTGGAACTGCCCGCCGCACTGCGCCCGCCGCTCAGCGAGGCCGCCCGCGCGACGGCCGCGGTGGTGGAGGAGTGGGACACCGGCACTGCCGACCCCGGCACCCTGAGAGCGGCGGACGACGCCATCGCCGCCCTCAACCAGGCGATCCACGACCAGCGCGACCTCGGTGCAGAGGCGATCCTAGCCGCCAGCGCGGCAACCCTGGACCTGACCCGGATGATCGCCGCGCTGCGGCCGGGGATCACCAGGGACGCTCCGACGTCCGCCTGACCCGGCTCGACTGACCCGGGTGCACCGGCGCGACGCGCCCGGCCTGCGGGTGCACTGGCGCCGATTAGCACCGCGGGGCCGGCCAATCTATTCTCGGGAGTACCCGCACCCAGCGCATACAGGAGCATCCGTGAGCACCGGTCGCCGCATTTTCGGACTTGGCTCCCGACGCTTTCTCGTGATCTTCATCGCCTACGCCGGCGGCATGTCCATCGTGGCGACAGCGCTGGTGGCCGGCGCCCACTGGAACCTGCGCCCGGTGGCACCCGCCCAGGTGGGCGGCACCGCCAGCGAGGTGGACACCACCGCAGTCGTCGGCATCCGCACCTTCGTGTCCCCCGGCACCGCCGTGATCGACGAGGACGTGGTCTACTCCACCCAGGCCGACGGCACCCAGCTCACCCTCGACGTCTGCTCACCCCCGACCGTGGTCGACCCGGCGAACGAGCTCGCCGAGGACTCGGCCGGGGACGGGAGCGGTGCGGTCGCCGGCGTAGGCGGCGCGGAGTCCGTCGACCCCACCGCGGAGCCGGACCCGGCGGCAGGGTCGGAAGTGGATTCGGTGACGGGAACCACCGACGACATCGCCGGTGTGGAGGAATCCACCCCCACGCCCGGCGAGACCGTGCTGCGCCCGGCCGTGATCTCGATCCACGGCGGCAGCTGGGCGCGCGGCGACAAGGGCAACAGCGATTGGCGCGGTGTGTGCGAGTGGTTCGCATCCGAGGGATTCGTGGCGTTCTCGGTGAACTACCGCCTCGTGCCGTCGGTGAGTTTTCCGGCCGCGATCGAGGACCTCGGCCATGCCGTCGAATGGATGCGGGCCAACGCGGGCAGCTACAACATCGACCCTGACCGCATCGGTGCGTTCGGCGGGTCGGCCGGCGGCAACCTCGCCACCCTGCTGGGCGCACGCGGCAGTGGATCGTTCACCGAGGGCTCCAGGGTTGCGGCGGTCGCCGAGCTGAGCGGCCCCGTCGACCTCAGCTATGACGGCGTCGTCGTGGCCGGCGGGTCATCCGGGCTGGAACAGATCGTGCTGGACTACCTCGACTGCACGTCCCTCTTGGAGTGCCCGCCGGCGAAGGATGCGTCGGCGGTCAACTCCCTCGACCGCTCCGACCCGCCCGTCTTCATCGGCTCGTCCACCGAGGAGTTCATTCCGCTGAGCCAGTCCTCCGGTTACGCCGCCGACCTCGACGACCTCGGCATCGTCAACCAGCTCGTGACCGTGCCGGGCAGCCTGCACTCCATCGGGATCCTGGATGCGGCCATGCGCGGTGAGGTCTCCGCGTTCCTGCACGCCCAGCTCGGTGGCTGAGCCGTCGGTCGCGCACCCCTGATGGCGGATCGCTCCGGCTGAAGCGGGCGCAATCCGCCAGGCGAGACGCTGCCACGGCGCCAGACGGATGCGTTGCGGGCTGCGGGGGGCGGTGCGATACTGGCGCCACTTGCCGGTTGACCGGCCACCCCTCCTGCACCGGGATTGCGAAATCGGTATGGCACTGACGTCGAATGGTCGAAGCGCGCGGCGCGTCGACCACGCGCGCCGACTCCGCCAGACCGCGACGATCGGCCTCCTCGTGTGCGGCGCCATCGTGCTCACCGCCGGCGCGGTGCCGCCGTTCCTCGCACCGGCGACAACCGTCGCGACACCGACACCGACACCGACGCCGGCCCCGACTCCGACTCCGACTCTGACTCCCCCATCGTCTCCCTCGGAGAAGCCGCCGGCGTCTGCCGGGCCGTCCGCGCCCCCGGCCCGGTCACCCGAGCCCTCACCGTCGTCGTCACCGGCGCCGGCCGTGCCCACCCCGGGCCCGACGGTCTCCCCACCACCGGCGGCCACGCCGGGGTCAACCCCCGATCCCACCGAGCCGGGCTCGACGCCCACGCCCACGCCCACGCCCACGCCCACGCCCAGCCCAACACCCACGCCGCACTCCACCGCCACGCCATCCGCCCCGCCGACGTCGACTCCCACGCCGACTCCGCGGCCGACCGGCACCCCGAACCCGACCCCAACGCTAACCCCAACCCCAACCCCAACCCCAACCCCAACCGCGACGGCACCATCCACGCCGGAGCCGACGCCGACTCCCCCACCGACCGGCACCCCTACGCCGCCGCAAGCCCCACCGACCCCGACCGATGTGACCGGGGCACCGACATCCGGCACCCCGCTCTGGCCCTCTGCCCTCACGCCGGGCTCGGTGCCGCTGGCAGCGCTGACTCCCGCTGAGGCCGCGCCGTCCCTTGCGACCACGCGGGCAGCATCCGCCCTGGCCGCAGCCGAAACCATGCACGCCGGCGCACAATCGGCCTACGACACGGCCAGGCTCGAGTTGGTGGCCACCCTCGCCGACCACGATGCCGCCACGACCCGGGTCGATGAGGTTCGGGTTCTCGCCGAAGCTGCCCTACAACGGGCCGAGGTGTCCAGCCGCACGCTGGCCTCCCTGGTGCGGGCCATGGTGCAGCACGGCTCGGATACCGCGGCAATGGATGCCGTGCTCGGCTCCCAGGGAGCCACCGATTTGCTCGCCCGAATGGGCATCGTGGACCGCCTGGCCACCCTCACCGGCAACCTGGGTGATATTCGCGAGCAGGTGGAGATCGACGAGAACCGTTCCAACTCCCTGCAGTCCCAATACACCGCTGCCCAGGATGCGGTGGCCTCGATTCCACTCGCCGACAAGCAGGCGGCCTTTGCCGCCGCAGAGACCGACCTCGACCAGGCCACCGCGGCCCTCGCCGCTGCCACCGCGGCCGCCCAGATCGCGTTGGCGGACTCGGCCCAGGCATCCGCCAGTCGTTCCGCCCGGGCCGCGAGCCAACTGGCAGGCCTCCTCGGCGCCCGGCTGAGCGGTCAGGGCTGGGCCACCCCAGCTGTGGGCATCATCAACGACGGCTTCGGCCCCCGACCCGACCTGCCCCTGCCCGGGGTGCAGCCGTTCCATTCCGGTACCGACCTGGGCGCCGCCTGCGGCTCACCGGTCTACGCCGCCAGCGCCGGGGTCGTCGTGCAGACCGGCGTGCTGGGCACCTACGGCAACTGGATCCTCATCGACCACGGCGACGGCGTCTCCACCGGCTACGCGCACATCCGGGATGGGGCCACCCTGGTCAGTCCCGGGGACGCGGTGACCGCCGGGCAGGTGATCGCCGGAGTGGGCAGCACCGGAGCCTCCACCGGCTGCCACCTGCACATCGAGGTGCGCGTCGACGGCACCGCGGTGGACGCCCAGCCGTTCTTCGCCGCGCACGGGATCGATCTCGGCGCCGGCTGACGCGAGCCTGCGGTCAGCGGGAGGCGCGCCGCAACCGGCGGTTTTCCCGCCCGCCCTCGACCACGAGGTACAGCACGGGCAGCACCACCAGGGTCAGCACCGTGGACGACACCAGGCCGCCGATGACGACCAGTGCCAGGGGCTGGGAGATGAACCCGCCGTGCCCGGTGAGGCCGACGGCCATGGGCAGCAGCGCGAAGATCGTGGCGAGCGCCGTCATCAGGATCGGGCGGAGCCGCCGGGACGCACCGTGCACCAGGGCATCGAACACGCTCTGGCCGCGCCGCCGGTACTGGTTGACCAGGTCGACCAACACGATGGCGTTCGTGACGACGATGCCGATCAGCATCAGCACGCCGATGAGCGAGGCCACCCCGAGCGGGATGCCGGTGATGACCTGCAGCGCGATCGCGCCGGTGGCCGCGAACGGCACCGACACCAGCAACAGCAGCGGCTGCAGCAGCGAGCGGAAGGTGGCGACCATGACGATGTAGACGATCAGGATGGCTACCAGCATTGCGATACCGAGTTGCTGGAAGGCCTCGGTCTGATCGGCCGAGACGCCGCCGAGCGACGCCGCGGCGCCGGTCGGCAGCCCGGTGTCGGCCAGGGCCGCCGACACCTGAGCGGTGGCGGTGCCCAGGTCGTCGCCGTCCGGGGTGGCCGAGACCGTCGCGGTGCGGAGTCCCTTGGTGGTGGTCAGCGTCGACGGGCCGTCGACCTGTTCCACCGTGGCCAGGGTGTCGAGCGCCACCGGCCCGGTGAGCGTGGGAATCTGCAGGGCGGCCAGGTCGGCCGTCGTGGCCGGTGACGACGCCGACTGCAGGTACACCGAGAGGGTGGCCTCGTCGATCACGATCGAGCCGATCGTGCTGGGCTGCATGGCCTGCGACACCAGGGTGCCGAGGGCCAGTTCGCTCAGGCCGACGGCGGCCGCCTGGGTGCGGTCGATGGTGACGGCCACATAGGGACGGGAGGCGGCGAGGTTGCTGCTCACCTGGCTCACGGCGTCGAGGTCGCCGACCGCGGCGAGGATGTCATCCGACGCCTGCTGCAGGTCGTCGCCCGAGGCCGCGGTGATGTCGATCTCGATGTCGGAGGAGCCACCGAAACCTCCGCCGGAAGACACCGTGACCTCGCCCGCGTTCTCCAGGCCGTCGAGTTGGTCGCGCACCTCGGCCTGCACGGCGTCGGCGTCGGCCGAGTCATCGGTGGTGACCGAGTAGGTGACGGTGCTCGACGACGAGCCGCCGCCGGCGAACGCCGCGAACGCACTGCCGCCGCCGATGGAGACCTGCACGATGCTGACGCCGTCGACGCCGCGCACGAGGTCTTCGACGGCGGTGGAAGCGGCATCCTGCGCGGCCAGGCTGGTGCCCACCGGCAGTTCCTGGCTGACCTGGAAGGTGGATTGGCCGGTGGAGCCGAGGAAGTTGACCTTCATGAACGGCAGCAGCGCCACGGTGCCGACGAGCACGAGGGCCGCCAGGAGCAGGGTGGACACGTAGTGCCGCAGGGTCCAACGGATGATAGGCAGGTATCCCTTCTGCAGCCGGCTGGGCTGTTCGCGGGCATCACGTTCGTCGAAGCCGTCGACGTCGGGGGCGGCGTGCCGGTTGCGCGGCAGCACGGCCGTCGCGGTGGTCACGGTGCCGGTGGCGACCGAGGCCAGGGCGGCGGGAGCGGTGACCGGATCGATGGCGACGGGCGACTCGTCCTCGGGTGAATCGGTGACGGTGGCGGGCTTCGGCGCACGGAGGAACCAGTACGCCAGCACCGGCACGATCGTGAGAGCGACGAGCAGCGACGCCAACAGCGCGATCGTGACCGTGAGGGCGAACGGGCGGAAGAGCTCGCCGGTGGAACCGCCGACGAAGGAGATCGGCAGGAATACCGTGACCGTGGTGATGGTGGACGCGGTGATGGCGCCGGCTACCTCGCGCACCGCGCGCACGATGGTGTCGGCCCGGTCGGCGCCCCAGACCAGGTGCCGCTTGATGTTCTCGATCACCACGATGGAGTCGTCGACGACCCGGCCGATGGCGATGGTGAGCGCACCGAGGGTGAGGATGTTGAGCGAATAGCCCACCGCCTGCAGGCCGATGAAGGTGATCAGCACCGAGGTGGGGATCGAGATGGCCGTGACCAGGGTGGCGCGCACCGACAGCAGGAAGACCAGGATCACCAGGACGGCGAAGACGAGGCCGAGGATGCCCTCCTGGGTGAGGGCGTCGATGGACTCCTGGATGAACGGGGCCTGGTCGAAGACCACGGTGATGGTGGTGCCGGGTACCGCGTCTTCGAGCTGCGGCAGGAGCGCCCGCACCGCGGTGGAGACGTCGACGGTGTTCGCGGCCGGAACCTTGGTGACCGAGATGGTGAGCGCCGGTTCGCCGTCGACCCGGGAAATGCTGGTGACGGGGTTGTCGACCACGGCGACGGCGGCGACGTCGCCGATCGTGGTCGGCCCGGCCTCAGCCGCTCCGGCCGCAGCGGCGGTGGGCGCGCTGAGCAGCGGCAGCGCGGCAATGTCGTCGGCCGAACCGAGCTTGGTGCCGGCCTGCACGGAGAGGGTCTTGTCGTCCTCGGTGAGCGAGCCCGCCGGGATGAGTGACCCGTTCTGCTGCAGGGCGTCGCGGATGGCGGCCGAGCTGAGCCCGCGGGCGGCCAGCGCCGCAGCATCCGGCGTGATGGTGACCCGCTGGCCGACATCACCGACCAGGGCGGCGTCGCGCACACCGTCGACGTCACGGATGTCGCCGAGCACGCTGCGGGTGAGCTGGTCGGCGACGGTGTCGGCGTCACCGCCGGAGACAGCCAGGGAGAGCACCGGGAAGTCGTCGATGCTGCCGCTGATCACCTGCGGGTCGAGGTCGTCGGGCAAAGTGGTCTTGATGCGGTTGATCGCCTGGCTGATCTTGGACTCGGCCTTGACCAGATCGGTGCCGTAGGTGAACGTGGCGTTGACCAACGACGAGTTCGTGCTGCTGGTGGTGGAGGTGGACTCCAGCCCTTCGATGCCCTGAATGGCGGTCTCGATGGGCGTGGAAACGTCATCGTTGACCACCTCGGGCGAGGCCCCCGGGTAGCTGGTCGAGATCAGCAGCTGCGGCAGCTGTAGTGACGGGATCAGCTCCTGCTTGAGACTGGTCAGGGCGAGGCTGCCGAAAATCGCCGCGACGATGGTGATGAGCGCGATCAGCGCCCGGTTTTTCATGCTCAAGACCGAGAGAAAAGACACCCGCCCAGTATCTCATCAGGGGCCCGGCCGTCACCGTTTCCGTAAGCGTGGCCCGGGAACGGTCTGGTTACATTCACACCACGTCGGCGAGGTACCCGGTGTCGGGCAGCGGATGCCGCAGCATCGACTGCCAGGCCTCTGCGAGAGCGTCGAGGGCGCGGGGCATTTCGCTGGGTCCGTAACAGAACGGGATGCGCAGGAACCGCTCGAATGCGCCATCGATGCCGAAGCGCGGGCCGGCCGGCAGGAGCAGGCCCTGGGCTCTGGCGGCGAGGGAGAGCTGGGAGCTGACCGGCCGACCGAGGTTGACCCAGAGCACCACACCGCCGTGGACCTGCGGCACCTGCCACTCGGGGAAACGTTCGGCGAGCCCGGTGACCAGCCGGTCGCGGCCAGCTCGCAGCAGGGTGCGCCGGGACTCGAGGATGCCCGGCAGCTCCTGCAACAGCCGGGTGACGATGAGTTGTTCGAGCACGGGGGTGCCGAGGTCGTTGGCGAGGCGGGCAGAGGCGAGCTTGCGGATCAGCCCGGCATCGGCGCGGATCCAGCCCACCCGCAGACCGCCCCAGACCGTCTTGCCGACCGAGCCGACCGTGATCGCCAGGTCGGGTCTGGCCGGGTCGGCCGAGGCGGCGAACGGGCCGAACTCGCCTGCCCGGTCGATGTCGAGTTCGCCGATGGTCTCGTCGCTGATCAGCACGGTGCCCTGGCGGGCGGCGGCGGCCAGCACTCGTTCCCGTTGTTCAACCGGCATGGTCTGGCCGGTGGGGTTCTGGAAGTCCGGCATCAGGTAGCCGAGCACCGGGTTGCTGCGCTCGAGGGTCTGGACGAGGGCGGGTTCGTCCCAGCCGGCGTCGGCGCCGGGCAGGTCGGCGGTGACCGAGACGGGCATGAGGCGCCCGCCCGCCGCCCGCAGGGCTTCGTAGGCGTGCGGATAGGTGGGCGTTTCGATCAGCACCCGGTCGCCGCGATTGATCAGCACCCGGGCGAGCAGGGCGATGGCGTGCTGGGCGCCGACGGTGACCATGATCTGCTCCGGTTCGGTAGGCAGCCCCCTGGCCCGGTAGCGCTCGGCGAGAGCGCGGCGCAGTTCGGGGATGCCGAGCGGGTCGAAGCCGGAACCGGTGAGGTGCTTGGGCAGGTCGGCCGCGGCGAGGGTGGCCACCTCGGCCAGCCCGGGCCAGGCCGGCAGCACCGCCTGGCCGAGGTCGAGAATGGCGGCCGCGGCGGGCGCATCCGGGTCGAGGGTGGTGCCGGGCAACCGGGCGACGCTGCCGGAGCCCTGCACGCTGTGCAGGTAGCCGGCGTCGCGCAACTGCCGGTAGGCGGCGGTGACGGTGGTGCGGCTGAGGCCGAGCCGGGTGCCGAGGTCACGTTCGGCGGGCAGCCGGCTGTCGGTGGGGATGCGACCGTCGAGGGTGAGCAACCGGATGCGGTCGGCCAGGGCGGTGTACGCGCTGCCATCGGTGCGCCATTCCCCGAGCAGGGACTCGAGCGTGCGGGCGGTCAGCTGGTTCGGCGACATGAGGCCACTCTAGGCAGATTGGCCTCTTGAGTACAGCGTTCGGATGTAATTGGATTGGTTCTTATGACCCGCCGCCTATCCCAGCTTCTCATTGGCCTCTTCCTCTATGGAATCGGCATCGCCCTGATCGTGCGGGGCGGTATCGGTGTGGCCCCGTGGGATGTGCTGACGCAGGGTATCGACAGCCACGTGCACCTCGGGTTCGGGTTCGTCACAACGATCATCAGCGGTGTCGTGCTGCTGCTCTGGATTCCGCTGCGTCAGAAGCTCGGCGTCGGCACCGTGGCCAACGCGCTGCTGGTGGGGCCGTCGGCGGATGTTGGCCTCTGGCTGATCCCCGCCGACCTCGACCTCTGGCTGCGGGTGCTGTTGTTCGCGGCCGGTCTGGTGCTGCTCGCGGTCGCCTCCGGCATCTACATCGGGGCTGACCTCGGCCCCGGCCCCCGGGACGGCCTGATGACCGGGCTGCACGCCCGCACCGGCTGGCCGATCTGGGCGGTGCGCACCGGCATCGAGGGATCCGTGCTGGCGGTCGGCTGGCTGCTCGGCGGCAATGTGGGGGTCGGCACCGTGCTCTTCGCCCTGCTGGTGGGCCCGCTCTGCGGCTGGACGCTGCCGCTGTTCGCCCGGCCGGCCCGCGAGAGCGCCGCTGTGGTGACCTCACTCGCGTGAGGCAACCACGGGTCCGCTCTCGTGCGGGAGGCCGGTCGCGAGAGCGGCGCTGTGGTCACCTCAGCTGCGTGAGGTGACCACACGACCGCTTTCGCGAGCGGGAGCGGCTCGGTGCGGGAGCGGTTCGGGGACGAACTACAGGTGGCGGTCGGCGTAGGCAGTGAGCGCGTCGCGCACGAAGGTGGCGCCGGAGGCACCGCCGTAGTTCGCGGCGAACCTGTCGTCGGCCAGGTACATCTCGCCCAGACCGCGCACGTACGCGGCGGCCGGGGTGCCGTTCTCGCGCGGGATGCCGGGCACACCGTCCAGCCACTCGACGTGGCGGGCGGCCAGGGCCTGGGCTTCCTCGCCGGCTGGATCGACCTGCCGGGTGGCGGCATCCACCCAGGCCGTTGCGAGCTCGGTGCTGCGCGCCTTCCAGTCGGCCTGTTCGGCCGGGCTCTTGCTCTGCCACCAGCTGTCGCCGGCGCGGTAGGCGTCGGCCCCCCAGCGCTGCTCGACCTCCTCTTTATACGTGGTGTGGTCGAAGCCGTCGAACATGATGTCTGCCATGAGAGGTTCCTCTCCTTCTAATGCGGTGATGGTGGTGCGCACCGACCGGATCTGGCGCTGCAGGCGCCGCTGCTCCTGTTCGAGCCAGCCGAGGTGGGCCGTGAGCGCGGCGGTTTCATCGACCTCACGGTCGAGCACCTCGCGGATCGCGGGCAGCCCCAGGCCGAGTTCGCGCAGCAGCAGGATGCGCTGCAGCCGCACGAGCGCGCGCTCGTCGTAGTAGCGGTAACCGTTCTCCCCGATCCGGCTCGGCGGCAGCAGCCCCTCTGCGCCGTAGTGGCGCAGGGTGCGGCTGGTGGTTCCGGCGAGCCGGGCGATGTCCTGGATCGAGTGGTCCATGGCGGCGTTCCTTCTTCGGTGGTGCGGCCGGGCGGGTGCCCGATATCCCCACCCTAAATCTTGACGCAGCGTCAAGGTCAAGCGCGGAACGGGCCGGCTGCGTGCGGTCAGCCGCAGACCGCGATGATGGTGTCCTCGAGGATCTCGGCCACCTGCCGGATCGACTCCTCGGTGGCCCACTCGGTGGGGGCGTGCGCTCCTCCCCCGTCGACGCCGAAGAGCAGGCAGGGGATGCCGGCCTCTCGCACCAGGCCGGCATCGGTCCAGAACGGCTCGCCGCGATGCACGACCGGGCGGCCGAGCACCCGCTCGGCCTGTTCGGCGAGCAGCTGCACGATGGGCCAGTCCGGGTCGGCCTCGAACGCCCCGCGGGCCACCAGCCGGGTGAGGTCGAAGGCGAAGTCGGCGGTCTCGGCGGCGAGGTTTTCGAGAAGGGCACGCAGCCCGGCTTCGACGGTATCCGGGGTCTCACCGGGCAGGGTGCGCCGCTCGATCGTGAGGGTGCAGCTGGGCGCGACGGTGGCCGCATCCGCCCCACCGGTGATCATCGACACCCGCACCGTGCCGTGGCCGAGCAGCGGATGCGCCGGCTTGCGCTCGATCCCGGCGTGGAGCTCGTCGAGGGCGCGCAACACCAGGCCGGCGTGCCGGATGGCGTCGACGCCCTGCTCCGGCATCGACCCGTGTGCGGCCCGGCCGTGCAGGGTGAGTTCGAACCAGGCGAAGCCGCGGTGGGCCACGGTGAGGCTGAGCTCGCTCGGCTCGACCACGATCGCGGCGTCGGCGCTGAACCGACGGAGGACCTCCGCCGTGCCGAGGCTGCCGAACTCCTCGTCGGCCACCAGGGTCACGAGCAGGTCACCGGCGAGCGGCGAGAGGGTGGCCCGCTCCGCGGCGACCAGCACGGCCGCCATCCCGCCCTTGGTGTCGAAGGCGCCGCGGCCGTGCAGCCGGCCGGAATGCCGCTCGGCCGCGAACGGATCACCCTCGTAGCCGGCGACCCCGACGGTGTCGAGGTGGGCGTTGAGCATCAGGGAGCGGCCGCCCCCGGTGCCGCGTTTGATGCCCACGACCGAGGGACGGCCGGCGCGCTCCTCGAGCAGATGCACCTCGAAACCGCGGATGGTCAGCCACCGGGCGCACCAGGCGGCGATCTCGGCCTCACCGGCGCCCCCGGGCGAGAGGTCGGGGTTGACCGAGTCGATGCCGATCAGCCGCGCGGCCAGCGCCACCGGATCCAGGTGGCCGTCACCGGCCGGATCGAGCTGGTCTGAGGTTCGGTCGGAGCCTCGGTCCAGGCCGCGGCTGGCGCGGTCGGCGGCACGGCGGTCTGCGGGGTTCACCATGCACCGACCGTACCGCCACCCACATCCGGGCGGGCATTTACCTGCGGGTCCGGGTCGGCCAGACTTGGACGATGGGAGACGACAGGCTGGTCACGGCCCCGGCAGGGTCGGGCCGGGCCGCAGGATGGGCGCCGCTGCGACTGGTGGCGGCCGCCCTGGTCTCGGCATCCGCCGTTCTGCTGTTCGCCCTGCGGTTGCCGGCGCCCGGCTACGCGGTGCTCGCGGCGGCACTCGTGGTGGCGGTGCTGGTGGACCGGGCCCTGTTCCGTGACCTGCTGTTGATCGCGATCGGATTGCTGATCGTCAGCACCATCTCGGTGGAAGCCGACATCAGCTACCCGAACATGGCACTGATGGGGGTGGTGCTGTCGGCCGCGGTCGCGGTGCCGTACCTCATCTCCCGGCGGGTCTTCGGCGACCGGGAGGTGTGGTTTCCGATCAAGACCGGACAGCGCTGGAGCACGCTCGAACGCTGGTATCTGGTGGCGGTCCTGGTGCTCGGCTACCTCATTCTGCCGAGCTATTTCATCGGCTCGGGGGCGTATCAGAACTGGCCGAGCATCAGTGCTCCCGACGAGCTCGGCCGGCTGTTCGTCGGCGTGGGTTTTGTGGGCATCTGGGATGAGGTCTTCTTCATCTGCACGGTCTTCGCCCTGTTCAGAAGGCATTTCTCGTTCTGGTCGGCAAACCTGCTGCAGATGGTGATTTTCGTCTCGTTCCTCTGGGAACTCGGCTACCGCAGCTGGGGCCCGGTGCTCACGATCCCGTTCGCGTTGTTGCAGGGGTACATCTTCTCGCTGACCAAGTCGCTCACCTATGTGGTCTGCGTGCACCTGCTCTTCGACCTCGTGGTCTTCCTGGTGCTCGTGCACGCGCACAACCGCGACTGGCTTGACGTCTTCCTCTATTAGGCCACTCATTGCGCCTGGCTGCGGGTTTGCCGTGAAGGGCTTGCGGGCCACTGGAACGCGATATATCTTGAGATTCTACAGACGCGATATATCGCGAAGGAGAAAATCATGACGCAGGAAAAATGGTTGGTCGCCCCGGGGCAGACCAAGATCATCGATGTGGAGCTGGTGCGCTCACTGAAAGTGAGCCTGATCGGCGGAAAGGTCGATGTGATCGGCAGCGACGAACCCGGCGCCCGCATCGAAGTACACAACGTGACCGGCAAGGACCTCAAGATCTCGATCGCAGATGACGCCCTCGAGATCGACCACCCTCAGCTGCGCTGGGACAACTTCATCGACGTCTTCTCGTCGTTCCGCGGCACCGCGAAAGCCGAGGTGAGCGTCACCGTTCCCCGGGACGTCGCCATGAAATTCGGTGTCGTCACGGCGGATGCCCTCGTCACGGGGCTCCGCAATGACGCCAAACTCAGCACCGTCTCCGGCGACCTCGTGATCGACGATGTCACCGGCGACCTCGACCTCAACGGCGTGAACGGCGAGATGTCGGTACGCAACCACACCGGCAACATCCAGGCCCACACCGTCTCCGGCGACATCACCGCGAGCGGGGCCATCCGCCGGTTCAGCGTGGATGGGGTGACGAGCGCCGTCTTCCTCGACATCGAGGGCACGCCGGACGAAATCGCCACGAACCTCGTGAGCGGTGCGCTGACTGTGCGCCTGGGCTCCGACGTGCCCACCCGGTTCAAGCTGAACACGGTCTCCGGCACGCTCCAGCTCGACAACCAGACCATCCGCGGCACGCTGGGCAAGGGCTACGACGGCAGCACCGGCGACCTCAGCGGCGCGTGGCTGGAGCTCCGCGCCAATTCGGTGTCGGGAAACATCTCCGTGGTGCGCCGGCACACCGCCGATGCGCCCGGCACGACGAGCAACACCGCTACCTCGGGCGACGGGGTGGTCTCATGACTCCGATCTTCGGTCACGGCAGCCTGCGGTTGTACCTGCTGAGCCTGCTGGCCGAGCGCCCCCGACACGGCTACGAGCTGATCCAGGCGCTGAGCGACCGGTTCGGCGGCACCTACAGCCCGAGCGCCGGCACCATCTACCCCCGCCTGGCCAAGCTCGAGGAAGAGGGCCTGGTGACCAAGACCGCCGGCGACCGCAAGACCGTCTACGAGATCACCGACGCGGGCCGGGCCGAACTCGCCGCCAGGGCCGACGACCTGCGGGACATCGAGAACGAGGTCACGGACTCAGTTCGCCGGCTCGCCGACGAGGTGCGCACCGGGGTCACCGAGGCGATGAAGAGCCTGCGCGCCGATCTCGCTTCCGCCGCCAGGGAGGCCAGGCCCGACCCGGCCAAGGCGACCCCGGATGCCCGCCCCAGCGGCGATTCCAACCGGGATCTGCGCGAAGCCGACATGGTGCTGAACGAGTTTCGCCAGCAGCTGCGCGCCGATCTGCGCAAGCAGGCGTATCGCTCGGCGATGCCGGCGGCCACCGTGCCGGAGCTGCGCCGCCAGCTCGACGCGGTGCGGGCCAGCATTCTCGCGTCACTCGGACGCTAGGCCGAGCGACGCCTTGGCGCTTGCTGAGAGAATTCGCATGATCGGCGGGCAGGACGGGCGCGGAATCCGCGCCGGAACTGCCCGCCGATCAGCCTGATCAGTTCGATTTTCCTAGCCGGACCCGGCTGGAGACACGCCGGGCTGTTCCTGCCAATTCCCCGGCAACTTGACAGTGCGGGCCATCGGAGTAGTGTCGTCCCTCGTGACACCCGAGGGGAACCCCCCAGCACCTGAAGGCCGATCACCTAAACGGTGGATAATCGGCGAACCGCTCCCCAGCGAACACCTGGACGGGCAGCTGCTTCCAAAGCACCTTGCGCTCCCGATTTTCGCCAGCGACCCGCTCTCCAGCGTGGCCTACGCCCCGCAGGAACTGCTCATGATCCTGACCCTTGGCGGCCTGGCTTTCTTGAGCTTCGCCCCCTGGGTTGCCGCTGTCGTCGTGCTGCTGCTCGTCGTGGTCGTGGTCTCGTACCGTCAGCTGATCAAGGCCTACCCCAGCGGTGGCGGTGACTACGAAGTCGCCTCCAAGAACCTCGGCGAAAAGGCCGGCCTCGTCGTCGCATCCGCCCTGCTCGTCGACTACGTGATGACCGTCGTGGTCTCGGTCGCCAGCGGGGTGGACAACATCATCTCCGCTTTGCCCGGCCTGGCCCCGTTCCGAGTGGAACTGGCCGTGGTGTTCGTGATCCTTCTCGCCGCGGTCAACCTGCGCGGTGTGGCGGAGTCCAGCAAGGCCTTCGCGATTCCCACCTACCTCTTTATCGGCAGCGTTCTGCTGATGATCATCATCGGCCTCGGCCGGGTCGCCATGGGCGACGCGCCCATCGCCGAATCGGCGGGTTTCACCGTGCAGGCCGAGAACCTCGCGCAATCGGCGTTCATCCTGCTGCTGCTGCGCTCCTTCGCCAGTGGCTGTAGCGCCCTGACGGGTGTTGAAGCCATCGCCAACGGCGTGCCCGCGTTCAAACGCCCCAAGGTGCGCAACGCCCAGATCACCCTGACCCTCATGGGTGGAATCGCGATCACGCTGTTCGTCGGGCTCACCGCCCTGGCGCTGTTCTCGAAGGTGCACTACGCAGAGAACCCGTGTGACCTGATCGGCTGGGCCGACTGCGCCACCCAACCGCAACGCAGCCTGATCGCCCAGATCGCGGCCGCCACCTTCGGCAACAACTCGCTGATGTTCTTCGTGCTGCAGGCCGCGACCGCCATGGTGCTGTTGCTGGCCGCCAACACGGCATTCAACGGCTTCCCCCTGCTCGGCAGCGTGCTGGCCCGGGACTCCTACGCACCCAAGTCGCTGAGCACTCGCGGCGACCGCCTGATCTACTCCAACGGTGTGCTGGTGCTCGCCCTGGCCGCCGTGCTGATCCTGATCGTCTACCAGGCCAACCTGACGGTGCTGATCCAGCTCTACATCATCGGTGTCTTCGTGTCGTTCACGATCGGCCAGACCGGCATGGTGAAACATTGGCTCACCCTGCTCAAGACCGACCCGCCCAACCGGGGCTCGATCATCCGCAGCCTGTCGATCAACGGCTTCGGTGCACTTCTCACCGGCGTGGTGCTCATCGTAGTGACCGTGACCAAGTTCACCCACGGCGCCTGGCTCGTGTTCCTGATGATGCCGATCCTGTTCGTGCTGATGCTGGGCGTGAACCGGTACTACCGCGACGTGGCCAAAGAGGTCGAGGTCGACCCCGTCACCACGTTCGGTTCGCAGGGCGACCACGCCATCGTGCTCGTGGGCAAGATGCAGAAGCCCGTGCTCAAGGCCCTGGACTACGCGATCGCCGCCCGGCACGTGAGCCTCGAGGCCGTGCACGTCTCGATCGACGAGGCCGAGACCGAAGACCTGATCATCGACTGGGCCAAGCAGAACATCGAAGTGCCGCTGAACATCGTGGCCTCGCCGTACCGCGACATCAGCTGGCCCCTGATTTGCTACATCAAGGACCGCCGCGAGACCTTCGGTTCCGAAGTCGTCACGGTGTACACGCCGATCTACATCGTCGGCCACTGGTGGGAAGGCCTGCTGCACAACCACAAGGCGCGCCGACTGCGGCAGAAGCTGATGCTCGTGCACGGTGTGACCATCGCGCTCGTGCCGTGGCTGCTGGACTCCTCCGAACTCATCTACGGGCGCCGGTCCCGGCCGATCCCCGGCCAGGAGCGTCGCGGCGAACCGGTGCGCTCGCACCCGATCCCGCGGAAGCCTCTGGCGCCCGTCGCCGCGGACACCACGAGCGTGAGCACGGTGACCACGCCAGACACCAAGCCCAAGTCCAGCCCGGCCAGCCCGCCGATGAAGCCGCGGTCCCGCCCGGTCAACCCGAACCGGCGCAAGCGCAAGTAGCGTCACCGGGTCTCGACACGCTCGACCAGCGACGGCCTGGGCTCAACCAGCGACGGCCTGGGCTCGACCAGCGGCGGGCTCGGTCAGAGCAGGGCGAGGATCTGCCGCGCGATGACCCGGCCACTGCGACGCGCACCGATGGTGCTGGCCTGCGGGCCGTATCCGGCCAGGAAGATGCGCGGGTCGGTCCAGGATGCGCCCGCTCCCACGATCAGGCCGCCGGCCTTGTCGCGCAGCTTGAGCGGCGCCAGGTGGCGCAGCTCCGGCCGGAACCCGGTGGCCCAGATAATCGCATCCGCTTCGGTGAAGGAACCGTCGGCCCAACGCACGCCGGTCGGTTCGATCGATTCGAACATCGGCCGTGCCACCAACGTGCCCCGGTCGATTCCGGCCTGGATGCGCCGGCTGACCGGCACCCCGGTGCCGCTGACGATGCTCGGCAGGGCCCGGCCGCTGCGGGCCGCGTCGTCCTGCATGGAGACCGCAGCCGAGGCACCCTCGAGGTCGAGGCGTTCGGTGTGCACCCAGTCCACCGGGCGGCGGGACACCCAGGTGAGGCTCTTTGCGACCCCCTCCAGCTCGAGCATGAAGCCGATGGCTGAGGTGCCGCCGCCGACCACGACCACCCGCTGACCGGCGAAGTCGGCGGCATCCGTGAAGCCGTTGGTGTGCAGCTGGCGGCCGGTGAAGGTGGCGGCGCCCGGGTAATGCGGCACGAACGGCGCTCCCCAGGTGCCGGAGGCGTTGACGAGCAGCCGCGCGAGCGTCTCCCGGTCACCGTAGTCGGGGGAATGGGTCTGCACGACGAGGTCGGCGCGGCGGTTGAAGACCGCCTGCACCGCCACCGGGCGCACCACGTTCAGCTCGAAGTGTTCCTCGTACCTGGCGTAGTACTCGGTCACGACGTCGCGCGCGGGGCGGCTCTGGTCGGCCGTCTCGAAGCTCAGGCCCAGTTCGGACAGGCCGGGAAGATCGTTCACCCGGTGGGCGGCACCGAGGCGCAGGGACTCCCAGCGGTACTGCCACGCGCCGCCCGCGGTCTGGCCCCGGTCGAAGATGACGAAGTCCCGGCCGGCGGTGAGCCCGAACCGCTTGAGGTAGTACGCCACCGAGAGTCCGGCTTGCCCGGCGCCGATGAGGACCACCGGCACGGCCGTGGCATTCACTCTGTCTCCTCGTCACCGGTTCAGCTCCTGAACCGCGTCATCGGGGCGCAAGGCCCACCATGCTAAACTAGCGGCTAGATTTCACAATTCCGTTCGGCAACTCCCGAGTGACTCATGACTCACTCGGCCTGGCATCGTTAGGGGGTCACGCATGGGGCGCGGCCGTCAAAAAGCAAAGCACACCAAGGTTGCCCGCGAGCTGAAGTATTTCAGCCCGGACACCAACTACAACGCGCTCGAACGCGAGCTCACCGGGCATCCGGCGACCGACCCGCGTCTCGACGAGGACCTGGCCAAGTGGCCGGAGTATGAAGCGAACAAGGCCACGACTGACGAACCGGACGACTACGTCGACCACTACGACACCGAGGACGAGAAGAAGCGCGCGTAGCTGACTCTGCCTGAATCGCTGCCTCTCGGGGTTCTTCAGCGTGCCCGGCGCGCCGTAAAGCGCACCTTCGGGCAACTCCCAGCGTCATGACTGGCCCGGTCTTGCTCGTGGCACGGGTTGCCGCAACAACACGAGTGGGCCAGTCATGGCGCGCGGCGACGCGGATGCGCCGGGGCAGGCGTCAGGACGCGTAGGCGCCGACCAAGCGCACGGCGCCGCCGTTGACGCCCTTGGCGCCCTGCTCGAAGCCGGTGACGTCGTGCGGGGCCATCGAGACCCGGCCGGCGACCCAGGACGGCACGCCCTCGTTCTTCAGGCGGGCGATGACGGAGGACGCGGAGTTCGCCGCGACGACGGCGAACATGCCGACGCCGAGGTTCCAGGTGCCCTCAGCGCTTTCGAGCGTGGTGCCGGCCATGTCGCTGAGCACCCGGAAGATCGGGGCCGGCGACCAGGTGGACCGGTCGACCTCCACCCAGCTGCCGATGGGCAGCACCCGGGCCAGGTTGGCGGCGATGCCGCCGCCGGTGACGTGGCTGAGCGAGTGCACCACACCGGCCAGTTCGGGGTCGGCGAGCACGCTGAGCAGCGGGCCGGTGTAGAGCTTGGTGGGTTCGAGCAGGGCCTCGCCGATCACGCCGCCGAGGTCGGCCGAGGTATCGGTGTACCCGACGCCCTGCTGGGCGAGGATGTGGCGCACGAGCGAGAAGCCGTTGGAGTGCAGACCGGAGGAGGCCATGGCGATGACGACATCGCCGGACTGGACCCGTTCGGCGCCCAGAACCTGATCGGCCTCGACGACACCGGTGGCGGCTCCGGCAACGTCGTAGTCATCCGGGCCGAGCAGCCCGGGGTGCTCGGCGGTCTCACCGCCGACGAGGGCGGTGCCGGTGGCAGCGCAGGCCTTGGCGATGCCCTCCACGATGGAGGCGATGCGCTCGGGGACGACCTTGCCGCAGGCGATGTAGTCGGTCATGAACAGCGGGCGCGCGCCGACGACGATGATGTCGTCAACGACCATGCCCACGAGGTCCTGCCCGATGGTGTCGTGCTTGTCGAGCGCCTGGGCGATCGCGACCTTGGTGCCGACGCCATCCGTGGACGTGGCCAGCAGCGGGCGCTTGTAGCCGGTGAGGAAGGACACGTCGTAGAGTCCGGCGAAACCGCCGAAGCCGCCGAGTACCTCTGGGCCGTGAGTGGCCGAGACGGCCGACTTCATCAGCGATACCGCGAGGTCACCCGCGTGGGTATCGACTCCGGCGGCGGCGTAGGTTGCGTTGCTCATTCTGGTCTTCCGGGATCGCCGAACGGAACCTGACCGTGCGCGGCAAGGGTGGTCGCCCGCTCCGGCTCAGGGGTGAGCACGCTCTCGAACTCCGCGTCTGGACCGGGGTCGCAGCCATCGGAGGTGGAGAAGTCGCGCTCGAGGAGGTTCTTGCCCAGGTGCTGGGTCTCCGGCAGCTTGATCGGGTAGACCCCGGTGAAGCAGGCCGTGCACAGGCTCTCCCGCGGCTGCTCGGTGGAGGCGATCATGCCGTCCTCCGAGAGGTAACCGAGCGAGTCCGCGCCGATCGACCGGCGCACCTCGTCGACGCTGATGCCGGTGGCGATCAGTTCGGCGCGGGAGGCGAAGTCGATGCCGTAGAAGCAGGGCCAGGTGATGGGCGGGCTGGAAATGCGCACGTGCACCTCGGCCGCTCCGGCCTCGCGCAGCATGCTCACCAGGGCGCGCTGGGTGTTGCCACGCACGATCGAGTCGTCGACCACGATCAGGCGCTTGCCCTTGATGACCTCTTTGAGCGGGTTGAGCTTGAGCTTGATGCCGCGCTGGCGGATGGTCTGCGAGGGCTGGATGAAGGTGCGGCCCACGTACGTGTTCTTGACCAGGCCCTGGCCGAACGGGATGCCGGACGCCTGCGCGTAGCCGATCGCCGCTGGGGTGCCCGATTCCGGGGTGGGGATGACGAGGTCCGCTTCGACGGGGTACTCGGCAGCGAGCTGACGGCCCATCTCGACGCGGGCCTCATGCACGCCGCGGCCGGCGATGGTGGTGTCGGGCCGGGCGAGATAGACGTATTCGAAAACGCAGCCGGCGCGCTTCACTTCGGCGAAACGCTGGGTGCGCAGGCCGTTCTCGTCGATGGTGATCAGCTCACCGGGTTCGACCTCGCGCACGAAGCTCGCGCCGACGATGTCGAGGGCGGCGGTTTCGGAGGCGACGACCCAGCCGCGCTCGAGGCGGCCGAGCACCAGCGGGCGCACACCCTGCGGGTCGCGGGCGGCGTAGAGGGTGGTCTCGTCCATGAAAACCAGGCAGAAGGCGCCGCGCAGGCGCGGGAGCACCTCCATGGCGGTGGCTTCGAGGGTGTGGTCGAGGTCACCGGTGAGCAGAGCGGTGATCACCGCGGTGTCGGTGGTGTTGCCGCGGGCGAGTTCGCCGTCGACCTTGGGGTAGCGCTCCCGCACCAGTTCGAGCAACTCGGCGGTGTTGGTGAGGTTGCCGTTGTGACCGAGGGCGACGGTGCCGGCCGCGGTGCGACCGAGGGTGGGCTGAGCGTTCTGCCAGCTCGACGACCCGGTCGTGGAGTAGCGGGTGTGCCCGACCGCGATGTGGCCGAGCAGGGTGCTCAACGATGCCTCGTTGAAGACCTGGGAGACCAGGCCCATGTCCTTGTAGATGAGGATCTTCGAGCCATCGCTGGTGGCGATTCCCGCCGATTCCTGGCCGCGGTGTTGCAGGGCGTAGAGCCCGAAGTAGCTGAGCTTGGCTACTTCCTCGCCCGGAGCCCAGACACCGAAGACTCCACAGGCATCCTGTGGACCCTTCTCGCCAGGAAGAAGATCATGATTCAGACGTCCGTCGCCACCGGCCAAGCCGCAGCCCCTTATTTGCTAAGAATTCAAGTTGGAAGGTTGGGGGTCGGATCCAGGATCCGGAGCCTCGAAGGCGCGTGTTGAGTTCGTGTCAAGTCTATCGGCGACAACTGTCGTTACCGAGCGACCAACGAATCGATCAAGGATGATCGCGACCAGGCAACTCACGGCCACCCCGACGGTGACCCCGCCGAGGAGCAGGAATCCGAGGACCTGCGCCTGGCTGAACTCGGGGTTCGCGGGAAAGACCAGGGTGAGCACGATGGCGAGGAGGGCGCCGGCAACGGCGCCCACGATCATGAAGTTGATGTACTTCGGCGAGCGGCGCACCACGAGAGTGGTCTCGGCGACGACAACCTCTGTGGGTTCAACGGGAACGGGAGCCGGTTCGTTCGCCGACGCCGCGAACGGCCCAACGCTGCCGGATGGCCGCGTCTCGGCGTCGCCGTGCTGATCTGCGGAGCTCACCTGACTATTGTCGCACGGTAAAACCAGATACCGCCCGGCCCCGAACCAGCCGCGGGCGCCTGCCCAGCCGGGCAGCACGGCCCCGGCACACAATGGCCGATGGCCGACGCATTCGGCGCGGCATCCGCCAGACTGGTCGGGTGAAGAACTTCAATCGGGCCCCCCGGATCGCCGTGCTCGGCAGTGCCAACATGGACCTCGTGGTGCGAGCGCCACGGCTGCCCGAGCCGGGCGAGACCATGTTCGGCAGCGGTTTCAGCACCGTGCCCGGCGGTAAGGGCCTCAACCAGGGCGTGGCGGCGGCCCGCCAGGGCGGTGCCGTGGACTTCATGGGGGCGGTCGGCGACGACGCCTACGGCGCCCACCTGCGTGAGCTGCTGCACGACAACGAGATGGGAGTCGACGGCCTCGCGACGGCGGATGCCCCGACCGGCACCGCGCACATCTCTGTGGTGGACTCCGGCGAGAACTCGATCGTGGTGGTCTCCGGCGCCAACGCCACGGTGACCTCACTCTCGCCGGTGCAGGAGCGGATCATTCGCGACGCCGCGTTCCTGGTGATGCAGTGCGAGCTGCCCGTTGCGGCGCTCGAGGCCGGTATCGAGGTGGCTCGGGCCGCCGGCGTCTTCACCGTGCTCACCCCGGCCCCGGTGATGCCGCTGCCTAAGGGCTTCCTGGCCTCGGTGGACCTGGTGGTGCCCAACCGCCTCGAAGCGTTGGAGCTCACCGGCGAGACCGACCCGGTGCGCGCCGCCGAGCTGCTCAGCGCCGGCCGCACCTGGGCGATCGTGACCCTCGGCGCCGAGGGCTGCATCGTGGCGTTCGACGGTGCCGTGCTGGGCCTCGCTCCGGCCCGTCCGGTGACGGCGGTGGACACCACCGCCGCCGGCGACACTTTCGTGGGTGCACTCGTGGCCCGGCTGGCCTCGTTCGACCTGGGCACTCCGGTGCGCGAGAGCGTGTCGGAAGAGCGGATGATCGACGCCGTGCGCTGGGCCACCGTGGCGTCGTCGATCTCGGTCACCCGGCCGGGCGCCACCAGCTCGATGCCGCACCTGGCCGAGGTCGCCGCGGTCCTGGCCTGATCGGAGGCGCTCCGCCGCCACAACTGTTGCCGCTTCGGACTTCTGCGCCCGGCGCACTGGGCGCAATTGTCCGCTCGGGGAACAGTTGTGCGGCCAGAGGGGCGAGTGGGGCTAGCGGAAGAGGGGCTCGCGGAAGAGGGGGAGCTCGGCGGTGAGGTCGGCGCGCTGACCGGAGGCGTGGATGCGGCCCGAGCCAATGCCGTCTGCCCAGGCCAGGGTGCCCGTGGCCAGGTGCAGCCAGGTGGCGACATCCGTTTCGACCACGTTCGGCGGGGTACCGCGGGTGTGCCGGGGGCCGGCGATGCACTGCACGGCACCGAACGGGGGAACGCGCACCTCGACGGTGTTGCCCTCGGCCTGCTCGGCCAACAACTGCAGGGTGTACCGCACGGCGAGCGCCTTGGTGTCGCGGGAGGCGCCCGGCTCATCGGCCAGGTAGGCCTTCACGGCGGTTCTGCCCAACCCGTCATCGATCCTCGCGCGTGCCATGCCTCCAGTCTGCCGCCTGTGCCGCACCACGCGCGACGACCACGGCGTCGGCACGGAAGGCGCCGGCCTTGTACCGGCGGGCAGATCGCCATAGCTTCAGCGCAACATCCATCGTTCGGGCCCGATTCATCGGAAACGGTGTCGCCATGAAGGATCTGTCGTCGTACCCGTTAACTGTCTCGCCTGTGCGCGGTAGTTGGATCCTCACCGCTCTCGGTGTCTGCGCCGCCGGGATCACCGGCCTGATGCTGGCCGACGGCTCCTCCGCCGTCGCTTTTCTGAGCCCCTTCGTGGCCGGTTCCGGGTTGCTCTGGTTTGCCACCCTTCTGGGTGCCTGGATCGACCATCGCCACCAGACGGCGATGTACGGCAATCCCGACAGCGACGGCCGCTGACGCAAGCGACCGCCGCCTGCGTACGTGTGTGACGCCGTGGGTGCGCGGGGGCCGACGGGCCGGGTAGCCTGTTCCGGTGAGAATATTGGTCCTCGGTTCCGGTGCCCGCGAGCACGCCATCGTCACGGCCCTCCTGCGTGAGGAGCCGCGACCCCACGTGATCGCCGCACCCGGCAATGCCGGTATCGCTGCGGATGTGCCGGTGGTCGACCTCGACCCCACCGACTCCGACGTCGTGACCAACTTCGCCCAGGACCACAACATCGACCTGGTCGTGGTGGGCCCGGAGGCCCCGCTCGTGGCCGGCGTCGCCGACGCGCTGCGCACCCGCGGCATCCCGGTCTTCGGCCCCGGCCAGGCCGCCGCCGCCCTCGAGGGCAGCAAGACCTTCGCCAAGCGCATCATGGACGAGGCCGGGGTACCCACCGGCCGGGCCGTGCGCGCCGGCAACCTCGCCGAGGCGCAGGGCGCGCTCGACGAATACGGCGCCCCCTACGTGGTCAAGGCCGACGGCCTGGCCGCCGGCAAGGGCGTGCTCGTCACCACCGACCGCGACGACGCCCTCGCCCACGCGGTGCGCTGGTTGCAGCACGGCGCCGTGCTCATCGAGGAATTCCTCGACGGCCAGGAGGTCTCCCTCTTCCTCCTCAGCGACGGCCACAACGTGCTGCCGCTCTCGCCCGCCCAGGACTACAAGCGCCTCGCCGACAACGACGAAGGCCCCAACACCGGCGGCATGGGTGCTTACTCCCCCCTGCCCTGGCTCGACGCCGGCTTCGGCAGCGAGACCGCGTTCGTCGACGAGGTCATCGAGACCATCGCCCTGCCCACCGTGCGGCAGCTCGCCGACGAGGACACCCCGTTCATCGGGCTGCTCTACTGCGGGCTGATTCTCACGGATGCCGGCATCCGCGTGATCGAATTCAACGCCCGGTTCGGCGACCCCGAGACGCAGGTGGTGCTGCCGCGCCTCATCACCCCGCTGTCGGACCTGTTGCTGGCCGCATCCACCGGTGAACTCGCCGGGCTGCCCCGCCCGGAGTTCTCTGCCGACGCCGCCGTCACCGTGGTGATCGCGAGCGAGAACTACCCGGAGACCCCCGTCACGGGGCGCCCGATCACCGGGCTGGCCGAAGCCTCCGCCGTGACCGGCGTGACCGTCGCCCACGCCGCCACCGCCCTGGCCGGCACCGACCTCGTCGCCACCGGCGGCCGGGTGCTCAGTGTCGTGGCCGTTGGCACCGACTTCACCCAGGCGCGCACCCGGGCCTACGAGGCGATCGACCTGATCGGCCTGGCGGGCTCGCAGCACCGCAGCGACATCGCCGCGAAGGTCGCGAACTGATGGCCGCGTTGCAGTTGGACGGCTGGCGGCACGAGTACTCGGGCAAGGTGCGCGACCTGTACGTGCCGCTCGGCTCCGCCGGCCTGGCCGACGCCGACCGCGTGCTCGTTGTGGCCAGCGACCGGGTCAGCGCGTTCGACCACGTGCTCGAACCGGGCATCCCCGGCAAGGGCGAACTGCTCACCACCCTGAGCCTGTGGTGGTTCGACCAGCTCGACGGTGTGCCCAACCACCTCGTGCCCGACCACGGCATCGACACGAAGAGCCTGATCCCCGCCGCGGTGGCCGGCCGGGCGATGCTCTGCAAGACCCTGGACATGTACCCGATCGAGTGCGTGGTGCGCGGCTACCTCACCGGCTCCGGCTGGCTCGAGTACGAGGCCAGCCAGACCGTCTGCGGCATCCCGCTGCCGGCCGGCCTGTCGAATGGTGACCGCCTGCCCGAACCGATCTACACCCCCGCCTGGAAAGCCCCGATGGGCGAGCACGACGAGAACATCTCCTTCGAGCGCACCGTGGAGCTGGTGGGCGCCGAGGCGGCCGCCGCCCTGCGCGATGCGTCACTGGAGATCTTCCGCCGGGCATCCGCCATCGCCGAAGCCCGGGGCGTGATTCTGGCCGACACCAAGTTCGAATTCGGCGCCGACCGCACGACCGGCCTGCTCACCCTGGCCGACGAGGTGCTCACCAGCGACTCCAGCCGGTACTGGGATGCCGCAAGCTGGCAGGCAGGCACCACCCCGCGGGAGCGCATGGCGAGCTTCGACAAGCAGATCGTGCGCGACTGGCTGTCGGCGCACTGGGACCAGACCGGCACCCCGCCCGAGCTGCCCGCGGAGATCGTGGAGCAGACCGCGGCCCGCTACCGAGAGCTGCTCGGGCTGCTGACCGCCGCGTAGCCCGCGACTTGCCCCGTTGGGGACGAGTTGCCCTCGTGCACCGGGGCAACTCGTCCATAGACGGGCAACTCGGCGATCGTCGCCTAGTCTGGCCTGATGCCAGGGGTAGCCGTCGCCACAACCAACGACACGATCGCCGGTCCACACGGTCCGATCCCCGTGCGCCGCTACTACCCGGCCCACCCCGCCAGCGCCGTACCCGTTGTCTGGCTGCACGGCGGCGCCTTCGTCAAGGGCGGGCTCGATCTGCCGGAAACCCACGACGTGGCCCTCGCTCTGGCCGACGCCGGCTTCGCGGTGATCACCGTGGACTATCGCCTGGCGACGTTTCTCAAACGCCGGCGACCGTCACCCGAGTCGAACACGGCGGGACGATCGCGGGTGCGCTATCCGGTGCCGGTCGACGATGTCGTGGCTGTGCTGACTCGGGTCTCGGAGGAATTTCCCGCGGGCGTCATTCTCGGTGGAGCCAGCGCCGGGGCGTGCCTGGCCGCGGCGGCCACGCTGCGTCTCGCGGCGGACGGGGCGCCGGCACCGCGTGGCGTCTTCCTGGCCTACGGCATCTTCCACGCCGCCCTGCCGGTGCGCACGCCAGAGCTGCTGTCCCGGCTGCGTGGCCGTCGCCGGTTCACCCACATCCCGCCACTGCTCAATCTGGTGAACCTCTACTACGCCGGGTCGCGGGCCGCACTGGCAGACCCGCACGCTTTTCCCGGCGGCCACGAGCTCACCGGGTTCCCGCGCACCCTGCTGCTGGATGCCGACCACGACTCGATGCGGGCATCCGGCGGGCGGTTCGCCGAAGAACTCGCGGCAGCCGGGGTAGGCGTCGATTATCACGTGATTCCCGACACTGACCATGCTTTTCTCAACCGGCCGAACGACCCGGGCTTCGCGGCCGGCCTGCGCCTGATCGTCGAGTGGGCGCGGCGCGTTCAGCCCGGGTAGCGCGATTTCTGAAGCGACGGGTCAGGTGGCGGAGCGGGAGCCGCGGGCGGCGCGCTTGGACCGCCGGGTGAGCCCATGCACGGTGGCCTGGAACTCCTTGACGCTCAAGGGGCGGCCGGGCAGCTTGGGCCGGGGCTTCTCGGGCAAGCGCAGGCCGTCGAGCACGAGGGAGAGCTGCCGGCGCCACTGGCCGGTGTAGCCGCCGCCGAGGGTGCCCAGGGAACCGATCATGGTGACCAGTACGGCCAGGTCCATGGAGTCGACATCCGGACGCAGGTCGCCGTCTTTCTTCGCCTGGGCGACGAGGGAGGCGATGAAGCTCTCGAATTCCACCGAGGGCCGGGCGGTGGGGTCGATCGTGGCCATCCGCTTGAGGATTGGCGGCAGCGACGGGTCGGCCACCAGCCACTCGGCGAGGCGTTCGGTGTAGAGCACCACCCCCGCCCACGCTGTGGGAGCCGCCTCGATCTCGGCCCGCACCGCGAAAAGCTCCGCCAGGGCGATGTCGTAGAGGGCGCGCACCAGGTCGTCGCGGGTGGGGAAGTTGCGATACAGCGTCGCGACGCCCACGTCGGCGCGGCGGGCGATCTCCTCCAGCGACGCGTCGACGCCGTGTTCGGCGATGAGGCTGCGGGCCTCGTCGATCAGGCGGTCGCGGTTCTGCCGGGCGTCGCGGCGCCGCGGTTGGGACGCGTCCTGCGGGGGCCGGGCAGAGGTAGTCATGGGCTTGATTCTAGAACCCTCTGCTCCGAGGCCGCGGAGGGACCCCTCCCCAGCGCTGTGGGCGCGGGCGCGCCAAGTCGGCGCCGGCCGGGCCGCTGGGCGTGTCGCCGGCCGCGGATGCTGTTGCGCCCGCCCGGCGCACCCCGCACAATTCAGGAAGCAGTTCCGGGCCCGCGTGGGCCCGGCAGAGAGGACGCCGTGCCCGTGCAGAACAACACCCGCGATCTTGAACCAGAGATCGTCACCGATTTTCGCGAACGGATGAGCTACGGCGGGTACCTCGACCTGGACACCCTGCTCTCGGCGCAGAATCCGGTCAGCGCGCCGGAGCACCACGACGAACTGCTCTTCATCATTCAGCACCAGACCACAGAGCTGTGGCTGAAGCTGGTGCTCCACGAACTGCGTGCTGCGGCCGAGCACCTCCGCCAGGACCGGCTGCCGCCGGCCCTGAAGGGCATCCCCAGGGTCAAGCACATCCAGCGCACCCTCACCGAACAGTGGTCGGTGCTCGCGACTCTCACCCCCACCGAATACGCCCAGTTCCGGGACTTCCTCGGCAGCTCTTCCGGCTTCCAGTCGTACCAGTACCGGGCGGTGGAGTTCGTGCTCGGCAACAAGCATCCGCGCATGCTCGAGGTCTTCGCAAGCGACCCCGAGGCGCTGGCGCTGTTGCGCGAGGTGTACGAGGCGCCGAGCATCTACGACGAGTTCCTGCGCTACCTGCACCGGCAGGGCTTCGAGATTCCGACGGCGGTGCTCGACCGCGACGTCACAGAGGCTTGGGTGCTGCAGCCCGAACTCGTGCATACCTTCCGTGGAATATACGAGAACGAGACCGAGAACTGGAACGTCTACGAGGCCTGCGAGGAGCTCGTCGACCTGGAGGACAACTTTCAGCTCTGGCGGTTCCGGCACCTCAAGACGGTGCAGCGGATCATCGGCATGAAGCCGGGCACCGGTGGCTCGAGCGGGGCCGGGTTTCTGCAGAAGGCACTGGAGCTCACGTTCTTCCCCGAGCTGTTCGCGGTGCGCACCGAGGTGGGTCGGTGACGGTGCTGCCCGCGTTCCTCGACGCCCACGTGCACCTGGCGCTGATCGACCCGGCGGCGCTCGCGGCCGGCGGCATCGGCCGGGTGCTCGACCTGGGCGGGTGGGTGCCGTCCGCAGCGGCCCCGCCGGCCGGCTCCTCGTTGGAGTCGTTTCCGGAGGCACGATACGCCGCCCAGTTCCTCGGCGCCCCCGATGGTTACCCCAGCCGGCAGGTGTGGGCTCCCCCCGGCAGCTCCTGCCCGGTGGCCGCCCCCGAGGACGCACCCGACGCCGTCGCCCGGCAGGCCGCGGCCGGCGCATCCGTGATCAAGGTGACACTCAACGCTGTCGCCGGGCCGGTGCTCGACGCCGACACTCTCGCCGCGATCGTGGTGGCAGCACACGAACGGATGCGGCCCGTCTCCGCCCACACCGAGGGCGCCGGCCAGGCCGCCGCCGCGTTCGCGGCCGGGGTGGACCTGCTCGCGCACACCCCGTTCAGCGAACGCCTCCCAGATGACCTGCTCGCGGCCATGGCCGGACGGCTCGCCTGGATCAGCACCCTGGACATCCACGGCTGGGGCCGGCCGACCGCCGCGTTCGCCGTGGCCAGCGACAATCTGCGGCGCTTCCACGCCGCCGGCGGCCGGGTGCTCTACGGCACCGACCTCGGCAATGGGCCGCTGCCGGTGGGGCTCAACCGCAGGGAGATCGAGGCGCTGCTGGACTGCGGGCTCTCGTCCGACGATGTGCTGGCCGCGCTCACGGCCGACTTTCCCGGGTATCCGGCGGCCGCAGCCCTCCCCCTGACCCGCGCTGTGAGCTCGGAACGGGTTACCGTGATACCCGGCGAGCGCCCCACCGACCCCACCGACCTGACCGGTTTCACCGACTGGCTGCTCGGTGCTCGCTCACTGCCTGCTCACGCACTGCCCGCCCACGCACTGCCCGCCCACGCGCTCCCCCGACCCGACCTCGAGGACCTCTGATCATGACCCAGCACGACACCACCGCGCCCGAGGGCACCGGCCTCGATGCGCACCTGGCCTTCGCCCGTCGGATGGACCGCATCGACGGTCTCGGCCACTACCGCCGCCGGTTCGTAGGCCTCGAGAACAGCACCGCCGGCACCGATGCCACCGACGCGCCCTCGGTGGTCTACCTCGACGGCAACTCGCTCGGCCGCCCCACCATCGCCAGCGTCGAACGCATCGCCGAGTTCCTCACCGGCGCCTGGGGCACCCGGCTGATCCGCGGCTGGGACGACGAGTGGATGCAACTGCCGCTGACCATCGGCGACGCCCTCGGCAATGCCGCGCTCGGCGCCGCGCCCGGCCAGGTGTACATCGGTGACTCCACCACCGTCACCCTGTACAAGCTCGCCCGTGCCGCCGTCGACTCGCTGCCGGCCCGCACCGAGATCGTGCTCGACACCGACAACTTCCCCACCGACCGGTACGTTCTCGCCGGCATCGCCGCCGAACGCGGGCTCACCCTGCGCTGGATCGAATCGAGCACCACCGCCGGGGTCACCGTCGACCAGGTGCGGGCCGTGGTGGGCCCGCAGACCGCGCTCGTGGTGCTCAGCCACGTCGCCTACCGCTCCGGCTTCCTCGCCGACGTTCCCGCGATCACCGCCGCGGTGCATGACGCCGGCGCCCTGGTGCTCTGGGACCTCTGCCACTCCGTGGGATCGGTGCCGGTGAACCTCGACCTCGACGGCGTCGACCTGGCCGTGGGCTGCAGCTACAAGTACCTCAACGGCGGCCCGGGCGCCCCCGCGTTCGGCTACGTGCGTGCCGAATTGCAGCCTGACCTGGCGCAGCCGATCCAGGGCTGGATGGGCGCGGCCGACGTGTTCGCGATGGGCCCGGGTTATGTGCCTGCCCCGGGCATCCGCCGCTTTCTCAGCGGCACCCCGGCGATCGTGGGCATGCTCGCGATGCAAGACACCATCCAGATGATCGGCGAGATGGGCATCGATCAGGTGCGCGCCAAGTCGGTGGCGCTGACCGAGTTCGCGCTCGAGCTGGTGGATGCCTGGCTGGTTCCGCTCGGCGTCACGGTGGCGTCTCCCCGCGAGCACACCCACCGCGGCGGCCACATCACGGTGAACCATCCCGCCATGCGGCAGGTCACGCAGATTCTCTGGGAGCACGACGTGATCCCGGACTTCCGCGCGCCCGAGGGCCTGCGGATCGGGTTGTCGCCGCTCTGCACCAGCTTCGTGGAGACCTACCAGGGTGTCGCGGCCGTGCGCGACGTGCTGCGCGGCATCCTGCTCGGCCAGGCCGGTCTGGCCCCGGCTGGGGGCCTGTAGAATCGTCAGCATCCGCCCCCGACGTCTTACGGAGTGAGCCATGCCAACCATCGTCGTAGAAGTTATGCCCAAGGCAGAACTGCTCGATCCCCAGGGCAAGGCCGTCGCCGGCGCCCTCCGCCGCCTGGGCAAGACCGACTTCACCGGCGTGCGCGTCGGCAAGCGGTTCGAACTCACCGTTGAGGGCCCCGCGGATGCCGCGCTGCTCGCCGAGGTGCAGGAACTGGCCGACACCGTGCTGTCCAACTCCGTGATCGAGGACGTCACCGGCATCTTCGTGCTCGAGGCCGCCGGAGAAACCCGCTGATGCGCATCGGCGTCGTCACCTTCCCGGGCTCGCTCGACGACCGCGACGCCCAGCGCGCCATCCGCCTGGCCGGCGCGACGCCGGTGGCCCTGTGGCACGGCGAGCACGACCTGCACGGCGTGGACGCCCTCGTTCTGCCCGGCGGGTTCAGCTACGGCGACTACCTGCGCTGCGGGGCCATCGCGAGCCTGTCGCCGATCATGGCCGAGGTCATCGACGCCGCGAACAAGGGGATGCCCGTGCTCGGCATCTGCAACGGCTTCCAGATGCTCACCGAGGCGCACCTGCTCGAGGGCGGGCTGATTCGCAACGAGGCCGGCGCGTTCATCTGCCGCGACCAGCGCTTGCGCATCGAGAACAGCTCCACCGACTGGACGAACGGTTTCACCGACAAGCAGGAGATCACCATCCCGCTGAAGAACGGTGAGGGCGGCTTCATTGCCTCGGCAGAGACCCTGGCCCGCCTCGAGGGCGAGGGCCGCGTGATCGCCCGCTACCTCGACGTGAACCCCAACGGCTCGCTCAACGACATCGCCGGCGTCACCAACGCCCGCGGCAACGTCGTGGGCCTGATGCCGCACCCCGAGCACGCCGTCGAGCCCGGCTTCGGCCCCGACACCGCTGCCGCGATGCGCAGCGGCATCGACGGCCTCGCCTTCTTCACCTCGGTGATCGAGCGGTCGCTGGTCAACGCGTAGGTGTTCTGGGGCCGAGTTGCCCTGTTGCGGACGAATTGCCCCGGTGCGCCGGGGCAATTCGTCCGTTAAAGGGCAACTCGGCGATGGTGGCCGCGGGTTCCATCCTTTGACGGATGTTCCGCTCAGGCGGGGCTGACAGGCTGGAGTCTGACCTGCCCGCCGACCACGCCCAGGAGTTGTTCCCCCGTGTCACCCCGCCTGCTCTACCGCATCCTGTCCATCGCCGAAGCGATCACCTGGACCCTCCTGATCACCGCGATGCTGCTCAAGTACGTGTTCGCCCCCGGCGACTTCGGCGACGGGGCCGTGCGGGTGGCCGGCTTTGTGCACGGGCTCGTGTTCCTGGCCTACGGCATCACAGCGGTGCTCGTGGGTGTGAACCAGCACTGGCGGCCCCGGCTGATGTTGCTCGCTGTGGCCACCGCCGTGGTGCCCTACGCCACGATCCCGTTCGACCGCTGGCTCGAGCGCCGCGACCTGCTGGACGGCGGCTGGCGCCGCACGGCCACGGACGACCCCCGCGACCACACCGTGGTGAGCCGGCTGCTGCGCTTCGGTCTGGCACGACCGGCGCTGCTGGCATCCGTGCTCGTGGTGGGCCTGGCCGCCGTCTTCACGACGCTGCTCGTGATGGGCCCGCCCGGCGGCGGCGCCTAAGCCACCTTTCGTGACTGGCCCATTCTCGCTCGTGCGGGGCGGTCGGCAACCCGCCGAAATGGGCCAGCCATGGCAGCGCCGTGCCTGCGCTGCTCGGCGAGCGCGGGGCGCACGCCGATTCGCGGGTGGCGCGCCATGCGCGCAGCGGCGCCTGACCCGCGCGGCCCGAGCGCGCGGGCCTCGCGCGCG
>NZ_QHLY01000005.1 GCF_003185895.1 Cryobacterium arcticum | reverse complement strand
GTACTCCCTAGAAAGGAGCCCTACGACCGAGGTTTTTGGCATTTGACATTGTGCACGCTGTTGAGTTCTCAAGGATCGGACGCACCCGACTTCAGGCCAAAAAGGCTGTCGCTCCGGGGCACTTCGATGTTTATTGTTTCTTGTCGTTCGTTCTCGGCCAGAAACTGGATTCGAAGCGAACTTCATCAAGCTGTACACAGCGAAGACTCGCTGTGTTTTCTGCTTGGGATTTGGTCCCGCTTGAGGCCGGTAGCTCTTCGGCTTTCCGAACCTGTGGGGTGACGAGAGATGACTATACGGGGGTTTTGGAGGGCCCCGCAAATCGCATTTGCATCCCGGGCGTGTCGGCATCTGCGGCTAGGGTCGAGAGACCAGCAACGGCGCATCAGGGAAGGCCCTCCATGGACAGCACACACGACATCGTCATCGTCGGCGGCGGCCATAACGGCCTCACCGCCGCGGCCTATCTCGCCCGGGCCGGTCGCAGTGTTCTGCTGCTCGAGCGCGACGACCACGTGGGTGGCGCGGCCATCTCGGCCGACGCCTTCGCGGGTGTGGATGCTCGCCTCTCCCGCTACTCCTACCTGGTGAGCCTGCTGCCGGCCCGCATCATCGACGAGCTCGGTCTGGCCATCGAACTCGCCCGGCGCCGGTACTCGTCGTACACCCCGGACCCCGCCAACCCGTCGACCGGGCTCCTGGTCGATTCCGGTGACCAGGCCGCCACCCGCGCATCCTTCGACCGGATCGGTGCCGACAAGGATGTGGCCCGCTGGCAGCAGTTCGGCGACGACCTCGTCCGCGCTGCCGTGGCGCTGTTCCCCACGGTGTGTGAGCCTCTGCCCGCCCGGTCGGAGGCCCGCCGCCTCGTGGGCGACGACGAGCTCTGGAAGGAGCTCATCGAGCATCCGCTCGGCGACATGATCACCAGGCGGTTCGGCAACGACCTAGTGCGCGGGGTGGTGGCCACCGACGGACTGATCGGCACGTTCACATCGGTGCACGATGCCTCTCTCGACGCCAACCGGTGCTTTCTCTATCACTCCATCGGCAACGGCACCGGGGACTGGGACGTGCCGATCGGCGGTATGGGCGCCGTCACGGGTGAACTCGAGCGCGTGGCCAGGGCGGCAGGCGCGCGCATCCTCACGGGTGCCGAAGTGACCGGCGTCGACCCGGACGGTGCCGTGCGCTACCGGGTCGATGGTCGCGAAGAGACGGTTCGGGGCGGGCGCGTGCTGGCGAACGTGGCGCCCTGGGTGTTGCGCGGCCTGCTCGGTGAGGCCCCCGGCGACAAGCCGGAGGGTGCTCAGGTGAAGGTGAACCTGCTGCTGCGCCGGTTGCCCCGGCTGCTCGACCCGACGGTCTCTCCGGAGGCGGCGTTCGGCGGTACCTTCCACATCAACGAGACCCTCACCCAGCTGGAGGGCGGTTACGCCACGGCCAGGTCCGGTCAGATCCCCACGCCGCTGCCCTGCGAGATCTACTGCCACTCACTGACCGATCCGAGCATTCTCTCCCCCGAGCTCGCGGCCACCGGAGCGCACACCCTCACGGTATTCGGGCTGCACACGCCCGACCGGCTGACCCACCCCGACAACGCCGCGACCCGGGCACAGCTGCAGGCCGCCGTTCTGGCGTCACTGAATTCGGTGTTGGCCGAACCGATCGAAGACCTGCTGCTGACGGCTGCGGCCGGGGCGCCCTGTATCGAGACGAAGACCACCGCCGACCTCGAGGCTGCTCTCAACCTGCCCGGCGGAGACATCTTCCACGGGCTGCTGTCGTGGCCGTTCCTCGAGGACGATGAGCCCAGGGACACTGCGGCCCAGCGTTGGGGCGTCGCGACCGAGCATGCGCGGATCCTGCTCTGCGGGGCCGGCGCACGGCGAGGCGGCGGAGTGTCAGGAATCGGCGGCCACAACGCCGCGATGGCGGTGCTCGAGGGGGACTGAGCCGTCTGGCGGCGGCCTGTAATCAGGCATAGCCTCAAGGGAAAGGCTCGTGTTGCACTCAATGTGGAGGTCACCATGCCCACCCAGCCCCTGCCCGGACCGCCGGATGTCGCCCACGCCACCGGGCGGTTCGCCCACCGGGAGGACGGCCTGTATCTGTTGTTCGACCGGATCTTCACGGCGGCGCCCGAATACATCTGGGAAGGCCTGACCAAACCCGAGGCGCTCCACGGCTGGATCGGCACCTACACCGGATCGCCGCGCACAGGCGCGGTGCGATTCCGGATGGAGTCCAAGACCGATTCCCAATGGGAATTCGTGAGCATCCTGGATTGTGAGCCGCCCAACCGGCTGGCTCTGGATATCGGTGAAGATGAGGATGCCTGGCGGGTGCTCGCGCACCTCTCCGAAGGCTCGGGCAAAACAGTGCTCACCTTCGGGCTGCGGCTGCACTCCGCCGCCGAAGCCGCGACGTTCGGACCGGTGTGGGACTACTATCTCGATCGATTTGCCGCGTCCCGCACCCACCACACGCTGCCGCCGTTCAGCCGGTACTACCCGGCGCTCAAGCGGCACTACCAGGAGCTGATCGTGCCGACGCGCACGCATCCGCTCACCGACTCGGTCTGAGCCTTACTCCCAGATACTGGGCGCCGGCGCCCGGGTGGCCGGCATGGCCACATCGGCACTCCAGTCGAGCAACCAGGCCGGCACCGTGAGTTCGTCGGGCACCGCGCCGACAGCCGCTGTGAGTTCGTCGATGGTGACGACCCCGCCGGTGCGCTTGAGGAACCGGCCGCGGATGAAACCGCGTGCGTAGACCTCGACCTCGCCGGCCACAGCCTCCGGACCTTCGGTGGGCCGCACGAAGCGCTGCTCCACGTAGACGGCCTTCTCGTCGAAGCCCAGGATGCGCGACTCCACGGTGAAGCGCTGGCCGAGAGTGAGCGACTTGCGAAAGCTGATGGTTTCGGCCACGACCACCGGGTACCAGCCCTTGGCTTGGAAAATCGCCCAGATGCCGGTGCGGTGCAACATGTCGAACCGGGCGATGTCCATGATCGACAGGTAGACGCCGTTGTTCATGTGCCGCAGGATGTCCTGGTCGGTGGGCAGGGTGATGAACCGGGTGCGGGTCACGTCATAGTGCCCGAGCCGGGGGCCGAAGCGCGACAGCAGCGAGTGGAGCAGGGTTCGAAAGAACATATGCACCCGATGAGGCTAACCCGCCGAAGCCTCCGCGAGGGCTAGCAGGGCGGATTTCTCGTCGATCGTCTGCAGCACCCGGTCACGCAGCACGATGCGGCCACGTGCCACGGTGTGTCGCACGTCGGTCGCGGTGGCCGCGTAGACCAGCGCAGACCAGCGGTCCCGGGTGGGCTGGGCGTTCAGGGAGTCGATCCGCACCACCTGCAGATCGGCCTGCATGCCGGGTTCGATTGTGCCCACATCGGTGAGGCCCAGGGCGCGGGCGCCATCGACGGTGCCGAGCCGCACCGCCCGTTCGGCGCTGACCATCGTGGGGTCGTTGGTGGTGCCCTTGTGCAACAGCGCCGCCATGCGGACTGCTGCGAACATGTCGAGCGCGCCGGCGGATGCGGCCCCGTCGGTGCCGAGACCCACGGCGGCGTTGGCGGCAAGCAGTTCGGGCAGCCGGGCGATGCCGCAGCCGAGCTTGAGATTGGAGACCGGGCAGTGTGCCACGGCGGCGCCGGTGGCTGCGATGCGGTCGATCTCGCCGTCGGTGAGGTGCACGGCATGGGCCAGCACGGTGCGGTCGGTGAGCAGCCCGGCCTGGTCGAGCACCGCGACCGGCCGGTCCCCGTTCACCCGGCCGGCCAGGTCGACCTCGCCGAGGCTCTCGGAGGCGTGGGTGTGCACCCGGGCGCCCACCTCGGCGGCCAGCGCGCGGATCTGCTCGAGCTGGTCGCGGTCGAGCAGGTAGGCGGAGTGCGGCATCACCCAGAGCTCATCGGTCGGGCTCTGCGCCCGGTTGTCGGCCAGGATGGCGCGGGCCTGGGTGAGCATGCCGGCGAAGTCCCGGCCCTCCGGGTCGAGGTTGCCCATGAAAGTGGGTCCGTTCAGCAGCCGGAAGCCCGCCTCGGCGGCGACGGCGCGGGAGGCTTGGGGGAACCAGTACATGTCGAGCGCTGTGGTGGTGCCGCCGGCGAGGCTCTCCGCGATGCCGGCGCGGGTTCCGATGGCGACGGCCTCTGCGCTCAGGGTGCGCATCTCGGCGGCGATCATGCGCTCGAGGAAGACCTCGAGGGTGACGTCGTCGGCGGCGCCGCGGAACAGGTTCATGGCCAGGTGGGTGTGCGTGTTCACCCAGCCCGGCGCGATCACGCAGCCCGGGTTGTCGAGCAGCTCCGCTGCCTCGTACCGGGCCCGCAGGTCGGCAGCCGGCCCGACCGCCACGATCAGCCCGGCCCGGATGGCCACGGCGCCGGCCTCGACGACGGTGCCGGCGTCGTCGACGGTGAGCACGGCATCCGCAGTGAGGATGAGGTCGACGGCTTCTTGTGCCATCAGGCGAGCTCGGGCAGGGCCACGAGGGCGTCGAGGGTGACGGCCATGCCGCGGGCGACGCCATCCGCCACCACTGTGCGATGCGGGTCGTAGCCGGTGGTATCGACGAGGTCGTCGGCGTTGGCGCCGTCGATCACCAGGCCGCCGCCGGCGCGCACGCCGCGGGTGGAGGCGAGGACGAGCAGGGCGGAGAGCTCCATCTCGATGGCGAGCACGCCGAGCTTGACGTAACCGGCCTGGTTGAGATCGATGATGCCGGGGTAGAACGCGGCGCGGGTCCAGACGATGCCGCGGTGGTGCGGCGCATCGTGGGCGAGCGCGGCCGCGGCGAGGGCGAGTACGACCTCGGGGCTGGCGGCGGCCGGGTAGCTCTCGGGCACGAGCTGGTGGGTGACGCCGTCGTCGCGCACGCAGGACTCGGCGATGATGAGATCACCGTCGCCGATGCCGCGCAGCAACGCTCCGGCGGTGCCGAGCCGGATGATGGTGTCGACGCCGGCATCCATCAACTCCTGGAAGAGGCAGATGGCACCGGGCGCACCCACGCCATGCGACGACACGATCACCTCGGTGCCGTTCCACTCCCCCACGAACGAGCGATACTCGCGCTGGTGGGCAACCTGGCGCACGTTGCCGAGCTGAGTGGAGATCTGTTCGGCTCGGAACGGATCGCCGACGACGAGCGCCCGAGTGGGCAAGCCCCGCTTGGGGAGCCCCGTCACCGGAAAGGTATCGACCTGGTTCATGAGCGCTCCTCTGGCTGGCGTGACCCGGAGGGGGCCTGGCACGTTTCCTGCCTTGTCTACCATGCGCAGGATGGGAGCGAGGTGACTACGCCAGGGCGGGCTCCCCGGGAACAGCCTGAGCGAGGGCCTGCTTGGCCTGAGCGGGCAGGGCAGCGACCTTGCGCACGAACGAACCGAGCCGGCGGTAGACCTCTTGCGATTCGGGGTGACGGGCATCCTGCTGCCAGGTGTGCCGAGTGTTCGTGCGGTGCCGGCCGTAGATCACGGTGTCGACGAGCACTGAACGGCGGCGGAGCGCCTCGATGAAGTTGAGGTTGGCGCGATAGAAGTAGTCCCGCTCCGAGGTGGTGATGAAGACCGGGGGGAAGCCCTTGTCGAGCCACTCGATCGGGGAGAGGAAGCGGGCGGCATCGCGCAGTGACGTGCCGCGCTCCCGCTCGGGCAGCAGCATCCTGAGGAAATTGAGGCTGAGCACGAAGTGCCGCTCGAACATCACCGAGAAGTCGGCGATGCTGCAGTGTTGCACGAGGCCGCGCAGATGGCCCGGCTCGATCTGCAGGTCGAGGTTGAAGTGCGCGGCAAGGTCAGCGTCGTTCGCCGCCGCGGTGAGCAGTGCGGCAATATGGCCGCCGGCCGAGTCGCCGCCGATCACGATGCGGGTGGGGTCTCCGCCGTATTCGACGATGTGGCGCTTGACCCAGGTGAGCACGGCGTTGGCGTCATGCAACATGTGGCCGATCTTGAACCGGGTGGCCATGCGGTAGTTGGCGTTGATGACGACCATGCCCTCGGTGGCCTGGCTGGCGGCGTACTTGGTGAGCGGGGCCTTGTCACCGGAGGTCCAGCCACCGCCGTGGAAGTAGATGTAGACCGGCAGCGGCTCGGCGGCTTCGACGGCGTCGTGCGGCACGAGCACGTCGAGCCGGTGGTCACGGATGCCGTCGCCGACGTAGTCGAGGTCGAAGTGGTAGTCGACCGTGTCGATGGGGTCGGCGTTGAACTTGTGCAGCTCGCCCGGGGCGATGCGCGTCATGATCGCCTTCCACAACCACACCGGCACCCTGGACAGTCCGGTCTCGCGATGAGTGAGGTGGGCATCCGCTGCGGGGCCTGCGGCCGGATCGAACGTGACGCTGGAGTGTGGAGGTGTCTGGAACATGGTGCCTTACTGCCGATGTGGCGCTGCCGGACGCGGCTAGGTTCTGCCGATCTGGCGTTGATAGCGCTTGCATCGTTTTACGGCCGCCAGACGACGATAAGCGTCGTACTTTGAGATGACCTGAGAATCACTCACGTATCTGCGCGCCGCAGTTGCGCGGGCTCGGCGCCGGTTCGCGGGTGGCGCGCCACCCGCGAACCGGCGCGCAGCCCGCGAACCTCGGAACTCGGCCGAGCGGGCTGGTCAGGCGGCAGCCTCGGCGCCTCCGGCCACTCCGGTGGCTTCGAGCACGCCACGGGCCAGGGTGTGGAAGTGCACGTTGAAGCCGAGCACAGCCGGGGTGGCCTCGAGGTCGAGGTCGAGGCTGGGGACATCCAGGGCATGCACGACAAACTGGTAGCGGTGGGTGCCCGTTCCGGGAGGCGGGCCGGCACCGATGAACGTGGGCTGGCGGGCCTCGTTGGGCATCACGGCCGAACCGGCCGGCAGCAGCGGTGAGTTCTCCACCCCGGCGCCGGTGGGCAGGCTGTCGACGTGCGCGGGAATGTTGAAGACGGCCCAGTGCCAGTATCCGGACCCCGTGGGGGCATCCGGGTCGTACACGGTGAGCGCAAAGCTCTGGGTCTCGGCCGGGAAGCCGCTCCAGGCCAGGTCGGGCGAGACGTTAGCGCCGCCTGCCCCGATGCCGTACTGGGCCGCAGCGAGCGGGCCACCATGGGTCATCACCGAGCTGGTCAGGCTGAACTGCGGCACCTCGCCGAAACGGGCGAAGGGATCAATTGATGTCATGCACACTCCGTAGAACTAGTGGCGGTCTGGTTGGCCCAGCCTACGTGGACCCACGCGGCCGATGATTTCGCCCCGACCTAAAATGGGGAGGTGGCCATTCCGAAGATCCTGCTGTACTACGTCTTCACCCCGCTGAGCGACCCCGAGGCCATTCGGCTCTGGCAGCGGGACCTCTGCGAATCACTCGACCTGCGCGGTCGCATCCTGATCTCGAAGGACGGCCTGAACGGCACCGTGGGCGGCGACCTGCCCGCCCTCAAGCGCTACGTGCGCAAGACCCGCCAGTACGCACCCTTCAAGGACATCGACTTCAAGTGGAGCGAAGGCACCGGCCTCGACGAGACGGGATCCAGCCTCGACTTTCCCCGCCTGGTGGTGAAGGTGCGCGACGAGATCGTCAGCTTCGGCGCCCCCGACTCCCTCAGTGTGGATGCCGACGGCGTGGTGGGCGGCGGCACCCGCCTCGCCCCGGCTGAACTGCACGCGCTTGTGGCCGAGCGCGGCGATGACGTGGTGTTCTTCGACGGCCGTAACGCCTTCGAGGCCGAGATCGGCCGGTTCCGCGGCGCGGTTGTGCCCGACGTGGCCAACACTCGCGAATTCGCGGCGGAGCTGGATAGCGGCAAATACGACCACCTCAAGAACCAGCCCGTGGTGACCTACTGCACCGGCGGCATCCGCTGTGAGGTGCTCTCGTCACTCATGAAGGACCGCGGCTTCGGCGAGGTCTACCAGCTCGAAGGCGGCATCGTTCGCTACGGCGAAGCGTACGGCGACGACGGCCTGTGGGACGGCTCGCTCTATGTCTTCGACCAGCGGATGTCGGTGGACTTCAGCGACCACGCCGCGGTGCTCGGCCGCTGCCAGGCCTGCGGCGCAGCCACCAGCCACATGCTCAATTGCCGCGACCTGTCGTGCCGCGAACAGCTGGTGGCCTGCGAGAACTGCGTGGCTCTGACCGCACCGGCCTGCGCGGCACACGCGGCCTAGGCCGACCACTCGATCGGCCCCAGTCACGGTCAGGCTGGGCCCCGCCTGACTGCGTCCGCAAGATAGTTGCTTGCGCACTTACCTAGCGTGTGCAATCATTTAGTACGCGCCGGCCTCGACAGGCTCGACCACCGATGCGCGTGGTCGCCGCGAACGCGCCAGCGCAGAACCTCCCCCGAATCGTGAAGGAATCAGCATGCCCATTGGATTGATCGCACTCGCCCTCGGCGGCTTCGGGATCGGCCTGACCGAGTTCGTCATCGCCGGTCTGCTGCCTGAGGTGGCGGCCGACTTCGCCGTGAACGAGGCGGCCGCCGGCTGGCTCATCTCCGGCTACGCCCTGAGCGTGGCGGTCGGCGCCATCCTGCTGACCGCAGCCGTGACCCGGCTGCCACGCAAACACGTGCTGGTGGGCCTGATGGTGCTCTTCATCGCCGGCAACCTGGTCTCGGCCCTCGCCCCGACCTACTCGCTCATGCTGACCGGCCGCATCATCGCCGCCCTCTGCCACGGTGCTTTCTTCGGCATCGGCTCGGTCGTGGCCGCCAGCCTGGTCGAACCGAGCAAGAAGTCCGGCGCGATCGCCATCATGTTCACCGGCCTCACCCTGGCCAACGTGCTCGGCGTGCCGTTCGGTACGTTCATCGGCCAGAGCTTCGGCTGGCGGGCCACCTTCTGGGCCATCACCGTGATCGGTGTCATCGCCCTGGTCGGCATCATGGCCCTCGTGCCCCGCGCCACAGAAGAGACCGCGCACGTGAGCAACCTGCGCGGAGAGCTGCGCGCCTTCCGCTCCGGCCAGGTCTGGCTTTCGCTGGTGGTCACCGTGCTCGGCTTCGGCGGCATGTTCGGCGCATTCACCTACATCGCCTTCACCCTCACCGAGGTGAGCGGCTTCAGCAGCGCGGCCGTGCCGTGGCTGCTCGTGGTCTTCGGCGCCGGTCTGTTCGCCGGCAACATCCTCGGCGGCAAGGCCGCGGACCGACGCCTCGACCCCACCCTGGTGGTGCTCCTGATCGGGCTCACCGTGGTGATGGTGTTCTTCGCCCTCACCGCCGCCAACCCCGTCGCCACCGTGATTGCCCTGGTTCTGATGGGCGGTTTCGGCTTCGGCACCGTGCCCGGTCTGCAGACCCGCATCATGCTCTTCGCCGACACCGCCCCCACGCTGGCCTCGAGCGCGAACATCGCCGCCTTCAACGTGGGTAACGCCCTCGGCGCCTGGATCGGCGGCATCACGATCAGCGTGGGCCTCGGTTACACCTCACCGCTCTGGGCCGGCGCGGCGATCACGGCGGCGGCAGCCGTCGTGATGATCATCGCCGCTACGCGCCGCAGCGCGCTCGCTCCGGCGAGCGCCGCCCCCGTCGCTGTAACCACCACGGTCTCCTGATCCCCTCACCGAAACGCACAAGGACATACTCATGAGCATTCCCACCATCACCCTGAACAACGGCGTCGAGATTCCCCAGCTCGGCTTCGGCGTCTTCCAGGTGCCCGACGACGAGACCACCGCGGCAGTCAGCGCTGCGCTGGCCGCCGGCTACCGCAGCATCGACACCGCCGCCATCTACGGCAACGAGGCGGGCGTGGGCCGCGCCCTGGCCGCATCCGGCATCCCCCGAGGCGACCTGTTCATCACCACCAAGCTGTGGAACAGCGACCAGGGCTTCCAGAGCACCCTCGCCGCCTACGAGGCCAGCCTGGCCGCGCTCGGTCTCGACTACGTCGACCTGTACCTGATCCACTGGCCCGCGCCGGCGAACGACAACTACGCGGAGTCCTGGCGGGCGATGGAAAAGCTGCTGGCCGACGGCCGCGTTCGTGCAATCGGGGTCTCCAACTTCGCCCCGGAGCACCTCGAGCACCTGGCCGAGACCGCGTCTGTCGTACCGGCCGTGAACCAGGTGGAGCTGCACCCGCGCCTCAACCAGGCCGAGGTGCGGGCCGCCAACGAAGCGCAGGGCATCGCGACCGAGGCCTGGAGCCCGCTGGCCCAGGGCGGACTGCTCGCCGACCCCGTGATCACGGATGTCGCCGGCCGCGTCGGCCGCACCCCCGCGCAGGTCATCCTGCGCTGGCACCTGCAGCAGGGCCGCATCGTGATCCCCAAGTCGGTGACACCCGGCCGCATCATCGAGAACCTGGCCGTGTTCGACTTCGACCTGAGCCCCGCCGACCTGTTGCTGATCGACGGCCTGAACACCGACTCCCGGATCGGGCCGGACCCGATGGTGTTCAACGGCTGAGCCGACCAGTCACCGCGCCGCCCGCTCCAGTCGGGCGGCGCGCACGGCCCTGGCGTAGTGCCGCGCGTTGGTGCTCGAGAGGGCCAGCAGGATCAGAATGTCGAGCGTCACGCTCACCAGCGAGGTGCGCAGGGTGATCTGGGCGCCGTTGAGGGAGTAGTCGGCGAATGAGATCAGGATGCTCGCCGACGCGAACGCCATCGCCACCACCCGGGCCCAGTTGCGGCCGGTGAAAACGAGTGCTGCCAGGCCCAGGTAGAGCACCAGGATGAACCCGTAGCTGCCGAGGAGCCAGCCCAGAATGGCCGCGGCGGCCTGCGGATCGACCGGGTCGAGCCGGGCGCCGTTGATCTCGATGGTGCCGACGAACTCTTGCCATCGGGTGAGCACGGTGACGATGACGAAGCCGCCCGACAACGCCCTGGCCACCATGAGCAGCGACCCGCCGACCACCGACGCGGGGCGTCTGGGCCGCGCGACGTCGGCTTCGCCCGAGCGAGCGCCGGTCATGACAGCCCGGTCACTTCGATCACCGAGCCAGGCTGGCCCGGAGCCTGGCCGACTTGCGCTCCCGCGACACCAGGCTGCCCGGGCAGCAGCATCGCGCGCAGGTCGATCACCGGCAGGTCACCATCCGTCTGGATGTTGTCGCCGCCGCCGTTACGGGAGTGGTAGCCGGTGGCGAAGTCGCGCAGGAGCACGATGCGGGTCTCCGGCACCGCCTGCCGGATGCTCGCCACGATGTGGTCGCGTTCGATATCGGTGTGCTCGTCGATCTTGTGGGTGACCTGCAGTGTGAACAGCGAGAGGCCGACGGCCCGGTCGAAGGTGCCGGCGGCCACCCAGTCCACCCGGTGGCCGCCGGGCAGCATCCAGCCGTCCGGGCAGCGCCAGAATCGCACGTGGTGGCGCTTGGCCGGGTTGTCGGCGACCTCCTGCTGGTAGGCGAAGTCCTGCACGCGGTCAAAGAGCAGCAGCGGGCTCACCGGCGCCTGCAGGTAGCTCCGCCGGCGTACCGTGCTGGACACGATTCGCAGGCTCGAGGCGACGGTCACGTCGTCGGCCCTGGTCCAGCCCGCCGCGGCGAGCGCCGCGTGCACCTGCGCCGCGCTGCCGTTCAGCGCCAGGTTCACCGGGTCGCCGAGCAGGCCATCGCTGGTGCGGGTGCGGCCGATGAAGTAGTTGGGCACATACAACCGGGTGAGAATGCGGTGCAGCCGCGGCAACACCAGATAGGCCAACAACGCCCAGAACAACACGGCGAACCAGAGCAACCCCCAGCCCAGCCCGAGGCTCTCGGTGGCCAGCAGCACCGCCAGCCACACCGATGAGAACCCGGCCAGCACGAAGAAGAACGAGTCCAGGGCGGCGCCGACCGAGACGCGCCGTCGGTCAGGCGGTGCCGCTGTCGTGTCTGGCATGCCGCCATGCTAGTTCGCTCGGCGCGTGGCTGGTGGGTGAGCCGGCGATGGATGCTTGGATAACAGGATGACCTACGACGTCGAGACCCTCCGCACCTCCTTTCCAGCCCTCGCCGCGGGCACGGTGCACTTCGACGGCCCCGGCGGAACGCAGACACCGCGCGTGGTGGGTGAGGCGATTGCCGCCACCCTCACCGGGCCGCTGTCGATCCGCGGCCGGCGCAGCGCCTCCGAACGGAACGCCGACGACGCCGTCACCGAGTTCCGGGCGGCGATGGCCGATCTGCTCGGCGCCGACTCGCTCGGCATCGTCTACGGCCGCAGCGCCACCCAGCTCACCTACGACTTCTCCAGGCACCTCTCGCGCGACTGGGTTCCCGGCGACGAGATCGTGGTGTCGCGCCTCGACCATGACGCCAACATCCGCCCGTGGCTGCAGGCCGCCGACCGGGCCGGGGCCACGGTGGTGTGGGTCGACTTCGATCCGGCCACCGGCGAACTGCCCGTGGCCGCGGTGGCCGCTGTGCTCACCGAGCGCACCCGGCTGGTGGCGGTCACGGCCGCGTCCAACCTGATCGGCACCCGGCCCGACATCGCCGGGATCGCCGCCGCGGTGCATGACGCGGGGGCAGCGCTCTTCGTAGACGGCGTGCACTACACCCCGCACGCCTTCGTGGACCTGACCGCGCTCGGCGCCGACTTCTTCGTCTGCTCTCCCTACAAGTTCTTCGGCCCGCACTGCGGCGTGCTCGCGGCCGACCCCGCGGTTCTGGCCGGCATCCACCCCGACAAGCTGCTGCCGTCGACGGATGTGGTGCCCGAACGCTTCGAACTCGGCACCCTGCCCTACGAAACCATGGCCGGAGTGACCGCGGCCGTGGACTTCCTCGCCGGGCTCGGCGACCTGGTCACCGGCGTGACCTCCCGGCCGAGCAGCAGCCGACGGGAACGCCTGCGGGCCTCGCACCGGCTGGTCGAGGCGCACGAAAACAGCCTGCGGGAACGGCTGGAGGCCGGCCTGGCCGACCTGCCCGGTGTCACGGTGTACTCCCGCGCTGCGCACCGCACCCCCACCGTTTTGGTGGGCTTCGCGGGCCGTGCGGCTGAGGCCGCCGCTGAGCGCCTGGCCGCCCGCGGCGTCCTCGCTCCAGCCGGGTCGTTCTATGCCCTGGAGGCCTCCAGACACCTCGGGCTGGGCGAGGCCGGCGGCTTGAGAATCGGCCTGGCGCCCTACAACACCGCCGCCGAGATCGACGCTCTGCTCGCCGTTCTCGGCGAATTCAGCCGTGACTAGCTTTTTTTCTGGCGCGGGATCCGCCGGCCCGGCAAAAAAACCCGGGCGGACCGGCCCGTTCTCCCAATAAGCTGTGCCCTAGCGACAGAGGGGACACGGATGCCAATCGGCGCTGTCATCGAATTCAGCAACATCACGAAGAGGTTCGGCCAGACCACGGCCGTCAACGACCTCTCGTTCACCGTCGAGCCCGGCCGGGTCACCGGTTTCCTCGGCCCCAACGGTGCCGGCAAGACCACCACCCTGCGGATGCTGCTGGGCCTGGTCACACCTACCTCGGGCACCGCCACCTTCGGCGGGCTGCGCTACCGCGACCTGCCCCGTCCGCTCGATACCGTCGGCGCCGCCCTCGAAGCCGCCAGCTTTCACCCCGGCCGCACCGCCAGCAACCACCTCGGCGTGTACACCCTGGCCGCCGGACTCCCCCGCACCCGCGTCGCCGAGGTGCTACAGCTGGTGGGCTTGGCCGAACACGCCGACCAGCGGGTCGGCGGCTACTCGCTGGGAATGCGCCAGCGCCTGGGCTTGGCGTACTCGCTGCTCGGCGATCCCGGTGTGCTCGTGCTCGACGAGCCGATCAACGGCCTGGACCCTGAGGGCATCAAGTGGATTCGCGGGTTCCTCAGCAGCATGGCCGCAGAGGGACGCACCGTTCTGGTGAGCTCGCACCTGCTCAGTGAGGTGCAGCAGAGCGTCGACGACGTCATCATCATCGCCAAGGGCGAACTCGTGCACTCCGGGCCGCTGTCGAGCCTGGACACCAACGTCGCGCCCCAGGTCATCGTGGACTCCCCGACCAGGGAAACACTGATCGCCGCGCTCACCGACGCCGGTCTTGCGTTCACCTCCGGCCGCACCGGCCTGATCGTGGCCGTGCCCGACCCTGGCCAGGTGGGCCACATCGCCTTCGCGGCGGGTGTGGAACTCAGCGTGCTGCACCGGCAGAAGGCCGGCCTCGAGGACTCCTTCCTCGCCCTCGTCGAAGGAGGCGACTCGCTATGAACCTGATCCTGCGCCCCGTGGCCGCCGAATTCGCCAAGATTCTCAGCACCCGCATGTGGTGGATCCTCGCCCTCGTGCTGTTCGGGTACATCGCCCTGCTCGCCGGCGGCCTGTCCGCCCTGTTCGGCGGTGTGGAGAGCGGCGCCATTAGCCCCGACTCCATGAACTCCGGCGGCGGCGCGGGCCTCTCCACCCTGGGCAGCCTGCCCCCGCTGATCTACAGCTTCGCGGCCTCCGTCGGCTACGTCTTCCCGGTCCTGCTCGGGGCGCTGGCCACCACTGGCGAGTTCCGGCACCAGACCCTCACCCCCACCTTCCTGGCCACCCCGCGCCGTGACCGGGTGCTCGGCGCCAAGACCATCGCGCTGTTCGTGGTGGGCGCGGTGCTCGGCCTGGTCGGCCTGGCCGCATCCGTCGGTGTGGGTGCTCTGGTCTTCAACGGCTTCGGCATCGACCCGCTGCTCGCCGACGGCGAGACCTGGGCACTGATCGGACGAACCGTGCTGGCAATGGCGCTCTGGGCCGTGATCGGCGTGGGCCTGGGCGTGCTCGTGCCCAGCCAGGTCGCCTCGATCGTGATCGTGCTCGCGTTCACCCAGTTCATCGAACCGTTGCTGCGCTTTGCGTCGACCTTCACCGAGGTCACAGCCGACATCGGCAAGTTCCTGCCGGGCGCGGCCTCCGACGCCCTGGTGGGCGCGAGCTTCTTCACCCTGGCGAGCCCCGGCGGATCCGTGCTGGAGCCGTGGCAGGGCGGCCTGGTGCTCCTGGCCTACGGCCTGCTGGCCACCGGGTTCGGCTACCTGATCAGTTGGAAACGCGACGTCACCTAGCTGGTGGCGTACGCATCCGCCGGGCAGAAAGGCCCGGCTCGCGGCCGGATTTCGGCCCGGAGCCGGGTCTAGGGTGAAGGCATGGCTGCTACCGAGTTCCGCGCAATCGTCGTCACCCGCACCGAAGACGAGGCGGGCAAACGCACCCAGTCCTCGGCGCTGACCCGCGTCGGCGATGAAGCGCTGATGGATGGCGACGTCACCGTCGCCGTGGAATTCTCCAGCATCAACTACAAAGACGGTCTCGCCCTGATGGGCAAGCCCGGCGTGGCCAGGGTCTGGCCGCTGATCGCCGGCATCGACCTCGTCGGAACCGTCGAGTCCAGCAGCGACCCGCGCTGGGCCGCCGGAGACCGCGTGATCCTGAACGGCGCCGGCATCGGCGAGAGCCACCACGGCGGCCTGGCCGAACGGGCCCGGGTCTCCGGCGCTTCCCTGGTGCGCCTGCCCGAGGGCGTGAGCGCCTCCCGCGCTGCCGCGATCGGCACCGCCGGCTTCACCGCGATGCTGGCCGTGCTCGCCCTCGAACGCGGCGGCGTCACGCCGGAGTCCGGCGACGTACTGGTGACCGGTGCGGCCGGCGGCGTCGGCTCCATCGCCGTCACCCTGCTGCACGCCCGCGGCTACCGGGTGGTCGCCTCCACCGGCCGCGCCGAGGAGCTCGGCGACTACCTGCGTGGCCTCGGCGCCGCGGAGCTGCTCGACCGGAGCACGATCTCGGAGGCGGGCAAGCCGCTGCAGACCCAGCGCTGGGCGGGCGCGATCGACTCCGTCGGCAGCCACACCCTCGCGAACATCCTCGCCCAGACCAACCAGGGCGGCGTGGTGGCCTCCTGCGGTCTCGCCCAGGGTGCCGACCTGCCCACCACGGTGATGCCGTTCATTCTGCGAGCCGTGACCCTGGCCGGCATCAACTCGGTGGAGGCACCGTTGGCGCTCCGCGAGGAGGCGTGGGGCCGCCTCGCCGATGATCTGGACTTCGACCTGCTCGACGGCCTCACCGAGGTCATCTCGCTCGAGGAGTCATTCGGCGCCGCCGAGCGCATCCTGGCCGGCCAGGTGCACGGGCGCACCGTCGTGGACGTACGCCGCTGACACCCTGACGCGCGAGGAACGTGCGGCTAGGCTTCAGGAATGGCCATTGTCGCATCCGTTTTCGTCGCCCTCGCGGCGCTCCTGCACGTCTACATCTTCCTGATGGAGAGCGCCTGGTGGACCCGGCCGAAGATCTGGCAGCGGTTCGGCCTGGCCAATCAGGCGGATGCCGAGACCACCAAGCCGCTGGCCTACAACCAGGGCTTCTACAACCTGTTTCTCGCCGTGGGCGCGATTCTCGGCCTGTTCCTCTACTTCGGCGGGCCCGAGCAGGCCGGTGCGGCACTCATCCTGTTCAGCACCGCGTCGATGTTCCTGGCCGCGATCGTTCTCACCACCACCGGACCCGGCCGCGTGAAGTCTGCACTCACGCAGGGTACGCTGCCGCTGATCGGCTTCATCCTGTTCCTGTTCGCCTAGGCACCGGCCATGGCGGGCTTTTGTCGAAAGGACCGTTGTGACCTCCGTTCTCCTCTTCCACCACGCCCAGGGCCTCACCGACGGGGTGCAGCTGTTCGCCCAGCGCCTGCGAGACGCCGGCCACGACGTCGTCGTTCCCGACCTCTACGAAGGCCGCACCTTCGACGACCTCGACGAGGGAGTGGCCAACGCCGAGTCGATCGGCTTCGAGACCATCATCGAGCGCGGGGTCGCCGCAGCGGATGCCCTGCCAGCGAACACCGTGTACGCCGGCTTCTCCCTGGGCACGCTGCCCGCGCAGAAACTTGCGCAGAGCCGGGCCGGCGCACTCGGGGCGTTGCTGTACCACGGCGGCATCCCGACGGCGTCGTTCGGGTCGGAGTGGCCGGAGCCGGTGCCGCTGCAGGTGCACATCACCGAGGGCGACGAGTGGGTGGAGCTGGATGAGGTGGAGCAGTTGGTCGGCGAGGCCGCCCACGCCGAACTCTTCATCTACCCGGGGTCGGCGCATCTGGTAGCCGACTCCACCCTGCCGTCGTATGACGAGGAGATCGCCGAGCTGATCATCGCCCGCACAATCCAGTTCCTCGACCGGCTGGCCTGACCCGCGCCACGAGCGTCGCTGGTCGAGCGTGTCGCCGGCCGAGCGTATCGCCGGTCGAGCTGGTCGAGACCTGGTGGCAAGTGCGCGTGCCGGTCTGGCACGATGGGGAGCATGACCGACGACGCGCCATCCGTACTGCAGACCGTGGGTGCCCGGCTGCGTGAGCTGCGCCTGCAGAGCGGACGCACCCAGGCGCAGCTGTCGGCGACCACCGGAATCTCGGAGAGCACTCTCTCCCGGCTGGAGTCCGGGCAGCGCAAGCCCACCCTCGAGCTGCTGCTCGCGCTGTCGGCCGCGCACGACGTGACCCTCGACGACCTCGTGCACACGCCGGAGCACGATGACCCGCGGCTGGACCAGCGGCCGTTTGTGCGGCACGGCCGCACCTTCGTGCCGCTCAGCCGCACCCCGGGTGGCCTGCAGGCCTACAAGGTGATCCTGCCCGGGCGCGGCCCCGACGACGTGTTGGAGAAGCGCACCCACGAGGGATTCGACTGGTTCTACGTACTCAGCGGCAAGCTGCGTCTGGCCCTGGGCGAGCACGACCTGCTCCTCGGGGTGGGCGAGGTGGCCGAGTTCGACACCAGGGTGCCGCACGCCTTCGGCAGTGCTGGGCCTGAGCCCACCGAGATTCTCAGCCTCTTCGGCCAGACCGGTGAACGCATCCATGTGCGCGCGAGCACGATCCGCTGAGAGCGTCCCGGGGCCGTGCCGCCGCGAGTCTAAGCCGTGGGCTCAGCGCCGTCGGCCGGCGTCACGGGAGCGGCCGGCGCCGGCTTCCTGGCCGGCTTCGCCGCGACCGGCTTCGGCGGGGTGGCCGGCTTATCTGCCCCGGCTGGATCGCCGGTCTGCGCCGGTTCCTTGGGCTTGACCGTGCGGGCGCGCCTGACCGGCTTGACCGGTTCGGTCGCAGCGGCAGCGACGTCTGCGGTGGCGTCGGACACCACCGGCGCCTTCGTCCTGGTGCGCTTGACCGGAGTGACCTTCGCGGCAGGCGCCTCGTTCACATCGCTCGATTCGGCGGCGGGCTCTGCCACGACAGCGGGCTTGACCGGCCTGGCGCGCTTGACCGGCTTCGCGGCCTTCTCGGCCTTGGCGGCCTTGGCCGTCGCCGCGGCTTCAGCCTCGGCCACAGCAGCTGCCTCCGTACCGGCGGCGTCGAGCTTGAGCGAAGCGATCAGATCCGGGGCGTGGTTGGTCGACAGCACGAGCCGGGCGAACTCGTCACCGACGAGGTCGATCACCACAGCCTGGCGCTTGCGCTTGATCGCGAGAAAGTCCTTGCCGCCGTGGAACTTCCACACGCCGACGGCCACGACGAGCGGCACCAGGGTGCCAGGGGCACGGATGCCGCGCACCCAGATCCACGGATCATCCGTGATCGTGACCGATCGGATGTTTTCCCGCTGCACCACCACGTTCTCCCGGCGAAGCGCCAGCGTCTTCTCCGCGGGCGTCAGGTGAATCTCCAGCCGATCGGGATGTACGCGCAAGGAAGCCATTCCCCCAGTCTGCCGGGTCCGGCTGGAAAACCCCCTGTCGCTTCCTCACAAAGACGTAACGCCGACGCCGTGGAGTGCCGCACCGCCGCCGCACCGCGAGGCACCCACGCACCACCTCCGCAGGCGGCCCAGCCTGCGCAATTGCTCCGAACTGTTGCCCGTGCGGACTGTTGCGCCCGGTGCACCGGACGCAGAAGTCCGCTTCGGCAACAGTTGGCGGCGCTGGGGCGGCGGCCAGTGTGGCCGCGGGTGGGCTAGGCGGCCGGGCGGGCCTCCGCTGCGGCCTTGGCCGCGGCCGGCAGGGCCTCGAGGATGCGGCCGATCGAGTCGCCGTCGTGCGCGGCCGACACGAACCAGGCCTCGAACACCGACGGCGGCAACGAGATTCCCTGGTCGAGCATCGCGTGGAAGAACGGTCCGTACCGGAACGTCTCCTGGCGCTGCACCTCGGCGTAGCTGCGCGGCGGCGTGATCGCGGCGTCCTGGCCGAAGACGAAGCTGAACAGGTTGCCGGCGTGCTGCACGCTGTGCGCGACGCCCTCGGCGAAGAGCGCGCTGGAGACGGCCTCCGAGAGCAGCTCGGCGGTCTCGTCCAGGCGCGCATACACGGCGGCATCGGCCGCGGTGAGGGTGGCGATGCCGGCGGCGACGGCCACCGGGTTGCCCGACAACGTTCCGGCCTGGTAGACCGGTCCGGCCGGGGCCAGGAAGTCCATCACGTCGGCCCGGCCGCCGAGGGCCGCGACCGGCAGTCCGCCACCGATGACCTTGCCGTAGGTGAACAGGTCGGGAGTGTAGTTCTCGCCGTCCTCGGCCTGCAGCGCCCAGAAGCCACCCGGGTTGACCCGGAAGCCGGTGAGGACCTCGTCGACGATGAGCAGCGCACCGAACTCGTGCGCGAGGTCGCAGAGGGCCGCGTTGAAGCCGGCATCCGGGGCGACGACGCCCATGTTGGCGGCGGCGGCTTCGGTGATGACCGCGGCGATCTGGCCGGGGTACGCCTCGAAGGCGGCGCGCACGGCGCCTAGGTCGTTGTACGGCAGCACCAGGGTCTGCGCGGCGGTGGCGGCAGTGACACCGGCCGATCCGGGCAGCGCGAGCGTGGCCAGGCCGCTTCCGGCCTCGGCCAGCAGGCCGTCGGAGTGGCCGTGGTAGTGCCCGGCGAACTTGATCAGCAGGTCACGCTGGGTGAACCCGCGTGCCAGCCGGATGGCGGTCATGGTGGCTTCGGTTCCGGTGGAGACCAACCGGAGCTTCTCGATCGCGCCCACGCGGCCCTTGATCAGCTCGGCCAGTTCGGTCTCGCCGGGAGTCGACGCGCCGAAGGACAGTCCGAGTGCGGCGGCGTCCTGCACGGCGGCGACCACGGCGGGGTGGGCGTGGCCGAGTATCGCGGGGCCCCAGGAGCTGACCAGGTCGACGTAGTCGCGGCCGTCGGAATCGGTGACGTATGCTCCGGCGGCCTTCACGAGGAACAGTGGGGTGCCGCCGACCGAGCGGAACGCGCGCACGGGCGAGTTGACGCCGCCGGGAATGGAGAGCTGGGCCCGGGCGAAGAGCTCGTCGTTGTGGGTGGTGGCGGTCATCGGGCATCCGTTTCGGTGAGCCAGGCGGCGAGTTCGACCGCCCAGTAGGTGAGAATCGCGTCGGCGCCGGCACGGCGGATGCTGAGCACCGACTCCTCGATGGCGCGGCGGCGGTCGATCCAGCCCTGCGCGGCAGCGGCCTCGATCATGGCGTATTCGCCGGAGACCTGGTAGGCCCAGACCGGAACCTCGCTCATCGCGGCGACCTCGGCGAGCACGTCGAGGTAGCTGCCGGCGGGCTTGACCATGACGACGTCGGCGCCCTCGTCGATGTCGATGCGGGCCTCGCGCACGCCCTCGCGGCGGTTGGCCGGGTCGAGCTGGTAGGTGCGGCGGTCGCCGACCAGGGTGGACTGCACGGCCTCGCGGAACGGGCCGTAATAGGCGGAGGCGTACTTGGCCGAGTACGCGAGCACGGCGGTGTCGGCGTAGCCGGCGGTGTCGAGGGTGGCGCGCACGGAGGCGACCTGGCCGTCCATCATGCCGGACAGGCCGAGCAGCGCCGAGCCGGCCTCGGCCTGGGCGAGTGCCATGTCGTTGTAGCGCAGCAGGGTGGCGTCATTGTCGACGGAGCCGTCGGCGGCGAGCACGCCGCAGTGGCCGTGGTCGGTGAATTCGTCGAGGCACAGGTCGGTCTGCACCACCAGCGCGTCGCCCACCTCGGCGACCACGGCGCGGGTGGCGGCGTTCAGGATGCCGTCCGGATCGGTGGCGCCGGTACCGGTGGCGTCCCGCACCGTGGGCACGCCGAAGAGCATCACCCCGCCGATGCCGGCCGCCGCAGCCTCGGCCACCGCGCGGCGGGCGCCGTCGAGGCTGTGCTGCACGACGCCGGGCATCGAGGAGATCGGGGTGGAGTCGTTTCCTTCACGTACGAACAGCGGCAGAACGAGTTCGGCGGGGTGGAGACGGGTTTCGCTGGCCAGGCGGCGGAGTGCGGGGGTGCTGCGCAGTCGTCGCGGGCGGATGACGGGGTTTATCACCCGACCAGCCTAGGCCTCCCGCCTGAGTGCGGGGGCGGTGGGCGCTTCGGCGGAGCCCGGGGCGGCGGGGCGGTCGTGTGGAGCGCGCGTGCCGGCTGGAGCGACCAGGAATGTGATGACGGCCGCGACGGCGAGAACGACGGCGCCCACGAACATCGACGCGCTCAAACCGACGGCGAAGGCCTCCCTGGCCGCGTCGACGAGGGCCTGCCCCTCGGGCCCGAGAGAGCCGGCCAGGCCGATCGCCGCACCGGCACCGGCGTCCACGACCTCGCGCACCGCATTGGGCACATCGGCCAGCACCGGGGCGATATCGGCACGGTAGAAGCTGACCAGGATGCTGGAGAGCACCGCGATGCCGAGCACACCGCCCACCTCACGGGTGATGTCGTTGACGGCGCTGGCGACAGAGCGGCGTTCAGCGGGCAGGCCGTCGATGATCAGTTCGGTTCCCGGTGCGATTCCCATGCCGAAGCCCACCCCGAAGATGAGGACTCCCCCGCCGAGCAGCCAGAGCGAGGGGTCCAGGCCCCCGATGAGTCCCCAGCCGATCAGGGTGAAGCCGAGAGCCATCAGGAGCAGGCCCAGAGCGCCGGGCACCCGGGCGCCGACTCTTTTCGTGAGCGCTGCGGCGGCCCCGATGCCGGCTCCCACGCCGACAGGAACCACGAGAAGGGCGAGCGCGGCACCGAGGGGGCTGTACTCGAGCACAATTTGCAGGTACTGCGGCGACAGGACGAAGAACCCGAGTGAGGCGAAGAACTGCACGGTGACGATCGCGGACCCGGCCGCCAACCCGCGATTGCGGAACAGCCGGACGTCCAGCGACGGCGCCGCCGCTCGCAGCTGGTGCACGACGAACCCGATGAAGCCGACCGCGCCCACCCCGAGGGCAACCAGGGTCACCGCGTCGAGCCACCCGCGCTGCGGACCCTCGACAACACCGAAGACCAGGCCGGCCAGGGCCAGCACCGACCACAGCGCGCCGACCGGGTCCAGCGACAGCGCCGGATTGCGGTTCTGGGCGACCAGGGCCAACACCGGCAGAATGATCATCAGGGCAACGGCACCGAAGAGGATCTGTACGCTGCCCCACCACCAGAACTCCAGGAGCGCCCCGGCCACGATTGTTCCGGCGACGGCGCCGGCTGAGCTCACCCCCGACCAGACGCCGATGGCGAAGGTGCGCCGTTCCGGCGGATACGCGTCGACGAGTGCCGACAACGTCACCGGGAATACCGCCGCCGCGCCGACCCCCGCCAGGGCGCGCAGGGCGATGAACCAGCCGGCGTCGGGCGAGAACGCCGAGGCGAGGTTCGCCGCCCCGAAGATGACCAGGCCGGCGACGAGGATGGTGCGGCGCCCGATGCGGTCCGCGGCGATGCCGGCGGTGAGCAGGAGCGCGGCGAAGGTCAGGGCGTAGGCATCGATGATCCAGGTCAATTCGGACTGGTCGGCTTCGAGGTCTGCGGCGATGTCGGGAAGGGCGATGGCCAGGGCCGAGTTTCCCGCAACTACGAGGGCCAATCCCGCGCAGAGCACGCTCAGCAGGCTGCGGAGTCGACCATCGGACAGGACCTGACCGTGCCGGCCGCCGGGCGCGGACGCTGAGTCGGAGGGATTCTGCATGTCAATTCTCCTATTCATTCGGTATCCGAGTCACTCCGCAACGGAGCTAATTGCGAACTAGAATAGCCCCATGAGCGAGCACAACGCCACCCCCGATCCGGAAGATATCGAGCGTGCTCGGATGTCGGCCGCCGACGTCTCCTGGTCGCTGCGCGCGGTCAATCGAGCGGCCGGCAATCTCGATCACGCCCTCGCCGCCAAGGTGGGCCTGCGCTCGCTCGACTACGAGGCCATGGGTCACATCATGGACAGCGAAACGAGCCCGCTCGGCCCCGCCGAACTCGGGGCGCGCCTGGGCATCAGCACCGGATCCGCCACCGAACTCGCCGACAGGTTGGAGAAGGCTGGGCACGTCACTCGCTCGCGCGACGACCTCGACCGGCGCCGGGTGCACCTGGTGCCGCAGGCGCACGCTGTCGCCCGCATCCTCGGTGAACTGGGTCCGCTCTTCGCCGCCCTCGACACCCTGGCTGAGCAGTTCACGGAGCAGGAGAACGCCGTGATCAGCCGCTATCTGCGGTCAGCGGCCGCCGAACTGGACGCCCATGCAGAGGCGCTGTCGGTCGGCCACCGGCCGAACTGACCTGCTAGAGGTCGCGGGGGGCGAGGCGCACAAGCGCCTCGATGAGGGACTCGGCGCTGGGGGCGTCGGCGACGACGTCGACGTGCAGACCGATGGCCGCCGCATCCTTGGCGGTGCGCGGGCCGATGCAGGCGATCAGCGTGGTGCGCGGGATGGGGCCGAGCTGGTCCTGCACCTGCTGCGCGACACTGCCGCTGGTGACGAGAACGGCGTGCACCCGACCGGCCTTCACGTCGGCGACGACGCGGTCGGCGACGGGCACACCCACCGTGCGGTAGGCGACGACCGACTCCACATCGTGGCCGATCCGGCGCAGGCCCTCGGTGAGCAGCGGCTTGGCGATCTCCGAGCGCAGGGTGAGCACCCGCAGCTGGATGGCGCCGTGCGTGGCCGCCTCCCACTCCGCGAGCAGGCCCTTGGCCGAGTTGTCCTCGGCCGGCACGATGTCCACGTGGTAACCGGCGGCAACGAGCGCCGCGGCCGTGGTCTCGCCGACCGCGGCGATGCGGGTGCCCGGCGCCACGACGGCCCGGTGCGACGACAGAACATCAACGGTGGTGGCGCTGGTCACGGTCATCCAGTCGAAGTCGCCGGCGGCGAGCTTGGCCAGCGCGGTTTCGAGGGCGGCGGCGTCGTCGGTGGGCGCGAAGTTGATCATCGGCGCCACGATCGGCATGGCACCGCGCGAGCGCAGGTTGGCAGCGACCTGGTCGCCCCAGGGCCCGCCGCGGGGCACGAGAACGCGCCAGCCGGCCAGGGGCTTCTCGGGGTTGAACCGCGGGGCGTTCACGAGGTCACCGTGAGCGGGGCGAATTCGGCGGCGCCGCCGGCGAGCAGCTCCCGGGCGGCGCGGTCGGCGACGTCGTGCGCGGCATCGAGCAGGTCGGCCGCGGAGTGCGATTCCGGGGTTGCCGCGTGCGAGGCGGTGATGCGGCGGGTGCCGTCGGGGCTGTAGACGGTGGCGGTAAGGAAGAGCAGACCGTCGTCGAGCACCGCGGTCGCCCCGATCGGGGCAGCGCAACCAGCCTCGAGCCGGGCGAGCACGTGGCGCTCGGCCGTGACCGTGGCCTGGGTGGTGGCGTGGTTGAGCACGGCCAGCGCCTTGGCGAGCAGGCGGTCCGGCTTCACGTCGCGCACCTCGATCGCGAGGGCGCCCTGCCCGGGCGCCGTGGGCCAGTCGGAGAGTTCGAGGAACTCGGTGGCCAGGTTCTCCAGCAGGCCGAGCCGGCTGAGTCCGGCGGCGGCGAGCACCACGGCGTGCAGCTTCTCGTCGGTGACGAGGGCGAGCCGGGTGTCGACGTTGCCGCGGATGTCGACGACGTCGAGGTCCGGGCGCTGCTCTCGCAGCTGTGCGGCGCGACGCGGCGAACCGGTGCCCACCTTGGCGCCCTCCGGCAGAGTGGCGAGGGTGAGTCCGTCACGGGCGACGAGCACGTCGCGCGCATCGGCGCGCTTGGGCGTGGCGCCGATGGTGAGGCCGGGGTAGACGTCGGTGGGCAGGTCCTTGAAGGAGTGCACCACCACGTCGCACTCGTCGTTCAGCAGGGATTCGCGCAGGGCGCTGGCGAACACGCCGGTGCCGCCGAGGCTGGAGAGGGACTCGCGTGAGACGTCACCGTGCGTGGTGATCGGCACGATCTCGATGTCGACGCCGGCAGCGGCTGCGATGCGGTTCGCCACCGCGGTGGTCTGGGCCAGGGCGAGGGCGCTCCCCCTGGTACCCACTCGGATGACGCTCACGGGGCGATACCAGCGACGGCCGGCTTGAAGCCGAGCCGCACGTTCTCGCAACAGCCCGGCCGGCAGATGTCATACCAGGGGCCGAGGTCGGTGAGGGCGGGCCGGTCGGCCGGCTCGGTGTCGGCCAGGCGTTCTTCGACCAGGTCGATCAGGCCGCTGACAAAGACCGGGTCAGCGCCGGGCGTGGGCACGCGCACCGAGAACAGGCCGTGCTCCTTGGCCGATTCGGTGGCCTCGTTGTCGAGGTCCCACATGACCTCCATGTGGTCGCTGACGAAGCCGAGCGGCACGATGACGACGGCGCGGATGCCACGGGCGGGCAGCAACGCGATGGCGTCGTTGATGTCGGGCTCGAGCCACGGCATGCTGGGCGGCCCGCTGCGGGACTGGTAGACCAGCTGCCACGGGGTGTCGAGGCCCTGCATGACCACATCGGCCACGGCCAGGTGCTGGGCGGCATAGGCGCCGCCCTCGCCGAAGCCGCGCTCGGCCGGGCCGCTCTTGGCGGCATCCGTCGACGGGATCGAGTGCGTCGAGAACAGCACCTCGACCTCGGTCGTGAGGTTGATGCCGGGGTTCGCGGCCTCGATCTCGGCCAGGCCGTTGCGCACACCCTCGATGAACGGGGTGACGAAGCCGGGGTGGTCGAAGAACTGGCGGATCTTGTCGATCTGCACGGTTCCGGTCAACCCGGTGGTCTCCAGCGCCTGGGCGAAGTCCTCGCGGTACTGGCGGCAGCCGGAGTACGAGCTGTAGGCGCTGGTTGCGATGGCGAGCAGGCGGTCCTGGCCGGCGGCGTGCGCTTCGGCGATGGTGTCGGGCAGGTACGGTGCCCAGTTGCGGTTGCCCCAGATCACCGGCAGATCGATGCCACGACGGTCGAGCTCGGCCTGCAGGGCGGCACGGAGAACCCGGTTCTGGTGGTTGATCGGGCTGATGCCGCCGAAGTGGCGGTAGTGCACCGCGACCTCTTCGAGGCGTTCTTCCGGGATGCCGCGGCCCCGGGTGACGTTGCGCAGGAACGGGATCACGTCGTCCTGGCCCTCTGGGCCGCCGAAACCGGCGAGCAGCAGGGCGTCGTATTTGGTCATTACTGCAGGACCTCCACGAGCTCCGCGGTGGTGATGCGGCGGCCGGTGTAGAACGGAACCTCTTCGCGCACGTGGCGGCGGGCTTCGGTGGCGCGCAGTTCGCGCATCAGGTCGACCAGCTCGGTGAGCTCGTCGGACTCGATCGGCAGCAGCCACTCGTAGTCGCCGAGGGCGAAGGAGGAGACGGTGTTGGCAATAGCGCCACGGAACGCGGCACCCTTGCGGCCGTGGTCGGCGAGCATCTTGCCGCGCTCGGCTTCGGGCAGCAGGTACCACTCGTAGCTGCGCACGAACGGGTACACGGTGAGCCAGGCCTTGGGCTCGATGCCGCGCAGGAAGCCGGGAACGTGGCTCTTGTTGAATTCGGCGTCGCGGTGCACACCCATCGCGTTCCAGGTGGGCAACAGGCTCTTGAGCAGGCGGCTGCGACGCAACTCGCGGTTGGCCCACTGCAGGCTCTGGGCTTCGTCGGCGTGCGTCCAGATCATCACGTCGGCGTCGGCGCGGAGGCCGGAGACGTCGTAGAACCCGCGGACCGTCACGCCTTCGGCCTCGACGAGGGCAATGATGCCGTCGAGTTCGTCGACGAAACGCGGAACGTCCCGGCCGTCGAGGTCGTCGGGGTTGGCCGGGTCCTTGCGCAGCACAGTGAAGAGGGTGAATCCGGAGGGCGAAGCCTCGGTGGGTTCAGCCTCTGACGAGGTGTGCGAATCGGGGGTGGGCGTGGTTGTGTCTACTGCCTCTCCGGCAGCCGGGTGAGTCATGTGTACTAGTCTCTACCGCTTTGCTCGGAGAGCCAAAAGTAGGCCGCGTGCGAGCGGCATTCCGCTCGCCGCGGCCGCCCTCTGTCATCGCTACGGCGCGACAGGACCCACTCCGAAGCCCAGGGCCTCGAGCACCCGCACGAGCGCGTCGGGCTCGCCGACGTTGCCGGGCACGACCACGTACAGGCGCTCGGCGCCGTCGGCGGCTACCAGGCGCCAGACCGAGACGCCGGGCAGCACCTGGCCGAGCACGGTGGCCCGGGTGGCGCCGAGGCCGATGCGTGCGACGTCGGCCGACGTGATTCCGCCCTTGGAGACCACCACCTCGGCCAGCGGCAGGAGACCGCGCACCGACGAGGTGAGCGCCTCCATGACCATGCGCCCGTGCTCGAGGGTGTTGTGGTCGGCCGAGCGGTCGCGTTCGGTGGTGATTGTGGCCACCCCAATGGCGGTGAGCGCCTGGGCGGCCACGGCTGCCGTCGTGATGCCCGCTCCGCGAGGGTCGTCGAGGGCGGACAGGGTGGGAATCACGATCGCGGGCCCGGCGACGGCCTCGAGAAGCGCCAGTTGCGCGGTGGCACCGGCTGTGTGGGACCCGCACACCACCAGCGTGGGAAAGGGTTCGGGAACGAGCGGCGTGGGCAGCAGTCCGTGGCTTTCGACGCCGGCCAGCGCGGCGGCCAACGGTGAGGCGCTGCGCACGACGATATTGGCGCCGCGGGCCCTGGCGGCTTCCACGCCGCGGGCGATCAGACGGATGTCGTCGTTGGTCACGGCATCCGGCAGCACGACGGAGCCGGCCGGGGCGTCGAGCAGGGCATCGGCAGTCCTGCCGGCGCGCACTCGGTCGAGGGAGACGGTGCTGGCGCTTCGGCCCGATTTCTGCCGTACGTAGTCGACGAGAACCGCGGTCTCAAACGGGAACACCGGATCTGCCGCGAATTCGGTGAGGTGCGCCGGCACCCGCTCCGAGCCCTGCCGCACGTAGTGCACGCCGTTTTCGGTGGTGCGGCCGCCGTCGGGGAACGCGGGAACGAAGAGCACCACTGACGCGTCGTCGGCGAAGACCAGCGTCTCGGTGAAGACATGACCACGCAGGGTGGAATCGCCGCGCAACACCACCTGAACGGGTTCGCCCAACCTCTCCGCGGTGGCCAGCGCGTCGGCCCGGATGGCCCGCATCAGCGCCACCGCTTCGTCTTCGGGGATGGCGCGCGAGTTCGTGAGAACGTAGACGCTGTCGGCGGCGGTGAGCGCTTGCTCGATCAGCTCGGCGCTGCTCTCGAGGAGCACGACAACATCGCTGGCCGATTGGGTGCCGGTGGGATCGTCGTCGAGGACGATGGTTTTCATGGGAGTTCCTCTGCTGGATTCGAACCGCGAGTACCGGGTGGGGCCGGGGCACCGGGGCGTTTCGCCCCGGCACCCCAGCGGTCATTAGCGGGGTTCGCCGGCGATGATGGCGTCGACGGCGGCGCGCTCCTTGCGCCCCCAGGTCTCCTTGGTCACCAGGGCGCCGACGAGGCCGATCAAGCCGCAGCCCATGTAGACCAGGGCGACGCCGCCGAAGCCGAGCGGTACGGCGATGGCCGCGGCGATCAGCGGGATGAAGCCGGAGATCGCGGCCGAGAACTGGTACCCGAGGGATGCGCCGGAGTTGCGGGTGGCGACGGGGAAGAGTTCGGAGAACCAGGCGCCCTGGGTGCCGGCCAGCATGTCGTGGATCACGGTTAGACCGAACACGTAGGCGAACACGATCAGCATGGCGCTGCCGGTGTTGACGAGGCCGAACAGGGGGAAGCCGAACGCGATCAACAACAGGGTGCCGACGATGTACACGGGCTTCCGGCCGATCTTGTCGCCCAGGCGCCCCCACAGGATGGTCGCGACCACGCCGAGCGCCGCGGCGATGACGAGACCGGTCAGGGCCACCGATCGCTCGGCAATGGGCTCGTCTCCGCTGGAGATGTAGGAGATCAGGTAGGTCACGATCACGTAGAACCCGCCGGACTCCGCCAGGCGCAGGGCGATGGCGCGGAGCACGTTGCGCCAGTCGCTCTTGAGCACCGAGAGCACCGGGTTCTTCTCGAGCTCGCCGGCGGCCTTGGCTTCTTCGAACTCCGGCGACTCGGTGACCTTGAGGCGGATGATGAGGCCGGCCACGATCAGCACGGCGCTGAGCAGGAACGGCAGGCGCCAGGCGAGTTCGTTGTCGAGTCCGACCGAGAACAGGAAGACCAGGTTGGCCAGCAGCAGGCCCAGCGGTACGCCGGCCTGCGGGATGGCCGTGTACAGACCGCGTTTCTTCCACGGTGCGTGTTCGAAGGTCATCAGAATCGCCCCACCCCACTCGGCGCCGAAAGCCAGGCCCTGGATGATGCGGATCAGAGTGAGCAGGATCGGAGCGAGCAGGCCCACCTGCGAGTAGGTGGGCAGCACGCCGATGAGCACTGTGGCGAAGCCCATGATGAGCAGGGCACCCACGAGCACGGGCTTCCGCCCGTACTTGTCGCCGAGGTGGCCGCCGATGATGCCGCCCAGGGGCCGCATGGCGAAGCCGATACCGAAGGTGAGGAAGCCCAGCAGCACCCCGACAACGGGGTCTTCGGAGTGGAAGAACGCATCGCCGAAGTAGAGTGCCGCCGCCGTGCCGTATGCCAGGAAGTCGTAGTTCTCGATGGTGGTGCCGACGGCACTGCCGACAGCGGTCTTGAGCTTGTCGGGCGAGCCTTCCCTGGCCCGGATCGAGGCCGGGATGGTTGTGCTGGTGGATGCGGTCATTCGAGATATCTCCTTTGATAGTCGGCGGGTGACCCCGCAGGGGTGGACACCGACGAAGGAGCCCCGGATCTCCCGGGGTCCGGGCTATCCGGGAGGGTAGGTCCCTCCGACGTTGCCAATCTTGTAAAAGTCGTGGATGTGTTCGCTCACCAGCCGGGATGCCGCTGGGGCGTCCCTCCGGATGATGGCGTCGAGGATGGTGCGGTGTTCGCGGCGCACGACCACGGCGGTCGCGCGCCAGTCGTCGAGCCGCTCGTAGGCTTCGATCATCTGGCGGTTGATCGCGGTGCGGAGCGAACCCATCAGGTGGGCGGTCAGGGTGTTCCCGGTGGCCTCGGCGATGCGCACATGGAACGCGGTGTCGAGCCGGTTGAACTCCTTGGCCTCGATGGACAGGTCGTCCATCTGGTCGAGGATGGCGGCCAGATCGCGGTGGTCGTCAGCCGATGACCTGGTTGCCGCCTCCGTGCACGACCAGGTTTCCAGGGCCGTGCGGGTGTCGAGCACGTCGGTCGAGTCGAAGTGTCCGAGCGCGAGTTGCAACTTGAGCAGGTTGACGAAGCCCGGACCGGGGGTGCCGACCAGGACAGCTCCCCCATCCGCTCCGCCGCCGCGGCGGATGTCGACCACGCCGAGGGCTTCGAGCACCCGAAGTGATTCCCGCAGGGACGGCCGGGATACCCCGAGGAGCACCGCCAGGTCCCGTTCGCTGGGCAGGTGGTCGCCGGCCTTCAGCCGGCCGTCGAGGATGCGTTCCTCGATCTGCGACATGACCTGCTCGTACGTGCGAAGCCGTTGGACGGGTTCCCACCCTTTTGCGTTCGTCACGATATCTGCACCCCTGGGCCGAAATGATGCCGAGGCCGGCTGCCTCCACACCGCTCATCCTAGGTTCCCAACGCATGGACTGACCGTCAGACCGCCGACAGCGCGGCGTTCTGTTCGGCCCGGAACTCGGTCTCCAGTTCGCGGCGGAACTGTACGGCGAGCTGGGTCTCGTCGAGTTCGACATCGTTCCACGACACCGTGGTGTCCGCGGGCACGTCGCGGATGAGCTTGGCGCCGTGGGCCAGGCCCAGTGGCAGGGCTTCCCGTTCGAGCGAGAGGTGGGCGGGGGCGAGCTTGCCGAAGACCGTGTAGCCGCCTTCGCCATCCAGGGTGTCGCCGGCACGCAGTGCCTTCTTGGTGGTGGTGACGACGTCGCCGCGGAAGCCGGTGGGTGACCCGGTGGCTTCGTTGCGCAGCACCGCGGCGGCGATCGAGACATTCAGTTCGAGGCCGATCATGTGGTACGGCCGGTAGAGCGACCCGTAGCGGCCGGTCTCGTCGGTGTGCACGCCGTACTCCTTGAAGCACTGGGCGGCGTAGTCGGTGGTGGCTTCGAAGGTGACGTAGACGCCCCAGCGCAGGTTGTCGGGCACCTCGGTGCCGTCGCGGTACATGCTCGAGGCGATCTCGACGGTGCCGCGTCGGGTGAGGCTGCCGCCGGGGAAGGTGTTCTCGCGGAAGACGCCGGGCAGGTCATCCTTGCTCGCCGAGGGGAAGAGCAGGCCCTCCTCCTGCGGAATGAGCCCGGTGCCGTTGGCGACGGCGGCCATTTCGATTGCGGACTTGGTGCCGTCGAGGAAGGAGTTGAACATCTTCGGGTTGTAGTCGCCGGAGGCGATCTGCTCCGGCGTGAAGCCGTAGTAGTCCCAGACGGTGTCGGGGGTGGAGTAGTTGTACTCGGGCAGGTACTTGGTGCCCTTGCCCGCGGCCACGACGTCGAAGCCCACCGTGCGGCACCAGTCGACGAGTTCGCAGATCAGCGCCGGCTGGTCGCCGTAGGCCATGGCGTAGATCACGCCCGCCGCCTGGGCGCGGCGCTGCAGGAGCGGCCCGACCATGCAGTCCGCCTCCACGTTGACCATGATGACGTGCTTGCCGTTGTCGATGGCCTTGACCGCGTGATACGTGCCTATGAGCGGGTTGCCGGTGATTTCGAGGATGACCTCGATCTCGCCGCGCTCGAGCAGGTCGTCGGCGCTGGCGGTGACGAAGGTTCCGCCGGTGCGAATGGCCTCGTCGAAGGAGCCGGCTGCGTACCGCTCGACCGGCCAGCCGGTGCGGGCGAGAGCATCCCTGGCCTTGGGCACGTTGATGTCGGCAACACCGACGACGTGGATGCCGGCCGAGCCGAGCGCCTGGGTGAGGAACATCGAGGCGAACTTGCCGGCGCCGATGACGCCGACCCGGATCGGTCCGGCGGTTTCGGTGCGCTTCTGCAGCAGCGAAAACAGATTCATTTGTCTACTCCCTTGTAGGTTTCTTGACGCCCATGACTGGGGTTGTGGCTGGAACTAAGTTGTGATGGATAGATGGTCTGACCATCTGCATGAGAGAGCTTCGCTTATCCCCGACGCGTCTGTCAAGCGCGAACTCAAAGTATTCGGCGCAACAAAAAGAGGGTGCCGGCCGAAGCCGGACACCCTCTTGAGGCGAGACCGGTAGGTCGCGCGACGCTTAATTGCCGGTCAGCGGCGGTCCAGGACCGTCTTGACACCCCACCAGACCACCGTGCCCACCGTGGCCGCGGCCGCGAAGGCGATACCGGCCAGCGCCGGCGGATTGTCCTCGCCCAACCGGTGCAGGCCGAGGGTGAACCGGCGGGTGTTGATCTTGACCTGCTTGGGCACATTGAGCTTGTACTCGATCGCGTCGAGGGTGCCGGCGAGTGCGGCGCGGGCGCGGTCGGCCTCCGCGCGCAGCTCTGCGGTGCTGTGGTGCTCCGGCTTGGCCTCAGGGGCGTTCCTGGTGTCGTCAGTGGTCATAGTCGCCAACTCCCTTGAATGCGTCCACGTCTTTCTGCAGGTTCGCGGTCACGCCGTCTGGGTCGTGCCGCGTGCCCTTCTTGACCCGGTTGAGCCCGATCAGGGCCAGGATCACCGCGACCAGCAGCAGGCCGACGGCGACGATGAGCGCAGACAGCCATAGCGGCAGCGCGAGGTCGATGGCGATGACGGCCACCGCAATGAAGACCAGCACCGCGAAGTAGGCGAACACCGCGGCGCCGATGAAGAGGCCCAGCCCGATGCCGACATTCTTGGCCTTGCCGGAGATGTCCGCCTTGAAGGCGTCGATCTCGGCCTTGATCAGGGCGGTGATCTGGCCCGGGAGTTCACTGAGGAGGGTGAACAGGGACTGCTTGCTCTTGGGGTTATACCCGCTGTTACTCACTGGCATCCTTCCTGGGCTGTTGTCGGTGAGATTACTGCGCGTTCGTGTCTGCCGCGGCGTCGGTGGCCGACTGGGCCGCGGTGGTCGCCGAGGCGGCCGCTGCCTTCGCCGACTTCGTCGCAGAAGCGGCCGCCTTGCTGGCGGCCGTCGCACTGCCGGCGTCGGCCTTGGCATGGGCGTCCTTGGACTTGTCAGCCTTGTTCTGCACCGCAGAAGCGACCTTCTTGCCCGCTTCGAACAGGGCTCCGGGAACGTCGCCGACGCGCTCGAGGGCGAAGTCCTTGACCTCGTTCACGCGCTTCTGCACGGGCGGTCGGTTCCACAGGTCTGACGCGGCGGACGCGATCTGGTCGTAGCGCTTACGGCCGGCTCGGGCGCCGAGCACGTAGCCGACGAGGCCACCCGTGATGAAAAGAAGCTTTCCCCGCATTGTGACTCCATTCCTTTACGTTCATGTATTGCCAGCGTAACCCCCCGAACCGACGAGGAACATGTGCGCGTGGCGAAGAACATTCCTGATCAGAGGTCTAGCACTGCCCGTCTGGCACGGATACCCGCCGCCAGGGCGTCGGGTATCACCGACGCCAATCCGGTGCCGGAAAGCCAACCACCGGTGGCGTCGAGGCCGGGCGTCTGCTCGATCGCCTCGCGAACCTGGCGGATTCGCTCCGGTGCGCCGATCGTGGCCGGTGAGAGGCCATCGCTCCACAGGGTGCGGGCGAATCCGCGCACCTGGTGCACGGCGAGGTCGACCCCGAGAATGGCGGCGGCGTCGTGCACGGCGAGGTCGGTCAATTCGGCGTCGCTGAGGTCGAGGGTGGGCACCGGCTGCCCGGCCCGGCCGTAGGAGAGCCGCACCACATGCTGGCCGGGCGGGGTGAGCGCGTCGACCCAGGCCCACTTGGCGGTGACATGGGTGAGCGCCTTGGCGGTAACCCCGGGCGTGCCGGCGGCCACGAGCACACCGGTGCCGCGCGGGTGGGCGTCGAGGGCGGGCGCGTCGATCACCAGGGTGGCGAGTTCCACTGCGGCCGGCACGGGCCAGTCGAGGGCTGCGAGGCCGGCGAAGTCGTCGCCGATCGGGGCGAGCAGAGCAAGGGCGGATGCCGCGGGCACGGCGAGGACGATGTGCCTGGCTTCGAGAGTGCGCGGTTCGGCCTCGGCCGGGGAAGCTGCGGCGAGGTCGGCATCCGGGGCGGGGGCGAGGTCGACCAGCCAGGTGCGGCTGCTGGTCACCGTTCCGTCGTCGGCGACGGTCTCGGTGTCGACCGGCCGGAAGCCGGTGACGGTGGTGCCCGGGCTGATCTCGACGTCGTAGAGCCGCAGATCGTCGACCAGGGCATCGACGAGGGTGTGCATGCCGCCGCGGAGTCCCCGCACCGCCGAACCGGCCGGCGCAGCGATGCGCATCGCGGTGACGGCACCGGAAAGCGAACCGGCGACGGTGAGGGCGCGGTTGAGGCCGGGAGCCACGACATCCACCTCGAGGTCGGCGGCCGCGGTGGCGTAGACGCCGCCGGCGACGGGGTTGACCAGGCGGTCGAGCACCTTCTTGCCCATCCGTTTCTCCACCAGCTCGCCCAGGCTGTGCTCGCGGCCGATCTTGAGCACCGGCATCAGCCGGTCGGCGTAGGCGCGCACCGCTCCAGACCAGCCGATGGCCCGGCGCACGTCTTCGGCCAGCGGGGAACCGGGGATACCGAGCACGCCGGCCTTGGGCAGCGGCACCGACACCGGCACGCCGCCGGGGCGGTTCGCCGGCAGGTGCAGCCAGGCGCCGGCCGGATTGGGTTCGAGGATCCGTTCGGTGAGGCCGAGGTTGGCCAGGAACGCCGCGACGGTATTACCACGCACCGCGAAGCTCTCCGCGCCGCTGTCGAGCGTCAGACCGGCAACCTCATGGCCGGCGACGGCCCCGCCGACGGCACTCGCCGCCTCCAGCACACCGACACTGAGCCCGAGGTGGGCGCATTCCCGGGCCGCCACCAGACCGGCGACACCTCCGCCGATAATCAAGACGTCCTTCATGACCATGCTTTCCGTCGGCGGCTTCTCTGCTGCCGGCACTGTGCGCTAGAGCGCGAGGGAGGGGGTGGAACTGGTTTCGTGCACGAACTCGACCAGCCGGGTGAGCACATCCGGGTCGGTCTCCGGCGGCACGCCATGGCCCAGGTTGAGCACGTGCGACGGCGCGGTGCGCCCACGCTCGAGCACGTCGAGAACGTGGGCCTCGAGCACCGGCCAAGGCGCATTCAGCAGGGCCGGGTCGATATTGCCCTGCACGGGCACGACGCCGCCGAGCCGCCGACTGGCCTCGTCGAGCGGCACCCGGTAGTCGACACCGACCACGTCGGCGCCGATGCCGTGCATGGCCTTGAGCAGTTCGCCGGTGCCGACGCCGAAGTGCACGACGGGTACGTTGCGGCGGATCGACTCGGGGTCCGCGGCCTCGTCGCCGACGGACTCAGCGTAGGTGAGGTCGCGCACGTGGGCGATCGCGGCGGCGGAGGCGGGGGCGACGAACCGGGTGTAGTCGTCGAGCGAAAGCGCGCCGGCCCAGGAGTCGAACAGCTGCGCGGCGCTCGCGCCGGCGAGCACCTGGGCGCGCAGGAACCGGCCGGTGACCTCGGCGGTCCAGGCCATCAACGCCGCCCAAGCATCCGGGTCGGAGTGCATGAGGGTGCGGGCGTGGATGTGGTCCTTGGACGGGCCACCCTCCACGATGTACGCGGCCAGGGTGAACGGTGCCCCGGCGAAACCGATCAGCGGGGTGGAGCCCAGCTCGGCGACGGTGAGCGCGACGGCCTCCCGGATGGGCGCCAGAGCGGTGTCGAGCACTGCCGGGTCGAGCGCGGTGAGGCGTTCAACATCCGCGGCGGTGCGCACCGCCTGGGCGAGCACCGGGCCCTTGCCGGCGACGATCTCGACCTCGACGCCCACGAGCTTGAGCGGCACCACGATGTCGCTGAACAGGATGCCAGCGTCGACGCCGTGCCTGCGGATCGGTTGCAGGGTGATCTCGCTGGCCATCGCCGGGTCCAGGCAGGCGTCGAGCATGCGGGTGCCGACCCGCAGTTCGCGGTACTCGGGCAGTGAGCGGCCGGCCTGGCGCATGAACCAGACCGGGGTCACGGCGGGACGGGTGCCCTGGTAGGCCCGCACGAGCCTGGAGTCGGAGGTGAGGCCGGAAGATAGTGGGTGCGCAGTCTCGAGATTCATCGTCTTCGATTGTCCTCTACATCCGCGCCACGCACGATTCGGGTAGCCACGCTGCACAACGTAGAATCAAGCAGTGTTGATTTGTCTGTCCGCGAACCACAAGAATTCCAGCTTCGACGTGCTGGAAAAACTCTCTGTGGGCGCTGATGCCGCAGCGGGCGGGATGCTCAACGGCCACGACGCGCTCAACGGCGCCATCGTCGTGGCCACGTGCAACCGCTTCGAGGCCTACCTCGACCTGGACGAACCGTTCGGGGTCTCCCCGCTTCCCGCCGTCTACGCGGCGATCGAAGCCGTGAGCGCGAGCACCGGCGTGAGCAGCGACCTGCTGCGCGACACCCTCGACCTGGTGCACGGCAACGGCGTGGCCGACCACCTCTTCGCCGTGACCAGCGGACTCGAATCCGTGGTTGTCGGCGAGGGCGAAATCGCCGGTCAGGTACGCCGCTCCCTCGAAGACGCCCGCGCCCAGGGCACCACCAGCCCCGAGCTGGAGCGCCTGTTCCAGCGGGCCTCACAGACCTCCCGCGGGGTGAAGAACCGCACCGGCATCGGCGCGGCCGGACGTTCGCTCGTGCGCCTCGCGCTCGAACTGGCCGAGAGCCGGGTCACCGACTGGGCGCACACCCGGGTGCTGCTCGTCGGCACCGGCCGCTACGCCGGCGCCTCCCTGGCCGCGCTCCGCGACCTGGGCGTGACCGATGTGCGGGTGTACTCGCCGTCGGGCCGCGCGGTGCGGTTCGCCTCCTCGCACCAGATCGAGGCGCTGCCCACGGATGCCGACGCCCTGGCTGCCGAGACCGCGCTGGCCGACCTCATCCTCACCTGCACCACCGCGGACCACCACGTGATCGATGGGGGCATCCTCACCGCCGGCCGCGCCCTGGTGGCCGCCCGGCACAGCAGTGCTGCCGACCCCGCCGACATCTCGGGCGACGCCGCCATGCGCGCCTGCCCGGTGGGCACCGAGCACCAGGCCGGCCGCCAGCTGGTGATCGACCTGGGCCTGCCGCGCAACGTGGACCCGGACGTGAGCGAGGTGGCCGGCGTCGAGCTGCTCGACCTCGAGACCATCCGCATCCACGCTCCGCTCGAAGAGCTCAACGCCACCAGCGAGGCCCGCCGGCTGGTCGACCGGGCCGCGCGCAAGTTCTCCGCCGTCGCCGAGGAACAGAGCCTGGCACCGGCCGTTGTGGCCCTGCGGTCCTACGTCTTCGACATCCTCGACGCCGAGATCGAACGGGCCAAGGCCCGCGGCGACAACAGCGAGCAGACCGAGTCCGCGCTGCGGCACCTCGCCGGCGTTCTGCTGCACACCCCGATGGTGCGCTCCCGCGAACTGGCCAGGGCCGGCGAGCAGGCCGCCTTCCTCGGCGGGCTCGACGCCCTGTTCGGCATCGACGTGGCCGGCCCGTCCGTCACAGCCGCTGGCACCGGAAACGCCGAAGCCGAGGCCCCGATCGACATCTCCCCCGCCGTTCTCCGGCCGCTGCCGCTGTCCGGCGACGCCGCATCCGGAACCGCGGGCGCCGCCTCCTAAGCCACTTCCCGTCTCCCGAGGGTGCTGCGCGTGTGCCGCGTGGTGGCCATTTTGCGGCGCGCGGGCGGCGCGCCGATTCGCGGGTGGCGCGCCGCACGCGAAACGGCGCCCGACCCGCGCTTCGCAAGAAGGCGGGTCGGGCGCCGGATGTCGACGGGCGGGTGAGCCCCTGAGGGGCGGTTACGCTCCGCGCAGGCGCACGGCCAGGTAGGCGTCGAGCTCGGCCAGGGGCACGCGCTCCTGCGCCATGGTGTCGCGGTCACGCACGGTCACGGCCTGGTCCTCGAGTGAGTCGAAGTCCACCGTGATGCAGTACGGGGTGCCGATCTCGTCCTGGCGACGGTAACGGCGGCCGATGGCACCGGCGTCGTCGAAGTCCACGTTCCAGGATTCGCGCAGGCGCGCGGCCAGCGAGCGGGCCATCGGCGAGAGGGCTTCGTTGCGCGAGAGCGGCAGCACGGCGGCCTTGATCGGGGCCAGTCGCGGGTCGAGCTTGAGCACGGTGCGCTTGTCGACGCCGCCCTTCGCGTTGGGCACTTCTTCCTCGTGGTACGCGTCGACGAGGAACGCCATCAGCGAGCGGGTGAGGCCGGCCGCGGGCTCGATCACGTAGGGGATCCAGCGCTCGTTCTTTGTCTGGTCGAAGTAGGAGAGGTCCTTACCGGAGGCCTCTGAGTGCGTCTTGAGGTCGAAGTCGGTGCGGTTGGCCACACCCTCGAGCTCGCCGAACTCGCTGCCGGAGAAGCCGAAGCGGTACTCGATGTCGACGGTGCGCTTGGAGTAGTGCGAGAGCTTCTCGGCGGCGTGTTCGTAGAGGCGCAGGTTCTCGGGGTTGATGCCGAGGCCCATGTACCAGCTCATCCGCTGGTCGATCCAGTACTGGTGCCATTCCTCGTCGGTGCCGGGCTCGACGAAGAATTCCATCTCCATCTGCTCGAACTCGCGGGTGCGGAAGATGAAGTTTCCGGGGGTGATCTCGTTGCGGAAGCTCTTGCCGATCTGGCCGATGCCGAACGGGGGCTTCATGCGCGCGGCCTGCAGCACGTTCGCGAAGTTCACGAAGATGCCCTGCGCGGTCTCGGGGCGCAGGTAGTGCATGCCGGCCTCGTCGTCGACCGGGCCGAGGAAGGTCTTGAGCAGGCCGGAGAACGCGCGCGGCTCGGTCCAGGTGTGCCGGTTGCCGCAGTTGGGGCAGGCGATGCCGTCGATGCCGCCTTCGGGCGGGCGGCCCTTCTTCTCCTCGAATTCCTCCACCAGGTGGTCTTCGCGGAAGCGCTTGTGGCAGCTGGTGCACTCCACCAGCGGGTCGGAGAAGACCTCGACGTGGCCGGAGGCCTCCCAGACCTTGCGCGGCAGGATGACGGAGGAGTCGAGGCCCACGACGTCGTCGCGGCTGGTGACCATGAAGCGCCACCACTGCTTCTTGATGTTCTCCTTCAGCTCCACACCGAGGGGCCCGTAGTCCCAGGCTGACCGGCTACCGCCGTAGATCTCACCGGCCTGGAAGACGAACCCGCGGTGGCGGGCGAGGGCGATGACGGAATCAAGACGGGAAAGTGCGGCCACGGTGGCTCCAATGGTCCAAAAGGATGGTCAAAACACCGGGCTTGAGCCCGGGTACGGATTCGTCCATTTTAGCGATGTGGGCACGGCCCCCGATTACGGGCGTTGCCTGTGCACCCTCAGCACCGCTATCTTCGACTCGTTCGACCCACGCGTCGCTCGTTGCACGCTATTCAGCAGCTCCAACGACCGGCTCCGGGGGGAGGACCGCCGTGCGGCAGGACCAGGCACCACCCGCGGCACGGGCCACCCCAGCGCACCCCCGGCCGCTGACGGCCCGCGCCGTCACCCGTCGTACCCTGCTCGCATCCGCCGGGCTCTCCCTCACCCTGGCCGGATGCGCCGCGATCGCGCCGCGCCGGCGCCTGGTCACCCCGGCACCGGCTCTGTCCGCCACCCCCACCCACCCGCCCCGGCCGTTGCCCGCGACGGCGGCGCCGCCCACTCCGTTCCGCCAGCCCAAGCCCGTGCTCACCCGGGTTCCCGTGCCGGCCGGCACCCTCTCCGAGCTGCCCGGCGACGGCGCCCTGCTCGCCTGGACGGTCGACGACGGGTCCAGTTCCGAGGTACTGGCCCGGTACATCCGCTTCGCCGCCGAAACGGGCACCCGGCTGACCCTGTTCGTCACCGGCTGCTACGACGCCTGGACCGACAATGCCGAGCGGCTGCGCCCGCTCGTGCAGTCCGGTCAGGTGCAGCTGGGCAACCACACCTGGTCGCATCCAGACCTCAGCACCCTCGCCGACGGGGACGTGACCGCCGAACTCAGCCGCAACCACGACTTCATCACCGACACCTTCGGAGTGGATGCCCGGCCGTATTTCCGGCCGCCGTTCGGAGTGCATGACGACAGGGTGGATGCCCTGGCCGCGGACCTCGGCTACTCGGTGCCGACCACCTGGTACGGCTCGCTGTCGGATTCGGGACTCATCACCGAGCCACAGGTGGTGGAGTTCGCGACGACGTGGTTCCTGCCGCAACACATCGTGATCGGGCACCTGAACTTCGAACCGGTCACCAACGTGTTCCCGCAGCTGACCGGCCTGCTGCATGCCCGGGGCCTGACCACGGTCACCCTCAACGATGTCTTCACCAGCGCCGCTCACCCCTGACGTTCCTGGGTCGAGACACGCCCACTGGGGACCAATGGCACCATTGCGGCCCGCGGCGGCTGTTACGGTTGGCGGGTAACCCGGCAATCTGCTGTGAGTTTCAGTGTGTATCTCAAAGGGGAGTACCAATGGGCGCGACGTCCAGCATTCCGCAAGGCGCAACCGACGAACCAGACCTCACCCAGGACCCGGCGCTGCCGCCGGTGGCTCTGGATCCCACCATCCACGAGGCCGAGGAGGCCCGGTGGACCCCGCTGAAGATCGGCATCTGGGTGGCCATCGCGCTGCTCGGTGGCCTCAGCTGGGTGATGTTGGCCGTGGTGCGCGGCGAGACCGTGAACGCGATCTGGTTCGTCTTCGCCGCGATCTGCACCTACCTCATCGGCTACCGGTTCTACTCGAACTACATCCAGAAGCACCTGCTGCGACCGGATGACCGCCGGGCCACGCCCGCCGAGTACAAGGCCGACGGCAAGGACTACGCCGCCACCGACCGCCGGGTGCTCTTCGGCCACCACTTCGCCGCCATCGCCGGCGCCGGCCCCCTGGTAGGCCCGGTGCTCGCCGCGCAGATGGGTTACCTGCCCGGCACGATCTGGATCATCGTGGGCGTCGTCTTCGCCGGCGCCGTGCAGGACTACCTGGTGCTGTTCTTCTCCATGCGCCGCGGCGGCCGTTCACTCGGCCAGATGGCCCGCGACGAGCTCGGCCGGGTCGGCGGTACCGCCGCCCTGATCGCCACGCTCACGATCATGGTCATCATCGTCGCCATCCTCGCCCTCGTCGTGGTGAACGCCCTCGCCGAAAGCGCCTGGGGTGTCTTCTCGGTCGGCATGACCATCCCGATCGCCCTGTTCATGGGCTGCTACCTGCGGTTCTTCCGCCCGGGCAAGGTCACCGAGATCTCGATCATCGGCTTCGTGCTGCTCATCGCCGCCATCGTGGGTGGTGGCGCCATCGCCGGCACCGAGTGGGGAGCGGCGATGTTCCACATCGACAAGCTGCCCCTGGCGATCGGCATCATTGTCTACGGCTTCGTCGCCGCAATCCTGCCGGTCTGGCTGCTGCTGGCCCCCCGGGACTACCTCTCCACCTTCATGAAGATCGGCACCATCGGCATGCTCGCCCTGGCGATCGTGATCGTGCGGCCCGAGATCTTCGTGCCGGCGGTCAGCGAATTCGCCACCAGCGGCACCGGACCCGTGGTGAGCGGCCAGCTCTTCCCGTTCCTCTTCGTCACCATCGCGTGCGGCGCCCTCTCCGGCTTCCACGCGCTGATCGCCTCTGGCACCACGCCCAAGCTGATTGAGAAGGAACGCCAGACCCGGTTCATCGGCTACGGCGGCATGCTGATGGAATCGTTCGTGGCGATCATGGCCCTCGTGGCTGCCCTGTCGATCGACCGCGGCATCTACTTCGCCATGAACTCCTCGCCCGCCCTCACCGGCGGCACCGTCGAGGGCGCGGTCACCTTCGTCAACAGCCTGGGCCTGACCGGCGTGAACCTCACCCCGGAGATGCTCACCCAGACCGCGAAGGACGTCGGCGAAGCCTCCATCGTCTCCCGCACCGGCGGCGCCCCCACCCTGTCGGTGGGCCTGGCGCACATCATGCAGCAGGTGGCCGGCGGCAGCGGCATGATGGCGTTCTGGTACCACTTCGCGATCATGTTCGAGGCGCTGTTCATCCTCACCGCAGTGGATGCCGGCACCCGCGTGGCCCGGTTCATGCTGCAGGACAGCCTGGGCAACTTCTTCCCGAAGTTCAAGGACACCTCCTGGCGCACCGGCGCCTGGCTTACCACCGGCGTCATGGTGGCGGCCTGGGGCGCGGTACTCGTGATGGGCGTCACTGACCCGCTCGGCGGCATCAACACGCTGTTCCCGCTGTTCGGCATCGCCAACCAGCTGCTCGCGGCTATCGCCCTGGCGGTGTGCATGGCCATCGTGGCCAAGCGCGGCATGTTCAAGTACCTCTGGATCGTCGCGGTACCCCTGGCCTTCGCGGCAGTGGTCACCATCACGGCATCGATCCTGAAGATCTTCTCGAGCGTGCCGTCAGTGGGCTACTTCGCCCAGAACGCCGCGTTCTCCAAGGCGCTGGCCGCCGGCGAGACGAGCTTCGGCACGGCCACCTCGGTCGAGGCGATGGAGGCCGTGGTTCGCAACACCATGGTGCAGGGCATCCTGTCGATCATCTTCGTCACGCTGGCCGTTATCGTGATCTTCACCGCCCTGCAGGCCACCTGGAACGCCTGGCGCACCCACTCGAACGCCACCAACGAAGACCTGGCCGTGCCGTCGCGCATCTTCGCCCCGTCGGGCCTGGTGGCCACGCCGGCCGAGAAGGCCACGCAGGCCGAGTGGGACAACCGGCCGGCCACCGGCACGCGCAAGGTGCGCGGGCACTGATGACGGAGACCTGCTGATGGGCGTGGTCACCGCGGTGCGCTCGGCGGCCGCCGGGCTGGCCTGGTACGTCAAGGGAGTGCTGGGCGAGGATGCTTACGACAAGTACCGCGCGCACCACGAGTCGGTGCACGGCGCCGACACCGCGGTGCCGTGCATGACCGCGCGAGAATTCTGGCGCGACCAGACCGACCGGCAGGACGTGAACCCGCAGGGCCGCTGCTGCTGAGCGGAATCGCCTCCTGACGACCTACGGCCCGCCCGGGTGACGCATCCGGGCGGGCCGTAGCATGGGAGGCGATGACTGACACAACGAGCCCCCAGCCGACCAAGCCCACCCTGAACAAGGACACCCGGCTCTGCATATCGCTGGCCGCGCGCCCGAGCAACTTCGGCACCCGGTTCCACAACTACCTCTACGAGCAGTTCGGTCTGGACTTCGTCTACAAGGCGTTCACCACTACCAACCTGCCCGGCGCGATGGCCGGAGTGCGAGCGCTCGGCATCCGCGGCTGCTCGGTCTCGATGCCGTTCAAGGAAGACGTGATCGCCCTCGTCGACGAACTCGACGCCTCGGCCACGGCCATCCAATCGGTGAACACCATCGTGAACGACGACGGCTACCTGCGCGCCTACAACACCGACTACATCGCCGCCGCCGACCTGGTGAAGAGCAACCGGCTCGACCCGGCCACCCCGTTCCTGCTGCGCGGCTCCGGCGGTATGGCCAAGGCCGTCGCCGCGGCGCTCCGCGATTCCGGCTTCGCCGACGGCACCATCGTGGCCCGCAACGAGCGGAGCGGCCGCGCCCTGGCCGACGAGCTCGGTTACCGCTGGTTGGCCGAGCCCGGCGACGCGACCGCGCCGTTGCTCGTGAACGTGACCCCGATCGGCATGGCCGGCGCCGCCCAGTCGTCCGAGTCGGCGTTCAGCACCGCGGCGATCGCGGCCTCCGACACCGTCTTCGACGTCGTGGCGTTGCCGGCGGAAACCCCGCTCATCCTGGCCGCGCGGGCCGCCGGCAAGACCGTGATCACCGGTGCGGAGGTCATCGCCCTGCAGGCCGCGGAGCAGTTCGAGCGGTACACCGGCGTTCGGCCAACGGCCGAACAGGTGCAGGCCGCGTCGGCCTTCGCCCGCGCGTGACCGAGCGGCCCGCGACCGGAGCGCTGCCCGACATCCTGGTGGCCGCGATCGCGCTGATCCGCGACCGCCGGGTGCTCATGGTCACCGCCCGCGGCCGCGACGTCTGGTTCATGCCCGGCGGCAAGATAGACGCCGGCGAGACCGAGGCGGATGCCGCCGTGCGCGAAGCGTGGGAAGAAGTGGCCGTGCGGCTGGACCCGGCCACCCTGGTGCCCCTGTTCACGGTGCTGATCCAGGCGCACGGCGAACCAGCGGGTCGGCTCGTGCGGATGAGCGTGTTCGGTGCGGAAACCCCGGATGAGCCCGCGGCGAGCGCCGAGGTGAGCGCCGTGCACTGGGCGACATCGGCCGACGAAAGCCGCTGCCCTCCCGCCGGGGTAGAGGTGCTGCGGCGCCTGCACGCCGCCGACCTGATCGACTGATCCGCCGCCCGGTGCGGCAGCGCGGCACCGGGCGTACCCTGCCTGCATGACCGACGAGCAGCCGCTTCCCTGGGCCGAGATCCGGCTCTGGGAGATCGGTATGCTGCAGCTGGCCACCGGCAGCGGTCTCGAGCACTGGCTCGCTCGCATCCGGGAACTCGGCCCGGTCGACGAACACGCAATGCGGGACTGGCTCACCGCAGAAGGGGTCACCGGCTACCCCCGGTCGCTGCTCGTGCACGAAACATTCGGCTACCCGCACTCCACCGTGCGGGCGGCCGACGAGCTGATCGACGCCCAGTACGCCGACCGGCCGACGCTGCGGCCCATCCTCGACGCCGTGCTGCTCTGCGCCGGTGAACTCGACGACGTCAGCATCCAGACCCGCACGAGCCACGTTGCCCTGACCGGCCCAAAACGCACCTTCGCGGTGGTGCAGCCGACCACCCGGCACCGGGTGGACCTGGGCTTGCGCATCGAGTTGCCCAGCCCGCCCCCGAGCACCCGTCTGCGATCCACCACCGATCTCGGCGCCGATTTTCCCGCCCGCATCGGGCTCGCCTCGCCCGCTCAGGTGGACGCCGAAGTGGCCGCGTGGCTCAAGCACGCTTACGATGCCACGCTTTGATCGAGGCTTCATCAAGCTCGGTCGCGCTCTGCCGCTGCCGGCCCGAAGTATCGGGGTCAGCGCTGGTTTGCACAAGGGGGTGCGGACCAGTCTGTTTTCGCCCTATGGTCGGCGAATGAAGCGAATCACCTACAACGGCGAGCCCCTGGTCACCGGTACTGGCGTCACCGAGGCGCTGGTGCACTACGTGACTCACGTCGCGGGCATGGCCGCCGCGGTTGCGGTCGACATTCCCGTGCTCGAGCGAAACGGAACCGTGCAGGCGCACACCCTCATCCTGAGCAACTCGACCCAGCTGACCGTGAAAGACGTCGACGGACTGACCGAGGACGAGAGCGCGAGGTTCCCGGTGCCAGAGCTACCGCCGGTGGGCGGGCAGGCCTTCGCGATGGCCCCCGAGACCATCCGGCAGGACGCGCCCTTCCTCGACGAGGATCCGCTCGACCTGACGCAACGCTGACCGCGACGGCTCAGCCGGCGGGTGCGGCCGGCTCACTGCTCAACAACAGGCCCTGGCCGCTGTTCGCCGATGCCGTGAGCACCTCGATCCACGCGCGATTGAGGCTCGGGGTCTTGCCGCCGTAGTACTTGAAGTACAGCGGGATGCTGTTGTGCAGCCACACGCTGGAGCGGCCGTCGCCGATCGCCGGCGAGTCGTTCCAGGAGAGGAAGAAACTCTCGCCCCGGCGAAGCTTCGACCCGATGACGATCTGCAGGTGAACGAGCGCACGGTCTTCGAATTCGACTTCGATGCCGTCGTAGATGAGCTTGCCGATGGTGTGCCTCCGTTGTCAGGACGCCCGCCTGTGCGAGCGCGCCCAGCTGTCCATCTCTATGACGTTTCCCGCCCGGGTTTCGTCATGAAATCCGTCGATGGACCAGGTCACGGGTGTGAGGGGCGGAGAAAGCTGAGCGCGGCGCCGTTCGCATACCGGAGAGCCGCCATCGGGTGACGCCCGGCCGAGAGTGCGGCGATCAGTGCGCCGGTGTGAGCATCACCGGCCCCATTCGTCGACGGCACGGTGGCGGGAATCGCGGCAACCCGCACCGGTGGGCGCCCGGTCACCGCGAGGATGCAGCCCTCGGCGCCGACCCGCACGACCGCGTAGCCCGGCCTGGGCGTCTGCCCGCTCCCGCGCACACCGTCAGGGTCGAGGCGCACGGCGAGCGCGGCAGCCGCTTCGACCGCTCTGGTATGCCCGGTGAGCAGGGTGGCCTCGCGGGCGTTGCAGCTGAACCAGTCCGCCCGGGTGAACAATGCCGCGAGGTGCGACGGGTCGAGATCGTGCCCGAGCGGGCCTGGGTCGACGACGAGCGTGGCCGGGCCGGGCAGCTCCGTGAGAGCGGCGAGGATGGCCCGGCGGGTGACCGGATGCACCAGGCCGTAGCCGGAGAGGTAGACCGCATCCGTGGTCCGCAGCGGCACCTGGCCGAGCAGGGCGGGCTCGAACTGCCCCTCAGCACCGGGCAGGGTGACGAAGGTGCGCTCACCGGAGGGTTCGACGAGCACCAGGCAGAGGCCGGTGTCCATGCCCGGCAGCGCGGCCAGTACGGTCTGGATGCCCGCGGCCGCGAGCCGGGCCCTGGCCAGGTCGCCGAACGGCCCGGTGCCGGTGGTGCCGGCGTGCACGGTGGGCAGGCCTTCGCGCCGGGCAGCCGCCATGGCGATGAAGCCGCCGCCGGCCTTGAGGGTGCCGCCGCTGGCGAAGACGTCACCGCCGCGCTCCGGCAGGTTCGACACGAAGGAGAGCACGTCCACGACGACGGTGCCGAAGCTCACCAGGCGGTCGATCGGGCGGGGCGCGTCGGTCATGCCGGGTTCATCCCACCGGGCGGCGAAGCGCCAGCAGCCCGGCCGCGACGGCAGGCAGGTCGAGGTGGTTGACCCGGCTGACCGTCTCGACCGCGCTCGCGGGGAACCCGCCGCCGCCATGCGCGGCGCCGCCGATCGCCCCGGCCATGGCGGCGATGGTGTCGCTGTCGCCGCCGAGGGACGCGGCCGCCAGGCACGCCCGCCACGGGTCATCCGGGTAGAGGGCGAGCACGGCGAACGCGGCGGGCACCGACTCCTGGCTGGCCAGGCTGGTGCCCACGAGTCGGTAGACCAGGTCGAGAGATTCCTGCGGCCGGCTGGTTTCCATCAGGCCGACGGCCCAGCGGATGCGCGGGGCCACCTGCCCGGCCGCGACCCAATAACCACGTTTCGCGCCCAGCCTCGCGGCCTCGATCGCCACCTCCGTGGCCTCGACGATGCCGGCGCCGTCGACGGCGGCGCTCACCGCCGCGGCCACAGCGGCGGCCCCCGCGATGGCGACCCCGGTGTTGTGGGTGGCCAATGCGGTCTCCACCACCCGGTCGACCAGCGCCGGCAGGTCATCGGCGGGCAGCAGGATTCCCACCGGGGCCACCCGCATCGCGGCACCGTTGGTCACCCCGAACCGGCCGGACTCCGCGGTGGACTCCCCCGCCAGCACCCGGGCGAGCGCGCCGCGGGTGGAGGGGCCGAGGAGGTCGAGTGAGCCCTTGGCCCGCATGCCGGCCTCCCAGTCGAGCAGCGTCCTGGCATAGTCCGCGGTGTCGACGTGCCCGGCTCCCGCCAGCAACAGCCCGGCCAGCAGCAGGGCCTGCTCGGTGTCGTCGGTCACCGAACCGGCCGGCATCCCGGCGGCGAGCGGATGGTCGTCTGCGGCCGGTTCGAACCCGGCCAGGCCGCCCGGGCCGAACCGCTGCAGCACCTCAGGACGGGACATCATCTGGCTGGGCATGCCCAGCGCGTCACCGATGGCGAGGCCGGTGAGAGCGCCGACGGCTCGGTCGAGGACACCGGCCGCTGTCACCGGCTGAGCCCGCGCTCGGCCAGGATCTCGGCCATCGAAGTGATCTCGATCAGCGGGGCATAGAGCGTCATCGCGTCGAGGGCGCGCTGGTGGTCGGTATCGCTGAGTCCGGCACAGGCATCCGCGACGACCCGCACCCGCACGCCGTCGTCACTCGCGGCGAGCGCGGTCGACAGCACGCAGCAGTCGGTGGATACGCCGGCCAGCACGATGTCGGTGGTGTCACCGAGGGCGGCGCGGGTGGCCGCATCCCACTTGCCGAAGGTGGGTCGGTCGATGAGCACGGCGTCGCCGGGCGGTAGAGCCGGCACCAGGTCGTAGAGGGCCGCGTTGGCGGGGTCGAGGGCGAACGGCCACTGCTCGTAATAGGGCACCCAGGCGCCCGCCGGGGTCTCCGGCGCGAGGAACCGCGTGAGCGCAGTGCGGCCGGGGAAGAGCTGGCGCAGGCGCACCGCTGAGGCCTCGGCCTCGTCGAAACGCGGCGTGAACCACGGGCTGGCCGGCTCGCCGAAGATACGTTGCAGGTCGATCAGCACGAGCCAGGAGCCGGGGGTCATACCTGTGCCGCCGCATCCTGCGCGTCGGTGAGGTGGTCGCCGGCGGCGAGGGGCAGGGCCTCCTGGCGGCGGATGGCGCCGCGGCCGAACAGCAGGGTGCCGCCGAAACCGATCACGAGCGCCACGAGCACGCCGAGGTTGGCGAAGGCCCAGTCGCCCTCGCGACCGCCGAGCCCGAACGGTTCGAGCAGGTAGCCCTGCCAGGCCAGCCACTCGGCGAAGCCATTGGTGACCATGCCCCAGCCCACCACCGCCCCGAGCGCGATGAGCACGATGGCCAGAACCCTCACGTTGCCGTAGCGGCCGGCGGGGTCGAACAGGTCCCGGGCGGCGTAGCCCTTGCGGCGCAGCAGCACGTCAGCCATGAAGATGCCGCACCAGGCGGCCACCGGCACGCCCAGGGTGATCAGGAAGCCCTGGAACGGGCCGAGGAAATCGGCGGCGAAGAAGACCACATAGACCGAGCCGAGCACCATGATGACGCCGTCGATGCCCGCGGCGACCGGACGCGGCACCTTGATGCCGGTGCTGAGCAGCGCCAGGCCCGAGGAATAGATGTCGAGCACGGCGCCGCCGACCAGGCCGAGCACGGCGGTGAGCGCGAACGGAATGAGGAACCACACCGGCAGGATGGTGGTGAGCGCGCCGATCGGGTCGATCGCGATGGCCGCGCTGAGTTCGGGTGACGACCCGGCCAGGAGCAGCCCGAAGAGCAGCAGGATGAGCGGGGCCAGGGAAGCGCCGAAGGTGGTCCAGCCCACCACGCCGGCGCTCGAGGCCGTGCGGGGCAGGTAGCGGGAGTAGTCGGCGGCCGCGTTCACCCAGCCCAGGCCGAAGCCGGTCATCATGAAGACCAGCGCGCCGATCACCTGCGGGGTCGACCCGGCTGGGATGGCCGCGAGGGCAGCGCCGTCGATCTGGCCGAAGGTGAGCACGATGTAGACCACGGTGAGCACCCCGGTGACGATGGTGATCCACTTCTGCAGTTTCATGATGAAGTCGAAGCCCAGCACGCCGCCGATCACGATCAGCGCGGCCACCACGATCAGCGCGACCACCTTGGTGGTGTCGCCGCCTTCCCAACCGAGTTCGCCGAGCACCGTGGCGGTGGCAAGCACCGCCAGCGAGGCCAGTACCGTTTCCCAGCCCACGGTGAGCAGCCACGACAGCGCGGAGGGCACCCGGTTACCGTTGACGCCGAAGGCGGCGCGGCTGAGGGTCATGGTGGGGGCGTGCCCGCGCTTGCCGGCCAGGGCGATGAAGCCGCAGAACAGGAACGACACCACGATGCCGACCAGGCCCACGATGGTGGCCTGCCAGAACGAGATGCCGAATCCGAGCAGGAACGAGCCGTAACTCACCCCGAGCACCGACACGTTGGCGGCGAACCACGGCCAGAACAGATCGCGCGGATGCCCCCTGTGCTCGCTCTGGTCGATCGAGTTGATCCCGTTCAGCTCCACGCTCAGCGCGGTGGTCGCATCGCTCATGCGACGAGACTACCCGTGGGCGGACTGCCGAGCCCGCGAGCTGTGAGAAAAGCCCCAAAAACTCGAAGTTTTCGGGGCTTAGGTCACGGTTCGCGTAAGGGGTCAGTGCACGTATTCGAGGAGGTCGAGACCGACCGAGCGCATGGCGTCGAGCACCGCGAGGCGGGAGGACAGCGAGTGGTCGTCGAAGAAGATCGAGACGGCGTAGGCGACGCCGGCCCGCGGCCCGCGGAGCACGCCCACCTCGCTGCGCACGCCGTTGTCGGTGCCGGTCTTGTTCACCAGCAGCACGCCGTGCGAGGGCTCCCGGTGTGCGTGCGGGGAGAAACCGAAGGCGCTGGCCACCATCGACAGGTCGGAGCCGAGCGACAGCCAGCCGAGCACCTTTTCGCTGGCCTCGTCGTCGAGGATCTCGCCGCGGGCCAGCGCGGTGAACAGCCAGGTGAGTTCGCGGGCGCTGCCCACCGACAGGTTCGGTGCGTCGTCGGGGCCGCGGGTGTCGCGCACCAGGTCGAGCAGTCCGGTGCCGGCCAGGCCGAGTTCCTCGGTGCGGCGGCGCACCGCCTCCAGGCCCACAGCGCGCAGCAGCACGTTGGTGGCGAGGTTGTCGTTGGTCGCGCCCACCAAGGCTGCGAGGTCGGCCACCGGCAGCGACGGCGCCTGCAGGTGCTGCCAGATCCCGGAGCCCGAAACCGAGTCCCGCACCGTACGGTCGAGGATCGTGTAGGCGCCGAAGTCCGCGTCGCGCAGCCGCGAGGCCACCTCGATCAGTAGCAGCACGGTGCCGACGCCGGCGGTGGGCATCACCACGTGGTCGTCGACCGAGAACAGCACCCGGCCGGTGGCCAGATCGGTGGCCCGAGCCGACACCTGCGCGCCGCCCATGGCGATCTCGCCGAGCGATTGGAAGCCGCGCTCGAAGGTTGACGGAACGGAGGATTCCCGGTGTTTTCCGCGATTCTCGACCGCGTGCCGGGAACGTCGTTCAGATTCCTGCGCTGGCGCGACCACGTGGATTTCGTCCTCTACTTCTGGGTGCCATTGGGCCCTCGGAAACACCATAACCCACCGGGAGGAGAGCGACCCCGAACGCTACCAGATCGTCACGCGCTTCTCAGGAGCGAGCCAGGCGGCATCCGTTTCGGTCACGCCGAAGGCCTCATAGTAGGCGTCGATGTTGCGCACGATCTGGTTGCAGCGGAACTCGTTGGGCGAATGCGGGTCGATCGCGAGCAGGCGGATGGCCTCTTCGTCGCGCAGCTTCATCTGCCAGGCCTGGGCCCAGGAGAGGAAGAAGCGCTGGGCCCCGGTGAGGCCGTCGATCACCGGCGGTTCCGCACCCTCGAGGGAGAGCAGGTAGGCCTTCCAGGCGATGGACAGGCCGCCGAGGTCGCCGATGTTCTCACCGATGGTGAGCGCGCCGTTCACGTGGTGGTCCGGAACCTGCGCCGGGGCGAGGGCGTCGTACTGCTCGATCAGTGACGCGGTGCGCTGCTCGAACGCGGCCCGGTCGGCTTCGGTCCACCAGTCGGTGAGCCGGCCGTCGCCGTCGTACTTGGAGCCCTGGTCGTCGAAGCCGTGCCCGATCTCGTGGCCGATGACGGCACCGATCGCGCCGTAGTTGGCGGCGGCGTCGCGGTTCACGTCGAAGAACGGCACCTGGAGGATCGCGGCCGGGAAGACGATCTCGTTGAAGCCGGGGTTGTAATAGGCGTTGATGGTCTGCGGGGTCATAAACCACTCGTCGCGGTCCAGCGGGCTGCCGATCTTGCCGAGCTCCCGGTGGAACTCGAACTCGCCCGTGGCGCGCACGTTCTTGATCAGGTCGCCCGGTTCGATCTCGAGTGAGGAGTAGTCGCGCCACTTCACCGGGTAGCCGATCTTGGGGGTGAACTTGTCGAGCTTCTCCAGGGCGCGCGCCTGAGTCTCGGCGGTCATCCAGTCCAGGCCGGTGATGCTGGCCCGGTAGGCCTCGACGAGGTAGCCGACGAGCACGTCCATGCTGGTCTTGGCGTCGGGCGAGAAGTGCCGCTCAACGTAGATCCGGCCGACGGCCTCGCCGAGCGAGCCCTCCACCAACGAGACGCCGCGCTTCCAGCGGGCCCGCATCTGCGGCGTACCGGTGAGGGTGCGGCCGTAGAAGTCGAAGTTGGCCTCGACGAAATCGCTCGACAGGTACGAGGCGCTCGAGCGGATGACCTGCCAGCGCAGCCAGTCCCGCCAGCCGTCCAGCCGGTCCTCGGTGAGCATCTCGGCCAGGCCGGTGACGAAGCTGGGCTCGCGCACCACGACCTCCTCGAAGGCCACTGCGGGGGCGTCCAGGCCCTCGAGCCAGAGGTCGAGGTCGGCGCCGGCGGCGAGCGCGGACAGCTGGCCCCAGGTCTTGAGGTTGTAGGTCTTCTCGCTGTCGCGGGTGCGCACGTTGTCCCAGTGGTGGCTCGCCAGCGCGGTTTCGAGCGCGAATACCCGGGCGGCGCGGGCGCCGCCGTCGACGAAACCGGCGAGGGTGAACATCCGCTCGACGAAGGCCAGGTAGGCCTCACGCACGCTGGCGAACTTCTCGTCGCGGTAGTAGGACTCGTCGGGCAGACCCAGGCCGGCCTGCTCCACGAAGACCAGGTAGCGCTCGGGGTTGCCCGGGTCGTTGTCGACGTAGAGCTGGAACACGCCGGCGACACCGGCCCGCTCGAGGCGGCCGAGCGTGGCCAGGAAGACGGGAACAGAGCTGACGCCGTCGACGGTGGCCAGGTCGGCCGCCAGCGGGGTGGCGCCGAGTTGTTCGATGCGCTCTTCGTCCATGAAGCTGGCGTACATGTCGCCGAACTTGCGCTCCTCGCTGCCCTCCGGCGCGGTCTGCGCCTCGAGGATGATCTCCTGCACGGCCTTCTCGGCCTCTTCGGCCAGCAGGTAGAAGGAGCCCCAGCGTGCCTTGTCGCTGGGGATCTCGGTGCGGGCGATCCACTTGCCGTTCACGTGGCGGAAGAGGTCGTCCTGTGGGCGCACGCCCGGGTCGAGTTCGTCGCGGTCGATTCCGGATGCAGTCACCTGATCAGTCATCGCACCAGCCTAACCGCGCCGTGGCGTGGTGGGGGATGTGACGGGGTGGGACTATCGGCCGTGGTGGGCGGATGCGGCGGCGTGCGAGCATGGGCAGCACCAGCGCTCCGAACGGGTCGCTCGTGAACCGACCCAGGAGACTCCCATGCGCGTCATCACACTGCCAGAGTTCGGCTCCGCTCTCGAGCTGAGCGAGATCGACACCCCCCAGCCGGCCGCCGGGGAGGTGCGGGTGCGGGTGCACGCCGCATCCGTGAACGGCTTCGATCTCGCGGTGGCCGCCGGCTACCTCAAGGATGCGCTCGAGCACCGTTTTCCCGTGGTGCTCGGCAAGGACTTCGCCGGCATCGTGGACGCGCTCGGTGAGGGCGTCACCGACTACGCCGTCGGCGACCGGGTCTTCGGCGTGGTCTCCAAGGCGCACCTGGGCGACGGGTCGTTCGGCGAGTTCGTGACCGTGCCCACCGCGTCCGGGCTCGCCACGCTGCCCGTCGAGGTGGACTTCGCCCGCGGCGCCGCCCTCGGCTTGGCCGGCACCGCCGCCCAGGCTGCCGTGGATGCCGCCGAGCTGACCGAGGGAAGCACCGTGCTGGTCGTCGGTGCCACCGGCGGCGTGGGCAACCAGGCCGTGCAGCTGGCCGTCGCCGCCGGCGCGACCGTGATCGCCACCGCCCGCACCGCCCTGGGCGTGGCGCAGGTGCGGCTGCTCGGCGCCACCGAGGTCGTTGACCACACCCAGAACATCTCCGCAGCGGTGCGCGAGCTGCACGCCGACGGCGTCGACGTGGTGCTGCACTTCGCCGGCGACGCCGCCACCGTGCTGCCGGCCCTCCGCTCCGGCGGCCGGTTCGTCTCCACCCTGATCGCCTCCCCGGAGCAGCTCACGGCGGTCGACGCCACCGTGGTGCCGATCTTCGCCGACCCGACCCCCGAGGTGCTGGCCCGCCTGGCCGACAACCTGGCCACCGGCCGCACCACTGTGACAGTTCAGGGCAGCTACGCGCTGGCCGACGTGGCCGAGGCCTTCGAAGCCTTCAGCGACGGTGCCCGCGGCAAGCTGGTCGTGCTGCCCTAACCCCCTCGCACTCTCTCGCGAGCTGTGAGCAAAGCCCCGAAAACCTCCGGTTTTCGGGGCTTTTCTCACGGCTCGCGGGCGTAACTAGAGTGGACGCATCAAACTTCTACGCGCCCAACCCATCGACCGGGAGATCCTCCGGCTGGCCCTGCCCGCCCTCGGGGCCCTCATCGCCGAGCCGCTGTTCCTGCTGGCTGACTCGGCCATGGTCGGCCACCTCGGCGCCGTGCCGCTGGCCGGCCTCGGCCTGGCCAGCGCGGTGCTGCAGACGATCATCGGGCTGATGGTCTTCCTCGCCTACAGCACCACTCCCGCCGTGGCGCGCTGGCTCGGTGCCGGCGACCGCCGCCGCGCGGTGGCCGTGGGCATCGACGGGCTCTGGCTGGCCCTCGGCCTGGGTGTGGTGCTCGCCGCGGCCGGCTGGTTCGCCGCCCCCTCGCTGGTGTCGGTCTTCGGCGCGGAGGCCGATGTGACCCGGGCTGCGGCGGACTACCTCGGCCTGTCGATGCTCGGCGTGCCGGCCATGCTGCTGGTCTTCGCCGCGACCGGGCTGCTCCGCGGCCTGCAGGACACCCGCACGCCGCTGTGGGTCGCCGGCCTCGGGTTCCTGGTGAACATCCTGCTCAACCTGTGGTTCATCTACGGCCTGGGCCTCGGCCTGGTCGGCTCGGCGCTCGGCACGGTGCTGGCCCAGTGGGGCATGGTGGCCGTCTACGTGGTCGTCGTCGTGCGGCACGCCCGCCGCGAGAATGCACCGCTCCGCCCGCACCGCGCCGGGATGCTGCGGGGCGCGTCCAGCGGCGGCTGGCTGTTCCTGCGCACCGCGAGCCTGCGCGCGGCGATGCTGCTCGCCGTCTTCGTGGCCACCAGCCTGGGTTCGCCCGAACTCGCCGCCTTCCAGATCGCGATGACCCTGTTCGCCGCCCTCGCGTTCGCCCTCGACGCCCTCGCCATCGCCGCCCAGGCCCTGGTGGGGCGCGGGCTCGGCGCGGGCGACGTCAGCCAGGTGCACCTGGTGTTGCGACGCTGCCTGGAGTGGGGCATCGGCGGCGGCGTGCTGCTCGGCCTGGTCGTTGTGGCCGCCAGTTGGGTTCTGGGCGGCCTGTTCACCAGCGCGGCCGAGGTCACCGTGCTGCTGCCGCCCACCCTGGTGGTTCTCGGCCTGTCGGTGCCGCTCGGCGGACTGGTCTTCGTGCTCGACGGCGTGCTGATCGGCGCCGGCGACGCCCGCTACCTCGCCCTGACCGGGCTGGCCAACCTGGCCGTCTTCGTGCCGCTGGCCGGCGCCGTGATGCTCTGGGCGCCGCCCGGCGCGGCCGGCCTGGCCTGGCTGATGGCAGCGTTCGTGTTCGGTTTCCTCGGCGCCAGGGCGGTGACCCTCTCCCTGCGCGCCCGCGGCACCAGTTGGGTGCGACTCGGCGCATCCGTCGGCACGCGGTGACGCTAGCGTTGTGAGCATGACCGACGACGACGCCGCCCGCACGAAGCACGAACTGACGCGGTGGCGCAACGCCGTCTTCGTCTTGTTCTTCGTCAGCGGACTCGGCCTGGCGTCGTGGGTGTCGCGCATCCCCACGGTGCGCGACGGTCTGCAGCTGCGCACCGACGAGGTCGGCCTGCTCATCTTCGGGCTGTCCGCCGGCTCGGTGATCGGCCTGGTCGCTGCCACCTGGTTGCTCGCGTTCTTCGGCGCCCGCCGCGCCATGGTGCTCGCCGTCACGATCTCGGCGCTCGGGCTCGTCACCGTCGGCGCCGCCGCGTCGCTCTGGGGCTCGTTCCCGCTCGCCTTCGCCGGCCTGGCGCTGGTGGGCTTCGGCATGGGCTCGCTCGACGTGATGATGAACGTGGAGGGCGCCGCGGTGGAGCGCGAACTCGGCGTGACCCTGATGCCGCTGCTGCACGCCTGTTTCAGCCTGGGCACCGTGGCCGGGGCTCTGCTCGGCGCCACCGCAGCCACGATCGGCCTGGCCGTCGGCTGGCACCTCGGGCTGATCGCCGCCCTCTCGCTGGTGGCTGCGGCCGCCGCCGCGCGCTTCGTTCCTCGGCGCAGTTCGCTTGGCGATACCCCAGAGGGTGCCGCGCAGAACACCGCACCGCGACCGAACTGGCGCGAACGGATGCGCACCAACCTGGCCGTGTGGCGCGACCCGAGCATTCTGCTGATCGGCGTGATCGTGCTGGGCATGACCTTCGCCGAGGGCTCGGCCAGCGACTGGCTCGCCCTGGCGGTGGTCGACGGCCACGGCCAGAGCGACGCCACCGGCGCCCTGGTCTTCGGCGTGTTCGTCTCCGCCATGACCGTGGGCCGGGTGCTCGGCGGACCGGTGCTCGACAGGTTCGGCCGGGTGCCCGTGCTCCGGACCTGCTCGATCCTGGGCGTGGCGGGGCTGCTCCTGGTGATCCTCGCCCCGGCGACCTGGCTGCTCGTGGTCGGCACCGTGCTCTGGGGCCTCGGTGCCTCGCTCGGCTTCCCCGTGGGCATGTCGGCCGCCGCCGACGACACCCGAAACGCGGCCGCCCGGGTGAGCGCCGTCGCCATGATCGGCTATTTCGCCTTCCTGGTCGGGCCGCCGGTGCTGGGCCTGATCGGCGAGCACTGGGGCATCCTGAACGCCCTGTACGTGATCGTGCTGCTGATGGCGCTGGCCGGACTGGCCGCGCCGGCCGCCCGCGAGCGCGCGAAGGCGAACCGGGCCGGTTAAGCTCGTCTGGTGCGCCTCGTAATAGCCCAGTGTTCAGTTGACTACGCCGGACGGCTCAGCGCGCATTTGCCGCTGGCCACCCGCCTGCTCATGCTCAAGTCCGACGGCAGTGTGCTCGTGCACTCCGATGGCGGCTCCTACAAGCCGCTCAACTGGATGAGCCCGCCGTGCAGCCTGGCCATCTCGGCGCCGGACGAGCTGCAGGTGGAGGCAGGCATCACCGAGCTGTGGACGGTGACGCACGCCAAGACTGCCGACCAGCTGATCGTGAGCATCTACGAGGTGCAGCACGACTCCGCGCACGAGCTCGGTATCGACCCCGGCCTGATCAAGGACGGCGTTGAGGCACACCTGCAGAAGCTGCTGGCCGAACACATCCACCTGCTCGGCGACGGCCACACCCTGGTGCGCCGGGAGTACATGACGGCGATCGGCCCGGTCGACATCCTGGCGCGGGATGCCTCCGGCGGCTCGGTGGCCGTTGAGCTCAAGCGCCGCGGCGACATCGACGGGGTGGAACAGCTCACCCGCTACCTCGAGCTGATGAACCGCGACCCGCACCTGGCGCCCGTGGTGGGCGTGTTCGCCGCGCAGCAGATCAAACCGCAGGCGCGGATGCTGGCCGAGGACCGCGGCATCCGCTGCCTGGTGCTCGACTACGACGCCATGCGCGGTCTCGACGACACCGCCTCGAAGCTCTTCTAGCCCCACAACTGTTTCCCGTTCGGACAGGTGCGGCCGGCGCACCGGCACCAATTGTCCGGAGCGGGCACAGCTATGGTGCGCGCCGGGGCTGCCGGTGATCCGGCTGACCAGCGGTCGGTTTTCAGCGGATGCGTGTGCCGCGCGGCCGCCCGGCAGGTCGCGATCCGTCGCCGAATGAGGTGTGTCGCTCATACCCTGATTGGCATCCGAGTGCAAGGGTTTGCCCCCTCCGCCCCTAAGCTATTGCGAGTGAACCCCACCTTGACGCGCACCTGGAGCGCCATCCTCTTCGACCTCGACGGAACCATCACGGACTCCGCCCCGGCGATCACCAACTCGCTGGCCCGCACCTTCGCCCTGCTCGGCCGTCCCGTTCCCACCGACGCCGAACTGATGGCCTACGTCGGCCCGCCACTCCTGGCCGCCTTCGGCGAGTACGCCGGCATGACGCCAGATGAAGCCCTCGAGGCGCTGGCCGTGTACCGCGCCGACTACCAGGGCCCCGCCTCGCTGGACACCGCCGTCTACCCCGGCGTCGCCGGACTGCTCGAGCGCATCCACGAAGCCGGTATCCCGCTCGGCCTGGCCACGAGCAAGCCAGAGCACACCGCGATCGCGATCCTTACGCACTTCGACCTCGCCAAGTACTTCACCATCATGGTCGGTGCCACCGAGAACGAGTCCCGCAGCAGCAAGGCCGACATCGTCGCCGAAGCCCTCGTGCGCTTCGAAGCCGCCGACGTCGACACCTCCGCCGTGGTCATGGTGGGCGACCGCATCTACGACGCAGAGGGTGCCGCCGCGAACGGCGTACCCACGATCCTCGTCGAGTGGGGCTACGGCTCGCCGGCAGAGGCCGCGCTGGCCACCGCGGTCGTGCACTCGACCGACCAGCTGGCCAAACTGCTCCTGGGCTGACCCGCGCGCGGCCGCCTCGGCCGCACCCGAGTACCGCGAACGGCCCCTTCACGCGAAGTGAAGGGGCCGTTGTGCGCGAATCACGGATGGCTCGGCGCGAGCGGGGCGGAAGCTAGCTGATGGCGGCGCGCAGCTCGGCGGCGGCGGCAGCGGGATCTGCCGCACCGTAGATCGCGCCACCGGCGACGGCGACGGATGCGCCGGCCTGCTGCACGGCGGCGATAGTGGCGACCGAGACACCGCCGGCCAGGGAGAACGGCACCTGGGCGGTCGCGCCGGCGCTGAGCAGGGTGTCCAGCGAGAAGCCCGCCTCGGCCTGCTCGTCGAGACCGGCGTGCATCTCCACGAAAACGGCGCCGAGTGTGATGACCTCACGGGCCCGAGTGACCTTGTCGGCGACGCCGATCAGGTCGACGACGATGCCCTTGTTGTGCTTGGCGGCAGCCGCGACGGCGCCCACGATCGTGCTGTCGCCGGCCGTGCCGAGCACGGTCACGAGGTCGGCACCGGCCGTGAACGCGATGTCAGCCTCGAGCTCGCCGGCATCCATGGTCTTGAGGTCGGCGAAGACGATCTTGTCGGGGTGGGCCTCTTTGATCGCGGTGACCGCGCGCAGCCCCTCCGCCTTGATCAGCGGGGTGCCGAGCTCGATGATGTCGACGTACGGGGCCACCTTGCCGGCCAGGGCCAGCGCGTCGGCGGTGGTGAGAACATCCATTGCTACCTGAAGCTTCATGGGGAACTGCTTTCTGTTGAGAGGGGTGGTCGAAAGGGTCATTCGAGGTTGGCGTGCCGCGGCCAGAGCTCGTCGGCGGTGGCACCGGATGCCCGCCACAGGCTGAAGAAGAGGGCGTCGCCGACCAGCACCACCGCCTGTTCGAACAGCGCACCGGCATATTGCGCCGAGACGGAGCCGCCGCGGTCCTGTTTCTGGGCGGCCGGGAGGATCACGCAGACGTCGGCCAGGTCGGCCAGCCGGGAGTCGGCCGCCGTCGTGAGGGCCAGCACGCTCGCGCCCACGCCGTGCGCGGTCTCGGCAGCCCGCACGATCCCGGCGGTGCTGCCGGAGCCACTGGCCACGAGCAGCGCGTCGCCGGCGCGGATCGCGGGTGTGGTGACCTCACCGACCACGTTCACGGCAAGGCCGAGGTGCATGAGCCGCATCGCCGTCATGCCGAGCGCGAGGCCGGAGCGCCCGGCGCCGAGCACGAAGACCCGGTCGGCGGTGCGCAGCCTGTCGGCCACGGCAGCGAGGTTCGCCTCCGCCTCCGGGGGCAGCCGGGTGAAGAGGGCCGCGTTCTCGGCAAGAATCTGCTGCAGCGCACCCAACACTGACGGAACCGTGCTCGCCGGCGGGGCAACGCCGGCCGGATCGTCTGCCGCACTGCGGGGTGAATCGGTGAAGACCATTCCTCCATGCTCGCCGCCGCCGGGCGGACATGCGGCCCGCCGAATGGGCGGCCTGCCTACCCGGACGGGTAGGCCAGCCCGCTCCGCCACGGCACCTTCGGGTAGGCTGACCCGATGAGATCGCTCGGAACCGCCCGTTCAATCGAATTGCTCGATGCCCTGCACGGCGTAGTCGCCAGCTCACTGCTCGACATCGCCGGCGGCTTCTCCGACCTGCTGCAGCCGCTGATCGGGCACAGCGCCCTGGTGATCTTCACGGAGGACTGCACCGGCCGGCCGCAGAAGAAGGCCGGCAACCCGGCGATCATCGACAAGGTCACCCTGGTCGAACTCGACACCGTGCGGCGCTGGCTCAGCACCGAACCGTCCGACCCGTGGGGCCAGCGCGCTGTCATCGGCGGCGTCGACCGACCGATCACCGCCTGGACGGCGTCCACCGGTGCGCTGCTGGTGCTCACCGACCCCGCACTCACCATGACCGGCGCGGCCGATCCGGAGTCGACCCTGGCGGTGGTCGGCCGGCTCTGGCAGCTCGTCGCCACGAGCATCTCCCAGCAGGTGGCCGCGGCTCCCCCCGCCTACCTGCTCGACTCGCGCGCCGCCTCCGCCGACCGGGCCAAGCTCATCGCCGACCTCACGGATGCGCATTCCACCACACTGGAGTCCCTACTGGCGGTGCTCCGCTCCGGCAGTGTGAGCGCCGAGGCGGCGCGCCAGACCGCCACCGAGCTGGCCGCGAGTGCCATGGTGACCCTGCGCGCGGTGAGCGACCGGGACAAGTCGCTGGCCGAGGAACCGGTGGCGCAGGCGTTCGCCCGGTTGCGGGACGACCTGCGACCGCTCGTGCGCTTCGGCGACCTCGATGTGCAGTTCATCGAGCCGCCCGCGAACGGCCGCGCCCTGCCCGGCGAGGTGGCCCAGGCCGGCCGCGCGATCGTGCGCGGCGCGGTGCTGGCCCTGGTGGAGCAGGCCGGGGTGAACCGGGTACGGGTGCAGTGGGACTGCGACGGCAGCAACCTGCTCATCCAGATACGTGACGACGGCGCCGGCACGCTCAGCACCGACTCCCCCGGTGTTGCCCCGCTCACCGCCCGGGTCGCCGCGCTCGGCGGCAGCTTCGACGTGCAGGCCACCGCCGGCTGGGGCTCGGAGCTGACCGTGTCGCTGCCGCTGGACGCCCCGCTGGCTCCGCTCACCCCCGCCTCGGAGTGGGGGCTCAGCCCGCGCGAGCAGGGCGTGCTCGCACTCGTGGCCTCCGGTGCGCGCAACAAGGCCATCGCGGCGGAGCTCGTGATCAGCGAGAACACCGTCAAGTTCCACGTGGCCAACCTGTTGCGCAAGGTGGGCGCATCCACCCGCGCCGAACTGGCGTCGCTCGCCCGCTGAGCCTAGTCCCGGGGCAACCGGATGGTGGAGGTCCAGCCGAACTCGGCCACATCCGTGCTGCCGCCGGCCGCCGCGGCCCGGGTGACGTGGCTGCGGGCGTGCTCGATCGCCTCGTCGAGCTCGGTGAAGAGGTGGTTGCGGTGCCGTAGCGAGGTGATCACGCCGACCCGGGTGACCAGCTTGAGGTGCCGCGGCTGGATGCCCTTGACCAGCACCGTGATGCCGCGCCGTTCGAGCGCCTGGATCATCTCGGTGACCACCCGGGCGCCGGTGGCGTCGAGCACCTGCAGCTGCGACATGCGGATGATGACCACGGTGATGTGGCTGGTCTGATTGACCCGTTCAAGCATGCGCTCGGCCGCGCCGAAGAACAGTGCGCCGTCGAGCCGGAACAGGGCGATGCGCTCGTCGCCGGCGACGGGCGTGCCGGGCAGCTCCTCCCGATGCACCCCGCTGGAGGCCGACACCGACCGCAGCGCGAAGAACGCCGCCACAGCGATGCCGATGCCCACGGCCACGATCAGGTCGACCGACACCGTCACGAGCGCGGTGATGATGAACACCGTGGCGTCGGAGCCGGTGGAGCCGATGATGCTGCGCACGGTGGCGACCGAAATCATGCGCGCCGCGGTCATCATCAGCACCCCGGAGAGAGCCGCGAGCGGGATCTGCGAGACCACCCCGGTAGCCAGGTAGACCACGCCCACCAGCACGATCGAGTGCACGATGGCGGCGAGCCGGGTGCGGCCGCCCGACCGGATGTTCACGGCCGTGCGGGCGATCGCCCCGGTCGCGGGCATGCCGCCGAAGAAGCCGGAGGCGATGGAGGCGAGGCCTTGGCCCACCAGCTCGCGGTCGGCGTCGTAAGGGCCGGTGTCGGAGAGCGACACGGCCACCCGGGCCGACAACAGCGACTCGATCGCGGCGAGCGCCGCGATGGTGAGGGCCGGGCCGATCAACGAGCCGAGCAGGCCGGCATCCAGCTGCGGCAGCATCGGCAACGGCAGCGACGCGGGCAGCTCGCCGATGCGGGCCAGCGGCAGGTTCGCCAGGTTGGCGATGATCGTGACCACGATGATGGCCACGATCGAACCGGGCAGCTTCTTGTGCACCTTGGGCGCCAGCAGCATGATCGCCGCGACCAGCAGCACCATGGCGACGGGCACGATCACGGTCGACCAGTCGACGGTGCCGACGGACTGCACGGCCGCGACGAAGGCGTTGCTGCTCGGCCCGGCTTTCGAGCCGATCGCGGCGGGCACCTGCTGCAGGAAGATGATGACGGCGATGCCGAGGGTGAAGCCCTCGATCACCGGCCAGGGAATGAAGGTGACCGCGCGGCCGAGCTTGAGCGCCCCGGCCAGAATGACGATCAGGCCGGCCATCAGGCTGAGGATGGCGACGACGCCCACCCCGTGCGCCGCGACGACCGGGCCGAGCACCACGACCATGGCGCCGGTGGGACCGGAGACCTGGATGTTCGAACCACCGAACACCGCCGCGATCACGCCGGCCACGATGGCGGTGATGAGTCCGCTCTCGGCGCCGGCGCCGGAGCTGACGCCGAAGGCCAGGGCGAGCGGCAGCGCGATGATGCCCACGGTGAGGCCGGCGACGAGGTCGCCGCGCCAGGTGCGCTTCACGTCGCGGTAGTCCTGCCAGCTGGGCAGCAGCGCGCGCAGGTAGTGCCCGGTGCGGGTGGCGGCCGTACCGACCACGCTCACCGGGTCACCGCGGCGCGCGACGCGGCATCCGTCGAAACGAGCGGGCGCAGGCCCACGGTGTTGATCAGGTTCTGCTGGGTGGTCTCGAGAACCTCCACGAGCAGCTGCCGGGCGACCGCGAGCAGGTCGGCGACCTGCGGGTAGGCCAGCCGGTAGAAGACCAGGCTGCCCCGCCGCTCGGCCAGCACCAGGTTGTGCCGGCGCAGCACCGAGAGGTGCTGGGACAGGTGCGAGGCCTCCAGGCCGGTGTCGGTGAGCAGGTCGGACACCGACAGGTCGGTCTCGGCATGGGCGAGCACCTCGAGCACCCGCACGCGCACCGGATGCGCGAGCCCCTTGAACAGGTTGGCCTTGACCTCGTAGAGCGGGCGATTCGCATCCGTGAACGGGTCGGGCAGTTCCTGACTGAGTGATTCCATAAATTCATCATATCGCCGAGCCAGCTGCGAGGACGGGGACGAAGGTCCCGATCAGGCCCGCAACGACCCCGCGCACGGATGGCGCAATACGGCTGACACACTCCACCGGCCTGCAGCCACCCGGCGCAATCCGGCGGCAACATCGGGCTGGCAAGCTCGAAGAAACCAGGAGAACCGTGACCGCATTGAAGCCGCACCGCCCCGAGCCGTATCCCCCCAGAGCCCACCTCGTGTCGCTCCGTCCGCTCGTGGTGCCGCTCAGCGGCCTCCTCATCGCCCAGTTCGTGGCCGGGCTGAGCGCGACCATCGTCGCCACCTCGATCCCGTCGATCCTGCAGAATCTGGAGGGGCCGCCGTCGCACTCCACCTGGATCGTGGCGGCCACGATCCTCGGCAACACTGCCACCGTGCCCATCTGGGGCAAGCTCGGCGATCGGTTCAATCCCAAGGGCATCCTGCAGGCCGCGCTGCTGTTCTTCGCGGCCGGCTCGCTGGTGGCGGGGCTCGCACCCAACACCACCCAGCTGATCGTGGGGCGCGCGCTGCAGGGCATCGGCCTGGGCGGCGTGATCGCACTCATCGTGATCGTGACCGCCGCGCTGGTGGAACCCCGTCAGCGCGGCCGGGTGAACGCCTGGCTCACCAGCATGCAGACCACCGCCACCCTGAGCGGCCCGATCATCGGCGGGCTGATCGTGCAGACCTCCGGTCTGGGCTGGCAGTGGTGCTTCCTGCTCAGCGTGCCGGCCGCCACGGTGTCGATCCTGGTGATCGCCTCGACCCTGCACATCGTGCGCCAGCCCCGCACTCGGATGCCGGCGGACTTCGCCGGCGCCGGCCTGATCGCCGTGGGAGTGACGTCGTTGCTGATCTGCGTCTCCGTGCTGCCCACCGTGGCCGACGCCGTGCCGCTGGCCGTGATCAGCGGCGGAGTGGGCATCCTCACCCTGGTGGCCGTCTGGTTCGTCGAGTTGCGCGCCGCCGACCCGATCCTGCCGCTCCGCCTGCTCGCGGCGCGCACCCCGTTGCTCTGCATCATCGCGGCGTTCTTCGCCGGCACCACCCTGTTCGGCGGCTCGGTGTTCATCACCCAGTACCTGCAGCTCGGGGTGGGCCTGATGCCGGTGACCGCCGGCCTGCTACTCACCCCGATGGCGCTGGGCACCGTCGGCAGCGCGTTCGCGGCGGGGCGGTTCATCAGCCGCACCGGGCGGGTGCGCCCGGTGATGCTGGTGGGCGCGATCTCGCTCTTCGCCGGCAATGTGGTGCTCTTCCTGATGGACTTCTCCCCCATCGTGATGGCCGTCACCGGAACGGTGCTGCTGGCCTGCGGGCTCGGCGCGGTGCTGCAGAACCTCACCATCACCGCGCAGACCACCGTGCCCTTCCACACCGTCGGCTCGATGAGCGCGTCGATCGGCTTCTTCCTCGCCCTCGGCGGCACGATCGGTTTTGTCGTGCTCGGCTCGGTGCTCACCTACCGGGTGGAGACACTGCAAGCCGGCGGCGCCAGTCTGGCCGGTGCCTACTTTGAGGGGATGCCGCTGCTGTTCGGCTTGTCGGCGCTGCTCGTGCTGCCCGCCATCACGGCGATCGCCGCTCTGCCGCCCATCCACCTGCGCGCGGTGACGGTGGTCTGAACCGCCTCGCCCACGGCTCTCCTTTATCGTTGAATGGATGCCGGTTCACCGGCCGCCAGCCCCCACAAGGAGGGACACGCAGAATGGAAGACCGCCGGGACGAAGAACGCGCGGCCTTTCGGCGTGCTGCCGCCCTGCGCATCCTGGGCGAGCCGAAGCAGAACGAGGTGCGCCGGGTCTACGCGCTGATGCGCACCGCCATCCGCACCCAGGTGGTGCAGAACGGCGAGATGCTCGTTGAGGCGACCGTGATGCGGCAATTCAACACCACCCGCCAGGCGGTGCGCGGCGCGCTGTCTCAGCTGGCCGACGACGGGTTGGTGGAGCGACTGCCCCGGATCGGCACCAAGGTTCGGGACAGTTTCGACGGCGTGGAAATCGGGCTGCCGCTGGATGCCAGCGAGCGCTACGACGTGGGGCTGCCCGATGGCGCCCTGGACCGCTACGACATCGCCCCGATCTATGCGGAGGTGGTGCCGGGTTCGCCGGTGATCCGCGCCCAGCTCGAGCTCGGCCCGGAGTCCGACGTGTCGATGGCCGAGTACCTGATCTCGTCGGCCGGCGTGCCGTTCTGCGTCGAGACCTGTTACTGGGCGCCTGACGTCACACCGAGGGTCCCCTTCGTGGCCGAACCCGGGGATGACCTGCCGAAATCGTTCGAGCGGCACTTCGGCCTACCACTGTTGCGGAGTACGACCTCGGTGGAGGCGCTGCAGGGAGATCCGAACACCTGCGCGGCGCTCGGCCTGGCGCCGGCGTCCCCGTTGTTGATCAGCGAGCGGGTGCTCTACGACACCAATGACGTGCCGCGGGAACTGCAGTACATCTACTACGCCGCGAGCCGCACCTATTTTCGGGCGAACACGAGCTACCGCTAGAGGACTACTCGGCGTTCGGGTCGGCGACTGTGGCCGCGGCAGAAGCCTTCGGCAGCGATCCGACCGGGGCGGTGCGGTTGGTGCGCATGAAATACGCGCGCTTCAGGCTCTCCCACCGGGCGGTGGTGACGGCATTTGCTGAGGTCGACTTGGTGTCGGACACGTGGGCTCTTTCTCTTGACTTGCTTTCACGCGTTCGAGCGGCGTTCGACTGCATGAGGCAGGGCGTCAATCAAACGAAAACGTTGCCGTGATGAACGTGGCGCCACTGTCGGTGGGTTCGGTCACCATCGACCAGCTCGGCTTCCAAATTCAGGAAGTCCGTGCATCCAGCTTAGAACTCGGCACCCACCCAGTTCGGGGGATTTATGGGGTCGAAGGTCCCAATTCCCGGGCTCGTGGAGCCTCTCCGGGCGGCGGACTCAGCGCACGCATAGGTAGAGGGGTCAGACTGTCCGAGGCCCAATCTGACTGGAGACACCTGCGTGCGCACTCTTCCTAGCATTCTCACCCTTACGGCGTTAGCCGCCGTCGCCCTCACCGGATGCGCGTCGTCGCCTGATGCGACGTCGACGCCGACTGCCTCGGCGGCCGCGATCGAGTGCACCGACTCCGGCACCACGTCGGACGCGGTCACCGTTGCCGGCGACCCGGGCGCTGAGCCCACCGTGACGTTCACGAGCCCGCTGGCGGCAAAGACGACCGAGCGCAGCGTGCTCACCGAAGGCACCGGCGAGGCCGTGAAAGAGGGCGACTCCGTCGCCATCGCTTACGCCGCGTACAACGCCACCACCGGAGCCAAGCTCACCGCCGGTGGCTTCGGCGACGACGCCGGCTTGACGGTCAACGTGAGCACCACCCAGACCGCGATCAAGGGCATCCTCAAGGGTGTCGCCTGCTCCAACGTGGGCGACCGCGTTGCCGTGGTCATCACGCCCGACGACGGCTTCGGCGACACCGGCAACACCGACCTGGGTGTGGCCGCCACCGACCAGATGCTCTTCGTGATCGACATCAAGGAGAAGCTGCCCACCCGTGCCACGGGTGAGGACCAGGAGCCCACCGACGGTTTCCCCACCGTGAAGCTCGCCGATGACGGCGCGCCCACCGTGACCATGCCCAAGAGCGACCCGCCCACCGAACTCGCGGTCGAGGTGCTCAAGAAGGGCGACGGCGCGGCCATCACCGACACGTCCACGGTGACCGTGCAGTACAGCGGCCTGATCTGGGATTCCGGCAAGGAGTTCGACACCAGTTGGGACGTCGGACCCACCTCGTTCCCGATCTCGGGCCTGATCACCGGCTTCAGCCAGGGCCTGGTCGGCCAGACCGTGGGTTCGCAGGTCGTCATCGTGATTCCGCCGGGAGAGCTCGGCTATGAGGGCGGCAACGACACGGCCGGCATCAGCGCCACCGACACCCTCGTCTTCGTCGTCGACATCATCGACGCCGCGTAGGCGACGCCCCGCACAATCCCGGCCCCGCCGGCCGAGACCCCGACTGCTTCGAGGACTCGGCCGGCGGGGCTTTTTCTCGGTCGTGCGCGAGCTTGCCCAGCGCCTGCACAGAGTGCCCGGCTATTCTGCTGTGAACCGCTTCCTGCGGTTCCGGACGACGGATCAGTACCCGGACAGCGACAAGACTGGCCACGGGAGTTCTGTCATGTCGTGGATCATTTTGATCGTGTCCGGTGTTCTCGAAGCCGTGTGGGCGACAGCCCTCGGCAAGTCGATGGGCTTCACCAAGCTCTGGCCCACCGTGGTTTTCGCCGGTGCATTGCTACTCAGCATGGCGGGCCTGGCGATGGCGATGCGCACCATCCCCGTCGGAACCGCCTACGCGGTCTGGGTGGGAATCGGTGCGTCGCTCACGGTGCTCTACGCCATGATCTTCGGTGGCGAACCCGCCTCGCTGCTGAAGGTCCTGCTGATCCTGGGCCTGGTCGGCTGCGTCATCGGCCTCAAGCTCGTCGACGGCGGCCACTGACCCGCCGCCCGACGCCCGCTTCGGTGGTCGACCCCGCGACGCCCCCGCTGGTCGAGCCCGTCGAGGACCCGCACGACCCGCTGGTCGAACCCGTCAAAGTCCCGCACGCTCCGCTGGTCGAACCCGTCAAAGTCCCGCACGACCCGCTGGTCGAACCCGTCAAAGTCCCGCACGACCCGCTGATCGAGACCGTCAAGACCCCGCACGACCCGCTGGTCGAGCTTGTCGAGACCCCGCAGAATTCGCTGCTCGAGCTTGTCGAGACCTAGTGCGCCGCCGATGCCAACTTCAGTGCGTGCCGTGCTCGTGCTGCTCGAGCGCGGCGGGGCTTTTGCTGTGTAGTTCGATCAGGCTTTGGCCGGGGTCGACGGTGGCGGGTGGCCTGAGCCAGTAGCGGCCGTGGTGTTCGAGGATTTGCCAGCCTTGGTTGTGCAGTAGTCGGTGGTGGGGGTTGCAGAGCAGGATGCCGAGGCGGATGTCGGTGCGGCCGTCGTCGCGTTTCCAGTGGTCGATGTGGTGGGCTTCGGTTTGGGAGGGTGGTTTGGTGCAGTCTCCCCACATGCAGCCGCCGTCGCGGGCGGCCAGGGCGATGCGTTGCGCCGGGGTGAACAGGCGTTCGTCCCGGCCGACGTCGAGCGGTTGACCGCGGGAGTCGAAGGTGATGTCGACGGTGCCGGAGTCGCAAATCAACCGGTCGAGGGTTTCCTGCGAGACCGGGGCGGGGTTCCCTTCGATGTAGCCGTGCCCGGTGCCATCGGGTAGCGGTACGAGGACGTCGTCCGGGTTCCGCAGCAACTGCAGCGGCGGCCCCAGCGGTGGCACGGGTGACGAGTCGGCCGTCGGCCGGATGGACTGCTGGGTCTCCGGCCGGCCGGTCAGTGGGGCGGCCAGTGGGCTGGTGGGCTGTTCGGTAGCTGACGGGCCGGGCTGCTGGGCGGTGGGCTGCTGGGTTTTGAGGATGCGGACAGCGGGGGTACGCCCGCCGAGCATCCGGTTCGGGTTGACGGTGCTGCCGGCCTTGATCAGGTCGATGAAGCCGTCGGCGGTCACCTGGTCGGTGCTGCGCGGGTCGTCCTGCACGGCTTGCGCCCACGCGGCCCGGTCGGGATCGACGAAGTGCACACCGCCCCGGCGGGGCCCGGTGAGGCTGTCGGCGACGGCGGTGATGTACGCGCCCTGTTCAGGCGGGAAGAGCCCGTTGATGCGCACCTGGCCGGTTTCCAGGGTCCAGATTCGCAGGTACCGGTCTTCCCAGGCTTTCTGTTCCCGCTTGCTGATGCCGGCTTCGTCGAGGCGGTCCCGCATCCGCCGTGCCCGGCGGATCAACTCGTCGATGGTGAGGTTTCGGGCGTCCTCGAGCAGAGTCGTCAGGTTCTCGGCGAGGACGTCGGCGGTGACGACGGTGTCGATATCGCCCAGCCCGGTGCGGATCGCGTGCGCTTGCGCGGCGGAGAGGGTGCCATCAGTGACGGCGTGGGCGATCGGGGTGTGCCACGGCAACGGCACCACCACCACCGGCGCCACGGGCGGAACCGCATCGGCGCTGTCACCGCTGTCACCTCCGTCGCTGTTGTTGTCGTCGAGCAGCCGGCGGGCGGCTTCCGCGTCGGCGTCGGCCTGGGCGGCCCGGGCGGCGGCTTCGGCGGCGTCACTGTCGGCGAGCATCCGGCCCACGTCGATGAGTTTCCGGGCGTCGGCCCGGCTGGCCCCGGTGAGGTCCTGCATCAAATCACCCGGGGTGAGGAAGCCCTGCTGCTTCGCCAGGCCCTTCTGACCCAGCTCGGGGCGGGAGCGTTCCGCGATGGCTTTGGCGACCCACACCGACCGGGTTGTGGTCAGGGTTTGCAGCCGGGTGATTTCGCGTTGCGCGGCGAGCAGGTCCGCGTCGGGGAGGGCGTCGAAGTCGGCGCTGCAGGTGCCCAGCCGAGCGACGGCGCCGGCCGCGGCCACCAGCGCCTCTGCCGACGAATCGGCAGGCGCGAGCGACACTGGCTGGGTGCCGATGTCGAAGGTGTCTGCGATGGTGGACATACAGTGAGAATAGCTCGATGTCGTAGCTTTGTGTGCTGGTTGTGCGAGTTGTGGATAACTTTTTTTGGCTCGGAAAATGCTTCTGGACTGGGTTTTCTTGTGATCGCGATACTAGGTTCGGGTCACGGGGTCTCGACAGGCTCGACCAGCGGGACGGGCGCGACACACAGCCGGGACGCGGGGTCTCGACAAGCTCGACCAGCGGGACGGGCGCGACACATGGGTCGGGTCGCGGGGTCTCGACAGACTCGAGCGGCACCGGGGGCCGGCGGCGGGAGCGTGCTAGCCGCCGAGTCGCAGGGTCACGGCGACGGTGTCGCCCAGTTCGAGACCCTCGCTCTCGCGGAGTGACTTCTTGAGCGGAACGATATAGCCGCCGTCTTTGGGCCAGAGCGACGTCGTGGTCTCGGAGTGGCCGATTCGCACGAGCACCGGGATCATGCCCCAGCCGTAGCTGACTCCGGGCGCGAGCTCGGCGCTGACGGCGCTCTCGTCGGCCGTCACGGTCACAAAATGAAACGGCGACGGCCCGCGCCAGTACCAGATTTCGCCCCGGAACCTGAATTCCATGGCCCTACGATAGCGGCCGCACGGGCGCGGTGGGAGTGACCGCTCAGACCGCGAACGGCGGCCTCTGCAGGTCGTCGCCTTGCGCCTCTGCGGGGTCGGTTCCGATCGAGACGATCTGGTTCTGCGCATCCACGTGCACGACGGTGGGCACGTATGCCCGCGCCTTCTTGGTGCCCATCTGGGCGTAGGAGATGATGATCACGAGGTCACCCTCGTGCGCCATCCGGGCGGCGGCGCCGTTGACGCCGATCACGCCGCTGCCGCGCTCGCCCGCGATCAGGTAGGTCTCGAACCGCGCGCCGTTGTTCACGTTCACGATGCTGGCCAACTCGCCGGGCAGCAGATCGGCGGCATCGAGCAGGTCGAGGTCGACGGTGAGCGACCCCACGTAGTGCAGGGCGGAGTGCGTCACGGTGGCGCGGTGGATCTTGGACTTGAACATGGTGCGTCGCATGTGCGCGGGGGCCTTTCGAGGATCAACCTGTTCGACGATACGCGCCCGCTGTCGGGAGGGCGAACCGGCACTGGCCGAACTGTCAGTGGGTCGAACTAGAGTCGATCGGATGCCGAACACTCCAGACGCTTCGACCACCGTTACCGTTCTCCCCGACCTTCACCCGGGCGCCGACGGCTTCGTGCGCGTGCGCGGCGCGCGCGAGAACAACCTGCGCGACGTGAACGTAGACGTGCCACGCGACGCCATTGTCGCCTTCACCGGGGTGTCCGGCTCCGGCAAGTCGTCCCTGGCCTTCGGCACTATCTTCGCCGAGGCGCAGCGCCGATTCTTCGAATCGGTGGCGCCGTACGCCCGCCGGCTGATCCAGCAGGGCCACACCCCACACGTGGATCTCATCACCGGGCTGCCCCCGGCCGTGGCCCTGCAGCAGCGCCGCGGCGCGCCCAGTTCGCGCTCCACGGTGGGCACCGTCACCACCCTGTCCAACTCGATGCGGATGCTCTACTCCCGCGCCGGCACGTATCCCGAAGGCTCCGACCTCCGCCTGGATTCCGACTCGTTCTCGCCGAACACGGCCATGGGAGCATGCCCAGAGTGCCACGGGCTGGGCATCTCGCACACGGTCACCGAAGCCCTGCTGGTGCCCGACGCAAGCCTCAGCATCCGCGACGGCGCCATCGCCGCCTGGCCGGGCGCCTGGCAGGGCAAGAACCTGCGCGACATCACGGCCGTGCTCGGCCACGACATCGACCTGCCCTGGTCGCAGCTCAGCCGCGAGGCCCGCGACTGGCTCCTCTATACCGAGGAACAGCCGGTGGTGGAGGTCACCCCGCAGCGCGACCGGGTGGCGAAGCCGTACAAGGGCCGGTTCTGGAGTGCGAAGAGCTTCGTGATGCACACCCTGGCCGACTCCAAGAGCGCCCAGATGCGCAACCGGGTGCTGGAATTCGTGGAGACCGGCCCGTGCCGGCTCTGCGGCGGCAGCGGGCTCAAGGCCGACGCCCTGGCGGTGCTCTTCGCGGGCCGGCCGATCAACGAACTCAACGCCCTGCCGCTGAGCGAACTCGCCGAGGTGCTGCGGCCCACCGCCGAGCTCACCGGGGCTGCCGGGTCGCACCGTTCCGCTCAGTCGGGCGAGATCACCGAGGTGGCCGTCACCCTGGCCGGCGACCTGGTGCGCCGGCTCGCCGTGCTGGTCGACCTGGGCCTGGGTTACCTCAGCCTTAACCGCGCCACCCCCACCCTCTCCCCCGGCGAGATGCAGCGCCTGCGCATCGCCACCCAGCTGCGCGCCGGCCTGTTCGGCGTGATCTACGTGCTCGACGAGCCCTCCGCCGGCCTGCACCCCGCCGACGCCGAACCGCTGCTGGTGGTGCTCGAACAGCTCAAGGCATCCGGCAACTCGGTCTTCGTTGTCGAACACAATATGGATGTGGTGCGCCGCGCCGACTGGCTCGTCGACGTGGGCCCGCGCGCCGGCGACGGCGGCGGCGAGGTGCTCTACAGCGGCCCGGTCGCCGGGCTGGCCGAGGTGCCCACCTCCGTCACCCGCGACTACCTCTTCCCGGTCGCGTCCGGCGTCGTGCCCGCCAAGCGCGAAACCGACCTGTGGCTGGGCCTGGCCGGCGTCACCCGGCACAACCTGGTGAATCTCGACGTGCGGGTGCCGCTGGGCGTGCTGACCGCGGTCACCGGCGTCTCCGGCTCGGGCAAGTCCACTCTGGTAAGCCGGGTGCTGGCGGATGCCGTTGGCCGGGAACTGCGCCAGGGCCCGGCCGACCCCGCGCCGGTCGACGCCGACACCGCCGAAGACGACACCCCAGACGACGACACCGGGGCCACCCTCGTCGACGGCGTCACGGGCGCAGGCGCGATCGACCGGTTGGTGCGGGTGGACCAGAAGCCCATCGGCCGCACCCCGCGCTCCAACCTGGCCACCTACACCGGACTGTTCGACGCCGTGCGCTCCACCTTCGCGGCGACGGATGCGGCCAGGGCCGCCGGCTTCGGCGCCGGCCGGTTCTCCTTCAACGTGGCCGGCGGCCGCTGCGACACCTGCCTGGGCGAGGGCTTCGTGGCCGTGGAGCTGCTCTTCCTGCCGGGCAGCTATGCGCCCTGCCCGGCCTGCGGCGGGTCCCGCTACAACGCCGAGACCCTCGCGGTGCTGTACCGGGGCAAGAACGTGGCCGAGGTGCTCGGCCTTACCGTCGACGCGGCGGCGGAGTTCCTCGCCGACGTGCCCAGCGCATCCCGCAGCCTGGAGACCCTGCGCGAGGTGGGCCTCGGCTACCTGCGACTGGGTCAGCCCGCCACCGAGCTCTCCGGCGGGGAGGCGCAACGGATCAAGCTGGCCACCGAGCTGCAGCGCGCCCGCCGCGGCCACACCCTCTACCTGCTCGACGAACCCACCACCGGCCTGCACCCGGCCGACGTGGAGCTGCTGATGACCCAGCTCGGCCGGCTCGTCGACGCCGGGAACACCGTGGTCGTGGTGGAGCACGACATGGACGTCGTGGCCTCCGCCGATTGGGTGATCGACCTGGGCCCGGCCGGCGGAACCGCAGGCGGGCGGATCGTGGCCGAGGGCACCCCGGCGACGGTCGCGGCGCATCCGCACAGCCGCACGGCGCCCTACCTCCGCGCACGCTTGGAGCTAGCTGTGTAAAGAGCTCTCCCCCGGTCAAAAGGGACTTTGGTCCCCATTCCGGATTCGACCCCGATTCTAAGCTGAGCCGGGAGTTGAGAAAATGAAGCGCAGCACGCTGTTCCGCAAGTCAACCGCGGCACCGCTCGGCACGAGCCGGCAGGACGACTTCGCCTACCTGCAACCCGGCGAGATCTACCTCGACGCCGCCTGCCAGAGCCTGCGCCCACAGCCCGTCGTCGACGCCCTCACCGACTACTACACCAGCTACAACGCCTGTGGTGGCCGGGTGAAATACGCCTGGGGCCAGAAGGTGGATGCCCAGGTGGCCGACACCCGCAAGGCCGTCCTCGGGCTGCTCGGGCTCTCTGCCCGCACCTATGCCACCTCCTTCACCCTCAACACCACCTACGGCCTCAACCTGCTGCTGCAGCAACTGCCGCTGGGTCGTTTCGACCGCGTGGTGACCAGCCACATCGAGCACAACTCGGTGTTCCTGCCCACCATCACCGCCGCCCGCCGGCTGGGGGTGCCACGCCTGGTGCTGGATCGCGCCGCCGACGGCGCCCTGCTCTACGAACCCGCCCAACTCGAGAAGGCCGTGGTGGTGGTCAACGCCGCCTCCAACGTCGACGGCCGCCAGCTCGTGAACCTCACCGACCTCGTGCGCGACACCCACGCCCGCGGCGGCATCGTCATCATCGACGCGGCCCAGGCGATGGGCCACGGCCGCGCGTTGCTGCAGAAGACCGAGGCGGATGCGGTCTGCTTCTCCGCCCACAAGATGTACGGCGCCAGCCTCGGCGTCGTCGTGGCCCGGCACGACCTGCTCGCCTCGCTCGAACTCAGCTTCGTGGGCGGCGGCATGGTGCAGGATGTGCGCGAAGAGGACTTCGACCTCGTGCAGGGCGACCCGGGGGCGCTGCTCGAACCGGGCCTGCAAGCCTGGGGCGAGATCATCGCGCTCGGCCGCGCCATCCAATGGCTCGGTGACACCCGGCCCGGCGGCCTGGCCCCATCCGACCACCTGTCGGCGCTCTCGACCCGGCTCTACGACGGCCTGGCCGAGATTCCCGGGCTCACGCTGCTGAACAACACCCCCAGCCCGGTGATCAGCGCCTACGCCGCCGCGCAGGACGCGCACCGGCTGGCGGTGTTCCTCTCGCACTCCCAGATCATGGTGCGCAGCGGCTACTTCTGCGCCCACCACTACCTCAAGGAACAGCTGGACCTGCCCCCGCTGCTGCGTTTCTCCCTCGGCCTGCACTCGACCGCGTCGGACATCGACTCGGCCACGCAAGCACTCGCCCGGCTGCTGAAAGGCCTCTCCTAAGTGTTCTGTATCGCCGCATTCATCGTCCTGGTCGTCATGGCCGCCTTCTCGGCCCGCTACCGCCGCTACGTCGGCAAGGCCTGGAACTGCGTCTGGCGCCGGGTCACCTTCCGGCCCTGCGACACGACGTTCAAACAAGACGTGAAGGACCACATCCTGGCCCCGATCGCGGCCCGGCGGCCCAGCCTGGTCAAGCCCGCCAGCATCACCCTCGAGGTGCTCGCTGTACTCGTGATCCTCACCACCATCTGGTCGGGCTACACGGTGGTCAAGAGCGCGGTCAACCTCTACGTCTACGGCACCTGCAACAAGCAGGACTCGGCATCCTGCACCCTCGGCGCCGAGGCCTGCTCGATCCCGGATGAGACGCCCGGCTTCATGGAATCACTCGGCGCGTTCGACGTGATCGGCGCCTTCGGCAACGAGTTCGCCAGCCTGGGCGAGACCTTCGCGGCCATCCCGGCCCGGTTCCAGACCTGGACCGCCGACGACTACCTGCCCGCCAACGCCAGCTACCTCACCGAGGATGCCGCCAACCCCACCGCCGTCGAGGTCATCGACCCGGGTTGCACCTTCTGCCGGGCGCTGTTCCAGAACATCGAGGAATCCGGCTTCGAATCCACCCACAACCTCACGTACATCGCCTACCCGATCAAGGGCACCGACGGCTACAAGTTCCCCAACTCCATGCTGGTGACGCAGTACCTCGAGGCACTGCGACTGCACCCGCTGGAGGGTGCTGACACCCCGGTGGACTGGGAGGTCCTCAAGCGCATCTTCACCGAGAAGGCGGAAACCGGGCTGCCCTGGCAGGACACCATCAACTCGATGGATGCCGCCGAAGCCACCGCGACGCTGACCAGCTGGCTGGACGAGTTCGGCCTGTCCGCCGATCAGATCGACGTGGTCGTGGCCGAGGCGGGCTCCGACACCGTCGCCGACATCATCGCCGCCAACAAGGTGATCGTCGAAGACAAGGTCGACACCATCAAAATCCCCACCATCATCTTCGACGGCCGCCGCCACGACGGTCTGGTCTCGGTCGACGGTCTGCAGTAGCCCGCCCGGCGCCGCTGGTCGAGCTTGTCCCTCTGGTCGAGCTGTCCCGCTGGTCGAGCTTGTCGAGACCTGGCAACCCGATCTCAGGAACGAAGCCCGCGTCGGACGCGCGCCTCACGAGGTCTCGACAAGCTCGACCGCCGGTGCATGGCGGTGCGCCCCCTCGGCGACCTAGCTCGGAGTGGGGGCGGTACCGGTCGACTCGGCTACGAACTCGTTCAGGGTCGCCTCGATGGTGGCGTAGGCCCAGCGGTAGGCCGCATCCTCATCGCCCTGCACCAGCGCGAGCGCCAGGTCGTTGTGCCGGTGCGCGGATGCCGGGGTGTAGTCGGTGATCGTGAAGCGCTTCTCCTGCTCGCGGGTGCGAAGCAGGGCGGCCACAGTGCTCGCGAAGTGCCCCATCACGGCGTTGCCCGAGCCCTGCAGAATCAGGGTGTGGAAGTCGACGTCGGCTTCGAGGTAGCGCCGGCCGTCATGCGCCCGGTCGGCGTCGACCATGACCGCGGCAGCCGTGGCCACCGCGGCGCGCTGCTCCGCTGTCATCAGGCGGGCGCTCAACCGGGCCGCCACCGGCTCGATGCCCAGGCGCAGCTCGAGCATCTCGCGCATCTGGGCGAAGTAATCACCGCGGCCACGCCACGAGATGATCTGGGGGCTGAACAGGTCCCAGGAGTGCCGGGCCAGCACCTGGGTGCCCACCCGCTGACGCGGCTCCACCATGCCCAGCGACTGCAGCACCCGTAGGGCTTCGCGCAGCACCGACCGCGAGACGGCGAACTCGTCGGCGAGCCGGTCGAGGTTGAGAATGTCGCCGGGGGCGTACCGGGAATCGACGATCTGCAGGCCGAGGGCATTCACCACGCGGGCGTGCAGGCCCCGGTCACTCCGGGTGTCCTCGCCCATACCCGCCATAGCCATTCCCTCGCTCCATCCGATGCGGTGTGCGCGCATCCGTTCGCGCCCTCCTGCCGCGGTCCCAATCGGATTTCTTGACCCGGTGGCACCACTATGTAACACTTTATAAATCTGATTAATCAGATTAATCAGATCACGTGTTCCTTCCTTCACTATGCCGCATTGCGAGCTGGTAGACAGACGCGTGCTCACCACATGACGATGAGGTCGCAGGGACGCGGCCTCGGAACGGATTCGAGATGAATGTGACCCGTGCGATTCAGGCGGTGGAACCGGTGGTTCCCGCCGGCAGCACCCTGCAACTCATCCTCGCGGCGATTATCGGCGTTGCCGTGATCATCGTGCTCATCACCTGGCTGAAGGTGCACCCGTTCCTGGCTCTGTCCATCGGCGCCGTGGGTGTGGGCATCGGTGCGGGCATGACGCCGAACGACGCCGTCGTGAGTTTCGGGGCCGGCTTCGGTTCCACCATGGCCGGCGTGGGCGTGCTCGTGGGCTTCGGCGCCATGTTCGGCAAGCTGCTGGCCGATTCCGGCGGAGCGGACCGCATCGTCGACGCCCTGGTGAGCCGGTCGAGCGTGCGGACCCTGCCGTGGACCATGGCGCTCATCGGTGGCCTCATCGGCCTGCCGATGTTCTTCGAGGTCGGCCTGGTGCTGCTCATCCCGGTGATCATCCTCGTGGCCCGCCGCAGCGGCCAGTCGCTCATCCGCATCGCCATCCCGGCGTTGGCCGGCCTGTCGGTCATGCACGGCCTGGTGCCGCCGCACCCCGGCCCGCTCGTGGCCGTCACCACCCTGAACGCCAACCTCGGCCTCACCCTGGCGATCGGCGTGCTCATCGCCATCCCCACCGTGATCATCGCCGGCCCGCTGTTCAGCAAGCTGGCCAGCCGCTGGGTCAAGGTTCCCGTTCCCGAGATGTTCATCACCGCCGCCGACCAGGGTCTCGACGAGAACGTCAAGCGCCCGAGCTTCCTCGCCACGGTGTCCGGCATCCTGCTGCCCGTCGTGCTGATGCTGGCGCGCTCGATCGCCGACGCGATCAACCCCAACTCCACCGACCCGCTGAACGCGGCGCTGGACTTCCTCGGTACTCCGATGATCGCGCTGGGCATCGCCGTGATCTACGCCATGATCGTCTTCGGCCGCGGCGGCGGCATGGACCGCGCCGCCGTCTCGAAGTCGCTCTCCGATTCACTGCCGCCCATCGCCGGCATCCTGCTCATTGTCGGCGCCGGCGGTGGCTTCAAGCAGGTGCTCATCGACACCGGCATCGGCACGGTCATCGCCGACGCCGTGAACGGCTCGAGCATCTCGGTGCTGGTGCTGGCCTGGGTCGTCGCCGCGCTCGTGCGCGTCGCCACCGGTTCGGCGACCGTCGCCACCGTCACGGCCGCCGGCATCCTCGCACCGGTCGCGGCCAGCCTGGGCGCGACGGATGTCTCGCTCATGGTTCTGGCCATCGGCGCCGGGTCGCTGTTCCTCTCACACGTCAACGACGCGGGCTTCTGGTTGGTGAAGGAGTACCTCGGCACCGACGTGCCGCAGACGCTGAAGACCTGGACCGTGATGGAATGCCTCATCTCGGTGACCGGCCTGGCCGGCGTGCTGCTCCTGAACGTGGTGATCTGATGATCGCGACGCAGCAACCCGTTCTCGTGATCATGGGGGTGTCCGGCTCGGGCAAGTCCACCGTGGCGGGCATCCTGGCCGGCCAGCTCGGCTGGGACCTCGAAGAGGGCGACGACCTGCACCCGCAGGAGAACATCGACAAGATGTCCTCCGGCGAGGCGCTCAACGACGAGGACCGGGCCCCCTGGCTCGACACCATCTCATCGTGGATAATCGAGCACACCATGGCGGGCGTGCCCGGCATCATCACCTGCTCGGCGCTCAAGCGCCGCTACCGCGACGTGCTGCGCGAGCAGAACGTGATCTTCGTGCACCTCACCGGCACAAAAGACCTGATCGGGCGGCGCTTGGCCACCCGCAGCGACCACTACATGCCGCCGGCGTTGCTGGACTCGCAGGTGGCCACGCTCGAACCGCCGGAGGCCGACGAGAACGCCATCACCATCGACGCCGGCCGGAAGCCCGCCGAGGAGGCCGCCGAGATCGTGCGCCTCCTGGGCCTCACTCCCAGCCCCGGCTCGTCGGCCCTGGGCGCCCCCACCCCCGGCCGGTCCTCGGTCGCCCGCCCCGCGGTCTGACGCAGGGCCCTCGCAGCGCGGCGCCCGCGTCACCTCTGCCGAAACTGTTCCCGATGCGGACAATTGCGCCCGGCACGCCGGCCGCAGAAGTCCGCACCGGGAACAGTTGTCTGCGCGGGTGTCGGTCAGGCGAGGGCGGGGTGACCGGCGGGTAGGGCGTGCCGCTGGCCAGCGGCGTGGAGCTTGATGTTCTTGGCCTCCCAGTCGCCCAGCGCCTGGCGCATCGGGCCGAGCGCTCGGGCCTCGGGGCACTTCGCGGCGGACTTGCCGCATCCGCAGTGCTGCGGGTCGGCCGGCTTCACCCGGTGCAACCGGTCGATCTGCCAGAGCACAGCCATCGCGGCATCCGTGCGGCGCTGGCCCAGCTCGGCCTTGCGCTCGGCGCGCTTGAGCACCTCGGTCTCGAGCAGGCCGCGCAGGCCCGCGTCGGGGCCGCGGTCGAACCGGCCGGCCACGATGCCGGTGAGGTCGGCGACCTGGGCGGCGAGCGCCGCGATCTCGGCGTCGCGCGCAGCGATGGTGGCCGTGGTGCTGATGCTGAGCTCGTGCAGGGTCTGCTGCTGGGCGGCGAACTGGCCGAGCCAGAGCTGGATGTGGTCGGTGTCGCGCTGCTCGGCCTTGTCCGGCCCCAGGTGGCGCAGGCAATGCATGCACACCACCTGGTCGGTCGCCGAGGTGAAGTGGAACGGCTGCAACGACTGGCAGCAGAAGCACTGCGCCAGCACGTTCACATACAGCGGATACGAGTGGGCCACGGGCTCTCCAGTGTCGAGGTGCTGCTCAGAGCCTAGCCGGGCCCTCCCGCCACACCCTTCGCGAGGGCGGACTTATGGTCACCACAGCGCAACGAGGCAGCCACACCCCCGCTCTCGCGGATGCAGCATCTCGCGAAAGCGGGGTTGTGATCACCACAGCGCAGCGAGGTAGCCACAGGGCCGCTCTCGCGAACCAACCCCATCCGCTCGCGGAGCCCCTCACCTCGCGGATTCCCTCAGCTCGCGAAAGCGGAGTTGCGGTCACCACAGCGCAGCGAGGCGGCCACAGGGCCGCTCTCGCGGGTCGTGTGACCGGTCAGTGCAGGCCGGCCCGCTGGGCGAGGCCGCGCACGTAGGAGGCCTGGCCGGCGTGCTGCAGGTCGTCGTTGATCACGCTGATCAGCCGCACGGCCAGGGTCACCGCCGGGGTCCAGCGGGTGTCGACGACGCGGCCGTAGTCAGCTTCGGTGAGGGTGTCGAGGTAGTCGAGGGTGCGCTCGTGCACGGCGTCGAAGTAGCCGAGCAACAGGTCGGCGCCCACCTTCACGGCGGCCACGTCGCCGGCGCTCTGGCCGTAGCCGGTAGCGGATGCGGCGAACGGCAGGTCGAAGCGCTTGTGCCAGCCCGCCGTCGTCCAGAGCTGCGGGCCGTCCATCAAGCCGGCGATGTGGTCGTCCTGCACGCGGGTGAGGTGCCAGACCAGCCAGGCGATGGTGTTGGCCTGCGGGTCGGCCCGGTACTCCAGCAGCTCGGGTCCGGCGCCGAGCAGGCTGGCGTGCACACTGTCGTGCACCCGGCTGAAGGCGTCGCGCATCAGGTCGGTCGAGAGCATCCGGGGTCCTCCTGTGGGTCATGCGACCGGCACGGTCCGGCCTCTCCTCCCACCGTAGCCCGGCGGGGCGGCGCCCCGGGAGCCGCGCGGGTGCGGCGCCGGTTCGCGGGTGGCGCGCCACGGGCGGAGCGGCGCCTGACCCGCGTTTCGCGGATCCGCTGCTGGCCGAGAGGCAGTGGGAGCCAGAGTGTCTCGCATGCGAGACACGAGGTGCCCGAAAGGCACTGCGCGGATGCCCCGACTGGAGTCAGATGGAACCATGCAGCCCCTCGACACCATCCTCCCCGGCACCGGCACTCCCTCCGGCCTCCCCGCCAGCACCGACACCGCCCGCACCGCCAACGTCAGCACCGACGGAGTGACCGCCACCGCACCCGTCACCGTGGGCACCGGGCCGGTCTCGGTCGCCGATGTCGTCAACGTGGCCCGCCACGACGCCCCGGTGGTCATCGGCGACGACGCCCGCGCGGCCGTGTCGGCGAGCCGGGCCACCATCGAGGTGCTCGCCACCGACGCGGCGCCGCACTACGGCATCTCCACCGGCTTCGGCGCCCTGGCCACCACCTTCATCAACGCCGCCGACCGCACCCGGTTGCAGCAGAGCCTGGTGCGCTCGCACGCGGCCGGCTCCGGCGCCGAGGTGGAACGGGAGACGGTGCGCGCCCTGATGCTGCTGCGCCTGTCGACCCTGCTCACCGGCCGCACCGGCATCCGGCTGTCGACGGCCGAGGCCTACGCCGGCCTACTCAACGCCGGCATCACCCCGATCGTGCGCGAATACGGCTCGCTCGGCTGCTCCGGCGACCTGGCCCCGCTGGCCCACTGCGCCCTGGCCCTGCTGGGCGAAGGCACGGTGCGCGACCACACCGGCACCGAGATGCCCGCCGCCGACGCCCTCGCCGCGGCCGGCCTCGAACCCGTGCTGCTGGCCGAGAAAGAGGGCCTGGCCCTCATCAACGGCACCGACGGCATGCTCGGCCAGCTCAGCCTGGCCCTGCACGACCTGCACACCCTGCTCGCCAGCGCCGACATCGCCGCGGCAATGAGCATCGAGGCCCTGCTCGGCACGGATGCCGTCTTCGCCGCCGACCTCGCGAGCCTGCGCCCGCAACTCGGCCAGCAGGCCTCCGCCACGAACCTGCGCCACCTGCTCGCCGACTCCTCCATCGTGGCCAGCCACAAGGGGCCGGAGTGCACCCGGGTGCAGGACGCCTACTCGCTGCGCTGCGCCCCACAGGTGCACGGTGCCGCCCGCGACACCGTCGACCACGCCGGCCGCATCGCCGACCGCGAACTGGCCAGCGCCATCGACAACCCCGTCGTCACCATCGACGGCCGGGTCGAGTCCAACGGCAACTTCCACGGCGCCCCGGTTGCCTACGTGCTCGACTTCCTCGCCATCGCCGTGGCCGACGTGGCCAGCATGTCCGAGCGCCGCACCGACCGGATGCTCGACCCGGCCCGCAACAACGGCCTGCCCGCCTTCCTTGCCCACGACGTGGGGGTCGACTCCGGCCTGATGATCGCCCAGTACACCGCCGCCGGCATCGTCTCCGAGCTCAAGCGCCTCGCCGTGCCCGCCTCGGTCGACTCCATCCCCTCCTCGGCCATGCAGGAAGACCACGTGTCGATGGGCTGGCACGCCGCCCGCAAGCTACGCACCGGCATCGACGGGCTCGCCCGGGTGCTCGGCATCGAGGTCATGACCGCGAGCCGCGCCCTCGACCTGCGCGCCCCCCTCCTGCCCGGTCCCGCCACCGGCGCCGTGCTCGCCGAGGTACGCCGCGACGTCGCCGGCCCCGGCCCCGACCGGTTCCTCTCCCCTGAGATCGAGTCGGTCGCTGCCTCCGTGCGGAGCGGCGCCGTGCTCGCCGCCGCCCAGAGCGCCACCGGCGACCTGTACTGAACCGTCACTCCCTTCAGCTCTCGAGAAAGCAGACCCCGCTCATGCCCGACCTGACCGAGACCAGCCCCGCCGACTCCGCGGTGACGGATGCACCCGCCATCGACGCGCATCCGCCCCGCGTCGTGCGCGCCGCCCGCGGCACCACCCTCACCGCCAAGAGCTGGCAGACCGAGGGCCCGCTGCGGATGCTGATGAACAACCTCGACCCTGAGGTGGCCGAGCACCCGGAGAAGCTCGTGGTCTATGGCGGCACCGGCAAGGCCGCCCGCAACTGGGAGGCGTACGACGCGATCGTGCGCACCCTCACCACGCTCGAGAAGGATGAGACCCTGCTCGTGCAGTCCGGCAAGCCCGTCGGTGTGTTCCGCACCCACGAGTGGGCGCCGCGGGTGCTGATCGCCAACTCCAACCTGGTTGGCGACTGGGCCACCTGGCCGGAGTTCCGCAAACTCGAAGCCCTCGGCCTCACAATGTACGGCCAGATGACCGCCGGCTCCTGGATCTACATCGGCACCCAGGGCATCCTGCAGGGCACCTACGAGACCTTCGCCGCCGTGGCCGCGAAGAGGTTCGGCGGCACCCTGGCCGGCACCCTCACCCTCACCGGCGGCGCCGGCGGCATGGGCGGCGCCCAACCGATGGCAGTCACCCTCAACGAGGGTGTTGTGCTGATCGTCGACGTCGACCCGTCCCGGCTGCAGCGCCGGGTGGAGCGCGGTTACCTCGATGAGATGACCGACGACATCGACGACGCGATCGCCCGGGTGCTCGCCGCCAAGGCTGAACGCCGGCCGCTCTCGGTAGGTCTGGTCGGCAACGCCGCCACCGTCTTCCCCGAACTGCGTGCCCGCAACGTGCCAATCGACATCGTCACCGACCAGACCAGCGCCCACGACCCGCTCGCTTACCTGCCCGAGGGCGTCACTGTCGCCGACTGGCACGCCTACGCGGCCGATAAGCCGGAGGAGTTCACCGACCGGGCCCGGGCCGCCATGGCCAAGCAGGTGCAGGCCATGGTCGACTTCCAGGATGCCGGCGCCGAGGTCTTCGACTACGGCAACTCCATCCGCGCCGAGGCACTGCTCGGCGGCTGCGAGCGGGCATTCGACTTCCCCGGTTTCGTGCCCGCCTACATCCGCCCGCTCTTCGCCGAGGGCAAGGGTCCGTTCCGCTGGGCCGCGCTCTCCGGCGACCCGGCCGACATTGCGGCCACCGATAAGGCCATCGTCGAGCTCTTCCCGCACGACGAGCACCTGCGCCGCTGGATCACCGCGGCCGGTGAAAAGGTGCAGTTCGAGGGCCTGCCCGCCCGCATCTGCTGGCTCGGCTACCAGGAACGCCACCTGGCGGGCCTGAAGTTCAATGAAATGGTCGCCTCCGGCGAGCTCACCGCCCCGATCGTGATCGGCCGCGACCACCTCGACTCCGGCTCGGTGGCCTCGCCCTACCGCGAGACCGAGGGCATGAAGGACGGCTCCGACGCCATCGCCGACTGGCCGCTGCTGAACGCGCTGCTGAACACCGCCTCCGGCGCCACCTGGGTCTCGATCCACCACGGCGGCGGGGTCGGCATCGGCCGCAGCATCCACGCCGGCCAGGTGATCGTGGCCGACGGCACGCCGCTGGCGGCCGAGAAGATCGCCCGGGTGCTCACCAACGACCCCGGCACCGGCGTGATGCGGCACGTCGACGCCGGCTACGAACGCGCCGAAGAGGTCGCTCGCGAGCGCGGTCTGCGGGTGCCGATGTGGGAGACGGATGCGCCGGCACCGGCCGCCGCTGCCGCCACGGATGCGCCGGATGCCTGACCTCGTCGCCCACGGCCTGCTCGCGGGCCTGGACGAGATCGCCGGCACCGGCCGCGACCTGCGCGCCGGCGGCTACTCCCGGCACCTCTGGCAGGGCGCCGACCTCGAGCTGCGCGCGTGGTTCACCGAACGTGCCGAACGGCTCGGCCTCGCGGTCGAGGTCGACCGGAACGGCAACACCTGGGCCTGGTGGGGCGCTCCGGGACCGGGCGCCGTTGTCGTCGGCAGCCACCTCGACTCCGTTCCCGGCGGCGGCGCCTACGACGGGCCACTGGGCGTGGTCTCCGCCCTCGACGCCGTCGCCCGGTTGCAGGCGGCCGGCTTCGTGCCTACGCGCCCCTGCGCGGTGCTGGTCTTCGCCGAGGAGGAGGGCTCTCGTTTCGGTGTGGCCTGCCTGGGCTCCCGGCTGCTCTCCGGCGCCATCGACGCAGACGCCGCCCGCCGACTCACCGACCGGGCCGGCATCACCCTCGCCGAGGCCGCCGTCACCGCCGGACTGGACCCGGCACACCTCGGCCGCGACCAGGACGCCATCGACCGCATCGGCATATTCCTGGAACTGCATGTGGAGCAGGGCCGCGGTCTGATCGACCTGGGCGAGCCCCTCGCGGTGGCCTCGTCGATTCTCGCCCACGGCCGCTGGCGGTTGAGCTTCACCGGCCAGGGCAATCACGCCGGCGCCACCCTGATGACCGACCGCCGCGACCCGATGGTCGCCGCCGCGCACGCCATCGTCGCCGTGCAGCAGGCCGCCCTGGCCAGCCCCGGCGCCCGCGCCACGGTCGGACGGATCGAGGCGGTGCCCGGCGGCACCAATGTCATCCCCTCCGCCGTGCACGCCTGGCTCGACGCCCGCGCCGAGACCGACGTCCAGGCCCGCGCCGTCGTGGCCGACATCACCGCCCGGCTGCAAGCCCCGCACGCCGGCTGCTCTGCCACCGTGGTCGAGGAGTCCTGGACCAGCACCGTCGCCTTCGATGCCGAGCTCGCGGCCCGGCTCGCCCTGGTGCTCGGCGGCATCCCCGCGTTGCCCACCGGCGCCGGCCACGATGCCGGGGTGCTCGCCTCCCGCGTGCCCACCGCAATGCTGTTCGTGCGCAACCCCACCGGCATCTCGCACTCGCCCGACGAGTTCGCCACCCTCGAGGACTGCCTCGCCGGCGTCGAGGCGCTGGATACCCTGCTGCGGGAGCTGCTGTGAGCCACGTGACCTACTGGTGCGAGACCCTCCTGGCCGACGGCGCGGCCGTCTCCGGGGTTCGGCTCACGGTCGGCGAGTCCGGCCGGATCGAGCGCCGCGACGACGAGGTAGCGGCCGAGCCCGGCGACATCCGGCTGGGCACCGTGCTGCCCGGCCTGGCGAACGCGCACTCGCACGCGTTCCACCGGGCGCTTCGCGGGCGCACCCACGACGACGGCGGTGACTTCTGGCAGTGGCGCGAGTCGATGTATGCCGCCGCCGGTACCCTCGACCCCGAGCTCTACCGGCAGCTCGCCCGGGCGGTCTTCGCTGAGATGCTGGTCAGCGGCTACACCGCGGTCGGTGAATTCCACTACCTGCACCACCGGGCCGACGGCACACCATATCCGCAGCCACACGCCATGGAACTCGCCCTGGCCGACGCCGCCCGTGAGGTGGGCATCCGCCTGGTGCTGCTCGACACCAGCTATCTGGCCGGCGGCATCCACCGATCGTTGCTGCCGGAGCAGCTGCGCTTCGGCGACGGGTCCGCCGCCGGCTGGCTCGACCGCTGGTCCGCCCTGCGCAGCGTGCTCGAGACGGATGCGCCCGGCGCGCCCCTCGTCACCCTCGGCGCGGCCCTCCATTCGCTGCGGGCCGTTCCGTTGGAAGCCATGCGGGAGATCCTGGCGGGCCTGCCGGCCGAGCTTCCCCTGCACATCCACCTCTCCGAGCAACCGCAGGAGAACGCCGACTGTCTGGCCGCGTATGGCGTGACTCCGACCGCCGTGTTGGCCGGGCTCGGGGCGCTCGACCCGCGGCTGAGCGTGGTGCACGCCACCCACCTCATTGACGACGACCTGGCGCTTCTCGGCCAGGCGGGCGTCACCGTGGTGATGTGCCCCACCACTGAGGCCGACCTCGGCGATGGGATCGGCCCGGCCCGTGCCCTCGCGGACGCGGGAGCACCGATCGCGCTGGGCTCCGACCAGAACGCCGTCGTCGACCCCTTCCTGGAGATGCGCGGCCTGGAGATGGGTGAACGGCTCGCCTCCGGCGGCCGCGGCCGGTTCAGCCCGGCCCAGCTACTGCTCGCGGCGAGCACACACGGATACAGATCGCTCGGTCTCGGCCAGACGCTGCTCACGGCGGGCGACCCGGCCGACCTGGTTGAAGTGGATGCGGCCAGCATCCGCACCCTGGGCGCGCGCCCGGAGCAGCTCGTGCTCGCCGCCACCGCCACCGATGTGCAGCGCGTGATCGTGGCCGGCCGGATCGTGGCCGACCGGGGCCGGCTGGTCGGCAGCATAGCGGCGGCCGGCACCCTCGACGGCTCCCCCGCGCACCTCCTCCGCGACGCCCTCACTGCCCTGGACGCCGCATCCTACGGAAAGGCCATCCGATGACCGCCGAACTGATCACCGGAATCAGCGAACTCACCACCCAGGCCGCCGAGTTCGCTCACGATGACGACAGGCTCACGGATGCCGCGCTCGTGATCGAGAACGGACGCATCAGCTGGATCGGCGCGGCCGCCGACGCCCCCGCCACCGACACCGCCGTGGACGTGGGCGGCCGGGCGGTTCTGCCGGGCTGGGTGGACACACACACCCACCTCGTCTTCGCCGGTGACCGCGCCGCCGAATTCGAAGCGCGCATGGCCGGACAGAAGTATGCCGCTGGCGGCATAGCCACCACCATGGCGGCCACCCGGGCCGCGAGCACGGCCGACCTGATCGGCAACGCCCGCCGGCTGCGACGGGAAGCCGAAGCATCCGGCACCACGTTCCTCGAGACCAAGACCGGCTACGGCCTCGACCTGACCAGTGAACTCCGTTCCGCCCGGGCGGCCGCGGAGGTCGCCGACGTCGTCACCTTCCTCGGTGCGCACGTCGTTCCGCCGGGCCTGGATCGACGCGAGTACCTCGACCTGGTCACCGGACCGATGCTCGCCGCCGTCACCCCGCACGTGGACTTCATCGACGCATTCTGCGAGACCGGGGCGTTCGACGTGGAGGAGAGCCGCGAGGTGCTCCTCGCCGGCCGCGCCGCCGGGTTGGGTCTCCGCCTGCACGGCAACCAGCTGGGCTTCAGCGGCGGGGTGCAGCTGGCGGTGGAGCTCGGCTGCGCCAGCGTCGACCACTGCAACCACCTCCAGCCCGCCGACATCGACGCCCTCGCCGGCTCCGACACCGTCGCCACCCTGCTGCCGGCGTGCGACCTGTCCACTCGCGAGCCGTTCCCGCCTGCCAGAGCCCTGCTCGACGCCGGCGCGCACATCGCTCTGGCCAGCAACTGCAACCCCGGCACCTCCTACACCGGCTCGATGCCGTTCTGCGTGGCCACGGCCGTGCTGCAGATGGGCCTCACCGTGCGGGAGGCGGTGTGGGCGGCCACCCGCGGCGCCGCCCGGGCCGTCGGCCGAGAGCACGGGCCGGATGCGGTGGGCTCACTCACGATCGGGGGTCGCGCCGACCTGCAGGTGCTGGACGCCCCGTCGGTGGCCCACCTGGCCTACCGGCCGGGCGTGCAGCTCTGCCTGGCCACCTGGACCGAAGGGGTGAGGGCCGCCCGCCTCCGCCCGACGTTCTGAGACCCGCCCGAGTCACGCGTCGGCGAGGCTGCTCTGGTCCCAGGCCGGCCAACCGTGCCGGCCCAGTGCCTCCCGGGCCAACGCCCGGGCGGAATACGGCGTGCGTACGCCCCTGATATCCCGGTAGTCCTGATGCCCGGGGCCGGCCCAGAGAATGGCGTCGCCCTCCCGGGCCAGGTCGACGGCGTAGTCGATCGCGGCCTCCGGCGGTGACACCTCCACGATCTGCATGCCGGGGTATGCCTTGCGGGCGGGTTCCACCAGCATCCGCCGGATGCTGGCCGGGTCCTCGAACCGCGGATGGTGGTCGGTGATGACCACGATGTCGGAACCGGCCGCCGCTACCCGCGCCATCTCGGCGCGCTTGTGCGGGTCGCGGTCGCCGTCGGCGCCGAAGAGCATGATCACCCGGCCCTCGGTCACCGCTCTCACGGCGCGAAGGGTCTTCTCGAACGCGTCGGAGCTGTGGCCGAAGTCCACGTACACCCGGGGGCCGTCGGGCCCGGAGACGCACTCGGTGCGGCCGGGGATGTAAACCTCGATGCCGGAGCCGATCGCGGCCTGCACCTGCTCCGCCGGGTAACCGGCGGTGACGATCATCGCGATCGCAAGCCCGGCATCCGCCACGAGGTGCTCACCCAGCAGGGCGACGCTGCTCTCGACCGCTTCACCGGCTCGGTTCGTCACCCGGAATCGGGTGCCAGAAGGGTCCGCCCCCAGGATCTCCAGCCGCCAGTCCGGCTCGGTGTCAGCGTCGGCCGAGATCGACTGCACGGGGATGCGCTGCTCGGCCAGCAGCCGGCCACCCCAGGTCGTCTCCAGGCTGACGACGCCGGCGCGGGCGCGCTCGGGGCTGAACAGGATCTCCTTGGCATCGAAGTAGTTCTCCATCGTGCCGTAGTCGTCGAGGTGGTCGATGCTGAGGTTGGTGAAGCCGACGCAGTCGAAGACGATGCCGTCGACCCGCCCATGAGTGAGTCCCTGGGCGCTGACCTCGAGCACGACCGCCTGCACGTTCTCTTCCCGCATCCGCGCGAGCAGGGCGTGCACATCGGTGGCCTCCGGGGTGGTCAACCGCGAAACGAACACCTCGCCGTTGATGTGGCGTTCCGCTGTGGTCGAGAGTCCGGTGGCCAGGCCCATCTGGCGCAGAACCGCCTCGAGTACGTGGGCTGTGGTGGTCTTGCCGTTGGTGCCGGTGATGCCGAACAGCTTGGGGCTGTGCTCTGCGGTGCCGTAGATGAAGGCGCTGAGGTCGCCGAGCCGCTGCCGCAGCCGGTCGCTGACGATGATCGGTGCGCCGGCGGCTCGCGCGGCGGCCTCGCCGTCCACATCGGTCAGTACGGCCACCGCACCGGCCGCGACAGCCCGGTCGGCGTAGTCAGCACCGTGGCCCCGAGCGCCGGGAAGCGCCACGAACAGGTCCCCCGGCTGCACCGACTGCGTGGACACCGCGATGCCGGTCACGACAACTGAATCAGCATCGCTGCCGGGGCGGGCATCCGCGCGCCGGGCGACCTGCGCCAGGGTCACGGCGGGCGGGTGGTGCGGACGCACTACCGGGGGGATGCTTTCGCTGGTCATGGCTGGATCCTTCATTTGGTGCAGAGCGGGCTGAAGAAACCGTATGCGGCAGATCTATGCAAAATGCCGAGAATGAGCCGCGCGAGGCATCCTCATGTTGAACTCATATGTGGCGGCAATATAGCCGTAACGTCTGCCGCCGACTAGGGCGAGGTCAGCTCAGGATGTCTTTGGTGGCGAACCGGCCGTACGCGAGAGCCCCGAAAATCAGCAGGTAGCCGCCCTGCAGCAGGGCGTTCGCGCCGAACGAACTGGCGTCGATCGGCTGGCGCAACAGGTCGGCGAAATCGAGCCAATAGTGGCTGAACAGCCACGGATGCAGCCAGTCCAGTTGCGGCAGCGAGTCGAGCACCTGTGCCACCACCGAGAGCACGATGGTGGCGGCCATGGCACCGACGGGCACCACCGTGAGGGTGGAGAAGAACAGGCCGATGGCCGAGAGGCCGAGTAGCGACACGGTGACGTAGCCGGCGATGAGCAGGGCGCGCCCGAACGATTCGGCCAGGCTGATCGTGTCGCCGGAGAGCAGGGTGAGCGGGCCTACCGGGAAGAGCGCGAGCCCGGCCAGCACCCCCGCCGTGACGACGGTGACGGTGGCCGCCAGGCAGAACACCGCGGCGCCGACGTACTTCACCACGAGCAGCCAGACCCGGCCGGCCGGGGCCACGAGCAGGTAGCGCAGGGTGCCCAGCCCGGCCTCACCGGCAATGGTGTCGCCGGCGACGACCCCCACGGTGAGCGGCAGGAAGAGCGGGATCGAGACGATCAGTCCGGTCACGGCCACGAAGAGCCCGTTCTGGGTGACCTGGTCGAGGAAGGGCGGCCCGCGGCCGGGTTGCGGGGTGCTGGCGGAGAGCCGTACCGCCACGGCGATGAGCACGGGCACGGCGGCGAGCGCGAGCAGCAGCGCCCAGGTGCGGCGGCGGCGGAACAGCACGGTCAGCTCGGAGACGAGCAGCGCCCAGGCGCCGCCGGGCCGGGCGGCACGTGTCTCGATCTGCGCCGCGGCCGAAAGGTCGGATGATGCGGTTGCCGGCTGTGCGGCACCGGGCCGGCCCGCACCGGATGCCGATGGGTTATCGGACAACGTCGAACCCCTCCCCGGTGAGCGCCACGAACCGGTCTTCGAGGCTGGTGTTCTGCACCTCGAAGCCGCGCACCCGCACCCCGGCCGCCACGAGCGCGGCCACCAGCACCTCGGGTGCGGCGGCGAGCTGCCCCGGCGCGGACGAGTTGCCCGGTTGCGGCGGGGCAACTCGTCCGGAGGAGGGCACCTCGAGGGACGCGCTCACCCAGGGGTCGGTGGAGCGCGCGTCGCCGCGATCGCCCGGCGTGGGCTCCGGCGCGGCCGACAGGCCGGCATCGGCCAGCACGCGGATGGCGGCGGCGGCATCCGGGGTGCGCACCCGCACCCGGGACTCGCCGGCCCGCAGGGCGTCGAGGGTGCCCTGGGCCACGAGCCGGCCCGCGCTCATGATGGCGGCGTGGGTGCACACGTGCTCCACCTCGGCGAGCAGATGGCTGGAGACGAACACCGTGGTGCCCTCGTCGGCGAGTGAGCGCACCAGGGCCCGCACCTCGCGGGTGCCCTGCGGGTCGAGGCCGTTGGTGGGTTCGTCGAGCACGAGCAGGCGGCGCGGCATCAGCAGGGCGTTGGCGATGCCCAGGCGCTGCTTCATGCCGAGCGAGTACGCGGAGACTTTCTTGCCGGCCGCATTCGTGAGCCCCACCCGATCGAGCGCCCGGGCGACCCTGGTGCGGCGGGTTCCACTGGGAGCGGCCCGGTCGGCGCTGTCGAGCCGGCGCAGGTTGGCGGCACCGGAGAGGAAGGGGTAGAACGCCGGGCCCTCGACCAGGGCGCCCACCTGCGGCAGCACCCGGCTCAGCCGGCCCGGCATGGGTTCGCCGAGCAGGCTGACCTCGCCGCTGGTGGCGGCTGCGAGCCCGAGCATCACCCGGATGCTGGTGGTCTTGCCCGACCCGTTCGGGCCGAGGAAGCCGAAGACCGACCCCAGCGGCACGGCGAGATCGATGGCGTCGACCGCGGTCTGCTGACCGAATCGTTTGGTGAGCGCGCGAGTCTCGATGGCCAGGTCGCCGACACCGGCGCCGGCTGTCGTTCCTACCGCGCTCACTCCTGGGCGGCGGCGGCCTGCAGCCGCTCCACCGGAACCGACCCGGCGAAGACCCGGCCGTCGTCGGTGATCAGCACGCTCACCAGGGTGGTGCTGAGGGCCCGGCCACCGTCGACGGCGTCGGTGAGCTGGGTGTACAGCGGCGAGGCGGTGAGCTCGGCGAGCTGGTCGGCGTCTTCGCCGGCGGGTACGGCGAGCACGGCGTCCCAGCCGGAGCCGATCACGGTGGCACCGCTCTGGTCTGTCTCCGCGTGCGCGGCGTCATCCTTGGTCGGCAGGGTCTCCTCCGACACGGTGGCCCCGGCCGGCGGGGCGAAGGAGAACAGGTCGGCGGCAGGGGCCTCGAGGCTGAGCGAGGTGAAAGCCACACTGACCGCCGGCTCATCGGCATCCCGAGCCTCGACCTGCACCCGCAGCGGCAGCCCGGTTTCGGCGTCGACCGCGATCGAGACCGAGCCCACCAGGGTGTCGTCGGTGTTCGGGGTGAGCACGAGTTCGTAGGCGCTGCGGCCGGCCACCTGGGTGTTCTCGGCCAGGCTGACGATGGTGCTCGGGGTCACGTCGGCGAGGAACTTGTCGGCCAGCTCGCCCGGCGTGTAGCTCTCACCGGTGTCGCCGGTCGCGCCGGCGTCTGCGGGCAGGGTCACGTGCGTGGCGGTGTTGTCGGCCGAGTCGTAGACCCACACGTCGGAGCCGTTGCGGATCAGGTTGCGCTCCGACATGGTGTCCTGCACCTGCACCCGGCTCTGGTCGTCGCCGTTCTGGTAGACCCGCACGGTGTGGCTGCCGGTGAGCAGGTCGAGCGCGTCGGCGAATTCAGCGGTGGCGGCATCCCCGGTGCTGGGCACCTCGGGCAGGCCGAGTTCGGAGGACTGCTCGAGAGTGCCGGAGAATGTGTCGACGGTGCTGCCGGCGGCGAGTTCGAGCACGCCCTGGGGCGTCTTCTCGGGCAGGTCGACCGCGGCGCCGGCCTGCAGCGGCACGGCGAGTACCCCCGCCACGATCACGGCGGGCACCGCTACGGCGGGCATCCACTTCAGCCAGGGTCGGGACATGACGAGCAACCTCCGTTGTCACTGTGGCGCGCTTCTACCTCAGACCCTACGCTTCGAGGCTGGAAATTCCACCGGATTGTGGGCGGTCGCTCAGCTACACCAGCGGTGCAGCGCAGGAGGCGTCGACCGTCGCCGCCACCCAGCCGTCGCCCTGGGGGCTGACGCTTACGATCGCGCAGTTCGGGAACCCGGCGGTGGCCCGGTGCCCGGGGATGAGGGCCCGCAGCAGGGTGCCGAGCACGGCGCCATGGGTGACCACGACGATGTCGCCGGCGTCCTGCTGGAGTGCCAGGTTCGCGGCCGCGACGACCGTGGCCAGCGCCACCGTCATGCGAGCGTTCACGGCGGCCGCGTTCTCCGCCCTACCGACCGGGTCAAGGCGGTGGATGGCGTCGAGCACGCTGTCGAACCCGTTCGCGGTCATAGCGCCGAACGCCGCCGATCCGGGCGAGTAAACGGTGCCGTGTTCGGCGAACACCGGATCCCAGAGCGAGGCGTTGGGCTGGCCCTCCCAGCCGCCGAAGTGCCACTCGCGCAGTTCCGTCATCGGAGTGGGCACGAGCTGCGGATGCCCGGCGAGCGCACCGGCCATGGTGGTGCGGGTGCGGGTGAGGTCGCTCATGAACGCCGCGGCCAGCGGTACGTCGCGCATCCACTCGCCGAGCGCGGCCACCTGCGCCTCACCGCGGGCGGTCAGCGGGGAATCGCACCAGCCCTGCAGTTGGCCGTTGACGTTGAAGAGGGTTTCGGCGTGCCGGACGAAGTGGATGCGCCCGCTCATGCGGCATCCGGGTCGGTGGTGTTGGTGGTGAAGCGCTGGGCCATAGGGGGATGGTGCCTTTCGGTGGTCTGATTACTCGGGCGCGGCGCGCGCGATGTGCAGGGCGAGGAAGGCAACCTCCTCGTTGGGCAGCGCCGCGCCGTGCTCGGCCAGCACGAACGCGCGCACGCGTTCGGCCGAGGCCACGGCGCGGGGGTAGCGTTCGCTGAGGCTGGAGAAGAGGAAGTCGTCGGCGCTCTCCAACAGCCGCCCGGCGAAGAAGCGCTCGGAGAAGTACTGCAGGTGGGCGACGAACCGGGCGGAATGCAGGTCGTCGCGGTTCACCTGCACCGGGCTGGTGTGCTGGATGATCGTGGTGATCGCCCGGATCAACTCGACGATCCGCATCGAATCGACCCCGGCCTTGCCGACCTCGGCGTTGGCGAGGTGGAAGGCGACGTTCGCGGCCTCGTCGGCGGGCAGGTCTACGCCGAGACGTTCGCGCAGCGCCACGACGGCGCGCTCGCCCACGGCGTAGTGCGTCGGGTAGACCGTGCGCATCTCCCAGGCCAGCCGGTTGACCACCTGCAGCCCGCGGCGTTGGCGTTCGACCGCGAAGTGCAGGTGATCGGTGAGCGCGAGATAGATGTGCGGATCGAGGTGCAGCCCGTGCGCATCGGCGTCCGCCACGATCGCCCGGGTGAGGTCCACGAACTCCGCCGGGATCTGCGCGAGCAGTTCCACCAGATTGCGCTGGTCGGCATCGGCGAGTGCCACGAACACCTGGTCGACGGCCGAGCCGGGGATCTCGGAACCGGCTTTCGCCCCGAAACCGATTCCCCGGCCCAGCAGCACCCTCTCGACGCCACGCTCGTCGACGACGAGCACAACTGACGAGTTGAGCACTTTCTTGATGGTCTGCATACTTGTCTCCGTCGACGTGGTGAGCAGTGGAACGATGAAGCTCAGCTCAGGTCGGCGCCGTTCGTGGCGATCACTTTCTGGTACCAGAAGAAGGAATCCTTCCGGAATCTATCCATGCTGCCATGTCCGAGGTCGTCCATATCGACGTAGATGAAGCCGTAGCGCTTCGAAATCTGCGAGCTTGACGCGCTGATCAGGTCAATCGGTGCCCAGCTGACATAGCCCATCAGTTCCACGCCCTCATCGACGGCCTGGATCATCTGTTCGAAGTGCGCGCGGAAGTAGTCGATCCGGTATGGGTCGTGGATCTGGCCGTCGTCGGTGAGGTCGTCGCGCATGCCGAGGCCGTTCTCCACGATGAACAGCGGCTTGCCGTACCGGTCGTAGAGGTCGATCAGCGAGATCCGGAGACCTACCGGGTCGATCTGCCAGCCCCACTCGCTGGAGTCCAGGAACGGGTTCTTCACGCCGAGCACGGTGTTGCCGGGGGTGCGCTCGGCATCCGGGCGCACCGATTCGGTCATCGACATGTAGTAGCTGAACGAGATGAAGTCCACCGGATGCTCGGCCAGCAGTTCGGCGTCGCCGTCGACGAACGGGATGCTCACGCCGCGCTGCTCGAGCGCGGTCAACGCCAGCCGCGGGTACGCGCCGCCGGCCTGAACGTCGGTGCAGAGGTAGAGCATCCGGTCCTTGGCCTGGGTGGCCGCGACGTCGTCGGGGTGGCAGGTGTTGGGATAGGTGGTGAGCATGGTGAGCATGCACCCCATCTGCGCGCCCGGCGAGATCTCACGCAGCATCTTCGTCACGGATGCCGACGCCACGAACTGGTGGTGCAGCGCCGTGTAGCAGGCCTGCTCGAGGTTGCCCTCGACGGTCTCTTCGATGATGCCGCCCGAGGTGAACGGGTGGCGGATGATGCCGTCGATCTCGTTGAACGTGAGCCACATGTCCACCAGGTCACCGAACTCGGTGAAGCAGGTGCGGGCGAAGCGCTCGAACAATTCGATCATGCGGCGGTCGACCCAGCCGTTGTGCTTGAGCGCCAGGGCCATCGGCGGGTCGTAGTGCGACAGGGTCACGAGCGGCTCGATGTTCAGCCGCCGCATCTCGGTGAACAGCGCCTTGTAATGGGCGATTCCCTCCGCCAGCGGCTCGAGCTCTTCTCCGGTGGGGTACAACCGGGTCCACGCGATCGAGACGCGCAGGGTGGTGAAACCCATCTCGGCGAAGAGGGCCAGGTCTTCGGGGTAGCGGTGGTAGAAGTCGATGCCACGACGCTTGGGGTAGAACTGCACGTCGTCATCCGCGAGGGCGGCGGTGATGCTGGCGACGGTGTTCTGGTGGTGGAGCGCGTACTCCTTGGGGTCGGCCTTGGGCTTGTAGGTCGACACGTCGGACACCGCGGGTCCGCGGCCTCCCTCGCGCCAGGCGCCCTCGACCTGATTGGCGGCGACGGCGCCGCCCCAGCGGAATCCCTTAGGCAGTACCATTGGCGTTCTCCTTAATTTTTTCGTTGACGTTCAAAAGTGCGTCTCCCGCGGTCACACTGCCGGAGCCGACGATCTCCACGGTGTAGTCGGCCGAGTTGACGACCAACACCGGGGTGATGGTGTCAAAGCCCGCGGCGGTGATCGCGGCCAGGTCGGCCTCGATCAGCAACTGGCCGGCCTCGACGCGGTCGTTGATGGCGACGTGGGTGGTGAAGGGTGCCCCGGCCAGCTGCACGGTGTCGATACCGATGTGCACCAGGACCTCGACGCCGTCGTCACCGCGGATGCCGATGGCGTGCTTCGAGTCGAGCAGGGCCGTGACCACACCATCGATGGGTGCCAGGACGAGTCCGTCGGTGGGCCGGATGGCGACACCTTGGCCGAGGATGCCGGAGGAGAACACCGCGTCGTTCACCTCGGTGAGCGCGACGACCTCACCGGACAGCGGGCTGACCAGGTTGGCGCTCTGAACGGCGGCGGTCTTGAGGTCGCCGAGGGCGCGCACCGAGCCGGAGACGTCGTCCCGCCAGAGGATGAGTGAGAGCGTGAAGGACACGGCCACCGCGATGACGAGGCCGATCACCGCGTTGAGAAGGTTCCACGGGTTCAGGGCGTCGATGTACATCGAGATGCTGGCCAGGCCCGGACCGACGACGGCGAAGGCTGACACCTGGGTGAGACCGAGGTAAGCGCCGGCCGTCATGCTGCCGGTGACGACGGCGATCAGGGCGCGGCGGTTCTGCAGGGTGACGCCGTACAGGGCCGGTTCGGTGATGCCGAAGAGGGCGGAGACACCACCGGAGATGGCGGTGGCGCGCAGCGCAGGGCTTTTGGTGCGGAGGGCCACACCGAAGCTGGAGCCGGCCTCGCTGAGGTTGTGGGCGAGGGAGGCGACCAGGTAGAAAGCTTCCTTGCCCGTGGCGCCCATCGTGGCGATGGTCGGCGGGATGAAGGCCTTGTGCATGCCCACGGAGATGATCAACGGCAGCACGCCGGCAAGCAGCATGATCGCAACCCAGCCGAACGAGCTGTACAGGCCGGTCATGGCACTGGTCAACAGGGTTCCGAGCCAATAGCCGAGGGGGCCGAGCAGGAAGATCGTGGCGGGGGCGACGATGATCAGGCACATCAGCGGCACGAAGAAAACCCGGATGGGCCCCCAGGTGATCTTGGTGAAGAAGCGCTCGACAACCGAGAGCAGCAACACCGCGAGGATGGCTGGGAAGACCTGAGCGTTGTAGGCAACGACGGGCACCGGGATACCGAAGAGGGCGACGCCGCCCTCCTGGGTGGCGAGAGCGGTGAAGGCGGGGAAGACGAGCACGCCGACCAGGCCGAGGGCCAGGGGGCGGTTCACGTTGAGCTTCTTGGCGCTGGTGTACGCCACCAGCAGCGGGAGGAAGCCGAAGACGGCGTCGGGGATGGCCGAGAGCAGCTTGAAGTTGTCGCTGGCCGGGTCCATCCAGCCCATGGCGGAGGCGAGCACGAGCAGCGACTTGAAGATTCCGGCGCCGGCGATAGCGGGGATGATCGGCGTGAAGACGCTGACGACGAAGTCCATGATGGTGCCACCGAAGCGCTTCCAGCTGAACGGGCGCTTCTCGGTAAGGGCGGCGGCCTGGTTTCCGCCACGCAGCTTCTCCACTGCGGCATACATCTCGGCGACGCCGCTGCCCACGATGACCTGGGTCTGGGACGAACCCTTGACGACGCCGATCACGCCGGGCACTGCCTTGAGGGCGGCTTCGTCGGCCTTACTGTCGTCTGCGAGTGAGAAGCGCAGGCGGGTCGAGCAGTGGTGCAGATTCGAGATGTTGCCGGCGCCGCCGACGTGCTCGAGAATCGCTTTCGCACTCTCCTGGGTTGTCATGGGTCCTCCGTTGGAAACCGATGGCATGCGCACACGCTTCAATGCGTTCCCGGCTCGTTCGGGCACAAAAAAAGGACCCAACGTCCCGCTTCAAAAGCGTTTCGTCGGATCCTGCCTGCACGACCAGTCACATGTCCGCCACAAAGATAACACGCGTTCCACGTGAGCCGTGACACCCGGTCAACGCGGTCCCTGGCCACCGACCTCTCAGCCGATGAGCAGGCGCTCGGCGATCGCCCGTGCGGATCGGGTGTGCCAGTTCCGGCCCGTGTCTTCGCGGCTCCAGATCAGGGACAGCCCGCACCAGGCGATCGTCCACTCGCGAAGCACCGACGGAGTGAGTGCCGCCAGCCGGCTGATGGTGCCCAGACGCTCCTCGAGGTGATCGAGCGCGGCCGCCTCTGTGGGGTTGCAGAGGATGTTGGCGAGGTCGAAGGCGCGGTGGCCGATCAGGCCCTTCGGGTCGATGGCCGCCCAGCGGTCGCCGAAGTCGAGCACGTTGCCGTGATGGATGTCGCCGTGCAGCACCGTCACAGCCGCCGGCGCCGTGGTGGTCAGCAGCCGCTCGGCCAGGAGGGCGGCACGCTGCAGGAGCGGATCGGCGGTGTCGGCCACCAGCAGGTCGTGGAACCAGTCCCGGAGGGGCACGAGATCGACCCCGTCGTGCGGTGCCGGCGCCGGGTGGTCATGCAGGGCCAGCGCGGCCTGCACGAGGATTTCAGTGGCGGCCGCGTCCCGCCCGGTCGCGGCCATGACCGCGAGGTCGCGCGGGCCGGTGGCCCGCACCATCAGGATGGCGCGGTCCTCGCGTTGCAGCACCGTCGCGGCGCCCCGGCCGCCCCACCAGTCCAGCAGCGCGCCGCCCCGGACCTCCTCGTCGACCAGAGCGATTTTCAGCATCACCGGGAGGTCCTGCCGAACGCCCGCGATGAGCTCGCTCGACGGCGTGAGCTGAGGCGGGCCGGAGGGCGTCACGCCCCACGCGGCCATCAGCCGGTGCATCTCGGGCGACGACTCCTGCATCCGCTCAGGCTATCCCCCTCCCACCCGCTGATCGAGCCTGCACCGTCGATCGAGCCCCATCCGCTGATTGATCCCCCCACCACTGATCGAGCCTGTCGAGATCCCCCAAGCCGTCCTCCAGGCGCACACCGCCGCTGATCGAGCCTGTCGAGATCCCGCAAGAACGACGACCGTCGCGACCGGAACGACGCCGGGCACGAGATGCAGACCAGGTCACCAGGTCTCGACAAGCTCGACCAACGAGGCGTGAACTTCCGCAGGCTGGGTCACCAGGTCTCGACAAGCTCGACCAGCGGAAAGGGGGCTCGACTGAGGAAAGGGGCCTCGACCGGTGGGAGGCCCCAGGGCTCGGTGTGGGCACGTAGCGCGACCTCACGCCCATCCGCGAACCGTGAGCAAAGCACCCAAAAGTCGAAAATTCTGGGGCTCAGCTCACGGTTCGCGAGCCGGGAACGCCCGAAGCTGGGAGTACCGGGCGTGGGGTCTTTGGTCACTACGACCGCCGAAGTGATGCGGCGACGCTGGAATCATGAACCGTTCACGAACCCTCGTTGGCCTCGGCGCCGCCCTCCTGCTCCTGTCCCTCACCGCCTGCACCGGCGGAGGCGGGTCGGCAGCCGACTCGACCGGCACCGGCGCATCCGCCGGACTGGGTGCGAAGGCCGACGCCATGCTCGCGAGCTACGACATCGAGGCTCCGGCCACCGCGCCCGACCTGATCGAGCAGCTGCAGGCGCAGCCGCTCGCGGACCGCCCCGACGGGCTGATGGCCTCCGTGCGGGTCGGCGAGCTGCTTCTCTCCAGCGGGAACGACGAGATCAGTCTCGCCCTGCCCGAGGACGAGTTCCATCTCTCCATCGCCCCGTACCTCACCGACACCCACGAGTGCTTCTACCACTCGCTCACCACCTGCGTCGGTGAGCTCGGCGACGAGGATTTCCACGTGACCATCACCGATGACGCGAGTGCGAAGGTGCTCTTCGACGACGAGGTCACCACCTACGACAACGGGTTCTTCGACGTGACGCTGCCGGCAGGCCTGGACATCACCGTGCTCATCGACGACGGCGAGAACACGGCTGAGCTGGCCCTGGGCACCCGCGCCGAAGACCCCACCTGCGTCACAACCGCAGAGCTGCACCCCCGCGAGCTGTGACCTGAGCACCTGAAGTTCGGGATTTTCGGGGCTTAGGTCACGGCTCGCGAACTGGGTTCTGGCCGCGGAGGGCCGGCGCCACCGCCAGCATTTGGGCGCGCAGGGCGTCCACCACGGCCGCGATCACCGGCTGGCGTTGGGCCTCGGGCCGCAGCACCATCCAGTAGGGCAGCTCCTCGGCGAACTCGGCCGGTAGCAGCCGCACCAGGTCGTCGTGCCGGTCGGCCATGAAGCAGGGCAGCAGGCCGATGCCGCCGCCCACCCGGGTGGCCTCGATCTGCACGAACACGTTGGTGGAGCTCAGCGACCCGCGCATGGTCGGCACCAGCCGGCGGGGCGCATCCAGGTCGTCCACCTGCAACATCGAGTCCACGAAGTAGACCAGCGGATGCTCGACCAGCTCGGCCACGCTGGCGGGCGTGCCGTTGCGCTCCAGGTACTCCCGCGAGGCGTACATGCCCAGGGTGTACCGGCCCAGCTCGAACGCCTCCGCCCGGTGCGCCTGCGGGCGGCCGACCACCACCTCGATGTCGAGTCCGGAACGGTGCTGCAGCGCCTGCCGGGTCACGGTGACGATCTCCACCCGCAGCAGCGGATGCTTTCGTTGCAACCTCGCCACCGCCGGGGCGGCGATGAACGCGCTGAAGCCATCCGTGGCCGACAGCCGAACGACACCTGACAGTTCCCGGGGCGCATCGGCCGCGCCGCCCAGCAGGTCCAGCGCTGCCTCCACGTTCTCGGCAGCGCGCACCGCCCGGGTGCCCAGGTCGGTGAGTGCCCAGCCACCCGCGCTGCGGGAGAGCACCCGCCCGCCCAGCGCGGTTTCGAGCGCCGAGATGCGGCGGGAGATGGTGGTGTGGTTGAGGCCGAGCGACTCCGCCGCGGTGGTGAAACGGCCGGTGCGCGCGACCGCGAGCAGCACCAGCAGGTCGTCGGGATTGGCGGGCGCGCCGGCGGGCGAATCTGACATATCTGCAATTATGCACATCGGGAGTGGTTAAGTGGTCATTGCCGCAGGATTCTCCGCGAGGAATACTCAGGGGAGCCGTTCACCGTCCGCACATCGCGAGCCGGCCGGCACGCCTTCCCCCATCCAGTGTCAATGCCGATACTCAAGGAGACCCCCATGAGCGCGAATTCGCGTGTCACCACCGCCACCAGCGGCCCATCCCACACCACAGAGACCTCGGGCCTGAAGAAGATCGTGGCCGCCTCGATGGTGGGAACCGTCGTCGAGTGGTACGAATTCTTCCTCTATGCCACGGCCGCGAGCCTGGTCTTCGCCACGGTCTTCTTCCCGAACGCCGGCAGCCAGCTCGACGGCATCATCGCCGCGTTCCTCACCTACGCGGTGGGCTTCATCGCCCGGCCGCTCGGCGGGATCGTCTTCGGCCAGATCGGCGACAAGCTCGGTCGCAAGCACACTCTGCAGGTCACGATCATCCTGGTCGGTGTCGCCACCTTCCTGATGGGTTGCCTGCCCGGCTTCGACACCATCGGCTACTGGGCGCCCGCCCTGCTCGTGGCACTGCGGTTCATCCAGGGCTTCGCCGTCGGCGGCGAGTGGGGCGGCGCCGTGCTGCTCGTGGCCGAGCACAGCCCGAACCAGTCCCGTGGTTTCTGGTCCAGCTGGCCCCAGTCGGCGGTTCCGGTGGGCAACCTGCTCGCCACCCTCGTTCTCCTGACCATGTCGTGGACCCTGCCCGCCGACCAGTTCCTCAGCTGGGGCTGGCGCGTGGCGTTCTGGCTGTCCGCCATCATCGTCGTGGTCGGCTACTACATCCGCACCCACGTCAGCGAGGCGCCGATCTTCCTCGAGGCCCGCGCCCAGGTCGAGGCCGAGAAGGCCATCAGCTACGGCGTGATGGAGGTCGTGCGCAAGTACCCGAAGGGCATCCTCGGTGCCATGGGCCTGCGCTTCGCGGAGAACATCCTGTACTACATCATCGTGAGCTTCTCCATCGTCTACCTGGTCACGGTGTGGGAGTACAACACCAGCAGCCTGCTTCTGGCCCTGCTGATCGCCCACGTCGTGCACTTCCTGGTGATCCCGCAGGTCGGCCGGCTCTCCGACCGCGTCGGCCGCAAGCCCGTCTACTTCGCCGGCGCCGTCCTCGGCTCCACCTGGGCGTTCTTCGCCTTCCCGATGTTCGACACCCAGAACCCGGCACTGATCGTGTTGGCCATCACCATCGGCCTGTGCTTCCACGCCCTGATGTACGCCGGCCAGCCCGCCATCATGGCCGAGATGTTCCCCACACGGATGCGCTACTCCGGCGTGTCCCTCGGCTACCAGGTCACCTCGATCCTGGCCGGATCGCTGGCCCCGATCATCGCCACGGCACTGCTGAAGGAATTCGACTCCTGGATTCCGGTGGCCCTCTACGTGGCCGCCGCCTGCGTCGTCACCCTGGTTGCCGTGGTGACCCTCAAGGAGACCCGCGGCATCTCCCTCCGCGAGATCGACGCGGTGGATGCCCGCAAGCACGGCCTCACCCCCGCCGGAACGCTCTGATGTTGACCGACCTCTCCGGCCAGACGGCCCTCGTGACCGGCGGTGCCGGCGGCATCGGCGCGGCCTGCGCTGCCGCCCTGGCCGCCCAAGGCGCGCACGTGATCGTCGCCGACCGCGACGCCGAAGCCGCCGAACGGGTGGCCGGGGAGGTGCGCGGGGAGGCCTGGGTCGTGGACCTGCTCGACACCGCGCCGCTGGAAAAGCTGGCCCTCTCGGCAGACATCCTGGTGAACAACGCCGGCTACCAGACCATCAGCCCGCTCGAGGCCTTCGACCCGGCCGAGTTCCGCCGCATGCTGACCCTCATGCTCGAGGTGCCGTTCCTCTTGATCCGGGCCGCCCTGCCACACATGTACGCCACCGGGCACGGACGCATCATCAACATCTCCTCGGTGCACGGGCTGCGCGCCTCGCCGTTCAAATCGGCCTATGTGACCGCCAAGCACGGTCTCGAAGGCCTGTCGAAGGTGACCGCGCTCGAGGGCGGCGACCACGGGGTGACCAGCAACTGCGTGAACCCCGGCTACGTGCGCACCCCGCTGCTGGAAAGCCAGATCGCGGCACAGGCCGAGGCGCACGGCATCCCCTCCGACGAGGTCATGCATGGGGTGATCCTGGCGAAGAACGCCATCAAACGACTCGTCGAACCCGACGAGGTCGCCGCCCTGGTGGCCTTCCTCGCCTCCCGCGAAGCGGCCATGGTCACCGGCTCCTCGTACGTGATGGACGGCGGCTGGACCGCCTGACCTGCCGGCCCATCCGTCCCCCGATTCTTGCTCGACCCGCCCCCACCTGTTCCACCAGCGGAGGAGATTCCGATGACCACCCTGCACCTCACTGCCGCCGAAGCCCTGGCCGGCACCCTCACCGATGGCTGCGTGCTCGCGGTCGGCGGCTTCGGCCTCAGCGGCATCCCCGCCGACCTGATCGAGGCCGTGCGTGACTCCGGCGTCACCGGCCTCACCGTGGTGTCGAACAACATGGGCATCGACGGCCTCGGTCTCGGCCTGCTGCTCGAAGCCGGCCAGGTGCGCAAGGTGATCGCCTCCTACGTGGGCGAGAACAAGCTCTTCGCCGAGCAGCTCCTCGATGGCCGCCTGGAGGTGGAGTTCAGCCCCCAGGGCACCCTCGCCGAGCGTCTGCGGGCCGGCGGGTCCGGCATCCCCGCCTTTTATACCAAGACCGGGGTGGGCACCCTGGTTGCTGATGGCAAACCGCACGCCGACTTCGACGGCCAACGCTACGTGCAGGAGCGCGCCATCGTCGCCGATGTTGCCCTGGTGCGCGCGCACACCGCCGACACCGCCGGCAACCTCACCTATCGCTACACCGCCCGCAACTTCAACCCGGTGGTCGCGACCGCCGGGCGGCTCACCATCGCCGAGGCCGAACACATCGTGCTGGCTGGCGAGCTCGACCCCAATCACGTGGTCACCCCCGGCGTATTCGTGCAGAGGCTCGTGCCCGCCACCAGCCGCGAGAAGCCGATCGAGCAGCGCACCGTGCGCCAGCGCGACACCGTCAGCAGCACTTTCAGCACCGAAGGAGCCCTCCGATGAGTTGGACCCGCGACGAGATGGCCGCGATCGCGGCCACCGAACTGGCCGACGGCGACTACGTGAACCTCGGTATCGGCATCCCCACCCTGGTGGCCAACAACCTGCCGGATGGCGTGCAGGTCACCCTGCAGAGCGAGAACGGCCTGCTGGGCATGGGGCCGTTCCCCCTTGACGGCGAGGAGGACGCCGACCTGATCAATGCCGGCAAGCAGACCGTGACGGTGCTGCCCGGCGGGTCGGTGTTCGACTCCGCGCTCTCGTTCGGCATGATCCGCGGCGGGCACGTCAAGGTCGCCATCCTCGGTGCCATGCAGGTCTCCGGGTCGGGCGACCTGGCCAACTGGACCATCCCCGGCAAGATGGTGAAGGGCATGGGCGGCGCCATGGACCTCGTCGCAGGCACGCCGCGGGTCGTGGTGCTCACCGAGCACGTCGCCCGCGACGGCTCGGCCAAGATCGTCGCCGAGTGCACCCTGCCATTGACCGGCGTGGCCGTGGTCGACCGCATAATCTCCGACCTCGCGGTCTTCGACGTCACGGATGCCGGCCTGCTGCTCACCCGACTCGCTCCCGGCGTCACCGTGGAGCAGTTGCGTGACTGCACCGAGGCCGCGTTCACGGTGGCCGCCCCGACCGAGGCCGTCGCATGAGCCTCTCCGAGGAATTCGGCACCGACGTGCTGCTCACCGGCTGGGGGCACAGCCGGTTCGGCAAGCTCACCGACGACACCCTCGAATCCCTGATCGTGCAGGTCACCCGCGAGGCCATCGCCGGCGCCGGCATCGACGCCGCCGAGATCGACGAGGTCTACCTCGGCCAGTTCAACTCGGCGCTGGTGCCACTGGCCTTCCCGGCGTCGCTGGTGCTGCAGGCCGACCCGGTGCTGGCCAACGTGCCGGCCACTCGGGTGGAGAACGCCTGCGCGTCCGGCTCGGCCGCCCTCCAGCAGGGTGTGAAGTCGCTGCTGGCCGGCACCGCCAAGACCGTCCTCGTGATCGGCGCAGAGAAGATGACCCACGCCTCGGCCGACCAGGTCGGCGAGGCGCTGCTCGGCGCGGACTACGACCTGGCCGGCACACCATCCAGTACCGGGTTCGCCGGCCTGTTCGCGGTCGTCGCCGACGCCTATGCCCAGAGGTACGGCGCGATCGGTGACGTGCTCGGCTCTATCGCCGCAAAGAACCACCGCAACGGCGTCGCCAATCCATATGCGCAGCTCCGCCGGGACCTCGGCGAGGAGTTCTGCCAGACCGTCTCGGAGAAGAACCCGATCGTGGCCGGGCAGCTGCGCCGCACCGACTGCTCCCCCGTCTCCGACGGCGCGGCCGCGGTGATCCTCAGCACGGATGCCCGTCGTGGCTCCGGTGCGGCCACCGACCCGGTGCGCCTGGCCGGGTTCGGCCAGGCCAACGACTTCCTCCCGGCAGCCCGGCGCGACCCCACCGCGTTCGCGGCCACCCGGGTGTCGTTCGAGCGGGCGCTGGCGATGGCCGGGGTGGGCCTGGCCGACGTGGACTTCGCCGAGTTGCACGACTGCTTCACCATCGCCGAGCTGGTGCTCTATGAGGCGATGGGCCTCACCGAGCCGGGGCAGGGCCGCCGCGCCATCGAGGAGGGCTGGGTGCAGCCCGGCGGCCGGCTGCCGGTGAACCTGTCGGGCGGGCTGAAAGCCAAGGGGCATCCGGTGGGCGCTACCGGGGTCTCGCAGCATGTGGTCGCGGCCATGCAGCTCACCGGCACGGCCGGCGACATGCAACTGCCCGGAGCCCGGCGCGCGCTGGTGCAGAACATGGGCGGCGTGGGCGTGGCCAACTACGTCAGCATCCTCGAGGCCGTCTAAACCCAAACTGTTCCCGAAACGGACTTTTGCGCCCGGCGTGCCGGACGCAGAAGTCCGCGTGGGCAACAGTTGCGCCGCCGGAGGGCGGGTTGAGGGAACAGCGGGTCAGATCAGGCCGTGGCGGTGGAACGCGTTCCAGACGCCGTCGTCGAGCACCGCGGTGGTGACCTCGTCGGCGTGCGCCTTGACCACATCCGTGGCGTTGCCCATGGCGATGCCGACGCCGCAGACCTGCAACATCTCGATGTCGTTGGTGCTGTCGCCGATGCCGATGGCGGATGCCGCGTCGATGCCGAGCAGATCGAGCAGCTGCAGGATGGTCGTGCCCTTGTTCACCCCGCCGAGTGTGACCTCGCCGCTGCCCCGGCCCATGTGCGGAATCGTGCCGGTGATCACGTGGAAGTCGTCGCTGAGGGCCTCGGACACCCGGTCGTACGCGGTGAGATCACCGGCGAGGAATACCGACTTGGCGATACCGGTGTAGCTGAGCGGGCGCACATTGGCGAACGCCTTCAGCGCGGGGTGTTCGCGACCGTCGGTGACGGAATCCAGATCGGTGCGGGTCTCGCCCCGGCGCTCCTGGTCGTCTTGCAGGTAGCTCGCGAACCGGCCGCGCACGCCTGGGCTGGGGTACAGCTCGGCGAACGCCTGCAGGTAGAAGTCGTAGCCCGACTCCTCGTAGAAGCCGACCATGCGAGCCACGGCCTCTTCGGGCATCGTGCGGGCGATCACCAGGTCGTCGCCGATCTCGGCGAACCCGCCGCCGGCGCTGATGGCGCCGTCGAAGCCGATGTCGCGGATCTTGGGGTAGATCTCCACCGACGCCCGCCCGGTGCTCAGGTACACCAGGTGCCCGTTGGCCCGAGCGGTTTGCACCGCCTCGATGGTGGACGGGGCGATCACCTCGCCCGCATCGATGATGGTGCCGTCGACGTCAAGGAACGCGATGCGCTGGGCGGTCATGTAGTGCTCCAAACGAGGCGGTCTCCGGGACTGGACGACGTCCCGGAGACCACCCAAGGGGTTAATGCGTATACATCGACGCTAGCGGGTGAGGCTGGCACCGTTCGACGAGATGACCTCGGCGTACCAGCCGAAGGACTTCTTCTTGTACCGGTCCAGGGTGCCGGTGCCATCGTCGTTGCGGTCGACGTAGATGAAGCCGTAACGCTTGCTCAGCTGTGCGGTGCTGGCGCTGACCAGGTCGATGCAGCCCCACGGCGTGTATCCCATGACCTCGACGCCGTCGTCGATGGCTTCGCCAACCTGCACGAGGTGGTCGTTGAGGTAGGTGATGCGGTAGTCATCGAGCACGGTCTTCTGGCCGTCGACCTCAACGAGCTTGTCCTTCGCGCCGAGGCCGTTCTCCACAATGAAGAGCGGCTTCTGCCAGCGGTCCCAGAACTGGTTCAGCACCACGCGCAGGCCCACCGGGTCGATCTGCCAGCCCCATTCGGATGCCTGCAGCGTCGGGTTGGAGACTCCGCCCATGATGTTGCCCTCGCCGATGACGCGCTTCGACTCATCAGCGGTCTCGGCGATGCTCATGTAGTAGCTGAACGAGACGAAGTCGACGGTGTACTCCTTGAGCAGCGCCCGGTCCTCGTCGGTGATCGCGAGCTCGACGCCCTGGTCGCGCAGGCTCCTGAGGTAGTACCCCGGGTACTCGCCGCGCACGTGGATGTCGCCGAAGGCGAGGTTGGTGCGCTCGGTGGTGAGCGACGCCATCACATCGTCGGGGTCGGGCGTGAGCGGGTAGGTGGGCATCGCCAGCACCATGCAGCCGACCTGGGCGTTCGGGGCGAGCTCACGCGCAGCCTTGGTGGCGAGGGCGCTGGCGACCAGCTCGTTGTGAATGGCCTGGTAGAGGTCGGTCTTTGAGAGCTGGTCCTTGGGGGTGTTGATGCCGCCGGACATCAGCGGCGCGTGCAGCACCGAGTTGATCTCGTTGAAGGTGAGCCAGTACTTGACCCGGCTGCCGAAACGCGCGAACAGCACGCGGGCGTAGCGCTCGTAGAAACCGATCAGGTCGCGGTTGACCCAGCCGTCGTACGTTTCGGTGAGGTGGAGCGGGGTCTCGTAGTGCGACATCGTGACAAGTGGTTCGATGCCGTACTTCTCGCACTCGTCGATAACGCGGTCGTAGAACGCGAGGCCCTCTTCGTTGGGCTCGGTCTCGTCGCCGAGCGGGAAGATGCGGCTCCAGGCGATGGAGAAGCGGAAGGTCTTGAAGCCCATCTCGGCGAACAGGGCGATGTCTTCGGCGTAACGGTGGTAGAAGTCGATGGCCACCTGCTTGAGGTTGTCATCCGTGGGGCCCTCGGTTCGCGGGGTGGTGATGCCCTTCGGCATGACGTCCTGAATGGAGAGGCCCTTGCCGCCCTCGTTGTAGGCGCCCTCGATCTGGTTGGCGGCGGTGGCGCCGCCCCAGAGGAAGTCGGCGGGGAAGATTGATGAATTCGTCATGCGTGTACTCCTTTATTACGCACCGCGGTTGTGCCGCAGTGCAGAGGGTGGAGGAGCGGGCGTGCCGCCCCTCCACCGGGACTGCTGGGATGTGCTTAGGCGAGGGCCAATTCTTCTTCTTCAGCGATGGCGAGGAAGAGGTTGTCTCCGTGTGCGACCGGGCCCGCTGAGGGCGAGCCGATGGTCGGGTACTTCTTCGGGTTGGTGATGATGACCGGGGTCGTCACGTCGTAGCCGGCCGCGGTGATCGCAGCGATGTCGAACTCCACCAGGAGGTCGCCGGCCTTGACCTGCTGGCCCTTTTCGACCTTCAGCGAGAAGTGCTTGCCGGCGAGCTTGACGGTGTCGATACCGATGTGGATGAGCGCTTCAGCGCCGTCGGCGTGCTTGAGGCCGATGGCGTGACCGGTGGGGAACGCGGCGATCACGGTGGCGTCGAACGGAGCGTAGAGGGCACCGACGCGGGGCACGATCGCCACGCCCTGGCCCAGGGCGCCACCGGCGAAGACCGCGTCGGGAACCTCGGTCAGCGGCACGGCGGTGCCGTCCAGCGGGCTGAGCACCTGCAGGTCGGTGCTGTCGATCGGGGCCGCGGTCTCGGCGACCGGGTCCTTGAAGCCGACGATGACTGTGAGCAGGAACGGCACGATGATGGCGACAGCGAGGCCGAGCCACAGCATGACCATGTTGCCCTGGCTGAGCAGAGCGGGCAGGGCAAGACCAGACGGCAGCACGAAGGCGTTCGCCGCGATGCCGCCGGCGGAGATCAGGCCACCACCGATGACACCACCGATGACGCCGTACACGAACGGGCGCTTCAGCGGCAGGTTCACACCGTAGATGGCGGGTTCGGTGACACCGGCGAGGAAGCCGGACAGTGCGGCGGGGGCGGCGAGGGACTTGAGGTTCTTGTCTTTGGTGCGCACCCAGACGCCGGTGACGGCCGCGGCCTGCGCCAGGACGGCGGCGAACAGCGGTGCGACGAGGTAGATCAGGCCGCCGGTCTGGAGTTCGGCGGTCATCAGCGGCACGAAGCCCCAGTGCAGTCCGAAGATCACGAAGACCTGCCAGAGGCCACCCATGATGGCGCCTCCGAGCCACGGCACAACGTCGAAGATCCAGCCGATGCCGTTGGCGAGGCCGCCGCTGATCAGGTTGGACAGCGGGCCGATGGCCAGGAAGACCAGCGGAACGAGGATGAGCACCAGGAGCATCGGGGTGACGAAGCGACGGATGGCCGAGGGGAGCTTGGCGTAGAGGAACCGCTCAGCGTGGCTCTGCAGCCAGACCACCACGATGATCGGAATGACGCTCGAGACATAGCTGACCATCGTGACCGGGATGCCGAAGAAGGTGATGTCCGGCACACCGTTGAGCGCCACGATCGAGGGGTAGACGAGGGCGCCGGCGATGGCGAGGGAGGTGAACTGCTGCGCGTTGAAGTACTTCGCCGCGGTGATCGCGAGTGCGAGCGGCAGGAAGTTGATGAACGCGTCGGAGAGGGCGTTCAGGATCACGTAGGTAGTGGTCGTGTTGTCGAGCCAGCCGAAGGTGACCGCCGCGGCGAGGAACGCCTTGAGCAGGCCGGTACCGGCCAGTGCCCAGAGCAGCGGGGTGAAGATCGCGGAGATCATCGCGATGAAACGGTTGAGCAGGTTGCCCTTCGGGGCATCCGAGGCCGACTTCTCGTTCGACGCGGGGCCGGCGAGCTTGGAGATCTTGGCGATCTCGGCGAACACCTCTGGCACCTCGTTGCCGATGACGACCTGGTACTGGCCGCCCGCCTCGGCGGTGGCGATGACGCCGGGCGTGGCCTTGACGGCTGCCTTGTTGACCTTGGCGTCATCCTTGATGACGAACCGGAGGCGCGTCGCGCAGTGCACGAGGGACTGAACGTTCTCCTCGCCGCCTACGCCCGTGAGAACCGCAGCAGCGGTCTTGGAGTAATCCATCGGTGGTTCACCTTTCGCCGCGGCATCGCGGCTTCCGTTTCACGAAAAGAAGCGCTGCACGGGTTTTTGGGCAAAAAAAAGACCTGAATCCGTTCACCGCTGTCGGCGGTGGGAATTCAGGTTTTGCCCGCTTGCGCGGTAACAATCCGTGAGTGCTTCGCAGGTCGTCCTCGCCCTGCGTCGATCACGATAGCACACGCTTATGCGGTGCCGCCATCCACAACTTGGTTGGCCAGCCGCTCGACGTGCACGATCACGTAGAGCAGTTCTTCGTCGGTGAGTTCAGACCCCGTGGCGGCATTGACGTAAGACTTGACGTCGGCCGCGATCGCGTAGGAGCGCGGATAGCTCAGTTTGGCGAACTCGAAGAACGACGTGTCGGAGCCGCGCAGCATCGACTTGGCGACCAATCGCTGCAGCAGGAACTGCACATGCAGGATGAACCGGGCGTAGTCCGGGCTGGCCGGATCCAGCTGAACCCCGAGCCCACTTTCCACCGTCGTGACGACGTGCTGCACCCGTCGAAAGAGCAGCGCTGCCGTGCCGTTGGGTTCATCCCGGGTGGCGTTCAACAGATGCATCGTGAGGAATACGGCTTCTTCCTCGGGCAGGGTGGTGTCCAGGCTGCGGCTGACCGACAGGGCCATCGCGGTCGCCGCGGCAAACTCCTGCGGGTGTAGCACCCGAAGCTCGGGCATTGTCGTGGTGGGAATACGGATGCCCTGTTCCATGCGCTCCAGGACATATTGCACGTGGTCGATGACCGCGATGAGGAACCTGCGCCCGAGACTGCGGCCCAGTGCGCGTTCGGCTTCGTCCACGGCGCGGTTGACGGCTTCGATCACCGGGTAAGGCACGGAGGCGAGCAACTGGCGGGCGTGGTCCGCTTCGCTGCCCTGATCCAGGATGAACGTCTTCTCGACCTTGGCCGGGTCGATGGTGTCGGTGGGCTGCAGCTTGAAGCCCAGACCGCGGCCCATGAGCACGCGCTCCTGACCGGACTGATCGATGGAAATGACGACGTTGTTGTTGAGTACCTTGTGCGCAATCACGCCCGCCGCGCGCGCCACATCGCTATCCGTCGCCATAGGGGGCAGTGTACAGGCTCGGGTAGCGCGGTTGCTGGCCGATTTCGCCCGGCCGACCCCGTCCAACTGCGGCCGCTTCGGACTTCTGCGGCCGGTGCGCCGGGCGCACTTGTCCGCACGGGGAACAGGTGCGGGCTCGGGTCGGGTCAGCCGGCCACGTCGTGCAGGTGGTGCACCGGATCGTGGATGAAGTACTGGGCCAGGGTCGTGACGGTGAACCTGGCGCCGTCGCTGCGGCGGCCGGTACGCCCCCGGTCAACCCGCGGCACGGCGGCGAACGCGTCGGCGACGGACACCCCGGCCGCGGCCAACTCAGTCGCCACGGTGGCCGGGTCCTGCTCGTTGTAGCGCTCGGCGGCCGCGGTGGCGTCCTGGTCCCAGTTGGCGAACAGGGGGTCGTCCTCGCGCAGCATCAGGCCCAGCCGGGTGTTGAAGATCCGGAACACGTCTCGTACGTGCGCGCCGTATTCCAGTGCGGACCAGGTGTTCTCATCGGGTCGCACGGAAACATCCGCTCGGGCGAGAACCGGCGCCCAGGCTGCGGCATTCCGTCGGACCAGGTCGGGAACATCGTCGTAGACCACGTCGGCGGAGGAGAAACCGCATTCCGTGCACGGGCGCTCGAGCACCCAGGTCCAGTCTTTGGTGTCGGGTGTGATCGGCATGGCCACAGCCTAGGGAAATCACCCTGCCCGCTGGCGGAATTCGACTGCCATTGTTCGTACACACACTGCCATTCGCATCCGTGCGACATGTTGCCGAAGCGTCAGAGTACGCCCGGCGCGTCCGACCGGTAACGCCGCGGCTTGCCCTCGCCGAGCTCGAGGAGGGTCGCCACCGCTGTCACCGCGACGGGCCGCGAGAGCAGCTGCTCCAGTGCCGCACGGATCTGCCCGGAGTCACCGCCCACCACGGTTGCGGCCACCGCCCCGTCGGCGGCCTGGTGCACGGACCAACCGCGCGCACCGCCGGCCTGCAGATGTTGGGTGAGGTCGACGCAGGGCACCAGGGTGCCGGCGGGCGCCACGAATCGGGTGGCCTCGCGGCCCTCCAGGTCGGCCAGTGCGGGGCGGCCGGCCACGTGCACGAGCCGGCCGAAGTCGCCGGTGCGATACCGCACCAGCGGAAGCAGCGGGTTCTCCCCCGCCGTGACGGTGATCTCGCCGCGCTCCCCCGCCGGCACGGGTGTGCCGGCGTCGTCGAGCACCTCCACGTGCAGCCGGCGATCCAGGATCACGAACGGCCCGCCGTCGACGCTGGCCGCGATCGGGCGGGTTTCGTGCAACCCGTAGACATCGATAACCGGGCAGGCATATGCCTGCTCGAGGTCACGGCGGAGCGGCAGGCTGAGTGCCATCGCGCCGCTGAACAGCGCCAGTGGGCGGAGCCCCGCCACCAGCTCGGGCTGCAACAGCTCGGCCAGGCTGGTGGGATTGCCGGTGATCACCTGCGGCTGCTGCGCCAACAGGAACCCGGTCCGCTGCCCGGCGTGCGGCCACTGGGACGGGTGCAGGTTCAGCCGGGCCATTGTGGCCTGGCCGAAACTGCTAATAGACGAGGTGTAGGTGAAGGCCTGGCGCTGGTGCACGACGTAGGCCAGCGCCATCCGGTCGGGGTCGGGCTGCCAGTCGATTCCCTGCTCGGTCACCAGGCGCACCAAGAGGTGGAAGGTGCGGGCGACCTCCTCGACGTCGTCGGGAATCTGTAGCGCCCGGCCGGTGGTGCCCGAACTCGAGCCCTCGATCAGGCGACCGAGGTCGGCGTCGAGCGGCACGAACGCTGAGATGTCGTCGAGCAGGTCGTCCCGGGTGAGGGTGGGCCAGCTCGCCAGGTCGCGTAGCCGATCCGCTTGGCGGCGGTAGGCCGGCAAGCGTCTGGCCGTGGCGAGGTGCTCGTCCAGCCAACCCGGCAGCGGGAGCGGTTGTTGCACCCGGTGCACGGCGTCGGCGCTCAGGCGGTCGCCGGTTTGGTGCACCCAGGCGGGGGCGAGCGGATGGTGGCGCACCCGGCGCAGTCGTTCGGCGCCGGCCGTGTCGAGGGTGGGCCAGCGTTCGGCATCGGTGAGTGCGACGGCGCCGCCCGGGGCGTATTCGGCCAGCGCGAGCGGGTCATCGGGGTCGGCGACGGCGGGTGCGGTTACGACGTTGTCGGCGCGATCACTCATGGGAGTACCGGGCCGCGGCTTCGCGGGCCCGCGCCGCCTGCAGCCGACGGGTGACCTCGAGGCGGTGTTCGTGATCGGCGAGGGTCTGCGCCAGCGCGGCGTTCTGCAGCAGCGAGTCACGCATCGAGAGCAGCGACCGGGCCGCGGCCTCGTCCTCTCCGGCGGGGAGGTGCCCGGACCAGAACAAAAAGGTCCGCGCGGCTTCGTCACGGTGCACGGCGTCGCTCACCCACTCGGCCGGATCGACCACGGCGGCCAGCCGGAAGGCCATCGCCGCCATCGCACGGTCGCGCAGCACCGGTCGCAGCGGCACCGACAACGGCCCGTGGAGGTCGTCGCTGGCCCAGAGCCAGAGCACAAGCGCGGCGGCGCGGCGGGCGGCGCTGGAACCGGTGGCCCTGGCCTGGTCGACGACGGCCAGGATCTCGCGGGCGTGCCTGTCAGCACTCGTGTCAGGAGCCGCACCGTATTCCGGTTCGAGAATATGCTCGGCGAGCCGCAGCACGGCGACATCGTCGTCGAGGAATGTCTTGGGCACGAGGGAAAGCCTGGTGCCGATTTCGGCAGCGCTGGGCCCCGGCAGGCACTGCCGCCAAGCCACGAGATCGTCTTCGGCGCGGGCGAACCAGAGCTCGAGCAGGGCTTCCCCGCCCGGTCCGGAGGCCAGGCTTTCATCGTCGGCCTGCGCCGGCGGGGCAGCAGAGGTGGCGGCTCGAGGGGAGGGTGCCGGCCGGGCCGCAGCCGGGGCGGGCCCGGCGGCGCTCGGCGGAGGGGATGCGGGCGACGGGGATGGCGGAGTGGGCGGAGCGCCGGGCGTCATCGGGATTCCGCTGCTCAGCTGCCCATCGGTCAGGCCCGCCGCCTCCGCGAGCCGGCGCCAGAACGGCACTTTGGCGTCAGCCATGGAAGCCTCCTCGGGTTCGGGCCCGGCGTGCTGCCGCGGTGGCGGGCCGCGAAGTGGCCAACCGGCGAGCCAGCCGGGCGCATGCTGCCGGGGCGTCGGTCATGTATTGGATGTATTCCACGTCGTAGCCGGCCGCGGCCGCGGGCTCGGCCACCGAATGCCGGGAGTCCTGCAGAATCAACGTGGCCGAATCCAGGGTGCGGCGCACTTGGCCGGCGACATCGGCGAACTGGGGCTGGCCGGCGCCGAACATCGACAGCAGGCCCTCATCGGACAGCACCACAACGTGCCGGCGCACCTCGATGCCGACCGTCGCCGTTGCTGCGGTGACACCGCGGTAGCGTGCGCCGTACAGGTCCAGCGGGAACACGGTGCCGCTACCGAAGTATGTGGTGAGGTCGCGCAGCGCCTCGAGGCGATCGCGGGTGAACCGTTCCCCGCCGGCCACCTGCCCGGCGGCCGAGAACGAGGTGACCCGCACCCGGCCACCGCCGCGCAGCACCGAGAGAATGAGGATGCTGCCGGCCAGCACGGCCGGGGATTCCCGGGCGGGGCTGGTCATGGAGCCGGAGGAGTCGATGTAGAGGTCGAGGTCCACGCTGATCGGCGCGACCGGGGGGATGTCGGGCAGGTACTCTCTCCGACGGGTGGTGACGCCGGGAACGATGGTGGTGCCGCGCGCCATCGAGGCCGCCCAGTCGATGTCGGCGAGGTCGTCGCCCAGCTCCCATGTCTCCAGCGCGCCGGGAATTTCCGAGCCAGACACGGCGGCGGTTCTCGAGCGTTGCAGGAGCGGGCGCACATAGCTCCGCGCCCGGGTCTGGTACCAGGCAGCGATCACGGCGTTCGCGTCGCTGTCGTGATACAGCCGCAGGGTGTTGGCCAGGCCATACCCCTGGCCGGTCGCGCCCTGGGCGCCGGCACTGGCGGCGGCCTTGAGCACCGCTCCGGCGCTGTGCGCGCGTTCGGCGAAGGCACGTGCCTTGACCACAGCCGGATGCTCGGGGGCTTCCTGCAGGCGGGCGTCGCCGAGCACGGCGACTAGGTCACCGGCGGTCGCAGCAGTGGCGCCCGATTCACCGGCGCAGAGGCCCGCGCGCACGATGCCCACCGTGCGGGTGGTCGGCGTCGGCAGGCCCGGCCGCACCAAATACGGGGCCATCAGCATGCCGAACCGGAGCGCCCCGCTCACCGGGTCGTCCCCGAACGCGCGCACGGTCTCGGCCAGCAGAGCGGAATCCAGCTCCGGATTCGTGCGAGCCAGAGCGTCGAACTCGATCTGCACCTCGAGCGAGTCCTGCTGTTCGAGCTCGTCGACGAGCCTCGTATTTCCGGCGGCGACGGCGGCGGCGATGTCGAGCTCCTTCTGCCTGGCGGCACCGCGCCTCGCGGTCTCGCGCCGCTCCGCTTCCACGTGGTCGATTTCCTCGGCGGGCGGGTCGGCCGGGCAGAGCGTGCCGGCCGGCAGCGTCCAGAGCATCTCGTAGGCGCGCAGCACCACCCACCACATCCGGTCGCTGCCGCCGCGCCAGGCCAGGACCTGCCACATCCGCACCATCTCCGGCGCGGCACCGGTCGCGTCGCGGCGGCGTTGCAGTTCGGCCACGCGCACGTTGATCAGCAGGTCCGACCACAGGTTGGAGAGCTGGTGAACCTGGTCTTCCGGCTTGGGGATGCGTTGGGCGTCCGTGGCCGCCAGCGCCCGGGCCAGCTGGTGGGCGATCTTGAGGCCGGTGATGCGGGTCGACGGCGAGAGGGCGTGGTGTCCGATCTCGTGCGCGAAGATGCTTTCCAGAAAGTCACCGACGCCCAGCCGGCTGGCCTCTGGCAGGTCGAACGTGACCTGCGGCGGAAAGGCGAACCAGGCGAACGAGGGCGCCTTCGCGTTCGGGGCCAGCTCCGGATCGTGCAGTTCGACGCCCCAGAGTCGCTGCGCGGCCAGCCAGGCCGTGCGCTGCTCCGGCGAGAGAACCGCGGGCGCGCCACGCCTCACGCTGCGACCTCCGGCAGGCGCAGGTACGCGGTGTACCCGGCGAGCTGCAGCGTCGCCCCGGGGGCGCCGGCCTCGTCCGGACTCGAGCTCGAGAGGCCCGCCTCCGCCCAGCGGGCGGCGAGCGGATGCGAGCCGGTCTCCTCGGGCACCAACCGGGTGAGAGTGTGGCCGAAGACGTCGACCGTGAGCAGCCAGGCGTCGCCGGAGCCGGTGGACTCGTCGGCGCCCGCCGGGGCGGTGCCGGAGCGGCTGGCGGCCGTGCGGATCAGGAACGTGCCCGGCCGGTCGCCGGCCAGCACGGCGACGGCCGGGGTCAGCCAGGGTCCGAACAGGCCGCGGAACCCGCCGACGACAGCGACCAGGCCACCGGCGACAAGGTCCGGCCAGCCGAACCGGCTGCCCCGCTGCAGCTCCGCGAACGCCGCCACGGAGTGCTCGGGCAGGCCGAGGGCCGCGGCGAGGGTGGGGATGCGCACGGTGTCGGTGGCCAGGGCGGCGTCGAGCCGGCGCAGCGCATCCGTGCGGAACGCGACCGCTCCGGCCCGCCAGGCGGCGAGGGTCGCGAGGGTGAGCAGATCGTCCCGGTCGCCGCCGGGCTGCGCGGCGAGGGCGCGGCCGAGGAAGTGCCGGTAGCGCGCCCCGGCCGCCGCGCCGTGCAGCGCCTCGATGCGGGAGAGGGACAGCGCCAGGTCGAGCTCGGGAACCTCGGGCAGGGGCTCGTCGGTGAGCTCCAGGCCGGCGTTGACCACGTGCAGCGGGCGCTGGGTCACCCGCTGAACCCCAGCCAGCTCACGTAATTGGTGTACCGCTGGTGCAGGTATTTGAGGGCCAGCAGGTCGTCGAAGTGCCGGCCGTAGAGCTTGCCCTGCTTGGCGATGCCGCTGATCAGGGATTCGATGCCGGTGAGCCGGGAGGCGGCCTGCGCGGAGGTGACACCGTCCAGGCCCTGGTTGAACAGGTCGAGCGCGTCACTGATGGGGTCGCTGGCGGCCAGGCCGAGGGCGGTGAACTGGCGGCGGGACTCCGCGAAGAGGTCGGCGAGCCAGCTGATCGAATCGGTGGCCAGCTCCCGGTCGGCGCCCACGTCGAACCGGGGGTGCAGCTCGTTGGGCAGCAGCTTGCCGCGCAGGGCGAACGGCAGCACAGCGGCCAGGTCGTCCAGCCCCACCACGGGCCGGCCGCGGAAGTAGGCCATGGCCTTGGCGTAGCGGATGAGGGTTTGCAGCGACCGCACTGAGAGGCTGTTGGTGGTCTGCGAGCCCAGGTCCACCTGCAGGTCGGCGCCGGAGTTGGCCTCGATCGTCTCGGCCACCTCACCGCCGCCGGTGCGCACGGTGTCCTTGGTGCGGTACTCGAACCGGCGGCCGCCCTGCTGCACGAACTCGAAGTGGCTGGCGAAGAATTCGAGCTGGCGGCGAACGGCACCGGGCAGCGGCACCGCGCGGATGGCGGCCTCGAGCAGGCGTTGTTCGTCTGGGCCGAAGACGAGTTCGGCGGGCAGGTGGTCCTCGGGCCGTTCGCCGGCCTCGACCCGGGCGACGAGCTCGTCGAAGAACCGGTTGTTGAAGCCCTGCGCGGCGACGGTGACATCCATCCGGTCACGCAACGCCTGGATCACCGGGAAGGTACCGCCGCCGGCATCGTCGTTGGCGGTGAAGAACCAGCTCTCCACCCCGGACTCCGGTGCGGTGGAGTGCATCTGATCGTGGCTCTCCACGTAACCCTCGGCCACCATGGTGAGCAGCGCCGACTGGGTCTTGGTGGGGATGCGGTTGTACTCGTCGATGATCTTCACCGGCTGGGTGAGCCAGCTCCGCCAGGCGATCTCGATCTCGGCCAGGCTGCCGGCGGTGACGAGGTCGCGCGGCAACGGCATTCCCACCAGGTCGCTCACGGTGATCTGCGGCTGGCCCTGTTGCACGTTGCGGCGCACCTCGCGCGGGCTCGACCCGGCGAGCACGCCCATCAGGATGGCCAGGGTGGTCTTGCCGCGGCCCGGCCCGCCCACCAGCAGGCACCGGCCGCCAACAGCGAAGGTGAGCAGCGGCAGCAGCACGTTCGACGAGTAGGACTGGTCGGTGGGCAGGTTCAGTTCGGCGCCGGCGTCGCCGAGGGCGAACGTGACGGGCGAGCCGGCGGAGAACTCGACGTCGTAGAACGGTGAGATCACGGCGCGGTTGACCAGCCAGAAGTAGGCCTGCCGGAGCTTCTCATCCAGGGCAGTATCGGCCACGGCGGGCGCCTCGGTGAAGAGGTCCTCCGCGGTCAGCTCTTCCGGCAGGGTGGCGCCGTTCGTGCGCGTCGGTGATGCGGATACCTTGTTCCAACGATTCCCCTGCGCCATGGTTGGCAGCCTATCGGGCGGGCTGCGCCGAGCGGGAGAGGGCCGCCTGCTGTTCCAGCGGCAGGGCGAAGCTGAAGCGGCCGGCGAGCATGCGGTCGATGGCGACGGATGCCTGGGCCACCCGGTCGGGCACCGACCCGGTGGTCTCGAGCCAGGGCACCGGCTGGGCGGCGAGGGTGTCGCGGAAGCGCTGCTGCATGGCGTGCCTGATGTGCTCACCGTCGCGCAGGCCGTCCTGCACGAACGGGATCTCGTCGCCGGTGAGCAGGTACAGCGCCGGCGGATGCGCGGCGGCCCGCGCCAGCAGATGCGCCGGGGCCGGCCCCACATAGCGGTCGTGCCAGAGGGTGGTGGCGAGCACGTCGGTGTCGCAGATCAACAGTGGGCGGGGCACCCGGCGCAGCGCGGCGGCCTCCCAGCCGATCTGCCGGTCCACGATGAGGTCGAACTCGTCGCTGCGCCAGGCGGTCTCCAGGCCGCCGGCGCGCGTTTCGCTGTGTTCGCGGCCGTATTCCGGCACCCACTCGGTGCCGTAGTGAGCGGCGAGCGCCTCAGCGAGGGTGGTGGAGCCGGTCGACTCGGCGCCGAGCACAACCACCCGCGGAGTCAACCAGGCACGCACGGCGGGGGCGAGCGCCCACCAGTGCCCGGGCACATCCGCCCGGATCGCGGTGCCGGAGACCGGCGTGTGCCGGCGGCCCGGGTCGACCTGCACCCATTCGGCGCCGAGACGGGCGGCGAGCTCGGCGCCGTAGGCGTCGCTGGAGAACACGGCGTCGACCGGCGCGTCGAGCAGCGCCCGGATCGGCACCATGTGCTCCTCCCAGGCGTCGGCGGAGTCGAAATCGACCGGGGCGTCGTCGATGGCGCTCACGACGCGGGCGGTGGGGTGCTCCTCGCGGAGCCATTCCTCGCGCACGCTCAGCGGAATGGATTCCTGGCTCGCGCCGAGCAGTTGCACGGTGACCCGGTCGGAGCGGCTGAGCGCCGTGCGGATCAGGTTGGAGTGCCCGGCGTGCAGCGGGTAGAACTTGCCCAGCACCAGGCCGTGCCGGAAGTGCCGGTCAGGGGTTGTCTCAGGCACCGGTGGCGGCACCAGAGAGCGAGGCGGGGTGGCCGGCGGCGGCCGAGTCGGCCGCCGGGCCGGCGGTCTGGCCCTGCCGGGCCCGGGCGCGGGCCCAGCCGCGGTAGCCGATCACGCACAGGCCGATGAAGAGCAGGTAGAGCGCCGCGGTGATGTTCAGCCCCTTATAGAGGAACAGCCCTACGTAGGTCACGTCGACCGCGATCCAGACGAACCAGTTCTCCAGCCAGCGCCGGTTGAGCATGTACTGCGCGATCAGGCTGACCGAGGTGGTGGCGGCATCCGCGATCTCGGTGGTGGAGTCGGTGTAGGAGTGCAGGGCGAAGGCGATGATCGCCGTGCCGGCCACGGCGGCCAGGGCCAGCGGCAGGATGGTGCGGCGGGGCATCCGGGTTATCAGGGCGCGGGAGTCCGCGGCCCGGTGCCGGGACCAGCCCAACCACCCCATCACGCCGAGCACCAGGTAGACGATCTGCAGGCCGAGGTCGGCGTAGAGCGCGGCGCCGAAGAACAGCACGATGAACACCAGGTTGTTCGCGATGCCGATCGGGAAGTTCCAGATGTTGCGCCGCGCGGCCAGCCACACACACGCCGCCCCGGTGCCGAAACCCAGAACCTCGGTCCAGTTGTCTACCAGCCATTCCCCCATGCCCCGAGTCTAAGAGGCGCCGACCCGCCCCCTCCGCAGCCAACTGTCGCCGCATCGGACGATTGCGCCCAGTGCGCCGGACGCAATTGTCCGATTCGGGAACAGAACCGGCGCATTCTGGTTGAAACATGGGTACCTCATACTGGGGATCGCACCCGCGCCCGTTCCGTTAGGACCCTGATGACCGACCCCGCCGTCGCCACCACCACCGCCCCCACCGCTGCCGTGCCCAATACGGCACCGGATGCCGCCGGCACCAAGCTCGTCATCTCGCTTCTGCTGGTGTCGGCGTTTGTGGTCATCCTGAACGAGACGATCATGGGTGTGGCCCTGCCGCACCTCATGGTCGACCTGTCGATCACGGCCAGCGCCGCCCAGTGGCTGACCACCGCGTTCATGCTCACCATGGCCGTGGTCATCCCCATCACCGGCTTCCTGCTGCAGCGCTTCAACACCCGCCCGGTCTTCCTGGCGGCAATGACGCTGTTCAGCCTCGGCACCCTGATCGCGGCCATCGCGCCCGGCTTCGAGGTGCTCATCGTGGGCCGGGTGGTGCAGGCCATGGGCACCGCGATCATGATGCCGCTTCTGATGACCACGGTGATGACCCTGGTCGCACCGGCCGCGCGCGGCAAGACCATGGGCAACATCTCCATCGTCATCTCGGTCGCCCCGGCGATCGGTCCCACCATCTCCGGCCTCATCCTCAGCGTGCTCGATTGGCGCTGGATGTTCATCCTGGTGCTGCCCATCGCGCTCGGCTCGCTCGCCCTCGGTGCCGCACGCATCAAGAACGTCACCACACCCACCAAGGTGCCGCTCGACGTCGTCTCGGTGATCCTCTCCGCGTTCGGCTTCGGCGGGCTCGTCTACGGCCTGAGCAACCTCGGCGAATCGGCCACGGGCAGCGCCGCGGCCGGCCTGGTTCCGTTGGGCATCGGCCTTGTGGCGATCGGCCTGTTCGTCTGGCGCCAGCTCGCCCTGCAGCGCAGGGACCGGGCCCTGCTCGACCTGCGCACCTTCGTCTCGCGCACGTTCAGCCTGTCGATCGTGATGCTCGTGGTGAGCATGATGGCGCTGTTCGGCACCCTGATCCTGCTGCCGATCTACATGCAGAACGTGCTGGGCCTGGATGCGCTCACCACCGGTCTGCTGCTGCTGCCCGGCGGTCTCACTATGGGGCTGCTCTCTCCCTTCGTCGGCCGGTTCTACGACAGGTTCGGCCCGACCGTGCTGCTCGTGCCCGGTGCGATCATCGTGAGCGGCGCGTTCTGGTTCATGACCATGCTCACCGCCAGCACCCCGTTCTGGTGGGTGCTCGTGGCGCACGTCGCACTGAGCTTCGGCCTGGCCTTCCTGTTCACGCCGCTGTTCACCTCCGCCCTGGCGTCGCTCCGGCCGGGGCTCTACTCGCACGGCAGCGCCGTCGTCGGCACCGCCCAGCAGCTCGCCGGCGCGGCCGGCACGGCGCTGTTCATCACCGTGATGTCCTCCACCGCGGCCACGCAGATGGCCGCCGGCGCCGGCGAAGTCGCCGCAACGGCCACGGGCATCCAGGCCGCGTTCCTCTACGGCGCGATCATCTCCCTGTTCGCCATCCCGCTGGCCTTCTTCATCCGCAAGCCCGCGGTCTCGGTCACCGACGGGCACGACGCTCCGCTGATGGCGCACTGACCGTTCACCACCGGCCGCGGGCTTTGGCTCAGGGCAGGCTCGCGGTGCCCAGCGGGATGACCAGCGGGCAGCCGGCGACGGGGTCGTCGATCACGCGGCAGCGCAAGCCGAACACCTCCTCGACCAGCTCCTCGGTGACCAGTTCGCGCGGGGTGCCTTCGGCCACGACACGGCCGTCCTTCATCGCGATCAGGTGGGTGGCGTACCGGGCGGCGTGATTCAGGTCGTGCAGCACGGCCACCAGCGTGCGGCCCTGGGAGTGCAGGTGCCGGAACAGCTCGAGCAGCTCGATCTGGTGGGCGATGTCGAGGAACGTGGTGGGCTCATCCAGCAGCAGGATCGGTGTCTCCTGTGCCAGGGCCATCGCCACCCACACGCGTTGCCGCTGGCCGCCCGACAACTCGTCGACCGGACGCACGGACAGGGCGGTGGTGCTCGTGGCGGCGAGTGCGCCCGTGACGGCCCGCTCGTCGGCGAGCGACCACTGCCGGATCAGCTTCTGATGCGGGTAGCGGCCGCGGGCCACGAGGTCGAAAACCGTGATGCCGTCGGGTGCGACTGAGGTCTGCGGCAGCAGCCCCACTTCGCGGGCGAGCTCCTTACCGCCGAAGGTGGTGATCGAGCGGCCGTCCAGCAGCACCTGGCCGGCGCTGGGGCGCAGCAGCCGGGCGAGTCCGCGCAGCAGGGTGGACTTGCCGCAGGCGTTCGGTCCCACGATCACGGTGAATGAGCCATCCGGAATCTGCACCGAGAGGTGCTCGCTGATCGGCCGTTTGTCGTAGCCGATGGTGACGTCGTCGGCACGCAACCGGGAGTCGGGGTGCGCGGGCGGGGTCACGGGCATGCTGCAGGTCCTTTCGGGAACTGTCATTGTCGGCGGCCCTCACGGATGAGCAGCCAGACGAAGTAGGCGCCACCGACGATGACCGTCATCACCCCGACCGGGAGTTGGGTGGGGGCGAAGGCGCGCTGGGCGACGAGGTCGGAAGCGAGCAGCAGCAGCGCACCGGCGACCGCGGCCGGGAGCAGGGCCAGCGTCGCCGTGCCGGTGAGACGCCGGGAGATCTGCGGTGCGACCAGCGCGATGAACGCGATCGGCCCAGCCGCGGCGGTGGCGATCGCCACCAGCACGATGCCCCACATCAGGGAACTCAGACGCACCATCTCGGCCCGCACGCCCAGGGCCCTGGCGGCATCGTCGCCGAGTTCGAGCTGCCGCAGGGCCGGCGCGTGGGCGAGAAGCACCGGCGAGACGACCAGGAGCAAGCCGAGCACGGGCCAGAGCTGGTCATAGCCCAGGCCGTTCAGGGATCCGCTGCCCCAAACCGCGGCCTGCATCGCGTCGACGACGTTCGCCCGGGTGACGAGCCAGCTGTTCACGGATGCGAGAGTGGCGGAGACGCCGATGCCCACGATGATGAGCCGGAAGCCCTGGATGCCACGCCGGTAGGCGAGCGCATAGACAAGCGCCGCAGTGGCCAGGCCACCGCCGACCGCTCCCGCCGCGGTCTGGAGGTACCCGCCGCCGAAGAGCAGGATCACGACGAGTCCGCCGGTGTACGCCCCGGTCGAGAAGCCGATGATGTCCGGGCTGCCGAGCGGGTTGCGGGTGAGGGATTGGAACACCGCGCCGCTCATGCCCAGCGCCGCCCCGATCGCGATGCCCAGCAGCGCCCGCGGCAGCCGCCACTCGCCGACGACCAGCCGGGACTGCGGCGTTCCTCCGCCGGTGAGCGTCTTGATCACGTCGGCCAGCGGAATGTTGTAGTCGCCGACGCTCAGGGCGACCAGGAACACGGCCACGGTGGCGAGGCTCAAGGCCAGGCACACCAGCACCAACCGCACGTCGACGCGCAGCGAGAACCCGGGCAGCGCGCGGCGGAGCGTCGAGCGGTGGTGTGGCGCCTGGAACTCAGGCGAACGCAGAACAAACGACGCGCGCCCGCTGCCGTCGTCGGGCGTCACAGGCCGGTGATCTTTCTGCGCCGGGCCAGGAACACCAGCACGGGCGCGCCGATGAACGCCGTCACGATGCCGACCTGCATCTCCTGCGGTGGCATCACGACCCGGCCGACCACATCCGCTGCCAGCACCAGGATGGGCGCGCAGACCGCCGTGTAGAGCAGGATCCAACGCTGGTCGGGGCCGACGAACCAGCGCACCACGTGCGGCACCATCAGCCCGACGAACCCGATCGGCCCCGCCGCGGCGGTGGCGGCCCCCGCGAGCAGGGTGACCGCCACGATCACGATGATGCGGGTGCGCAGCACGCCAGCCCCCAGCGACCGGGCGAGGTCCTCCCCCAGCGCGATGGCGTTCAGCGGCGCGGCCACCGTGGCGGCGAGCAGGAGGCCGATGAGCACGAAGGGCAGCACGGCCCACAACACGTGCTCGTCGCGGGAGGTGAGGGTGCCGGCGCCCCAGAACCGCATGCCCTCGAACACCGTGGGGTTCAGCAGCGAGATCATGCTCGACACTCCGCCCAGCAGCGCCCCGAGGGCCACGCCCACGAGGGTGAGGCGCACCGGCGTGGCTCCCGCCGGCCCGCCGGCCCCGATCACGAACACGAGCAAGGTCGCGGCGGCAGCTCCCGCGAAGGAGAACCAGACGTACCCCTGGATATCGCCGACACCGAACCAGCCGATGCCGATGGTGACGAGGAACCCGGCCCCGGCGTTGACGCCGAGGATGCCGGGGTCGGCCAGCGGATTGCGGGTGAGCGCCTGGATGAGCGCGCCCGCCACCCCCAACGCCGCTCCGACGACGGCGCCCACGAAGGCTCTCGGCAGGCGGAGCCCCACGATGATCTCGTGCACCTCACCGCCGCCGTGCCCCTCGACGGCGTCGACGAGGGCACGCCACACCTCGGCCGGCGGGATGTAGCGCGCGCCGACGGCCAGGCTGCCGATCATGGACAGCGCGAGGACCACCAGCAGGGCGACCAGCACGGTCGTCCGTACTCCGGTGCCGCGCGCCAGGGGCGTGCGTACCGGAGTACTGCTGATGGTCTCGGTCACCGGCGCGGCTCGGGGGAACCTCAGCTGGCGGACGCGGGGATCAGCACGGTCTCTTCGACAGCACCCAACCACTCCAGCGCGGTGCCGTAGTCGGTCACGCTCGACCAGACGCCGTAGACCTGACCGGACTGGGCGGCGGGAAGGGCGGTGAACAGCGGCGTCTGCAGCGTGCCGGTCAGCGAGTCGGAGAGCTCACCCATCGGGTCTGCACCCGTCACGATGATCTCGGCTCCGCCGAGCACGGTGGTGGTCAGCTCGGGCGAGATGTACATCCAGCCCTTGTCGCCCTCTTCTTCCTCGGGGATGCTCGACGCCGGCGTGGCGCCCAGGTCGTCGAAGAACAGTGCGCCCACGGATCCGCCGGGGTAGAGCACGGAGAAGCCGCCCTCCACGTCGCCGTCGCCGATCGCGGCCCACGGGCGCGCGAGAACATCGGCGTAGTCACCCTGAACCCGGGCGAGCTCGTCGTCATAGCTCTGCTTGGCACTGTCGAAGACATCTGCCTGGCCGACGGCGTCGGCGATACCGGCACCGATGGCCCGCCAGTCGCCGCGGTACTCGCCCTCGAAGATCGCGGTCGGAGCGATCTTGGACAGCTCGGTGAAGGTCGCTTCGTCGATCTCGAGCACGTCGCCCACGATGAGGTCGGGTTCGGCCGCCATGACGGCCTCGATGTTGAGTTCGAAGAATGCGCCGACGGTGTCGGTGTCGGCGATCAGCTCCTGCTGCGAGGCCGTGAACGACTCGGCGTAGGCCGAGTAGTCCTGCATCGCCACGGGAGTGACGCCGACCGCGGCAAGCTGCCACGGGGTGTCGTAGGAGACCGCGACGACGCGCTGCGCGTCGGCGGGAACCTCGACGTCGCCGTAGGCCGTGGCCACGGTGCGGGTGTCGTCGTCCGCGGCGGTGCCGGCGTCGCCGGCGTCAGCGGAGCAGGCGGTCAGGCCGACGAGGAGCGCAGCGAGCGCGAGGGGGGCGGCGAGTCGGAAGCGCGGGGAAGGACGGGTCATGGTTGTCTTTCTCGGAGGCGTGAGTTAGGTAAGGCATACCTACCTAAGAGATCGTAACCACGTCGCCATCCAGGTGGGTGGACAATTCATACTGTTTTGTTGACAGATCGTCACCGGGTGCCGGCGTCGCCCTCGAGTCCGGCCGCGCCGAAGGAACGGAAGTAGGCGGCAGGAGTGTGGCCGGTGGTCTGGCGGAAGAGCTGGATGAAGGTGCTCGCGTTGGTGTAGCCGAGATCCCGGGCGACCGACACCACCGACCGGCCCGCGGCGATGCTGATCAGGGCGCGGCGCATCCGCACCGTGATGCGCCACTGGGTGAGGCTCGACCCGGTTTCGCGTTCGAAGCGGCGGTTGATGGTGCGCCCGCTCACCCCGAGCCGGCTGCCCCAGTCCGCACTCGTGCCGCTGTCGGCCGGGTTGCGCAGGATTTCTTCGGCGACCGCGCGCAGCACCGGGTCGGTGGGCAGGTGCACATCGAGCGACGCCGACCGCACCGGGGCGAGCAGGTCGACGATGAGCTGTTGGATGCGCAGGCGCACGGCGTCGTCGAGCATCGCCGACTTGTTCGTGAGCAGCAGCTCGCGCAGCAGGGTGGTGAGCCCGATGCCGGTCGTACCGGACCAGGGCACCGAGACCCGGTCCCTGGCGAAGTAGGTCACGTAGAAGAGGGTGCCCGGCTCCGCCGTCACGTGGTGGGTCATGCCCGCCGGAATCCAGATGCCGAGCCCCATCGGGGTGACCCAGAGACGCCCGTCGGCCTCGACCGTGAGCACTCCGCTGTCGGAGAAGATGAGTTCGTGTTCGTCATGCACGCCGTCGGCCCAGCGCTCCCCCGAGGTGCTGGTGATGGCCTGGGTGGTGAGCAACCACGGCTCACCGGTCAGGGCGGTCCGCACCTCGTCCAGCGGGCTGTCCGGGTGCTCGCCCAGCACCGAAGTGGCCCACAGCGTCTCGATCATCTGTCCAGTTCCCTGCATGGCGTCTGATCATAGTGGGATTAGTCACGGCGCCGTGCGACTCGTTCTGGGGGCGTCCAGACCGGCGTTCCGGCCGATCGGCAACAGAACGTTAACACGGAGGCATCCCCCAGGACAGGTCCAAGTTCTAGGATCGAGATGCATGATTGCGCCTCCCAGACCTCGAGGCGTGTCCCGGTACGAATTTCGTGATCTGCAGAGCTAGTGACAAGCTCGACTACCCGGTTTTAGCCATCTTCTTTAGCAACTACCAAGCAGGGCTCCATATTGACTTCCCCCCACTCCCCACTGTCCCCCGCTGAGACTCGCGACCGGATTTTGGGCGCGCGCGGCGTGCTCTTCGATCTGGACGGCGTGCTCACCCCCACCGCCGAAGTGCACATGAGCGCCTGGTCGCGCCTGTTCACCCCTTTCCTCGCCGCACAGGACGTGAAACCGTATTCAGACGCCGACTACTTCGGCTACATCGACGGCAAGCCGCGCTACGACGGCGTGCGCTCCCTGCTGGCCTCCCGCGGCCTCTCCCTGCCCGACGGCGACCCGACGGATGGACCGGAGCTCGAAACCGTGTGCGGCCTCGGCAACCGCAAGAACAAGGCATTCAACGAGACCCTCGCCGAAGACGGCGTCAGCCCGTACCCCGGCTCGCTACGCTTCCTCGACGCTGTCGTCGCGGCCGGCCTGCAGGTCGCCGTGGTCACCAGCTCGCTGAACGGTGAGATGGTGCTCACCGCGGCTGGCCTCCGCGACCGGTTCGAGATCGTCGTCGACGGCGTGCGCGCCCGGGCCGAGAAACTCGCCGGCAAGCCCGCCCCGGACACCTACGCCTTCGGCGCGGAGCTGCTGGGTCTCACCGCGGCCGAGTGCGTGGTCGTCGAAGACGCCGAATCCGGCATCCAGTCCGGCCGGGCCGGCAACTTCGGCCTGGTGCTCGGCGTGAACCGTGGCGTGGGCGCCGAGGTGCTCTTCGAGGCCGGCGCCGACACCGTCGTCACCGACCTCGACGAACTGCTGCCCCTGGTCGACGGCACCGACCCGTCCTCCACCGAGAATTCGACCGTGAATGGAGTGCACGCATGACCATCGACGCTGCCATCCAGAACCTTTCCGACCCGCTCGACCGCAGCCGCTTCCCGCTCGACGAGTGGGCGTTGGTGGAGACCGACTTCTCCGGCGACGACATGGGCCGCACCGAGACCCTGTTCGCCGTCGGCAACGGCTACCTCGGCCTCCGCGGCAACGTCGACGAGGGCCGCGACGGCCACGTGCACGGCACCTTCATCAACGGGTTCCACGAGACCTGGCCCATCCGGCACGCCGAGGAGGCCTTCGGGTTCGCCCGGGTCGGCCAGACGATCGTCAACGCGCCGGATGCGAAGATCATCCGCATCTACGTCGACGACGAGCCACTCGTGCTCACCCTCGCCGAACTGCTCAGCTACGAACGCCGGCTCGACTTCGCCGACGGCATCCTGTCGCGGTCGCTGGTCTGGCGCACCCCGTCGGGCAAGCAGGTGCTGATTCGCTCGCGCCGCATGGTGTCGTTCACCGAACGCCACCTCGCCGTGCTCGAATACGAGGTCACCATGCTCGACTCCGACGCGTCGGTCGTCATCTCCAGCCAGACCCTCAACCGGCAGGACGGCATCGGCGAGTACGACCGGCCCAAGTCGGGCTCGACCAACGATTGGGACCCCCGCCGGGCCGAGTCGTTCACCGACCGGGTGCTGCAGCCGCGGTTCAAGCGCGCCTCCAACGGCCGCTACATCCTCGGCTTCCGCTGCACCAACTCCGGCATGACCATAGCCACGGCGTCCGACCACTCGATCGACACGATCAACGAGTTCGACGAGTCCTCGCAGCTCGGTGACGACCTGGCCAAGCACGTCTACAAGGTGAAGGCCAAGATGGGCAACCCCATCCGCATCACCAAGACGCTGAGTTACCACACCTCCGCCGGCGTACCGACGCACGAGCTCGCCGACCGCTGCGACCGCACCCTCGACCGGGCCCGTGAGACCGGCGTCGCGGCCATCATCCAGGAGCAGCGCGACTGGCTCGACGCGTTCTGGGCCCGCACGGACGTCGAACTGCCCGGCCAGCCGGCGCTGCAGCAGGCCACCCGGTGGAACTTCTTCCAGCTGGCCCAGGCGTCGATGCGCGCCGACGGCCAGGGTGTCTCGGCCAAGGGGGTGTCCGGTTCCGGTTACGGCGGGCACTACTTCTGGGACACCGAGGTCTACGTGCTGCCGTTCCTCACCTACACCTCGCCGAACGCGGCGCGGAATGCGCTGCGGTTCCGGCACGGCATGCTCGACCACGCCCGTGCCCGCGCCACCGAGCTCAACCAGCTCGGCGCGCTGTTCCCCTGGCGCACAATCAACGGCCTGGAATCCAGCGCCTATTACGCGGCCGGTACGGCCCAGTACCACATCGACGCCGACATCTCCTATGCGCTCAGTCAGTACGTCGCGGCCACCGGCGATGAGGACTTCCTCGCCCGCGAGGCCATCGACATTCTGGTGGAGACCGCTCGAATGTGGGCTGACCTGGGGTTCTGGCGCGGCAACGGCAACGATGTCTTCCACATCCACGGCGTCACCGGACCCGACGAGTACACCACTGTCGTCAACGACAACCTGTACACGAACATCATGGCGCGCTCGAACCTGCGCGCCGCGGTGAAGAGCGTGCGCCGGCTGCTCTCGGTGGACCGGGCGTCGTTCGACGCCATGGCCTCCCGTCTGAAGCTCGACGAGGCCGAGGTGATGGAGTGGTCCTTCGCCGCCGAGGCGATGCACATCCCGTTCGACCGCAACCTCGGCATCCACCCGCAGGACGCCCAGTTCCTGGAGAAGGAACGCTGGGACCTCGAGCAGACCCCGCCGGAGAACCGGCCGCTGCTGCTGCACTACCACCCGCTGGTGATCTACCGTTTCCAGGTGCTCAAGCAGGCCGACGTGGTGCTGGCGCTGCTCTTGCAGGGCGACCAGTTCACCCCGGAAGAGAAACGGGCCGACTTCGACTACTACGACCCGCTGACCACGGGCGACTCAACGCTCTCGGACGTGGTGCAGTCGATCATCGCCGCCGAGGTGGGCTACCACGAGCTCGCGCTCAAGTACTTCACCTCCGGCCTGTTCGTCGACCTCGCCGACCTGCACCACAACGCGGCCGACGGTGTGCACGTCGCATCCGCCGGTGGCGTGTGGAGCGCGCTGGTCTACGGTTTCGGCGGCCTGCGCGACCACAGCGGTCGCATCACGCTCGACCCACGCCTGCCAGAGGACTGGGACGAACTGGTCTTCCGCGTCACTCTCAAGGGCTCACGCCTGCGGGTGGCGGTGTCGCAGACCAACGTGCACCTCAGCATCGAAGAAGGCACAGAGGCCAGGCTCACCGTGCGTGGCCTGCAGGTCGTCGTGACGGCCGGCATGCCAGAGGTCATTCCGCTCTCGCACCAGGGCGCCCGTGACCCCGGCGCACCCACGACGGCGCTCATCGAGAGCAGCCGGCGCGCGGACGGCACCGTGATCACCTCGTCGATCCCCACGATCGCGCACATCACCGAGCAGATGCCCACGCTCGACTAGCGTTCGCACCGGCCAGGGCCGCGCCTCCCCTCCTGCATCAGCGGCGGGCGGATGCGCGGCCCTCCGTCGTTCCCCGCCGTGCGGCCCTGCTACGGTGAGGCCACCGATTTCATCGTGGCCCCTGGCCACCCGTCGCGAGGAGCCCCATGACCTCCCAGGCCTACCTGGACACGATCAAGGCGAAGACCGGCCTCGGCCCGGAGGACTTCCGGGTGGCCGCTGCGGCGAAGGGCCTGCTCGGGACCGACGTGAAGACCGCCGACATCGTCGCCTGGCTCAAAGCCGACTACGGCCTCGGCACCGGCCACTCGATGGCCTTGGTCTCCGCCCTGGGCCAGGTCGCCGGCCAGCGCCTGCCGGTGGAGGAGAAGATCAACGCCCAGTTCAGCGGCGCCAAGGCGCACTGGCGGGGCACCTATGAACGGCTGCTCGCTGCCGCCCGTGAACTCGGCGAGGTGAATCTCGCGCCCACCAACAGCTACATCAGCCTGCTCAAGGGCACCGGCAAGTTCGCGATCGTGCAGGTCACCGCCGGCCGGCTCGACCTCGGCCTCAAACTGCCCCGGGTGGAGGGGGCAGACGTGCTGGAGGCATCCGGCAGCTGGAACAGCATGGTCACCCACCGGGTGCGCCTGGCCGACCCGGCCGACCTCACCCCGGAGGTGCTCGCCTGGCTGCGCCGCGCCTACGAGATCGCCTGACCCGCCCCGCTCACCCCGCCGGTGCGTGACGCCGGGCCGCCGGTCGAGCCCGTCGAGACCCCGTCACCTCCCCCGCATCCTCAACCGCCAGTCCGCTGGTCCGCTGGTCCGCTGGTCGAGCTTGTCGAGACCCGTGACTTCCCTCGCATCCTCAACCGCCGGCGATAGGGTGAGTACCCCTCACCAAGGAGATCACCCCGTGGATTCCGACACCGTCGTCGCCCCCGTTCCGCCCACCGTCGCCGCTCGCACCATCCGCGGCGCCGTGCTCCGCAGCACCGGTGCCGCCCGCCCCTACGCCACCTCGCGGCCACTCGAAATCCTCGACCTCCACCTCGACGGTCCCGGCGCCGGCGAGATCCTGGTGAGGATCGAGGCCGCCGGGCTCTGCCACTCCGACCTCTCGGTGGTCAACGGCAGCCGGGTGCGTCCCACCCCGATGCTGCTCGGCCATGAGGCCGCCGGCCGGGTGGTGCAACTGGGCGCCGGAGTGACCGACCTCGAGGTGGGCCAGCGGGTCGTGATGGCCTTCCTGCCCCGTTGCGGCGAGTGCGCCGGCTGCCTCACCGGCGGCAAGCTGCCCTGCCTGCCCGGCAGTGCCGCCAATAATGCCGGATCCCTGCTCGGCGGGGCCCGCCGGCTCAGCATCGACGGCGAACCCGTGCACCACCACCTCGGCGTCTCCGCCTTCGCCGATCACGCGGTGGTCAACCGGTTCTCGGTCGTGCCGGTGGACGACGACGTGCCGCCCGACATCGCCGCGGTCCTCGGCTGCGCGGTGCTCACCGGCGGAGGCGCGGTGATCAACGCCGGCAAGCCCGGCCCCACCGACACCGTGGCGATCGTCGGCCTGGGCGGTGTGGGCATGGCCGCCCTGATCACGGCTCTGTCGCTCGATGTGGCCGGAGTGGTCGGCATCGACTCCGTGGCGGCGAAGCTCGAGCAGGCGCTCGAGCTGGGCGCCGATTCGGTCTACACCCCGGACCAGGCCCTGGAGCAGGGGGTGCGGGCGAACGTCGTGATCGAGGCGGTGGGGCATCCGCGTGCCTTCGAGACTGCGGTGCTCGTCACCGCCGCCGGCGGCACGACTGTCACGGTGGGGCTTCCCGCCGCCGACCAGCTCGCTGCGGTGTCCCCGCTCACGATCACCGCCGAGGCGCGCACTATCATCGGCAGTTACCTCGGCTCGGCGGTACCCGCCCGCGACATCCCGTTCTATGCCCAGCTCTGGCGGGAGGGCAAACTGCCGGTGGAGAGCCTCATCTCCAGCCACATCCGCCTCGACGACATCAACGAGGGCATGGACACCCTGGCCGACGGCAACGCGGTGCGTCAGATCATCATCTTCGACTGACCCTGCCTCGCGTCTTCGCGCGGCCTGTCCGCGGCCTAGACCGGGGTGACGAGTGTGCCGTCGGCCTGGAAGCTGCGCATGTTCTCGATCGTGAGGTCGGCCATGGCCCGGCGGGTCTCGTGCGTTCCGCTGGCGATGTGCGGCAGCAGCACCACGTTCTTCAGGCCGAGCAGCGCCGCGGGCACCCGGGGCTCGTCTGCGAAGACGTCCAGCCCGGCACCGGCAATCCGGCCGGCGAGCAGAGCGTCGACCAGGGCCGGTTCGTCGACGACGGAGCCGCGGGCGATGTTCACCAGGTAGCCCCGTGGCCCCAGCGCGGTCAGCACCTCGGCGGTGATGATCCGCTCGGAGTCCGGGCCGCCCGCCGCAGCCACCACCAGGGCGTCGCAGCCGGCGGCGAGCTCGGTGATCGAGGCCGCATAGGCGTAGGGCGACCCCGGCACGGCGTTGCGGTTGTGGTACGAGATCGTGCAGCCGAAGCCTTCCAGCCGGGTCGCAATCGCGCCGCCGATCCGGCCGAGCCCGACGATCCCGATCCGGGTGCCGGAGAACCGGGTCGCGAGGGGGAAGTTACCCGCGCTCCAGCTGCCGGCCCGCAGGAAGTTGTCGGCGACGGTGATGCGGCGGAAGACGTCGAGGAGGAGAGCGAGCGCGGTATCGGCGACGCAGTCGGTGAGCACGTCGGGGGTGTTGCTCACGCCGATCCCCCGGGCCCGAGCCGCGCCGACGTCGGTGGTGTCGTAGCCGACGCCGAAATTGACGATCGCGGCAAGATTGGGCAGCGCGTCGATGAGAGCCGCATCAACGCCCACCTTGCCCGACGTGACGGCGAGCCGGATACCGGCGCCGAACTGAGCGAGGAAGGCGGCGCGGGTGCCATCGTCGGGCAGCCGGCGCGCGGCGAACTCTGCGGTGATCTCCGTCTGCAGGGCCGGCAGAAGCGGTCCCACCTGCAAGACGGCCCCGCTCAGGGGCGGCAGGTGACGGTCGTTGAGGACGGTTGCAGAGGGAGTGGTCACGCTCGAAGGTTAGGCTTCGGGGCGCGGAACCGTCCAAGACGTAATTCGAATTGATCGATACCCTGCCAGCATGAAAAGGGCTCTACACGTCAAGATCCGCATGATTCCGTGGCTGGGGAAGCACCGATTCCGCGCCGCGGGCCGCTCCGGCGGCGCTGGGAAGGCTTCCGGCTCGGCCGAGGCGGAACTCGGTCCTTGACTCGGTCCCCCGCTGCCGCACAAGCTGAACGTGTCTACGAGTCGAGACCTTAGCTTCACTTGTAGACGTGACCCGCCGGGTAGCTTCCCGGCGGCGTCTCACAATAATCCGGAGGAACCAATGTCGTCTTCTTCTTCAACCTCAGCGAACCACAAATTTCGGAGCCCGCGTTCCGGGCTCGTCGGAGCAGCCATCGCTGCCGGCTCCATGCTCATCCTCAGTTCCTGCGCAGTGGCCAACTCAGAGCCGAGCACCGGCACGACCTCAGCCGACCTGGTCCGCATCGTGCTCCCCCAGGAGCCGCCGACCCTGGAACCCTGCGAGGCGAATCTCACCTCGACCGGGGTTGTTGTGCGCTCCAACATCACCGAGCCGCTGGTGGAAAGGAACCCCACGACCGGCGACCTCGACCCGCTGCTTGCCACCGAGTGGGAAGCCACGGGCGATACCGAGTGGACCTTCACTCTGCGCGATGACGTCACCTTCTCGGACGGCACACCCTTCAACGCCGAGGCGGCAGCATTCGCCATCGACCGGGCGGTCAACTCCGACCTGGGCTGCAACGTCGAGGGTTACGTCTTCGGCGACAACGACCTCGTGGTCACCGCCGTCGACGAGACCACGCTGACCGTGAGCACCGTCACGCCAGACCCGATCCTGCCCCTGCGCCTCTCTTTCGTGGAGATCGTGCCGCCGAGCACAGACACCGCCGCCAAGGTGCGGGAGCCCGTTGGCACCGGCCCGTACAAGGTCAAGCAGTGGGATGCCGGCACCAAACTCACCCTGGAGCGCAACGACGATTACTGGGGTGACGCTCCGGCCTACGCCGAGGCCGAATACCAGTGGCGGGCGGAGGGCACCGTGCGTGCGGCCATGATCACCAGCGGTGAAGCCGACCTGGCCATGGGCCTCGGCGCCGACGACGGCGCGGGCGACCTCGGCCTGGACTACCCGAACAACGAGACCGTGGCACTCCGCCTCACCGCAGAGATCGCCCCGCTCAATGACATCCGGGTGCGCCAGGCGATCAACTACGCGATCGACAAGCAGGGCATCACCGACTCCCTGTATCAGGGCGCCCACATCCCGGCTGCCCAGCTCGTGCCGGAGGGCATCGTCGGCCACAACCCAGACCTCAAGCCCTGGGAGTTCGACGTGGCCAAGGCCAGCGCCCTTGTCGCCGAGGCCAAGGCCGACGGCGTGCCCGTTGACGAGAAGATCACCATCGTGGCCCGCAACGCCCAGTTCCCGAAGGTCTCCGAGATGAGCCAGATCCTGCAGGAGCAGCTCACCCAGGCCGGCCTCAATGTCGAACTGAAGATGGTCGACACGTCCGCCCACCTGCAGTACCAGCTGCGTCCGTTCGTCACCAACGAGGGACCGATCGCTCTACTCATCCAGCACGGCAACCAGGCCGGTGACGCCGCGTTCAGTGTCGAGCAGTACATGACGACCACCGGTGCGCAGAGCGTCTACGGCACCCCGGAGTTCGACACTCGGCTCACGGATGCCTCGGTGCTGACCGGCGACGACCGCGAGAGCGCCTACCAGGACATCTTCGAGTACCAGAACGAGGAGATCGTGCAGTTCGCCTTCATCGCCCATCAGACCGGAGTGATCGGCAAGGCCGCCGCGGTGGACTACACGCCGAACTCCTCGTCGGGTGACGAGCTGCGCCTCGCCGAGATCACGCCCGTGAGCTGAGACACCGTTTTTGTAGCCGAAAGGACGTGAACCCCCGTGTGGACCTTCCTCAGACGCCGGATCATCTCCAGCGCCATCCCGCTGATCGTGGTCATCGTCGGTGTCTTCGCCCTGGCCAGGCTGACCGGTAACCCCGCCAGCCTGTACCTGCCGCTGAACGCCACCGAACAGATGCGGGAAGACTTCACCGCCCGCAACGGCTTCGATGACCCGCTCCTGGTGCAGATGGCGAACTACTTCGGTGGCGTCCTCCGGCTGGACTTCGGGGTGTCGCTTCGCACCGGGGAGCCCGCAGGCGAAATGGTCCTGCGGGCCTTCCCGGCCACCCTCCAGCTGGCCGGGGTGACGATGCTGCTGGCCGTCGTGCTGGCCGTCATCGTCGGCAGCTGGGCAGCGCTGAAGCCCAACGGAATCGTCGACCGGATCTCGAGCTTTGCCTCGATGGCCGCCGCGAGCATCCCGGATTTCTGGCTGGCGATCATGGGCATCTGGGTCTTCGCGATCACCCTGGGCTGGGTGCCCACCTCGGGGGTGAGCAGTCCCACCTCCTGGCTGCTGCCGATCGCGGTGCTGCTCATGCGGCCGTTCGGGGTGCTGGTGCAGATCGTGCGCGGCGCCATGGTGACCTCGCTGTCTGAGCCCTACATCAAACTGGCCCGCAGCAAGGGCGCCAGTGAGGTGCGAGTGGTCAGTCGGCACGCCCTGAGGAACGCCGCCGCTCCGGCCCTCACCGTGGCCGGCGACCTCGCCGTCGGCCTGATCAACGGCGCCGTTGTGGTGGAGTCCATCTTCGGCTGGCCCGGTATCGGCAAGCTGATGATCGACTCGATCCTGCAGCGCGACTTCGCCGTGCTGCAGGCGGCCGTGCTGCTCACCGCCATCTCGATCTTCGCCCTGAACATTCTGATCGACCTCGGCTACGCCATGCTCGACGCCCGAGTGCGGCCAACGACCAGGGCGAGGAAGCGCCGGGTCACCCCGGCCGCAGCCCAGGAACGGAAACTCAATGTCCAGCCCACTCGCTAACCCGCAGCTGCCGCCCGGCGGGCGGTCCGTCACCCCGCCGAGCACCGAGGTCATCGCGCTGCCCCGCACTTTGGATACCAGCAAGCCCGGTCTGTTCCACCTGCTGCTGAAAGACCGGTTCGCCACCGCGGCGGCGATCGTGCTGGTGCTCGTCGGGCTCACGGCCCTCGTCGGCCCCACCCTGATGGGCGACCTGGCCACCCAGCAGAACCTGTCGGCCACCAATCGGCCGCCGTTCAGCCTGGCGGAGGGCTGGCAGTTCATCCTGGGCAGCGATTCCCTGGGCCGCAGCATGCTCGCCCGGCTCGTGGTCGCCACCCAGACCACTCTGTCGGTCGCGCTGCCGGCCGTGGGCATCTCCCTGGTGATCGGGTCCCTCTGGGGCGTCTGGGCCGGCTTCCACCGCGGCTGGCGGGAGACGATCTCGATGCGCATTGCCGACGTCATCATGAGCTTCCCGTCGCTGCTGCTGGCCGTCGTCGTGCTGTACGTCTTCTCACCGAGCGCGGCCAACATCGTGCTGATCCTCGCGCTCACCCGCATCCCGATCTATCTGCGCACCGCCCGGGCCGAGTCGGCCGAGCTGCAGAGCCGCACCTTCGTGGATGCCGCGCGCACGTTCGGCACCAAACCGGCCGCGATCATCCGCCGGCACGTCATCCCGGTGGTGCTGCCCACCCTGCTCACCCTCGCCACGCTGGAGTTCTGTTACGTCATGCTCGCCGAGTCGTCGCTGAGCTTCCTCGGCATCGGCATCCAGCCGCCGGACGTGAGCTGGGGACTGATGGTGGCCCAGGGCCGCCAATACCTGCAGACCGCCTGGTGGCTGTCGCTGTTCCCCGGCCTGGCCATCGTGATCACCACCGTCGCGGCCAATGTGCTCGCCGCGTGGCTCCGCATCGCCACCGACCCGGCGCAGCGCTGGCGTCTCACCCTCAAGCACAAGCGCAAGCGTTTCATCGCCCGTATGCCCGTCAAGGAGGTGGCGTGATGAGCACCATCACCCAGACCGTCAGCGAGTCCACCGTACGGGCCGAGAACAAACTGGTCCTGGATGTCGACGGGCTCGTCGTCGAGATCCGCACCCCCAAGGGCACGCTGCGCGCCGTCAACGACGTCAGCTTCCAGGCGTTCTCCGGCCGAACCATCGCCCTGCTGGGCGAATCCGGCTGTGGCAAGTCGATGACCGCCAAGGCCATCGCCGGCCTGCTCGACCCCGTCGCCGACGTGGCCGGCGGTGAGGTGCGCCTGAACGGCACCGACCTCGCCCGGCTGAAGCCCAAGGAGCGCCGCAAGTTTGCCGGCCCTGAGCTCGGCATCGTCTTCCAGGACGCCCTCACCGCGCTCAACCCGGTGTACACCGTCGGCACCCAGCTGGGCGAGGCGTTCCGCATCCACCACGGCCTGTCGGCGAAGGCGGCCAAGGTCAAGGCCGTCGAGCTGATGCGCCGGGTCGGCATCCCCGAACCCGAGTCGCGGGTGGACTCCTACCCGCACCAGTTCTCCGGCGGCATGCGCCAACGGGTACTGATCGCCATGGCCGTCGCCCTCAATCCGCGGCTGCTGATCGCGGACGAGCCGACCACGGCACTGGATGTGACGGTGCAGGCGCAGATCATGGCGCTGCTGCGAGACCTGCGCACCGAAACCCACATGGCAGTGGTACTGATCACGCACGACCTGGCCCTGGTGGCCGAAGAGGCCGACACCGTCGCGGTGATGTACGCCGGCAAGGTCGTGGAGACCGGCCCGGTGCGTGAGGTGTTCGCCCGACCGCACCACCCGTACACCCGGGGACTGCTGGACTCGGTGCCGGCCAACATCGGCCGGGGCGAAGACCTCAAATCCATCGCCGGCTCCCCACCCGAATTGCACAACATCCCCGTGGGCTGTGTCTACCAGTCCCGCTGCCCGCTGGTGCAGGACATCTGCCGCGCGGTGAGCCCACCGCTCGAACCCGCCGGCGACGACCGCGCTGTCGCCTGCCACTTCTCGAAGGAGCTGGACAATGTCTGAAGCACTGCTGGATGTGCGTGAGCTCACGAAGAACTTCCACGTGCCCGGCGCGAAGGGCAACAACACCCTCTGCGCTCTCGACAAGATCAACCTGTATGTAAACCGCGGCGAGACCCTCGGGCTGGTCGGTGAATCGGGCTGCGGAAAATCCACCCTCGCCCGCACGCTCCTGATGCTGGAGACTCCAGACAGCGGCAGCGTGCGCTTCGACGGGGTCGACCCGTTCGGGCTCAAGAGCCGCGAACTGCTCGCCTGGCGCCGCCGGGTGCAGATGGTCTTCCAGGACCCGTTCGCATCGCTGAACGCCCGCATGACCGCGGGCGAGATCGTCTCGGAGCCGTGGGCCACCCACCGGGATCTCTACCCGACGAAGGCGGCACGCCAGGCCCGGCTGAGCGAACTGTTCACCCTGGTGGGCCTGCGCCCCAGCGACGCCGGGAAGTCCCCGCAGGAGTTCTCCGGCGGGCAGCGGCAACGCATCGGCATCGCCAGGGCCCTGGCCCTCAACCCCGACGTCATCGTGCTCGACGAACCGGTCTCCGCGCTGGACCTCTCCGTGCAGGCGCAGGTGCTCAACCTGCTCAACGACCTGCAGCAGCGGCTTGGCGTGGCCTACATCTTCATCTCGCACGATCTCTCCGTGGTGCGCCACGTCGCCGACCGGGTCGCGGTCATGTACCTCGGCCGGATCGTGGAGACCGGCACCGCCGAGGAGGTCTTCGACCGGCCCAGTCACCCGTACACCGCCGCGCTGATGTCGGCCTCGCCGCACCTCGATGTGACCGCGACCGCCCCGCGGCAGCGGATCATCCTCGAGGGCGAGATGCCGTCCCCGCTCGACCCACCGTCCGGCTGCCGGTTCCGCACCCGGTGCTGGAAGGCGCAGGACATCTGCGCCACCCTGGCCCCGGAGCCGCGGGCCGCGCTGGACAACCCGGAACACATCAGTGAGTGCCACTTCCCGATCGAGCCCACCCGCGACGAACCGGAACAGCTGGCTCACGCCTCGTGACCTGGCTGGAGATCAGCATCATCGCGGTGACCCTGATCGCGGCCTCCGCCCTCCAAGCGTCGATCGGGTTCGGCATGGGTATGCTCGCTGCCCCGGTGATCGGGCTGATCGATCCGACCCTGCTGCCCGGTTCCATCATCATGCTCGCCGTCGTGGTGACGGCGATGGTGGCGGTGCGGGAGCGCGCGGCACTGGATGTGAAGGGAGCGGGCTGGGCGTTGGTGGGCCGCATCCCGGGCAGCCTGGCGGGCGCCTGGCTGGTCGCCGTGCTGCCCGCGCAGGGCCTGGCCTGGTTGGTGGCCCTGGTCGTGCTCGGCGGGGTCATCCTGGCCTTCGCCGGCTGGGCACCGGTGCCCAGCCGGCTCTCCCTGATCTCGGCCGGGGCGGCATCCGGCGTGATGGGCACGACCACCTCGATCGGCGGCGCCCCGATGGCCCTCATCTGGCAGCGCTCGCACGGACCGCGACTGCGCGGCACGATGTCGGCGTTCTTCCTGGTCGGCTCGTCGATCTCCCTGGTGGCCCTGGTCGCCGTGGGCGCGGTGACCCGGCAGACGGTGACCCTGGCCCTGTGGATGATTCCGGCGGTACTTCTGGGCTACCTGCTCTCGCGCTACGCCAACCGGCTGCTCGACCACCGGCGGCTTCGGCTGGTGGCGCTCGGCGTCTCCACTCTCGGCGCGGTGCTGCTGATCGGCGCCCAGCTCGTCGGCTGACGACGTGACGCCGCCAGCCTGGCCGGCTCAGGCCAGCGGCGCCCGCACCTGGTTGATCAGCGGCTTCGCCTCGGCGAGGTTGCGCACGTTCGCGGCGATGTCCGCGGCCCGCAGCTCGAAGGTGGTTCGAGCGTGGCCGGAGTGGTGCGGGGTGAGCACCACGTTGTCGAGCGCTGCGAAGCGCCGTGCGGCCGGCGGGGCATCGGCCCCGGTCGGGGCACCCCACCACACGTCGATGCCCGCTCCGGCGATGCTGCCGGCGGACAGCGCCGCGAACAGGGCGTCTTCATCGACCACGGCACCGCGGGCCACGTTCACCAGGATCGCGGTGGGCCGCATCTCGGCCAGTGCCGCGGCATCCACCACCCCGCGGGTGTCGTCGCTGAGCGGGATGGTGACAACGACGATGTCGGAGGTGCTCATCAGCCGGGGCAGCTCGGCCAGGCCGCCCACCCAGGCCAGGTCGAGGTCGGCGGGCACGGCGCCGTGCGGATTGCGCCGGATGGCCTGCACGGTCATGCCGAGCGCGCCGGCGAGCCTGGCCACCTCCTGGCCGATGCCGCCGAGGCCCAGCACGCCGACGGAACGGCCGGCGAGCACGCCGTGGAAGGCCACGTCAGGGTCGGTGGCCACGGTGAGCCAACGGCCGGCCCGCATCTGGGCATCCGCGGCGAGCACGTGCCGGTTGAGCATCAGCGACACCATGATCACGTGCTCGGCGATGGGCCGGCCGTGGTGGAAGGTGTTGGCCACGGCAACGCCCGGGGCGAGGTCGGCCAGAGGGATCTTGTCGAACCCGGCGCCGGTCACCTGCACGAGCCTGAGGTTCCGGCCGGCGGCCGCCATCTCCGGCGTCATGGCCGAACAGACCAGCACATCCGTGTGCGGCAGCTCGGCGAGGATCCGCTCCGGGCTCCGGTGGGCGGCGATCGTCCAGCGGGCCGTGTCGTCGCCACGGGTGAGTTCGGCTTCGAACCGGCTGAGGATGCGGTCGGTGACGAGCACGTTCAGTGGCGTGGTCACCAGCGTGGGCTCACCAGCTCGTAGTCGGGCTGGATGCGTTGCATGTAGCCGGTGTCGTCGCGGTTGCGCAGCCCGCAGGCGAGGTACTGCTCGTGCAGCCGGGCCAGGGCATCCCGGTCGAGTTCCACGCCCAGACCGGGCAGGGTCGGTACCCGCACGGAGCCGTTCTCGAACCCGAGGGCGCCGGGTACGATCACGTCTTCTGCGGCGTCCTTCCAGGGCCAGTGGGTGTCGCAGGCGTAGTCCAGGTTGGGAGTGGCCGAGGCGAGGTGCACCATGGCCGCGAGGCTGATGCCCAGGTGGGAGTTGGAGTGCATCGACAGGCCGAGATCGAAGGTCTCTGTGATGCCGGCCAGCGCCTGGCTGCGGCGCAGGCCGCCCCAGAAGTGGTGGTCGGAGAGGATCACGTCGACGGACCCGGCGGCGACCGCCGGCGCCACATCGTCGAAGCTGACCACGCACATGTTCGTGGCCAGGGGCATGGGCACCTCGCGGCGCACGGCGGCCATTCCGGCCAGCCCCGGGGTGGGGTCCTCGAGGTACTCGAGCACGCCGTCCAGGGCTTGACCCACTCGCACCGAGGTCGGCACTGTCCAGGCGGCGTTCGGGTCCAAGCGCAGCGGGTGGCCAGGGAAGGCCTTCCGGAGGGCCAGGATGGCCTCGACCTCTTCCTCGGGTTCGAACACCCCGCCCTTGAGTTTGAGTGCGGAGAAGCCGAAGTCGGTGACCATCCGCTGCGCCTGCGCCACGATGCCGGCCGGGTCGATCGCGGCACCCCAGGCATCGTCGGCCTGGCCCGGATGCCCGGCCCACTTGTAGAAGAGGTATCCGCTGAACGCGACCTCGCTGCGCACAGCGCCGCCGAGCAGGTCGCTGACCGGCCGGCCGACGACCTTGCCCTGGATGTCGAGGGCGGCGACATCGAACGGCGAGAGCACCCGGTCGGGGGTGCTGGACCCCGTGACCATGCCGCTCATGCCGTGGCCGCCCACCGTGGTGTCCCCGCGCAGCGCCTCGATGATGCGCAGCCGCATCACGCCGATGCTGAACACGTCCACTCCGATCAGGCTGCGCGCGGCCAGCTGCAGCCGGGCGAGGTGCGGGGCATCGCCGTAGGTTTCCCCCACCCCCGTGACGCCGGAATCGGTGACGATCTCCACGATCGCTCGCAGCGCGTAGGTTTCGTGCACGCCCACGGTGTTCAGCAGCGGCAGGTCACGGAACGCGACCGGGGTGATCACGATGTCGGTGATGAGGTGTTGTTCCACGGGTACTGCTCCTTCTTATCGCACCTGCCGGGCAGGTGTCAGGTCCAGGCTGCGTCCTTGAGGGGCCGCACGATGTTTCCGATCTTCTGGCTGGCCAGCCGTAGGCCGGCGATGAGTTCGTGTTCCCTGGTCTCGGTGAGCCGGGACAGCGGGAGGGACACGCTGATCGCGTCCGTGGCGGGTTCGGAGTAGGGCAGGGCGAACGCGAAGCAGCGCAGCCCCGGGGTGTTCTCCTCGTTGTCGACGGCGTAGCCGCGTTCGCGGGTGGCGGCCAGATCAGCGTCGAGGTCGGCCCGCCGCACCAGGGTGCGCGGCGTCAGCGCCGCCGGATCGGGCTGCAGGTGCTCGGCCAGTTTCGCGGCGGGGAGTTCGGCGAGCAGGGCCTTGCCCAGCGACGTGGCGAAGGCGGGCAGGCGACGACCCACCCGGCTGTACGCGCGTAGGTAGCGACTGGATTCCCGGGTGGCGAGGTAGACGACATCGGTGCCGTCGAGCCGGCCGAAGTGGAAGGTCTCGTCGTGCTGGGTGTTGAGGTCGTCGAGGAAGGTCTGCACCACCGGCAGGTACGGGTCGGAGTCGAGATAGCTGGTGCCGGCCAGGAGGGCCCGGATGCCGATCATGTACATCGATCCGGTGCTGTCGCCGCGCACCCAGCCGTGTTTGGCGAGGGTGCGGAGAAGTGCGTGCAGGCTGCTGCGCGGCACCCCCATTTCCTCGCTCAGTTCCCGGATGCTGGTGGGCCGGTTGTGCCGGCTGCTGAGCACCTCCAGCAATTCCACGGTGCGCGCGGCGGATTTCACGTCTCGCACACCAGTTTCCGGGTGCTCTGATGCTGGCATCTCAAACTCCTTCGGTCGGACGCAGATTTGCGGCCGAGCCTATCCGAGCAGCACCTCGGCGTCTACGTAGGAAGATGGCGTCTGCCTCTGTGGCGCATCCGCTGCCCCGGTGTGGGCCGCGAGCACCCGTTGGCCGGCGGAGATGATCTCGGCCAGCTCAGCCCGGTGTTCCGGCGACATGTCCACCAGCGGGGGCCGCACGTGTCCGGCGCGGATGCCGCCGAGTTCGGCTCCGGCCTTCACCAGCGAGACCGCGTAGCCGGGCACCTGATCGCGCAGGTGCACGATCGGGTGGAAGAAGGCGCGGCTGAGGTCGTCCGTCAAGGCCTGGTCGCCGGTCTCGAGCGCCTCGTAGAAGGCCACCGCCAGTTCGGGGGCGAAAGCGAACGAGGCCGAGGAATAGAGCGTCACCCCGATGGCGCGGTAGGCGCTCTGCGAGGCTTCGGCGGTCGGCAGGCCGTTGAAGAAGGTGAAGGCCTTGCCGGCGGCCGCGGTGCTGTCGATCACGGCGCGCACGATGCGCGACATCAGGTCGAGGTCACCGACACCGTCTTTGAACCCCACCACGGTCGGCAGCGCGGCCACTTCCACCGCGCTGGACACGGTGAACCTGGCGTTGCCACGGTGGTAGACGATCACGGGCAGGTCGGTGACGGCGGTGACGGCCTTGACATAGTCGACGAGCCCGGCCTGCGGGCTGCCGACCAGGTACGGCGGCAGTAGCAACAGCCCGTCTGCCCCGGCCTCGGCGGCCGCGACGGCCATCTCCTTGGCGAGGGCCACGGGCCCGCCCGCACCGGCGAAGACCGGCACCCGGCCGGCCGTGGTCGTGACGGCGGTGCGCACCACCGCGCTGAATTCGCGGGGCGACAGCGCGTGGTACTCACCGGTGCCGCAGGCGATGAAGATCCCGCCCGGCGCATAGCCCAGACCGCGTTCGAGGTGCTCTGCGAGCACCTCGTGATTCACCTGATCGTCTGCGCTGAAGGGGGTGAGCGGAAAAAACAGTACGCCGTCGAACACTGAGCACTCCTCTGGTCAGCTGCCGAAACAGCTCGTCGCCTTGCAATAACAAGAACGATAAAGTGCAATCGATTCAGGTCCAAGCTAATATATGCACAGTTTGATTCAAGGAGTAGATCGATGTTTTCACTCGTCCAACTCGAATGCTTCGTGGCCGTGGCCGAGGAGCTGCACTTCGGTGCGGCCGCCGATCGCCTCCGAATCACCCAGCCGCCGCTCAGCCGGCAGATCCAATTGCTGGAACGCGAACTGGGCACGTTGCTGTTCAACCGCACCAGCCGCCGGGTCAATCTCACCGCGGCCGGGCAGTCCCTGCTGCCCAACGCGCGCCGTATCCTCGACCTCGCCGCCAAGTCGGCCGTCGATGTGCGTCGGGTGGGGTCGGGAGCCACCGGCACCCTGACCATCGCCTACACCGCGATGGCGGCCATGAGCGCGCTGCCGCTGTTGCTGCGCCGGGCCGCCGACGAGATGCCCGACGTGAGCCTGGTGCTGCGCGAACTGGTGACCACCGACCAGATGGACGAACTGGTCAAGGGCACCGTGGACCTGGGCTTGTTGCGCCCGCTCGTCGGCCGCCCGGGCATCCTCACCCGCCCGGTCATGACCGAACACCTCGTGGCCGCGGTGCCGATCGGCAGTCACCTCGCCGACAAGCCGGAGCCGCTCTCCCTGCTCGACTTCCACGGCGAGCCGCTCCTGATGTACTCGCCCAGCCAGGCCCGGTATTTCCACGACCTCTTGCTCAACCTGTTCGCCGCGGCCGGCAGCCAGCCGGTGATCATCCAGTACGCCAGCCAGGTGCCGGCCCTGCTCGCCTTCGTGCAGGCCGGCCTCGGCCTCACCCTGGTGCCCGAGTCGGCGCAGCGGTTCGTGCCCGACGGGGTTGTGTTCAAGACGCTGGCCATCCCACCGTCGCTCAGTGAGCGCACGCGGATCGAACTGGATGTGGCCTGGCGGGACGACAACGACAACCCGGCGGTGCAGAAGGTGCTGGAGATCTTTCAATCCGCGGTCGAGAATCCGTGACTTCGATGCATCCAGTGAATCGATGCATGCAGATTTCATGTTGGCGCCGCCGTCGGTCCTTTCTACGCTGAAACGAGCGCAGAAACGCGCCTGAGCCCCGAGGAGTGCGTCGATGACCATCCAGAGCGATCCGATTTCCCTGCCGAAGACCGCCCTCGGGACCGATCTGACCGGCGCCTCCCTGATCGGCGGGCGCCCCGTGCATGGCGGTCACGGCGAGATCGCCGGCACCGACCCGGCCTCCGGCCTCACCCTGGCTCCCAGCTACGGTCTGGTCGGCACCGCGGAGGTCGACGAGGCCGCCGAACTGGCCTGGGCCGCCTTCGGGAGTTACCGGAAGACCACGCCGGCCGCGCGGGCGGCGTTCCTCGAGACCGTGGCCGACAACATCGCCGCCCTCGGCGACGTGCTGACCGACCGGGTGATCGCCGAGACCGGGCTGCCCCGCGGCCGGGTGCAGGGCGAGACGGCCCGCACCACGGGCCAGCTGCGCCTTTTCGCCGGGTTGCTCCGAACCGGCACGTTCCACGATGCCCGGATCGACCCGGCCTTGCCCGACCGCAGTCCCCTGCCCCGCCCCGACATCCGGCTGCGCAAGATCTCCGTCGGGCCGGTGGCCGTCTTCGGCGCCAGCAACTTCCCGCTCGCCTTCTCTGTCGCCGGCGGTGACACCGCCTCCGCGCTGGCGGCCGGCTCTCCCGTCGTGGTGAAGGCGCACAGCTCCCACCCCGGAACATCGGAGCTCGTCGGCCGGGCGATCAGTGCGGCCGTCGCCGAACACGAGCTGCACCCCGGCGTGTTCTCGCTCCTCTTCGGCGGCGGAGCCAGCGTGGGCATCGCCCTGGTCAGCCACCCGCGAATCAAAGCCGTCGGGTTCACCGGGTCGCGCACCGCAGGCATGGCCCTCGTCGACGCGGCGCGCAACCGGCCGGAACCCATCCCGGTGTTCGCCGAGATGAGCAGCGTGAATCCGGTCTTCGTTCTCCCCGGGGCGCTCGACACGGCGGCGGCCGAGCTTGGCGCCGCCTGGGTCGCCTCCGTCAGCACGGGCAACGGCCAGCTCTGCACCAGCCCCGGCCTGGTCTTCGTGCCGCGAGGGGCGCCGGCGGATGCCTTCACCGCGGCCGCCGCCGACGCCGTACGCCAGGTGGCCGGCGCGCCCATGCTCAGCGCGGGCATCCGGGACGCCTTCGACCGGGGCGCCGGCGTGCTCGGAGACCACCCCGACGTCACGAACCTCGCACACGGCGAGGCCGCCCCGGCCGTCGCGGTCTGCGGGGTGCCGCAGCTCTTCGTCACCGACGCACACACCTTCCTGACCGACGAGACCCTGCAGGAGGAGATCTTCGGCCCGGCAAGCCTGGTCGTCACCGTGGACGGCGTCGATCAGATGGCCGAGATCCTCGCCGGCCTTGAGGGCCAGCTCACGGTCACCATCCACTCCGCCGAAGACGAGCCCGGGGCGCAGGCTCTGCTCGACGAGGCCGAGTTGCGGGCAGGCCGGGTGCTGTTCAACGGCTGGCCGACCGGCGTCGAGGTCGGCCACGCCATGGTGCACGGCGGCCCGTTCCCGGCCACGTCGAACGGTCAAACCACTTCGGTCGGCGCGTTGGCGATCGAGCGGTTCCTGCGCCCGGTGAGCTATCAGAACCTGCCGGCCGGTTTGCTTCCGGCCGTGCTGCAGGACGACAATCCGCTCGGAGTCTGGCGGCAACGTGACGGTGAACTCACCCGCGACGGTGAGCAGACCCCGGCATGAGCGCCCCGGAGACACCCGTGATCGAGTCGTTGCGGGTGGTGCCGGTCGCCGGTCACGACAGCATGCTGCTCAACCTCAGCGGCGCGCACGGGCCGTATTTCACCCGCAACATCGTGCTGCTCACCGACAGCAACGGCAATGTCGGCGTCGGCGAGGTGCCGGGCGGTGACGACATCCGCCGCACGCTGGAAGACGCGCGGGAATTCGTCGTGGGAGCCCTGCTCGGCGCCTACCGCAGCACGCTCGGCACCGTGCGCCGGCACTTCGCCGGGCGCGACGCCGCCGGCCGGGGCCTGCAGACCTTCGACCTGCGCACCACCATCCACGTGGTCACGGCGCTGGAATCGGCGCACCTGGACCTGCTCGGCCAGCATCTGGGCGTGCCGGTCGCGGCGCTGCTCGGTGACGGGCAACAGCGGGACGCGGTGGAGATGCTCGGTTATCTGTTCTTCGTCGGCGACGCGGCAGCGACCGACCTGCCCTACCGCGGGGCGGAGTCCGGCGGCGATGCCTGGTCGACCGCCCGGCACCGGCCGGCGCTCGACGCCGCCGGGATCGTGCAGCAGGCCGAGGCCGCGCACGCCCGGTACGGTTTCGCCGACTTCAAGCTCAAGGGCGGAGTGTTGCCCGCCTGGGAGGAGGCGGAGGTCGTCACCGCCCTCGCCGAGCGGTTCCCCACCGCCCGGGTCACTCTCGACCCGAACGGCGGCTGGCTGCTCGAGGAGGCCGTGGCCGTTGGCCGGTCGCTTCGCAACGTGCTCGCTTACGCCGAAGACCCGGTCGGCGCCGAGGGCGTCTACTCCGGCCGGGAGGTGATGGCCGAGTTCAAGCGGGCCACGGGCCTCCGCACAGCCACGAACATGATCGCCACCGACTGGCGGGAGATGGGTCACACCATCCGCTCCAACGCCGTGGACATCCCCCTGGCCGACCCGCACTTCTGGACCATGAGCGGCTCGGTGCGGGTGGCGCAGCTCTGCGACGACTGGGGCCTGCAGTGGGGGTCGCACTCCAACAACCACTTCGACATCTCGTTGGCGATGTTCACTCACGTCGCCGCGGCGGCGCCGGGCACACCGACCGCCATCGATACCCACTGGATCTGGCAGGACGGCCAGGGCCTGACCGAGAATCCGCTCCAGATTCGTGGCGGCCGGGTGCAGGTACCCACCGTTCCCGGCCTGGGCGTGACGGTGGACGAGAACAAGCTGGCCGCCGCGCACGAGCTCTACCAGCGCGAGGGGCTCGGCGCCCGGAACGACGCCATCGCCATGCAGTACCTGGTGAAGGACTGGGCATTCAACCCCAAGCGCCCGGCCCTCGTGCGCTGACCCTCCGCGCCCGCGCCGCTCGCAATTGTTGCGGGCGGACGCTAGAGGCGGCGCAGGGTCTCCAGCACGACCACGGCGGAGCGGTCGGCCGCGTCGTCGACGTGGGTGAGGTGGTCGTCCACCGGTCCGCAGAGGTCGGAGATGCCGCGGATGGCCACAAACGGCACACCGTAGGCGAAACAGGTCTGGGCGGCGCCCTCTGACTCCATGTCGGTGGCGAGCACCCCGGGAAACTGCAGCCGCAGGCTTTCGGCCAGCTCTGGGCCAACGAACTTGTCGTTGGAGACCAGCAGCCCCCGCTGCACGACCACGGCCGACCCGTCGGGCATCCGGCTGGGCGATTCGGCCGCGTCGAGTGCCGAGGCCGCTCCGGCGTAGCGGGCCGGCATACCGGGAACCTGGCCGATGGCGTAGCCGAAGGCCTGGGCATCCGCATCGCTGTTGAGGTATTCGCTGCCGATCACGACCTCGCCCACCCGCACCTGCACGCCGACGCCGCCGGCCGACCCGGCGCTGATCACCAGCGGTGCGGCCGCCGGGTCGAGGGCACGGGCGGTGAGAATAGCGGATGTCGCCGCTCCCGCCGCGTTGACCAGTCCGATGCCGCTGAGCACCAGCAGCACCTCACGTCCGGCCAGGGTCAGTCGCTGCTGCCGGGAACGGCCGAGTCCCACGGGCGGCGCGACGGCGGTCGCGGCCGCCAGGAACGGGGCGGCTTCCTCTTCCATCGCGACCAGCACGATGGCGTCGAACGGGGTGTCTACAACACTCATGCGGTGACGTTCGACCAGCCCGCGCGGCCGGCCAGGAACACCGTCACGGCCTCCTGCGCGGCGCTGAGCGAGTGGTTGGCGCCCCAGCCGCACTGCACCTCATTGGCCGCCGGCACCTCGGTGGCGCCGAGGATGTCGGTCATGGTGGCCTCGATCAGCTCGAGCACCTCGCTGAACTCCGGCTGGCCCTGCAGGATCAGGTAGAAGCCGGTCTGGCAGCCCATCGGCGAGAAGTCGATGACCCGTGTGGAGTGGTTGCGGGAGTGCTCGGCGAAGAGGTGCTCGATCGAGTGCACCGCCGGCATCTCCAGGTGAGCGACGTTGGGCTGGGTGAAGCGCACGTCGTACTTCACGATGATGTCGCCCTGCGGCAGCACCTTGGTGTCGGCCAGGCGCACATAGGGCGCGACCACCGTGCGGTGGTCCAGGTTGAAGGACTCGACGTTCATACGGGGCTGGTTCACGTGATCTCCCTGAAAACTGTGGTGCCAGCCCTGGGCGGGGTGACCAATCGACAGTAACAGGCGGGGCCGGATGAGCCCCAGGTCGGTGTCATCGCAAGACCCACGAGCAGATCGGTGCGCGGCGTGCTTATAGTGGGGCCATGAGCCCTGACAACACGAGCGACCAGAAGACGCCGGACGGTTCCACCGAAACCAGCGAAGCCGACAAGACCACTGCCGAATCGTTGCCGGACGGGTCACAGAGCGACGGCTCGACCGAGAGCGACGACGACACCGCCTCGGGCGGGCCGGCAGACTAGCCGCCCGCCCGCCCGAGCAGCCGGGCTCAGGGCAGCAGGTGCCCGGCGGCGCGGAAGAGTTCGTACCATTCCGGCCGGGTGAGCGGCAGATCCGAGCCCAGCGCGGCCGCAGCCACGCGGTCGGGGCTGGTGGTGCCGAGCACAACCTGCATCTCTGCCGGGTGCCGGGTGATCCACGCTGTCGCGATGGCGATGGCAGGCACGTCGTACGTCGCGGCCAGCCGGTCGATCACGGCGTTCAGCTCGGCGTAGTCCGGCGAGCCCAGGAACACGCCGGTGAAGAAGCCGGCCTGGAACGGGGACCAGGCCTGGATGGTGATGTCGTTCAGCCGGCAATAGTCCACGATGCCGCCACCGTCGAGGGTGATCGACTGTTGCTCGGCGAGCATGTTGGCCGCCACCCCCTGCGCGATGATCGGGGCGTGGGTGATCGAGAGCTGTAGCTGGTTGGCGACGATCGGCTGGCGCACGTACTTCTTCAGCAGGTCGATCTGCCGCGGGGTGTGGTTGGAGACGCCGAAGGCGCGCACCTTGCCGCTGGTCTCCAGCTCGTCGAAGGCGCGGGCGACCTCTTCGGGTTCCACCAGCGCGTCGGGGCGGTGCAGCAGCAGGATGTCGATGCGGTCGGTCTGCAGGGCGGCGAGGGATTCGTCGACCGACTCGAGAATGTGCTCGTAGGAGAAGTCGAAGTACCCCTCCCGAATACCGGTCTTCGTCTGGATCGTGATCTCGTCCCGCTGCGCCGGGGTCAACTGCAGCGCCTCGGCGAAGCGGCGCTCACACCCGTTCCGCTCGTTGCCGTAGATGTCGGCGTGGTCGATGAAGTCGATGCCGGAATCGCGAGCGACGCGGACCAGCTCTTTCACCTCATCGTCGGACTTGTCGGCGATCCGCATCATTCCGAGCACAACGTTCGGGGCAAGGATGTCGGTTCCAGGCATGGTGAAGGTCTTCACAAAAGTGTCCTTTCAAGGGGTGTTTCCAACGTACGGAGGCACCCGACAGAAGTACAACAGCTAGTACCGATGCCATTGAGAGCCGAGATCGGTCAATCGCCGCCAAGAGATCCCGGCAGCAGGCGGGTCAGCTCGCGGCGGCCGCGTCGAAGAGCCAGCGAACATCCGCCCCGGCGGCATCGAGCGCGGCACTCACGCGCGCGATCGGCAGCTTCTTCTCGCTCACTGCCAGGGCCAGGGCGTCCTTCTTACCCGCGCCGGTGGCGAAGATCACCGCGTGACGCGAGTTCGTCAGGGCTTTGACCGTGAGGGTGATGCGGTTCGGCGGCGGCTTGGGCGAGTTGTGGATCGGCACGACCAGCGCTTCGTCGTCTTCGTTGAACTCGGGGTGGCCCGGGAACAGCGAGAGGGTGTGGCCGTCTTCGCCGACCCCCAGCCAGACGAGGTCGAACCGCGGCGCGGTGTCGCCATCCGCCACGAGGGCCTGCAGGTCGTCGTTGTAACGGATGGCCGCGGTCTCGGCACCCAGTTCGGTCACCGGGCGGATGCCCGTGACCGTCGACGTCTGGGGCGTGCCGAAGAGGAGCGGGGTGACCTGGCCCCAGTTGGAGTCGGGGGAATCGACCCCAACGGCACGTTCGTCGCCGATCACCGCGGTGACCTTCGACCAGTCGAGGGCATCGGCGTACTCGGCGACGATGATCTTGTAGGCACTCATCGGAGAGCTGCCCCCGGCCAGAACCCAGCGGGCGTCGCCGAAGGTCTCGATGGCCTGCTGCAGCACGGCGATCGCTGAACGCGCAGCCTCCGCGGCGACGTCGGCACTGGTTTCAAACTTCTCGATTGCTGCCACCGGATGGCTCCATTCCTGTTTCACTCTCACGCTTCACTAGCTGTCGCGCTGTCTGCAAAAACCTACCACCGGAAGTTTTTAGGGAGCCGGCGACCTCAACGCACCCGCTCCGCGGTGAACTGCATTCGCGGATGAGCGTAGAACTCCTGGGCCTGCACCAGCTGCAGCTCGCGCTCCCCCGACCGGTAGGTCAGATCGATCAGGTCGAACACGCTCGACGCCGTCCGTTCCAACGCCACGGCGGCGTCCCCGGTCGCCCGGTAGTGCGCCGCGAACAGGGCCGCGGTCACGTCGCCGGATCCGTTCGGCTTGAACGGCAGCCGAGGAGTGGACACTGCCCACGCCCCGGCGTCGTCGACGGCGAGCATATGGATGGTCTCGGGGTCGCGATCGGGGCGTTCGACGCTGGTCACCAGCACGATCGAAGGTCCCATCGAGCGGGCGAGGTCCACCGATTCGAGGGTGGATTCCATCGTGTCGGGCTCGGTGCCGGTCAGGTACCCCAGCTCGAACTGGTTGGGGGTGATGATGTCAGCCACCGGCACCACGCGTTCGCGCAACAGCTGGGGAATCTCCGGCGCTACGAAACAGCCCGACTTCGCATTGCCCATCACAGGGTCGCAGGCGTAGATCGCCGAGGGGTTCGCCGCCTTGACCCGCTTCACCGCGTCGACGATGACGTCGCCGATGCCGACTCCACCCTGATACCCGGAGAGAACAATATCGATCTGGGGCAGCGCGCCGCGCTCCTCGATCCCGAGGATGACGTCGTGCACCTCGTCCGGCGGGATCAGGGATCCACGCCAGGCGCCGTATCCGGTGTGGTTGGAGAAATTCACCGTGTTGACGGGCCAAACTTCCGCACCGATGCGTTGAAGGGGAAAGACTGCCGCGGAGTTACCCACGTGCCCATAGGCGACGGCCGACTGGATAGAGAGGATCTTCACAGTGTCAATACTCTCGCTTATCCGGTGCGCCCGGTCGCAGCGGGCGCCCGGCACAAACGAAGAAAGGCCCCCGGTTCCCCGGGGGCCTTTCCTGTTCGCGCAGATTTTCATCCGTCGTGCACTTATTTACTGTGCGCGAGGGGGGACTTGAACCCCCACATCCTTTCGAATACTGGCACCTGAAGCCAGCGCGTCTGCCAATTCCGCCACTCGCGCGAACTTGGAAATCCTAGCATTCCCCAGGGCCGGAACGCCATTCGACGGAAACCGCCCCGCCCACGTGCCCAACGGATGCGCCCGATTGCGCCCTGATACCGGCCTGGTCCCGGTACACCCGTAGGATGACTTCCCGTGCCCTGACCCGCCCATTGGGCGAGTTAACACGTGAGGCAAGTAACATGCTGATAGCCAAGCGGACCGGATCGGGAGACCTGTGGGCATACTGGACAGCTTTGAGAAAGGTCTTGAGCGCGCCGTAAATGGCGCATTCGCCAAGACCTTCAAGTCGGGTGTGCAGCCGGTGGAGATCACCTCGGCGTTGCGCCGGGAACTCGATACCAAAGCCGCCGTCGTGGCCCGCGACCGCATCCTGGCACCCAACCGGTTCACCGTGCGCCTGGCCGAAGCCGACTATCGCCGCATGAGTGATCTAGGCCCAGCGCTCCTCGACGAGCTGGTGCAGCTCGTGCAGCAGCACGCCACCTCGCAGGGCTACCAGTTCACCGGTGCCGTCTCGATCACCTTCGCCACCGACCCCAGCCTCAGCGAGGGCATGGTGCAGATCGATTCCACCTCGGTCAAGAGCACCGTCGCCTGGACCCCGGTGGTCGACATCGGCGGCCAGCGCCACCAGCTCGTCAAGTCCCGCACCGTGATCGGCCGCGGGTCGGATGCCGACATCACCATCGACGACACCGGAACCTCCCGCCGCCACGTCGAGATCATCTGGGACGGCGCCCGCGCCCAGGTGCGCGACCTCGGCTCCACCAACGGCTCCCAGTTGAACGGATCCCCCGTCAAACAGGCCATTCTCGAGCCGGACTCCGTCATCACCATCGGCCGCACCCGCATTGTGTTCCGGGTCGTGGCGCAGGCCGGCTCCGAGCACGCCGACACCCGCCGGGATGACTCCACCCAGCGCCACGACATGGGTGGATTCTGGGGGCCGAACACATGAATCCCAGTGAACTGACCCTGCTGGTGCTGCGCCTGGGCTTCCTCCTGGTGCTGTGGCTCTTCATCTTCGGCATCGTCTACGCCCTGCGCAGCGATCTGTTCGGCCAGCGGGTGCGCAAGCTCGCCACGCCCGCTCCGGCGCCTGCCGCGGCGGGCGCGCCGTTCGCCACCCCGCCGCCCGCCCCGGTTCCAGCCGGCGCGTTCGCGCAGGCACCGTCGGCGTCGGCCTCAGCGCCCACCGAACAGTTCTCCCGGCCCCAGTCCGCCCCGCCTGTGTCGAGCGGCCCGGAGAAGGCCACCACCCAGACGGCGACCCGACTGGTCATCACCTCCGGCCCCAAGGCCGGCACCGAATTCCCGCTCGGCAGCGAACCGATCACCATCGGCCGCTCCAGTGACTCCAGCCTCGTCATCCGCGACGATTACACCTCCACCCACCACGCTCGCCTGATGCTCTGGCACGACGACTGGATGGTGCAGGACCTCGACTCCACCAACGGCACCTTCCTCGACGGCAAACGCCTGGCGGTGCCCACCTCGGTGCCGCTGAACACCACCGTCAAAATCGGCGCGACCAGCTTCGAGCTCCGGCGGTAGTGCATGGCATCGGTTAGTCACAGCGCAGCCGCGTCCAACGTTGGCAAGATCCGGGCCAACAACCAGGACTCCGGTTACGCCGGGCACTCCCTGTTCGTCGTCGCCGACGGTATGGGCGGCCACGCAGGCGGCGACGTGGCCTCTGCCATCGCCACCAAACGCATCATGGAGGCCGACACGGCCTACGTGTCGGCGCAGGACGCCGAGTTCGCGCTGCAGGCCGCCCTGATCGCCGCGAACTCGCAGCTGGCCGAAACCGTCTTCGAGCACGCCGAGCTCACCGGCATGGGCACCACGGTCAGTGCCCTCGTGGTGATCGACAACCAGGTCGCCATCGCCCACATCGGCGACTCCCGGATCTACCTGTTCCGCGACAATGAACTGTCGCAGATCACCACAGACCACACCTTCGTGCAGCGCCTGGTCGACAGCGGTCGCATCACCGAAGCCGAAGCCATGGTGCATCCGCGCCGGTCCGTGCTGATGCGGGTGCTCGGCGACGTGGAATCCTCCCCCGAGATCGACACTTCGATCCTCGCCACCCGGGCCGGCGACCGCTGGCTGATCTGCTCCGACGGGCTGAGCGGGGTGGTGTCGAACACCGGCATCGCCAACGCCCTGCGCAGCCGGACCGATGCCCAAGCCGTGGCCGACCGCCTGGTCAAGGAAAGCCTCGACGGCGGAGCACCCGACAACGTCACCATCGTCGTCGTCGACATCGGTGACGGCGGCGAAGAACGCCAGGGTGACCCCGTCGTTGTCGGCTCGGCCTCCGCTCCCCTCGCCTTCGGCGAGGAGCCGGTGCGCACCCGTGCCCCGCGCATCCCGTCGCTGCGGCTGCACCCGGTGCGCGAGACCCACTTCGAACCCGATTCGCAGGATTACCTCTCCGAACTGATCGAGGAAGACGCCCGCCGGGCGCTGCGCCGCAAGGTCACCTGGCTGGCCGGTATCGTCCTGCTGATCGTGGCCATCGTCGGCGGCGCGTTGCTCGGGTACCAGTGGACCCAGAGCCGCTATTACGTGGGCGTGGAGGGCAGCACCGTGGCCATCTACCAGGGCATCCAGCAGGATCTCGGCCCGATCAGCATGTCGAGCGTCTACGAAGACACCGACCTGGAACTGAACCAGCTGCGCGTCTACGACCGCCAGCAGGTCGAGCGCACCATCAGTGCCTCGTCTCTCGAAGACGCCAAACTCATCGTGGAACGGTTGAGCAATGCCCCGGCAGAGTAATCCGTCGTCAGAGACCCGCGACGCCGCTCCCCAGACCGGCAAGATCCGCCGCCTGCACCTGCCGCAGAAGCTGCGTAACCTCGAGCTGTTCCTGCTGATCATCGCCTGCGGCATCAACCTCGGCGCGGTGGTGCTCGTGCAACTCGGTGCCCTCGGCCAGATCGACACCACCCTGGTGCTGCTCGGCGCGAGCCTGTCCGGCCTGGTCTTCGCCATGCACATCGTGCTGCGCTTCGTGGCGCGGGAGGCCGACCCGTTCATCCTGCCGATCGCGACCCTGCTCAACGGCATCGGCATCGCCATGATCTACCGCATCGACATCGCCAACGCCGAGTCCGGTTGGGAGAGCGCCGCGGTGCGCCAGACCGTGTGGAGCGGCCTCGCGATCGCCTGCGCGATCGCCGTGATCCTGATCATCCGCAACCACCGGGTGCTGTTCCGCTACACCTACGTCGCCGGCTTCGTCGGTGTGGTGCTGCTTCTGCTGCCCCTGGTTCCCGGACTCGGCCGCGAGGTCAGCGGCGCCAGGGTCTGGATCGGGTTCGGCAACTTCGCCACCTTCCAGCCCGGCGAGATCGCGAAGATCGCACTGGCCGTGTTCTTCGCCGGCTACCTCGTGCGCAACCGCGACAGCCTGTCGATGGTGGGCAAGAAATTCCTGGGGATGCGATTCCCGCGCCTCCGCGACCTCGGCCCGATTCTCGTGGTCTGGGCCCTGTCGATGTCGGTCATCATCTTCCAGCGCGACCTCGGCACCGCCCTGCTCTACTTCGGCCTGTTCCTGGTCATGCTCTACCTCGCCACTGGCCGGCTCAGCTGGGTACTGCTCGGCCTCTCGCTCTTCCTCGGCGGCGCCCTGATCGCCAGCCAGACCCTCGACTACGTCAACGGCCGGTTCACCAACTGGCTGGATGCGCTCAACCCCAACGTGTACGACGCCGACGGCGGCAGCTACCAGTTGGTGCAGGGCCTGTTCGGCCTGGCCAAGGGCGGGCTGATCGGCACCGGCTGGGGCCAGGGCCGCCCCGAGCTGACCCCGGTTCCCCAGAGCGACTACATCATTGCCAGCCTCGGCGAGGAGATCGGCCTGGCCGGCCTGTTCGCCATCCTGGCCATGTACCTGCTTTTCGTCGCCCGCGGTTTCCGCATCGGCTTCGCCGGGCAGGACGACTTCGGCAAGCTCCTCGGCGTCGGCCTGTCCTTCGTCGTGGCGCTGCAGTGCTTCATCGTCATCGGCGGCGTCACCCGGGTCATCCCGCTCACCGGCCTGACCACCCCGTTCCTGGCCGCCGGTGGCTCGTCCCTGGTCGCCAACTGGATCATCGCGGCCCTGCTGCTGCGATTGAGTGACACCGTGCGCAACCAACCTCGGCTGGTGGTCTAGATGAATCGCGAACTCAAGCGCGTGAGCATCGCCGTGCTGTTCATGTTCGTCGCCCTGTTCTGCTCACTGTCGGTCGTGCAGGTCTTCCAGGCCGACAATCTGGCCGCCGACGACCGCAACACCCGCACGCTGCTCGACAGCTACTCCGTCGAGCGTGGCGCGATCCTCGCCGGCGGTGAACCCATCGCCCAGTCGCTGCCCGTCGACGACAACTACAAGTTCCAGCGCACCTACAGCAACGGACTGCTCTACGCGCCGGTCACCGGCTTCATCCCGGTCAACGGCGCCCCTACCGGGCTCGAGCAGGCGCTGAACGGCGAGCTGAGCGGCACCTCCAACGCCCAATTCTTCGACCAGCTCTCCAGCCTGGTCACCGGGCAGGACCCCAAGGGTGCCGCGGTGGAGACCACCATCGACCCGGTCGCCCAGCAGGCCGCCTGGGATGCCCTCGGCGACTACACCGGCTCCGTCGTCGTCACCGAGCCCAAGACCGGCCGGGTGCTGGCGATGGTCTCCAAGCCCAGCTACGACCCGAACACCCTCGCCGTGCACGACAGCGCCGCGGTGAACGACACCTACGACGCCCTGGTCAACGCCCCGGGCGACCCGCTGATCAACCGGGCCATCAACTCGCTCAACCCGCCCGGGTCGGTCTTCAAGCTCGTCGTCGTGGCCGCCGCCCTGGAATCGGGCCAGTTCACCCCGGACAGCACCTTCCCGAACCCGGGCACGTTCACTCTGCCCGGCTCGAGCTCGGTGGTCATCAACTCCGGCGGCGGCACCTGCGGCTCCGGAGACACCGTCACCATCGCCACGGCGCTGCGACTCTCGTGCAACATCCCGATGGCCGAGCTCGGCCTGCAGCTCGGCGACGACGCGATCCGGGAGATGGCCGAGAAGTTCGGGTTCAACTCCGAGTACTCCATTCCCCTCTCGGTCACCGCGAGCGTGTACCCCGAGGACCCGGACGACGCGCAGACCGCACTGTCGGCGTTCGGCCAGACCAGCGTGCGGGCCACCCCACTGCAGATGGCCCTGGTCTCGGCCACGATCGCCAACGGAGGCATTCAAATGCAACCCAACGTCGTCGACCAGATCCTGGCACCGGACCTCAGCCCGCTGCAGACCTTTGCTCCCGTCGCATCCGAACGCGTGATCAGCGCCGAAACCGCCGCCACGATGACCCAGATGATGGTCAACGGAGTCCAGGACGGTGCCGCGAGCAATGCAAGAATAGACGGAGTCGACGTTGCGGGTAAGACGGGGACTGCGGAGAACGGCGATGACGATCCATACACCCTGTGGTTCACCGGATTCGCCCCCGCGGCAGACCCGCAATATGCGATCACCGTTCTCATCGAAGATGGCGGGGGACTCGGTCAGACGGGGTACGGCAACTTGCTTGCCGCACCGATAGCGAAACAGGTACTAGAGGCGGTGCTGAATAAATGAGACCCACAGCAGGGCTCACCTTCGGGGGACGATACGAGCTGCAGTCGCGCATCGCCATTGGCGGTATGGGCGAGGTGTGGCAGTCCGTCGACCTGGTCATCGGTCGCACGGTCGCGATCAAGATCCTCAAGGACGAATACCTCGGCGACCCCGGGTTCCTTGAGCGCTTCCGCGCTGAGGCCCGGCACGCCGCCCTCGTCAACCACGAAGGCATCGCCAACGTCTTCGATTACGGCGAAGAGGATGGCAGCGCCTTCCTGGTGATGGAACTGGTGCCCGGTGAGGCGCTCTCCACCATCCTCGAACGCGAGCACACCCTTCCCGCCGACAAGGTCCTCGACATCGTCGCGCAGACCGCGGCCGCCCTGCACGCCGCCCACGCGGCCGGTCTCGTGCACCGCGACATCAAGCCGGGAAACCTGCTGATCACGCCCGAGGGCCGGGTCAAGATCACCGACTTCGGCATCGCGCGTATCGCCGACCAGGTTCCGCTCACCGCGACCGGCCAGGTCATGGGCACCGTGCAGTACCTCTCGCCCGAACAGGCCAGCGGACGCTCGGCCTCGCCGACCACCGACATCTACTCCCTCGGCATCGTCGCCTACGAGAGCCTCGCCGGCCGCCGCCCGTTCACGGGCGAGTCGCAGGTGGCCATCGCGATGGCGCAGATCAACGAGCAGCCGCCGCCGCTGCCCGACACCATCTCCGAGCCGGTTCGCAACCTGGTGATCTCCTGCCTGGCCAAGAACCCGGCCGACCGGCCCGCGTCCGCGGCCCACCTCGCGCGCGCCGCAATCGCCCTGCGGCGTGGTGACGTGGCCGCGGCCGCCGCGTCTGTTCCCGCCGTCATGGCCGGGATCACCCCCACCGCAGCCACCATGCTGATGCCCGGTGCCGGAAACGACCAGACCACCCAGTTGATGCCCTCCGCGGGCGCGCAGCCCCAGCCCGGCACCCGTGCCGAAGCCGCGGCCGCCGCCGCGGCGGCAGCACCGAAGAAAAAGAAGAAGCGCAGCCCGTGGACCTGGCCTCTGGTCGCACTGATCTCGATCCTCGGCCTGGTGCTCGTCGGCACCGTCTACACAATCTTCACCGACCAGGCCTCGACGCCCGACCCGGCGCCGACCACGTCGGCACCCGTGGAGACCACGGAACCGGCGCCAACTCCGACCCCAACGCCGACGCCCACCAACGTCGCCCTCAACCAGGCTGACTTCATCGGTTTGACGAGCACCGCGGCCCGCGACAAGCTCAGCGAACTGGAGCTGGGCGCCAACGTGGTCGTTGACAAGGCGGCTCCGAGCTCTGACCTGATCGACACCGTGTACGGGATCAACCCCACCGGTCGTGTGGCCAAGGGCACCTCCATCACGGTCAGCGTGTACGGTGACCTCGCCCTGCCCAGCGCTCCGTCGGGCACGCCGACGATCACGTCGGTGCAGCCGTCGCCGCCCGCCAGTGCCGTCACCATCACGTGGCCGGCGCAGTCCTGCCCAGCGGGCCAGGAACTCTCCGGCTACGAGGTTGTCGCAGACGGTAACGGCGCCACATCGCCCGCCCCCACCGGTGCCGACGTCACCACGGCCAGCATCACGGCCGGCACGGGTGACTTCACGGTCAAGTTCAGGTACTTCTGCGGCGAGGTCGCGTCTGAATACTCGGGCACCACCACCGTCGAGGTCACGACGACGCCGGTCGCCACCGCCACCCCGAAACCCACGGCCACCCCGGCAGCGCCGGTCGAGCCCGCCGACTAACCGGCTGGCGACCGGCCGGGCGCTCTCAGAGTGTCCGGTGCGCATCTTGACTAAAATGACCAACAGTGTCCGCGAGCAGGGAGTTTTGCATTGACTGATGAGGGCCGTCTGCTTGCTGGTCGATACCGCGTCGGCGCGTCGATCGGTCGCGGCGGCATGTCCGACGTGCACATCGGCACCGACTCCCGGCTCGGCCGCACCGTGGCCATCAAGCTGCTCAAATCCTCCCTCGCCGCCGACCCCGCGTTCCGCACCCGGTTCCGGCAGGAAGCGCAGGCGGCCGCCCGCATGGCTCACCCCACGATCGTGCGGGTGTTCGATGCCGGCGAGGAGACCGTCACCGAAGACGACGGCACCGAGTCCCAGATCCCGTTCATCATCATGGAGTTCGTCGACGGACGCCTGCTCAAGGACATCATCCGTGAAGGGCCGATCGCCTCGGACGAGGCCGTTCGCATCATCGACGGGGTTCTGACCGCGCTGGAGTACTCGCACCGCGCCGGCGTCGTGCACCGCGACATCAAGCCCGGCAACATCATGATCACCAAGGCCGGCCAGGTGAAGGTGATGGACTTCGGCATCGCCCGCGCCATCTCCGACTCGGCCACCACCGTCGCCCAGACCACCGCAATCCTCGGCACGGCGTCGTACTTCTCCCCGGAGCAGGCCAAGGGCGAGTCAGTGGATGCCCGCACCGACCTGTACTCCAGCGGTGTTGTGCTCTTCGAGATGCTCACCGGGCGGCCCCCGTTCCGCGGCGACACCCCCGTGGCAGTGGCCTACCAGCACGTCAGTGAAGCCCCGGTCAAGCCCAGCTCGATCAACCCCAAGGTCTCCCCGGCACTCGACACCGTTGTCGTGCACGCCCTCGCCAAAGACCGCTTCGACCGGTACCAGAGCGCCGTCGAGTTCCGCAACGACGTCGAGTCGGCCGGCGCCGGGCATATCCCCGTGCACCGCCCGGCCGACGATATCGCCGGCGGGCTGTTCGGCGCACCACCGGCGGTGGAGTCGTCCTCCGAGCTCGCCCTCAAGCAGCTGGCCGAAGACCAGACCATGGACCGCACCCAGCGGCGCCCACCGGTGATCTGGATCTGGGCCGGTATCGTCAGCGTGATCGTCATCGTGATCGCCGTGATGTTCTGGGCGCTCAGCCTGACGCCCAGCGACGAACTACCCGACTCCTCTCGTCGCGTACCCGCACTGGCGGGCTACACCTACGACGACGCCCAGGATGCCCTGCTCGAACTCGACCTGGCGGCCACCAAGGCCGAGGAGTCCAGTCCGACCGTGGCCAAGGACGAAGTCATCCGCACCGACCCGCCATCCGGCACCATCGCGCCTCCCGCCACCGTGGTGAAGGTGTTCGTGTCTACCGGCGCCGAGCTCGTGGAGATGCCTGACACCACCAATCAGCCGTTCTCTGCGGCGGAGCCGTTCCTCACGGAGCGGGAGTTCGTCTCCGGGTCGGTCACCACCGAGAACTCTCCGGATGTGGCGGAAGGCGTGGTCATCGACACCATTCCTGCCCCGCACAGCCAGGCTCCGGTCGGTTCCACGGTGGACTTCACGGTCTCCAGCGGTCAAGTGACGATGCCGGATGTTGTGGGCCAGGCGCTCACAGCCGCCAACTCGCTCCTGCAGGCCGACGCCGTGCAGCTTGTGCCCGCTCCGACCCCGGATTACACCTGCGACAGCCAGGCCGGCTCGCCGGTCATCAAGCAGTCCCTCGCCCCCGGCGATGTGCCGCAGAAGTCCGAGGTTGAACTCACCTACTGCGCCGGCTGATCGGCCAAACTCGCCGAGGGCAACCGCCCGCTGGTCGAGCTTGTCGAGACCCGCTGGTCGAGCTTGTCGAGACCCGCTGGTCGAGCTTGTCGAGACCCGCTGGTCGAGCTTGTCGAGACCCGCTGGTCGAGCTTGTCGAGACCCGACGTGCCGACCCTCGACAGACGGGCGCGGGCTCAGCTCAGCTTGAGCATCGGGGTGAGGTGCTTCGCGGTCTCCCGCGCCTCCGGCAGCCCCGCCAGCGCCAACCAGTTCGCCACCATCAGGTAGCCGCCCTCGGTCAGAACCGACTCCGGGTGGAACTGCACACCGAGGATCGGTGCCGACACGTGCCGCAGGCCCATGATCACGCCTCCTTGGGTGCGTGAGGTCACGACGAGGTCGCTGGGCACCGTGCCGTTCACCACAGCCAGCGAGTGGTACCGGGTGGCCGTGAAGGGCTGGGGAACCCCGTCGTAGAACTCACTGCCGTCGTGGGTGATCTGCGAGGTCTTGCCGTGCATCAGCTCCTCGGCATTGGTCACCGTGGCGCCGAACGCCTCCGCGATCGCCTGGTGCCCCAGGCAGACCCCGAACAACGGCAGCTCCGCGGTGAGGGCTGCCTCCACCGCTGCGATCGAGACGCCGGCATCCGCGGGCTTACCAGGGCCGGGCGAGACCAGCACGCCGTCGAACTCGGCGATGCGTGCGGCGGTCTCCGAAGCGGGGAAGGCATCGTTGCGCACGACCTCGGTCTCGGCGCCGAGCTCACGCAGGTAGCCGTTCAGGGTGTACACGAAACTGTCGTAGTTGTCGATTACGAGAATGCGGGTCATGGGGCGCCCACCGTCACTTCCTGGTTGTCAACGATCGTATTCACCCAGGGAAACACCCAGGTGGCAAGGGAGTAGAGCACAACGGCCAGCAGCAGCAGCACAAGCAGGAGACGCACCCAGACCGGGCCGGGCAATATCCGCCAGAGTGCTGCGTACATCGTGGTCCTCTTTATCGCTTGTATCGCTGGAATTGAGTGAGTGGATGCGCCTACGCGGCGGGCATCATGGCGGCGAGTTCAGCCGGCGCACCGGCAGAGGTCGGTTGCCAGGACTCGAATACACCGTAGGCGATGATCCGCTCTGCCGTCGAATAGAGCGGGTTGCAGGTGGTGAGGGTGATCAGCCGGTCGACAGCGGTTGCCTCGAGATCGTGGGGAACCGGGGCGATCGCCTCGACCGCGCTCGGCGGCACGTATTCGAAGTCGCGGAACCGGTAGGTGTAGTAGCCGTCGGCGGTCTGCACGTAAATGGCGTCGCCGAGCTGCAGCTCGTTGATCACGTGCATGCCGCCGCCGTTGGCGCTGCGGTGCGACGCGATCGCGAAGTTGCCCACCTCACCGGGCATCTGCGTACCCGGGTAGTGACCGATCCCGGAGTCCGGGCTGTTGAGCACGTTCGTACCTACTCCCTCGGCGATGGTGCGGTGGTAGTCGGCACCGAAGCGGGGAACGTAGAGCACGGCGAAGGCATCCGCGTTGCCGGGTGCCGTGGCCACGATGGGATCACCGTACCCTTCCTCCGCGGGAGCCGGGGCGGGATCGGGGGCGACGTCTTCGGTCCAGCTGCGGCTGATCGATTCCGCTGCCCGGGACTGGGACGCGGCCATCACGGCGTCGTTCCACCACAGCTGCCAGGCCAGGAAGAGGAACACCAGCACCCCGCCGGTGATGAACAACTCGCCGAGCACCCCGAACACGCTCACCCGGCGGCGCACGCGCGGTTTCGGCCCGCGCTTGGACCTCCGCCCGCGCTGGGCCGGAACTGCGGACGTGGCCGGCTCGGTCATGCTGTCGATTCTAATCGGGCGAAGCTGACGCTCCGCCTACCAGTTCACCGGGATCTCCCGGCCGGTCGGCACAGACAGGGACGCTAGAATCTCAGGCATGGCACGCACAAATCCCCGAACCAAGCCCGCCCGCCCCGAGGCCCGCTCGGGCGACGACGCTCCGAACGCCGTCTGGTTCAAGCCGGTGATGTTCGGCTTCATGCTCATCGGCCTGGCCTGGATCATCGTCTTCTACGTGAGCCAGGGCGCCCTGCCCGTCGCGTCGTTCGGGTCGTGGAACATCATGGTCGGCTTCGGGATTGCCTTCATCGGCTTCCTGATGACCACCCGCTGGCGCTGACGCCAACTCTTCACCGGATAGACCGCCGGAATTAACCACCCGTTCGGGTAGTCAATTACAGCCGTGTAATTATCCCCAGTGTGGAAACTCCTGTGGATAACTATCCGTCCGGGTGTGGAAAACCCCGTCGACGAGGGCGGTTCCCGCTCTAGACGAAGAGCTTGGTCAGGCTGAGCGCGACCAGCAACACGGCGAAGCCGCCGAGGAGAACCAGCTGCTGGGTGCGCTTGCTGCGCTGACGGGTCTGCACGAAGATCAGGCCGATCACGGCGCCGCCGATCAGGCCGCCGACATGCGCCTGCCAGGCCACGTTGAGTCCGGGCAGGAACCCGATGACGAGGTTGATGCCCACGAGGATCAACAGCTGGGTGGCATTGCCGCCGAGCTTGCGTTGGATGACCAGGAACGCGCCCATCAGGCCGAAGATCGCTCCGGAGGCGCCGACAACCGGGGTCAGCGGCGATGCCAGGAAGAGCACGCCGAGCGAACCGGCCAGCCCGCTGAGCAGGTACAGCGCCAGGAACCGGCCGCGTCCGAGCATCCGCTCGAGGATCTGGCCGAAGATCCACAGGGTGTACATGTTCAGCAGCACGTGGAAGATGAACCCGGTGGAGTGCACGAACACGCTTGTGAGCATGCGCCACGGTTCGAAGGAGCCCGGGTACGAATAGATGCCCGCATAGAGCAACCGGTCGGTGACTCCGAGCCCGGGGATGAGCTGCAGCACGAAGACGACCAGCGTCAACGCGATGATCGAATAGGTCACGACGGGCTGACCGGGAGCGGTCAGGCGGTTGAAGCTGGTGCGGGCGGCCGACTTGGTGCGGGGCGCGTTCTGGCGCTGCTCCCGCATGCATTCGGGGCAGATGACACCGACGGCGGCCTGGGTCTGGCACTCGGGGCAGATGGTGCGCCCGCAGCGCTGGCAGAGGATGAAACTCTGCCTGCCCGGATGCCGATAACAGAAGTTTGCAGCGGTTCCGGGCAGGCCAGTCATGTGCAGAGGTCCTAGACCTGCTCGACGGTGATGCTCTCGATGACAACATCGGTGAGCGGACGGTCGCGGCCGTCGGTGGGCACAACCGCCAGCTGGTCGACGATCTTGCGGGAGGCCTCGTCTTCGACGGCGCCGAAGATCGAGTGCTTGCCCTGCAGCCAGGTGGTCGGAACGACGGTGATGAAGAACTGCGAGCCGTTCGTGCCGCGGCCACCCTGGATGCCGGCGTTCGCCATGGCGAGCACGTAGGGCTGGGTGAAGTCGAGCTCGGGGCTGATCTCGTCGTCGAACTGGAAGCCGGGTCCACCGGTGCCCTGGCCCAGCGGGTCGCCGGCCTGAATCATGAAGTCCTTGATGATGCGGTGGAAGATGGTGCCGTTGTACAGGGGATCGGTGGAGGTCTGGCCCGTGGCCGGGTGCTTCCACTCGAGTTCGCCGGTGGCGAGGCCGACGAAGTTCTTGACGGTCTTCGGGGCGTGGTTGCCGAAGAGGTTGACCTTGATCGGTCCGAGGGTGGTATTGAGCGTTGCTACCGCAGTGTGCTTAGACATACGGATAATTCTTGCACAGCGGGATTGACCGATTCCGACTCCCGATCAGGCATCCAGAGCGCTCACAGGGTATTCAGTGGCAAGATGGACCTGTTCACCACACGAATCGATGGAGGGTCCAGATGAGCCTGTCACGCAAGCGCCGAAAGGAACTCACACGCCTGCGCAAGAGCGCGGACGAACTGTGGAGTCACCAGCAGGAAGTTCTCGACCGCGCAAACGAGATTGCACGCGAAGCCGGCCGCCAGGCCGGGGTGCTCACTCGTGAAGAAGTAGTACCCCGCGTTCGCCAGGGATACGAGCACTACGTGCTCCCCCGTGTGCACGCCACCCAGGATCTCGCTGGTGGAGTTCGCCACCAGGTCGTTGACAAGGTCATCCCCGGAATCGGCACCGCCCTCGGCACCGTGCTTTCGGTTGGCGACATCGCCAAGGATGCCCGGGAAGCCGCGCTCAACCGGGTGCGTTTCCAGAAGCCGGTCGTCGTGCAGAAGCAGGGACTCGGCGCCGGCACGTATATTGCCATCGGCGTGGGCATCGCAGCCGCTGCCGGTGTGGCGTACGCCATCTGGCAGACGTTCCGCGCCGACGACGAACTGTGGGTTTCCGAAGACGAGTCGCTGCTCGACTCGCCGATCGAGAAGACCACCGAAGCGTAGTTCACCGCGTTCTCAGCAAGGCCCCCGTCTCCGGCGGGGGCCTTGTTCAGTTAACGCTGCCGGTGCCGCGGCCGGATGCCGCGGCCGTGTGCGTCCCTGTGTGCGGGTGTCAGCGGATGGGACCGGTCGGGCGGGCACTGCGCTCCCTGAGCACCGCGAGGGCGTGAGCGGCCCGCTGGAAGCCGCACGGGCCGTGCCGGCCGTGTCCGGGATGGCCGCCGAGACATCCGGGACGCAGAAAACCCCCAACCGGCTGCTGCCGACTGGGGGTTTCTTTCTGTGGAGCCACGGGGAATCGAACCCCGGACCTCCTGCTTGCAAAGCAGGCGCTCTACCAATTGAGCTATGGCCCCGAACCGGCTTCTCACGACGAGACTCTGGTGGAGATGTAAGGCTGTTATGAACTACGTGGGGATACCGGGATTTGAACCTGGGACCTCTTCGTTATCAGCGAAGCGCTCTAACCAACTGAGCTATATCCCCCTATTGGGCAGGTTTGAGACTACCGGATACTGGCGAAAAGTCCCAATCGAGGCCGGCAGGCGACCCCGATCGGGCTTTCGAACGTCAGTTGTTGGTGAATCCGACGAGCAGGCCTCCGGTGACCTTGACGCTCAGGTTGTACAGCACGGCGAAGATCGCGCCGAGGGCGGTGATCACGACGGTGTTGATGACCGCAACGACCACGGCGAAGCCCATCACGTTACCGATCGACAAGATGGTCGTGAGCTCAGAGGCGCTCCCGGCGATGTCCGTGTAGAGGGCGTCGATCTGGGTGAAGATGCCGGTGCCGTTCAGCACCGTGAAGGTGAGGAAGGTCGCGACGATCGTGACGACTGCCAGGCAGACGGCGATCAAAAAGGACAGCTTGACGGCCGACCAGAAGTCAATGTAAACGAGCTTCAGACGTACCTGTTTGGACGACATTGCACCCCGACTCGACTTCTTGGCCAGTTTCTCGGCGACACTACTCATCTGCTGATTCTACTTTCCCCGACTCGCTCTCTGCTGCCGCCTCGATTTCGACGACCAGATTGCGTTCGGTGTTTTTCGCGATGGCGATGATCCTGTCTTCGTCCGCGAACTTTGCAAAGACGACGCCCATGGTGTCCCGGCCCTTGGCCGGCACTTCGGCGACGTCAGAGCGTACCACCTTGCCGCTGGCAAGAACCACAAGGACTTCGTCCTCCTCGTCGACGATCAGGGAGCCGACCAGGTCGCCTCGGTCATCGTTCAACTTGGCCACCTTGATGCCCAGGCCGCCGCGGTTTTGCAGGCGGTACTGGTCGGCGGAGGTGCGCTTGGCGTAGCCGCCCTCGGTCACGACGAAGACGAAACCGTCGTCGGAGACAACCGAGGCGTCCAGCAGCGTGTCCTCGCCGCGGAAGTGCATGCCGATCACGCCGGAGGTGCTGCGGCCCATCGGGCGGAGGGCGTCGTCGGAGGCGGTGAACCGGATCGACATGCCCTTCTTCGACACCAGCAGCAGGTCGGAATCTTCGTCGACGAGCAGCGCGGAGACAAGTTCGTCGCCCTCGCGCAGTTTGATCGCGATGATGCCGCCGGTGCGGTTGGTGTCGTATTCGCTCAGCGCGGTCTTCTTGATCAGGCCCTCGCGGGTGGCCAGGGTGAGGTACTGGGCGACGCCGTAATCCCGGATGTCCAGGATCTGGGCGATCTCCTCGCCCGGCTGCAACGCCAGCAGGTTGGCCACGTGCTGGCCCTTGGCGTCACGGCCGGCTTCGACGGCCTCATAGGCCTTCGCCCGGTAGACCCGGCCGGTGTTGGTGAAGAACAACAGCCAGTGGTGGGTGGTGGTGACGAAGAAGTGCTCGACCACGTCATCGGCGCGCAGCTGCGCACCCTTGACGCCCTTGCCGCCGCGGTGCTGATTGCGGTAGTTGTCGCTGCGGGTGCGCTTGATGTATCCGCCGCGGGTGACGGTGACCACCATCTCCTCTTCGGGGATGAGGTCTTCGACCGACATGTCGCCGTCGAAGCCGAACATGATCTCGGTGCGGCGGTCGTCGCCGAACTTCGCGGTGATCTCGGTCAGCTCTTCGCTGACGATGGTGCGCTGACGCTCGGGGCTGGCCAGGATCGACTTGAACTCCACGATCTGCAGTTCGAGTTCGGCGGCCTGGTCGATGATCTTCTGGCGCTCGAGGGCGGCCAGACGGCGCAGCTGCATGGTCAGGATGGCGTCGGCCTGCAGCTTGTCGACCGTGAGCAGGTCCATCAGGCCTTCGCGGGCGTCTTCTACCGTGGGGGAGCGGCGGATCAGGGCGATGACCTCGTCGAGCGCGTCGAGCGCCTTGAGGTAACCGCGCAGGATGTGCGCATCCGCTTCGGCCTTGTTCAACCGGAACTGGGTGCGACGCACGATGACGTCGATCTGGTGGGCGACCCAGGCGCTGATGAAGCCGTCCAGGGCGAGGGTACGCGGGATGCCGTCGACGATCGCGAGCATGTTCGCGCCGAAGTTCTCCTGCAGTGGGGTGTGCTTGTAGAGGTTGTTCAGCACCACCTTGGCCACGGCGTCGCGCTTGAGCACGATCACCAGGCGCTGGCCGGTGCGGCCGCTGGTCTCGTCGCGGATGTCGGCGATGCCGGTGATCTTGGCGTCCTTAACCAGGTCGGCGATCTTGATCGCCAGGTTGTCGGGGTTCACCTGGTACGGCAGCTCGGTGATGACCAGGCAGGTGCGACCCTGCAGCTCTTCGATGCTCACCACGGCGCGCATCGTGATGGAGCCGCGGCCGGTGCGGTAGGCGTCCTGGATGCCCTTGATGCCCAGGATCTGCGCGCCGGTGGGGAAGTCCGGGCCCTTGATGCGCTGGATCAGCGCTTCGAGCAGCTCTTCGCGGGTGGCGTCGGGGTTCTCCAGGTACCAGAGGGCGCCAGCGGCCACCTCGCGCAGGTTGTGCGGCGGGATGTTGGTGGCCATACCCACGGCGATGCCGACGGAGCCGTTGACCAGCAGGTTGGGGAACCGGCTGGGCAGCACTGTCGGCTCGAGGGTGCGGCCGTCGTAGTTGTCCTGGAAGTCGACGGTGTCCTCGTCGATGTCGCGCACCATCTCGAGGGCCAGCGGGGCCATCTTCGTTTCGGTGTATCGCGGGGCGGCGGCGCCGTCGTTGCCGGGGGAACCGAAGTTGCCCTGGCCGAGGGCCAGCGGGTAACGCAGGCTCCACGGCTGCACCAGACGCACGAGGGCGTCGTAGATCGAGGAGTCACCGTGCGGGTGGAACTGACCCATCACGTCGCCGACAACGCGGGCGCACTTGGAGAACGCCTTGTCGGGGCGGTAGCCGCCGTCGTACATGGCGTAGATCACGCGGCGGTGCACGGGCTTCATGCCGTCCCGCACGTCGGGCAGGGCCCGGCCGACGATGACGCTCATGGCGTAGTCGAGGTAGGAGCGCTGCATTTCCAGCTGCAGGTCGACCTGGTCGATCTTGCCGTGCTGGGTCAGGTGCGCGGCGGCTGCCGCGATGCCGGCCGCGTCGGGGGCATCCGGCGTGGTGCCGGTGGTGTCATCAGATGTCAAGGAAACGCACGTCCTTCGCGTTCTTCTGGATGAAGTTGCGTCGGGACTCGACGTCTTCGCCCATCAGGGTGGAGAAAATTTCATCGGCGGCTGCCGCGTCGTCCAGGGTCACCTGGAGCAGGGTGCGGGACTCGGGGGCCATCGTGGTCTCCCACAGCTCCTTGTAGTCCATCTCGCCCAGACCCTTGTAGCGCTGGATGCCGTTGTCCTTCGGGATCCGCTTGCCGGCGGCGGCGCCGTCGGCGAGCAGGGCGTCCCGCTCCGCGTCGGAGTAGACGTATTCGTGAGCCGAGTTGGCCCACTTGAGCCGGTACAGCGGCGGCTGCGCGAGGTACACGTAGCCGAGGTCGATCAGCGGCCGCATGTAGCGGAACAGCAAGGTGAGCAGCAGGGTGGTGATGTGCTGGCCGTCGACGTCGGCATCGGCCATCAGCACGATCTTGTGGTATCGCACCTTGTCCTGGTTGAAGTCCTCACCGATGCCGGCGCCGAACGCCGTGATCATCGCCTGCACTTCGGCGTTGCCGAGGGCACGGTCCAGGCGCGCCTTCTCCACGTTGAGGATCTTGCCGCGCAGCGGCAGGATCGCCTGGGTCTCTGGATTGCGACCCTGCACGGCGGAACCGCCGGCCGAGTCACCCTCGACGATGAAGATCTCGGATGCCGCGGGGTCCTTGCTCTGGCAGTCCTTGAGCTTGCCGGGCATGCCGCCGCCCTCGAGCAGGCCCTTGCGGCGGGCGGTTTCCCGCGCCTTCCGCGCGGCCATGCGTGCGGTCGCGGCCTGCAGGGACTTGCGGATGATCTCGCGGGCCTGAACCGGGTTGCGGTTGAACCAGTCGGTGAGCTGGTCGCCGACGACGCGCTGCACGAAGGTCTTCGCCTCGGTGTTACCCAGCTTGGTCTTGGTCTGGCCCTCGAACTGCGGTTCGGCGAGCTTGATCGACACGACGGCGGTCAGGCCCTCACGCACGTCGTCGCCGGAGAGGTTGTCGTCCTTCTCCTTGAGGATGCCCTTTTCCCGGGCGTACTTGTTCACCAGCGTGGTGAGCGCGGCGCGGAAGCCCTCTTCGTGGGTGCCACCCTCGTGGGTGTTGATCGTGTTCGCGTAGGTGTGCACGCTCTCGGTGTATGCGGTGGTCCACTGCATGGCCACCTCGAGCGCGATCTTGCGTTCGGTGTCTTCGAATTCGAAGGAGATGATCTCTTCGTTGACGAGTTCGGCCTTCTTGGCCCGGTTGAGGTAGGCCACGTAGTCCATCAGGCCCTGCTCGTACATGAACGAGTTGCTCAGCGGCTTGCCCTCGGCGTCGAGGCTGTCGACGCGCTCGTCGGTGAGGGTGAGGCGCAGCCCCTTGTTGAGGAACGCCATCTGCTGGAAGCGGGCGCGCAACGTCTCGTAGTCGAAGTCGATGGTCTCGAATGTCTCGGCGCTCGGCCAGAACGTGATCGTGGTGCCGGTCTCGTCCGAGACCTCGTCCTTGTGCAGGGACTCGTTCGGCACACCGTTGTGGAAACTCTGCCGCCAGGCGTTGCCCTGCCGGCGTACCTCTACCTCGAGGCGGCTGGAGAGCGCATTGACGACGGAGCTGCCGACGCCGTGCAGGCCACCGGAGACGGCGTATCCGCCGCCGCCGAACTTGCCGCCGGCGTGCAGCACGGTGAGGACCACCTCGACCGTGGATTTGCCTTCGGCCTTGTGGATGTCGACCGGGATGCCTCGACCGTTGTCCTGCACGCGCACGGCGCCGTCGGCCAGGATGCGGATGTCGATGGTGTCGCAGTAGCCCGCGAGGGCCTCATCGACGGAGTTGTCGACGATCTCGTAGACCAGGTGGTGCAAACCGCGTGGACCGGTTGAACCGATGTACATTCCGGGTCGCTTGCGAACAGCTTCAAGGCCTTCGAGAACCTGGATGTCCTCTGCGCCGTAAGCGTGCTGCTCCGGCTCAGTTTTCGGTTCAATTGTCATGTGAAATTGGGCTCCTGACCGTCGCACAGGCGACCCCTCAGCCTACCAAACACGCCACGCCCGAACGGCCAAATCCGCCGTTTGACGCGTTTTATTCGCACGGTTGACCTGATTTGTCTCCCTACCCGTAGGTATCGCGTGGACCCCGCCCTGGAATTGATCTGGGACCCTTTTTCCAGGAGGGCGCGTTAGGCCCCTGAAAACGAATTGCGGCGATCCCGGCATCCGGGAACTTTTGGGCGATGTGCGTCATGATCTCGACCCGCATCATTCGGAGCTGGGTCGCCCACGCGGTCGACTCGCAATGCACCGTCAGAACGCCCTCGTCGATGCCGGCGGGCGTGGAGTGTTTTGCGGTTTCTTCGCCGGCCAGCTCGATCCAGGAGGCGAGCAGCTCCGATTGCGCGAGCGGGGAGTTCCAGCCCAGCTGCATGGTCAGGGAGTTGATGGTGTCGCCGAGCCCGTGCGGGTCGCGGCCGGCGCCGAACGGAACGCTGGAACCGATCTGCGCGCTGGGCTTGCGCCTGGCGCGCAGGCGTTTGGCGTTCGGATCACCGAAAACATCCTTGAACCGCAGGTAGACCTTCGCCGCCTCGCTGTGCTCGGTGCCACGGGGCTCAGCCACGGGCGGCACCGTCTTCCGCCGCCGGGGCGGTATCGGTGGGGCCGCCGTCGACGACGGGGTTCTCGACCACCGCGCCCGCGTGAATGTGGATGGCGTGGGCGGCGAGAACCGCGGGCACGTCCTCGAAGACGGCGGCGGTGATCAGCACCTGTTCGTATCCGGTCACGGCGGCCGCGAGCCGGCGGCGGCGGGACTGGTCGAGTTCGGCGAAGACGTCATCGAGGATCAGCACCGGGTCGCCGCTGGACGAGTCCCGGCGCAGCAGCTCGGCCGACGCCAACTTGAGCGCCAGGGCGAACGACCAGGATTCGCCATGGCTGGCGTAGCCCTTGGCCGGCAGGTTGTTGAGTTCGAAGACCAGGTCGTCACGGTGCGGTCCGGCCAGGGTCATGCCGCGGTCCAGTTCCTTGCGGCGCAGACCCGCCAGGGCGGTGCGGAATGTGTCGGCCGTGCCGGAGCCATCGATCGGGGGAGTGGCCGCGGGGGAGCCGGTCTCGTCGGATTCCTCGTCGGCGCCCAGGATGCTCAGCGATGCGACCAGGTTCGGTCCGTGGTCGGCACCGGCCACCGCCTGATAGGCGTTGTGCAGCGGCGGCAGCAGTTGGGCGACCAGGTCGGCGCGGGCGTCGATGATCTCGGAGCCCAGCGCCACCAGGCGTTCATCCCAGATATCGAGGGTGCCGAGCTGAGTGGTCTTCAGGCCGGATGCCCTGGCGGACTTGAGCAGGGTGTTGCGCTGCTTGAGCACCCGGTCGTAGTCGGTGAGCACCCCGGAGAGCCTGGGGTTGCGCAGCACCAGCAGCTGGTCGAGGAACCGGCGGCGACCGGACGGGTCGCCGCGCACGAGGGCGAGATCTTCGGGGGCGAAGAGCACGCTGGAGAAGTATCGGGGCAGCTCGCGGGTCTTGATCACCGAGCGGTTGATCTGGGCCCGGTTGAGTCCCGAGCGGTTGATCTGCACCTCGGCGAGGATATCCCGGCCGTTGTGCTCGAGCCGGGCCCGGATGATCGCGGCGTCCTGGCCCGATCGCACCATCGCCCCGGTCTGGGAGACCCGGTGGGAGCTGAGGGTGCTGAGGAATCCGAGTGCTTCGACCAGGTTGGTCTTGCCCTGGCCGTTGCGCCCGACGATGAGGTTCGGGCCGGCGCCGAACGGAACCTCGGCTCCCGCGTAATTGCGGAAGTCAGTGAGGGAGAGGTGAGTGACCCGCACGCGGGATCAGTCTGCCTTCTTTATGGCATGGCCACCGAACTGGTTGCGCAGTGCGGCCACGGCCTTCATGGCCGGTGAGTCTTCCTGGCGGGAGGTGAAGCGGGCGAAGATCGAGGCACTGATCGCGGGAACCGGCACGGCGTTGTTGATCGCTTCTTCGATGGTCCAGCGGCCCTCGCCGGAGTCTTCGACGTAGCCTTCGATGTCGCCCAACTGCGGGTCGTCCTTGAGGGCGCGCACCAGCAGTTCGAGCAACCACGACCGCACCACGGTGCCGCGCTGCCAGGCGGTGAAGATACCGGGAACGTCGTGGATCAAGTCGTCACGTTTTTCGAGCAGTTCGTAGCCCTCGGCGTAGGCCTGCATCAGGGCGTATTCGATGCCGTTGTGCACCATCTTGGCGTAGTGGCCGGCGCCGACCTTGCCCGCGTGCACAAAACCTTCTTCGCGGGGCCCCTCCGGGCGCAGCGCGTCGAAGACGGGCATGGCCCGCTCCACGTCTTCGGCGGAGCCACCGACCATCAGGCCGAAACCGTTGGTCAGTCCCCAGATGCCGCCGGAAACACCCGCGTCGACATAGTGGATGCCCTGCTCGGCCAGCAGCGCCTCGTGGGTGAAGTCATCGGTGAACCGTGAGTTTCCACCGTCGATGACCAGGTCACCGGGGGAGAGTTTGGTGGCCAGGTCGGCGATCACGGAGGTGGTGATCGCGCCGGCGGGAACCATCACCCAGACCAGGCGCGGCGCGGGCAGCGCCGCGATCAGTTCTGCGGTGCCGGCGACATCCGTCACCTCGGGGTTGCGGTCGTAGCCGGTGACGGTCAGCCCCGCGGTGCGGAGGCGGTCGCGCATGTTGGCACCCATTTTGCCGAGGCCGACGATTCCGATGTGCATGGCAGTCCTTCGAGGTTCTGGGCGTACGGGTGAGGCTGGCGTTTTAGCGCAGGAGCAGGTTCGGCTGCAGGAGGTAGCGGTAGCTGTCGGCGCCCGGCTGTTCCCGCGACGTCTGGCTCGTGATCAGCACCGGTCCGGGCTTGTTCGGGTTCTCGGTCTTGGTGAACGAGATGCGCACGAATTCCGAGTGCACGGCACCGAGACCGTCGAGTAGGAACTGCGGCTTGAGCGAGACGACGGTGTCGCCGCCGGAGAGGATGGCGTCGATGGTTTCCGATGCCTGGGCCTGCTCGGATCCGATCGCCTCGAGGGTGAGACCGTCGGCGGTGAAGCTGAACCGGAGTGCGGCTTCGCGTTCGAGCACCAGCTGCACCCGGCGGGTGGCTTCGATCAGTTCGGCCGTGTTCATCACGGCGTAGTTGTCGACGTTGTCGGGGAACAACCGGCGCACGGGCGGGTAGTTTCCCTTAATCAGGAGCGACGTGACGGTCTTCTTGTCGGCGGTGAAGGCGATGAGCTCACGGTCGTCGGTGTTGGTGATGGCCACGGAGATCGTTCCGCTGTGACCGAACGTCTTGCCGACTTCCTGCAGGGTGCGGGCCGGCACCAGCGCGGTGATCGGTTCCTGCGCCTGGTTGGCACCCGGGTCCCAGTCGATCTCCCGCACAGCCACGCGGTACCGGTCGGTGGCCACGAGGCTGATGCTGTTCTCGGTGATCTGCAGCTGCACGCCGGTGATCACCGGGGTGACGTCGTCGCGGGACGCAGCGACGGCGACCTGCGAGACAGCCGCCGCGAACTCCTCGGCAGGAACGAGCCCGGATTGGGCGCTGACCTGGGGAATGCTTGGATATTCCTCTACCGGCATAGACAGCAGGGTGAAGTTCGCGGTGCCACAGCTCACGGTGATGCGGGACTCGTTGGTCGAGAACCGAACCGGCGCGTTGGGCATCCGGCTGGCGATCTCGGCCAGCAGCCGACCGGAAACGAGAACCTTGCCGGTCTCTTCGACATCGGCGGCGATCTCTGTCTGCGCTGAGACTTCGTAGTCGAATGACGAGAGGATCAGGCCGGTCTCTGTCGCTTCGATTAAGACGCCACTCAAGATGGGCAGGGTGGTGCGTTGGGGAAGGAGCTTGACAGCGAAAGATACGGCTTCGCTGAAGACATCCCGATTGGCCTGAAATCTCACGAAGTCACTCCTGTCGGTGGGAGACCTGGATACGGCCTCAATGCTAGTCGGGTTTCTTGACCGGCCATTTCTTGCGAGCCGGGCGAGTAAAGGTTGTTGGACCTGGAGCTGAATTAAGTTAAACGTTAATCTTCTTAACCGGTGTGGAAACTGTGGATAACTCTGTGGATGTCAATCAGCGACTGGGAACTACAAACTTGTAACTTGTGGACGCCCTGTGAGCGTTAACCCCAATGAATGACAGGAACTGCTTTCGGTAATTCGGAGTTTTCACAAGCGAGCGAACTGTTTCTACAGGCGGGCCCGAGTTTTCCCGGCAGTTTCCACAGGGTTATCCACAGGTACGAAACACAAAAAATTTTTCTTTACTTGTACCGGTTGTCCTGCTTGATGCGGTTGGTGAGTTCGGTGACCTGGTTGTAGATGGATCGGCGTTCCTTCATCAGTTCGCTGATCTTCTTGTTCGCGTACATCACCGTGGTGTGGTCGCGGTTGCCGAACAGCTGGCCGATCTTCGGCAGGGACAGGTTGGTCAGCTCACGGCACAGGTACATCGCGATCTGCCGGGCGGTGGCCACGGCCTGCGAGCGGGACGATCCGTACAGGTCGTCGACCGTGAGTTTGAAGTAGTCCGCCGTGTTGGTGATGATGTCCACCGGCGCGATCACGTTGTCTTCGTCGAGGGTGATCACGTCCTTGAGCACGGTCTGCACCAGGTTCATGTCGACCGGGGTGCGGTTGAGGCTGGCGAATGCGGTGACCCGGATCAGGGTGCCCTCGAGTTCGCGGATGTTCGAGGAGACCTTGGAGGCCATGAACTCCAGGATGTCGTGTGGGACCTGCAGCTTCTCGCTCTGCGCCTTCTTGCGCAGGATCGCGATGCGGGTCTCGAGGTCGGGCGCCTGCACATCGGTGATCAGGCCCCACTCGAACCGCGAGCGCATGCGGTCTTCGAACCCGGTGAGGGCCTTCGGCGGCAGGTCGCTGGTGATGACCACCTGCTTGTTGTGGTCGTGCAGGGTGTTGAAGGTGTGGAAGAACGCTTCCTGGGTTTCTGCTTTGCCCTGCAGGAACTGGATGTCGTCGATCATCAGGATGTCGATGTTGCGGTACCGGTTCTGGAAGGCAGAGCCCCGGTTGTTGGCGATCGAGTTGATGAAGTCGTTGGTGAATTCTTCCGAGCTGACATACCGAACCCGGATGCCGGGGTACAGGCTCATGGCGTAGTGGCCGATGGCGTGCAGCAGGTGGGTCTTGCCCAGCCCGGATGAGCCGTAGATGAAGAGCGGGTTATAAGCCTTGGCGGGGGCCTCGGCCACGGCGACGGCTGCGGCGTGGGCGAAGCGGTTGGATTGGCCGATGACGAAGTTGTCGAAGCTGTACTTAGAGTTCAACCGGGTGTCGTGCGGCCGTTCCGGCGACGCACTCTCGAAGACCGACTGCGGGGTGGCCGGGGTTTCGATGTCGGGCTGGCGCTCGATCGGTTCCTGCACCGGGCGCAGGGACTCCTGCTCGAGCTCGGGGTTGACCACGACGTAGAAGGTGGTCACGGCGACGGAATCGCTGAGCTGGCCCATCGCGGTGAGCAGCGGCACCCGCATGCGCACGTTGAGCATGCTCGCGGTGAATTCGTTCGGCACTTCGAGGTAGAAGGTGCCGGCCGCGATGCCCTTCGGTTCCACCAGGTTCAGGAAGCCGTACAGCATGGGAGTGACGGTGTCATCGGACTCCAACAGAGTCAGAACCGACCGCCATGTTTCGCTGATGGGCTGTTCCCCGTCTGGCATGGTTCCCCACAATCTTGATCTTTACGCTCAAAGCCGTGAGAGATGCTCCGGTTGTCGACACAAAGTGTCTCACCGCGAGATTCATCCACAAGGTTATCCACCGCCTGTGGGCAAATAACGACTGGATTCTCAGGCTTTACCCACAACCTGTGGATAACTTGTCCTCACGGTAGTCAATGACCGACGGTCAGGCCAAATTAGCTCGAAGTAAACCCGCGTGTCTGTACCAGAAATGGGAATTCAATGGGCAGAATCGTACGTTTGGGCGTCTTCAGTTTGACCGCGGGCGGCCGAAGCCGTAGTTTTAATCAGTTGACCCCAGCCCGTGGGCTACCTCACTCTTTCCCGGCCGCTCGTTTAGGCCTGCGGAGATCCAATACGTGGAGATTGAACAATGAGCAAGAGAACGTTCCAGCCGAACAACCGTCGTCGCGCGAAAGTGCACGGTTTCCGTCTTCGTATGCGCACCCGCGCCGGACGCGCCATCCTCGGTGCCCGTCGTCGCAAGGGTCGCACCGAACTCTCCGCGTAAGTCCTCCTGTGCTCGCTCACGCCAATCGCATTACGAGCGGGAGCGACTACAAAGCTGTCGTTCGACGAGGTGTGCGGGTCGTCGGCCCGCACACTGTGGCGTACCTCCGACAGAACGCTGACCCCACTCCGGTGCGGTTCGGGTTCATCGTCGCCAAGAACGTTGGCGGCGCGGTGGTGCGCAATCGCATCCGTCGTCGAATGAAAGCGGCAAGCTTCGATCTCCTTCCTGGCGTACCTGCCGGGACGGAGATCGTTTTTCGGGCTCTGCCCTCGTCAGTGAACGCCAGCTGGCCGGCCCTTGTGGCCGAGTTGTCGCATGCACTGGTCAAAGGCCAGCGCGGCCGATGAACAAGGCGATCTACACGCTCCTACTGCTCCCCCGAAACCTCGGGGTGCTGGTGCTGCGTGTCTACCGCGCTGTGATCTCACCGCTGTACGGCGATGTTTGCCGGTATTACCCCTCGTGCTCGGCGTACGCCCTCGGCGCCGTTCAAGAATATGGCCTGATCGTCGGCTCTTTTTTCGCCGCTCGCCGGGTTTTGCGTTGTCATCCTTGGGCTGAGGGCGGAATCGATGATGTTCCCCTGAAACGACACCGTCGCCATACCGTGACGTCGTTTGGATTTGTAGTTCCTTTAGCCACGGAAAGGGCTGACCCGCACGCATGGACCTCATAGGTACAATTCTCTGGCCGCTGAAGTGGGCCGTTGAGCTTCTGCTCGTCGCCTTCCACTGGCTCTTCTCCAACTTCGGGATGGGCTACAACGACGGCATCACCTGGGTTCTGTCCATCGTCGGCCTGGTGCTGGTGGTGCGCGCCGCGCTCATCCCCATCTTCGTGCGGCAGATCAAGAGCCAGCGCAAGATGCTCGAGGTCGCGCCTCAGCTCAAGAAGATCCAGGATAAGTACAAGGGTAAGAAGGACCAGTTCTCCCGCGAGGCCATGTCCCGCGAGACGATGGAGCTCTACAAGCGCACCGGTACCAACCCGCTGGCGTCGTGCCTGCCGCTGTTGCTGCAGATGCCGATCTTCTTCGCCCTGTTCTCCGTTCTCAACGACGCCCAGAAGTCCAACGCCGGCGTCGGCCCGCTCAACCAGGATCTCGCGACCAGCTTCGGTAACGCCACCCTGTTCGGCGTGGCCCCGCTGCACGACACCTTCGCCCAGCAGTGGACGCTGTGGACCAGTGGCCAGGAGTTCAACCTCTCGGTCATGATCATCGCCGCCACCATGGTGGTGCTGATGACTGCCTCGCAGTTCATCACGCAGCTGCAGATCGTGTCCAAGAACATGTCGCCGGAGACCAAGGCGAGCCCGATGTTCCGCCAGCAGAAGATCATGTTGTACCTGCTCCCCCTCGTCTTCGCCTTCTCCGGTGTGGCCTTCCCGCTCGGTGTCATGTTCTACTGGCTGACCTCCAACATCTGGACGATGGCACAGCAGTTCCTCGTGATCCGCAACATGCCTACCCCCGGCAGCGAGGCCGCCAAGGCCCGCGAGGAGCGCCTGGCCCGCAAGGGCAAGCTCATTGCGACAGATGGCGACATCATCGTGGTGGAAGAGCCCAAGAAGCCGGCTCAGCGCCAGCAGCCCGTGGGTAAGAACCGTGCCAAGAAGCAGACCGGCCCCAAGAAGTAACAGGGATGGACAACAACGTGACTGAGAACACTGACGTGCTCAACGCCGACGCGGCCGACGCTGCGCCGACTATCGGCCAGTTGGAGCAGGAAGGCGACATTGCCGCGGATTACATCGAGGAATTCCTCGATATCTGCGACCTTGACGGCGACATCGACATCGACGCCCGCAACGGACGCGCGTACCTGTCGGTGAACTCGTCCGATGCCGGCAACCTCCGTCTGCTGTCCAAGCCCGACACCGTGAACGCACTGCAGGAGCTCACCCGGCTCGCTGTGCAGAACAAGACCGGCTCGTTCTCCCGCCTGATCCTCGACATCGGCGGGTCCCGCGAAGCGCGTCAGGCCGAGCTGACCGAATTGGTCGGCCGGGCCATCGAGCGCATCGAAGGCGGCGCAACGGAGGCTTCCCTCCCCCCGATGTCCTCGTACGAACGCAAGCTCGTGCACGACATTGTGTCGGAGCGCGGCTTCGTGTCCGAGTCACTGGGTGAGGGTCGCGACCGTCACACCGTGATCACCGCCGCGTAGTCCCGCGCCGTACATGGTTGACACTCTCGAGGCCGAACCGGCCGTCGCGGCGCAGTTGTTCGGCGACCGTATCGACGTTGCGCGCGAGTTCACCCAGCACCTGGCCGAACAGGGTGAGGAACTCGGCTTGATCGGGCCCCTCGAGCTTCCCCGGCTCTGGAGCCGGCACATCCTGAACTGTGTCGTGGTGGCTCCGCTGCTGCGGCCCGGCCTGGTCGGAGATGTCGGTTCGGGTGCGGGCCTGCCCGGCCTGGTGCTCGCAATCGCCCGTCCCGATGTCTCCTTCGTGCTGATCGAGCCGATGGAGCGTCGCGTCGCCTGGCTGAACAGCCAGATCACCGCGCTTGGTCTGACCAACGCCTCGGTGCTGCGCGCCCGGGCCGAAGACATCCGTCTGAACGCGCCCCTCGACCAGGTCACGGCCCGTGCCGTGAGTGCACTCAAGACCCTCATCCCGCTTACCGCGCCGCTCCTCCGGCCCGGCGGAGAACTCGTGGTGATGAAGGGCGCGGGGGCCGCCGGCGAGATCAGCAATGCCGCCAAGGCCATCGCCCGGTTCAAGCTGCGCAATGTGGAAGTCGTTACCCTCGGTGCGGGCGTGCTGCAGGACGTTACCCGGGTCATTAGGGCTACAGTGGACTAGTCCCCGGCCACGTCGATTCAGCCCGAGTCGGCAGCACCGAGGCGCACTTTCGGGTGGCTCATCAATCGTCGAACGCAAAGGTTTCACGTGAAACATCCTGGCGAAGACCAGCAGGCCGGCTCCCCCGGTGCAGGTATCGACACTCCGCTGGCCCGGGAGATCTCAGACCTGACCCGACGCCGTCAGTTGATTGCGGCCGAGCGCCTGCCGAAGCCGGAGAGCACCAGGGTCATCACCATCTCCAACCAGAAGGGCGGAGTGGGCAAGACCACAACGGCAGTGAACCTGGCTGCCGCTCTTGCCCGACAGGGCGCGCGTGTGCTTGTGATCGACCTGGACCCGCAGGGCAATGCGTCCACCGCCCTGGGTGTCGAACACCGCGCCGAGACGCCGAGTGTGTACGACGTGATCATCAACGACCTGCCCATGGTGGATGTCGTGCAGAAGAGCCCCGAGTTCGGAGCCCTCTACTGCGTGCCCGCGACCATTCATCTGGCCGGTGCCGAGATCGAACTCGTCTCACTGGTCGCCAGGGAGCAGCGTTTGCGTCGGGCGCTTGACCTGCACGTCAAGGAGATGACCGACCCCTACGATTACGTCTTCATCGACTGCCCACCATCGTTGGGGCTACTCACCATCAACGCGTTCGTGGCGGCGCGCGAGGTGCTCATTCCCATCCAGTGCGAGTACTACGCGCTGGAAGGACTGAGTCAGCTGCTCAAGAACATCGAGCTGATCGAGAAACACCTCAACCCCCAGCTCTATGTGTCGACCATCCTGCTCACGATGTACGACAGCCGCACCAACCTGGCCAATCAGGTGGCCCAGGATGTGCGGGATCACTTCCCCAAGCAGGTGCTGGAGACGCTGATTCCGCGCTCCGTGCGGGTTTCTGAGGCCCCGAGTTACGGCCAGAGCGTCGTGAGCTATGACCTCAACTCCGTAGGATCGCTCTCCTACCTCGAAGCAGCGGCAGAAATCGCCCGTCGGGGCGTTCCACGAACAGGAGATGGGCAGTAATGGCGAAACGCACAGGGCTGGGCCGCGGTATTGGGTCGCTGATTCCGGTCCAGGACAACCCATCGCAGGCCCGGCCGGTCGACGTGTTCTTCCCGTACAACGAGGTGCCGCACGCTGAGGGCACCGCCGGCGCGTCGACCCTGGCCGCGTCGGTCGATGCAGGTTCGTCTGCGTCTGCAGTGATCGACGGCTCCCCCGAATCCGCTGAAACTGCTGGCGTTGAACTGCTTCCCGTGCCCGGCGCCCGCCTCGCTCATCTCAACCCAGCCGATATCGTGCCCAATGCGGCGCAGCCTCGCAGCGTCTTCGACGAAGACGACCTCGCCGAATTGGTGCACAGCATCCGTGAAGTGGGAGTTCTGCAGCCCATCGTGGTGCGTCCGATCACCGAGCAGCCGGGCAAGTACGAACTGGTCATGGGTGAGCGCCGTTTGCGCGCCACCAAAGAGGTCGGCCTCGACACCATTCCTGCCATCGTGCGGGACACGGCGGATGTGGACATGCTGCGCGATGCGCTGCTGGAGAACCTGCACCGCGCCCAGCTGAACCCGCTGGAAGAGGCGTCGGCCTACCAGCAGCTGCTGTCTGACTTCGGCATCACCCAAGATGAACTTGCCAACCGAATTGGCCGGTCACGGCCACAAATCACCAATACCCTGCGGCTCTTGAAGCTGCCGGAATCGGTGCAGCTGCGGGTTGCGGCGGGTGTACTTTCGGCCGGCCACGCCCGCGCCGTGCTCTCCGTAGGCACACTCGACGGCATGCTGCGGTTGGCCGACAAAATCGTGAACGAGGACCTGTCGGTGCGCGCGGCTGAGGCTGCTGCCGCGGCGGGCCCCAAACCCGTTGTTGTGAAGCCGGCCGCCGGCAAGCGCCAGGGGCACCTCAACGAGATCGCTGAACACCTTGGTGACCGGCTGGACACGCGGGTCAAGATCAGTCTCGGCGCACGAAAAGGCCAGATCACGGTTGATTTCGCTACAATCGGCGACCTCAACCGCATCCTCGGCGTGCTCGGCGAACCAGGCTTCGGCGCGAGCTGATCCATGGCCATGTTTCACGTGAAACATGGCACTGAAGCTGCTCTCGACCTGACCTGAGCATCGGGCGTACTGCACCGATCTCTGCAGTGGCGGCCGAGGTAGGTAATCAACGAGACCCGAAATTCGCGCCCACGTCGTTGAGCGAGCGCGACGGCTTCTCCTGTTGGAGCGCGTGTTTCATGTGAAACATATAGCGAGGCCAAAGGTCCCGCCGATCAGGCCAGTCAAGATTCGTCTTCTCGCTGGTCGAACCTGTAGAGACCCGTTCGGCGGACTGAGCCGATCGAGGCCCGCCTACCGCCGGTCGAACAGGTCGAGGCCCGCCTATCCGTGGTCGGGCTGGTCGAGGCCCGCCTGCCGGTGGTCGGGCTGGTCGAGGCCCGCCTGCCGGTGGTCGGGCTGGTCGGGACCAAGGTGCCGCTGGTCGGGCTGGTCGGGATCCAGGTGCCGCTGGCGGAAATCTTTGCCGCACGCTCTGGCCACCAGATGCGCATCGACTTGTTTCACGTGAAACATCAGCCAGTGGCCAGTGTGTGCCTGCCCTGCGCAATCGGTGAAGGCCATTTCCCGGGACGTTTCACGTGAAACCCGCCGTGTCCAAATCGACGGCGACGGCCGTGTTCTCAGCGCACGTCGCGCGCACACGGCAAGTCGCGCGTTAAATGGACCGAAATGAGTTGTTAGAGCGGCCATTCTCCGGTGAGAGTCCGGCATCTGACCATCACGCACGTCGGCTGCAGGCGCTTAGGATCGCTCTCAGAGACGCGAAAATCGCCAATTTCGGAGCAAATTTGGCCCGAAGAACGACAACAGGTCGACGCGCGAAGGGCCCAGGGAGCGCAACTGCGACAGATACAGCCGCGGAAATATTCTGCGCGGCTAGTCTCGGGCTGCATCAAGGATCACGGGGTCTGCCCGGTGACTCTCCGCGGGCAGATCAGTCTGCGCGGGACAGTGTTTCACGTGAAACATTGCGCGGAGAACATCTGTGGTTGGTCGGTGGTGAACGCGGTCCACGAGTCCGGCCGTCCAGGAAGAGATGGCGCGGCGTGCACGACGGGGTCAAGCGCACGAGTCCCGCGGGCTCCACGCATCCTGGTGGGTATCGTGTCATGTTGGTGCCCAGATGCGCGGTGGAGGAGCGAATGAGGTCGCTTCGCCGCGACGGCTTTGCTCGACAGTCCCTGTTCGGTTCGGGAGGGGCGTACCGAGACTCGGTTGGGCCCAATGTGGACCGCGGTGGACGCGCATCCCGTGCGGGTTCACGAGCAGCGGTACCAGAGGTGTACCGGGTGCGACAGCTCGAGTTCTTTACGCCCGGCCCCGGTTAGTGGAAGCATACGGCGCTCGGTATGGAAAGTCAGCGATTATGTGCCTGCCCCTGAGCAACCACACCTGCTATTTGCGCTGGTCCACCTCGCCGAGCGCCGGCAAAGGTGGCTCACAGTTAGTGACGATTTCGGTCAGGAGAGCTCGGGCAACGATGTCGTGCTGTCCAGCAAATGAGCTGATCAGCTCGTCATTAATTCTTCCTCCCGGGTTGGGATACTGAGTACGTCGCACGATCTTGGGAGTCGTGCGCGCGCATCCGTACTACTCGAACGACGCTGGGCCGAAGGGTGCGGCGAGAGGCTGGGGGAGTGTTGTCCTTAATGCAGATCGCGGTCATGTTTCACGTGAAACATGACCATTTCGACTACTGGAGGCTAATCGACGCGGCGCGCGCTAGGGCTGCGTACACGGACCCGAGGGTTTGCCCGGATGCCTCGATGGACTGCGGGGCGAGGGACGTTTCGGTGAGTCCTGGGAGCACATTGGCCTCGAGGAACCACGCTGTGCCCTCGGAATCCACCATGAGGTCGATACGCGACAATTGGGCCAAACCCAGGAGACTGTGAATCGCCACAGCCGTTTCAGCAACCCGCTGAGCGATCTCAGGGGCGATGCGGGCGGGGGTGAAGAACAGAGTCTCGCCCGCGTTGTAGCGGGCTTCGAAGCTGTAGGCGCCACTCACCGGTACGATCTCGACGGCCGGAAGGGCTACGGGGCCATCCCCGGTGTCAATAACGGTGACGGCGAGTTCGGTACCCTCGACCTTCGTCTCCACGAGGGCCGTGTCGGCGTAGGTGTAGGCGTCGACCATAGCGCGGGGGAGGCCGGCGGCCGTGTCGACGATGGTGACTCCCTGTGCGGACCCACCCTGGGCTGGCTTGACCACCAGAGGGGTCCCGAGGGCATCGACCAGGTGCTCGAGAACACTGCCGGCACCGAGGTCCCGAAACGTTTCGCGGGACAGGGCGATCCAGGCTGGCGTGGCGTAGCCTTCCCGGCGCACGAGCTCCTTGGCGGTGGGCTTGGACCAGGCCAGGCCGGCGGCGGTGCCGCGTGGGCCCACGTGGGGAATTCCGGTAGTCTCCAGCAGGGACAGCAGCGCGCCGTCCTCGCCGGTGGCGCCGTGCAGGACCGGCCAGATCACATCGGGCTGGCGGTGTGCGAGTTCGGCGAGCAGGCCGGCCTGCGGGTCCAGGATCGTCACGGTATGGCCGAGGTTGGTGAGTTCGTCGGAAACACGGCGTCCGCTGCGCTGGGAGACCTCTCGTTCATGCGAGATGCCGCCCGCGAGCACGACTATGTCAAGAAACTCGGTTTCGCTCATGATCTGGGATTTCCTTAGCTCGTGCCGGAAAGAACGGGGTCAGTTGATGTCGGGCGGCGGTGCGCCGAAACGTCGGCCGTCGTGTGCCGGGGAGAGGGACCCGGTGCCGGCGAACGTGTCGAGTAGCTCGAGTTCGTCCCGGATGACGGTGGCCAGCCGTCGAATGCCCAGGCGGATGTGTTCGGGCGTGGGGTAGCAGAACGACAACCGGATGTTCTGGCGACCCTGGCCATCCGCGAAGAACGCGGTGCCGGGGGTGTAGGCCACCAACTCCTTGACCGCACGGGGAAGCATTGCCTTGGAGTCCAGGGTGTCTGGCAACGAGAGCCAGACGTAGAAACCACCGTTGGGGTTGGTCCAGGTGAGGTCGGGCAAGTACTCGGTGAGCGCGGAGAGCATGGCCTCCTTGCGCTCCCGGTAGACGCCGCGGAAGGTGTTGATCTGGCCCTTCCAATCGGCGGTCGACAGGTACTCCGAGATCACCAGTTGGCTGAACGAACTGGGGGAGAGGATGGCCGCCTCGTTGGCGAGCACGAGCTTTTCGCGGATGGCATGCGGCGCTAGCGCCCACCCCACCCGGAACCCCGGCGCGAGGGTCTTGGAGAAGGTACCGAGGTAGACCACGCCGTCGCGTTCCACCGAACGCATCGCATCCGGCGCCTTCTGATCGAAGTACAGCAGACCGTAGGGGTTGTCCTCGAGCACCAGGATCTGGTTCTGGCGGGCGATCTCGAGAATCTCCAGGCGACGGGCCCAGCTGAGGGTCACTCCAGCGGGATTGTGAAAGCTGGGAATCGTATACAGGAACTTGATTGTGCGTCCGGCGGCTTTCAGTCGGGCGATGTGCTCGCGCAAGGCCTCGGGGATCATGCCGTTCTCGTCCATGGGCACGTGATCGACATCGGCCTGGTACGACTTGAAGATCACCATGGCGGTGACATAGCTCGGACCCTCGGAGAGTACGACGTCGCCGGGATCGAGGAAGAGCTTGCTCACCAACTCCAGCGCATGCTGGGAACCAGTGGTGACTACGACGTCGTCTGCGTTGGCGCGGATGCCTTCCAGCGCCATGACCTCGAGAATTTGCTCGCGGAACGCGGGAACTCCCTGACCAGAGCCATATTGCAGGGCCACCGGGCCCTGTTTGCGCATGACGTTCTCGAGCGCGTTCATGACCAGGTCCTGCGGCAGGGCGGCGACGTAGGGCATTCCGCCGGCCAGAGAGACGACCTCGGGCCGTGAGGCAACGGCGAACAGGGCTCGCACCTCCGAGGCGCGCAAGGCGGCGGCTCGCTCGGCGTAGTGGTGGTACCACGGGTCGAGGTTGTTACCGGCCTGGGAGGCGCCTATCGCTGTCACGTCATATCCGTTCTGGTGAGGCCTTAATCGTATGGGGTGCCATGTGCAGCCGCTGCATCCGCGGCCGGATACACAAAAACACCCGCCCGGCGAGTGCCGGGCGGGTGTGGGGTTCGAGGTGAACCAGCCGCGGCTACTTGAGGTAGGCGGCCAGGTCGGCTTCGAGGGCAGGCTTCGGCTTCGCGCCGATGACGGTCTTGACGACCTCGCCCTTCTGGAAGACCTTCATCGCGGGGATGGAGGTGATCATGTACTTCGCGGCCAGGGCCGGGTGGTCGTCGACATTGAGCTTGACGATGTCGATCTTGTCGGAGTTCTCAGCGGCGATCTGGTCGAGGATCGGGCTGACGGCGCGACACGGACCACACCACTCGGCCCAGAAGTCCACCAGGACGGTCTTCTCGTTGTTGATGACTTCCTGGTCGAAGGTGGCGTCGGTGACGGCGCGTGCTGACATGTGTGATTCTCCTTAGTTGGTAACGCTTGCAAGTGCGGGGTCGCCGGCCTGGGCCAGAAGTTCCTCAGGGAGGGTGGCCAGGTAGTGCTCGGCGTCCAGCGCCGCTACGGTGCCGCTGGCGGCCGCGGTGACGGCCTGGCGGTACGTGGGGTCGATGACGTCTCCGGCGGCGAACACGCCCGTCTGGCTGGTCTTGGAGGACCGGCCGGCGACGGCGATGGTGCCCTCGGGTGTCAGGTCGAGTAGGCCGTGTACGAGGTGGGTGCGGGGATCGTTGCCGATGGCCACGAACAGGCCGCCGACGGGAAGGGTGCTCTCTTCGCCGGTGACGGTGTCGCGCAGGCGCAGCCCCTCAACGGCCTCCTCGCCGTCGATGCCGACGACCTCGGAGTTCCAGACGAACTGGATCTTCTCGTTCGCGAACGCGCGCTCCTGCATGATCTTGGACGCGCGCAGCGTGTCCTTGCGGTGGATGACAATGACCTTGCTGCCGAACCGGGTAAGGAAGGTTGCTTCTTCCATGGCGGAGTCGCCGCCGCCGACGACGGCGATGACCTTCTCCTTGAAGAAGAAACCATCGCAGGTGGCGCACCAGGAGACGCCGCGACCGCTGAGACGCTCTTCGTCGTCCAGGCCGAGCTTGCGGTACGCGGAGCCGGTGGCGAAGATCACGGACAGCGCCTCATGCTTCTCGCCGTTGCCCAGGGTGACGGTTTTGATGGTGTCGCCGAAGTCGAGGTGGGTGACGTCGTCGTAGACGACCTCTGTGCCGAACTTCTCCGCCTGCTCCTGCATCTTGGCCATCAGTTCAGGACCCTGCACGCCGTCGGCAAAGCCGGGGTAGTTCTCCACCTCGGTGGTGTTCATCAGCTCGCCACCGGCTTCAACCGAACTCGCGATCAGGAGCGGCTTGAGGTTTGCCCGAGCAGCGTAGATGGCGGCCGTGAACCCAGCGGGACCCGAGCCGATGATGATGATCTGACGCACGCGTAGACTCCTTGAAATCAGTGGGAGAGACGCCCTTCGGCGCCTCACTTTCGGGTACAACACATCCTAATCGGATGCTATTCCGCGCCGGCCGGCCTGAGGGCCCCGATCACAGCCGGCATACAGCTTGCCGGCAGGGGCGTCAGCGCCGCAGACGCGCTTTGAGCGGGGCGAGGAAGCCGTGCAATTCCTGACTGCGCATGAGCAGCAGGATGCCGAAGTAAAGCCCGGCCATGACCACTCCGATCAGTGCCATGGAGAGGATCGAGGCCACGATTCCGGAAAGGGCGAATCCGCCGTCCACCGTGCCGCCGACAGCGACGAGGATGCCCAACCCTGCGGCGACCGGAACCAGGACCGCCACGAGGTACTTCACCAGACTGCGCAGGATGCGCTTGCCGTCGATACCGCCGAGGCGTTTGCGCAGCAACCAGGCAGCCAGGATGGCCTGGAGAATGCCGGACACCGAGACGACGAGTGCGATGCCGAAGGCGATCCACTCCGGCGCCAGCAGCATGCAGCCGAGCACGCCGATGACGACCAGAACGACCTGGAAGAGCGTGAAGAAGAACGGGGTGCGCGTGTCACCGAGGGCGTAGAAGCTGCGCTGCACGACGAACAGCACGCAGAACCCGACGAGGCCGGCCAGGTAGGCGATGATGACGTTGCCGATGGCCTGCACGTTCTCGAAGCTTGAATTATTGAACACTGCCGCGAAGGGATAGGCGCACACCATGATCACGGCGCTGGCGAGCACGATCAACAGGGTGGTGCCGCGGATCGCCGACGACGCATCCGTTCGCAGCAGCGAATTATCGCCGCGGGATGCGTGCTCGCTCATGCGCGTGAAGTAGGCAGTGGCCACCGACACGGTGATGATCGAGTGCGGCAGCATGAAGATCAGCCAGGCGGTGCTGAGTACCGTGGTGGAGGCGCCCTCGCCGGATGCTGTCGAGACCACCTGCGTTTCCACGATGCCGGCGATCGTGGTGAGCAGCAACATGCCGAAGGTCCAACTGGCCATCTTGCCGGCCGCACCAAGACCGACCCCGCGGAAGCGGAAGTCAGGTCGGTAGCGCAGCCCGATACGCCGCCAGAAGTAGAACAGGACCACGCCCTGCAGCACCACTCCCAGAGTCGCGCTGCCGCCGAGGAGGGCGACCATGCCGGGGGTGAAGTCGGTGACCGGTCGGTCGCCGTGTGCATCCGCCCCAAAGAGAGCCATGAACGCGAGGAGCCCGGCGATCGCAACGACGTTGTTGATCACAGGCACCCAGGTGAACGGCCCAAACGACCTGCGCGCGTTGAGCACCTCGCCCAGCACCGTGTAGAGGCCATAGAAGAAGATCTGCGGCAGGCACCAGTAAGCGAACGCGATGGCGAGAGCGATCTGGTCTTCGGAGTAGCCGGGCCCGATGAATCGGGTGATGAAGGGTGCCAGAAGGCAGGCCACCAGAGTCGTCCCGGCCAGGATGCTCAGAGCGAGGGTCACCAGTTTATTGATGTAGGCGGTGCCGCCGTCGTCGTGCAGGCTGGCCCGCACGATCTGGGGCACGAGTACGGCGGTCAGCACGCCACCGGCCACGATCGTGTAGACCGTGTTCGGCAGCTGGTTCGCCAGCGAGAACGCGTCTGCGCTCTTGCTGATCTGGCCCAGGACCTGGGCGAACACGATGACCTTGAGGAAGCCGAGCAGACGCGAGACGAGCGTGCCAGAGGCCAGGATCGCACTTGCGCGGCCCACTCCGCCCTGGCTAGCCACGGGGAGCCGTCGGCAGTTCGTCGGGGTCGACCGGTGCCGGCGCGGTGGGCGCGGCGGGTGGCACGGTGATGGTGCCGGTGGGCGGGGCATCCGCACCGGATTCCAGGTCGGCATCAGGGTCGGCCTCGGTCTGAGCGGCGAGGGCGCGGTCACGGCGACGGTGCACAATGTTGCGCCAGATGCCGAAGCCGAAGAACAGCACCACCAGGGCAGCGAAGATGCGCGAGCCGATGCCCTCCCAGTCCGCCCGCACGTTCACCGAGATCAGGGACGGCTGGGCGATGGATTCGCCGGCAGGGGTGTACAGGGTGACTCGGAGGGTGACGGCGCCGTTTCCGACCGCGGCGGTCACCGGGATCGACACGGTCTTGGCCGAACTGGCATCGAGGACGGCCTCGACGTCGTTGCCGACAACGAGGCGCCCGTTCGAGGGAACGACCTGCACCCGCACGGTGACGGCCTGCCCGAGCGCATTGTTCAGGGTGACGGGAATGTCGACCTTGCTGCCTACGACGTTGATCGGGCCCTTGGTGCTGACCGTGACCGAGCGCAGCTGATCGTGCGAGGCGGCGAGGTTGTCTCCGACCGCCGTGCGCCACTCGTCCGGCTGCGATTCCCAGGCCGTGGCCAGCAGAGCGAGCAGTGCCAGCCGATTCGGTGCCAGCACAGCGGTGGGATCGGAGAGGGCGCCGGAGAAGCTGGTCAGTTCGGCCTCACGCTGGATCAGGCGGCGGGCGAGATCGACGCTCTCGGCGGGCTCGGCCTGAGCCGCGAAGGTGACGCCGGACGACACCGGGGTGGCCAGCGCCGTGGTGAGTGGGGTGGCGGTGTACCAGGGCAGGGCGGCGAGCGAGTCGATCGTCTGGCTGAGGCGGCTCGATGTCGGCGGCCAACCGCGGTCGAGGGTAGCGAGCAGCGTGCGAGCCCGGTCGGGGTTCTCCACCGCGACGACCGCGATCTGAGACGAGAGTTCAGCCAGGGCGCCTCGCCAGTCCTCGTCGGTCGTCGCCGTGACGGCGGCGCGGAGGGCGGCGGAGATGTCGGTGTCGGAGACCAGGCCGAGCTCGGTCTCGCCCAGTTCGATGGTGGTGTTCGCGATCGGGTCCGCGCTGGTCGTGGAGACGTTGCCGGCCGAGAGAATGGTGGTGGTGAGGCCACTGCCGGCGAAGGCGTCGATGTCGGCCTGTGCCACAGCGTTGTCGGCCGGCCAGGCGATGGTGGTGGAGGTGTAGTCCCAGGCGAGCAGCTGATCGAGGGTGGGAACTGTGCTGGCGTCGCCCGGCTCGGCTGGTGCCTCGGTAGATGTCGGTTCCGGAATATCTGATTCGGCGGGCTCGTCCTGCGGGTCGGGCAGAGCGGTCGGTTCGGTCGGGACGAACAGCTCGGGATCGGTCGCGAAGGCCAGAGACGTGGGTGTGAGCACGCCGGCGGAGCCACCCTGTACGACCAACGACGGATCGGCATCTGCATAGCCGAGTGGGAATATATCGTTCTCGGCGGACGCGAGGCGGTTGAGCCACTCGACCGCCGAGGCCGGGGCGGCCGTTCCGAGCACCCGGATGGAAGCGATGATCATGGGGTCGATGGCAATGGCCACCGGACGGTTGAACACTCCGTCGAGCTGGCGGGTGAGGATGCCGGAGGGCGCCGTGTACGCGGTGAGGTCGTCTGCGGTGATCAACCCGGTACTGGTCACGGGTGTGGTGATCGGCATGGTCACAGTGAGGTTGACCGGAGTGACCGGTGTGATCGGGGTCTCGGCGTTGTCCGGGTACCAGACGAAAGTCGACTGCGCCGATGCGCGCACGGTGTCCTTGGTGCTGAGGGAGGCCGAAATTCCCCGAGGCCCCCAGGGGCTCCACTCGAACAGGCCGAGGGACTCGAAGGGCACCGTGACCGCGACGGTCACGGTGCTGTGCGGCTGCACCGTGGTGTCCAGCGGGGTTGATGTCATCAGGTCACCGGAATCGGTGTCTTCGTCAGGGTCGAGCCAGTCGTCCAAAGCGGTGCGGGTTGTGAGCGCACGCTCGGCCAGGTAGATGTCGACCGAACCGTCGGTCACGGCGTCTGCGGTGTCGTTGGTGACGGTCACCGACAACTGCAAGGGCTGGTCGAGATGCAGAACGGAAGAGCCGCTCGGAGTGATGTCGATGCCGACACTGCCGTCATCCGCCGCAGCGTGTACCGAGCCGGTCACGGTCGCGGCCGCCGTGGCTGGACTCGCCGTGGTGACGGCGGGCCAGAGCAGCAGCGGCGCGCAGAGCAGGGCGGCGACAAACCGGCGCCGGATTCCGGGGAGCGCAGGCCGACGCGCGTAATTCGAATCGGCCACCATATACGGGATTCTACGGCGTAGACAGAGCAGAACCCTCCGCGTGGGCTGGGCGGAGAGCGGCGGCGCCGAGCGAGCAACTACCATGGGGGCATGCAGAGCGTCGCGGCAGCCCTCGCAAGACTGGGCGACCTGGCTGCCTCCCCCACGGTTTCCCGACTGGCGAATTCATTCGCTCAGGCCGGTTTCGAATTGGCCCTCGTCGGCGGCCCGGTGCGGGATGCGTTCCTGGACCGAGTCACGAACGACCTCGACTTCACGACCAATGCCACCCCCGACCAGATCCTCGCAATCGTCAAGCCGATCGCCGAGGCCCACTGGGACATCGGTCGTGCCTTCGGCACCATCGGTGCGCAGATCGCCGGTGAGAAGGTGGAGATCACCACCTATCGCGCCGACAGCTACGACGGCCAGACCCGTCGGCCCGACGTGGTGTTCGGCACCAGCCTGGATGACGACCTGCTCCGGCGCGACTTCACCGTCAATGCGTTGGCCCTGCGGCTGCCCCAGGTCACCCTGGTGGATCCCTCCAACGGTATCGACGACCTCCTCAATGGAGTGCTGCGCACACCCACGTCGCCCGAGATCTCGTTCGGCGATGACCCGCTGCGGATGATGCGGGCCGCGCGCTTCACCGCCCAGCTCGGCTTCACCCTCGAGATCGACACCGCGATTGCCATGGCGGCCATGGCCGGCAGCATCAGCATCATCTCCGCTGAGCGGGTCGGCGATGAACTCGGCAAGCTCCTGCGCGCCCACAATCCGCGGGCCGGCATTGAACTGCTCGTCGACTCCGGTCTGGCCGCCCTGGTGCTGCCGGAGATCCCGGCGTTGCGCCTGGAAATCGACGAACACCACCACCACAAAGACGTCTACCAGCACACCCTCACCGTGCTCGATCAGGCCATCGGCTACGAACGCAGTCGCCAGAATCTGGCGCAGCCCGATCTGATCGTGCGCCTCGCCGCTCTGCTGCACGACATCGGCAAGCCGGCCACCCGCAGGCTCGAGGCCGGCGGGGTCGTCAGTTTCTACCACCACGACGTTGTCGGCTCCAAGCTGGCGAAGAAGCGGCTGCGCGCCCTGCGCTTCGACAACGACACCATCTCGGCTGTCTCCCGGTTGGTAGAACTGCACCTGCGTTTCTTCGGCTACACCGAGGGTGCCTGGACCGACTCCGCCGTGAGGCGTTACGTGCGGGATGCCGGTGACCAGCTGGAACGCCTGCACATCCTCACCCGGGCCGACGTCACCACGCGCAACCGCCGCAAGGCCGATCGTCTGGGCTTCGCCTACGACGACCTCGAGCAGCGCATCAGCGAGCTCGCCGCGCAGGAAGAGATGGAAGCGGTGCGGCCCGACCTCGACGGCGAGGAGATCATGGCGGTTCTCGGGCTCACGCCCGGCCGTGAGGTGGGTGAGGCCTATCGGTACCTGCTTGAACAGAGGCTCGACGATGGCCCGCTCGGCACCGAGGAAGCCACCCGTCGGCTGCAGTCCTGGTGGGCCGCCCGCACTACCTGATCCTCCCGCCGCACCCGATCCTCCCGCGGGGGTGTGCACCCTTCGCCGAGTTGCCCATGTGCGGACGAGTTGCTCCCGCCGGCTGGGGCAGTTGGTCCGGAGCAGGGCAGCTCGCTGCTCCCGCGCGGGGTACCCGGGGGCACTCCTCCTCACCTGTCGGGTCGGGCCGCTCTGTGGAGGTGGGGTTCTCTTGGTCGAGTTGCCCCTATGCGGACGAGTTGCTCCCGCTGGCTGGGGCAGTTGGTCCGTAAGAGGGCAGGTCGCGCGCCACGCGCTGCGGAACAGCACTCCTCCACAGGTGTCGCACGGACCAGGTTGTGCACAGGGCGGCTCCGCCTGGCGGAGGGCGCCGGTTGACGAGCGAGGCTACCCCGCATGGACAACCCCGGATGCCAGCCTTCGGGCTTCAGCTCGCCCACACAGAGCTCGGTCATGACGGCCGTGCCCAGCGGCGCGATCGAGAAGCCGGCCGTCTTGAGCGACTTCGTCGCGGCATCTACCTGCCGAGCAGTATCTGGTCGAGTGCCGACTCGGATGACCGTTATCTCTTGCGTATCCAGGCGGCGGCCATTTCCCGGCGGGAGCAACCGGTGATCAGCCATGTCTCGGCGGCCCGGGTGTGGGGATTGCCGATCCTCGGCCAATGGCCGGCCGCCGTGCATCTGCAAGGCGGGAGCGGGCAGACGCGTACTTCCAAGACCGCGGTCGTGTGGCACCACGACCCACTCCCCGATGCCGACGTCACCGAGATAGCCGGGCTACTGGTCACGACCAGGATCCGCACCCTGGTCGACCTGGCCCGAAGCCAACCCTTCCGCTCGGCGGTGATCAGTCTGGATGCCGGGCTGCAGGAACACTTCGCCGGTCCGGATGGACTGGCTCTACCGGCCGTGCTGCCTGAGGAGGTCATGGATCGAGTGCTCCGGCTGGGCAGTGCCAGAGGCACCCGCCGGGCGCGGCAGGCCGTGGACTTCGCGGACTCGCGGTCCGGCTCTGTTGGAGAGTCGTTGAGTCGTACCGGGATCTGGTTGGCCGGGATGCCGGTGCCCGACCTGCAGATCGTCTATCCGCACGCATTCGGTGAGGACCGGGTGGACTTCCGGTGGAAGCGGAGGTTCCACGTGAAACGAATGCCTCTTCTTGGTGAGTTCGACGGAGAGGTGAAGTACACCCGTGCACAATTTCGCGGCGGGCGCTCCATCGACGAAATCGTCTGGGAAGAGAAACGGCGGGAGGACCGGCTCCGCGCCCCGGGCAGGGCGATGGCCCGGTGGCTCTGGGCGGACGCCCTCAAGCCGGAGCGACTGAGGGCCCTGTTGCTCAACGCGGGGCTGAGGCCCGACCAGTGTGCGTCCACCTCGCGGTGGTCCGCCGCACGAGCTGCCCCGGCGCGGACGAGTTGCCCGGGCGCACCGGAGCAAGTCGTCGGCGCATGGGCAAGTCGGCGCAAATTCTCGGTGCGGAGGGCATCGGGTCGGCACGGTGGCTTATTGGCCGCGGTTCCGGTAGTCTTGGCAGGTTGTCTGCGTGCCGGATCCCGGCCTCCGCCTTCGACACATGCACAACCCTCCTGTTGCAGAAATACTGCAGCCGTTTTAGTCCGAAGGAGGTGGGTTAGTCATGCACCAGTACGAATTGATGGTTATCCTCGATCCCGAGATCGATGAGCGCACCGTAGCTCCCAGCCTTGACAAGTTCCTCAACGTTGTTCGCAACGATGGCGGAACCATTGACAAGGTTGACGTTTGGGGTCGCCGCCGTCTCGCATACGAGATCAACAAGAAGGCCGAGGGCATCTACGCCGTCGTCGACTTCACCGCAAACGCCGCAGCAACTGCCGAGCTCGACCGTCAGCTGAAGCTGTCGGAAGCCGTCATGCGCACCAAGGTTCTGCGCGCAGAAGAGGGCATCGCCCAGGTTGCCGTTGCAAGCAAGCTTGCCGCCGAGAAGGCCGCCCGCAAGGCAGCCAACCCGAAGGCTGCTGTTGCTCCGGTCAAGGCCGACGCTCCTGCCGCCGCTCCCGCTGCCAAGGTTGCCGCATCCGCCAAGCCTGCAGCTGCTCCGGCCGCTCCTGCTGCCGCGGCCGCTCCTGCCGAGGCAGACGCCGACAAGGCAAGCGACAAGTAGCCCATGGCCGGCGAGACCGTAATCACCGTGGTGGGCAACCTCACCAGCGATCCGGAACTGCGTTACACGCAGAACGGGCTGGCGGTAGCCAACTTCACCATTGCCTCCACTCCGCGCAATTTCGATCGCGCAGCTAACGAGTGGAAAGATGGCGAGGCACTGTTCCTGCGCGCGAGCGTTTGGCGTGAATTCGCCGAACACGTGGCCGGTTCACTGACCAAGGGTTCCCGTGTCATCGCTTCCGGGCGTCTCAAGCAGCGTTCGTATGAGACCAAGGAAGGTGAAAAGCGCACGAGCATGGAGCTCGAGATCGACGAAATTGGTCCCTCGCTGCGCTACGCCACCGCCTCTCTCACTCGCGCGCAGTCATCCTCTGCTCCCCGTGGCGGCGCTCCCGTCGCGCAGCAGGGTAACGACGAGCCCTGGGCCCCCAGCGCCCCCGCAGCCAACACCGGCGGCGGAGATGTCTGGAACACCCCGGGTAACTTCAGCGACGAGACCCCCTTCTAAGCCGAACCTCACGGTTGACGGCTGCACACAAACGTTTAAGAAAGTAAGGAAATCATGGCTGGAAAGTCGAGCGGCGACCGCCGCAAGCCGCTCCGCGGTGCTAAGGGTGGCAAGAACGCTGCCCCCGCGAAGTCGATCCGGGTTGGTGTCATCGATTACAAGGATGTCCCCACTCTTCGGAAGTTCATCTCAGAGCGTGGAAAGATCCGCGCCCGCCGCATCACCGGCGTCTCCGTCCAGGAGCAGCGCCTGATCGCGCGTGCCGTCAAGAACGCCCGCGAAATGGCCTTGCTGCCCTACGCCGGCTCAGGCCGGTAAGGAGCCCTCACATGTCGAAACTGATTCTGACCCACGAGGTCTCTGGCCTCGGTACCCCCGGTGACATCGTTGATGTCAAGAACGGGTTCGCTCGCAACTACCTTCTCCCCCAGGGCTTCGCTGTTGCGTGGACCCGCGGTGGCGAAAAGCAGATCGAGCAGATCAAGGCCGCCCGCGTAGCCCGCGAGCACGCCACCCTCGAAGAGGCCCAGGCTCTCAAGGTCACCCTTGAGAACACCAAGGTCAAGCTGGTCGTCAAGGCCGGCGCCGGCGGACGCCTGTTCGGCTCCGTCAAGACCACCGACGTGGCCGAAGCGGTTGCCGCTGCCGGTCTCGGTGCCATCGACAAGCGCAAGATCGAGCTCAGCCCGATCAAGGCGACCGGTGAGCACACTGCGACGGTTCGTCTGCGTGACGAGCTCAGCGCGACCATCACCCTCCAGGTGGTAGCCGCCAAGTAGCGTCTTCTGTACCCGGAGTAGCGGTGTGGCCCAATGGGTCACACCGCTACTCCTCTTTAACGCCTGCACCATCCCCCATTCTTGGCACATTTGACCGCTGTTATGCACCGCTTTGTGCACAGGCGCCCACCTATTTCATCAACATTCAAGCGAGTATTGAAACAAGTTTTTCCACACACCTGTGAGTAAGAGAATATGCCGGTCAGACGGAATATTTGATTTCAACTTCGTGAGTTGTCCACAGGCGAGTGCACAGCTTGTGCACAAGGGCTGCGGCGTTTCGCGCAGATTCCCCACAGTGTTATCCACAGGGCAGTTTGGCTGTGGAGGCACGGATCTCTAGTGTGGGCAATCAGGGCAGGTCGAGGGACCCGCCCGGGCGCTGTTCGTCCCCTGTCGGCGGCTCCTGATACACCTGAACCACACCAACACGAGGAGGCTCGGCGTGTCGATAGCTCACCTGGGTTACGCCGATCAGCGATCCGAATCGCGCAGCTCAGAGCCGCGCCACTCCGAACGCACCCCGCCGCACGACCTGCTGGCGGAACAGAGCGCACTCGGCGGCATGATGCTGAGCAAGGACGCCGTCGCTGACGTCGTCGAGACCGTGCGGGCCACCGACTTCTACGTGCCCAAGCACGAGATCATCTTCGACGCCATCCTCTCGCTCTATGCCCAGGGTGAACCGACCGACGTCATCACCGTCACCGACGAGCTCACCAAGCTTGGCGAGCTTTCCCGCGCCGGCGGCGCCGACTACCTGCACACTCTCACCAGCCTGGTGCCCACCGCCGCGAATGCCGGCTTCTACTCGACCATCGTCGCCGAACGGTCCATGCTGCGAAAGCTGGTCGAAGCCGGCACCCGCATCGCCCAGATGGGCTATGCCGGCGAGGGTGAAGTGCTCGACCTGGTGAACACCGCGCAGGCCGAGATCTACTCGATCACCGGCAGCACCGAGACAGAGGACTACGTTCCGCTCACCGACGCGGTCACGGCGGCCATCGAGGACATCGAAGCAGCCAAGCTCAAGGACGGCCAGTTCACGGGTGTTCCCACCGGATTCGCCGACCTCGACGAACTCACCAACGGCTTCCACGGTGGCCAGCTGATCATCGTGGCTGCCCGCCCCGCGCTGGGTAAGTCCACCCTCGCGCTCGACTTCGCCCGGGCGGCGTCGATCCACCACAACATGCCGAGCATCTTCTTCTCCCTCGAAATGGGCCGCAGCGAGATTGCCATGCGCCTCCTCGCCGCCGAGGCCAGCGTGCCGCTGCAGAGCATGCGCAAGGGAAACGTGGAGGCGCGGGACTGGACCACGATCGCCGCCACCCGCGGCCGTATCAACGACGCGCCGCTCTACATCGATGACAGCCCGAACATGACCCTCGTGGAGATTCGCGCCAAGTGCCGACGGCTCAAGCAGCGTGTGGGTCTCAAGCTCGTTGTGATCGACTACCTGCAGCTGATGACCTCGGGTAAAAAGGTCGAATCGCGCCAGCAGGAGGTCAGTGAGTTCTCCCGGGCGCTCAAGCTCCTCGCCAAGGAGCTGCAGGTGCCCGTGATCGCCCTCTCCCAGCTGAACCGTGGCCCGGAACAGCGCGCCGACAAGATGCCCGCCATCTCCGACCTGCGCGAATCCGGCTCGCTCGAGCAGGACGCCGACATGGTGATCCTGCTGCACCGCGAGAGCGCGTACGAGAAGGACAACCCGCGCGCCGGCGAGGCCGACCTCATCGTGGCCAAGCACCGCAACGGCCCCACCCGCACCGTCACCGTGGCCTTCCACGGCCACTACTCCCGGTTCGCAGACATGGTGCCCGGCGCATAGCCGTCAGCTGACCGCAGGGTGTGTCGCGGCCCTAGCCCAGGGCAGCGCGGCGCGTGGTGTGCCGGGTGGGTACGGCGGACCAGGGGTCCTCCGGCCAGGGGTGCTTCGGGTAGCGTCCGCGCATCTCCGCTCGCACCTGCGAGTACGGACCTGCCCAGAAGGATGCGAGGTCGTCGGTCACGGCAAGGGGATGCCCGGCCGGGGAAAGCAAGTGGAACAACACCGGCACTCGTCCTCTGCAGATTCGTGGGGTCTCTGCCCATCCGAAGCATTCCTGGAGTTTCACAGCCACAACGGGACGAGCCGACGCATCATCGGCGGGTGGGTAGCTGAGACGGACATGCGAGCCGCTGGGAACCCGGAAGCGCTCCGGAACCAGAGCGTCAAGGTCGACCGCGGCCGGCCACGGCAGGATGCGACGGAGCGCTGGGGCAAGGTCGATGCGCGCGGCCGGAGTGCCGGCGGCCAGGTCGCTCAGCTCGGGGCCGAGCCAGGCATCGAGCGCGTCAAGCAAAACGGTGTCTGAGACATCCGGCCAGGGCGATCCGAGCTCGCGATGCAGCAGCGCGAGGCGACGCCGCAGAGCGTCCGCGGCGGCTGACCAGATGAACACTCCGAGCCCCTGCTCTGTGACGGCGCGGCGCACGGCCTCCCGTCCGCCGTCGTCCGCCGGCACGCGCACCGGCACCGAGGAGCGAATGATCGCGCCGATCCGACGTTCACGACGGGCGACAACGCGCCCGTCCACGAACCGTGCTTCGACCCGGTCTGTGCAGAGATGGGGCGCCACCTGCTCCGCTTGGTCCTCCGAGAATATGGCGGCAGAACGGATGAGTGCTCCGGTTCCCGCGGCCGCTCGTCCCTGTGCCCGAGTCACGTCCGCCACCGCCAACCAGTCGGCACTCGCGAGCGGACCGGTGATCCCGGCACGGGTGCCGGAGGCGAGAAGAAAGGTTGCACCGTTGGGCGACTGATCGACGCGGCGGGCGATCCACTCGGGAAAGGCGAGCGCGATGATCAGTCCGGTCTGATCAGCGCCACCTCGCGCCGTGTCACTCGCCCCGGCGAAGCGCTCGAGACGGCGGACATCCTGCTCCCATCGGCGGGCATCCGGGCTTCGCCCAGTGCGCAGCGCGTTGAGAGTGGCCTGGGCGTCTCCGTCGCGAACGCGGAGATCACCTGTGAGCAGCGCGACGACCTCGGCCGCTGCGCGCCCGCCGACCAGGTCACTCCCGGCGCGCAGTGCGCGGGCGAGGCGCGGAGCTGTCGGGACGCGGGCGAGCGCTCTCCCTTCGTCGGTGGCGCGGCCATCGGCATCGATCGCGCCGAGCCCACGCAGCGCGGCGAGGGCCTCGTCCAGGCTGCCAGACGGGAGCGGATCGACCAGCCGCAGGCCCACGCCACTCGGGGCGCCCCAGCAGGCGAGGAGCAAGGCTGCATCGGTGAGATCTGCCGCCTGGATCTCGGGGGCAGCGTGCGACGGCGCCGTGGCGAAGGTGCGCTCGTCGACGCAGCGGACCACGACGCCAGGCCCCTGCCGGGTGGCGCGCCCCGAGCGCTGGATGGCGGAGGCCTTGGGCGTTGGGCCGGTGACGAGACCGCTCATGCCGCGCGCAGCATCCCGCTGCGGAGCACGAGACAGGCAGGTGTCGACGACCAGGCGTACGCCGGGCACGGTCAGAGAGGATTCGGCCAGTGACGTCGTGACGATGATCCGTGCCGCAGCATCGGGGCTCCGCCCACTGATCACCGTATCCTGCTCTGCGGCGGGGATCTGGCCGTGCAGTTCCCGCACGTCGAACTCCGCGGCGAGACCACGGATGCGTCCGGCGATCTCGGAGACCTCACGCGCACCCGGCGCGAAGACGAGAGCATCGGCGGCCGGATCGGTGCGCACGAGGGTGCGGTGTGCGGCAACCGCGGTGCTCGCGACGTGGTCGAGGAAAGCCCAGGTGACCCCCCGCTCATCCAGCCGAGGTGTGGGTGACGGCGCCCAGCGCACCTCGAGCGGATGGGCCGGTGCGCTCTGGGTCACGATCGGCGCCGGGCACGCATCCGTACCGAGAATGGTCGCGAACCTCTCGGCGTCGAGGGTCGCGGACATCGCGATGAGGACGAGGTCGTCGCGCAGCTCGCGGACCTCGCCGAGTAGCCCGATCAGCAGGTCCGTCTCCAAAGCCCGTTCGTGCACTTCGTCGATGATGACCGCATCGATCCCGTCGAGACCGGGGTCATCGAGCAGTCGGCGCAGAAGCACGCCGGCAGTAACGAACTCGATCAGGGTGGATGGACTCACCTGACGTTCGCCACGGACGGTGTATCCGACGCGAGAGCCGAGAGAGGATCCGTCCAACTGCGCGAGTCGTCGGGCGGCAGCGCGGGCAGCGACCCGGCGTGGCTGAGTGACGATCACACGACCCGGAACCCGATCGGCGAGGATGGGCGGCACGAGTGTGGTCTTGCCCGTGCCCGGCGGCGCGCTGACGACCACGGTACGGCTCCGATCAAGCGCAGCACTCAGGTCGTCGATCGCCGAGGCGAAGGCGAGCCCGCGACCGAGTCTCGACGGATCGAACGAAAGACGGGTCACGACCTCAGTCTGTCGCGTTTCGGGTGTGTGTGCTCACGCGGCAGTGCGGGAAGATCGTTCGATTCGTGAAGGGGCCGGCGCCGACAGGCGGCACGGGCAACCCTCCACCTGGAAGGTCGGGGCCACCGTTGGCCAACCGAGCAGGGTCTTTGGGCCCTGAAAACCGCCTCGGACCGCCAGAGGCCGACGGTACGCTACGAAGTGAGATCGCCCTGGGACGCGCGAACGACCCCGTTTACGCTCGTCCGGTGGCAGATGCGTCAAAGGAGTGGTTGCTCGTGAAGGTTGGCATTGGGCGTGAACGCCGAGACGGCGAAAAACGTGTCGCAGCAACACCGGAGACGGTGACCCAGCTCATCGGACTCGGGGTCGACGTCACCGTCGAGTCCGGCGCCGGACTGGCATCCGGATACTCCGATGCCGCCTACGAGAAGGCGGGCGCGCATCTCGCCACGGCCTTCGATGCGACCGCGTTCGATGTGCTGTGTCACGTGCGCCCACTCACCCCGGAGCTGGCCGCCACCCTGCGGGCCGGCACGATCACCGTCGGACTAGCCTCACCGGCCTCGGAACTGCCCACCGTCGCCGCCCTGGCGGCCGCCCAGATCACCTCGTTCGCACTCGAACTGGTTCCACGGATCTCCCGCGCCCAGTCGATGGACGCGCTCACCTCCCAGGCGCTCGTTGCCGGGTACCGTGCCGTGCTCGAGGCCACCATCCGCTTCCCCCGGTTCTTCCCGCTCTACATGACCGCGGCCGGCACCATCCCTCCGGCCCGGGTGCTCGTGCTCGGCGCCGGTGTCGCCGGATTGCAGGCCATCGGAACGGCCAAGCGCCTCGGCGCCCGGGTCTCCGCCTACGACGTGCGACCCGCGTCGGCCGACGAGGTCACCTCGATGGGCGGCACCTTCATCACCCTCGACCTGGACGCCGTCGAGGGCACCGGTGGTTACGCCACCGAGCTCGCCGAAGACCGGGCCACCCGGCAGCGTGAGCTGCTCGCCCCGCACGTGGCCAAGGCGGATGTGCTCATCACCACCGCCGCGATCCCCGGTCGTCCCGCCCCGCTTCTGGTGACCCGCGACATGGTCGCCGCGATGCCGGCCGGTTCCGTGGTCATCGACCTCGCCGCCGAAACCGGCGGCAACGTCGAGGGCGTGATCGCCGGCGCCGACCAGCTCGTACCCACTACCGCCGGTGACGGTGCCGTCACCCTGGTCGGCATGCAGGACGCGGCCTCCGCGATGGCGTTCGACGCCTCCCGCCTGTACGCCAAGAACGTCGCCAACCTGCTCGCGCTGATGACCCACGACGGTGAGGTCGTTCCCGACTACGCCGACGAGGTCATCGCGGGCGCCTGTCTCACCGCCGGCGGCGAGGTGCGCCACGCACCCACCGCAGCCGCGCTGGAAGGAAAGAACTGATGGATCCAATCACCCTCCTGACGGTGATCGTCTTGACCGTCTTCGTCGGCTTCGAAGTGGTCTCCAAGGTGTCGAGCACCCTGCATACCCCACTGATGAGCGGCGCGAACGCCATCCACGGCATCATCCTGATCGGCGCGATCATCGTCGCCGGCCAGCTGGATGATCCCTGGTTGCTGGTCGTGGCACTGCTCGCCGTGGCGCTGGCCACCGCCAACCTCGTCGGCGGATTCGTCGTCACCGACCGCATGCTGGGCATGTTCCGCGGCCGCAAGCCCGCCACCGAGAAAGACAGCACCAAATGAACATCCTGAACGCCGAGTGGACCGCACTGCTCTATCTGGTCGCGGCCGTCTGCTTCATCCTCGCCTTGAAGGGACTCAGCTCTCCCCGCACCGCCCGCCGCGGCAACCTGATCGGCGCAGGCGGGGCGACCCTCGCCGTGATCACCGTGTTCCTCTCGGCCAAGCTCGACAACATCCCCTACATCCTCCTGGCCATCGTGGTGGGCTCCGCAATCGCGGCGCCGATCTCCCGCCGGGTGCAGATGACCCAGATGCCCCAACTGGTGGCGCTGTTCAACGGTGTCGGTGGTGGCGCGGCCGCGCTGGTGGCCATGCTCGAACTCGGCCACAGCGAGGGCCCCTGGGTTCTCGTGGCCGTCGTCTTCACGATGCTCGTCGGTGCCGTCTCCTTCGCCGGCTCCGCGATCACCGTGGCCAAGCTGCAGGAACTGATCACCACCCGCCCGGTCGTCTTCCCCGGCATGAAGTGGGTCATGTCCCTCGCCGTGCTCGCCGCCCTGGTCATCGCCGGCGTGGTTGTGGCGACCGGCTCAGCCGGGTGGGCGTTGCTGCTGCTCGTGCTCGGCCTGGCCGTCGGCCTGCTGCTGGTGCTGCCCGTCGGCGGCGCTGACGTGCCCATCGTCATCTCCCTGCTCAACGCCTTCACCGGCCTGGCCGTCGCGGCCTCCGGTGTGGTGCTCGACAATGTGCTGCTGGTCGTCGCCGGAACCCTCGTGGGCGCCAGCGGTACCATCCTCACCCGCGCCATGGCCTCGGCCATGGGCCGCGGAGTGAGCGGCATCATGTTCGGCGCGTTCCGCGGCGGCTCCACCGCCGGTTCGACCGAGCAGAGCAACCGGCCGGTGCGCTCGTCCAGCCCCGAAGACGTCGCCGTGATGCTCGCCTACGCCCAGCGCGTTGTGATCGTGCCCGGGTACGGCCTGGCCGTGGCCCAGGGCCAGCACACCATCGCCGAACTCGCGACGACCCTCGAGGCCCGCGGCGTCGACGTGGCGTTCGCCATCCACCCCGTTGCCGGGCGCATGCCGGGGCACATGAACGTGCTCCTGGCCGAGGCGAACGTGCCGTACGAGTCGCTCAAGGAAATGGCCGAGGTCAATCCCGAGTTCAAGAACACCGATGTGGTGCTCGTGGTCGGCGCCAACGACGTGGTCAACCCGGCCGCGAAGACCTCGCCCGGCTCGCCGATCTACGGGATGCCGATCCTCGAGGTCGAGGAAGGCCGCCAGATCGTCTTCCTCAAGCGGTCGATGCGCCCCGGCTTCGCCGGCATCGAGAACGAGCTGCTCTTCGACCCGAAGACGACGCTGTTGTTCGGTGACGCCAAGGACTCGCTCACCAAGGTGCTCGGCGCGGTCAACGCGCTCTAGCCGAACAGGCCCCAGAGGTTGCGCTCGGAGACAACCGAGCGCAACCTCTTTTTGGTGAGGTTACTGCGCACGATCCAGCGCGCATCCGGTTCGTCACGCGCGGCGAGGGCGCGGAAGGCCGCCAGGCCCGCCTCCGGGCTCGCTGCGATCGCGACACTCCAGGTGTAACCCAACGCCACTCGCAGCACCCGGTGTGCCTCCCGTTCGGCGGCGGGGGCCTGAGCCGGAAGCGGGGCACCCAGCAGCAGGGCGGTTGCGCGATCGCAGGCGTGCAGGGCCAGTTCCTGCGCGGGTGGCTCGTGCAGCAGCCGCGGTTCGCAGATCGCGGCCACCGCTGCCCGAGCCAACCACGGGTCCGCTGCGCTCGCCCACTCGTCGATCACCGGGTAGAGCAGGTCAGGGTCGGCGTCACCGAGGAGCTGCAGCGCCCGAGCCGCACCTTCCCGCACCCGCCAGCGTGGGTCGGCCGCCGCCCGGCGCAGCTCGACCAGCGCGCCGGTTCGCTCGGCCGGACTGAGGCAGAGCCGGCCGAGCGCTTCGGTGGCGCAGAAGGCGAGGAACTCGTCGGCCGAACCCACGAGCTGTCGAACCAGATCGGCGGGGGCGACGGCCGCGAAGGCATCGGCGAGGGCCAGGTTGGCCCGCGGGCCCGGCAAGCCGGAGTGCGCGGTCAGGTAGCCGGCCATCGTCTCGGGTGTCGCGTCTGCCAGGTCGGCCAACTCCGCCTCGTACCCGGCGGGCCCTGCACCGATCGTGGTCTCGTGTCGTTCTCCGGCCCTGGCCATCAGATTCTCCCGTCCGGGGGTGACGGTAGTCGCGCCGGGCCGGGGCTGCAACGCCCCGATCGGGGTGGGCCGCTACGGGCCGGTCCTGTGGCCAGAATCCGGTCAGACGCGCCGCGTAGACTGGACGCATTCCCTGCGACGAAAGAGGTGCCCGCGTGGCGCATGCCCCGGCAGCAGCCGTCACCGGCACCCGGTACTGGACCGTTCCCCTGGCGCGCGCGCTCGTGGCGTTCGTACCCGCCGCGGTGATCACGTTCAACGCCGACCACTCCGCCCAGTTCGGCCTGTACGTCTTCGGCGTGTTCGCCCTGGTCAACGGCGTGGTCACTGCGCTGACCAGCTGGCGCACCATCACGGATGCCCGGGACCGCACGCTCTTCACCGTGCAAGGTGTCGTCGGCGTCGTCGCGGGCGTGCTCGCCCTGGTGCTGCATGCCGGCGGGCTGGGCTTCTTCCTCTACCTGGTCACCGTGTGGGCCGCCGTCACCGGCGTGCTCGAGCTCTACAGCGGCCTGCGGCTGCGCGGCCGCGGTGACGTCACCCGGGACTGGCTGATCGTCGGCGTGCTCACCGCGGTGCTCTCCCTCGCCTTCTTGCTCCTGCCGCCGCACGCCGTCGTCTCGGTCGGCCTGCTCGGCGCCTACCTCGTCATCATCGGCGTCTACCTCGTCATCGCCGGATTCTCCCTGCTGTGGGCGCAGAAGGATGCGAAGCGCGCACTGGCCTCTTCCACCACAGAATCGGACACCCCGTGACCCAGAACAACCCGCACAAACCCACCAGGAGCGAGATTCTCAAGCCCGTCGAACTGGTTGGCATCTCCGCCGCGATGGCGCTCTTCGTGGGCCTGACGATCCTGCTAGCCACCCGCAACCTGCCGCTGTCGTCGATCGCGCTGGGCATCACGTTCATCGTGGCCCTGGTGGTCATCGCGATGCTCGCGTTGGGCATGAAGCCCACCGCCGCCGAGAAGGACGACCTCGACGAGCAGAACAGCACCGGCCGGGCCGGCACGCCGACCGAACCAGGCGACAGCCCCTCCGGCCACTAGCGCCAGCCGGGGCCCGCCGGGGTGGGTACCCCAGCGAGCCGGGCGATCAGCCCAGGTAGTCGACCAGCGGGTCGGCCAGTCCGACGTAGCCGGCCGGAGTGAGTTCGAGCAGACGGGCCTTGGCCGCGTCGCCGATCTCCAGGTCCTGCACGAAGGCCACCAGGTCGGCGCGGTTGATGCGCTTGCCACGGGTGAGTTCCTTGAGCAACGCATACGGGTCGGCGATCGTGGACCGGCCGGAACTGACCTCGGCCCGGATCACGGTCTGGATCGCCTCGCCGAGAATCTCCCAGTTGGTGTCCAGATCGTGGGCCAGCAGGCCACGGTCGAGGTCGATCTCGCCGAGGCCGCGCAACAGGTTGTCGAGCGCGAGGAGCGAGTGCCCGAAGCCGACGCCGATGTTGCGCTGCGTGGTGGAATCGGTGAGGTCGCGCTGCAGTCGCGAGGTGACCAGGGTGGCGGCGAGTGAATCCAGGACCGCGCTGGAGAGCTCGAGGTTGGCCTCGGCGTTCTCGAACCGGATCGGGTTGATCTTGTGCGGCATGGTCGACGACCCGGTGGCGCCGGCCTGGGGCACCTGGCGGAAGTAGCCGATAGAGATGTAGGTCCAGACATCCGTTGCGAGGTTGTGCAGCACCCGGTTGGCGTGTGACACCTTGCCGTAGAGCTCGGCCTGCCAGTCGTGCGACTCGATCTGCGTGGTCAACGGGTTCCAGCCCAGGCCCAGGCCCTCGACGAACTCGCGGGACACGGCAGGCCAGTCCACGCTCGGGTCTGCGGCGACGTGGGCAGCGAAAGTACCGGTCGCGCCGCTGAACTTGCCGAGGTACTCGTTGGCTTCGATCTGCTTCTGGATGCGCTCGAGCCGGTAGACGAACACCGCCAGCTCCTTGCCCATGGTGGTGGGCGTTGCGGGCTGGCCATGCGTGCGCGCGAGCATGGCATCGGCGCGATAGTCGGCAGCCAGGGCGCGGAGCGCGGCGACGAGGGCGCGCAGCTTGGGCAGCCAGACAGTGCGCACGGCGTCGGATACGGTGAGCGCGTAGGCGAGGTTGTTGATATCTTCGCTGGTTGCGGCGAAGTGGGTGAGCTCGCTGATCGAGGCCAGGCCCAACGGTTCCAGGCGGCGGCGCACGAGGTATTCGACGGCCTTGACGTCGTGCCGGGTGACGGCCTCGAGGGCAGCGAGTTCGTCGATCTCGGCCTGGCCGAAGTCCGTGACGAGGGCGCGCAGGCCGCTCTTCTGCTCGGTGCTGAGCGGTGCGGAGCCGAACAGGCTGCGGTCGGTGAGGGTGATCAGCCACTCCACCTCGACCTTGACCCGTGCCCGGTTGAGTCCGGCCTCAGACAGGTACTCGCCCAGTTCGGTGACGGCGGCCTGGTAGCGGCCGTCGAGTGGACTGAGGACCTGTGGGGGTAGAGGACTCATCGGACTCCCTGTCTGATTGCGGGTGCGAGCTGCGCGAAGAGCGCAATATTGGCTCTCTCAATCATGCCTAAAACGGAGTCAAAGAGTGCATCGTCGGAATAGTACGGGTCGGGAACGTCACGCAGGGCGGCCTGGTCGCGGTCGAAGCTGAGCAGCAGGCGCACCTTGTTACGGTCGCGTTCGGTGGTCGCCCAGTTGCGCAGGATGCGTTCCTGCGACCGGTCGAGCACCACCACGAGGTCGAGGTCGTCGAACCAGCCCGCGTCGAACTGACGGGCCCGGTGGTGGCTGCCGTCGTAGCCGCGCTTGGCCAGGGCGGCGATCGTGCGGGTGTCAGCCTGCTCGCCGACGTGCCAGTCGCCGGTGCCGGCGGAGCTCGTGGCGATCAGCCGACCCAGCCCGGAGCGCGTGACCAGGTCGCGCAACATCACTTCGGCCATGGGCGACCGACAGATATTGCCGGTGCAGACGAAAATGATCCGGAATGGCGTCGACTCATCTGGACTGAGCGCCGCGAAATTCATGTGTCCATTGTGTTCCACATTCCCCTCCTCCACATCCGATCCTTGGGCCGACTTCTCCCGGCCGTTTCGGCCCGCACCGCACCGCCACCCAGGCTGGCACAGTCTGGGCCGGAGGAGGAGAGGGAATGGGAACTGAAAGCTGGTGGACGGTTCCGGATGCGGGCACCGCGACCACGGAGGCGCTGGCCCGGCTCCGCGAGCAGCGCCGCCTGCTCGGCCTCGTCTGCGACGAGGTCGAAATCGCCGGCCGCCGTCTCGCTGCGGAGAGTGTGGACGAGTGGTGGCGGTCCCCGGCGCAGCGGTCGTATGGGCACCGGCGGGAGGAGCTCTCCGGCGAGTTGCAGGGCGCCTGGCGGTCACTGGTGGGGGCGCTGGCCGCTGTGGACGAGGCGATCGTGCAGCAGAAGGCCCGACTGTGAGGAGTAGCGCGGGGGATCCGCGAGATGCGGGTGGCGATGAGGTGGCCCCGGCCGGCTCACAGCTACTGATCTCCGGTGGTGGCGGCACCCAGGTCGCCACCGATGCGGTCTTCGCCGAGATGGCCACCATGCGCCGTCTGCAGGGCGAGGCCGAGCTCTGGCAGGACAGGGTGGCGCGTGTTCGGGAGCTCGGGGTGGGTGCCTCGGTGACCTGGGCGCCGGACGACCTCGGCGCCTGCCTTCTCGGCGCGAGCGTGGCCATTACCGCGGTCGCCGATGGCAGCCGGGAGCTGGCCGACGGCCTCGCGGACGCCGCCGAGAACTATGACCGACTTGAGACCGGCCTCGATACGGCGCTGCGGGTGGCTGGTGCCGGTCTCGCGTATCAGGTGGGCCTGGTCACCCGGCTGCTCGGTCCGCTGCTGCTGGTGGCGGCGGCCGCACCGGCGCTCGGCGCGGCCAGCGCGATGATTCTGGCGAACCTCGCTCAGGGCCGCCCCGTGTTCGCACCGCCGCCGTGGCTCGCGGAGGCATTCCGGGATCCGCGCCTGTTGACCAACCCGGTGACGGTGGCCGTGGTGCGGGCGCTGGTGACCTCGGCCGACGACGCCGGGGTGGGGGCGGCCGTCCTGCCGTTTCCGTTCGCGGCGGCGCTGGGCGACGACGGGGCCGGCCTACTCGGCGCGCAGTCCTCAGCGGTGGGGGTGCTGGTGGCGGCTCGGGCGGCTGGAATGCTGCGGGAGACGGCGGTGCGGGTGCGACAGGTGGGGGCGTCGGCCGGGCCGCTGGCCGGTGCGGCACCGGCGGCCACTCCAGTGGCACGGCACGCCGCCGGTGCGGTGCACCAATCACCGGGCCGCGCGACCTCGGCCACCCGACCAGCCGGCGGCACCCAGAAGAGCACCATCGGCGTTCCGGGCCCGACTGCGGTGGCCGGGCTGGACCGGCCCACCCCGCCGACCGGGTTCGCCGATCTGGCCGACCGCATCCCCACCGCGGCCGACGGCGGCCAGGTGCGGATCGAACGCTACGGCGACGCCGGGCATCCGACCTGGCTGGTCTATATCGGCGGCACCGTGGAATGGAGCCCGACCGGCTCGACCGAACCCTGGGACATGGCCTCCAACGTGGCGGCGGTGGCCGACCAGGATGCCGGTTCCTACCGGGCGGTGCTGCAGGCGCTCGAGCAGGCCGGGGTCCGACCGGGCGACCCGGTGCTGCCGGTCGCGCATTCGCAGGGCGGGGTGATCGCCAACGAACTGGTCGCGCGCGGCGCCATCACCGCCGTGGGGGTGGTCACCTTCGGGGCCCCAGAGACCACGCTGACCCTGCCGGAGAATGTGCCGGCGATCGCGGTGGAACACTCGGACGACCTGATTCCGGCGCTGGGCGGCCATCCGGGTTCCGACGACACGCACCTGTATGTGCGACGCGAACTGTTCGCCGGCCGGGAGATCCCGCCGGACGCCGCGTTGCCCGCGCACCAGCTGGTGGGCTACCGCGACACCGCCCGCCTGCTCGACGGGTCGGCCGAGCCTCGTCTGCTTGCGTTCCGGGAACAGCTCGGCGGGCTCGTCGGAACCACCGCAGGTGAGCAGGCTGTCTGGCGCGGCGAGCGGGTCGAGTGAGCCGCCAAGCGGCTGGAGTTGTGCCTAGCTGCTGGAGTTGTTCAGCGGCCGTACCAGCACACCGAGGATCCAGCTGATGATGCCCAGCACGAACGCGCCGAGCACACCCCACCAGAACCCGTCGATCACCAGGCCGAAGCCGATGGCATCCGAGATCACGCCGACGAGCAGCAGGAGCAGCCCGTTCACGATGAACGACAACAGGCCGAGGGTGAGCACGTACAGCGGGAAGGCGACGATGCGCACGAACCCGCCGATGAAGCCGTTGACGAACCCGAAGATCAGCGAGATCAGCAGATAGGTCAGGAGCACGGCCACGGTATCCGGGGCGTACGGCTCGACGCGCACACCCGCCACGAGGAGGGTCGTCACCCAGAGGGCGACGGCGTTGACGATGAGCTTGACCAGGAATCTACCCATGCCCCCACTATGACAGCCGCCGGCCCGGATTCACCATTCCGACGGCCGGAATACGCTCGCGTACCCGCCGAGAGCATGCGGCGACGCGAATATGTCGCGGCGTAGACTCGCGGAGTGAGCCCTTCTGACCAGCCATCAGTCCGCCTGCGCCCTGAGATCGTTGCGCTGCCGGCGTACCGGCAGGGCAAGGCGGCCGACGCAGCCGCCTTCAAACTGTCAAGCAACGAGAACCCCTTCGACCCGCTGCCCGGCGTGGTCGAGGCGGTCAACGCGGTCTCGACCTTCAACCGCTACCCGGATGCCTCCGCCCTCGCCCTACGCGAACGCCTCGCAGCCCGGTTCGGCCTCACCGCCGACGAGGTACACATCGGGGCCGGCTCGGTGGCGCTCCTCGCCCAGCTGATCCAGGCTGCGGCCGGTCCCGGCGACGAGGTGCTGTACTCCTGGCGGTCGTTCGAGGCCTACCCGAGCCTGGTCACCGTCTCCGGCGCCACCAGCGTTCGCGTGCCCAACCGCGCCGACCACGGCCACGACCTGCCCGCGATGGCCGCGAAGATCACCGATCAGACCCGCGTCGTGATCGTGTGCAGCCCCAACAACCCCACCGGCGTGATCGTCACCGCCGACGAATTCGCGGCGTTCATGGCGCAGGTGCCCGCCGACCTGCTCGTCATTCTCGATGAGGCATACGCCGAGTTCGTTACCGACCCGGCAGCCGTGAACGGGCCCAGCCTGCTCGGCCGCTACCCCAACCTCGTCGTGCTGCGTACCTTCTCCAAGGCCTACGGCCTGGCCGGCCTCCGGGTCGGCTACGGCCTCGGCCCGGTCGGCATCCTCAACGCCGCGCGATCCACCGCGATCCCGTTGTCCGTCACCGGGCAGGGCTCGGCGGCCGCGCTCGCGTCGATCGACGCCGAACCCGAGCTGCTCGCCCGGGTCGGCGTGATCGCCGCCCGGCGCGACAGCATCCGTGCCGCCCTGGTCGATGCCGGCCTGGCGGTCCCGCCGTCGCAGGCCAACTTCATCTGGCTGCCGCTGGGCGAGGAGACCGCCGCGGCGGCCGACACATTCACCGCGGCCGGACTTGTCGTCCGGCCCTTCCACCCGGAAGGCATCCGGGTCTCAATTGGCGAGGAGGAATCTGTGGAGACGCTCCTACGGATTACGGCTGAGATTGTTCAGGATCTACCAACAGGGCATCCAGCCCGGCGGCTAGGTTAGTACGGTGTCAGTCACCTCGAACGGCGCAACTGTGCGCACCGATGCCTCGCCCACCGTGCAGTTGTTGTCAGCGGACGGCACTTTCGCCCCGTCCGACGCGGCCGCTGAGTTCCTGCCGTACTTCGACCGGCTCACCGAGGCGGACTACCGCACCTTCTACCGCGACATGGTCGTGGTGCGGAAGTTCGACACCGAGGCCGCGAACCTGCAGCGCCAGGGCCAGCTGGCCCTCTGGGTGCCCAGCCACGGCCAGGAGGCGGCCCAGGTCGGCTCCGCCCACGCCACCCGCGCGCAGGACCACATCTTCCCCTCTTACCGGGAGCACGTCGTCGGCATGATCCGCGGCCTCGACATGGTCGACATCCTGCGGATGCTGCGCGGCGTCACCCTCGGCGGCTGGACCCCGGAGGAGCACGGCAACTTCCACCTCTATACCCTGGTGCTCGCCTCGCAGACCCTGCACGCCACCGGCTACGCCATGGGCATGCAGCTCGACGGCTCCACGGCGACCGGCAACCCCGAGACCGACCAGGCCGTGATCGTCTACTACGGCGACGGTGCCTCCTCGCAGGGCGACGCCAACGAGGCCCTGGTCTTCGCGGCCAGCTACCAGACCCCGCAGGTGTTCTTCATGCAGAACAACCACTGGGCCATCTCAGTGCCGGTGTCGCGCCAGTCGCGCAGTCCGCTCTATTTGCGCGCCGGCGGCTTCGGCATGCCCGGGATCCAGGTCGACGGCAACGACGTGCTGGCCAGCTACGCCGTCACCGCCAAGGCGATGGACGACGCCCGCGCCGGTCACGGCCCGTCGCTGATCGAGGCACTCACCTATCGCGTCGGCGCCCACACCACGGCCGACGACCCCACCAAGTACCGCGACCCGGCCGAACTGGCCTACTGGGTGGCCCGGGACCCGATCGTGCGCTTCCGCAGCTACCTCGAGGGCCTGGGCATCGAGCAGGAATTCCTCGACTCCGTCGACGAGGAGGCGGCCGACCACGCCGCTGATGTGCGTCGCCGAGCCCTGGAGATCACCTCCCCGGAGCGGTCGGTCATCTTCGACAACGTCTACGCCGAACCGCATCCGCTGGTGGTGGAGCAGAAGGCCTGGCTCGACGCCTACGAAACCTCGTTCGACGGGAGTGAGTCTTGATGACCAGCAGAGACACCATCGCCGCGCCGACCACGGCGAACCTGCCGATGGCCAAGGCACTCACCGCGGGCCTTCGCCAGGCGATGCTCGATGACCCCAAGGTGCTCATGATGGGCGAGGACATCGGCCCGCTCGGCGGCGTCTTCCGGGTCACAGAGGGCCTGCATGCCGAATTCGGCGAGAAGCGGGTGCTCGACACTCCGCTGGCCGAATCGGGCATCATCGGCACCGCGATCGGCCTGGCCATGCGCGGCTTCCGCCCGGTCTGCGAGATCCAGTTCGACGGCTTCGTGTTCCCCGGCTTCGACCAGATCACCAGCCAGCTGGCCCGCATGCGCAACCGGCACGAGGGCGGCGTCATCATGCCCGTCGTGGTGCGCATCCCCTACGGCGGCCACATCGGCTCGATCGAGCACCACCAGGAAAGCCCGGAGGCGTACTTCGCGCACACCCCCGGCCTCCGCGTGGTGAGCCCGTCGAACCCGCACGACGCCTACTGGATGATGCAGGAAGCGATCACCTCGAACGACCCGGTGATCTTCTTCGAGCCCAAGAGCCGCTACTGGCCCAAGGGCGTCGTGGACTTCACCGCCGCCGGCACACCGCTGCACGCCAGCAAGGTGGTGCGCACCGGCACGAGCGTCACCGTCGTGGGTCACGGCGCCATGGTGAGTGTGCTGCTGCAGGCCGCCGAGTTGGCCGCGGCCGAGAGCATCAGCCTCGAGGTCATCGACCTGCGCTCGATCTCCCCGATCGACTACGGACCGATCCTCGAGTCCGTGCACAAGACCGGCCACCTGGTGGTGGCGCAGGAAGCCGCCGGCTTCGTCAGTGTCGGCTCCGAAATCGCCGCCACCGTCACCGAGCGGGCGTTCTACTCCCTCGAGGCACCCGTGCTGCGGGTGTCCGGCTTCGACACCCCGTTCCCGCCCGCCGCGGTGGAAACGCACTTCCTGCCCAGCCCCGACCGGGTGCTCGAAGCCATCGACCGCTCCCTCGCCTACTAACCGATCCTCCTGCTGAAAGGCACCTCATGAGCGTCTCCCGATTCACCCTGCCCGATGTGGGCGAGGGCCTGACCGAGGCCGAAATCGTCGAGTGGAAGGTCGCCCCCGGCGACACCATCTCGATCAACCAGGTGCTGGTCGAGATCGAAACGGCCAAGTCGCTCGTTGAGCTGCCCTCGCCCTACGTGGGCGTCGTCGGCGAGATCCTGGTCGAATCCGGCACCACCGTCGACGTGGGCACCGTCATCATCACCATCCTCTCCGAGGCCGGCGCCACCGACGACGGGGCCGCACCCGCGCAGCTCGCAGCCCCGGCCGACGACGAACTCACTGCCGCCGCGCAGGACGCCGGCGCCACCATCTCGCAGGAGCCGGCCGAGGAATCCCCGGCGGTGCTCGTGGGTCGCGGTGCCGCGGCGTCGATGCCCACCCGCCGCCGCCGGCACGTGGTGCCGCCCGCCGCGCACGAGGCCATCGCACCCGCGCCGACGGCCCCGCCGCAGGGCGGCCCGGCCGCCTCCGGTCCCCGCACCAACTCGGCCAGCACCGGCCCCGCCCGCACGGCCCCGCCGACCCGGCCCAGTGCTGCGACCCCGCCGCCCGCCGCCAAGCCCGCGATCGCCCGGCCCGCCGGCCCGGTGATCACCAAGCCGCCGATCCGCAAGCTGGCCAAGGACCTCGGCGTCGACCTCAACCTGGTCGAACCGACCGGCCGGTTCGGCGATGTCACCCGTGAAGACGTGCTGCGCGAGGCCACCCAGGCCAGCGTGTTCCGCAACATCCAGACCCCGGAGTGGCCCACCGACCGCGAGGAGCACATCCCGGTCAAGGGCGTGCGCAAGGTCATCGCCCAGACCATGGTGAAGAGCGCTTTCACCGCACCGCACGTGAGCCTGTTCGTCGACGTAGACGCCACCCGCACCATGGAGTTCGTCAAGCGGCTCAAGGTCTCCACCGACTTCGCCGGCGTCAAGGTGTCCCCGCTGCTCATCATGGCCAAGGCCATGATCTGGGCGGTGCGCCGCAACCCCACCGTCAACTCGGTCTTCACCGACGAAGAGATCGTGATCAAGCACTACGTGAACCTCGGCATCGCCGCGGCCACCCCGCGCGGCCTGATCGTGCCCAACATCAAGGAAGCGCAGGACATGAGCCTGCTCGAACTGGCCAGCGCGCTCGAGAAGCTCACCCTCACCGCTCGGGACGGCAAGACCAGTCCGGCCGAAATGGCGGGCGGCACCATCACGATCACCAACATCGGCGTGTTCGGCATGGACACCGGCACCCCGATCCTCAACGCCGGCGAGGCCGGCATCGTGGCCCTGGGCACGATCAAGCAGAAGCCCTGGGTCGTGGACGGCGAGGTGCGCCCGCGCTTCGTCACCACCATCGGCGCCAGCTTCGACCACCGCGTGGTCGACGGCGACGTCGCCAGCCGGTTCCTCGCCGACGTGGCCAGCATCATCGAGGAGCCGGCGCTACTCCTGGAGTAGGCGCGGTGACTTGCGGGAATTGCCGCTGACCGCTCTGCCGGATGCCCGCCCACAGCCAAGCCGCGCCGGCCAGCAGGATGACGGTCATCACGGCATCCATCAGGGACGGGGTTTGGCTCACACTGCTGAGTTGCGCCAGGTCGAACAGCGCATGGAAGACTACCAGGGCCCAAATGCTGCCGGTGCGAAGGAACGCGCAGGCCGCGAAGAGCCCGTATGCGGCGGCGAAGCCGATCTGTCCGAGAGTGCTGAGCAGGTCCTGGCCGCCGAGCAGGTTCACGGCGTGCGCCAGGGCGAACGCGGCGGTCGAGACGAGCACTGCCGTGCGGGGACCTGTCGGGGCGAGCAGCCCGAGGAACACCGACCGGAACAGGGTTTCTTCTACGAAACCCACGAGGGCCACGAAACCGATCAGACCGAGCCAGTCCCCTCCGCTCTGTTCGGCCGCGCCGCCGGTGGTCGCCAGCACCAGCAGGAATACAGCCAGCAGCGGAAGGAGCACCAGTCGCCAGGCAGCCCGGTTGCCGTGCACCCGAGGACGGCCGAAGCCGAGTATCCCCCACCGCCGGGTCACACTCGCCCAGATCCCCAGGCCAACGGCGATCGGCGCAAATACCAGCGGCACCGGCGAATCCAGCGGCAGTCCGGTCAGGTAGATCACCGTGCCGCCCAGCCCGAGCAGCAGGATGAGCAGGGCGGTGGTCAGGATCACCGTCATGACGGGATGTGGGCTGGTGATCGGGCGGCTGGGCACGGGGTCCTCCTGGTGTTCGGGCATCCGCGTGGCGGATGCACACGCGAATACGCTTGTATTCAGAGAATACGACTGTATTCTGGGTTTGTCGAGCACCACGATCACCCACAAAGGGAGGGCAGCATGGACCGCACCGACGAACTCGCCGCCGCCGCGCTGCGCCTGGTCACCGTCGGAGGGCTGTCGGCCGTGACCTTCCGCTCGGTCGCCGCGGAGTCGGGCTGGTCGCTCGGTGCCGTGCAGAAGACCTTTCCCACCAAGGAGGCGCTCGTGCGCGCCACGCTGGCCTACGCGCAGTCGTCCATCGCCGTGCGGCTCAGTGCCGACCCCGGCCGGCCGACCCTGCGCGCCTGGCTGGTGGAACTCGTGTTGGCCACCTTGCCGCTCGACGACGCCCGGCGCAGCGCCTGTCTGATCGGTGTGGCGGTGTCGGACCGGGCGCCGTTCGATCCAGAGCTCGCGGCCTCCCTGGCGGCCTGGGACGCCGACCTGCGCGGCAAGCTGCAGCTACTGGCGGGGCGTGCGCGGTCTGAGGGCGAACTCCACCCCGACGTCGACGGTGACGTGCTGGCCCGGGCGGTGCTCGCCTTCGCCGCCGGCGTGGCCGGCCAGCTGCTCTACGAACCGCGCGACGAGGCCCACGTGCGCCCGCTCGTGCAGGCCACCGTGGCGGCGCTCACCCCGGCGCCGACCGCGCCGCCCTTGGAGTAGTCACCGCCTCTACGTCTGCCGGTTGTGGCTGAAAATTGCAGGAGTTGCGCACCCTGGGGCGCCGCGGCGCGCTGCGCTGGAGGGGGCGCATCCGTCAGTCGGGAGTTGGGGCCGAAGGCTGACTGCTCAGGACGGCTTGGTGCCGATGACGACGGTCGCGGCCAGCTCCTTGGAGCGCACGATGCGTGGCGTGAGCCCGCTCCGCACGAAGATCGCCGCGGTGTCGTCGGCCTGGCCGGCGCTTGTCTCCACGAGCAGGTGGCCGTCTGGAGCGAGCCAGGCCGGGGCATCCGCCACCAGCCGGCGCTGCACCTCCAGACCGTCGACGCCGCCATCGAGGGCGATCCGGGCCTCGTGCACCCGCGCCTCCGGCGGCATCCGGGGGATCTCTTCGGTGGGCACGTAGGGGGCGTTCGCGACGATCAGATCGACCCGTCCCCGTAGTTCGCCCGGCAGTGGCTGGAACAGGTCGCCTGTGAGCACCTGCCCGCCGCGCGGTTCGATGTTGTCGCGGGCGCAGGCCGTGGCGACCGGGTCGATGTCCACGGCGTGGAGCCGCAGCGACGGGTCGGCGGCGAGCAGCGCCGCGCCGACGGCGCCTGAGCCGCAGCAGAGATCGAGCACCACCGCCCCGGGGGCGGCGAGCCGGCTGGCACGGCGCACGAGCAGCTCGGTGCGCCGGCGCGGCACGAACACCCCAGGCCTCAGCCGGATGCGCAGCCCACCGAACTCCGCCCAGCCGAGCACCTGCTCCAAAGGCAGGCCGGCGACGCGGCGGCCGAGCAACTCCTCCAGTTCCTCCGGCGTGCGTGCGGCAGCGACGAGCAAGCGCGCCTCGTCCTCCGCGAACACACACCCGGCCGCTCGCAACCGCACCACAACCTCGGAGGGCCCAGCGGCGCGTGGAGTCACGGTGTCGTACCTAGAAGGTGACCGTGGGCAGCAGGCGGATGGGCGGCGGCGCATCCGTGCGGAGCCGGGCGTGGGTCTCCACGTCGAACCGCTCGGTGCCGTACTTCAGCTTCTGCCGTTCCACCCCCTCGGCCGCGAACCCCGCCTTGGTCGCCACGCGGCAGGACTGCGGGTTGTTGGTGCGGTGGCCGAGTTCGAGCCGGTAGAGGCCCTGTTCGGTGAATGCCCAATCGGTGATCGAGGCGAGGGCGAGAGTGGCCAATCCCTGGCCGCGAGCCTCCGCCGAGAGCCAGTAGTAGACCCAGCCGGTGCCGTGCCGGTGTTCCATGCTGCCGATGCCCACGTTGCCGACGGCCACGCCGTCCAGGCTGATCGCGAAGTTCTGGCGTGACACCGTGCCGGTGGCGAGGTTGTCGGTGATGAACGCTTCAGACCGGGCCAGGGTGGTGAGCTCGATCGCGCCGAGCTGCACGGCCAGATCGCCGCTCACGGTGAACGCCCGCTGCAGGCTGCCGGCATCCTCGATGCGCCACGGCCGGAGCATCGCCGACGATGCCGGCACGCCCACCGTGCGCGTCGCCCGGGCGGGTCGTGGCGTCTTCCCGGCCGGTGCGTCGGCCCTGCGGGAGCGAACTCTCATCGCACCACAGTAGACGCCGAACCCTGCACCCCGCGATCCCAACGCTGAGGCCGGCCGGGCAATGTCGGGACCGGGCACGTCCTGGCTCGCGGCGGATGGTACAGGTCGGGGGTGCGCGAGAGGATGGGGCATGGCCTTTGAGAGCTATCCCCTCCGCCGTGTCGAGGAAGACGGCGGCCACCCGCTGGATCGGGCCGCGTGGCCGGCCACCCTCGCGCCGGTGGCGCAGCTGCTCGACGACGGCCTCGACCTCGGGCCGGCCACGGTGTTCGTCGGCGAGAACGGGGCCGGTAAGTCGACGCTCGTCGAAGCGATCGCCCTGGCCTGGGGGCTGTCTGCCGAGGGCGGTTCGACGGGAGCACGTAACTCCACCCGGGTGAGCGAATCCGCTCTGCACGACCACCTGCGCCTGGTGCGGAGTGGCGGCAGTACCCGCCGCGGCTACTTCCTGCGCGCTGAGACCATGCACGGCTTCTTCACCTACCTCGAGGAGAACCCGGGCACCCGGCCGGAGCCACGATTCCACGAGATCTCGCATGGCGAGTCGTTCCTCGAGCTGGCCGTCGACCGGTTCCGCGGCCGCGGCCTCTGGGTGCTCGACGAACCCGAGTCGGCGCTCTCGTTCTCGGGCTGCCTGGCGCTGCTCGGCCACCTCAAGGACCTGCTGGCGGCGGGTGGCTCCCAGGTGATCTTGTCGACTCACTCTCCTCTGCTGGCGGCGCTGCCAGGCGCCCGCATCCTGGAGGTCGGTGAATGGGGGTTGCGCGAACAGGCCTGGCGGGATCTCGACCTCGTCACCAACTGGGCGAGCTTCCTCGACGCCCCGGAGCGCTACCTGCGCCACCTTTGACCCCGCCCACTCACCGGCCTAATGGTTTTGACAATCATTATCATTAGGCGTAGCGTTCTGATCGTGAACACCCCCAAACTTCTCCTCCCCGCCCTGGCCGTCTCTGCTGCCCTCGTGCTGGCCGGCTGCTCCGCGTCCGGCTCCGCCGCATCCGAGAACAGCGACACCGACCTCAAGGTCGTGGCGACCACCACCCAGATCGCGGACCTCACCCGCAACATCGTGGGCGAGACCGCCGGCGTCGAGGTCACCCAGCTCATCCAGCCCAACCAGAGCGCGCACAGCTACGATCCGTCGGTCGCCGATCTCACCGCGCTCGGCGCCGCAGATGTGCTCGTGATCAACGGCGTCGGCCTGGAGGAATGGCTCGACGACGCCATCGAGGCCTCCGGCTTCGACGGCGTCACCATCGACTCCGATGAGGGCATCACCATCCTGGACGGAGAGGCCGGTCACGAGGACGAAGCCGAGCACGCCGATGACGAAGCTGCCGACGAAGCCGAGCACGACCACGACGGCGGCAACCCGCACATCTGGACCGCCGTGGCCAACGCCGAGACCATGGTCGGCACCATCGCCGCCAGACTCGCCGGCGCCAGCAGCACCCACGCTGCGGACTTCGAGGCCAATCAAACCGCCTACACCGCCCAGCTCGCCGAACTCGACGGCTGGATCCACGAGAACATCGACGCCGTGCCCGCCGCCGAGCGCCTGCTGGTGAGCAACCACGACGCCTTCGGCTACTTCACCGACGCCTACGGCATCACCTATGTCGGCAGCGTCATCCCGAGCTTCGACGACAACGCCGAGCCGAGCGCCGCCGAGATCGACGACCTGGTCGCCGCCATCAGCGCCACCGGCGTGAAAGCCGTCTTCTCCGAGGCCTCGATCAACCCCAAGGCCGCCGACACCATTGCCTCCGAGGCCGGGGTGGCGGTCTACTCCGGCGACGACGCCCTCTACGGCGACTCCCTCGGCCCGGCCGGCAGCGATGGCGCCACCTACATCGCCTCCCAGCTGCACAACGTGCGCCTGATCCTCCAGTCCTGGGGCGTGACACCCAGCGCCGTGCCCGCCGACCTGCAATAGTTGACTCGTGAACGAGAACCCTTCTCAGCAGCGGATGCCCGCGCCGCTCGCCCTCAGCGTCACCGGGGCCTCGTTCGCCTACGCGCAGACCCCCGCCCTCACCGGCATCGACTTCGACCTCGTGGCCGGTGAGGCCATCGCCCTGATCGGGCCGAACGGGTCGGGCAAGTCCACCCTGCTCAAGGGCATCCTGGGCCTGATCCACCGCACCGCCGGCACCGTTCGGGTGCTGGGCCACGACACCGCGCCGGCCGGCAGCGTCGGCTACGTGCCGCAGACCGACGAACTCGACCCCGAGTTCCCGGTCAGCCTGGAGCAGGTCGTGATGATGGGCCGGTACCGCCAGTTGGGCTGGCTGCGCCTGCCCGGCGCGAAGGACCGCCGGGCCGTGGCCGCGGCGCTCGACACTGTAGGCCTGGCCCACCGGGCCAAGACCCGGTTCGGGGAACTCTCCGGCGGCCAGCAGCAACGGGGCCTGCTCGCCCGCGCCGTCGCGGCGGGCCCGCGGCTGTTGCTCCTCGACGAACCGTTCAACGGCCTGGACCAGTCCAACCGGGAGGCGCTGGTCGGCACCGTCGAACGACTCAAGGCCGACGGGGTGGCCGTGCTCGTCTCCACCCACGACCTGGAACTGGCCCGCGCAGTGTGCGAGAGCGTGCTGCTTCTCAACGGCCACCAGGTCGCCTTCGGGCCTCGCGACGAAGTGCTCACGCTCGAGAACGTGCAGCGCACCTTCCATGAGGTCGGCGTCGAACTCGACCAGCACACCCTCGTTGTGCCCGGGCACGAAGGCCACTGAATGACCGACCTGCTCGGCCCGCTCTTCACCGCGTTCACGCTGCCGTTCATGGCCCGCGCGCTCCTGGTGCTGCTCGCCCTCAGCCTGGTCGCCGGGGTGGTGGGGGTGCTGGTCAACCTGCGCAGCCTGGAGTTCATCAGCGACGGCCTCACCCACTCGGTCTTCCCCGGCATCGCCATCGGCTTCGTCTGGGGCGGCCGCGAAGGTCTCTTCGTGGGCGCCATGGTCGCCGCGCTCCTGGCCGCCGTGGTGCTCACCGTGATCACCCGCCGGGCGGTGTCGGGCGATGCCGCCATCGCGATCGTGTTCACGGCCATGTTCAGCGTCGGCATCCTGGTGGTCTCCCGGCAGTCCAACTACGCCGGTCAGCTCGAGCAGCTCCTGTTCGGCCGACTCCTCACCGTGACCGCCACCGAGGTGGTGCAGACCCTGGTCATCTGCGCAATCGCCCTCCTGCTGGTGGGCGTCACCCTCAAGCAGCAGGTGTACCGCGCCTTCGATCGCACCGCGGTCGCCGCGGCCGGCTACCGGCCGCTCCTGCTCGACCTGGTGCTCAACATCGCCATCGCCCTCGTGGTGGTGGCCGCCTCCAGCGCCGTCGGCAACCTCCTCGTGCTCGCGGTCTTGATCGTGCCCGGCGCCGTCGCCCGGCTGATCACCGTGCGGCTCTGGCTGCTGTTCCCCCTGGCGGCCGGCTTCGCGGCGCTGTGTGCCTGGCTGGGGCTCGCGCTCGGTTTCGAAGCATCCGTTCGCGCCGGCATCGACCTGCCCAGCGGTGCCACCGTGGTGCTGGTGCTCGTGGCCGGCTACCTGCTCGTGCTGCTGGTGCGCGTGCTGGTCGACCGGATGCGCCGCCGCCCGCCCGCCGCGCCGGCCGCCGAACCGCAGCCGACGGCGGTGACCGCCTGATGGGCTACTTCGAGAAGGCCCTGCTCGCGGCCGTGGTGATCGGCGCCCTGAGCGGCCTCGTCGGCACCCTGGTGCTGCTGCGCCGGCGCACCTTCTTCGCTCAGGCGCTCACTCATGCCACCTTCCCCGGTGCCGTCGCCGCCGCGCTGCTCGGCGTCAGCATCCCGCTGGGCGCCGCCCTGGCCAGCGCCGTGATCGTGGCCATCATGACCCTGCTCGGCCGGGTGCGCCGGCAAGGCAGCCAGGTGGCGTCCGGCATCATGCTCACCGCCGGCTTCGCGCTCGGCGTGCTGTTGCAGGCGCTCAACCCGTCGCTGCCGGTGCACGTGGATTCCTACCTGGTCGGCTCGATCCTCACCGTCACCGACGGTGACGTGGTCCTGGCCGCCGGGGTGCTCGTCGTGGCCGTGCTCGTCGCCGTATTCTGGGGCAAGGAGATCCTCTTCTCCACCTTCGACCGCACCGGATTCCGGGCCGCCGGTTACCGGGAATGGCCGATCGAGCTGCTCACCCTGGTGCTGATCACCGCCACCGTGGTCACCGCGATGCCCGCGGTCGGTGCGATCCTGGCGATCGCGCTGATCGCCGCGCCCGCCGCCGCGGCCCGGCTGCTTGTGCGCACGGCCGGCCGGATCGCCCTGCTCGCTCCCGTGATCGGCGCCGGGTCCGGCGTCATCGGGGTGCTGCTCTCCCGCGCCCTGGATGTGGCCGCCGGCCCCGCGATCGCGCTCACCGCGGCGGCCTGCTTCGTGCTCGCCCTGGGCATCCGTTCGCTCCGGGCGCGTGTTCAGGGGGTTCACGACCCCGCTCGGGCCGGACTACGGTTGGAATCATGAAGCGAAACACCTGGCAGCGAGAGGCCGTGCGCACCGAGCTCAGCCGCGCCGAGGGGTTCGTCAGCGCCCAAGGGCTGCACTCGGCCCTGCACACCAGCGGCTCCCCGATCGGCCTGGCCACGGTGTACCGCGCGCTCGCAGATCTCGCCCTCGAGGGTGACGCCGACTCGCTGCAGTCGCCGGACGGCGAGAGTCTCTACCGGGCCTGCAGCACCACCGAACACCACCACCACCTGATCTGCCGCAACTGCGGGCTCACGGTGGAGATCGAGGTTGCCGCGATCGAGAACTGGGCCACAGAGGAAGCCGCCAAGCACGGCTTCACCGAAGCCGCTCATGTCATCGACATCTTCGGCCTCTGCGCGGCCTGCACCGCGCTTGCGTCAGCCCGCACAACCCCGTAGGCTGGGCAGCTGCTGCGCATATCTGTGCGTGCATTGCTTGTTCGTGTCTTTTCCTCCCACCGAATCAGCCGCCGAAAGTTCTCTTTCGGCAGGCCGTTTCCGGGTGGAATCCAACGCGAGCCGGCCGACAAGAGATCTTGGGAAGGGCAATCGCCCTTCGGTATTGGAGGAAAACCATGGCAGCAACCTGCCAGGTGACCGGAGCCGTTCCCGGCTTTGGACACAACATTTCGCACTCGCACCGGCGCACCAAGCGTCGCTTCGACCCGAACGTGCAGACCAAGAAGTACTTCGTGCCGTCGCTTCGCCGCAACGTCACGTTGACCCTCTCGGCAAAGGGCATCAAGGTTATTGATGCTCGCGGTATCGAGTCGGTCGTCAAGGACCTGCTCGCACGTGGGGAGAAAATCTAATGGCTAAGGCTCAGGACGTACGTCCGATCATCAAGCTGCGTTCGACGGCAGGAACCGGTTACACCTACGTGACCAAGAAGAACCGTCGCAACAACCCCGACCGACTCGTACTCAAGAAGTACGACCCCGTAGTGCGCAAGCACGTTGACTTCCGTGAGGAGCGCTAAAAATGGCGAAGAAGAGCATGATTGCCAAGAACAACCAGCGCAAGGTCATCGTCGAGCGTTACGCCGTCAAGCGCCTGGAGCTGAAGAAGGCTCTTGTCGACCCGGCCGGCACCGACGAGTCCCGTGAAGAGGCTCGCAAGGGCCTCCAGAAGCTGCCCCGCAACGCCTCGCCGGTTCGCCTGCGCAACCGCGACGCGGTTGACGGTCGTCCCCGTGGCCACCTCTCCAAGTTCGGCATCTCGCGCGTTCGTTTCCGCGACATGGCGCACCGTGGCGAGCTGCCCGGCATCACCAAGTCCAGCTGGTAACCAGCTACTGATCGTCTGACGACGAACAGCAGGGCATCCACAGGGGATGTCGACTTCGGTCGGCATCCCCTGTGTTGTACCCACCCGGCCTTTCGGCATCCGACCCGGATAGGGGTCGTGGAGTTCGCGCACAGCGAAAACCCACCCAATCTCCCCGGCAAAGCGGCCCGAAACGCCGTAAATCCGCGGATTTCCGCGGATCAATGCTAGATTCAACGCGGTCGAACCGACCAACGGAGGCGCTGTTCACAGCGCGCCCGCTTCACGTGAATACCTGTTTTTTACAGACGAAGGTCCGAGGAGGACACTCAATGGCTGACAAGTCGCTGAACAAGACCGAGCTCGTTGCCAAGGTTGCCGCAGACTCTGGCCAGAGCCAGGCTGCCGTCGACGGCGTTCTGAACGCTTTCTTTGCAACCCTCGCCGACACCGTTGCTAACGACGGCAAGGTCACCATCCCGGGATGGCTCGGCGTCGAGCGCACCGCAACCGCTGCTCGCACCGGCCGCAACCCGCAGACCGGCGAAGAGATCGCCATCGCAGCCGGCCACCGCGTCAAGCTGACCGCTGGTAGCAAGCTCAAGGCCGCTGCCAAGTAGGTTGCAGGTCTCGTAGTTTCGGTGGGCGTCGACTTTCAGTCGGCGCCCACTACTCGTTAACCCGCCCCCGCGCTCCGTCGCCCCGGCCGGCTGCCAGAAACGCCGTCCGCCGCCGGTTAAGCTGGAGACGTGCCCCGTTACCTCCGCATCATCGGGCCGGCAGTCCTGCTGCTGGTGGCGATTGCGGCAACCCTGGCGGGCCTGGCCTACGGCGGTGGGGCGGATGCCCAACTCCTCGCTGATCCCGGCGCAGTGGTGCGCTGGGGCCTTCCGGTGGCCAAGCTGCTGGTCAACCTCGGCGCGGCCGGTACCATCGGGGCGCTGGTGCTCACCTGCTTCGCCCTCAGCCCCCAGGAACGCGAATTCGGCACGGCCATCGACCTCGCCGCCGCGTCCGCCGCCTTCCTCACTGTCGCGTCCGCGGCCACCGGCTTTCTCACCTTCCTGCAGGTGACCAACGCCACCATCAGCCTCACCGACCAGTTCAGCGCAACCGTCGGCCAATTCTTCAGCCAGATCGAGCTCGGGCAGGCCTGGCTCACCACCACCCTGATCGCCGCCGCTGTCACCGTGCTCTGCTTCGCGGTGCGCAACCAGACCGCCCTGGTCTTCGTCACCGTGCTGGCGCTGCTGGCGCTGCTGCCGATGGCCCAGCAGGGCCATTCCGCCGGCGCAGAGGGCCACGACGCCGCCATCACCGCGCTCGGCCTGCACCTGGTCTTCGCCGCCGTGTGGTTGGGCGGACTGCTCACGGTCATCCTGCTGCACAAGCAACTCTCGCCGACCCGGCTGCGTGAGGTCATCGGCCGGTACTCCAGCCTGGCCCTGGTGAGCTTCGTCGTCGTGGCCGCCTCCGGCTACGTCAGCGCCGAGTTGCGCATCGGCAGCTGGGACAACCTGCTCACCGGCTACGGCATCCTGGTGCTCGTCAAGGTCGCCGTGCTGCTCGTGCTCGGCGGCTTCGGCGTGCTGCAACGCCGCTACCTGATCGGCCGGATGCGCACCGCGAAGGGCGCCGTCGACCCGTGGTTCTGGTGGTTGGTCGTGGGCGAGATCGCGTTCATGGGCCTGGCCAGCGGTGTTGCCGCGGCGCTGGCCCGCACCGCCACCCCGGTGGCGCAGGTGGTCACGACGGCCATTCCCACGTCGACGCCGGCCCAGATCCTCACCGGCGAGGTGTTGCCGCCTGAGCTCACCTTCGCCCGCTACTTCACCGAGTGGAACTTCGACCTGGCCTGGGTCCTGTTCTGCGCCTTCGGCATCTTCTTCTACCTCGCCGGTGTGGTGCGGTTGCGCCGACGCGGCGACACCTGGCCGCTGCACCGCACCATCCTCTGGGTGGTGGGAATGATCACCCTCTTCTACATCACCAACGGCGGCGTGAACGTCTACGAGAAGTACCTCTTCTCCACCCACATGCTCGCGCACATGGCCTTGACCATGCTCGTGCCGGTGCTGCTCGTTCCCGGGGCGCCGGTCACCCTGGCCGCCCGGGCCATCCGGATGCGCCGGGACGGCAGCCGCGGTCCGCGTGAGTGGATCCTGCTGGCGGTGCACTCGAAGTTCGCCGGCGTGATCTCCAACCCGATCGTGGCCGCGGTGCTGTTCGCCGGGTCGCTCTGGGTGTTCTACTACACCTCCCTGTTCAGCTGGGCGACGACCGACCACATCGGCCACCAGTGGATGATCGTGCACTTCCTGATCACCGGCTACCTGTTCGTGCAGTCCTTGATCGGCATCGACCCGGTGCCGTACCGGTTGCCGTACACCTTCCGGCTGTTGTTGCTGCTGGGCACCATGGCCTTCCACGCGTTCTTCGGCCTGGCGCTGATGACGGGCACCGGGCTGCTGCTGGCGGACTGGTACGGCGCCATGGGCCGCGACTGGGGGATCAGTGCGATCGCAGACCAGCAGGCCGGCGGCGGCATCGCCTGGAGCGTGGGCGAGATCCCGACGATCGCGCTGGCGATCATCGTGGCGATCCAGTGGGGTCGCAGTGACGACAAGGAAACCAAGCGCCGGGACCGCAACGCCGACCGCACCGGTGAGGCGGAACTGAACGAGTACAACGAGCGCCTGGCGCGGTTGGCGGCGCACGACCGGTAACGCGCGTTCCGGGATCGGCTCGCGGGATCTCGACAAGCTCGATCAGCGGCGGGTGGACTCGATCCCGCGGTGGGTGGACTCGATCCCGCGGTGGGTGAGCTCGATCAGCGGTGGGTCGGGCTGAGCGTTAGCGCAGCTGGATGGCCAGGGAGCCGTCGGACTGGATCGTCACACTGAGACCCACCGAGAACGGCACATCTTCGTCGCGGGTGTCGCGGTCGCCGTCGTAGAGCGACTGCACTTCGACCACGATGTGAGCCTGTCCGGGGGTGTCCGGCATGTCGAAGGAGTTCTCGCCGCCGGTGAGCGCCACTTCCGGGTACTGCGCGATCGACCAGACCGGGGCAGAAGTGACCCGGTCGTCGATTTCGATGCCGAACGGGCAGTTCGACGGCTGCAACACCTCCTGGGTGGCGCAGGCGTCGAGGAACTCGTTGAGTTTGGCCTGCACCTGGCCGGTGAAGGTGTCGTTGGGCATCGCATCCACCGTGAGGTCGGTGGCGCCGGAGGCCACGACAGGCAGGCTCTGCACGGGGGCGGTCAGCAGCGTCGAATCGTGCGACACGTCATAGACGACGGGCGCGAACGCCAGATACGCGGCCTGATTCGAGAACGTGATGGGGGCATCGGCCGCAGCGTGCGCCCGGGTATCGAGGGTGAGGCCGTTTACGGTGAAGTCGGCCTCATGCAATACCGTCACCTGCAGCACCGCCAGCGGGCTGGTCGCGAAGCCCCAGGTGGAGAAGATACCGGCGACGGTTCCGAGGCGCTCCACCGTGAATTCCATCGTGGTGGGCTTTCCGTCCAGCTCGAACCCGTAGACAACGGTGTGCTGGCTTTTCTGGCCGACCTCGGCCTGGTCGGAACTGGCCACATCGCTGACCAACTCGAGATCGCTGATCGAACCGAGCACCGACGGGCGCAGCAGGGTATCGGGCAGGGCCTGGGGCAGTCCGGCCGCCTCGAGGTCGGCATCGGTGGGTTCGGCACCCGGCATGGCCAGGGCGGTGTGGGTGTCGTGGGCAGCCAGGGCCTCGAGGTATTGGCGCACGAAACCCCCGGCGCTGAAGACGTCACGGTTGAGCGACCCGATCGCGGCGACGAGCGCGGCAATCAGCAGCACGGTCACCACGACCACTGCCACCAGCCCACGGAGGTAGCGCCCCCGTCGCACTCCCACCCCGTAGCTCACCCCAGTATTCTACGGCGGCATCCTGCAGTGGCCCCTGCGACCGAGGTGATGCCCCAGAGCCCTGCCCGCCACGGCTGATGGGCGTTACAATCCCAGCGTCGGCAGAAGAGGAGCACCATCATGTCAGCCACCCGGTCGCCGCGACCGGCCCATCTCGTCGCCCTGCTGCTGGTCACCGCCCTCGCCGCGTGCGCTCCGGGACCGGCCCCCACCCCCACCCCTACCCCGAGTGCATCCAGCAGCGCCACCGCATCCGGTACGGCCACATCCACTGCCACGCCCCCGGCAACGTCCGGACCGGTCATTCAGATCGACAGCCCGATGGCGGATGCGCGGGTGACGGTGCCCGTCACCGCCAGCGGCACCGCGAACACCTTCGAAGCGGCCCTCACCCTGCAATTGCTCACCGAGGCCGGTGACACCCTCTGTGTGCGCCAAATCATGGCCACCTCCGGGTCGGGAACTGAGGGCACCTGGCAGACCGACCTGGCCTTCGTGCCGCCCGACTCCGACCAGCCGACGGTTCTGCGGGCCTACGAACTCAGCGCTGAAGACGGCAGCCCGATCAACGTCGTCGAGGTGCCGGTCGTGGTCACGCCGGAGCGTCCGCCGATCATCATCGTCACCCCGGTCTGCGGTGACACCGTGGCTCCCGGCGGGCAGATCGCCGTGACCGGCCGCGCCCAGGTCTTCGAGGCGCAATTCACCCTGGAGCTGCGGGACGCTGCCGGCACCGCGGTGCTCAGTCAGGAGGTCACGGCGGAGAGCGGCACGGAAGAATCCAACTTCAGCGCTCTGCTCACAATGCCGGCGGATCTGCCCGGCGGCTTCTACGACCTGGTCGGGTACAACACCAGCGCCAAGGATGGCAGCGTGCAATACGAATTCCCAGTGCAGATCCTGGTGCAGTAGCGCCCCGCTCCAGTTATCCACCACCGGGGGGATCGAGTGGGCGCGCCCCGGCCGGACGGTTACAGTGGAAGAGCCTCCCGAGCAATCTCGGGCCGCCCCTTCCGCATCCCACTGAAAGCACCCCGTGACAGCGATCCCCAACGAGATGCAGCTCTCGCGTGAGCAGGCCGAGGTCTTCGCCGCCATCGAGGGAACCAAGCAGAACGTCTTCGTGACCGGTCGCGCCGGAACGGGTAAGTCCACCCTGCTCAACCACCTGTCCTGGAATACCAGCAAGCAGATCGTCATCGCCGCGCCCACCGGGGTCGCCGCCCTGAACGTAGGCGGTCAGACCCTGCACTCGCTGTTCCGGCTGCCGATCGGCGTGATCGCCGACCACGCCATCGACCAGAACGACCAGCTGCGGAAACTCCTGAACACCATCGACACCGTCGTGATCGACGAGGTCTCGATGGTCAACGCCGACCTGATGGACGCCATCGACCGGAGCCTGCGGCAGGCCCGCCAACGCCCGCACGACAGCTTCGGCGGCGTGCAGATAGTGCTGTTCGGTGACCCGTACCAGCTGGCCCCGGTGCCGGGCGACCCCGAGGAACGCGCGTACTTCAACGACACCTACCGGTCGATGTGGTTCTTCGACGCGAAGGTCTGGCAGACCGCGGAGCTGAAGATCTTCGAGCTCACCGAGATCCACCGGCAGCACGATGCGGGCTTCAAGACCATGCTCAACGCCGTGCGCTACGGCCAGGTGACCCCGGAGATCGGTGGCGCGCTGAACGGTGCCGGCGCGCGCACACCGCCCACGGAGGGCGTGATCACCCTGGCCACCCGCAACGACGCGGTCAACCGCATCAACGCGGCCGCCCTCAAACGGCTCTCCGGCAAGTCGCTCTCGGCCAAGGCCGAGGTCACCGGCGACTTCGGCGGGCGCACCTATCCCGCCGACGAGGTCCTCGAACTCAAGGTGGGCGCGCAGGTGATGTTCCTGCGCAACGACAACCCGCTCGACGGCGGTCCGCGCTGGGTCAACGGCAGCATCGGCACCGTCACGCGGGTGGATTCAACGGTCTACGTCGACATCGACGGCACCACCCACGAGGTGGAGCCAACGGTGTGGGAGAAATACAAGTACACCTACAACGCGGCCACCAAGAAGCTCAGCAAGGATGTGGTAGCCGAGTTCACCCAGTTCCCGCTGCGCCTGGCCTGGGCGGTCACGATTCACAAGTCGCAGGGCGCCACCTACGAGAAGGCGATCGTGGACCTCGGCACCCGGGTGTTCAGCCCCGGCCAGACCTATGTGGCGCTGAGCCGGCTGACCAGCCTGAACGGCCTCTACCTCACCCGGCCGTTGCGCCCGAGCGACATCATCGTGGACGAGAACGTGCTCCGCTTCATGGAGGGCCTGCGCGTGACCACCCCCATCGAACGCGGCTGACCCGCCGCACGGGCGCAGCCGAGCCGGAGGTGGTGGTGCGCCACCGGTCTGGGTATCATCCCCGGCAATGGGCCCCTTCCGGCTTTCCCGCACGGGTGGAAGGCACGGGGCGCGGAATGGGCATCGGGTTGCCATGGGTGATGAGGCACGGGGGCGGGTGTGTCCGGGGGATGCCCTGGCAGACGGGCTGGATCGCTCACGCGGTCGGAGCGGCGGGCATCGGCGCCATCGACGCGGCTGGAGCGCTGCGGCCCTGGTCCTGGTCGGGGGGATGGTGTTCCCGCTCGGCGGATGCGCCGACCCGCGGGTCGCCCTCCCGGTAGGGCCAGAGCAGGCCACCGGCTCCCTCCCCGCAGACACCGTCACCGCCCTGGACGCCGCCCTGGAAGAGGGACGCACCCTGGCGGGCGCATCCGGAGCCCTCGCCGGGGTCTGGGCGCCCTGGGCCGGGCAGTGGCTGGCCAGCCCGGGCAGCCGGGGAACAACCCTCGATGCCGCAACGGGCCGACCCGTCGGCGGCGGAACGCTCACGACCGACATGCGCTTTCGCATCGGCACCCTGACGAGCTCGATGACCTGCACGGTGCTGCTCCGGCTGGCCGAAGACGACCAGGTGGGGCTGGATGACCCGGTGTCGGACTACCTCACCCGGCTGCCCGGAATCGACGGGATCACGCTGCGCCAGCTCTGCCAGAACACGTCGGGCCTGGGCCAGCCGCGGCTCGACCAGCAGTTCGTGAACAACCCCACCCGGAACTGGCCGACGCTCGAGCTGGTCTCCGGCGCGATCGGCGCGTCGCGGGTGGGCGCTCCCGGCCGCGTCTGGAGCCGCTCGGACGCGGGCATCCAACTGCTCGGGATGGCGCTCCGGGCGGCGACCGGTGATGACTGGGCCACCCTCTACGACACTTACGTCTTCGGCCCGCTGGCCCTCGATGACACCGAGTACCCGGGCGAAGACGATCTCGAGGTGACCGGGCCGCATCCCCGCGGCTGGGCCGCCGCTCTCGGCGCCGACGGCCGGCCCGACTGCACCCGCCCGCAGGACGTGACGCGGCTCTCCACCACAATGACCGGCGTGGCCGGCGGTGCGGTGTCGACCCTGGCCGACCTGAAGACCTGGTCGCAGGCGCTGGCGACCGGGCAGCTTCTCTCGGCCGAATCCGTCGAGCAGCAGTGGCGCACGGTGGCCGAGGGCGGTGCGCCACAGTGGCGCCGCGCTGGGCTCGGCGCTGAGCAGTTCGGCCCGATGCGGGGCGGCGCGGGGGCGATCCCCGGTTACCTGTCGGCCACTCTCACCGACCCGGGCACCGGGTTGACCGTGGTCGTGGCGCTGAACGACTCCACGGCGGGCGACCGGCTGGCGCTCGCCCTCGCCCAGCAGTTGGCCGCCATTGCGTCCCAGGCGCCGGCGGCGCCGGACCGGCAAGCGGCGGTCGTGGAGCTGCCCTGGACCGCAGAGGATGCGGCGGCCGCGATGCGGGCCACCGCGGTCTGCCCGGCCGTCGCCGCCGTGGCGGCGCCGGCCGGGTGACCTCGAGCGGGCTAGTCCTTGAAGACGTCCTTGACGTTCTCGCCGGCCTTCTTCACGCTGGCGCTGGCCTGGTCGGCCTTGCCCTCGGCGACCTTGGAGTCGTCGTTGGTGGCCTTACCGGCGGCTTCCTTGGCCTTGCCCTTGAGGTCTTCAGCGGCGTTCTTGATCTTGTCGGATGCACTCATCGTGTTCTCTCTTTCTCTTGGGGGTGGTTCTGGATCGCCGGATAGGTCTGGGGTGGCCTCTTAGGGGGTTCGGCCGGGCAGGTGGATGCGTGCCTGCGTGAGACGTACGGTGACGCGGCCGATCTCGGAGCCGCTGAGTTCGGCCACGCGGGAACGAATCTGCCGCTGGGCCGGCTCGGTGCGGGCCGGATCGTTGGGCTCGTCGCCCGCATCGGCGGCGGCGGCCCATTCGGGCGGCAGCACCCGGAGCGGTACCCGCACCGTGAGGTCCAGGCGGCCCTCGGCGTCGGCGAGGTTGACGGACACCTGGCGCGGCCGCACCCCGAGGGCAGCAGCCGCAACGGCCGAGACCAGCTGCGTCATGGCGCGGCTCGTGATGTGGGTGCGACCCCGTTGTGCCGCGGCGAGAGCTGTCACTGGACCCTGGCCTCCGCGGTGTCGGCGGTGTCGGCGGTGTCGTCGGTCTCGTCGGCGGGCAGGTGCACGTCGTTGATGGTGACGTTCACCTCGGTGACCTCCATGCCCACGAGGGACTCGATGGCTGCGATCACCGCGGTACGGGCGTCGTCGGCGACCTGCTGCAGCGGTACCGGGTATTCGGCGACGAGGGAGAGGTCGACGGCGACCTGGCTTTCGCCCACCTCCACGCTGATGCCCTGGCTGTGGTCGGTGTTGCTGATTGCCTCGCGGATGGCGCCGAGTGCGCGTGCGGCGCCGCCGCCGAGGGCGTATATCCCGGGCACGTCGCGCAGGGCGAGGCCGGCGATCTTGGCTACCACCCCCGTGTTGATCACGGTTTTTCCGCGGGAGGCTGCGGTGGGCGAGGTCGTGCCGTCCGGGCCGTCACTGCCGATACTGCTGGGGGTCATTGCGGGGGTGATGCTGGACATAAGCCGGGCTCCTGTGCTGGTCGGCCGCTGCAATGCGGTTCGGGACGGCGAAATAGCCACTATGCCCCAAAAGTCAAGGACGCGGAGAGATTTTTTCTCACCGAAACTCATTGATACTGTTCAGACGCATCTCATGGATTGTTCGTCACGGAATCAGACGAATATTGCGGGGATGCACGGTCGAATTAGAGAGAGGTTTGCCGTGATGGCCACGGGGTCCGATGAGCGTTCGCATCTCAGCGACGCCACCGACGCGATTCTCGCCGCGCGCGCGGCCGACGGCGATGAGCGCGCGTTCGAGGTGATCGTGCGCCGGCACGGGCCCCTGATGCGCGCCTACGCCACCCGGATCCTCGGTTCCACCAGCGATTCCGACGATGTGGTGCAGGAAACTTTCATCACCGCGTGGGAGCGCCTGCCCGAGCTGCAGGATCCGGCGGCCACCAAGGCCTGGCTGATGCGGATCACCAGCCGGAAGGCGATTGACCGTATCCGCGCCCGCCGTCAGGACCAGCCGCTGGCCGACTGGGATCTGCCCGCGCCGGAATCTGAATCGCCGCACCGGTTGGCCGAAGCCGCCTCCCAGCGCGAGCGGCTCACACGTGCACTCGGTACTCTGAGCGAATCACAGCGTCAGTGTTGGACGTTGCGGGAAATCGGCGGGCACAGTTACGCGGAAATCGCCGATGAGCTCGACCTTCCCGCATCGACCGTGCGCGGGCTGCTCGCCCGGGCACGGCAGAAGCTCATGCAAGAGATGGAGGAATGGCGATGACTCTCTCTCCCGACGACCCGAACGAAGACCTCATCGCCTCGCTCAGCGATTACGTCGACCGCGGCGAGACCCCGCCGGCCGAGCTGCTCAATTCCGCGCCGGAGGTGCGGATCGCCTACGACGCGCTCACCCGGTTCCGCACGCTCGCCCAGGACATCCTCGAAGCCGACGTGACGGCCGAACCGGCCCGCGACGACAGCTGGGTGACCGGGATCCTCAGCAATATCCACCGCGAGGCGCGCGCCGGTCGGTCGATCCCGGTGGCGCATCCGTCGCCGAAGGCCACGCTCAGCCTCACCGAGGGCGCCGTGCGTGGCCTGGTGCGCTCGGCCGGAGACGGGGTGGCCGGTACGTTCATCGGCTCCTGCCGGCTCGAGGGTGACGTCACCACGCCGGGCAGCCCGGTCACGGTGAACGTCACGGCCAGCGTTTTCTGGGGAGAACGGATTCCCCAGACCGCGCAACGCCTGCGCGACGCGATCACGACATCGTTGCTGCACCACACCGAGCTGAACATCGTGGCGGTGAACGTGACCGTCACCGATGTGCACCTGCGGCGGAACCCGGAACCGCCCGCCGAGTGAGCCGGCGCCGGACCGCTACGGGATCTGCCGGCTGCTGATCAGTTCGCGGTACCAGAGCGCACTGTCTTTGAGGGTGCGTTCCTGGGTGTCGTAGTCGACCCGCACGATGCCGAATCGCTTGGAGAAGCCATAGGCCCACTCGAAGTTGTCCATCAGCGACCAGACGAAGTACGCCCGCAGGTCGATGCCGGCCTGCAGCGCGCGGTGGGCGGCGGTGAAGTGCCGGCGCAGGTAATCCACCCGGTTGTCGTCGTGCACGCGCGTGGTGCCGGCCTCGTCGACGGTGACGACGTCGTTGAAGGCCACCCCGCTCTCGGTGATCATCAGCGGCAGACCGGGGAACTCCTCGTGCAACGCGGTGAGCAGCTGCAGCAGCCCGGACGGCTCGATGTTCCAGTCCATCTCGGTAAACGGGCCCGGCTGGTCGAGCCGGGGGATGTCGTCGGTGCCGGGGAACGCGCTCGCCCGCGACGCCGCGCCCGCGGCCGAGTCCGCCGCATCCGCTGATCCGGTGGGCGGGCCGACCAGGGTGGTGTTGTAGTAGTTGATGCCCAGCACGTCGATCGGCTGGTGGATGAGCTCCAGGTCGCCGGGCCGCACGAACGACCAGTCGGTGATCTCCCGGGTGTCGTGCAGCAGGTCGGCGGGGTATTCGCCGTGCAGCATGGGGCCGGTGAAAATGCGATTTCCCACGGCCTCGATGCGCCGCACCCCTTCGGCGTCGCCGCGGATCACGTGCAGGTTGTGGGTGACCGAGATCTGAGCCGTGGCACTGACGACGCCGCGCAAGGCGCTCACGCCGAGCCCATGGGCGAGGTTGAGGTGGTGCGCCGCGGTGAGGGCCTCGGTGTTGTCCTGCCGGCCCGGCGCGTGCTCGCCGGACCCGTGGCCGAGGAACGCTGAGCACCACGGCTCGTTGAGCGTGGTCCAGATCTGCACCCGGTCGCCGAGGGCCTCGCCCATGATGCGGGCATAGTCGGCGAAGGCGTACGCGGTCTCCCGGTTGCGCCAGCCGCCCTGGTCCTCGAGCGCCTGAGGCAGGTCCCAGTGGTAAAGGGTGGCCACCGGTGTCACGCCGCGCTCGAGAAGCCCGTAGACGAGGCGCTCGTAGAAGGCCAGACCGGCCGGGTTCGCCTCTCCCCGACCGGTCGGCTGAATGCGCGGCCAGGCGATGGAGAACCGGTACGCGTTCAACCCGAGCGCGGCGATGAGGTCCAGATCGCTCTCGAGCCGGTGGTAGTGGTCGTCGGCGGTGTCGCCGGTGTCGCCGTTCTCCACCGCGCCAGGGGTGTGCGAGAAGGTGTCCCAGATCGAGGGGCCGCGGCCGTCTTCGTCGACAGCACCCTCGATCTGGTACGCGGCGGTGGCCGACCCGAAGACGAAGCTGTCGGGGAATCGCAAACCGCTCTCGCGATAGTCGAGGGAGTCGTCGGTCATGGGGGAGGCCATCCATTTCTGCTTCGGTGCACTGGCGCTCGAAAACGAGGCTGACTAGACTTTATCAAGTTACCAAAATAAGTCGCAACAGCTCGCCGGATGTCATCGGCGGGCGTGCCCCGCCACTCTGGCCACCGTTGATCAGGAGAATGCCATGCGCCCCGAAGCCCGACCCGCCGCGGACAGCTGGCCCACCCCGGCCCTCTCCTTCGGCGGCGACTACAGCCCAGAGCAGTGGCCGCACGAGATTGTGCTCGAGGACCTCGCCCTGATGCGCGAGATCGGCGTGAACCTGGTGACGCTCGGGGTCTTCTCCTGGGTCAAGCACGAGCCGCGCGAGGGCCAGTTCGACTTCTCCTGGATCGACGAGATGCTCGACCTGTTGCACGAGAGCGGCATCCGGGTCGACCTGGCCACACCCACCGCCGCTGTGCCGATGTGGCTGCATCGGCTGCACTCCGAGATTCTGCCGCAGGATGAGTTCGGGCATCCGCTCGCCCCGGGCGGCCGCAATGGGTTCTGCCCCTCGTCGCCGGTCTACCGCGAGTACTCGCTGCGCCTCGTGGAGGCGCTCGCCGGGCACGTGGCCGGGCATCCGGCGATCGCGATGTGGCACGTGGGCAACGAGCTCGGCGGTGGCAACGCCCGCTGTCACTGTCCGGTGTCGAACGACCACTTCCGGCACTGGGTGGCGCAGCGCTATGGCACGGTCGCCGCGCTGAACGAGGCCTGGGGCATGAGCTTCTGGGGCAACAGTTACTCCTCGTTCGAGGAGATCACCACGCCGAGCACCCAGACCGCGCACAACCCCGGTCAGTTGCTGGACTACGAGCGCTTCTCGTCCGACGCGCTGCTTGACCAGTACCTCGCCGAGAAGGCGGTGCTCAACCGGCACACTCCGGGCGTGCCGGTCACAACCAACTTCATGGTGGGTCTCGGACCCGACGTGGTGGACTACGCCCGCTGGGCCCCGCACATGGACATCGTGGCCAACGATCACTACACCTACGGCCCCGACCCACTGCGGCACCAGGAGCTCGCCTTCGCCGGTGACCGGATGCGCGGCATCTCCGCTGGTGGCCCGTGGATGCTGATGGAGCACGCCGCCGGCGCGGCCAGCTGGCACGCCATCAACCAGGCCAAGAAGCCGGGGGAGCTCATCCGGCACGCCCTGGCGCACGTGGCCCGCGGCTCCGATAGCGTGATGTATTTCCAGTGGCGGGCGTCGACGTCCGGCACCGAACAGTTCCACTCGGCGATGCTGCCGCACGCCGGCCGGCGCTCCCGAATCTTCGGTGACATCACCACACTCGGCGGCCACCTCGCCAACCTGGCCGAGGTGAAAGACAGCACCGTAACGGGCGCCCAGGTGGCCCTGTTGCACGACAACGAGGCCGGCTGGGCGCTGAAGAGCGGCCTCAAGCCCACCAACCGCCCCGTCTACGCCGACACCGCCCGGGCCATCCACAGTTCGCTGTTCGAGCGGGCGGTCACGGTCGACGTGCTGCCGGCATGGCACGCCCTGGCCGGCTACAAGGTCGTGGTCGTGCCCGGCCTCTTCCTGGTCTCGGCCGAAAACGCCCGGGCCGTGGCGGAATTCGCCGAGAACGGCGGCACCGTGGTGGTGACCTGGTTCTCCGGCATCGTCGACGAGCGCAACACCGTGATTCCCGGTGGCTTCCCGGGCGCGTTCCGCGATCTGCTCGGCGCCTGGAGTGAGGAGTTCTACCCGCTCACGCCGGAGGAGTCTGTCGACCTGGACAACGGCTGGCGCGGCATCCGGTCGAGCGAACTCGTGCACGCCGAGGGCGCCGAGGTGATCGCCAGCTACGGCTCGGGTGACGTGGCCGGCTACCCCGCGGTGACCCGACGCTCGTTCGCCGGCGGCGGCACGGCCTGGTACCTCTCCACCGACCTGGATACGGCGAGCCTCGGCGAGTTCCTCGACCGGGTGCTCACCGAGGCCGGCGTCACCCCGGCCGCCACGGTCTCGGCCGGGGTCGAAGCGGTGCGGCGCCGGTCGCCGGCCGGGTCCTACCTGTTCCTGCTCAACCACGCCACGACGGAGGGATGGGCCGAGGCGACCGGCACGGACCTGCTCACGGGCGCCCGGCACGCCGTGCGGGTGCCGCTTCCGGCCGGCGGCGTCGCGGTGATCCGGGAGGACTAGGCGGCGCGGCAGAGCGGGACCCTTGGTGCGTCCACGGCCCCTGTGTGACCATGGGGTATGACGCCGTTGGACGAGCGACCGCAAGTCGGAACCATCTCCGTCGACCCCGGCTGCCTCGAGCAACGTGGTGAGGATCTCGACGTTCTGCTCGCCGACCTCGCCGTGCAGGACGCCGAGCGACCGCCGGGCACGCCCAGCGTGGGATGGCGGGTGCTCGACACCCACGACGGTCACAGCACGACCATCGGTGCTCCGGTGGACGACGACGGGCAGTGGTGGCGGGTCGGCCAGATCCAGCGGGGCTCGGGCGAACCGGTCGCGGCCACCGTGTGGCTGCATCCGTCGTCGCAGCGCCGCCGGCCCAGCCGCCGGGACCGGGCTGCCGGGCTGGTCATGCGCTGGCCGGAGGTCACCCGGTCGGCGCCGGATCTTGACCTGCTGGCGATCGACATCGTCAACGCCGGCACGGCGCGCTGGCACCCGCAGGGGGACTCGTTCATGGTCTTCGCGGAGCTTCGTCGACCTGGCGGCCCGGCCGCCGGCGTGTATTTCGGCTACGTCTCCGGCCAGAGCCCGGCGATGCCGCTCGACCCCGGTGAGTACGCGCGAGTGCGGGTTGTCATCGACGCAGGTCAATGGGATGCGGCGCTGCCCGGACCCATCGAGGTGCACGCCATCCTGCTCGACCTGGGCCTGCATGCCGACGATCCACTCACGGTGACGGTGACCGAGCAAGCCATTCAGGACCACCTGCCCAAGCGGCGCCCGCCGGCCCCGCCGGCCCCTCCGGCCCCGTGACCTGACGCAGGCGTCAGCCGGCCGGTGGCGCGGTCGTGCCGCGGGCGACGACCTGCGGGGACGGCGCAGGAATCGACCCGGGCGCGCGGCCGGCCAGAAGCTCCTGCACCATCTCGGCCGCGGCGGAGCCGAGCCAGTGCACGTCCCGGCGCATGACCGACAGCGGCGGAGTCGACAACCGGCACAGGCTGGAGTCGTCCCAGGCGAGCAGCGACAGCTCGCCGGGCACCGCGATGCCGGCTTCTTGGGCATAGGTGAGTCCGCCGAGGGCCATCAGGTCGTTGTCGAACAGGATCATGGTGGGCCTCTGCGCCCCGCCAAGCAACTGGCGGGTGCCGTCGAAGCCGCTCTGTTCGGAGTAGTCGCCGGTGACGGTGCGGGCGATCGCGCGGTTGGCGGTGATGGCCTCGGTGAACGACCGGGTGCGTACCACGGTGTGCACGAGGTGGCCGGGGCCCGAGACTCGGCCGATCACGCGGTGACCGAGGCCAACGGCGAACTCGACAGCCAGCGCCACCGCTTCGAAGTTGTCGACCTGCAGCGTCGCGACACCGGACTCCGGGGTGTGCAGTGGGTCGCCGAGGACGAGGGCCGGTAGGCCGAGGTCGTGCAGGATGCCCACCCGCACGTCGTTCTCGGTGAGGTCGTGCACCACGATGGCCGAGACGTGTCCGGAGGCGGCCCAGCGCCGGTAGCTGGCGATCTCCTCCTCGAGGCTGTCGGCGATGTGCACCAGCACCGAGCCGTTGTTCATTCTGAGGGTGTCTTCGAGGCCTGCGATGAATTCGGAGTAGAACGGCTCGACGCCGCGGAACCGGGGCGAGCTGCGCAGCACGGTGCCGATGGTGATGGGGTCGTACTGGATGGACGGATCGAAGAGGGCAGGCACACTGTTATTGTGCCCCACCACCGGCACTTCTCGGCCGAAAACAGACATCCTCATCGGCTTTCTTTGGGCACTTTATTAAGCGAGTCAACTCTAGAATGGGAGGAACGAGGAGGCTGAACATGACGCGCGCCGGAGCCAACTTGACCCTGACGACGAGTCGCGCCCTCGTGCTCGACTTCGTGCGCTCGGCCGGCCCGATCAGCCGGGTCGAGCTGGCCACCCTCACCGGGCTCACCCCGGCCACAATGACCAACGTCATGCGGCAACTGCTCACCGATGGCCTGGTCGTCGAGGTCGGCCGCGACCTCTCGACCGGCGGCAAGCCCCGGGTGCTGCTTGACATCAACCCGACCGCCCGGTTCGCCGTGGGAATTCAGCTCGGCGCGGACTCGCTGACCTACGTCGTCACCAACCTCGGCGGCGCCATCGTGGGTCGGCTGCGCACCCGGGGGGCGGAGGATTCGCCGCCCGTCGCGGTGATCAGCCGCATGGCCGGGCGGGCCAAACAGCTCATCGAAGACCTCGGCATCGACGGCCAGGCTGTCATCGGCGTCGGGCTGGCCGCTCCGGGGTCGATGGACCTCGACAAGGGCGTGCTCCTCGCGCCGCCCACCCTCGGCCAGTGGTCCGAGTACCCGCTGCGTGACGAGCTCGAGGCGGCGATCGGGCTGCCGGTGCTGCTCGACAACGACGGCACCACCTCCGCCGTCGGCGAGTTCTGGGGCGGCGATGTGCCGGATGCCTCCACCATGTGCGCGGTGTATCTGGGCGCGGGTATCGGCGCCGGCATCCTGATCGGTGGCACGGTCTTTCGCGGGGCGAGCTCCAATGTGGGGGAGCTGGGCCAGATGTGGATGACCGCGCCGCACAGCGGTGCCGCGCCCGACACCCTCGAACGTGTCGCCGGGCCTGCCGGGGTGGCGGCCGCGGTGCGCCGCGCCCTCGACGCCGGAGCGGAGTCGTCGCTCGAGCTGGGCGGCACCGACCCCATCGCCGACTTCACCCTGATCGCCACCGCCGCCCTGCTCGGCGACCCGGTGGCGGTGGCCGCGATCACCCACTCCGCCCAGGACCTGGCCGAGGCCGTGCTCATTGCCGCGAACCTCTTCGACCTCGACTTCGTCGTGCTCGCCGGTCCGTCGGTGGCGATCGCCGGCTCGATGTATGTGGAGATCGTGCAGAAACGGCTCGACGAGGGGTTCTTTGCCAAGCGTCGGCACGGCATCGAGGTGCGGCTCTCCACCCACGCCACGGATGCCGCTGCCGTCGGTGCCGCCGCCCTGGTGCTGCAGCACCAGCTCGCGCCCCGCTCCTTCGGCAGCTGACCTGCCGGCGAGTTCCGCTGGTTGAGCTTGTCGAAAGCTGGTGACCGGGTTTCGAGGTCGGCTTGCGGGGTCTCGACAGGCTCGACCGGCGGACGGGGCTCGACCGGCGGACGGGGCTCGACCGGCGCACGAGCGCAGTCGACCGGCGGCGCATCCGCTCGACCGTAGGGTGGGAACATGACGGGACTCGGGCAGCGGATGGAGCGCCGGCAGGTGCCGCTGTACCTGGCCGCGATTACCGTCGGCGCGCTGGTGGGTTGGCTGGTGCCGGCCGTGGCACCGGCGCTCGCCGTGACCATCACCCCGGTGCTCGGCCTGCTGCTGTTCGCGACGTTCCTGGGCATACCGCTTGGCGACCTCGGCCGGTCCGTTCGTGACCTGCGCTTTCTCGGCACCGTGCTCGTCGTCAACTTCGTGATCGTTCCCGTAGTCGTGTTCGCGCTCAGTCGGTTCGTCGCCGGTGACCGCGCCCTGCTGCTCGGGGTGCTGCTGGTGTTGCTCACCCCGTGTGTGGATTATGTGATCGTGTTCACGGGCCTGGCCGGCGGCGCCCGCGAGCGGCTGTTGGCGGCGACCCCGCTGCTGATGCTGTTGCAGATCGTGCTGCTGCCGCTCTACCTGCTGCTCTTCGCCGGGCCCGGCGCTGTTGCGTTGATCGAGGTCGGCCCGTTCCTCGAGGCGTTCCTCCTGCTGATCGTGTTGCCGCTGGCCGTCGCTGCCGCGGTGCAGACGCTGGCGCGGCGGGCCTCCGCCGGACCGGACGACCGTGGCGCCCGGGCCGCCCGCGCAGTCCACACCACGATGCAGGCCCTGATGGTGCCGCTGATGATGCTCACCCTGGCCGTAGTGGTGGGCTCGCAGATTGCGGCGGTCGGCGCGCAGGCCGTGGACCTCGTCGCCCTGATCCCGATCTACGTCGTCTTCCTGATCGTGATGGTCGCGGTGGGCATCGGCGCCGCCCGGCTGGCCCGACTGGACGCGCCCGCCGCCCGCGCCCTGGTCTTCAGCGGAGTCACCCGCAACTCGCTCGTGGTGCTGCCGCTGGCCCTCGCCCTGCCGGTTTCGCTCGCCCTGGCCCCGCTCGCGGTGGTGACCCAGACCCTGGTCGAACTCGTCGGCATGGTGATCCTGGTTCGCGTGCTGCCGAAGCTGCTGCCCGAGACACAACGGGCCTCCCGCCGGTCGTAGAGTATTTCGTTCTGTGACGGAGCCCAGTGACAGCGCAAAATCACGAACCTACACTCGATGAAACGGCCACAGACCGCTCGCGAAGGAGGCTCACATGATCACGCAACCGCTGCACACCCAGCAGTGCAACCACACCGGTAGTGACGTGTGCGCCAACCGCGGACCGGGGCACGCCCTCCAGCCCATCCAGGCGCGCGTCGCTTCCGCCACCCCGAGCAAGTGGGTGGACGGCATCGTCGCCAGCGTGTCGACCGACGGCTGGATCGGCATCCGGCTGCTGGAGCCGCAGGGCGCGACCGGCCTCGATGTGCCCGACGACGGCGAGACCGTGTGGGTGTGGAACCACAACGACCTCACCGAGCACCTCGGCGCGGGGCAGCCGGTGGCGGTGCACGCGCTCTACAACGTGCTGGCGAGCGGCCGCAGCCGCATCAGCGTCATCCGGCTCTAGACCTCTACACCTCAAGCCGTCCGGCGGTGATTCATCGACCGGCCGCGTGAGTAGCCGGCGGTACGCGAAGAAACGGTCCGAGACTCAGGTCGCGGGCATCATTCCCTTCATCATGTCCATCATCTTCTGGCACGCCATCGCGCACTGACGGCACGCTTCGGCGCACATCCGGGCGTCCTCGCTCATCTCGGCGTGCTTCATGCACTCCTCGGCGCAGGCCGTGGCCATGGTCATGCAGGCCATGTGCATCGCCATCATGCTCTCGGAGTGCATTCCGTTCGGGCGCATCATCGCCCGCATCATGGTGCCCGCCATGTCGGCCGTGGTGGCGCACATGCTGCGTGCCATCGACATGCCTTCAGCCATCATCGAATCGGCGCACATAGTGCAGGCCTGCTCGCACGCTGAACAGGCCTCGATACATTCCTGCATCACGGTCATGTCCATGCCCTGCATGGGCATGTCCTTCATGTGCATTTCCATCATCTGCATGGTCATGTTCATCATGGGTAACCAGCCTTCTGCGGGAGACCGGGCACAGACCCCTGCCAACGCCGACAACGGCCCCCGCCACGGCCGATGCTACGCCGGGCCCGGCCCGAAGTCAGTAGTTCGGCGAGCCAACGCACGGAACCTGCGTGGGTGGCATCTGTCTACAATTGGCGCATGGTGGGAATGAAGGATCGGCCCGTCTACGACTTCACGATCGAGCAGTGGGAGGCGTACCTGGCCGACAGCCCGGACGACGGCGGTGTGCGCCTGAAGCTGCGCAAGAAAAACTCGTCGGCGCCGGGCATGACCTGGTCGGAGGCCCTGGACGTGGCACTCTGCTACGGCTGGATCGATGGCCAGTCCAACCGGTTCGACGAGGACTACACCCTCCAGGGCTTCTCGCCGAGGCGCAAGAACAGCCCCTGGTCGCAGATCAACCGGGAACACGTGGCCCGCCTGATCGAGGAGGGCCGGATGCGCCCGGCCGGCGTCGCGGAGATCGAGCGCGCCCAGGCGGACGGTCGCTGGGACGCCGCTTACCGGATGCGGGATGCCGTGGCTCCGCCCGACCTGCAGGTGGCGTTGGACGCGAACCCGGACGCCGCCGCGTTCCTGGAGTCGTTGACCCGCGGGGCGCGGTTCATGATCTATTTCCGGCTGACCAACATCAAGACGCCGGCGGTGCGCGCCGCGCGCATCCGTGATGTGGTGGACAAGGCCGCCCGCGGAGAACTGCACTACCGCTGAGTCGCCGAGTTGCCCCGGTGTGGACGAACTGCCCCGGTGGGGCGGGGCAACTCGTCCGCAGACGAGCAAGTCGGCCTGTGGGTCAGGCGCCGCCGGGCACGAGCAGGCCCGACTCGTAGGCGATGATCACCAGTTGGGCCCGGTCGTGGGCGCCGAGCTTGGTCATCATGCGGTTCACGTGGGTCTTGGCGGTGTGCGGTGAGATCACCAGTTCATCGGCGATCGCGGTGTTGGCGTGGCCGCGCCCCACCAGCAGCAGAATCTCCAGTTCCCGTTCGGTGAGCAGGGCGAGCGCTGCCGGCGCCGTCAGCTCCGCCCGCTCGGCGGGTGCCGTGTACCGGTCGATGAGTGCCCGGGTGGCGCGCGGCGAGAGCAGCGCGTCGCCGCCGTGCACGGTGCGGATGGCGTTCATCAGGTCACCGGCCTCCGTGCCCTTGCCGACGAAACCGCTCGCACCGGCGCGCAGGGCCTGCAGCACGTACTCGTCTTCCTCAAAGGTGGTCAGCACGATGATGCGGGTGCCCGCCAGCTCGGGGTCGGCGCAGATCGCCGCGGTGGCCTGGATGCCGTCCATCACCGGCATCCGGATGTCCATCAGCACGATGTCGGGCCGGGTGCGCCGCACCAGCTCAACGGCCTCACGCCCGTTGCCGGCCTGCCCGGCCACGCTGAAACCCTCCTCGTGCGAGACCAGCTCGGCCACGGCCGTGCGGATCAGGGCCTGGTCATCGGCGAGAACCACGGAGATCATGAAACACCATTCGGTCGGGAGTCTTCGGCGGCCGGGGGGAGCGGGCCACCCGGGTCGGGCCCAGGGCTGCCGGCGCGGATGCCGGTATCGGAGTTGGCTCCGGCCGACGTGGTCGGGGATGTCGGCAGCCAGGCGGTGAACCTGAACACCGGCCCCGGCCCCCTGGTCGCGGTGAGCCGGCCGGCCACCGAGCCCACCCGCTCCCTGGCGCCGAGCAGGCCGTGCCCGGGGTTGGCGGCGGCGCTCACCCCGGCGGCGGAGCCGGGCCGGGGCGGCGCATCCACCGTGTTGGTCACTGTGATCTCCAACCCGTCGTCCTGGTAGTCCAGGTGCAGCAGGGCGGACCGGTCGGCGCCGTGTTTATGCGCGTTGGTCAGGGCTTCCTGGATCAGCCGGAACGCGACGATGTCCACGGCGCCGGACAGGGGACGGGGCGTGCCGGCCAGCCGGTGGTCCACCCGCAGGCCGCCGCGATCGAAGTCGATCAGCAGCGGTTCGAGGTCGTCGAGCCCGGCGACAGGAGCGGTGGTCAGCCCGGTGGCACCGGCATCCGTCGAGCGCAGCACGTTGAGCAGGCTGCCGATCTCGCCGAGCACGGTGCGGGCCGCCTCGCGGATGGTCGCCAATGACTTCTCGGCGTCGGCCGGCCGGTCGGGCAGCGCCTGCGAGGCGACGCTGGAATGCAGGTTGATGACGGCGATCTGGTGGGCGAGCAGGTCGTGCAGGTCGCGGGCGATGCGCAGCCGCTCCTCGGCGACCCGGCGCAGCGCCTCGGACTCCTTGGTCTCCTCTGCATTCCGCGCCCGTTCGGTGATGCCGCGGATGTAAGCGGAGTGCGACCGGTTGGCATCGCCCGCGGCGGTGGCGAAGCCCACGAACGCCGCCAGCTGCAGCATGGCCCGCACATCGTTCCATGGCGTGTCGAGGAAGGCGACGGTCGCCGCGGCGAGCAGCAGCACGGTCGCGCCGGAGAAGAGCAGCGAGGTGCGCCGCGGCATCCGCCGGGCCACCGAGAACACCCCGATCAGCACGGCCAGGAGGTAGGCGATGATGGGGCCGTCGACGGCCAGGCCCAGCACGCAGGCGACCACGGCGATGGATGCGCCCGCCAGCGGTGCCCGCCAGCGCAACAGCACCGACACGACCGAGGTCAGCACCAACACCGCCGCGGCCGGGTTGGACAGGGCATTGCCGCTGAAGTCGGTGTGCGCGAAACTCGGGCCGAGTACGAACAGCACGATGATCACGTCGCGCAGCCAGAACGGCAGTTTGGAGAGCGGGGAGAAGCTGCGTTCGGCCGGGTCGGCCCGGTACCGAAGCTCGTGCGGAGCCGGCGATGTGTGCGGCGGCGTCGGGGTGCTCTGGCGCGGCATGCCGTCCTCCCGCCCGTGATTGAGTCGCCCGCGAATTCAGGCTCTTGCCCCATTCTGTCAACCCAACCGGGCCGCGTCTGCCTGCGGGCGTGGGTGCTCGGTCTACTGCGCTCGTAGTACGCCGGCGTGCGCACGCGGCCGAAACGGCGCCCTGCGTAGTACGGCGGAGTTGCTGCGACGGGAGGACGCCGCGTTCTCGACGCTCGGCAAGACTGAAGTCGTGCCACCGAGGCCGGTTCATCGTGAGCCGGTCCGGCAGGCACGCCAACCCGTATCCCAGGAGATCACCACCCATGACCGTGCCCATTCTCGCCGCCCGCGACATACACAAGTCGTATGGCCGCGGCGCCACCCGGTTCGACGCCCTCAAGGGCGTCTCCCTCGACATCCAGCAGGGCGAATCCGTCGCCATCGTCGGCAAGAGCGGCTCGGGCAAGTCCACCCTGATGCACCTGCTCGCCCTGCTCGACAACCCCAGCAGCGGCGCCGTCGAGCTCAGCGGCCGCGACGCGATCAACCTCAGCGGCCGGGTCGTCAACCAGACCCGCAACGAGACCTTCGGGTTCGTCTTCCAGCAGTTCTTCCTCACCCCGGGCACCAGCGTGCTCGACAACGTGACGTTGCCGCTGCAGATCGCCGGCATCCGCGGCGCAGAACGCAAGCGCCGCGGAATGGCCGCGCTCGAGCAGCTGGAACTGGCCGACAAGGCCCACAACAAGGCCACCGACCTCTCCGGCGGGCAGAAGCAGCGCGTGGTGATCGCCCGGGCGCTGGTGAACAACCCCAGCGTCATCTTCGCCGACGAACCCACCGGCAACCTCGACTCCGCCACCGGCAAGGTGGTGGAGGACATCCTCTTCTCGCTGCAGAAGGAGAAGGGCATCACCCTGATCATCGTCACCCACGACGAGGAGCTCGCCGCCCGCTGCGACCGCCGCGTGTACATTCGCGACGGCCTGATCACCGACTCACTGCACTCGACGCCTCCCGCAACCCCGGATGCCGCCCCGACCGCCACGGAGGTGCGCGCATGAACGTCTTCGACCTGATTCGCACGGCCGTCAAGAACAGCCTGCGCAGCAAGACGCGCACCACTCTCACCGTGCTCGCCATCTTCATCGGCGCGTTCACCCTCACGCTCACCAGCGGGGTCGGCACCGGCATCAACCAGTACATCGACACCACGGTCGCCTCGATCGGCGCCGACGACGTGATCACCGTCACCAAGGCGGCCGAAGACACCGGCGATGGCCCGGTGGAGTACAACCCGGATGCCGTGGCGGTCGATTCCCCCAACGCTCCTCCCGGCGCACCGGGCTCCAGCCTGGTGGCCCTCACGTCCACCGACCTCAGCACGATCGGTGACGTCGACGGCGTGCTCTCCGTGCAGCCGCAGCTGAGCGTGAGCCCCGACTACGTCACGGTAGACGGCGGTACCGCCTACGAGGCCAACGTGGGCAGCTTCATTCCCGGTATGGCCCTGGACCTCGCGGCGGGCGCCGAGCCCGACGCGGCAAGCAGCGACTACCAGGTCGCCATCCCGGTCTCTTTCGTCAAGCCGCTCGGGTTCGCGGATGACGCTGACGCTGTCGGTGCCACGCTCACCCTCGGCATCACCGACGTTGCGGGCACCCAGTCCGAGGTCTCGGCCACCATTGTCGGCGTCTCGGAGGAGGGGCTCGTGGGCTCGACGGCGTTCACGGCCAACGAAGTTCTCACCCAGGCGCTCTATGACGCCCAGAGCGTGGGGCTGTCAGAAACCAGCAAGGACAGCTACGCGCAGGCCGTCGTTCGGTTCGACCCGACGGCCGGAGAGTCGACCGATGCCACCGCGATCAAGGGCGACTTGGCCGACCTGGGCTACACGGGCACCACGGTCGAAGACCAGATCGGCTCGTTCAAGGCCGTCATCGACGGCATCGTGCTCGTGCTCAACGCCTTCGCCGTGATCGCCCTGCTGGCGGCGGGCTTCGGCATCGTGAACACGCTGCTGATGAGCGTGCAGGAACGCACCAGGGAGATCGGCCTGATGAAGGCGATGGGTCTGGGCGGCGGCAAGATCTTCGGTCTGTTCAGCCTGGAGGCCGTGTTCATCGGCCTGATGGGCAGCGCGCTCGGCGTTGCAGTGGGCATGCTGGCCGGCTTCGGCGCCAACTCGCTCCTGGCCGATACCCTGCTGGCCGACCTGCCCGGGCTCACCCTGGTGGCGTTCGACCCGGCGGCACTTGCCACGATCGTGCTCACCGTGATGGGCCTGGCCTTCCTGGCCGGCACCATCCCGGCGCTGCGCGCCGCCCGGCAGGACCCGATCGAGTCGCTCCGCTACGAGTAACCGACGCCCGCCGCACGTCCCGTCGGACCTTCTCCCGAGGTCCGGCGGGATTCGCGCGTGCCGGGGCCGAATCATCCGGTGAGCGGGCACACTGGGCAGATGCCCGATGCGCAGTACGGCCCGGCCCTCGCGGCTCGGATCGTGCGCGGCCGGGGCCGGGAACCGGTCGCGGTGTCACCGCTCGGCGGTGTAGTGAACGAGGTCTACCGGGTGCAGGGTGCGGGCTTCGACTGGGTGGTCCGGTTCTCGGCAGACCCGCTCCTCCCCAATGAGTTCCCGGTCGAGGAGTGGGCCATGCACGCGGCCCGGCAGGCGGGAATCCCGGTACCCGATGTGGTCGGTTCCGGCCGGCTCGACGACCGGCCCTATCTGATTCTGCGGTACTGCGAACCCGCGGCCGACGGTCTGGCGGACCCATGGACCTGGCTCGGCCGCTACTGCCGGGCGATAGGCCGACTTCCGCTGGCCGGCGCCCCTGGGGCGGTGTTCTCCCGGTTCGGCCGTGACCTGCCGACGGCCTGGCGGGCGCACCTGGTCTACAACCTCGATGCGCTCGGCCCCGACGACCCCCTGCTACGGGACGGGGCCTACCGTGCCGAGCACTTGCCCGGCCTGCGGGCGGTGCTGCGGGAGCTCCAGGCGGAATCGTTCGACTTCGGCCTGGCACACGGTGATCTGGCGCCGCGGAACCTCATCGCCCCGGTGAGCGCGGCGGCACCGGTGCTGCTCGACTGGGGTGCGGCCAGCACGGGACCGGCGCCCTGGACCGACCTGCAGCAGGTCTACCAGTGGGCGGTGCTCGACCGCACGATCACACCGGCCGCGCTGGCTGCTTTCGCGGCCGCCGCGGGCATTCCGATGACCGAGGCGACCGAACGGATGCTGCGGCGGCTCACGGTGCTCCGCTTCCTCGACCTGGCTCGGTGGGCCCGTGAGCGCCGACCCGAGCTCTACGCCGGCTACCTCGCCGCCTGCGCGGCCGGCATCCGTTTTACACTGCGGCCCTGACTCCGCGAGCGGATGCCGGGGGTTGCGCCGGGCTGCGCGGGCGGGGCGCCGATTCGCTGGTGGCGCGCCACGCGCGAAACGGCGCCTGGCCCGCGTGCCGTCTCCCGACGCGACGCGGTGCGGTGCGGTGCGGCCAGCCGAGCGCGGGCGGGGGCTACGGGATGAGGCGCTCGGCGCGGTAGCGGTCGAACAGGGCGAGGAACGCCTGCTCGGTGTCGCGGTAGCCGGTGAAACCGGCGGCCCGGCTGCGGCCCATGTCGGCGAAGACCTCCATGGTGCGGCCGAGGTCGGCGTCGGTGTGCCACCAGGAGGCCAGCCGGGTGAGGTCGGCCTCGACCAGGTCGTGCTTGGCCATGATGCGGTCCCAGACCGGCTGGGCATCCACCATTTGGAGCTCGAGCGGGCGAGGTGCGTCGACGAAGCCCTCCCACTCCAGCCCGAAGTGCGCGGCCAGCCGCGGCCAGAGCCAGCGCCAGCGGAAGGTGTCGCCGTTCACGATGTTGAATGCCGTGTCGGCGGCGGCCGGGGTGGTGGCCGCCCAGACCATCTGATCTGCGAGCAGGCCGGCCTCGGTCATGTCGGTGACGCCGTTCCACTGGGTCTCCGAGCCGGGGAACACGAACGGCCGGCCGAGTTCGGCGCAGATGGCGGCGTAGACGGCCAGGGTGGAGCCCATGTTCATGGCGTTGCCGACCGCGTGGCCGATCACGGTGTGGGCGCGGTGCACCGACCAGGTGAAGCCGCGGGCTCGGGCGGCGGCCCAGAGTTCGTCTTCCTGGGCGTAGTAGAAGTTGTCCACCGACAGCCGCGGTTCGTCCTCGTGGAACGGGGTGTCGGGCACCTCGCCCTGGCCGTAGGCCTCGAACGGGCCGAGGTACTGCTTGAGTCCGGTCATCAGGGCGACGTGTTCGACCGGTGCGTCAGCCAGGGCGGTGAGCAGGTCGCGCACCATTGCGGAGTTCACCGCGATGTTCTCGGTCTCGGTGTCTTGGCGCAGCCAGGCGGTGAAGAACACGTGGCTGGGGGCGTGGCCGGCCAGGGCGGTGCGCAGCGACTCGACCGAGCGGAGGTCGGCGCTCACTGGGATCACGCCGGGACGGGCTGCCACGGGCGTGCGCGACAGGGCGAGAACGCTCCAGCCCTGCGCGGTGAGGAGGTCGACGAGTGCGGAACCGGCGATGCCGCTGGCGCCGGCGACGAGGGCCGTGCGCTGGGTTGAGCCGGCGGTGTTGCCGGGGAGGGAGTCTGGGGCGGGCGGGAACTGAGCGGAAATAGGCATTGTGAGGGACAACCATCGTCGTGCCCGGTGCATTCCGTGGGTGCCGGACGCCGCGCGAGTGCATCCCGGCAGGTCGTGTCGGAGCTGCGCGGGCAGGGCGCCGTTTCGCTGGTGGCGTGCCACCCGCGGAGCGGCTCCTGACCCGCGTCGCGCGTCGTGGGCCTCGACCATGCGCGGCGAACGCGCCCGCCTCGTGCGTGCGCCCAGCCCCGCCACTTGCGCGCCGGGCTCACACCCGGTGGAATGGGGCCATGAAGGTGACGAGTGTGACCGTGGGCCTGCCGGTGCGGAACCTGCGACGGGCCGAGGACTGGTACCGCAAGGTGTTCGAGCTGACCGGGGCCGCGGTCGAACCGGCGCCGGGGCTGCTGGAGCTGACGCTGGGACCGATCGACCTGCAGCTGATCGAGGATGCGGATGCGCAACCCGGCGCCCAGAACGGGGTGCGCGTCGGAGTCGACGATGCGGCCGCCGAGCACGCGCGGCTCACCACGCTCGGCCTCGAGCTCGAACCGGTGGAACACGTGCCCGGCGCCGTGGACTACTTCGACTTCACCGACCCGGACGGCAACACCCTGGGCGTGTACTCGCTGGCGATCTGAAGCGGCTCCGACGGCTTACGACACCGAGTAGCGCACGCTCAGCTCGTGACTGGCGCCGGGCGCCAGGGTGATCGCGTCGTCGCGGATGTTGCAGGTCTCCACGCACACCATGCCGGTGTACTCGTCGTCGCCGAAGTCGGCCATGGCGGCGGCCTTGTCGATCCAGGGGTTCCAGACGACGGTGCTGGCCGATCCCTGCTTGCTCACGGTGACGGTGCGGCCGGTAGCGGCATCCGTCACCGTGGTGGTGGCGGTGGACCCCTGGTAGATGCGGTCGGTTTCGGCGTCGAAGTGCACCGGTTCGGTCTCGGCCGACTGCGGGCCGGTGAGCCGGTCGGTGAACGGGGCGCCCTCGAGGCCACCCACCTGGGTCTGCCGGATGTCGGCGACCGCGAGATACGTGTGCAGGGCCTCCTCGAAGCTGACCGGGTCGCTGTCGCGGTTGGTGACCACGAGGGAGAGCTGCAGCTCGGCACCGACGGTGACCGTGTAGCGGGCCTCGAACCGGTGCGGCCAGGCGGAGGCGCGGGTGGCCTCGGTGTCGGTGAGCACGAACACGAGCACAACGTCGTCGCCGGCCTCGCGGGCCTCGACCAGCTGCCAGTCGGCCAGACGGGCGAACCCGTGCGACGGCGCCGACACATCCGTGGGGTGTCCGGCGAACCAGGGGAAGCAGATCGGCACACCGCCGCGCAGCGGAACGCCCGGGGCGTACTCGCTCTGCTCGCTCATCCAGAGCACAGGGGAACCGCCGGCGGGCGTCCAGGCGCTCACGTGCGCGCCCCGCAGGTACACCTCGGCCGTGCCGGCCGGTGCGAACACCCGTGCCACGGTCAGCCCGCCCGGCCCCTGGCCGAGTTCGACGGAGGACGGAAGCTCGAGCGTGCTGGGAACGGCGGACATGGTTCCTCCAGAGTCGATGGACATGCTCCCATCCTAGGAAGCCCCGCTCCCCGGATGTTCCGGGCACCCTCAGTTGCGGGCTGGCGTCGTGACCGATCGCGGGTCAGGCGCCGCTGCGCAGGTGGCGCGCCACCCGCGCACCGGCGTGGTGCCCGCGCACGGGCATCCGCCCCACGGGAGCGCCGGACGGCGCAGGTGACCGGGGGATGAGCGGGAGGGCCGCACAGGGGGTCAGGCTGCGTCGATCAGGGTGAGGGCGCGGCGGGCAGCCTCGGTGCGGGTGAGTAGCACGGCGCAGCCGGTGGCCTCAGCCACGGCGTGGGCCTGCGCGGCGGTGTACCCGAAGCAGTCCAGCACGATCCACGCCAGCGCCCGGCCCTCGGCGGCGGATGCGGCGACCAACGCCACCGCGGCGCTCGCCACCTCGGCGGGGGCGGACGTGTACGGGTTGCAGGGCGCCACGTCGACCGGGCGGCCCACCAGCGTGGCCCACCGGCCACGGCTTTCTTCGACCTGCGCGGCCACGGGGGTGAGCACCCCGAACGCGGTGTCGCCGACCTGCTCCACCACGCTCGCCTGGGCCAGGGACTCGGCGTCGTAGACCGGCACCCGGGCGGGCACCGGTTCGAAGTGGCCCGTGCACATCAGCAGCACGGCGTCGGCGCCGTCGGCCGCGCACCGTTCGATCGCGGCCTCCAGCCGGGGCAGCAGGGCCCGGTGGCCGATCTGCACCGACGCGCCGTTGCGCAACCGCGAGACCAGCGGGGTTTCGTCGCTCTCGGGGGCGACCACGGCGAACGCCTCGCTGTCGTACTCGTCCAGGTCGTCGAGCGCGCCGTGCTCCACGAAGGCGCGGCCGATCAGCAGCGGTGCGATGTCGGCGAGCACATCGGTGCGCGGTGACTGGCCGATGGTCACCAGGCCGAGCAGGCCGCCCGTGCCGCTCATGCGCCCGGAACCTCCGCCGTCGGCTGCACGGCCAGGCCGGCATCCACGAGCTTTCGCCGTTCGGCCCGGTCGGCGCGGGCGCTCGGGTCAGCCTGCGGCACCGCGGCGAGCAACGCCCGGGTGTACGGATGCTGCGGGTCGGCATACAGCTCGGCCGCCGGCGCATGCTCCACCACGACACCCCGGCTCATCACGATGATGTCGTCGGCCATCTCCTGCACCACCGAGAGGTCGTGCGAGATGAACACGTAGGTGAGGCCGAGCTCCTGCTGCAGGTCTTTCATCAGGTCGAGCACCTGTGCCTGCACCGACACGTCGAGCGCAGAGACGGGTTCGTCGCAGACCACGAGCGAGGGGTTGAGCATCAGCGCCCGGGCGATGCCGATGCGCTGGCGCTGGCCGCCCGAGAACTCGTGCGGAAACCGGTCAGCGTGGCCGGCTTCGAGGCCGACCAGCTCGAGCACCTCGGTGACCCGGTTGGCCCGGTCGCCCTTCGACAGCGCGGTGTGGGTGACCAGGGGTTCGCCGAGCGACCGGCCGATCTGCCAGCGCGGGTCGAGCGACGCATACGTGTCTTGGAAGATGATCTGCATGTCGCTACGCAGCGCCCGCATCTGCTCGGGGGTCTGGGCGAGCACGTCGCGGCCGTCGAAGCGCACCGAGCCGCTGGTCGGTTCCACCAGGCGCAGCAGGGCCCGGCCGGTGGTGGACTTGCCCGACCCGGACTCGCCGACGATCGCCAGCGTGGTGCCGCGCTCCACGTTGAAGCTCACATCCTGCACGGCCTTCACCGGCTCCGGCGCGCGCTCGAACAGGCTGCGCCGGCGGCTCTCGAAGTGCACCGAGAGGTTCGACACCTCCAGCAGCGGCGGTGACCCGGCCGGCGCTACGCTCGCGGGCCGTTCCCGCGGCGCGGTGGCCACCGCGGCCGAGGGCAGGAAGCTGAGCAGCCGCTTGGTGTAGTCGTGCTGGGGACGCTCGAACAGGTCCTCCACCTCGGCGGTCTCCACGATCTGGCCGCCGTACATCACCGCCACCCGCTGGCAGGTCTGGGCGATCACGCCCAGGTCGTGGGTGATCAGCAGAATCGCGGTGCCGTGCTCCTGCTGCAGGCCGAGCATCAGGTCGAGGATCTGCATCTGCGTGGTCACGTCCAGCGCCGTGGTGGGCTCGTCGGCGATGAGCAGCTTGGGTTCGCACGACATCGCCATGGCGATCATCACCCGCTGCCGCATGCCGCCGGAGAGCTGGAACGGGTGGTCGGCCATGACCCGGCGCGGGTCGCGGATGCCCACCATGTCGAGCATCTCCAGGCCGCGGGCGTGCGCGGCACGCCGGTTCAGGCCGAGGTGCTTGCGCACCGGCTCGGTGAGCTGGTCGCCGATCGAGAGCACCGGGTTCAGCGCGGTCATCGGCTCCTGGAAGATGGTGCCGACGGTGCCGCCGCGGATGCCGCGCAGCGTGCGCTCGGGCATCGTGACGAGATCGTGCCCGTCGAGGGTGATGCTGCCGGCGGCGATGCGGGCCGACTGGGCCGGCAGCATCCGCAGCACCGACATGGCGGTCATGCTCTTGCCGCTGCCGGACTCGCCGACGAGGCCCAGCATCTCGCCGGGCGCGATCGACAGGCTCACGTCACGCACCGGCGTGACGAGACCCCGGTTGGTGTCGATCTCGACCCGCAGGTCCTTGATTTCCAGGAGCGGCTTCATCGGTCTACCTCACGCGGTCGGCGCGAGCACTCCGCCCAGGGTCTGGTACCGGGTGCCGTCGCCGTAGAGGCCCACGATCCGGTCGAATTCGTCGGTTTCGTGGAACTGCACGATGCCGGCACCGAAGCCCTTGGCGACCTCGACCGAGAACCGGGCGGCGGCGGCGATGTCGGTCTCGTGGCTGGCGCCGGTGGCGCAGCCGGCGACGGCGGTGACGGTCGTCAGCGCCACGCCAACGACCGGGGCGACGGAGGCCGCGGCCGGCTGCAGGATCGAGTTGAGGTGGTGCAGGCCGTTGCCGTAGGGGGTGATGTCCTGCTGGCTGAGCGGCAGCACCCGGGCCGGCTCGCCGGTGACGGACTCGAGCACGCTGAGCAGGTCTTCGCTGGTGCGCAGGATGTAACCCTGGCGCACGGTGGGGGAGATCGCGATGCCGCGGTGGTTGAGGATGCGGTTGCCCTTGGTGGTGTCGATCGAGAGGATCGCCTCCATCTCGGCGGTGACCTCGTGCTCGTTCATCGCGGCGATGTCCACCGGCGACGACATGAACGGCACCGGGTCGTGCGGTTCGGTGGGCGCCCAGGCGCAGACGTGGGTGGAGACGATGACGTCGCCCGGCAGGCGGTCGCCGATCGAGGCCATGTGCAGCAGCTTCGCGGCCGAGGCGATCGCGGCGGTGGCGCCGTCGCCGTCGGAGACATAACCGATCAGTTCGGGGCGGGCGCCTACGCCGCCGAGGCGGCCGATGATGCCCAGGGTGGGGGCGGTGCCGCCGGAGCGACGGCCGTTGGTGCCGGGGATGACGACGGTGACGAAGTCGGTCTCGCCCTTGTCGCCGGCGACGGTCTTCACGGTGATGTCGGCATCCGGGCTGATGTTTGCCAGGTGAGTGGCGACCACGGCACCGGTGGCCTGGGGGGAGTCGAGGAGTTCGAGGACGGAGAGGACTTCGCGCAGCATGGGTCTACTTTTCTTCGGAAGGGAACAGGGTCAGAACGCAGGGTCAGGAAGGGGAGTCGGTGAGGCCGAGGTAGCGCAGTGCCGTGATCGCGTACACCTTGGCGGCCAGGATGACGTCGGCCGCGGGGGCCTTCTCGTCGAAGCCGTGGATGGTGGCGAGCACGGCGGGGCCGTACTGCAGCACCGGGATGCCGTGGCTGCGGAAGGTGCGGGCATCCGACGATGCCCACTGCAGCACGCCCTTGGCCTCCGGGTCGGAGAGCGAGCGGATGGCGCCGACCAGGTCGGTGACGATGGGTTCGTCGGGGTGAGTCCAGTTCGGCTCGCTGCAGAAGCCCATCGGTTCGATGGTCGCCTCGATGCCTTCTTCGGCGAGGATCTCGCGCACCCGGGTGTTGACCTGGTCACGGCTGAGGCCGATCGGCACCCGGGTGTCGATCTCCACCACGGCGCGGTCGGCGACGACGTTGCTCGAGGTGCCGCCGGCGATGGTGCCGATGTTGATGGTGACGTGTTCGAAGACCTCGCCGATGCCGGGGCCGTAGCCCTCCCGCTCTTCGGCGTAGTCCTTCGACAGCTGGATGAGCTCGCGCACGTCGGCCGGCGCATCCGGCACCATGTCCCACAGTTTCTGCAGGGCCACGATGGCGCGGGCGGCGAGCAGGTTGGCGTTCACGCCGTGCAGCGGCTGCAGGCTGCCGTGGCCGGGCTTGCCGTCGATGGTGAGCCGGAACCAGTTGCTGCCCTTCTGCCCGATGGTGGGGTGGGAGCGTTCGGCGGGTTCGGCGATGATGCCGGCGGTGACGCCGTCGAGGTGGCCCTCGTCGAGCACCCAGTCCGCGCCGCGTGGGCCGCCCATCTCCTCGTCGGCGACACCGAGGAAGGTGACCGGGCCGGCCAGTGGCACGGCGAGTTTGGTGAGGATCTCGTGCACGAGCAGCGCGCCGGCGAGTCCGGCCTTCATGTCGCTGGCGCCGCGGCCGCGGAGGAAGCCGTCGACGACGTCGCCGGCGAACGGCGGGAAGCTCCACCGGCTGACGTCGCCGACCGGCACGACGTCGTAGTGGCCGGTGAGCACGAGGTGGCGGGCGGCATCCGCCCGGCCGTCGTGGCGGGAGAGCACGTTGATGCGGCCCTCGCCGGCGTCGAGCACGGTAGAGGGCAGGCTGTGGCTGGTGAGCCAGGTGTCGACGTAAGCGGCGACGGCGGTGCAGTCCCCGGAGGGGTTCTCGCTCGGAATGCGGATCAGGTCGCCGGCCAGTTCGAGCAGTTCGTCGCTGCGGGCGTCGATCTCGTCGAGAACGAGGCGTTCCCAGTCGAGGGGAGTGGTGACAGTCATGATGTCCTTCCGGGCGGTGCAGTGACGCAAGTAGGGGGTGCGGGGCCGGCGTGGCCGGCCCCGCGGGTGGTGCTGGTTAGTTCACGCTCAGCTGTGCGTAACGCACGATGCCGTCGGGGTAGGAGGTGTAACCCTCAGTGCCCTCCTGCAGGCCGACCACGATGTTGTACTCGTAGAGGTAGGCCCAGGGCGATTCCTCGTTGATGATTTCCTGCGCCTCGCCGTAGAGCTCGTTGCGCTTCTCCTGGTCGGGCTCGGTGGATGCCTCGGTCCAGAGCGAGTCGACATCGGCGTTGTTGTAGTTGGCATAGTTGCTGGTGCCGGTGGAGGTGAGCAGCAGGCCGAGGTGGTAGCCGGGGTCGTTCACGAACGAGGTCCAGCGGGAGATGTAGGACTGCACCTGGTTGGTGGCGATGGCCTCGAGGAACTGCGCGCGGGCCATGTTGGTGATGTTCATGGTCACGCCCACCTTGGCCAGTTCGGCCTGGATGAGCACGGCGTCGTCGTTCCAGTCCTGGAAACCGCTGCCCAGGGTGAAGTCGAAGGTGAAGCCATCCGGGTAGCCGGCCTGGGTGAGCAGGTCCTTGGCCTTGTCGAGGTCGTACTCCGCGTTGTTGCCGTCGGCGGTGAAGCCGGGGGTGGAGCTGGCGACGGAGGAGGTCATCGGGCTGGCCTGCCCCTGCATGACATCGGTGAGCAGCTTGTCGTAGGGGATCGCGTAGGTGATGGCCTGGCGCACGAGCTCATTGTCGAACGGCGCGATGTTGTTGTTCATCGCGAAGTAGAGGATCTTGTTGCTCGGGCGGGAGTCGATGACGACACCGTCGGTGTCTTCGAGGGCCGCGACGTCCTTCGCCGGGATCTCGAGGGCGAGCTGTACTTCACCCTTGCTCAGCAGCTGCACGCGGTTGGAGGCCTCGGTGATGAACTTGATGTTCACGGTCTCGAGCGCGGGAGCATCGCCCCAGTAGTCGTCGTTGCGGCTGAGCACGGCCTCGGTGGAGGGGTCCCAGGAGTCGACGACGAACGGGCCGGAGCCGGCGGTGTTGGTGGCGAGCCACTCGGCGCCGCCGTTCTCCTCGATCAGCTTGGTGTCCATGATCGAGAACGAGTACATCGGCAGGATCTGCAGGAACAGGTGGTTCGGCGCGGTGAGGGTGATCGTCACTGTGCTGTCGTCCACGGCGGTGACGGTGCTGATGCCGGCCATGCCGTAGAGGAAGCTCGCGCTGCTGGAGTCGGCGATGAGCTGGAACGAGCCCACGACATCCGCGGAGGTGAGCGGGTTGCCGCTCTGGAAGGCGATGTCGTCGCGCAGGGTGAAGGTGTAAGCGGTGTCGTCGTCGGAGACCTCCCACGAGGAGGCGATCATCGGCACGATCTCGGCGGTGTTGGCGACCTGCTTGCCGTCGACCTCTTCGGTGGCGTAGGTCACCAGCTGGTCGTAGGCGGCGAGCACAAAGGTGTCGCTGGTCACGTCGTTGGCCTCGGTGGGGTTCAGCGTGGTGCCGCCCTCGGAGTACGCCGCGGTGATGGTGGTGGCGCCGGTGCTTTCGGTGCTGTTGGCGTTGGTGTTCGCGTTGGCGCTGCATCCGGTGACCAACAAAACGGATGCCGCAATGGCGACCGCTTTCGCTGTGACTCTCATGGTTCTCCTCAGGGTGGGGTGGTGCGGGGGACGGGGTGGGTGGGGCTTACGCCGTGGTGCGCAAGCGGGGGTCGAGCACGTCGCGCAGGGCGTCGCCGAGCAGGTTGAAGCCCAGGATCGAGGTGGCGATCGCCAAGCCGGGGAAGAAGGTGAGCCACCATTCGCCGCTGATGATGTAGCCGCGGCCGTCGGAGATCATGACGCCCCATTCGGCGGTGGGTGGCTGGGCGCCCAGGCCGATGAAGCTGAGCGCGGCGGCGGTGAGGATGGCGTAGCCCATGCCCAGGGTGGCGCGCACCACGATCGGCGCCAGCGCGTTGGGCACGATGTGGCGGGTGAGGATGGTGGCGGAGCTGAGGCCGAGCGCCCGGCCGGCCTCGACGAACTCGCGCTGCTTGAGCGAGATGGTCTGGCCGTAGGTGATGCGGGCGAACTCCGGGATGCCGACGATGCCGACGGCGATCATGGCACTGCTGGTGCCCGGGCCGAGGGCCGCGGCGACCGCCATGGCCAGCACCAGCGACGGGAAGGCGAGGAGCACATCCATCACCCGCATGATGACCGACCCGAGCGCGCCGCCGGCGTACCCGGCGATGCCGCCGAGCGGAACGCCGATGGCCATCGAGATACCCACCGCGATCAGGCCGGTCCAGAGTGAGAGCTGCCCGCCGGCGAACACGCGGGTGAGCAGGTCGCGGCCGAAGTTGTCGGTGCCGAACAGGTGGTCGAGGCTGGGCGGGGCGAGCAGGGCGCCGGCCGCGGTCTCGCTGGCGCCGTAGGGGCTGAGCACGCCGATGAAGATGCTGCCGAGGGTCCAGAAGGCGATCACGCCCAGGCCCACCATGCCCAGCTTGTTGCGCAGCAGCAGCCGGCCGAAACCCACGGTGGTGGAGCGGGTGCCGGCGGGAGCGGCGGTAGCGGTGGAACGGGTGCGGGACTTAGGCATTTCTCACCCTCGGGTCGATGGCGGCGTTGGTGAGGTCGACCAGCAGGTTGACGACGAGGAAGATGACGGCGGCGAGCAGCGAGAACGCCTGCACCGGGGCGTAGTCGGTGGCCATGATCGACTGGGTGACATAGGAACCGACGCCGGGCCAGCTGAAGATGGTCTCGGTGATCACGGCGCCGCCGAGCAGCTGGCCGAATTCCAGGCCGACCACGGTCACGACGGAGGGGGAGGCGTTGCGGAAGGCGTGCTTGCCCACGACGATGCCGGGGTTCAGGCCCTTCGACACGGCGGTGCGCACGTAGTCCTGGCCGAGGACTTCGAGCATGGCCGAGCGGGTCATCCGGGAGATCATGGCGATGCTGCCGGTGCTGAGCACCAGGGCGGGCCAGATGATGCTCTTCAGCGACGAGGTGAACGCCACCATGTCGCCGGAGAGCAGGCTGTCGACCAGGTAGAAACCGGTCACCGTGGTGGGCGGGTTCACGCCGGTCTCGATGCGACCGATCGGGGCGGGCGCCCAGCCGAGCATGAAGTAGAACAGGTAGATGGCGAGCAGGCCCAGCCAGAACAGCGGCATGGATGCGCCGACGAGCGAGATCACCCGGCCGATGTGGTCGATGGCCCGGTCGCGGTAGACCGCGCTGAGCACACCGAGCGGGATGGCGACGATCAGCGCGATCAGGATCGACACGATCGCGAGCTCGGCGGTGGCCGGCAGGCGGGTGGCGAGGTCGGCGGTCACGGTGTGGCCGGTGTGCCAGGCGAAGCCGAGGTCGCCGCGCAGCAGATCGCCGAGGTAGCCGAAGAACTGGCTGAGCATGGGCTGGTCGAGCCCCATGTCCACGCGCAGCTTCTCCACCGTCGCGGCGTCGGCCTGCTCGCCGGCCAGCGTGCGGGCCGGGTCGCCGGGCAGGATGCGGGTGAGAAGAAAGATGCAGATGACGACGCCGATCAGGGCGGGAATCATTGCGAGCAGGCGACGGATGACGTAGCTCATCGAGTGCCCTCCCTGGGTGTCTGGTGCCGGTTCAGCATGAACAGATCATGCCGGGGAGGAAGAAACCAACCCAATACATTCTCACTATTTGAAAGTTACAATCATATTTCGAGACGCTGGCTACGATACTGAGCACACCTCTCACGATCGAAAGCGACCCAGCGTATGAGTGCTCTTCCGGATCAAGCCGCGTCATCCCCCCTGCAGACCGTCGACCGGGCGCTGCAGATCCTGCTCTCGTTCAGCGACGGCCGCCCCGACTGGGGTGTGCTGGAACTCGCCGAGGAGTTCGGGATCAACAAGTCCACCAGCCAGCGACTGCTCGCCGCCCTGGCCACGCGGGGTTTTCTCAAGGCCGACCCGTACACCCGGCGGTACAGCCTGGGGCCGGCGATGTGGCACATGGCGAACGTGTGGGAGCGCGGCGGTGGGTTGGCCCGGCTGGCCGATCAGGTGCTGTCGTCGCTCGCGGCCGAGACCGAGCGCACCGCCCTGTTCACCATCCCCGACGGGGTGCACCTGCGTTGCATCGCGGCCGTGGACGGCGCATCCGGGCCGGTGCGCAGCCATCCGCTGGTCGGCGACCTGTACCCCGCCCATGCCGGCGCCACCTCGCGGGCCTACTTCGCTTTTCTCGAGCCGCACGTGCGCCGGGCGTTGCTCAACGACCGGCCGCGGGCCCGGTTCACCGAACTCACCGAGGTCGACGAGAAGGCGTTCGAGGCGCTGCTCGACGAGACCTTCCAGGCCGGCTGGGCCTACTCCGCAGGCGAGTACGACTCCAGCACCCGAGCCATCGCGGCCCCGGTGCGGCTGGGCAAGACCCCGATCGGCTCGCTCTCGGTGCTCGAACCCAGCACTCGCGCAGACTCGGACCTCCGCGATATGGTGCCCGCATTGCTCCGGGCAGCGGATGACCTGTCGTCGCTGCTGTCCAACCGCCCGCCGGCCAACCCCCAGCGGGACTGGCGCCGGGGCCTCTCCCGCGCCGCCAAGCTCTAGCCCGCACCACGTTCCGCCCCGTACCTCTGCTCGAAGGACCCACCCATGCACCTGCTGCTCCTGTCCAACTCCACCAACCACGGCCGCGGCTACCTCGAACACGCCCTGCCCGAGGTGCTCGCCTTTCTGCACGGGGTGACCGAGCTCACCTTCGTGCCCTTCGCCGGCGCCGACCACGACGCCTACACGGCCACGGTGCGCGCCGCATTCGAGCCGCACGGCATCGCGGTGCGGGGACTCCACGAGGCGGCCGACCCGGTTGCCGTGGTGGCCTCCGCGCAGGCGATCTTCGTCGGGGGCGGCAATACCTTCCGGTTGCTGGCCACCCTGCAGCGGCTCGGCCTGATACCGGTCATCCGTGCCCGGGTGCAGGGCGGCCTGCCCTACCTGGGCGCCAGTGCCGGCACCAACATCACCGCGCCGAGCATCCGCACCACCAATGACATGCCGATCATGCAGCCGGAATCGTTCGAGGCACTCGGACTGGTGCCGTTCCAGATCAACCCGCACTACCTCGACGCCGACCCGACCAGTGTGCACAACGGCGAGTCCCGGGCGACCCGGCTCACCGAGTTCCTCGACGAGAACGACGTGCTGGTGCTGGGCCTGCGGGAGGGTGCGCACCTCAGCGTCACTTCCAGCGACGCCTGCGCGCTCGCGATGATCGGTGGCGCCTCGGCGAACCCGCTCTCGGATCAGCCGGCGATCCTGTTCGAGCGCGGCCAGGCACCCCGAGACGTGGCCGGGGATGTCAGTGCGCTCCTGGCGATCGCCCCGCGCTACGACCACCCCGCGGTGACGGCGAGCTGACTTCTCGCGAAGCGTGGGTGCCGCGCCGATTCGCGGGTGGCGCGCCACGGGCGCACCGGCGCCTGACCCGCGCGGCCGCATCCGGCGCGAGCGAGTCAGCTGGCGGCGGGAAGGCGGTTGATCAGGGTGAGCGCGGCAGCGGTGGCGAGGTCGCGGTCGTGGGTGAGCACGAACTCGTATGAGCCCTGCGCGTGCTGGGTCGGGTCGAGTTCGCGGGCGGCGAGTACAGCGGCGAAATCCGCGGTTAGCACCACAATGTCCCACTCGGCCAGCAGTGGATCGGCCGGGTCGATCTGGCCCACCCGGATGCGGCTGGCCGCCGCGAGCTGCGGGTCGCCGGCGAGGTGCACCGCCACCAGTCCCGCGTCGGCGCCGAGCGCTTCGTAGCGCGCTCGGGTGGCCGGGGTGAAGTTCGTGTGCTGCTGAAACGTGGAGAGCACCACGGCGGAGTCGCCGCTGGCGCGGGCGCGCGACTCCAGGAAGATGCTCATCTGCACCAGCAACTCGCGGTCGGACGGCCGCGGAGTGCGCACCGGCGCCACGACCTCGAACGGGGTGCGGGCGGCCTGCTGCGGCGCCGCAGGCTCGGCCGAGAAACGGATGCCGGCCAGCGTGGCGGGCTTCGCCGGCTCGGGCACGGGCCGGCCGAAGAGCCAGCCCTGGCCGTAGGTGGCACCGAGGGCGAGCGCGGTCACCCGGTGTTCCTCGGTCTCGATACCCTCGGCGAGCACCACCGCCCCGGTGCGCTCGGCGTGCGCGGCCACGGCGCTCATCACCCGGGCGGCATCCTGGTCGGGCCGCTCGCGGATGAGTGCCATGTCGAGCTTGATCACATCCGGCTGCAGCAGCGGCAGCAGGGCCAGCGAGGCCGGGTCGGCGCCGAGGTCGTCGAGCGCGATGCGGTAGCCCAACGCGCGCGCCCGGCCGATGGCGTAGAACAGGCCGGCGGGGTCGTTCATCAACGCCCGTTCGGTCACCTCGAGCACCGCGGGTGCCGGCGGATGCGGGGCGTCGCCGAGGTCGGCGCGGTGCAGCGACCCGGGTTCCACGTTGACGAAGAGCGAGTGCGGCGCGGTGAAGCCCTGCTCGGTGGCGGTGCGCACGCTGGAGACCCAGCAAGCCAGGTCGAGGTCCGTAACACGACCTAACGCGTGGGCCCGGTCGAAGAGCGCGGCGGGGTTGTGGAAAACGGTGTCGGCGGGGCCGCGGCTGAGCGCCTCGTAGGCGACCACGGTGCCGCTATCGAGCTCGACGATCGACTGGAACCGGGTGCTGATCAGCCTCTCCGCTAGAATCTGCTGGAACAGCGCCTCGGAACCGTGCTCGGTAAGGCTGGTGCTCACGGTCATCCCCCATCCGCGGCTGAGCGCGATCTCCCTCGGAGTCTAACGATTGGCCCCGGCCGCCCCGCCGTGCATAACTCCTGCAATTCTCGCGAAACGACCCCAAAATGGGGTCGATTTGCCCCCGTTCGGCGGAAACTGCAGGNAGGGGGGGGGGGGGGGGGGGGCAGGGGGTGTCGGCCGCCCGGGGCGGACCCGACTCAGGCCATGGCGCCGTCGTAGGCGGCGATGACCTTGTCGAGGAACGCGCTCGCCGCCGCGCGCTCGTCGTCGTCCATGGAGGCGACCACGGCTTCGAGCCCATTGATCAGGGGCAGCACGTGGCTGTACGCCAGCCGCACCGAGTCATCCGTGGCGGCCACGATCAGGCGCCGCCCGTCCGACGGATGCCGCTGGCGGGTGATGTGGCCGGCCGACTCCAGGCGCTGCAACACCAGGCTCATCGCCGCGGTGGAGATGTCGATCTCGTGGGCCAGCTCGGTGGGGCTGGACGAGCCCCGGGACATGAGGTGGTCCATCACCTCCAGGCCCATCTCGTCGACGGCGATCTGGTCGGCCAGGAATCGCCGGAACGCCTGCTCTTTCAGGCCCAGCCGCTGGATCCGGGCGCGCACGTCCTTCTCCGGCATGGCCTTGCCGTCCCGCCGCGCAGCCGCGCGGCTGGCGTTGTACTCGGTGCCGAAGAGTTCAGGTTTGACATCCATGATCTCCATGGTAATACTCAATATTGCCAATCACATGGATTACCTCCGGGAAGCGACCTCCCGGTACCCCTCGCGCCTCGCGGTGCCAGCATCCTGGTCCGTTTCCGCCTCCCCGGCCCGTTCTCCCCTCTCTGCACTGGAGCCCTCCATGCCCTCCGCACCGTCTGCGTCCGTTTCCCCAACTACTGTCGACCCCTACCGCTTCAAGTGGTTGATCCTGGCCGTGATGCTCACGGCCGAGATCCTCGACCTCATCGACGCCACCATTGTCAATGTCGCCGGGCCGTCCCTCGAGGCGAGCCTGGGTGCCGGCTCCACCGGACTGCAGTGGGTGATCGGCGGCTACGCCCTCACCCTGGGCGCCGGCCTCATCCTCGGCGGCCGCCTGGGAGACCGGTTCGGCCGCCGGAACATGTTCCTCACCGGCCTGATCTCCTTCACCCTCATGTCCCTGCTCTGCGCCATGGCGCCCTCGATCGGCACGCTGATCGTCTTCCGCCTCATTCAGGGCTTCTCGGCCGCGATCCTGCTTCCCCAGGGCCTCGGCCTGCTGCGAGCGGCGTTCCCGCCGCGAGAAATCGGCAAGGCCTTCGCCGTCTTCGGCCCGGTCTTCGGCTTGGCCGGCATCGCCGGACCCATCATCGGCGGCGCCATCATCCAGGCCGACCTGTTCGGATCCGGCTGGCGGGCGGTGTTCCTGGTGAACCTGCCGGTGGGCATCGCGGCCATCGTGATCGCCTGGATCGTCGTACCGCGCACGGCCGGAGACCGCACCATCACCATCGACCTGGTCGGATCAGCCATCATGGTGCTCTCCAGCGGCCTGCTCGTGCTGCCGCTGGTGCAGGGCGAGAACGCCGGCTGGCCGGCCTGGACCTGGCTATGCATCGCGGCATCCCTGGTCGGGTTCTACCTGTTCACCCGCCGGCAGAAGTCCCGGCTCGACGCCGGCAAGACCCCGCTGGTGACCCCGGGGATCTTCCGCAAACCCGCCTACCTGGTGGGCCTGGGCGGCATCGGCCTGTTCTTCTGCGGAACCGTGGGCGCGCAGCTGGTCTTCACCCTGTTCCTGCAGCTCGGCGAGCAGTTCAGCGCCGGAGAGGCGGGCCTCAGCAGCCTGCCGCTGGCGATCGGCACCCTGATCGGCGGCGCCGTCAGCGGCGCCCTGCTCGCCGACAAGCTCGGCCGGGCGGTGCTGCAGATCGGCGGTCTGTTCCAGATCGCGGGCGTGGCCTGGCTGTTCATCGCTCTCGGCGACATCTCCGACTTCAGCATCTGGCAGCTGGCTCCCGGCCTGCTGCTCACCGGCATCGGCAGCGGGTTCGTGGTCGCCAGCCTGTTCAACGTCATCCTCGGCACGGTCGACGACGACGAGGTGGGGTCGGCCTCCGGCGTGCTCACGGCAGTGCAGTCGATCTTCTCCGCGGTCGGCGTGGCCGTGCTCGGGTCGGTGTTCTTCGCCGGCCTCAACCAGGGCGACCCGGGCCAGGGTTTCCGCACCGCCCTGCTCGTGCAGGGTGGCCTGATCGTGGTGTTCCTGCTGCTCAGCCCGCTCTTCCCCGTGCGCGCCCGGGCCGACGAGCCGGTGCCCGCCGAGGAACCCGCCCTAGTCGAGTAACCCGAGAGGGAGGCCGCTCGGCCGAGGCCCGGCGGGCGAGGCACGGGACGGTTACGCGGGTGCGGCGCCGGTTCGCGTGTGGCGCGCCACCCGCGAATCGGCGCTCGGCCCGCGCAACGCGCATCCGGCCGGATCAGGCGTCGGGGTCGGGCGCGAAGCGGTATCCCATGCCGGCCTCGGTGAGCAGGTAACGCGGGTGGGCCGGGTCGGCCTCGAGCTTCTTGCGCAGTTGGGCCAGGTAGAGCCGCAGGTAGCCGGTGTCGGTCATCTTGTGTTGCCCCCAGACCTCGGCGTAGAGGGCCTGCCGGCTCACCAGCTTGCCCGGCGTGCGCAGCAGCAGCTCCAGGACCTGCCACTCGGTGGGGGTGAGCCGCACGTGCTCCGGCCCCTCGGGGCCGGCGCGCACGATGTTCTTCGCCGGCAGGTCCACCGTGATGGCGCCGAACGTGACGACGGGTTCGTCACCGCTGGTGGGCATCCGCCGGGTGAGGGCGCGGATGCGGGCCAGCAGTTCGTCGATCGAGAACGGCTTGGTGACGTAGTCGTCTGCACCCCGGTCCAGGGCCTCCACCTTGTCGGCGGCTCCGCTCCGGCCGCTCACCACCAGGATCGGCACACTGTTCCAGGCGCGTACGGAGTCGATCACGGCGAGGCCGTCGAGGTTGGGCATGCCGAGGTCGAGCATGACCAGGTCGGGGTGGTACTCCACGATCGCCGCGAGCGCGCTGGTGCCGTCGTGCGCGGTGACGATCTCGTAGCCGCGGGCGCCGAGGGTGATGCGCAGCGCTCGGAGGATCTGCGGGTCGTCGTCGGCGATCAGGATTCTCATGGGGTGGCTCCGTCGGTGGTCGTGGCGGTGCCGAGATGGGCCGGGTCGTCGGGTTCGTCGGCCGCGAGTCCCACGGCCGGCAGCGTGATCACCATGGTGAGCCCGCCGCCGGGGGTGTCGTCGGCCTCGAGGGTGCCGCCCATGCCCTCCACGAATCCCTTCGACAGCGCGAGGCCGAGGCCCAGGCCGGTGCTGTTGTCGGTGTCGCCGAGCCGCTGGAACGGCACGAACACGTCATCGCGCCGGTCGGCCGGAATGCCGGGACCCCGGTCCATGATGCGCAGCTGCACGGTGTCGGCGAACCGGCTGGCCGAGACCCGGGCCGGTGTGCCCGCGGGGGAGAAGCGCAGCGCGTTGCTGAGCAGGTTCACCACCGCGCGTTGCAGCAGCCCGGGGTCGGCGAGCACCGGGGCGACATCGCCGGGCAGGTCGAGTTCCACGCTGTCGGGGCCCAGCCCGAGCTCGTCGAGTGCGGGCAGCACCACATCGGCCAGGTCGACCGGTCCGAGCGACACGGCCAGCGCGCCGGCCTGCAGGCGACTGACATCGAGCAGGTTGGTCACGAGGGAGGCCAGGGTGTCGAGGCTCTCACCGGCGGTGGCCAGCAGTTCGGTGCGGTCGGCCTCCGGCAGGGTGATGTCGGTTGCACGCAGGCCACTGATCGCGGTGGTCGCGGCGGCGAGCGGCCGGCGCAGGTCGTGCCCGACGGCGGCGAGCAGGGCGCTGCGCATGCGGTCGGCCTCGGCCAGCGGGCCGATCTCGCTCGCGGTCCGGGCGAGGGCGCTGTGCTCCAGGGCGGCGTCGATCTGGCTCACGATCACGCCGAGCAACCGGCGTTCGGATGCCGCCAGGTCGGGTCCGTAGAGCTCCAGGGTGGCCCGGGTGCCGACGGGCACGACGGTGCCGCGTGCGCTTGGGTTGGCCGAATCGGCTTCGCCGGCCTCGACCAGCACCACGCCCCCGGCGATGAGCAGTACCCGCTGCAGCCCGAACGCCTCGCGGGTGCGGGTGACCAGGGCCTGCACGGCGTCCTCGCCGCGCAGCACGCTGCCGGCCACGGTGGCGAGCAGCTCCGATTCGGCCGCCGCCCGCCGGGCCGCGCGACTGCGCCGGGCGGCTTGGTCGACGACATAGCTCACCAGCATGGCGTTGACCAGGTACAGCGAGAGCGCGAACAGGTGCAGCGGCTCGGCCACGGTGATCGTGTAGAGCGGCTGCACCAGGAAGTAGTCCAGGGTGAGCCCGGAGAGCAGCGCGGCGAACAGGGCCGGCCAGAGCCCGCCGACGAGGGCAACGACCACGACCAGCAGCTGGTAGCTGAGCACGTCGCTGGTGATCGACTCGTCGCTCCGGAAGGTGACGAGCAGCCAGGTGAGCAGTGGCCCGCCGGCGAGGGCCAGCGCGAAACCGGCCAGCCGCCGTCTCGCGGTGAGTGAGCCGCCCAGCCGGGGCAGAGCGAAGGTGCCGCCGGCGGCGGAGTGGGTGACGATGTGCACGTCGATGTCGCCGGACTCGCGGGTGATGGTGGCGCCGATGCCCGGGCCGGAGAGCGCCGCGGCGAGCCGCGGGCGCCGGCTGACGCCGATCACCAGCTGGGTGGCGTTGGCGGCGCGGGCGAACTCCACCAGCGCGCGGGGGATGTCGTCGCCGACGACCTGGTGGTAGCTGCCGCCGAGTTCCTCCACCAGCGCACGCTGCGCGGCCAGGGCGCCCGGATGCGGCGTGGCCAGGCCGTCCTGGCTGATCACGTGGGCAGCGATGAGTTCGCCGCCGGCCGAGCGGGCCGCGATGCGAGCGCCACGGCGAATGAGGGTCTCGCCCTCCGGCCCGCCGGTGAGGGCCACGACCACCCGCTCGCGGGCCTCCCACTTGTTGGAGATGCCGTGCTGCGCCCGGTAGCTCTGCAACGCGGTGTCGACCTCGTCGGCCAGCCAGAGCAGGGCGAGTTCCCGCAGAGCAGTGAGGTTGCCCAGCCGAAAATAGTTCGACAGTGCCGCGTCGATGCGGGCCGCCGGGTAGACGTTGCCCTCGGCGAGCCGGTCGCGCAGCGCCTGCGGGGCAAGGTCGACGACCTCCACCTGATCGGCGCCGCGCAGCACAGCATCCGGCAGCGTCTCGCGCTGGGGAACCCCGGTGATCTGCTGCACCACGTCATTGAGCGACTCGATGTGCTGGATGTTGACAGTGGAGATCACATCGATGCCCGCCGCGAGCAGGTCCTCGACGTCTTGGTAGCGCTTGGCGTGTAGCGATCCGGGGGCATTGGTGTGGGCGAGTTCGTCGACCAGCGCCACATCGGGGTGCCGGGCCAGCACCCCGGCCAGGTCGAGTTCGGTCAGTTCGATGCCGCGGTGCGCCACTACCGAACGGGGCAGCACCTCGAGGCCCTCGATCATGCGGGCAGTGGCCGCGCGCTCGTGGGTTTCTACGATCGCCACGACCACGTCCCGGCCCTCGCCCTGCAGGCGGCGGCCCTCGTCGAGCATGCTGTAGGTCTTGCCCACACCGGGGGCGGCGCCGAGCAGCACGCGCAGACGACCGCGTTTCATGGGTTAGCCCTTTCCCTGCTCCGACTCGAGCTGTGCGAGTGCGATGTTCAAGTTGAGCACATTCACGGTCGCAGAAATTGCAGGAGTTGTGTGCACCGGGGCGTGTGCCGCCGAAAAGGCATGAAAAAGCCCCGGTGCCGCTCACGCTTTGGGGGAAAGGGAGCTGGCACCGGGGCCAATCGTTGGAGTGGGGGAACTCCATGTGCAACCGTACGCCGTGCGGCCTGCATGTGCGCTGCACGTAGCCTAATAATCGGCTGTGTCGCGACGAATTCACGCCGCAATCACGGTGATTTCGCGCCTGCGCCCACGAGATTACGCCGCGGGCGCAATCGGCGGATGCCTGCCGGCGACGGCAGGCGGAGTGTCGCGAGGTTAGAGAGCCACCCCGGCCAGCGAACCCGTTGTCTTGTCCGGGCCGATGATGATGCAGAGAATCTCGTGGTCGCCGTTCTCCCAGCTGCCCTCGGTGGGGGAGAGGTAGTTGAAGTCCAGCGTCGACTCCTCGTAGGAGAGCCCGACGAAATTGGGGAATTCGGCCAAGCAGCCGTCCTCGGCTGCCTGGGAGATGACGTCGTCGCCGGGGAAGGCCTCGTCGGCGCTCACATCGAACGCGAAGTAAGCCTCGTAGTCGTGCGCTTCGCCGCACGGGATGGCGTCGACGCTGTCGATCTCCTCGGCCTCGGCGTCGTTGAAGCAATCGCCCACGCTGAGGCTGAACACGTCGGCCTCGCCGGCCTCGCTGATCTCCTGGGTCTCGGCGTCGCGAGCGGCCTCCTTGGGGAACAGGTCGGTGATGGCGCTGCAGCCGGAGAGGGTGAGCGCGCCGGCCGCGAGGACGGCGGCGACGAGAGTGACGCGCAGGCGCGGAGAAGTGCGGGACATGGTGGTGCCTTTCGAGACGGAATGAGCAGGCTGAAGGGCACGCGGAGAAGCCGTGCCACGGCGAAACGGAAGGACGCCACCGGCGCTCGAACCCCAAGAAATTGGCGCTGGCGGCGGCTTCTATACTGGCCGAATTTGAAACAAAAGCGCAAGGCGCGCGCCCAAATCCGTCCCCCGGCCGGGGGTGGCGGTCCCTATCCGGCCGGGGGTGGCGGTCCCTATCCGACCGCGGTCAGGCTGCCGCGCCGCCCCAGAAGATCGGCGGGATCCGTGAACACCAGTGCGGCGCCCGCCTCGGTCAGGAGGCGTTCTGCGATGCCGCCGCACCGGAGCCCGAACGGGGTGACCCCGGCACGTGTGGCCGCCGCCATGTCCCATCGCGAGTCACCGACGAAAACCGCCTCACCGGCGCTGACCCCGGCCCGGTCGAGAGCGACCTGCACGATGTCGGGTTCGGGCTTGGCCACATCCACGTCGTCGGCATTCGTGGTGGCGTGGATGGCGTCCGCCACGTTCAGCACCTCGAGCAGCAGGTGGAGCTCGTCTGCGGGCGCAGAGGTGGCCAGCACCACCGCGATTCCTTCGCCGGCCAGGGTGGTGAGCAGCTCCCGCGCCTGCGGAAACGCCCGCAACCGCGGCGCGAGCTCCTGATAGTGGCGGGCATGCAGGCTCTTCGCCTCGTCGAGCCAGTCCGCGGGTCTCTCGCCCACCAGGGAGGTGAGAAGCTGCCCGGCATCCTGGCCGATGGACGCGTGGATGCGCCACGCCTCGACGTCGGTGTGCAGCGTCTGGAACGCCCGCTGCCAGGCGTCGACGTGCAGGTAGTTCGAGTCGACCAGGGTGCCATCGATGTCGAACAACGCCGCTCGCGGCGCGCTCACGGTGCCCGCCGTGCGGTCGGAGCCGGCGTGCTCTGCGCGAGCAACCGCGGCCGGAGCTCGCTCTCGAAGAAGTCGAAGAACCCGTCGGGGTCGTCGCCGGCGTTCATGAGGGCGATGTGGTCGAAACCGGCGTCGGTGAACTGGCCGATCACCTCGAGGTGGCGCTCCACGTCGGGACCGCAGGCGTACTGCTGCCGAATGTCGTCCTCCCGCACGGTGCCGGCCGCGGCTTCGAAGTTCACCGGGTTGGGCAGTTCGGCCATCACCTTCCAGCCGGTCACCGACCACGCGTTCGTCGAGTGCGCCGCCCTGACCGCGGCCTCCTCGGTGGGCGCCCAGGCCAGCGGAGCTTCGCAGTAGAGCGGCCCCGTGCCGCCGGCGTCGCGGTAGCCGGTGACCAGGTCGGGGTCGGGTTCGACCGCGAAGAGACCGTCGCCGTGCTTGGCGGCGAGGGCTATGGAATCCGGGCCGCTGACGGCGATGGCCAGGGGCAGGGCCGCTGCGGGCAGGTCGAAGATGCGGGCATCTTCCAGCTTGAGGTAGGCGCCGTCGTAGTTCTGATAACCGCCCTCGAAGAGCAGGCGGATGATCTCGAGCGCCTCGTTGAACATGCGGTGCCGCTCATGCACGCCGGGAAAGCCGCGCCCGACGATGTGCTCATTGAGCCGCTCGCCCGAGCCGAGGCCCAGGGTGAACCGGCCGTCGGAGATCAGCGCGAGTGTGGCGGCAGCCTGGGCGATGATGGCGGGGTGATAGCGCACACTCGGGCAGGTGACCCCGGTGGCGAGGCCCAGAGTGGTGGTCTTCGCGGCGATCGCCCCGAGCACCGACCAGACGAACGGGGAGTGCCCTTGCGCCTCGACCCAGGGATGGAAGTGGTCACTCATTTCCACGAAGTCGAAGCCGGCCTGTTCGGCGCGCACGGCCTGGCGAATGAGTTCTTGCGGGCCGAATGCCTCGGCCACGAGCTTGTATCCGATTTTCATCCTCCGACGCTACGGATGACGCGGCAGACAAGATAGCGGTTGCGCCCGACCGGTGAACGGGCCAAAATAGGCCGCTCGTTCCAGCCCCGTTCGATCCGGCAGCAGAGTACTGTGTGGCGCATGTCATTGATGTGGGAAGAAGTCGTCATCGATTGCCTCGAGCCTCGGTCGCTCGGCCTGTGGTGGCGGGACGCGCTGGGCTGGGTCGTCGTCGGCCAGAGCGATGATGAAGTGGAGATCGCGCCGGCAGAGGGTGCGCATCCGACCATGCTGTTCGCCGGGGTGACCGAGGTCAAGAAGGTGAAGAATCGCCTTCACCTCGACTTCGTACCCGACGACCAGGCTGCCGAGGTCGAGCGCCTGCTGGGGATGGGCGCCACCCGCGCCGACATCGGCCAACACGACACTCCCTGGGTGGTGCTCGCCGACCCGGAGGGCAACGAATTCTGCGTGCTCTCGGCTCGCTGACCCGCCGGTCTAGAGGGTGTTCCGCGTCAGGTATAGGGTGCCGATAGTCAAGAAAGCGGCGCTGGGCGACAGAGAAATGACGCAGTGAAATGGGACGGTTAACGTATAACTCGACTCTCGATGCGTATTTCGATGATCGAACGCTTGCCCATCTCCAGGCGGTCATCAGCGTCAAGCTGCGTCACCTCGAGTCCTTTGCGCTCTCGTGGCGCGACGCGAATGGAGTCGGTGCGGGAAGAAACGTCATCTGGCTGCACCCGAACGTATCCCTCGTCTACAAATTCACCAGCAGTCGGGTGCAGGACCTCAACCCGATCTGGCTCGGAATGCTGTTAGACGCGGCGAATTCGGCGGACGGACTCTCGATCATGCCCGAACCTGATGCCGAACCATTGATCTAGGGGTGTCGCACAGTCACGGTCGATTAGGTGAGCTTGATGCGGTCGGCGAGGATATCGTCCGCCACCTGATCCACCGAAGCTCCACTTGAGTCGGCGTATCTCAGGATTCGATCCAGCGCTTCGTCGGCGCTGCAGGACGTTTGCGCGATGATCGTTCCGGTGGCCTGGTGAACCTCCCAGCCGACGGCCTTCCTGGTGCGTGTAGCGTCTTCGACACTCATTGCTCCACTCTTTCCGCTTCGTGCTCAGCGAAGCCCAAATTCCATTGTCTGACTGGCCCGGGATCTGGTCAAGGGCGGGATGAAGACCGGCTCAGAAGCGAAGGTCGCGGGTGACGAGTTGTTGGGCCACCAGCCTCAGAGCGGTCTGGTTGGAGCGGGCGTGCTCGCGGATGAGCGCGAAGGCCGCTTCGATCGACACGTTGGCGGTCTCAGCGACCACGCCCTTGGCCTGCTCGATGATGATCCGGCTCGAGAGTGCGTGCTGTAACTGGTCGCGCAGGGTCGAGGCGTCCCGGACGGTGCGCTCTTGCAAGATCCCGATGGTCGCGACGTCGGCCAGGGCCTGTGCGGCCCGGATGTCGCGCTGATTGAGCTCCCCCCGGTCGTTCCGCATCAGGTTGAGGGTGCCGATCGTCGTTTCTCGAAGCCTAAGCGGAATGGCGTAGACCGAGTGGATGCCCTGCGCCAGGGCGGTGGCGCAGAAGTCGGGCCAGCGGGATGGGTCAACATCGATGTCGGGCACGGACACGATGGCGCGGGTGTGGAAGCACTCCAGGCACGGGCCGGCGTCGGCGTCGAGCTGCATCATTTCGACCAGGGTGTTCGCTTCGCTCGTGGAGGCGACCACCTCCAGCCTGCCGGCGGCATTCTCCAGCAGGATTCCGGCGGAGTCGACATCGAGGAGGTCGCGGCAGTTCTCAACCAGTAGTTGGAGCAGATCGAGCACGTCATATCCGGCCACAAGAGTGTCCGCGAGTGTGGCGAACGCGTCGAAGAGCTGTTCCAGCCGCATGGTCTCGTTCACGAGGTACCCTCCCCAGATTCTGGAAGCGCGGTGAACCGGATCCGCCGTTCGATGATGTCTTGCGCGACGTCAAGCATCGAACGGTTCTCGGCATAGGCCCTGGCCCGGATGATCAGGTGCGCGTCCTCTGGAGTCGTGCCGAGTTGGGCGAGGACCATACCCGTCGCCTGGTGGATCAGCCGCCGGGAGAATGTCGTCGTCTCACCGGGAGTGTCGTCATTGGTAATGGCGTTGCGCAGAAGAATCCGGCTGACAATGGCGGAGAGAGCCAGTGTTTGCCGCTGCTGCTCGACGGAGAGCGAAACGGGTGCGACCGAATACAGGTCGACCGCTCCGATCTCGAGGGGCCCGAACAACAGCGGAAACGCGAAGATCGCTCCGATTCCCTCGTGCTGGATCGCCTCCAGGAACGCCGGCCACGACGCGCTGATTCCGGCGGACAGGTCGGGTTCGAGAACCGGCCGCCGATTCAGCACGGCGTCCCAACACGGACCTTCGCCGAGGTCGAACTGCAACTCGTCCACCCGCCCGGCCCGAGCGTCCGTGGCGGAGATCGTCTCGGCCCCGAGGAAAGATCCGAACGTCGAGATCGAGGCTCCCGAGACGGGAAGAAAGCGCACGAAAGGTCGGGCGAGGTCGGAGATCTGCCCGGCGCTGTGCGTCAGGGCGTCAGACGCCACCTGAAACGGATCGTTGGACATTTCTGTCATCTCCTCTCGCTTTCTGGGCAGAATACGCGGCCACGAGGCCCTGTGCCAACCGCTTGACAGGCGCTGCTAGGGTTCTGTCAGAAACAGGCGGGACGCCGGCTGACCATTCGGCCGCATCCGTTCCCGCTGGCGACGAAGGGAATCCCCATGAAGGCATCCGCAGAGCTCGGCAGCAACCTGCAGTCGGTCCTGGTCGACCTGATCGAGCTGCATATCCAGGGCAAGCAGGCGCACTGGAGCGTCGTTGGCAAGAACTTTCGCGACCTGCACCTGCAGCTCGACGAGATCATCGACGATGCGCGAGCTTTCTCCGACGACCTGGCCGAGCGGATGCGCGCGCTCGACGCCCTGCCCGACGGCCGCAGCGAGACGGTGAGCGCCTCGACCCACCTGCCCAAGTTCCCAGAGGGCGAGGTCGACACCGCCGAGACCGTGACCCTGATCACGGTGCTGCTGAACACCACCGTCGACAACATCCGTGCGGTGCACGACGACGTGGACGAGGAAGACCCGACGACCGCCGATCTCCTGCACGCGTTCATCGAGAAGCTCGAGCAGTACGCCTGGATGGTCAGCGCCGAGAACCGCAAGCCGCGCAAGCCCACGGCGAAGGCATCCACCCGCCCAGTCGGCAAGGCGTAACCCCGGCCGCACGCCGCACCGTCGCCCGCACGCCGGGCATCCGAACAGATCGGGTGCCCGGCGTGACGAATGTCGTGCCCGATACGTCTGAACGGTAGGACCACCTTGCACTATCGACCGCGCGGACTTCCCGCACGCGACGACCACGTTCGCCAGACAGGACAGAGGAAACACGATGACGCAGGTAATTGAGACAATCGACGTGGATGTTCCCGTGCGCACGGCGTACGACCAGTGGACCCAGTTTGAGTCCTTCCCGCACTTCCTCGACTTCGTCGAGAGCATCACGCAGCTCGATGACACCCACACGCACTGGAAGGTGAAGATCGGCGGAGCCGAGCGCGAGTTCGATGCCGAGATCACCGAGCAGCACCCCGACGAGCGCGTGGCCTGGAAGAGCACCTCCGGCGACGAGCAGCACGCCGGGGTCGTCACGTTCCACCGGCTCAGCGACACCACCTCCCGGGTCACCGTGCAGCTGGACTGGGCCGCCGAGGGGTTCCTCGAGAAGGTGGGCGCCGTCTTCGGTGTCGACGACCACGTGATCAAGAAAGACCTCAAGCAGTACAAGACTTTCGTGGAGAACCCGGCCAACCAGAACGGCGGCTGGCGCGGAGACGTGACGATCTAGCTCGGCGAGCTTTCAGAGGCCGCGGTCCAGCACGACGAAGGTGTATGCGGCGATAGTCGCGGCATCCACGATCTCGCCGTGCTGGATCATGCGCAGAAAATCCGCCTCGCTGAACCAGGCGTGCACCATGTCTTGCTCGGTGTCCTCGCGCTCCGGTTGCCCGGCCGTGAGCCCGGTGGCCAGGTAAAGGTCGCAGCCCTGGCTGCTCAGCCCGTAGGCACCGTAGAAGTGGCCGAGCTGGCGCACATCCGCTGCCCGTAGCCCGGTCTCTTCGCGCAACTCGGCCCGGGCCAGTTCGGTCTGGCTGCCGCCGGCGTGCGCCGGCCAGGAGCCCTGCGGGAACTCCCACGCCCGCCGCCGCACCGGGTAGCGATACTGCTCCACCAGCCAGAAACCCGCGTCGGCGGCCGGCACGATCAGCGCAAAATCGGGCTTGTCAATCACCCCGTATAGCCCCGCGGACCCGTCCGGGCGCCGGATGGCGTCTTCCCGCACGGCCATCCACGGGTTGCGGTACACCTCGCGCGACGACACTGTTTCGATCATCCCGCCAGACTACGGCGCGCGAGGCGGGGAGTCAGCGCAGTTCGGTCGCCTGCACGTGGTCCATGTCGTCGAAGGCCTTGTTCTCGCCGGCCATCGCCCACACGAACGAGTAACTGCCGGTGCCGAAGCCGCTGTGCAGCGACCAGCTCGGGGAGATGATGGCCTCGTTGTTGGCCACGACCAGGTGGCGGCTCTCGGTCGGCTCGCCCATCAGGTGGATGACGCGGTGCTCGGGTGCCAGGTTGAAGTAGAGGTAGCACTCGGTGCGGCGGTCGTGGGTGTGCGCCGGCATGGTGTTCCACATGCTGCCCGTGCTCAGCACGGTGACGCCCATGACAACCTGGCAGCTCTGCACGCCGTTGGCGTGGATGTACTGGTTGATGGTGCGCTCGTTCGAGGTTGTCGAGTCACCGAGGTTGCGCACGGTGCCCTGTCCCTGTGCGACCAGCGTGGTCGGGTACGCGGTGTGCGCGGTGGCGGAGAACACGTAGAACGCGGCCGGTGCGGTCGAGTCGGTGCTGGTGAAGACCACATCGGTCACACCCCGGCCGATGTAGAGGCACGAACCCGGCTCGAGGTCATAGTCGGTGCCGTCGACCGAGATCGTGCCGGCGCCGCCGACGTTGACGATGCCCGCCTCGCGGTTCTCGAAGAACGTGTCGGTGCGCAGCAGGTCGAAGGTGCCGAGCCGGATCGGGCCGGACACGGGGCGGGCGCCGCCGAGCACGATGCGGTCTTCGTGGGTATAAGTGGCGCGGAATTCGTCGTCGGCGAAGAGGTCGTCGACGAGGTAGTTCTCACGCAGGGCCTTGGTATCGAAACTGCGAATCTGGGCGGGATTTGTGGAATGACGCAACTGCATTGTTTTTCTCATTTCCTGTGGAGGACGCGGTCATATGACGGCGGATGCGACGGTCTACGCGAACGTTCCGTCTAGCGGAACAATATACCAGAAAATATCCGCTTCGCGGAACTTGTCACCCAAAATTAGGACCTAGGTCCCGGTCGTATTGCGCCAAGCGCATCTACTCTAAGTCTGTACCACGGCCATCCATTCCATCTGACGGAATTTACTGGCACTGAAGCTCAACGAGGAGGAACCAGTGATCTCGCACGCATCCCGGCCCTTCTCTCCGGCCAGCAGTGCCCGTTCCAGCTCCGGCTGACCCCACTCCGCCGCGCGACCCCGGTTCAGCCGGAGCCCGCACCTGGAACCCTTCCGGCCTGCCGATCACGGCAACGTCGCCCCGCACGAACCCACGACCGCAATCGAAAAGAGTGACCAAGCCCATGACTATCCAAGACAACATAGATGTCGTCCCGGAACCAGCGCCCGTCGTCGCAGCCGATGAGCCTGAAGGCACCCTGACCGGGAAAGAGAAAGTAGCCTACGGCTTCGGGGACCTCGGCAACGGCTTCATGTTCGACCTCGGCCAGGCCTACCTGACCAAGTTCTGGATCGACACCGCGGGCATCGGCCCGGCAGTCGTGGCACTGATCTTCGTTTTGGTCAAGCTGTTCGATGCCGTGATGGACACCGTCGCTGCGCTCTTCATCGACGGTCGCAAGGTCGGCAAGCGTGGCAAGTTCCGCCCGGTGATGATGGTCTCCGCCTTCATCCTCGCGGTGATGACCGTGGTCACCTTCACCATGCCCGACGTGGAAATGGGCTGGAAGATCGCCTTCGCCGCCGGTACCTACGCCATCTGGGGCGGTGTCTACTCCTTCGTCAACGGCCCGTACGGTTCGCTCGCCTCGGTGATGACCCGCAACATCAAGGAGCGCGCGCAGCTCGCCACCTCCCGCCAGGCCGGTTCGCTCGGCGCCCAGTGGATCTGCGGCATCGCATTCATCCCGCTCATGATGATGCTCGGTGGCATGACCGCCAGCAACTACATGTGGGCCGCCCTGGTCATGGCCCTGCTCGGCATGGTCTCGTTCGCGCTCTGCTACCGCGGCACCAAGGAACACGTCAAGGTGAACCGGGAAGCCAACAAGGAAAAGACGAGCCTCAAGGACTACGGCCGTGCCGTGCTCACCAACCGCCCGCTGCTCGGCCTGGTGCTGATGAGCCTGTTCACTATCTCCTCGATGAACGTCAACAACATGATGATGATCTTCTTCGCCCAGTTCAACCTCGGCAACATCGCCCTGATGGCCGTGCTCAACTTCGTGATGATCGGTGCCTCCATCGTGGGCATCATGTTCATCCCGAGGCTGGTCGTGCGCTTCGGTAAGAAGCGCACCGTCATGGTCAGCTTCGCTGTCGCGGTTGTGGCCAACGGCTTGAACTTCATCATCCCGACCAACCTGTGGACGTTCATGATCCTCGTCACCATCGGCTACGTCGCGCTGTCGATCCCGAACGGCATCACTTGGGCGTTCGTCTCCGACACCATCGACTACGGCGAATGGCACACCGGCGTGCGTCGTGAGGGCATGACCTACGCGGCCTTCAGCTTCTCGCGCAAGGTCTCGCAGTCCCTCGCCGCGCTGGTGGGTGCCGGCATGCTCGCTGTGTCCGGCTATGTGGCCCAGGCCACCACGCAGTCGGAGGGGACGCTGCTCGGCATCAAGGCCGTGATGACGCTCTACCCGGCTATCGCGCTCACCATCGCCGCCATCATCATCTACTTCATCTACAACATGAGCGACGACAAGTACCGTCGCATCGCCAAGGACCTGAACGAGGGTCGTTGGGAACACGGCATCATCGGCGAGAGCACCCGCGCCTCGCTGGCCATGAAGTAACCCAGAAACACGCAGTAGTCCAGAAATGCAGTACCGCAGGGGGCGCCGGACGGCGCCCCCTGCTTTGTCCCCGGCAACGTCAGGAAAGTAGCTCATGCGCATCGCTCGACTCGAAACTCCGACCGGCCCCCGCCACGCTGTCGCCTCCGGCGACCAGTGGAACATCGTCACCGACCCGTTCGCGGCCCCCCTCGTCTACACCGGCGAGTCCATCCCGGCGACCGACGCCGTACTGCTCGCCGCGATCGACCCGCGCCTGGTCGTAGGGATCGGCCACAACAAGCCGGGCAACCCGCTGCCCATGCAGGCCTGGCACAAGTCGGTGCACACCGTCGCCGGCTCCGGCGACGCCATCTACGCCGTGCGCGGCCTGGGTACCGTCAACATCGAGGGCGAGCTCGCCGTAGTGATCGGCAGTTCGGCCACGAACCTCACTCTCGAGAATGCCTTCGACGCCGTGCTCGGTTACACGGTGGCCAACGACGTCACCAACGTGGACCAGTGCGCGATCGACCAGCGCAACTTCCAGGGCAAGAGCGGAAAGAACTACACCCCTCTGGGCCCGTGGATCGAAACCGAGATCGCCGACCCTGAGAACGTTGCTACCGAGGTCGTCATCAACGGCGATGTGATCGTCAACTCGGGCTCCTTCAACCTCCCTTCCAGCGTCGCCGCCACGCTCGTCTACGTGACCAGCTGGCTCACCCTCGAGCCTGGCGACGTGGTGCTGACCGGCGCTCCCGGCACCGATATCGCCGTGCAACCGGGTGACGTCGTCGACATCACCCTCGCCGGCATCGGCACCCTGAGCAACACCATCGCCTGAGACCAGAGACCAGCCTGCTCGCCGACGCAGCGGGCGAACACACCGAGGAGCACACATGCCCAATATCACCGTTCAACTACTCGCGGGCCGCGACATCAACCAGCGCCGAGCCTTCGTCAAGGACGTCACCGACAGTGCCGTTCTGACTCTGGGTGCCCGCCGCGGCGACGTCCGGATAGTTTTCGAGGAGATCACGCCGGACACCGTCGCGAACGGGGGAGTCCTCGCCAGCGAAGACGACAGCCGTGCAGAGGTCGTCAGCCGGTTCGTCCCCCAGGCCAGCTCCTAACAACCTCCGCCGGGGCTGGACTCGACCGCGTTGGCAGGGAAGAGGTTTTTCCCGAGCCGCCTAGCTGCCCAGCCCGGCGCTCATCCAGCCCGGCGCTCATCCAGCGAGGACTGCTAAGTTCCGATACTCAAGCAGGATGAGGGGTGGGCTTTGCCGGTGAGTGAACGACGTGCGCAGATCAAGGGGATCGCCCGGCACGGGCGGTTGCAGCGGAACGGTACGGTGCGCGGCGTTTTCACGGTGCTCGCAGCCAGCCTCGCCGTTCTCCTGGTCAGCACTGTCGCGGTCGGCGGCATCGCCGTCTGGCAGCTCAGCGACAAGATCTCCAGCAACGCCATCGACATCGGCGGCAGCGACGAAGCCGCACCACCGCCCAACCTCGGCGCCTTCGAGAACGGCTTCAACATCCTCATCGTCGGCGTCGACAACGACGCCGATCAGGGACTGTCCTATGGCGAGCGGGATGCGACGCTGAACGACGTCAACATCCTCGTGCACGTGTCGGCGGACCACAGCAACGCCGTGGTGGTGAGCATTCCCCGGGACCTGATCGTGCCGCATCCGGAGTGCACCAATGCCGACACCGGCGAGGAATTCAGCGCCATGTCCGGCGCCCCGATGAACGAGGCGATGGCGCGCGGCGGCCTGCCCTGTGTGGTCGACACGGTCGAGCAGCTCACGGGGCTCGACATTCCCTATGCCGGGCTCACCTCGTTCAGCGGCGTGGTGCAGATGAGCGACGCCGTGGGCGGCGTGCCGATCTGCCTCACCGAGGCGATCGACGACCCGCTGGCCAATCTCAGCCTGCCCGCCGGCACCAGCGTGGTGTCGGGCGAGACCGCGCTGGGCTTCCTGCGCAGCCGGCACGGCGTTGGCGACGGCAGCGACCTCTCCCGCATCTCCTCGCAGCAGATCTACCTGGCCTCGCTGATGCGCACGGTGCAGGGCGACGGCACCCTGACCGACCTGTCCAAGCTGTATGCGCTCGCTACCGCCGCGTCGCAGAACATCAAGCTGTCCACAGAGCTGGCCCGCACCGACACCATGGTGTCGATGGCACTGGCGATCAAAGACCTCGACCTGGAGCGGCTGGTGTTCGTGCAGTACCCGGGGACCACCGGGGACCCGGACTATCCCGGCAAGGTGATGCCCACGCAGGACCTGGCCGACTCCATGTTCGCCAAGATCGCCGCGGATGAGCCGTTCAGCCTGGCGCCCACGGAGCCGATTGAGGAGCCTGTGGTGGTCGATCCTCCCGTCGAGGCCCCGGAGGGAACCGTGCCGCCCGAAACCGTGGAGGCAACGCCAGAGGTGATCGAGGGCATCCCCGGCCGTACCGCCGGCGACGAGTCGTGCGCCCAGGCCGCTATCGGCTGAGCCGATCCGCGGTCGCCCACGAACGCGGGTGGGCGCGAGGCGGCTCGCGCATGCTAGGTTTCGGCCAGAACCGATGGCGGGGATGAGCGGGGGCTCGGATGACGATCAGAACGACAGCCGGTAAGACGGGGTTGGCCGTGCTGCTGGCTACCGGTGTGGCATACGGTCTCGCCGGTTGCGCGCTGTCGGACGAGTCGACGCTGGTGCGGCAGGCCCTGTCGGCCGAGCAACAGGATTCCGACGTTATCCCACCAACGAACGACCTGGAAAGCGTCGTGCTGGAGTCCAGCCGGTTTCTGGGAGCGGAAGGGAACATCGCGTATTACCTGGCCGAGGGGAATTCGGATGCGCAGCGGTCAGACGAGATCTGCATCGTCATGTTCAACACCGTCACCAACGCATCGATGGCGGGCTGTTCGGCGGAGGGCAGCAGCCAGACTCTCTGGGGAGCGGGCTTCGGTGGCGCACGTTTTCCGGCATACGGATCCGACGCTGCGGATGACGACTGGACGGAGCTGAGGGACATCCTGCTCGTGAACCCGTCCGCTCGATCAGCGGACCGGGAGTGACGGGCTCGATCGTGTGCGCTCAGGCCGCCTTCGACCAGGCCTCACGCAGGCAGTCGAGCACGCCGGCGTCGATGTCAGAGGCGTCGCGCACTTCGAGGTGATGCATGAAGTTGTTGAGCGTGGGCTCCACCACTTCCTTCCAACGAACCGAGGTGTCGAACCTGTCGAGGTTGATCGTGAGCACGAGGGGAGCCACGACACCGTTGAGGTAGCGGCCGGGAAGCCAGGTCCAGGCGAACGAGCGCTGCCGGCGGAAAGCGATTTGGCTGGTGGTCACGCGCATATCCGCCGGCCCGATGCTGTCGACGCTGGAGCGAACCGTGTCGAAGAGGGAGCGCGCGGCCGGGTCGCTGCCGGTGAAGAACTCGTCGAGCGGAATGGTGTCCCGGTGTGTGTCCATGCCCTGGAGGGTAGACCCGTCCGCCAACCGGCGTCGGAGTGCACCAGTGCGCCCGGCCCTGTGCATCCACCACGCCGTGCGATCAGCCGCGCAGGCGGGCGACTGCCGTGGCGGTGTCGATGGCTGCGGCGATGTTGGTGAGGGCGAAGTTGACCGCGGCGTGCTGCCAGTCGGCGCTGAGGCTCGAGGTGGCGTCGGTCACGATAGTGACGTTGTAGCCGTGGTCGGCGGCGTCACGGATGGTGTGTTCGACCGCCATGTTCGTCCATGCGCCCACCACGAGCAGTTCGGTGACGCCGAGGTTACGGAGCATGTTGTCGATGCCCGTGCCATTGAAGACACTCATGCGGGTGCGGTCGAGAACCATCTCGTTCGCCCGCGGGCTGAGGTCATCGACGATCTGCGCGCCCCAGCTGCCGGCCGTGAATGTGTCGGGAGCGAGCATCCGGAAGATCGGCGCATTGTCGCCGCCGAGCCCGGGCTGCGGGTAGACGATGATTCGGCTGTAGAAGACGGGAGCCGCGCCGCCTCGGGCCGCCTGCAGGATCGAACTGACGTTGGCGATGACGTTCTGCTCGGCGGCATGAGCGGCGGCGCCGGTGGCGGCGTAGGCGCCGTCGGCGTGCACGGTGTCGTTCTGCATGTCGATCACGAGGACGGCGGTGGTTGAGGAGGTCGGGGAGGTCACGAGTGGTGCCTTTCGGGGGTTTCTGTTTCTTGGCCTGGCGTGGTGCAGATCCACTATGGTCAACTAGCTTCCGATGCAGTATATTCCTAGGAATATACATTGCGTCCGCCTGATGGTGCGGCGCAAGGAAGTGAGAAGCGATGGTTCGGTATACCGACGTATTCACGCAGCTGGTGCGCGTGGAGATTGAACTGTGGAACGGACTCGACGCCCACCTGGAGGCCACGACGGGGGTGTCGCTTGCCACCTTCCAGGCGATGTCGGCGATCCGCAGCAGCAGAGGGGCCGCCCGAGTGCAGGACATCTCCGCCGAGCTGGCGATCACGGTCGGTGCGACCAGCAAGCTCGTCGACCGACTCGAGCGGGATGGCCTCGCGACTCGGTCGGCGCATCCGAACGATCGCCGGTCCTCCATCGTGGCGCTCAGTGATCGGGGAGCGACCGCCCTGGCCGCTGCCGACGGCGCCGCCGAGGCGCACCTGCGCGCGGTTCTCGGCAATGCGCTGGCCGACGACCGGGCCGAGGACCTGCTCGCCGAACTCACCGCACTCCGCGCCGGCGCCCGGGAGCTCTCGGCATGATCGGCAGCATGCGCGCCGTTGTCATCGACCGCCCGGGCGGGCCGGAGGTGCTCCAGGTTCGGGACGTGCCCATTCCCACGCCGCGAGCGGGTTGGGTGCTGATTCGGGTGGAGGCGTTCGGGTTGAACCGCTCCGAGCTGCACTTCCGGTCAGGGGTCGCGTCCACCGGCTCGTTCCCCAGAGTTCCCGGCATCGAGGCAGTCGGTGTGGTGGCGGATGCGCCCGGCGGCGAGTTCGCCGTCGGCACCACGGTTGCGGCCATGATGGGCGGCATGGGTCGCACGTTCGACGGGGGCTATGCCGAATACGCATCCGTTCCCGTTCAGAATGTCGTGCCCTTCGTCAGCTCCCTGGGCTGGGACGTGCTCGGTGCCGTGCCGGAAATGCTGCAGACCGCGGCCGGATCCCTGCGCGTCGGCCTCGAAGCCGTTGACGGGCAGAGCCTGCTCATTCGCGGCGGCACCTCCTCGATCGGACTCGCCCTGGCCACGCTGGGGTCGCTCCGGGGGATGACGGTCTTCGCCACCACCCGCAACCCGGCCCGCCGGGCCCTCCTGGAAGCCGCCGGTGTGCAGCACGTCATCATCGACGACGGCCAGGTGGCCGCGCGGGTGCGGGAGATCGCCCCGAATGGCGTCGACGGCGCGGTCGAACTGGTCGGAGTCGACGTGATGCGGGATACCCTGCGGGCGGTGCGCACCGGCGGCACGGTGTGCTTCACCGGCATGCTCTCCGACCACTGGACGATCAACGAGTTCTATCCGATGGACTGGCTGCCGAACGGAGTGCGCCTCACGGCCTACTCCGGCGAAGCCGCCGACCTGAGGCCGGCCGAACTCCAGGGCTTCCTCGATGCCGTGGCCGCCGGGCGTGCCCGGGTTCCCCTCGGCCGGGTCTACCGTCTCGACGAGATCGCCCAGGCCCATCGCGACATGGAGAGCGGCATCGCCGGCGGCAAGCTCGTGGTCCTGCCCCGGTAGTCGGCGGCGCCAGGCTGGGTGATTCCGGCACAATGGTTGTACCTACAAGCAATTGCTGTATGGTGGGGGATGCACGCAACCTGGCAGGTTGCACCGGCATCCGCTCTTCGGATGCGCGCGCCTGCCGCACGAACACCGGGAGCCAGTCATGACCGCCACGAACGAGCAGATCCTCAACGCCGACACCTCGATGGGCGCTGTGACCCTGCGGGTCGGCGACCTCGACACCATGTCGGACTACTACTCCCAGGCGTTCGCGATGGAGCCGCTCGAGGAGCGCAGCCGGGAGCGCGAGGTGCACCGGGTGCTCGGCCGTGGCACGACGCCGCTGGTGCGCCTGATCCACATGCCGGACCTGCCCGCTGTCGACCCGCGCCAGGCCGGCCTGTTCCACACGGCGTTCCTCTTCGAGACCCCCGCGAGCCTCGCGGCCACGGTCTACCGCGCCGCGCAGGACCCGCGCAGCCGATTCGTCGGCTCGAGCGACCACCTGGTGAGCGAGGCGTTCTACTTCACCGACCCGGAAGGCAACGGTGTTGAGCTGTACACCGACCGGGGCCGGGACACCTGGATTCACGACGGCGAGCAGATCCGCATGGCCACCGAGTACCTCGACCCGAACGCCTACCTGCAGGGCCACCTCTCCCAGGAGGTGCTGGATGCCGCCCCCACGCTGGCCGGCGTCGTCGGCCACGTGCACCTGCAGGTCGGCGACGTCGCCGCGGCCCGCGCCTTCTACGTCGATGCCCTCGGGTTTGAGGCGACCGCCACCAACTACCCTGGCGCGGTTTTCGCTTCCGCCGGCGGCTACCACCACCACATCGCCATGAACACCTGGAACAGCCGCGGCTCCGGCCCGCGCGCGGCCGGCCTCGGCCTCGGCGACGTGGCCATCACCGTGCCCGGCGTTGCCGACCTGGAGTTGCTCACCGCGCGGCTGCGGTCCCGGTCGATCCCCTTCGCCGGCGACGGCCGCTCGGTGTCGGTGAACGACCCATGGGGAACGCAGGTCACCGTGGCGCTGCCCGACCTCTCCACCGACGAGCTGATCGCCCGATGAGCGGGCTGCTGCGCGACGTGCGTTCAGCGGACTGGCCGGTCGAGACCGGTGCGGCACCGTTTGTCGCCCTGCTGCTGCACGGCTACGGCTCGAACGAGAACGACCTCACCGGTCTGATGCCCCCGCTCGGCCTCGCCCTGCCCTGGGCGTCGCTGCGGGCACCGATCGAACTCGGCAACGGCGGTGCCGCCTGGTTCACGATCACCACGCCCGGCAACCCCGACGCGGCTCCGGTCGCCGCGGCCACCGACCTGATCTGGGCCTGGGTCGACGAGAACCTGACCGCCGACACTCGCGTCATCCCGATCGGCTTCTCCCAGGGCGGCCTCATGGCCAGCCAGTTGCTGCGCACCCGGCCCGACCGGGTGCTCGCCCCGGTCGTGCTCGGCGGGTTCGTGCTGGGCGCGGAACAGCCCGGCGACGCCGACCTCGCCGCGAACCGCCCACCGGTCTTCTGGGGCCGCGGCGCCGAGGATCGTGTGATCGCCGCATCCGCCATCACCCGCACCAGTGCCTACCTGCCACAGCACTCTGCTCTGGTGGAGCGGGTCTACCCGGGCCTGGCGCACGGCATCGATGCGGCCGAGCTCGCCGACGTGCGCGAGTTCCTCGCCGTGCACGCCGGCGTGGGTGCCGCCCCGGTCGCCGGAGCGGGTGCCCCGACCTCTCCGTGAGTGCCGCCCGGCGGATGCGCGGCATCCGCTAATTGTCGTCCGGTGGGGCAACGGTTGTCGCCCAGTAGCCGCCCCCGTCCGCTGGTCGAGACCCGGTGACGCGCTTGTGGGTCGCCCCGTCCGCTGGTCGAGCTTGTCGAGACCCGGTGAGGCGTCTGCGGTCAGTAGCCACTCGGCTGTGAGGTCTCGACAGGCTCGACCAGCGGGTAGGCATGGTTGACTCGACGCATGGCTGACCCCGGACGCACCCCGCTGGAGCGCGCCCGCACCCCCGGCCCGTTCGCGTCGGCGCCGTTCCGCTGGCTGCTCACCGCCCGCACCATCGCCACGCTCGGCAACGCCGCCGCCCCCATTGCGCTGGCCTTCGCCGTGCTCGACCTCACCGGCTCCGCTGTCGACCTCGGCCTGGTGGTGGCCAGCCGGTCGATCGCCAATGTGGCGGTGCTGCTCTTCGGCGGAGTGATCGCCGACCGACTGCCCAAGCACCTGCTGCTCGTGGGCACCTCTCTCGCCGCCGCCGCGACCCAGGCCGCGGTTGCCGCGCTCGTGCTCTCCGGCTCGGCCACGATTCCGCTGCTGATGCTGCTCAGCATCCTCAACGGTGCCGTCGCCGCGGTCAGCTTTCCAGCCTCGGCGGCGGTCGTGCCGCAGACGGTGCCGGTGTCGCAACTGCGGCCGGCCAACGCGCTGCTGCGGCTGAGCCTGAACGGCGGCGCCATCCTGGGCGCCAGCCTCGGCGCGGTGCTCATCGCCGCGGTCGGCCCCGGCTGGGGCCTGGCGCTCAACGCCGCATCCTTCGCCCTGGCCGGCATTTTCTTTGCATTCGTGCGCACGCCGTTCGCCGTGCCGGCCGACCTGGCGGATGGCGCCGCCCCGTCCCGCAGCGTGCTGCGGGAGCTGCGCGAGGGCTGGCGGGAGTTCTCCAGCCGCACCTGGGTATGGGTGGTGGTGGCCCAGTTCGCCCTGGTGAACGCGGCCTTCGTGGGAGCGATCGCGGTGCTCGGCCCGCTCGTGGCCGACGACAGCTTCGGTCGTGCCAGTTGGGGCCTGATCATCGCCGCCGAGACCGTCGGCCTGGCACTTGGCGGGCTGCTAGCGCTGCGCTGGCGCCCGCGGCATGCGCTCGGCATCGGGGTGGGCCTGGTGATCGTCACCGCCCTGCCCATCGTGGGTCTCGCCCTGGTGCCGCTGGTACCGCTGCTGGTGGTCGCGTTCCTCATCGGCGGCCTGGCGATCGAACAGTTCGGCGTGGCCTGGGACCAGTCGCTGCAGCAGAACATCCCGCAAGACAAGCTCGCCCGGGTGTATTCCTACGACGCCGTCGGCTCGTTCATCGCCATCCCGGTGGGGGAGATCCTGGTCGGCCCGCTCGCGCATTCTTTCGGCACGACTCCGGTGCTGCTCGGCTGTGCCGCCGTGATCGTGCTCGCCAGCCTCGCCGCGCTCAGCACCCGCAGCGTGCGCAGACTCACCGTGGGCGTGCCCGGGCCGGACGCGGCGCATCCGCCGACCCCGACCGACCCCACCCCGCCCTACCCCGCCCCCTAACTGTTGCCGAAGCGGACTTTTGCGTCCGGCGCACCGGCCGCAGAAGTCCGCACGGGGAACAGTTGGCGGGGACAGTGCGCGGGCGGACGCGGGCGGAGAACGCGCGGCGCGGCTAGCCCTGGGCCTGCAGGATGCTGACGCCCGCGTCGCGGAGGCCCAGCACCGTGGGGTCGTCGTCCGGGGCGTCGGTGACGATGCCGGCGATCTCGGCCAGCGGGAGCACCCGGTACGGCGAGGCCACGCCGATCTTCTCCAGGCTGGCCAGCACGTAGGTGTCGGCCGCCCGACCGGCCAGGGCGCGCTTCATGGCGGCCTCCTCCACGTCGCCGGTGGTGAGTCCGTGTGTGCCGTGCACCCCGGTGACGCCGAGGAGGAACAGGTCGGCCGAGACGGCCTGGGCGGCCTCGACCGCGGCCGCTCCGCAGGTGACGGCGGAATGCTTGAACAGTCGCCCACCCAGCAGGAAGACCTCGACGCGGTCATTCGGTACCAGGGCGGCGGCGATGGTGGGACTGTGCGTGATCACGGTGCAGGCCAGGTCGGCGGGCAGCGCGGCCACCACGGCGAGGGTGGTCGTGCCGCCATCGAGGATCACGGTGCTGCCCGGCAGGATCAGCTGCGCAGCGCGCGCGGCCACCCGGTCCTTGCTCGCTGGCTGCACCCGGGCGCGGTCCGCGTACTGCACCAGCGCGGGCGAGACCGGCAGCGCGCCACCGTAGACCCGTTGGCAGAGGCCCGCCGCGGCCAGTTCGCGTAGGTCCCGGCGCACACTGTCGTCGGAGAGTCCGAGTTCGAGGGCGATCTCCTTGGCGATGATCTTGCCGTCGCGGGCGAGGCGGTCCAGCAGCACGGCGTGACGTTCGGCGGCGAGCATTCTCACGTTCCTTCCGAGTTGTGCATGTTTCTGCACGTTTAAGCTACTCTAGCTCACATGAGCCCCTCCCTGATGATCCTGATCGCCGGTCCCTACCGTTCCGGCACCGGCGACGACCCGATCCTGCTGCGCCAGAACCTCGATCGGCTCGAGGCCGCGGCCTGGCCGCTCTTCCGGGCCGGCCACCTGCCGATGATCGGCGAATGGGTGGCGCTGCCGGTGCTGGCCAGTGCGGGCGTGACGGATGTGGCGCATCCGTTGGCCGCCGACGTGATGTACCCCACGGCCGAGCGTCTGCTCGCCCGGTGTGATGCCGTGCTGCGGCTGCCCGGGGACTCCCGCGGCGCCGACCAGGATGTGGCCATCGCCCGCGAGCGCGGCCTGCCGGTGTACACCAGCCTGGCCGAGGTGCCCGGCGTGACCGTGGCTGCTCCGGTATGACCGCGCACTCCGGCCGCGGCGCCGACCGACCCGACAGCCGCGGCCGCACCGGCCTCCATCGCGCGGGCCTAGACCTGACCGGCAACCCCGATGTGCGCGTCGAGCGGGTCGAGGTGACCAGCGACGGCTGGCACGTGCTGCGTCGCACCACCTTCGCCTACCGCCGCCGCGATGGCCGCGTCGACACCCAGCAGCGCGAGACCTACGACCGCGGCAACGGCGCCACCATCCTGCTCTACGACCCGACCCGGCGCACGGTGCTGCTCACCCGCCAGTTCCGCTATCCCGCCTACGTCAACGGTCACCCCGACGGGCTGCTCATCGAGACCGCCGCGGGCCTGCTCGACAACGATGCCCCTGACGTGGCGATCCGCCGCGAGGCCAGCGAGGAACTCGGCGTGACCGTGGGCGAACTTCGGCACGTGTTCGACCTCTATATGAGCCCGGGCTCGGTGACCGAGCGGCTGCACTTCTACGTAGCCGCGTACGGCCCGGCCGACCGGGTGGATGCCGGCGGCGGCCTGGCCGAAGAGGGCGAAGACATCGAAGTGCTCGAGCTGTCGCTCGCCGACGCGCTCGCCGCGGTGGCCGACGGCCGGATCGTCGACGCCAAGACCGTCATCCTGCTGCAGTGGGCGGCGCTGACCGGCCTCATCTGACGCGGGGCCGGATCAGAGCGCCGGATGCTTGCCGCGGGTGCCGGCCTCGGCCTCGGCGAGGGCGGTGAGCCGGTCGAGCGCCTTCGGCCACATCTCCTCGAACATGTCTTCATCCTGCTCATCGGTATCAAGGTCGACCGTGACGGTCGTGACGCCGTCGGCTTCGCTGAAGGTGTAGTTCTCGTGCGCGCCCTTGAGCATCCGGGCATACTCGCTCTCGGTGTCGACGTCACCGTGGAGAATCACACCGGTGTACTCGATCGACACGAACTCGTGCGGCCGGTGCTCGGCGATCACACCGACCATGCCGCCGATCCCGTGGTCACCCTCACCGTCGCCGAGAAAGAGGATCTCGCTGCCCGGCAACCAGGAGCCTTCGAAGTAGGAGCCGGCGCCGAACACGCTGGCCCACTGCCGGTAGGTGGCGTCGTCGAGCATCGTCTCCCACACGAGCTCGGCGGGGGCATCAATCTTCCTTGAAAAATGCAGAGTCTTCATGCGGAGAGCGTAGCGCCGCCCGAAAGTCGTCGACAGGGGATGCTCAGGGCTGATCGGGTTGGCGCCGGGCGACCGCGGCTTCGGCGAGTTCCTTGAGTTTGGCCAGGCCTTTCGGCCAGAGCTCGCTGAGTATCTGATCGTAGTTGTCGGCGGTGTCCACATCGATGGTCACGGTGGTGGAGCCGTCGTTCTGCACGAAGGTGTACGACTCGCGCGCCCCGATCAACTGCTGGGCCTCCGGGCTGGAGATGTCGTCGGCATCGTTGACGATTTGCCCCTGGTATTCGATCGCCACGAACTCATACGGCCGGTGGTCCGTGATCACTCCGAAGACGCCCGTCATGCCCGACCCGGCTCCCTCCGGACTGCTGCCGAGAAATCGGATCTCGGTGCCCGGTTGCCAGGTGCCTTCGAAGTACGAATCCGGGGTGAACACGCTCGTCCACTGCCGGTAGGTGGACTCGTCGAACATCGTCGACCAGACGACGGCCGCCGGCGCCGCTACCTCGATCGAGAATTGCCGCCTCTCCATCCCGTGAGTGTAGCTCCGGGCAGATCGCGCACCTAGGGCACGACCCCTCTGCGGGGAAAGATTCGAATTAACATCCATTCACAGGCCTGTGGATAACCCTGTGCACAGGGTGTGGAAACCTGCGCGATCACCGGCCACAGGCTGTGGAATACGCTGTGGAGAACCTGGGGAGAACGGTGTGCACTTCGCCGTCCGGCCCTCGGCGCGGCGGTGTGCGGCCGGTACCGACTCGTGCTAACACTCTCGAATACGACTACGTGCCAGCGGTGCCCGCCGGCCGCAGCGGGGCGGCAGGTTCCCGCCGGCTGCCCGCACGGTCTAGCCTGATCCTCAGCGGTATCAACGGCCGCGGAGAGCGCGCACCGGAGCGGGCCTCAGAAAGCAGCCCATGAGCGCGACGGATGCAACGCGAACGGCGGAATTCGACGCCTTCGGCCCCTGGGTCGACGAGGTGCACGACCCCACCGAGCTGCCCGCGCTCTACCGGAATCACCCGGTGGACTTCGCCGCCAGTCAGCTCGTGCTCAAGGTGCCACGCAACATCAGCCGCCGCGACGCCCTGCCCGGCATGCACCTCTACGACCACCTGATTGTGGTGGCGCCGGATGCCTTCACCGTGCTCAGCCGCACCGGCGATAGCTACACCGAGAGCAGCATCGGCTACGGCGACATCGCCGTGATCGAGGACTCGGTCGACCTGGTCGACGGTCGCCTGTGCATCCACACCCGCGCGCGAACGACCCTCACCGTGCCCTACAACGGCTCGTCCCAGCAGGTGATCACGCGCCTCACCGACGTGCTCCGCCAACTCGCCTCCGCCGCGGCCGGATCCGGCCCGACCCTTGCCCTGTCGCAACCGGATGCGCCGCCCGCCGCGCTCGATCTGCTCGACCTGGGCAAGCACGACGTGGGTCTCGTCACCTCGTACTTCGACCTGCTGCGGCACGAGCCCGACGCCGACCTGCTCGCCGCGCACGGCCGGGTCGCCCTGATTCCCCGGGGCGGCGTGTGCAGCCGGCTGGTGCATGCGGTGCATCCGATGACGCTGCACGGTGCGGTGTTCTGCCGCACCGAGCGGGAGCTGCAGATCGTGGGCCGGCGGCACTGGCTGGTGCGCGGCAAGGCGCCGGAGTTGTCGCGCTCGCTCACCACCATTCCGTTGGCCGCGATTGACGCGATCACCCTCCACCCGCATCCGAAGTACCTGGATGCGTCGGTGGTCACCGTCGCGCTGGGCGACCTGCGCTACGAGGCCGTGCTGCCCGCCGGTTCGGCGGCCGAGCGGCTGCTGGCGGGGTAGTAACCCGCCGCCGCCGCGAGTTGCCCTGCTGCGGACGAACTGCTCCCGTGCGCGGGGGCAACTCGTCCGCGCGGGGGCAACTCGGCGCGGCTCAGGTGAGGTGGTCGAAGTCGCCGCGCGCCCAGGCCGCGTGCCGGTCGGCCGAGCGCCGCACGATGGCGCGCGCATCCGCCTGGATCACGTTGTCGAAGCTGCCGTACAGCCGGTCGAAGTCGAACGCCTCGAGTGCGCCGGCGAGACGCTCCGCCACCGACCCCGACAGCGGCAGCCGGTTGGGGAAGCTGCGCATGAAGCTCACCGAGCCGCGGTCGGGGTTGGCGTAGACGGTATCGCCGGAGAGCAGCACGCCGCGACCCTCGGCGCCGGCCTGCCAGTGCAGCACCGCACTGCCGGGAAAGTGCCCGCCCACCTGGGCCAGGGTGACGCCGCGGGCGAGGCAGACCTCGCCGGCCCATGGCTGGATCACCGGGTCCGGCCGGGCGAGCCAGCCCAGGTCGGCCTCGGCGACCAGCACCGGCGCCCCGCCCAGCGCCCGGCTCCACTCCACCTGCACCCCGAACATGTGCGGATGGCTGGCCACGATCGCGCGCACCGGGCCGGCGGCGAGCACCCGGCCGGCGATCTCGTCGTCGACGAACCCGATCGGGTCCCAGAGCACGTTGCCCTGCGGGGTGCAGAGGAGCTTCGCCTGCTGGCCGATGCCCACCGCGGGTGTGCTCTGAATGCCGAAGAGGTCGGGCTCCAGGGCGGTGAGCTCGGCGCGGGTGCCGGTGTCGTACAGCCCGGCGAGGGTGGTCCAGTGCTGCCCGGTCGCGGGCACCCACTGCCGTTCGTCGGCGCAGATGGCGCAGGTACCGGTGTTCACGGTGTGCTCCACCCCGCAGGTGGCGCAGATCCAGACGCTCATGATGGCTCTCCCGACTCGCGTGTGCCGCCAGTATGCCGCGCCGCGGCGGGCGGCAGGCGGCACGGCCGCCCGGTCGAGTTGCCCGCCTGCGGACGACCTGCCCTGTTGTGCCGGGGCAGCTCGTCCGTGCGAGGGCAACTCGCGCAGAAGGCTCAGCGCGGGGTGAAGGCCGCGTGGAAGAGTCCCCAGGCGCGGCGGGCCACTTCGGGCCGGTCGGATGCGTCGCTACGGGCGAGCATCCCGGCCAGCATCGAGACGGCCAGGATCACATCCGCTGTGCTCACGTGCTCGCCGATGCGCCCGGCCGCCTGCTCGCGGGCGAGCAACCGCGCCACGATGACGTCGAGCCGTTCGGAGAGGTGCGCGGCGCGAGGGTCGTGCAGGTCGGCGGTGACCAGGTCGATCAGGGCGGTGGAGGCCAGGGCCTGTTCGATCACCCGGTCGAGCAGGTCGTCGAGGGTCGTCTCCGGGCGCTCGACGAAGACCTGCAGCGCCGTGATGTTCTCGTCGAAGATCTCGACCGCCAGTGCCATCCGGTCGGGAAAATGCCGGTACAGGCTGCCCTGGCCCACTCCGGCGCGGCGGGCGACCGCGCTCAGCGGTGCGGAGAACCCCTCGGCCGCGAAGACTTCCCGGGCCGCCGCGAGGATCGCGCGCCGGTTCTCGGGCCCGGCACTGGGTCCGCGATTTTTTTTGGATTTTGTCTCCACCGGGGTAGCGTACATCCGGACAGTGTTGTCCGGATCGAGGAGGAGCTTATGGCCGCCCAATGGGATCGCGAAGTAGATGTACTCGTGGCAGGTTCGGGGGCCGCGGGATTGACCGCCGCCATCACCGCCGCAGATGCGGGCCTCACCGCCCTCATCGTGGAAAGCACCGGCCGCTGGGGCGGCACCACCATGCTCAGCGGCGGCGGCCTGTGGATGCCGAACAATCCGCTAATGCGCAAGCTCGGCATCCAGGACTCCCGCGCCGATGCCCTCACCTACATGGAGGCGGCGATCGGGGATGCCGGCCCGGCCAGCTCTATCGCGCGCCGGGAGGCCTTCGTCGACTCGGTGCCCCGGGTGTTCTCACTGCTCGCCCGGCTCGGTGTGCGCTGGTGCGCGGCCAAGGACTACCCCGACTACTACCCCGACCGGCCCGGCGGCCGGGTGGGCCGCGGCATCGAGGTGGAGTCGTTTGACGCCAAGCGGCTGGGCGAATACGTCAAGCTCTCCCGCGCCGACGAGGGCCTGCCGGCGCCGCTGAAGACCGACGACGTCTGGCTGCTCTCCCGCGCCTGGTCCACCCCGACCGGTTTTGTGCGCGGCGCCCGCTTCGTCTTCCGCACCGTGGGCGGCCTGGCCAGCGGCAAGAAGCTCTATGGCCTGGGCGCGGCCCTGGTGATGACCCTGATGGAGATCGTCCAGCGGCAGGGCACCGAAGTGCTGCTGAACTCCCCGGTGAGCGAACTGGTACTCGAAGACGGCCGGGTGGTCGGCGCGATCGTCACCACCGAAAACGGACCGGTGCGCATCCGCGCCCGCGCCGGGGTCATCCTGGGCGCCGGCGGGTTCGCCCAGAACAAGGAATTGCGCCAGAAGTACCACGGCATGCCCGGCAACAGCTCGGCCGCGGCCGGCGACCAGGGCACCGCCATCAACGTGGGTGCGGCGGCCGGCGGCGCGCTCGCCCTGATGGACGACGCCTGGTGGGGCTCTGCGGTGCCGATGGCCGATGGCACCGCCTCATTCATGCTCTCCGAACGGTCGATGCCGTACGGCATCATCGTCGATCAGGCGGGAAACCGGTATCTCAACGAGTCGGAGAGCTACATCGACTTCGGCCACGAGATGATCGAGCACCACCGGCAGACGCCGACGATTCCATCCTGGTTGATCCTCGACATCCGGCACCGCCGCCGCTACCTGTCCTCCTCGCTGCTGGCCGGCGGCAAGAGCCTGCGCGCCAACGGCACCGTCGTCTCGGCGAACACCATCGAGGAGCTCGCCGCCCGGCTGCACATCGACCCGGCCGCGCTGCGCGCCACCGTGGACAGGTTCAACGGCTTCGCCAAGAGTGGCGTCGACGAGGACTTCGGCCGTGGCCGCACGGTTTACGACAACTACTACGGCGACCCGAGCGTGAAGCCCAACCCCAACCTCGGCGCGCTGGAGAAGGGACCGTTCACCGCGGTCAAGGTGGTGCCCGGCGACCTCGGTACCAAGGGCGGGCTGCTCACCGACGAGCACGCCCGGGTACTCGACGAAGGCGGCACCCCGATCGCCGGGCTGTATGCGGCCGGCAACACCACCGCATCCGTGATGGGCCGCACCTACCCCGGCCCCGGCTCGACCATCGCCCCCGCGGTGGTATTCGGCTACCTCGCCGCGCTGCACGCGGCCAGCTACTCCGCCCCAGTGACCCCATCGGAGGCGGATCTCCAGAAAGAAAAGGAACCTCTCGCATGACACAGACACTCTCGGCCGACTCCTCCGTCGGCGCCTGGCTCGACGACCCCACCGGCGGACCGATTCTGCGCGACCTGCTCGCGCAGGCCGGCCAGAGCGCCGACGTGCTACGCCCGGTGCGCAAGCTGGCGATCAAGCGCCTGGTCAAGCTCAGCAAGGGCCAGTTCCCGCCCGAGCTGATCGACGAGCTGGTGCGCCGTGTCGCGGCCGGCGAGGTGCCCGTCGCCACCGGTGCGGCGGATGCGACGGCTGCCGCGGCGGCCGAAACGACCGCCGAACCTGTCGCCACCCGGCCCGACGCCGTCGAGCGCCCGGAGTGGGTGGAACGGGTGAGCACCGGCCGGTTCACCGGCAAGACCGTGATCGTCACCGGAGCGGGTTCCGGCATCGGCCGGGCCACCGCCTCCCGGGTTGCACGGGAGGGCGGCCGGGTGATCGCGGTCGACATCTCCCAGGAACGGCTCGACGAGTTCGCGGCCGAGCACGCCGGCGCCGACATCGTGCCGGTGGTGGCGAACATCACCGACGACGACGCCATCGCCGGCATCCTCGCGGCGGCGGGCGATCAGATCGATGCCCTCGCCAACGTGGCCGGCATCATGGACGACATGACCCCGGTGCACGAGGTGAGCGACGCCGTGTGGAAGCGGGTCTTCGCGATCAATGTGGACGGCACCATGAAACTCATGCGCGCCGTGGTGCCCGGCATGCTCGCCCGGCAGTACGGGGCGATCGTGAACGTGGCCTCCGAGGCGGCGCTCCGCGGCTCGGCGGCCGGGGTGGCCTACACCGCGTCGAAGCACGCGGTGGTGGGGCTGACCAAGAGCAGCGCCTACATGTACGGGCCCAGCGGCATCCGGGTGAACGCGGTGGCGCCGGGCCCCACGATCACCAACATCGAGGCGACCTTTGCCTCACCGCTCGGAGCCGAGCGGGTGCGCGCCGGCATGGCGCTGCTGCCCGACGCCGTCGAGGCGGATGCGCTCGCCGCGTCGATCACCTTCCTGCTCAGCGACGACGGTGTGAACGTGAACGGGCAGGTGCTCGCCAGCGACGGCGGCTGGTCGGTCGCCTAAGCGGAGCGTTCATTTTCGGACTTCGCACAGTTCTGAGCCCTCGGGACTGTGCGAAGTCCGCAAACGAGGGCAGACGGGCGCCGCGAGTGCGGCGGCGGTCAGGCCGTCGCGATCACGTCGGCGGAGACGTCCCAGAGCCGGCGTGCTGCGGCCGGGTCGAGCGCATGCGGGAGCACTCCGTAGATCCCATCGACGATTTCCGGCACCATTCTGGCCGGGTGGCAATCCTCGTAGTACCCCGGCGTGCCGACACCGAGCGCGGCCCGGGTGGCCACGAAGACCGAGGTTGCCGCTCCCTGCGCGGGGCTCTTCCCCGGGTAGCGGCGCTTCATCCCGGCCAACACCTCAGGGTCCCAGTGTCGCTGCAGGTTGGTCCAGATTCCACCCGGCATCAGGGCGGCGGCGGTGATGCCGTCGTCCGCCCACCGGCGGGTGGCCTCGAGCGCAAACAGCACGTTCGCCGTTTTCGACTGCCCGTAGGCGAGCCCGGAATCGTAGGCATCCCGTTCGAAGAACAGGTCGTCGAACCGGATGCCGCTTGAGCCGTGCCCGCTCGAGCTCACCGCCACGATGCGAGCCCCGCCGGCGGCGGCCAGCGCGGGATGCAGCGCGGTCGCGAGCGCGAAGTGCCCCAGGTGATTGACGGCGAACTGCATCTCCCAGCCCGCCGGGGTGCGCAATTCCGGGGTGTGCATGATGCCGGCATTGTTGACCAGGATGTGGAGCGGTCCCGTCCACGACGCGGCCAGTGCTCGCACCGTGGCCAGGTCGGCCAGGTTGAGGTGGGCCACCCGCACTGTGCCGGCGTCGGTGCTAGAGCGGATGTCCTCGGCTGTTCGCTCGCCGGCCGCCAGATCCCGAACGGCGAGCGTGACACGCGCGCCGGCCGCGGCCAGCGCGCGGGCGGTCTCCACTCCGATTCCGGAGCTTGCGCCGGTGACGAGGGCGGATCGTCCGGCCAGGTCGAGGCCGTCGACCACCTCGAGCGCGGTGGACTCCGCCCCGAACGGCGCTGCCGCGGTCGTCTCGAGCATCAGCCGACCCGGTCGTCGAGGATGCCGCTGACGACAGCGCGCACGTCGGTGCGGCCGGCGACACGGGGCTCGGGGAACATGGACCGCGTTTCATCAGTAGGGGACTTCACGGTCCATTCGTATCACAGTCTGGACCCTGTGGTCCACTACGATACGATCGAGGGATGGAGGAGACGAAAATCACCGCCCGCGGTCGGGCCACCCGGCAGCGGATCATCGAGGCCACCGGAGAGCAGATCCTCGCCGCCGGCATCGGCGGCACGACCCTCGACACCGTGCGTGCGGCCACGCTTACCAGCAAGAGCCAGCTCTTCCACTACTTTCCGGGCGGCAAATCCGAACTCGTGCGCGAAGTCGCCACCTGGGAGGGGCAACAGCTCCTCGCGGCCCAGGAACCTTTCATCCACGACCTCAGCACCTGGGATTCCTGGATCCAGTGGCGTGCAGCTCTAGTGGAGTACTACTTGGGTTTGGGCCGGTGGGCCTGCCCGATCGGTTCGCTGGCAACGCAGGCCGCCCTGACCGACCCCGACCTCGAAGCATTCTTCAACGCGAGCATGGCGACGTGGAGGGACACACTGGCCGAGGGCGTCACGAAGATGCAGGCCGGCGGCCACATCGACCGCACGGCGGACCCGCAGCGCATCGCCGTCGTCATCCTCGCCGCGATCCAAGGCGGGCTTGTGCTCAGTCAGCCGATGCGGTCGGCCTGGCCGCTCGAAGCGGCGCTCGACTCGGCCCTGGAACCGCTCCATCAGGCAGCCGCCTGACGCGCTCGGTCGCCGGCCCCTACGGCCCGGAACGGGCGTCGACGGGCGCGGCACGGCGGGGCCGGTAGCGACCGGAGACCACCCCGATCAGCCACTCGAGCGGGCCCTTGCCCACGAACCGCCACCACAGGATGCCCACGAGCGGCACCCCGAGCACCAACACGAGCCACGCCACCGGATCGGTGGTGCCGAACCGGATGCCGTTCTCGCTCATCAGTCCCACCACCGCCACCTGGAAGACGTAGAGCGACAGCGACACCGAGCCGATCGCCCGGAACGGCAGGAACACGGCGTGCACCACCGCTGACGACCGCCGGCCGCGGAGCGACGCCAACAGCATGATGATCCCGAGCGCCAAGAGCACCAGCCCGGCGTCGTGCAGGGTGTCGAGATAGCTGCCCGACGCGCTGAATTGCTCGCCGGTGGCGCCGCGCCAGAGCGGGCCGAGCCACCAGGCCGGCACCGCGATCGCCACGAGCACCAGGCCGGTGCGGCGACCGCCGAAGTGGATGCGGAACAGCAGCGCCCCGAGCAGGAACCAGGGCAGCAGATTGGTCACGCGGTAGTGCGGGCTGAGGAAGATCCACTCGAGCAAAAAGCTGGCCGGGGTGCGCTCGCCGGCGGTGATCAAGGGACCGGTGGCCACCAGCACGGCGTCGTTCAACGGCGCACCCACCACGAGCACCACGGCCAGCACGGCCACGAGCGCGCGGGTGCCCAGCAGCACCAGTGGGGTGCCAACCGCGAGCACGATACCCAGGAACGACAGCACGATCGCGATCCAACTGCCCCAGGTCTCCAGGAGCAGCCCGAGCGCCACCAGGATCGCGCCGCGAATGAGGTTCTGCAGAATCACCGAGCGCACGGCGCCGGGCCCACGGCCGGCCTTGGCCAGCACGATCGCGGCCGCCGCGCCCATCGTGAGGGCGAACAGCGGCGAAGCGAGGTCGTTCAGCTGGCTCTGCAGAAACAGGGTGGCGGCCGGTTGCTCGGCCATGATCGGGCCGGCATGGGCCACCAGCATCGCCAGGATGGCCAGTCCACGCGCCACATCCGGCACCACGTAGCGGTCTCGCTGCAGGCGCGGCGCGACCGGGGTGACAACGGCGGACCCGGTCATGCGGTCACCTCTCGTTGGGTGAGGGGAGCGAGGGGACGAACAGTATTGCTTCGACCATCGTGCCATGCGCGTTCGCCGAGATGCGATAGGTTCCGCGAGAGCGGCCGAATGGCTGCCTCGGACCCCCGGAAACAACCATTCGGCCGCTCTCGTGGCCCGCGTCGGGTCAGCTCAGCGCGACGATCACGGTCAGCACCATCAGCACAGCGCTGAGCGGCGCCATGGTCAACCGCTCGGGTTTCGACCTCGACACCGCGTTCAGCACGATGCCGAGCGCGAAGTAGCCGGCCAGCACCCAGGTGGCCACGACGACGACCCCCGGCCAGGGCAGCACGTTCGCCAGGCCGGCACGCTGCAACACGAGCACCGCGAAGATCAGGTAGAGCCCGATCGAGATGGCGCTGCCGAGCCGCTTCTGCACCGGCAGCACGCGGTCCTGTCCGCCCCAGGCGAGATGCCCGAGCGGTGCGCCCGCGATCAGCGCCGCCTGGAAGACGATCAAACCCGCCATGAGCACGGTGAACAGGATGGCGGCCGCCGGCGCCAGTTCTGCGATGATGATGGCCAGCATGGCCTCCCGCCTATCTGGTCCAAGAACTACCAGTGCGCGGGAGGTCGCGCAAGCGACATGCGAGGCAGTCGGCCGATCAGCGGCCGAACACCTCGATCAGACGGCGGTAGTTCGCGTTCGCCGCATCCGGGTCGAGGTTGAACCCGCCGCCGAACGAGACCCAGTCGACCAAGCCCTCGTAGCGACCGAGCTTCTCGAGCACCTCGTCGGGGCTGCCGGCCAGCGCGATCTCGTCGACCATCCGGTCGCTGACCGCCGCGATCTGGGCGGCCTTGTCGCCCTCCCGCAGCGCCTTCTCGCCCGCGGCCAGTTCGGCCTCGAACCCGAAGGGTTCGATCAGGGTGCGGAAGTACGGGATGGCGAAGTAGAACGCCAGCTGCGCCCGGCAGAGGTCGTAGGCGGTGGCGCGATCCTCGTGGATGCCAACGAACCGACCGATGCCGCGGTCGATGGGCTGCCCGGCCAGCGGGCCGCGGGCCCGACCGGCGGCCAGGTAGTCGGTGGCGTTCTTCTCGATCCACTCGATCGGGTGGATCGAGTTGAGCATCACCCCGTCGCAGAGCTCGCCCGAGAGCTCGGTCATGTGCCGCTGCGACACCCCGAGTACCAGGGGAACCGGCTCGGCCAGTTCGATATCCCAGTTGGCGAAGCCGTGGCTGGGGAAGAACTCGCCGTCGACATCCGTGGGGGCGTCGGCGGAAGCATCGAGGCAGGCCCGCACCGCGGTCAGGTACTCCCGCATGCGCGGGATCACCGGGTCGAACTCCAGGCCGTGCCAGCCGGTCACCCAGGCCTTGGGGGTGGGGCCGATGCCCAGGCTGAACCGGCCGCCGCTGAGGTTGGCGACCGTGGCGGCGGCGTGCGCCATCGTGGCCGGGGTGCGCGTCCAGCCGGCGATGCTCGTGATCAGTTGCACGCGTTCGGTGCTCACCGCCAGCGCTCCCATCAACGCGAACGACTCGGAGCCGCTATCGCCGCCGGTCACCAGGTCGAAGCCGTGCTCCTCGGCCTGCCGGGCGAGGTCGATCATGGTGCGGAAGTCGCCGCCGACGCTGCCGAGGGAGAGTCCGATTTTCAGGTCAGTCATGGTGAGCCTCAGTTCGTGCTCGTGGTGAAGAAGTCGTGCATCAGGGCGGTGAGTTCGTCGGGGGCCACATCGAAGGCGTCGATCCCGAGGTCACGGATGTCGGCGAGGGTGGCGTTGGGGAACACCTCGATACTCGCGACGGTCTCGTCGTGCAGCATCTCGTTGGAGCCGCACATCGCGAGCACCGGGTTGGTCACCGCGCTCACCAGGGCGACGGTGTCTTCCCGGCCCACGGCACGGTGGCCGTCGGGCCGGTGCAGGTCGGAGAGCAGCACTTCGGCGATGTTGCGCGGCACCACGTGTGGCGCGGTGCTGGCGTCGCATAGTCCCCACCAGGTGGTCCAGGATGCGGCGAGTGCCGTGGCGTAGTCGGCGGTGAAGTCTGGTGCGGCTTCGGTAGCCAGCTCCACCGAGAGGTCGCCTTCGATCAGCGGCACGCCCCACAGCGCCAGGGCTCCCACCCGATCGGGCAGTGCGCGGGCCAGGGCCAGGGCAACGCCGGCGCCGGTGTGGTGGCCGATCACGTGGGTGGCGGGGATGTCGAGCTGGTCGAGCACAGCGGTCACGAGCGCGGCGTAGTCGTCGAGGCTGGGCAGGTCGCCGATCGGGTCGCTCATGCCGTAGCCGGGCAGGTCGAGCGCGGTGGCCCGGTATCCCAGGGCGGCCAGCGGCGCCATGATCGCCTCGAACATCGCGCCGGAGCTGGGCACCTGGTGCAGCAGCAGCACGGGCACGCCGTCGACGGGCCCGGTGCTACGCAGGTGCACCTGGGCATCCCCGACGGCGAGATAGCTTCGTTGAACGGTCATGGGAACTCCAGTCACTTGCCCGGGATTCGGCCCGTCCGCGGGCCGACACTCTCATTAGAAGGGCGGCTTATTTCGCCCCCATGACCCCCGCGGTAACGCTCCATTACGCCGCCCCGCGCCTCGGTCGAGCTGCCCCCGTCCGCTGGTCGAGCTTGTCGAGATCGGCCTGCGGGGCTTCGAGGTCGGTGGTGTGGCGCTGGCGCTGGGTGTGACCGCGGTGTTCGTGGTGCTGCCCAAGCCCCCGCGTGCTGAGTGCAGGGTGGTCGGGGTTGCTGTGCGCCCGGCCACATTCGCGGCTTCTAGACTGGCCGTCAACCACGGGGGAACAGACATATGACAGCTACGCCAGAACGCACGAGCTCACCACTCGCCGCCCGCCGTGAGGCCACCGCCCGTTTCCTCCGAAACCAGCTCCGGACCACCGCGCTCGTGCTCCTCATCGGCTCGGCGTCGCTCTACACGCTCATCGTCGCGGGCGTGGCGACGGATGCGCCCGTCGCCGCCTGGCTGATGACCCGGGTGCTGGTGCCGACCGGCGGGGGCGGCTGGGGAGGAATGACCATCGCGGTCGCACTGGCAGTGTTGCTCGGTGCGCTCTTCCTGCTCGGGGCCTGGCTACTCGTCGTGCTCGACATCGTGCGGCGCCAGCTGAGCCGCCGTGCCCCGGTCGATACCGCCAAGTCCATCTTCACGAACGTGCTGCGTTACCGGGTGCGCCCGCTCGGCGCGCAGGTGCACACCCTCTGGGCCGCCGGGTTCGCGGCCCTGTATTACCTCAGCTACCCGTTTCAACTCTCCCGCGGGCTGCTCACGCCCGAGGTGCTCGCCCGGGTGCAGAACCCGATCGAGCTGCAGATGCTGGTGCTGATGCCGGGTCTCACCATGGCGGCCGCCGCAGCAGCAACCCTGGTCTCGCTGATCAAAAAGCTCAGCTACCCCGGCCAGCTCCGCCGGCATCCGCTCACCCGTGCGAAGGCGGCCCCCAGCCTGATCCGCACGCTACTGTTCGCCCAGCGTGCCGATCTGACTCTCGGTGCCATCGGCGGCGTGGTCCTGGGCTTTGCGGCCATGCCGCTGAGCACCGGCGATCTCGAGGTCGCCGGGCTGCTCGCGGTGTTCGGGGCAGCGCTGATCGGCGCGGCGGTCATCCTCGCCCTGCAGTTCTGGCGCACCGGCGAGAGGCTTTACCTCGCGGGAAATAGCGGGGCAACGTCGCGCATATAACCAGTGGCTGGTCAGTCGCGGCGCCAGTCGTCGCCCAGCGTGCTGCGCCGCGGAACCAAATCCGGCTTGATGACCACGGTTCTCTTCAGGGTCAATGGGCCGCCATGGATTTCGTTGATCAGGAGTTGCGCGGCCGCTCTGCCCATCTCCTCGCCGTGTTGACTGATCGTGGACACCGGGATGGCGCTCTCCGACGCGAAGTGATTGTCGTCATAGCCGATGAAGGCCAGATCTGTTGGCACCTCGTACCCCGCGTTCTCGTCCAGCACCTGGATGGCGCCAACGGCAAGCAAGTCCGACGCCGCGACGGCGCCGTCGAATGTTCCGGCCGGCCGGGTCAGGATCTCCTGACCGGCTTGGCGCCCGTGAGCCATGTTGAGGCCACGGGTCTCGATGTGTTCCAGCGTCACGCCCGGGCTCTCGGCCACCGCTGCTCGTGCACCGGCGAGACGTTGGGCAACCGCCATGAGCATCAGTGGCCCGCCGAGGAACACCAGCCGAGTCCGGCCGAGGCCGATGAGGTGCCGGGCAGCCTCATAGCCGCCATGCACTTCGTCGGCGACCACGCCGGAATAGGTACCCGATTCGGATGCATAGTTCACCAGCACCAGGGGAGTCGTGCTGAGAACGGAGTTCGTGCGCGCAAACGCGGTGTCGAGCGGGGCGAGCAACACGCCCGCGACCCTGGATTGTTCAAAGAGGCTGATGTTCAGCGATTGCTTGGTGAGATCCACATCGGAATTCGCGATGAGAAGATTCATGCCGTGCTGTCGCACCGTGGCCTCGGCCCCGCGGGCGATGTCGACGAAGAGCGAATTGCTGAGGTCGGCCAACACGATGCCAATCGTGTTGCTGGTTCCCGCGGCGAGAGAGCGGGCGGCATCGTTGCGCACGAAGCCGAGTTCGGCGATCGACGCCATGACCTTGCGGCGGGTGAGTTCCTTCACCTTCTCTGGCTTGTTGAGCACGTTGGAGACGGTGCCGAGCGCTACACCGGCATGCAGGGCCACATCAGCCATGCTCGGTGCCGACTTTCCGGCCTCTCTCCGCGGCTGTGCCAAAGGATTTTCCGTTCCCACTGTGTGTAGCGACGGCGCCGTCGCTGATCGAATGTTCCCACATCATGCCCGCACTCGCGCGGGTCGCCGCGCGACAGCCGTACGAGAAATGAAGCGTTCCAAAATAGTAACCCAACAAGGGTTGACAGATCTGCGACCGCACGGATACCTTCTGTGAAACGCTTCAATTGTGAGGCTTCGCATTCAAGGAGGAATTGTGATCACAGCAGTGAAATCACGACGGAGGCGTTTTGTGCCCCTCGTGGCCGTTTTCGGAGCGGGAGCGCTTCTGCTCACCGCCTGCGGCCCAGCCGGAGGTGGCAGCGGCGCCGCCAGCGGCACATTCACCTATCTCGGCCAGACCGAGAACACCACCATCATCGGCACGCTCAACGCGCTGGCCAAAGATCAGTGCGCGGCCGAAGAGAAGGCGGCACCCCTCACCGCGGACAAGTCGGCGGGACCACAGTTCGATCAGAAGCTCCAGCTTCTGGCCGGCCAGGACGCCTTGTCGAACATGTCGATGGCCGCAGGAACGCCGTCGCTGATGCAGCAGTTCATCGATGCCGACCAGGTGGTCGACCTCTCGGCGGAACTCGACAAGCTCGGGGTCGCCGACAAGATCCTGCCCGCGGCGGAATCCACGATCAAGGCGCTCTACGGCGAAGACACGCTGTATTCGCTGCCGACCGAGTTCAACATCGAGGGGTTCTGGTACAACAAGGCGATCCTGGCCGACAACGGCATCGAGGCGCCCGCAACCTGGGATGACCTCGTCGAAGCCGCCGCGACGCTGGACGGAGCCGGCGTGCAACCCTTCTCCGCGGCCGGCAAGGATGGCTGGCCCATCACGCGACTCGTCGGCGACTACATCGCCCGCGACCTCGGACCGGACGCCCTCAGGGCCGTCGCCGACGGCGACGCCAAACTGACCGACCCCGAGTACGTGAAGGCAGCGGATGCTGTCGCTGCCCTCGGCGAGGCCGGCTACTTCGGCGAGGCCATCGGCTCGATTGACTACAACGCCGCCATCAACGAGTTCCTCACCGGCAAGTCCGCCTTCTTCTACATGGGCAGCTGGGCGCTGGCCAACTTCAACGACGAGGCGCAGAACACCATCGGTGCCGACAACATCGGCTTCGCGCCATTCCCCGACGTCGAGGGCGGCAAGGGATCGATCGACCAGGTGCCGGCAAACGTCGGTGTGCCCGTCATGTTCGCGCAGAAGGACTTCGGCGACGACCAGGCGGCCTGGCTGAAGTGCATCGTCTCCAACTACGGCGATGCCGTACTCAACGAGAGCGGCGTCGTGTCGGGGTTCGCGCTCGACAACCCGCCCGCCGACCTGCCCGAAACGACGCAGATCGTGCAGCAGCAGATCCAGGATGCCCCGTCGAGCATCCTGTGGTTCGAGGCGCTGTTCACCTCCAAGGGCACCAGCGTCAGCCAGACCAATGGCGGTGGCCTCGCCAGCGGCAGCATCAGCGGAGCTGACTTCATGAAGCTCGTGCAGGCAGCCAACGACGAGGGGTAACTCCTCGCCCCAGTAGTACGGGGGCGTGGCGCACGCGCTGCGCCCCCGCTCATCACCCGCTGCTCCGGCAGCCCATAGACGGAAAGAACCATGGAAAGAGTCCTCGGCGACAAGCGCGCCATCCTGATCCTTCTCGGGCCGGCCCTCCTGGTCTACTCGCTCATCATGCTCGTGCCGATCATCTGGTCCCTCGGCTATACGGTCCTCGACGGCAACCCGATCGTCGGGTTCACCTTCAACGGCTTCGACAACTTCATCAAGTTCTTCCAGGATCCGGCGGCCTGGAGCGCCATCTGGTTCACCGTGCGATTCGCGGTCGTGATGACCGTGCTCCAGGTCGGGGCCGGCTTCGGGCTGTCTCTGCTCTACGTCTTCTGGCTGAAGAGGTCGTCGTCGGCGATCCGCACCATCATCTTCTTCCCGATCGTGCTTCCGACCGTGGCCGTCGCGCTGCTGTTCCAGCGTCTGTTCGAGGCGGCGCCCACGACCGGCCCGGTCAACTCATTCCTCAACCTGCTCGGCATCGACTCGGTCGACTGGTTCGGCACGCCGGCCGCGTCGTTCTGGATCCTGCTGCTGATGGGGCTCTGGCAGTCGATGGGCTTCTATGGCGTTCTGCTGTACGCCGGCCTGCTCGACATCCCCGAAGAAATGCTCGAGTCCGCACGGCTCGACGGAGCAGGCGGCTGGAAACTCATCCGCACGATCGTGCTTCCGCTCTCCCTTCCGGTGCTGCTGTCGTCACTCATCTTCAGCATCAACGGCACCCTCAAGGTCTTCGACAGCGTCGTCGCCCTGACCAACGGGGGCCCGGGAAACGCCACGACCCCGCTGACGGTGTACATGTTCCAGACCTCGTTCACCTACGGACAGTACGGATACGGCAGCACGATCGCCCTCATGTTGACGATCCTCTGTCTGATCTTCACCATCTTCATCTTCCGGTCCACCCGCCGCGACGTCACGAAAAGCTGACCAATGACCACTCAGACCACCACCATCCCCCGCGTCACCCCGCGACAGAACCCTCGGAGTGCCGTGCCGCGCAAGCGGAAAGTCACCGCACGGCAGTTCTTCTCGCGCCTGCCGATTCGGGTATTCCTGGCAGTGCTTCTCGTCATCGTGATTTATCCGATGCTCTGGATGTTCCTGGGCTCGTTCAAGACGCAGAGCGAGTTCCTCAACGAGCCGTTCTGGGCCCTCCCGCAGAGCTGGTCGCTCGACAACTACGTGTCCGTTTTCGACAGCGGCTTCGGCACCTACATCGTGAACAGCATCATCGTGGTCTTCCCCTCGCTCGCGGTCATCCTGATCGTGGGTGTTGCCGCGGGCTTTGCGCTCGAGGTCATGGTCTGGAAGGGCCGCGGAACCGTTCTGCTGCTCTTCCTGGCCGGCATCATGGTGCCCACCCAGATGATCATCCTGCCGCTGTTCACGATCTACTTCCGCACCGGCCTCACCGGTAGCTACTGGCCGATGATCCTCACCTACATCGCCACCGGGCTGCCGCTGACCGTCTTCATGATGGCGACCTTCTTCCGGTCGGTGCCCCGCGAGATCTTCGAGGCCTCCACCCTGGACGGCGCCAGCATCCTGCGCTCATTCTGGGCGGTGGGGCTGCCCTTGGTGAAGAACGCCATCTTCACCGTGGGCCTGGTGCAGTTCTTCTTCCTCTGGAACGACCTGCTCATCGCCCTCACCTTCACCAACAGTGATGCGCTGCGCACCATCCAAGTCGGCCTGCTGAACTTCACCGGCCAATACGGCGCCGTGCAGTACGGGCCGACTTTTGCCGCGATCGCCGTCAACGTTCTCGGAACACTGTTCATCTACCTCTTCCTGAACCAACAGGTCATGAAGGGCCTCACCGCCGGATCGGTCAAGGGATAGCGACATGAGTACCACCACCACCGCACAGGTCGCCGCAATCGCCGACATCTGGCTGGAGAATCGCCGGGGTGGCTCGACCCTCGGAATCGCCGAGCGTCGCCCGCGCATCTCCTGGACCACCGCAGCCGAAGTGTCGATCGAATCACTCGACCTGGAACTCCTTCGTGGCGATGGAAGCGTTCAGCGGCACACCGAAGCGGGCGCCCAGAGCCGGCTCATCGCCTGGCCGTTTCCCCCGCTCAGCTCGCGTGAATCAGTCATTCTGCGCGTGCGTCCGGGAGGGGACTCCGTGCCACCGGATGCGGAGTGGAGCGCTCCCCTGCAGGTCGAAGCGGGGCTACTCGAGCGCAGCGACTGGGCAGTACCGTTTGTCGCCGCCTCAGTCTCGGAACCACAGGGGACCCTCCGCCCGGGCTACCTGCTCCGAGCCGAGTGGGACAGCACCGCCCTCGGCCTTGAGCCCGGCACCGTGCAGCGAGCGCGGATCTACTCGAGTGCCCACGGGATCTACGAACTCGAGCTCAATGGCCGGCCGGTCTCCGACGACCTGCTCTCACCCGGTTGGACCAGCTACAGCCACCGCCTGCGCTATCAGACGTACGACGTGACCGAAGCCGTGCGATCCGGCCGCAACGCCGTCGGGGTCTGGGTTGCCGACGGCTGGTACCGCGGGCGCATCGGATTCGAGGGCGGGCTGTGGGACGTCTACGGGCAGGATGCGTCGGTGCTGGTGCAGTTGGAGCTGACCCGTTCGGACGGGACCGTCGTGCTGGTTCCCCTGACCGACGCCTGGCGATGGAGCGAGTCACCCGTCACGGAGGCCGGTCTCTACGAGGGTGAAAGTTACGACGCCCGGCTGTTGCCGGCCGGTTGGAGCGAGGTCGGGTTCGATGCGACCGGGTGGAAGACCCCCACCCAGCTCGACCTGGCCTCGTTCCCCGCCGAGCTGGAACCGCCGACCGGTCCGGCCGTGCGAGTGACCGAGGTTCTGCCACCGGTCAGTGTCGAACTGGTCGCGGGCAATCGCATCCGGCTGGACTTCGGCCAGAACATCGCCGGCAAGCTGCGCATCCGTGTCGCCGGCCCCGCCGGGCACGTTGTGACCCTGCATCACGCCGAGGTCATCGAGGACGGCCTGCTCGGGGTGCGGCCGCTCCGCTCCGCGGTGTCGGTCGACCGGTACACCCTGGCCGGTGCGGGGATCGAGGAATGGACCCCGCGGTTCACGCTGCACGGCTTCCGCTACGCCGAGCTGGAAAACTGGCCCGGCGGCATCGAAACGGTAGACGTCGAAGCCCTGGTCGTGCACACCGACATGGAGCGGACCGGCTGGTTCGACAGCTCCCACCCGGGCCTCAACCGCCTGCACGAGAACGTCGTCTGGAGCATGCGCGACAACTTCGTCGACCTGCCCACCGACTGCCCTCAGCGCGACGAACGCCTCGGCTGGACGGGCGACATCCAGGTCTTCGCGCCCACGGCCGTGCGGCTGTTCGGCGTGCACGGGACCCTTAGCGGCTGGCTTCGGGATGTCGCCTACGAGCAGGCCGACCAGGGCCACGTACCCAATTTCGTGCCCTGGATCGAATGCGGATTCCCCAATCACCCCACCGCAGCCTGGGGCGATGCCGCGGTCATCGTGCCGTGGGAGATGTACCGGCACGACGGCGACACCCGCGTCCTCGCCGACCAGTACGCCAGCATGCGCGCCTGGGTGGATCTTGTCGACAACCTGACCGGCAACACCGGCCTGTGGAACACGGGCTTCCAGCTCGGCGACTGGCTCGACCCGACCGCGCCGCCCGAGAGCCCCGGCGACTCCCGCACCGACAAGTACCTCGTGGCCACCGCCTACCACGTGCGCACCGCGCGTCTTCTGGCCGAGACCGCGACGATCCTCGGAAAGGACGCCGACGCGGCGCACTATCGCACGGTCGCCGAACGCGCCACGACGGCCTTCCAGGCCGAGTACATTGCGCCCAACGGGCGGGTGGTCAGTGACACCGTCACGGCGATCGCCGTTGCCATTGTGTTCGAACTGTTCGCCACCGAGGAGCAGGTGGCCCGGGCGGGGCAGCGACTGCTGCACCTCGTTGCGGCCAGTGACTTTCACATCAGCACGGGGTTCGTGGGCACGCCGATCATTTGTGACGCCCTGGTGCGAGCCGGCGGGCTCGACGCCGCCTACCACCTGCTTCTGCAGGACGAGTTGCCCTCGTGGCTGTACCCCGTGACCATGGGGGCCACCACCATCTGGGAGCGCTGGGACAGCATGCTCCCCGACGGCTCCGTGAACCCGGGCGACATGACCTCGTTCAACCACTACGCCCTGGGTGCGGTCGCCGACTTCATGCACCGCGTTGTCGCGGGCCTCGACTCCGCAGAGCCGGGATTCGCCCGCCTGCGGATCGCGCCGCAACCTGGTGGCGGGCTGACGCACGCGTCGGCCAGTCACCTCACTCCATTCGGCCTGGCATCGTCCCGATGGCGCCGGGACGGCGGACGCTTCTTCCTGGACGTCGAAGTGCCACCGGGTACCACGGCCACGGTTGTACTTCCCAACGAGGGCGGGGTACACGAGGTGGGTGCCGGTGCGCACTCGTTCACCAGCGGGTTCCGCGACCCGTCCGACGACCCGGCCAAGCCGCCGTTCAGCCGGTGGTAGCGGCGGGGACGCCGCAGCCGGCGCCCGCGTCGCACCCGGCTTTCGACTCCCGAACTCGTTCATCCGTGAAAGGAACAGCAATGCAGCAGTCCATCCTCCCCGGCCAGCCCTGGCTCGACACGACAGGTGAGCGGATCCAGGCCCACGGCGGATCTATCCTCTTCGTCGACGGTGTCTTCTACTGGTACGGCGAGAACAAGGAGCGCACTGCTCCCGGTAACGGCATCTGGCACTGGGGCGTGCGCTGCTACGCGTCGACCGACCTGTACAACTGGGAAGACAAGGGGCTGATCATCCCACCCGTGCTCGACGACCCAGAGAACCCCATGCACCCGGCGCAGCTCGCCGACCGTCCGCACATCATCTATAACGCCCGCACCCGCAAATACGTGTGCTGGGTCAAGGTGATGCAACGCAACAACGACCAGATGTCGAGCGTCTTCACGGCCGACGACATCCTCGGCCCGTACGAGCTCGTGCGCACGGGCCTCCGGCCCCTCGGCATGAACGCCGGCGACTTCGACCTCGTCGTCGACCCGTCGGACGGCAAGGCCTACTACTACTTCGAGCGCGTGCACAGCGAGCTGATCTGCGCCGACCTCACCGACGACTACACGGATGTCACCGGCAACTACTCCACCCATTTCCCCCTCAAGCAGCCCCCATTCGTGCGCGAGGCACCGGCGTACTTCCTCCGCGACCGCCGCCATTACCTGATCACCTCCGGCACCACCGGGTACTTCCCGAACCAGTCAGAGGCTGCCGTCGCCGACAGCTACCACGGCCCCTGGACCGTGATCGGTGACCCGCACCCCGGTGACCACACTCGCACTTCGTACCGATCACAACTGTCGTCGATCTTCAAGCATCCGCTCAAGAAAGACCTGTACATCGCCCTCGGCGACCGCTGGGTCGTGAACCCGCCGGCTGACCTGCCCGACATCCCCGCCCTGTTCGAAAAAGTCTTCGCCCCCGGCACGGATCAGAGCCAGTGGGGCGCCGTGACCTTGCCCGACCCCGACACCTCCATCGCCGACTACGTCTGGCTGCCCATCCGCTTCGACGGCGAAAACGTGCTCATCGACTGGCACGACGAATGGCGGATCGAGGACTACGACTGACCCGGCTGCACTACGCTGCAACAAAGCCATGTGACACGGGGTGCTCCCAACTGGGAGCTGAGATAACACCCGTTGAACCTGATCTAGTTAGTACTAGCGAAGGGATGTCGCGCTCAATGCGCACGCCAAAAGACCTGATTTCATTCACCTGTTCAGCGCTCGACGAGGTGCGATCCCAGTCGCCCCTGGTGCAGTGCATCACCAATAGCGTCGTGGTGAACTTCACCGCGAACGTGCTCCTCGCGCTCGGGGCGGCCCCCGCGATGGTCGACATTCCGGGGGAGGCCGGTCCGTTCGGCCGGGTCGCCTCCGGCCTGCTCGTCAACCTCGGCACCCCGACGGCCGAGCAACGGGACGCCATGCTCGAGGCGGTCGTCGCCGCGAACGACGCGGCCACCCCGTGGGTGCTCGACCCCGTCGCGATCGGGTTCCTGCCGGTGCGCACCCCGCTCGCCTTCGCTCTCCGTGACCTGCGGCCCAGCGTGGTTCGCGGCAACGCGTCGGAGATCATCGCCCTCGCGGGCGGCGGATCCGGCGGCCGGGGTGTCGATTCTGCCGACCAGGTGGATGCCGCGCTCGAGGCGGCGTCGGCGCTCGCCGGGAAGACCGGCGGCGTGATCGCCGTCTCCGGCCCGGTCGACCTCCTCACCGACGGTCGCGAGCTGGTGCGGATCGCCAACGGGCATCCGCTGCTCACCCGGGTCACCGGCGGTGGCTGCGCCCTCGGCGCGGTGATGGCCGCCTTCGCCGCGGTCGACGGCGACAGCTTCGCCACCACCGTGGCCGCCGCCACGGTCTACACGATCGCGGCCGAGATCGCCGCGGAGAACGCCACCGGCCCGGGCAGCTTCGCCGTCGCTTTCCTGGACGCGTTGGCCGGCGTCACCGCCGACGATGTGGCTCGGTTGGCGGTGCTCCGATGAGCCTGGACCTGTCGCTGTATCTCGTGACCGACTCGGCGCAGGCCACCGCGGCCGGGCACAGCCTTGTCGATGTGGTGCGCCGCGCGGTCGCTGGGGGAGTGAGCGCCGTGCAGGTGCGGGAGAAGGACGCAGCCGGGCGCCACTTCCTCGACACCGTGCTGCGCCTAGCTGACGAGCTGCCCGAGACGGTCGCGCTGATCGTGAACGACCGGGTCGACGTGTTCCTCGCCGCCAGCGCGGCCGGCCGCCGGGTGACCGGCGTGCACGTGGGCCAGTCCGACCTGCCCGTCGGTGCGGTGCGCGAACTCATCGGCGAGGATGCCGTGCTCGGGCTTAGCGCCTCCACCGTCGAACAACTGCGGATCGCCGCCGCCGACCCCGCCCGGGTGGACTACGTCGGCATCGGCGCCCTGCACGCCACCCGCACCAAACGCGACGCCCCACCGGCCCTGGGCCTGGCCGAATTCGCCCGGCTGGTCGGGCTGAGCGCGCTGCCGGCGGTGGCGATCGGCGGGGTCGGCGTGGCCGACCTGGCCGCGTTGCGGAGGTGCGGCGCGGCTGGCGCGGCCGTGGTGTCGGCGATCTGCGCGGCACCAGACCCGGAGCACGCCGCCCGCGAGCTGCGCGCGGCCTGGGGAGTGGGCGCATGAGCGTCGCAGCCACCGGCATCGCCCGGGTGCTGAGCATCGCCGGCACCGACCCGACCGGCGGCGCGGGCATCCAGGCCGACCTCAAAAGCATCGCCGCGACCGGCGGCTACGGCATGGCCGTGGTGACCGCGCTCGTCGCGCAGAACACCCACGGGGTGCGGTCGGTGCACGTGCCACCGGTGGCGTTCCTGGCCGAACAACTGCACGCCGTGAGCGACGACGTGCGGATCGACGCGGTGAAGATCGGCATGCTCGCCGACGTGCACGTCACCCGGACGGTGCGCGACTGGCTCACCCAGGTGAACCCGCCGATCGTCGTGCTCGACCCGGTGATGGTCGCCACCAGCGGTGACCGGCTGCTAACCCAGGATGCCGAGCAGGCGCTGCGCGAGCTGCTCCAGCAGGTGCACCTGGTCACGCCCAACGTGCCGGAGCTCGCCATCCTCGCCGGCGCCCCGGTCGCGACGACCTGGGCCGAGGTGCTGCGTCAGGCGCAGCAGGTCGCCGGGGAGCACGGCGTGCTCGTGCTGGCCAAGGGCGGGCATCTGGCCGGCAGCCTGGTGCCCGACGCCCTGGTCGACGCGTACACCGTGCGGGAATTCCCCGGGATGCGCATCGACACCCCGAACACGCACGGCACCGGCTGCTCCTTCTCCTCCGCCGTGGCCACCCGGGTGGCCGCCCGCACGTCCACGGGCGCGCCGAGCCTTGCGGACTGGGCCGACGCGATCGCCGAGGCCAAACTGTGGCTGACCGAGAGCATCACCCACGCCGACGACCTCGCAGTCGGATCGGGCCACGGCCCGATCCACCACTTCGCCGGCCTGTGGCAGCGGGGCGGCGTCAGCACCCGGCCCACTCCAGCCCGGGTGGCCGAGCGGTGGTGGGAGGAGATCCGCGACATCCGCACCGCGACCGACGACCTGCCGTTCGTGCGCGGCTTAGGCGACGGCTCGCTGCCGCGGGAGGCCTTCGTCTGGTACCTCGCCCAGGATGCGCTCTACCTCAGTGAGTACTCCCGCATGCTGGCCCTGGCCAGCCGGCTTGCCCCCTCCGCCGCGGAACAGACCTTCTGGGCGGCGAGTGCGCAGGGCGCGATCGACACCGAACTCGAGCTGCACACGAGCTGGATCGCCGACGGAGTCCTGGCCGGGGTGCTCCCGAGCGGCACCACCACGGCCTACCTCAACCACCTGGTCGCCGCCGGGGCCGGCGGTGACTACCCGGTGCTCATCGCCGCGCTGCTGCCGTGCTTCTGGATGTATCAGGACGTCGGCACCCGGCTGCATCCGCTCTCGCACGACGCGCATCCATACCGTAGCTGGCTGGACACCTACGCGGATGAGGCGTTTGCCGCCGCGACCGATCGGGCGATCAAGATCGTCACCACGGTCGCCGCCGCGGCGGACGAACCGACTCGCGACCGGATGGCGCGGGCCTTCCGGGCGTCGGCCGGGCACGAGCGGGAGTTCTTCGCCGCACCGCTGCGGGGTTGATCAGCCGGCGTCGAGGGCCTCGAGCAACCGGGTGACGGTGCGCCAGCTGCGCACCGTCACCCGTTGGAACACCGGCAGGCTCATGAACCTGGTGATCCGGGTCTTCGTGGCCCGCGCCGCCACCCGTGAGAAGTAGATCGCGTCGGGCCCCGGCGCCACCGCGTCCACCCCCTCCCGCAGTTCCGGGAGTTGCGCCCACGCCTCGTCGACGGTGAGCGGATGCTTGAGGAAGAACACCTCGCTGCGCAGCTCGGCCGAGCCATGGTCGGCCGGTGCCGCGGCGATGGTGGCGGCCAGCTCATCGCGGGAGCGCACCACGACCACGAGCGGAAGACCGAATCGAGCTTCCAGCATCCGCTCGAGGGCGCCTTCCAACTCCGGCTGCGATGGGGCTGCTGCGTTGAACAGCACGTTGCCGCTCTGCACGACGGAACGGGCGTCAGGGTAGCCGCCGTCGTGGAAGCAGGCGACGAGATCCGGCATGGCGATCAGGTTCTTGCCGCCCACGTTGATTCCGCGGAGCAGAGCCACAAATGCCGTTGTCATCATGGTCACCTCGCGGTCTTCGGCGGCGTGGTCGGGATCACCGTTCAGTCTGGTGGCTCGACGTTCTCACCGAACGGCGGCAGGTTGATGTCTTCGTCGTTCACGGCGACCTCACCGGAGTCGTCCGGGCCGCCGGTTCCCGGCGCCACCTTGACCTTCTCCTCGGCCTCCGGCTCGATCGCCGCCGGCGCGTCACCGGCCTGCTTGGCCGCGGTTTCGGCTTCGCTGGCCGGACTGTAGCTGGTGTCTTTGCGGGTTTGATCGGTGTCGTTCAGGTCCTTGCTGGGCATTGTCATCTCCTCCTGAAAGCGATGAGTTCAGAGCACACATTGTGCCCCCACTTGGGCAATTCGTCGCCCGTACCCTCATCAATGTGCCCGAATGCGCTGCCATCTCTGCTATAACGTTCCTAGGCGTAACGTATTGGAGATCTGAGATGTCAACCGACAGAGTGGCTACACGAAGGCCCGATGGACATGGTCAGGAGCGCGGCCGTCCGCGGCATCCCGACGTGGACGCCGCCATTCTCGCCGCGACCCTCGAGCTGCTCGGCGACGTCGGCTACCCGGCTTTCACCATCGCCGAGGTGGCCCGCCGTGCCGGGGTGGGCAAGCCCACGGTATACCGGCGCTGGGCGCAGAAGTCTCAGCTTGTGGTCGAGGCGATGAGCACCCAGATGCCCGGGCAGACCGGCGTGCGCATCGGCAGCGTCGCCGGGCAGCTGCTCGACTACGCCACCCGGCTGTCGGTCACGCTCACCCGCACTCCGCTTGGCCGGGTGCTGCCCGGCCTGGTCGCCGAGATGGCCACCGACCCGCAGCTGGCCGCCAGTTACCGCACTTTGATCATCGAGCCCACTCGACAGCTCTGGCGGGAGGCCGTGGAGCGAGGCATCGCATCCGGCGAGCTGATCGCCGACACCGACGTTGAATTCGTGCTCGACGCCCTCGCCGGCCCGCTCTATCTGCGGGTGCTGATCACCGGTGCGCCCGCCGACCCCGAGGCGCCGAGGTTGGCGGTGCAACTCGTGCTCGCGCGCTACGGCGTGGCGCCGGTCCAGGGCGATCCGCGGCATCCGTTCCGCACTCAGGATGCGCCGGCGGAACCATGAGCGCGACCCTCGATGCCGCCGGCGGGGCGATCTCCGCGCGAGCCTCGCGCATTCGGCGGCGCCGCATCGATCACACCATGGCCGTGCTTGGCGCTGTGGTCGTGATCGGCCATGGCTCGATCCACCTGATGGGGGTTGCGCTGTTCTGGCGGCTCGGCGAGACCGCCGAACTGCGATTCGCGGATGCCCGTCCCGCGGCGGGTACCGGCTGGGGGTTCGTGGTCGGCGCGGTCTGGCTGCTCGTGACCGTGCTCTTCCTGGTCGCCGCCGTGCTGTTGCTGCGCCCCTCGGTGATGTGGCGGCCCGTGGGCGCTCTGGCGGCGTTGGTCTCGGCGGCCGTACTGCTGCCCATGGCCGCCGCCACCGGCGCGGGACTGGGTGTGGACGTAGCCCTGCTCGGTATCGTGTTGTTCGGCTTCTGCACGGCGAGAGCCGAAAAGACCGACCCGGTTCGGGTGCCGAGAGAAGCGCGACGGGTGCGCGCGGCCTGGCGCACGCTTGCCACCCGCCCCGCCCCGACCGAGGTCTTCAGCGCTGAACTGGTGGCGGCGCTGCCCGAGCCCGCCAGGCGCTGGCTCACCCACGCCATCCCCGCCGGCACGCCGCTCTGGAACTCGGCGCGGGTCACCATGCACGGTCAGATCAAGCTCGGTTCCTGGCGCCGGTTCACCGCGCACCAGGTCGTCGCACCCAGCGCCGGCTACATCTGGGCTGCCACGGCCTGGCTGGGCGCGCTGCCCGTGCGCGGCTTCGACCGGTTCAGCTCCGGCACCGGCGAAATGCAGTGGCGGATGCTCGGCCTGATCCCGGTAGTCACCGCCGTGGGTGCCGACGTGAGCCGCAGCGCGGCCGGCCGGCTGGTGAGCGAGATCGTGCTCGCCCCCGCCGGCTTCCGGGCCGCAACCTGGGCCCCGGGCCGGTCGGCCGATCACGTGGTGGGCACCTGGCTGCTCGATGGCCAGGAAGAGAGCGTCGAGCTGCAGATCGGGCCGGCCGGAGAGGTACGGTCGGTGTTGGTGTCCCGCTGGGGCAATCCGGGCGGCGAGCCATTCGGCCGGTACCCGTTCGGGTGCACGATGCACAGCGAGGCCGCTTTCAACGGGGTCATCATCCCCGCCGCGGTGAGCGCGGGCTGGTGGTGGGGCACTGACCGGTGGGCCGAGGGCGAGTTCTTCCGGGCCACCATTACCGAGGTCTCCCACGCCTGACGGATCGTCGCACCGGGTTTCGACAAACTCAACCAGCGAGAGCTGGTCGAGACCCGCCGAGCCCATGTTGGCCGGTTCAACCGGGGCGCCCGCGTACGCTGAGCGCATGACGGATGTGCCGCTGATCGGCCCGGTGACTGAACCCGACCTGCACGTGATGACCTTCAACATCCGCCGCCGGTTTCTGCATCTGCGTCCCGACAGCCCCGACCGGTGGGAGACCCGCCGGCCGCTGGTGCGCCGCATTCTCGCGGCCGAACAGCCCACCCTGCTGGGCGTGCAGGAGGCCCTCGCCGATCAGGCCGAGGTGGTGGCGAGCGGCCTCGGGCCGCACTACCGCTCGGTGGGCTACGGCCGCAATCCCGGCGGCGAGGGCGAGCGCTGCCCGATCTACTACGACACGCGGCGGCTGCACCTCACCGACTGGCGGCAGCGCGCACTGTCGTCGACCCCGGATGTTCCGGGGTCGCGGTCCTGGGGCAATGTGGTGCGCCGGGTGGTGGTGTCGGCGGAGTTCACCGACCGCGCCACCGGCGGCCGGTTGGTGGCGTTCAACACCCACTTCGACCATCTTTCCCGCCGGTCACGGCTGGAGTCGGCGGCGTACATCCTCACTCTGGTGCAGGCCGTGACGGCCGCCGACCCCACCGCGCTCACGGTGGTCACCGGTGATTTCAACACCGGGGTGGGCTCGGCCGCATATCGCCGGCTCACGGCCGGCGGCACGCTGCGCGACACCTGGGACGCCGCTGCCGTACAGCTGACGCCGCAGTGGGGCACCTTCTCCAACTACCGGCGCCGCCGGCCGGGCGGCAAACGCATCGATCTGATTCTGGTCGGCGCCGCAACGGATGTGGTCTCAACCGGAATCAACGCGGTGCGGTTCACCGGCCGGGCCGCCTCCGATCACGAACCCGTGCAGGCGGTGCTGCGCAGCCACTCGGGCGGGGAGCAACCCGGCTAGGGTGCTGCCATGATGCACACACTCGTGCGGGCGCCTGCGGGGCCGGCGGAGTTGGCCGCCGATGCGCTGCGGGTGCTGGCCCTGCTCGGCATCGTGATCGCGTCGATCGGCTGGGGCGCGGTGGCGGGCTGGAGCCTCGCCCTCGTGGCCGGCGGCATGGTCGTGCCGCGGCTGCTCGGCGTGCGGCCGAGTGTCGACATCGCCTTCGGTGTGGTGGTGCTGGTCGCGGTGTGGAGCAGCGTGCTGGACATCTACGTCAGCACCCGCTGGTGGGACCTGCCGGTGCACTTCCTCGCCAACGGACTGTGCGCGGCCGTGGCCTATATTCTGCTGGTGCGGCTGGCGGTCGTGGCCGACGCGGCGACGTTGCCACGGCCGGTGCTGTCGACCGTGGTCGTGACGACGGCGGTCGGGCTGACCCTGGGGGTGCTGTGGGAGATCTTCGAGTGGATCGGGCATACCTTCATCGACGAGGGCATCTTCGTGGGTTACACCGACACGATCGGCGACCTGGTCTGGGGCGGTCTCGGCGCCCTGCTCGCGGGGTGCGGCATGCGGTATCTGGCCGGGCATCCGTCGCCGCACGAGGGTGTCGCCGCCCGGTGACCGGCGAGGGCGCGTCAGCGCACCCGCTCGACCGTACCGAAGACCGTGTTCCAGTCGTTCCGCATACTCACGACGGTCCAGTCGAGCGCGGCCGCCCGGGCCACGGCGCGTTCGGCGCCGGTTGAATAGGCGAACTCGCGCTGGCCGTCGTCATGGTTGAGCAGGAGCGCGAACCGGGCCGATTCGAGCATCTCGATATCGACATCCGCATTGCCGCCGGCGAACACCGGCAGCCGGCCGGTTTGCGCGAAGATGTGTTCCGGTTTGCCGGGGCCGATGTCGAGACCGCCGAGGCCACTCTCGGTGCGCACGATCTGGCCGTCGACGTACCGGTAGTCGGCCGCGGAACCGATCACATTCTCCTTATAGATGCCCCAGGTCTCCTCGGCGAAGGTGCGCATGAAGTCGCGGCCGCCGCCGGAGCAGACGAACACCCGAAAGTCATTGGCCTTCAAATATTCGATCAGTTCCAGCATGGGCCGGTAAACCAGGTCGATGTATGGCACGTCGAATTTCGGCTGCTTCACCGTCTCCAGCCAGACCCGCACCTCGGCGTCGAAGTCCTGCGGCGTCGTGCCCGCCCACGACCGGCCGAAGGCCTCCAGCAGCGGCGTGATCGTCTCCGGATCTTGCGCCGCGACCCGGGCGAAAAACGACATGTCCTTCTCTGCCAGGGCTTTGTAGGGCTGGATGCTCGCCAGCAACGGGTCGGCCGCTACCTCCTTGCCCCAGCGCCGAAAGACGAAGTCGAACTGCGGCGGCAGCGGCTGCTCCGACCAAAGCGTGCCGTCGTTGTCGAACGCGGCGATGCGGTCGGCGACGTCGATGAAGCCGGCCCCTGGCGTGGTCGCCGTGGCCACGAAATCCAGTACGGCCCGTTTCGCTGGCCCAGCGTTCCAGCTCGGTAGTTCGCTGGCAGTCATCGCGCGTCTCCTCCCGGCGACCCGCGAGGTGTGGCTCGCCCGGTTGAGACGATCCCCCCGAATCGGTGCCTCCGCCTCGTCCCCTTCGGGTGATGATCCCCGCAGCCCCGGGCGGGTTGGTGCACCCACGCTGCATCAGAAAGAGACAGTTCGATCCAATTTTGATTAACCGCTTGATCTTTCATTTGTTAACCACTTATGGTTCTGATTAAGCGATTAACCAAAGGATCAGCGCCGATGCCACAGCACGTATTCTTCCAGCCACCACACGCGTGGGTGGGAGACATCATCCCCTTCGTAGCGAACGATGAGTTCCAGCTCTTCTATCTGCACGAGGAGCGCAGCTCGCCCAAGCCCGGCACTCCGTGGCACCTCGTCACGACCTCGAATCTTGTGGACTTCGAAGACCAGGGCTTGGCGTTCGAGCACGGATCGCCCACGGCCGCGGACTTCAACGTCTACACCGGCAGCATCGTCGACGACGGCGCTGGAACGCACCACCTGTTCTACACGGGCCAGAATCCCACGATCCTGGGTCAGGACGGCCTGCCGCTCCAGCTCGTCATGCACGCCACCAGCACCGATGGTCTGGCGAGCTGGCAGCGGTTCCCCGAGCACACCTTCGGGGCGTCGGCCGGATACGAGACCGGCGACTGGCGCGACCCCTTCGTCTTCCGCGACGACGAGGCCGGTCTGTGGCGGATGCTCATCGCCGCCCGCCACACCGACGGGCCCCAGCGCCGCCGGGGAACCATCGCCCAGTGCGTCTCCACCGACCTCGTGCACTGGGAGCCCGCCGAACCCTTCTGGGATCCGCGCCGCTACGTGGCCCACGAGTGCCCCGACGTCTTCCGCTGGGGTGACTGGTGGTACCTCGTCTACTCCGAGTTCTCGGAGAACTTCACCACCCGGTACCGCATGGCCCGAAGCCTCGCCGGCCCCTGGCTGGTACCCGAACACGACAGCATCGACGGACGCGCCTTCTACGCGGCCAAGACCGCCGAGCTGCACGGTCGCCGGTTCTTCTTCGGTTGGATCGCCAGCCGGGAAGGCGACCGCGATGACGGAGCCTGGCAGTGGGCCGGAACGATGTCCGTTCTCGAGGCGACCCAGAACGACGACGGCACGCTCGCCTTCGCCTTCGCACCCGAGACCCTGGCGAGCTTCACCGACGACGTGCCGCTCGGATTCACCGACACCGCGAACGCCGACGCTGCGTTGCGGCTCGATGCGCCGGACGGCTACTCCGTGCGGCTCTCCGACACCGAGACCCCGCGCCGGTTTCGCCTCTCCGTGACCCTCGACATCGCGGCCGGCACGACCGAATGCGGGGTACTCCTGCGGGCGAGCGACGACGGAGACTCCGCCTACATCCTCCGCCTCGAACCCAAACGGGGGCGGATGGTGTTCGACCGCTGGCCGCGCCGACGCACGGGAGACGGCCAGTGGGAGATCTCCGGCGATTCGCCCTATGTGATCGAGCTCGAACGCCCCTGCGACCTCTCGCCCGGCGAACACACGCTCGAGGTGATTGTGGACGGCGACCTCTGCGTCGCCAACCTCGACGGCCGCACCACGCTCAGCACCCGCATCTACGACCGCCCGGTCGGCCGGGTGGGCGTCTTCGTCGGAGAGGGCAGCCTCGTCGTGGGCGACCTGCGCTTGAGCACCGTGGGCACCACCACGGAAACCACCCAGACCCTGCCCGACCGGCAGCACGCACTCACCTGAACAACCCCATAATTCACATTCGATCAACGGAGATGGAAACAATGAAAACAACCCGATCACGGCTCGCCGTCGCCGCTGCCGCCACCGCTCTGGCCCTGGGGCTCACGGCGTGTGGCGGTAGCGGAGGGGCCGTCGGCAACGCCGACTCCACCAACGTCGACCCGGCCGGCGAGATCACGCCCCGCGAGATCTCCTGGCTGCTCTCCCGGCCGGCCGACGGTGGTGTCATCACCGCCATGGAACAGATCGCCAAGGAGTACGCGACGGATCACCCCGGTTTCGCGCTCAACCTGATCACCACGCCCGACCGCCCCTCGTACATCCAGAAGTACCAGACCCTCGCGGCGGCGAACAAGCTGCCCGAACTCTTCGACACCGACGCCACCCCCTATGCGCAGAAACTCGCCAAGCAGGGTCGGATGATGGATGCCGAGGCGCTGCTTAAGAGCCTGGACCTGTACGACGACTACCGCCCGGCCGCGCTGAACTACCAGCGCTTCGACGACGGGTCGCTCTACATGGTGCCGTTCGAGTTCCAGCTCGAATTCTTCTGGTACAACAAGGCCCTGTTCGAGCAGGCCGGAGTGCAGATCCCGGCGACGCTCGATGACATCCCGGCGATGTGCACGCAGCTCCGCGAGGCGGGCATCACCCCGATCGCCCTGGACGGTCAGGATCAGTGGCCCCTGGAGCGGTACATGGCTTACCACCCGTTCCGCACGGCAGGTCCCAGCTTCGTGCAGGACCTCAAGAAGGGCGACGCGAAGCTCAGCGACGCCGACGGGGCGGCGGCCGTCGACTGGATGAGCCAGCTCGGTTCGTCCGGCTGCTTCCAGGAGGGCTTCTCGTCGACCGGCTACTCGGATGCGCAGAACCTGTTCACCTCGGGTAAGGCCGCGGTGTACAACATCGGCACCTGGGAACTCGGCAGCCTCGCCACCGACGCCCTTGATGCCGGTGTGCGCGACGACGTCGACTACTTCACCCTGCCCGTCACATCCGGCTCGGCCACGGCGGCCAACGAGTACGTCTCACCGTCCGGCATCGGAATGGCGGTCAACACCAAGACCTTCGACCCGCTGGTGCGCGACTTCCTCGCCTTCGCCCTGAAGCGATACCCCGAGGTCTACGCGGCCACCGGTGCCCTCTCACCCACCACGAACGTCGAAACCACCATCCCCGCCAACGCCACCCCCCTCTATGAGCGGGCCGTGCAGCAGGCGAACGACGTCGGCGAGACCACCGCCATGCCGTGGGACACCCAGCTTGACCCCACCTCGAACACCCGGCTGCAGCAGGAGCTGACGCTGCTCGTGCAGGGCGAGGTCACGCCAGACGAATTCATCTCGACGATGGATGGCGTCATCGCCCAAAACGGCCCCGCCGCGTTCAAATAACCCGCTTCTTTTCACACATCCGCACGTGGGGGCCCGAGGGCCCCCACGGGAAGGCGCACTGATGCTCCCCAACCGGTCACGACTCTCGGTCTTGATCTTCCTCGTGCCGCCGCTGCTGCTCTACGCGGTGGCCGTGCTGCTCCCCATCCTGCAGTCCCTGTTCCTCAGCTTCTTCCAGTGGGACGGTGTCACGGACATGCAGTTCGTGGGCCTGGGCAACTACATCTACATGCTCACCGGCGACACGGTCTTCTGGACGGCATTCCTCAACACGCTCGGTTACCTCGTGATCTGCCTGATCCTGCAGTTGGGCGGCGCACTGCTCGTGGCGAGCCTGCTGACCATGCTGCGCCGCGGCCGGGAGCTCGTGAAGACGCTCTACCTGCTGCCGGCGGTCATCTCCACGGTCGCGATTGCGTTCCTGTTCCAGCGCATCTACTCGTTGGAGCCGGCGGGCCTGCTCAACCGGGGGCTCGAACTGATCGGTCTGGGAGGCCTGCAGACCGCCTGGCTCTCCGATGTGGGCACCGTGCTCGCGGCCGTGTCAGTGCCTGAGGGGTGGCGGTTCACCGGGCTCTACATGCTCATCATCTACGCCGCGCTCCTGGCCGTGCCGCAGGAACTCGAGGAAGCGGCCAAGCTCGACGGCGCCTCGTGGTGGCAGACGTTCTGGCGGATCAAGTTTCCGCACATCCGCCCGGTCTGGATCACCACGACCATCATCGCCACGACCTATGCGCTGCGCGGGTTCGACATCCCGTACCTGCTGACCAACGGCGGGCCGGGCCAGGCCTCCGAGCTGCTGACCACCTACATGTACAAGACGGCCTTCACGAGCACTGATTACGGATACGCGAGCACCATCGCCGTCTTCGTGGTCATCGAGTGCCTCGTGGCAGTGGGCCTCATTCTTCTCCTCCTCCGACGGAAGGCCGACGCATGACCACCACTATGGCGCCCCGGCGTTCGGCCCCACGCCTGTCGCCGCAGCCCCCGCTGCGCCAGCACCGCCGGCTGAACGTGCACCGCACCCTCACCAGCATCGTCGTCGCGCTCATCGTCGTGGTGCAGGTGTACCCGCTGGCCTGGCTCTTCCTCACCAGCGTGCGCACCGAGCAGGACTTCGCCAACGGCGACCCGTTCGGTCTGCCTACCGGATTCACGCTGGAGAACTACTCCCGCGCGTTCTCCACCGGCAACCTGGCCCTCAACATCCTGAACAGCTTCATCGTCACGTCGGGCGCGATCGTGCTCATCGTCGTCCTGGGCATGATGGCGGCGTATGCGCTCCAGGTGTTGGGCTTCCGCGGCAGCAAGTTCGTGCGCGGGCTGTTCCTCATCGGCATCGTCGTACCGGTGCAGATCGCCTTGGTGCCACTCTTCATCGACTACGCGGCCGTGAACCTGCTCGACACCTACCAGTCGATCATCATCCCGCTGGCCGGCTTCTCGCTGCCGATGTCGATCTTCCTGTTTTCGTCGTTCTACGAGTACATCCCGCGAGAGACTTATGAGGCTGCATCGCTTGATGGCGCGGGCCCCTACCGGATCTTCGCCCAGATCACTTTTCCACTGTCGCTCAACACGATCGTGACCGTGGTCATGGTGAACAGCATCTTCATTTGGAACGACTTCATCTTCGCCAACACGTTCGTGCTGTCGGATGGCCTGAAGACGATCCCGCTGGGGCTGCAGAATTACATCGGCGCCATGGGCAAGGTCGACTGGACCGCGACATTCGCGGCCGTCTGTGTGAGCATCACCCCTCTGCTGCTCGCATTCCTGGTACTGAACAAGGCCATGATCTACGGCCTCTCGAGCGGGGGATCGAAGGGATGACGTATGACGAGTCCGTGCAGGAGGGCACCATGACGACGAAGCGAAAGCGTGCTGGATCCGCCGACGGGGCCGAGTCCGGTCACTCCGGGCATCCGGTGACGATGCGCGATGTCGCGGAGGCGGCCGGGGTGTCGGTCGCGACGGTGTCGAACGTGGTCAACGACAAGAAGAGCGCAAGGATCGGGGCGGATGCGCGCCAACGCGTGCACGACGCCGTGAGCGATCTGGGCTACCGGCCGAACGCGCTCGCGAAGACGCTGTCCAGCGGCAGCTCGAAGTTCATCGGGCTGGTCGCCGACGCCATCGCCACGACCCCCTTCGCCGGCCAGATCATTCACGGCGCCCAGGACGAAGCCTGGAAACACGGTTTCGTGCTGCTGGTGGCCAACACCGAGGGGGACCCGGCCGCTGAAGAAGCGGCCATCGCGATGATGCTGGAGCACAAGGTGCGTGGTGTTCTCTACTCCACCTGGTTCCACCGGGCAGTGGTGCCACCAGAAGCCCTGCGGGAAACCGACTTTGTGCTGGTGGACTGTTTCGAAGCCAACTCTGTGGCCCCGGCTGTGGTGCCAGACGAGGTGCAGGGCGGCTACACGGCAACCAAGCTCCTCCTGGATGCCGGGCATCGTCGAATCGCCTTCATCAACACCACGTCGTCGTCTCCCGCCCAGACCGGCCGGCTGGAGGGCTATCACCGGGCCCTGGTCGAAGCCGGTATCGAGTTCGACCCGGCATTGGTATTGGAGGCGCATCCCGACCAGGAGGGTGGGTACGCCGTGACCGCGCAGTTGCTCCAGTTGAACGTCGCGGGCGTGTTCTGCCACAACGACCGGGTTGCGATGGGGCTCTACGACGGCCTGCGAGAACACGGACTCACGATTCCGCGGGACATCGCGATCGCCGGGTTCGACAACCAAGAGGTCATTGCCGCCCACCTTCGCCCGCCGTTGTCCACCGTCGCCCTTCCGCACTACGAGCTGGGTGCCGCGGGGGTACGGGTGCTCCTCGGCATCGACAGTGCCCCCACTGCGGGTCCGCTGCTCGTGGCCTGCCCCCCGGTTCCGCGGGCGTCCATCTGACCCGCGCGCCGAGTAAGGACGGGCATCCGTTTCGCGGGTTACACGCCGTTTCGCGGGTGGCGCGCCACCCGCGAAACGGCGCCGTACCCGCGCGTCACGCGGCGCCGGGCTCGATCTGCGGGTGCCCGGGCTGGATGTTGAAGTTGTCGCGGAACAGGTTGTCGGGGTCGTAGCGCCGCTTCAGCTCCCGCAACCGAGCCAGGGTGCGCGGCGGGAACGCATCCGTGATGCGCTCGGAGTGCAGCTCGGTCTCGAAGCTGAGGTACAGCCCGCTCAGGTGCGGGCGCAGCAGGGCGTCCCAGGTTTCGCTGGTCTGGTGCCGGGCCGAGCCGAACGCCACCACCGAGAAGTTCGCCGACCGGTTGGCGTACGCCGTCGCATCCGGGTCGATGTCGTGCACGGCGCCGCCGACCGCGCGGATCTGGAAGAAGTAGGTGGAGCCGCTGCCGATGAACTCCGCGGCCGCGGCCGCGAACTCGGGCGTGATGTGCTCGACCAGGCCGGAGCGGGCCAACGGTTCGCCCTGTCCGTCGTGGCTGCCGTCTTGCGCATTGGCCATCACGCTCGCGTAGGGCATGATGCTCACGTTCTGCGCCACCAGCGGGGCGATCTCGGCGAGCGGCTGCAGCTGGGCGATGATCGTGTCGGGGTCGTCGGAGTCGACCGCCGCCATCACCTGGGCGATGGGCGGCTGCCCGGGCCGGGATTGCCCGATGATCACGAAGCTGGTGAGATCCCGGGGTGCGGCCTCCACCGCAGCGCCCCACCGCTGCAGGAACCCGGCGGTGTCGGTGGCGTCGAAGCTGAGCTGGGCGAAGCCGATGCTGCCCACCTCGTCGACCTCGAATTCGAAGGCGGTGACGATGCCGAAGTTGCCGCCCGCCCCGCGCACGGCCCAGAACAGGTCGGCGTTCTCGGTGGCGTCGGCGCGCACCACCGTGCCGTCGGCGAGCACCATCTCCACCGCGCGCACGTGGTCGATGGTGAGGCCGTGCTTGCGGTTCAGCCAGCCGATGCCGCCGGCCGTGGCCAGCCCACCCACGCCGACTCCGCCGTAGTCGCCCGAGCTGAGCGCCCAGCCGAAGGGCGCGAGGGCGTCGGCCACGTCGGTCCAACGGGCGCCCGGTTCGATGCGCACCCGCCGGGTGGCCTCGTCAAGCACTTCGATGCGGTTCATGGCCGAGAGGTCGAGGATGATGCCGCCGTCGTTGGTGGACCGGCCCGAAATGCCGTGCCCGCCGCTGCGCACACCGAACGGCGTGCCGGGGTGGGCGCGCACGAAGCCGAGGGCGTCTTCCACCTCGGCGACCGTGTGCGCCTTGAGCACCAGCCCGGGCGCACCGCGGCGCATATAGGTGGAACGCACCCGGGCGTAGCCGGCATCGCCGGGCTCGACCGCGGCGGCGACCAGCGACGCGGGCACCGCGTCGTAGTCGATGCCGGCGCGTCGTTTGGCCAGGGTGATGCTGTTGCGGGTGACGGCCGGCGCCCCGTCGAGCGCCGGGTGTTCATGCTCCACGGCCTCGCGCAGGGCCGGCATGACCTCGGCGGCAAACCGCTCGAGCGTGCCGGGGTCGTCGCCCACCACGATGAAGGTGCCCACGCCGTCGTTGAGCACGTAGGGCAGCAGGTCGTCGACCCACTGCGCGCTCGGCCCGGTGAGGAACCCGCCGCCGGCCGCGGTGAAGCGCCCGCCGATGTTCACCACCCGGCGGATCTCCCGGGGGTCGCGGCCGGCGTCGACGGCGGCGTCGTCGATGATGACACTGGCCCGCTGGAAGTCGCCCGGCTCCATGTAGGCCAGCGACGGCAGCCAACCGTCAGCCTTGCGGCCGGTGAGGCGCAGCATCCGCGGTTTGTAGGCGCCGAGCAGAATCGGGATGTTGTGCGCCGGAGCGGGGCCGCGCTTGGCACCGTGCAGCGAGTAGTAGTCGCCGTCGAGGCGCAGTGGCGAGCGTTCGCTGACGTCCCAGATGGCGCGGATGACGTCGATCGCCTCGCTGAGCGCGTCGACACCCTGCCCGGCGGTGAGTTTGCGGCCGCCCATCGCACCGATCGCATCCCAGAATCCGCCGGCGCCCAGGCCGAGCTGGAACCGGCCGCCGGAGAGCAGGTCGAGGCTCGCGGCGGCACGCGCGAGCACCGCGGGCGGGCGCAACGGCAGGTTGAGCACATTGCCCGACACCTGGATGCGGTCGGTGCGGGCGGCCACCCAGCTCAGCAGCGTCCAGGTGTCGAGGAAGCCGGGCTGGTAGGGGTGGTCCTGGAAGGTGACCAGGTCGTAACCGAGTTCTTCGCTCAGCTGGGCCAGCCGCACCGGGGTCTGCGGGTTGGTGTTGGCCGGCGTGATGAAGGTGCCGAACTGCAGCGGGTGACCGTGGTACATGGGAGTCCATTCCTGGTCGTGCGGGGTGTGGCGTGGGGTGGAGCCGGGGTGTGGAGCCGTGGCGTGGGTGGAGCCAGGGTGTCGCGAGTGCGACCGGCGGCGGAACTGTTCCCGAAACGGACATGTGCGTCCGGCGCACCGGCCGCAAATGTCCGCACGGGAAACAGTTAGGCGGCTTCGGCCAGCCCGAGCTCGGTCACCAGCTCGGCGGCGGTGTGCCGGCCGCCGAAGATGGGGGAGCCGGGCTCGAAGTCGGCGCCGGCCTCGAGCGGCCCGGCGTAGACCGGGTCGAAGCCGAACCGGTTGATCACCTCGGCCACCACGGCGGCACTCTCGGCGTCGCCGGCGAGGGCCAGGCCGTGCCGCCCGGGGTCGCCCGCGGGCCGAGCATCGGTTTCGAGGTCGTGGTAGCCGATGTGGTTGAGCGTCTTCACCAGTCGGGCGCCCACGAAGAAGTCGCCAACGACCTCGCTGCTGCTGCGGGCATCCGCGGTGAATTCGTGCTGGTCACCGTCGATCGGCTGCCAGTAGTTCATGGTGTCGATCACGATCTTGCCCGCCAGGGTGGCCGGTTCCACGGTGCGGTACTTGTGCAGGGGCACGGCCAGAATCACCAGGTCGGCGGATGCGGCCACCTCTGCGGCCGCCATCGCCACGGCGCCCGGCGTGACGATATCGACGATCAGCTGGATGCCCGCGGCCGGTCCGGAGCCGGAGATGTGCACGGCGTAGCCCGCCTTGAGGGCGGTGCGGGCGATGGCGGAGCCCACGCGGCCCGCTCCGAGGATGCCGATCGTTCTGACCATGAGGTCCCTTCTGCAGTCATGCCGACGGCGCCCGAGTGCGGCCCGCCGAGTCTCTACTATGCACACTTCGACACAAATGTGCCACCACGAGGTAAGCTGCTAATAAATAGTTAGTGAGGTGTCATGAGTGATCTCGAGTTTGCCCACATCGACGAGGAAGAGTGCCGACGGTTCCAGGGCTCGGTGGAGCTGGCCGGCCGCAAGTGGAGCGCCGCGATCCTGATGGCCGGGGCGCGCGGCGCTCGCCGGTTCTCGGAGTACCGCACCCTGGTGGAGGGCATCTCCGACCGGGTGCTCGCCGCCCGGCTCAAAGAGCTCGAGGAGGAGGGCCTGATCGAGCGGGACGTGCAGCCCACGACTCCGGTGTCGATCAGCTACCAGCTCACGCCGTCGGGTCGCGAGCTGATCTCGCTGCTGCACCCCCTGGTCACCTGGAGCCACGCCCACCAGGCCGCCAAAAGCCGCTAGCCCCCGTCCGCTGGTCGACCTTGTCGAGGCCCGCCCACCCTGTCCGTTGGTCGAGCTTGTCGAGACCCCGTGACATGCCTACGTGCCGAGGTCGGCTCACCGGATCTCGACAAGCTCGATCAGCGGGGTATAAAGCTCGATCAGCGTCCGCTCTTGCCCCGCACCAACGCGCCCGTGCTCCACAGCGCCCATGCCACCAGCACCGGCTGCCCGAACAACCGCCCGATGCGCTTTTCGTCGGTATCCAACCCGAACGCATCCCGGTGGTGCACCGCCTGCGCGATGTTGCCCGGGAAGATTGCGGTGAAGAACGTGCCGGCGACCCACCCGACCGTGCCGCGCAATCCCTTCGGCGCGAACAACAGCGCACTGCCCAGCGAGATCTCCGCGATGCCCGACAGCAGCACCGTCGTGTCTTCCTTCAGCGGCACGAACTCCGGCACCTGGGCGCGAAAATCATCCCGCGCGAAGGTGAGGTGACTCGTGCCCGCCAGTACGAGGATCGCGCCGAGCGCGATCCGGCCGGCCGTGCGCAGTTTCGACATGGGCAGATGCCTCTCTGGGTCAGGAATGCTCCGTGGACGATCTAGCGTAACTCCCGATCAACGCTCCATCCCGAACAAAGCGCTCGGCAGCGGCATCCGCCCGGGGTGGGAATTAGCGCAGGCCCGCGATGCGCTCGAGGCCCGCGCGGAGGATCAGTTCTTCCGGGTCGGCGAGCAGGTGGTGGTTGAGGTAGAGCCCCTCCAGCCATTCGAGCACCTCGGCTTCGGGCAGGCCCACGGCATCCCAGTTCACGAAGGGGCGGGCCAGCACGGCGGGCTGGCCGCTGGCCGGATCGGTCCAGGCGGTGGCCAGCTGTTCGTTGGGCTCGTCGTGCTGCGGGTTCCAGAGCAGCGCGATCGGGTGGTTCGGCCCGTCGATGTGGTCGTGGCCCACGTGGCCGGCGCCCAACCAGGGCAGCATCAGCTGTTCGCCCTCGAGTTCGAGGTCCACAACCTCCAGCTGCACCGGTTCGGCCGGGCTGGTGGCGTAGACGGTGAGGCCCAGGGCACTCCATTCGGCGGCCTCCGCGGCATCCATGGTGAGCTCTTCGAGGATCTCGGCGACGTGCTTGACGAACGGCACGGCCCAGGCCAACAGGCCCGCGGTGTCGGCGGCCGGCCATGGGCTGTTGTCGCTGTCGGTGCCGTCGGGGTCGTGATAGTGGTGCTGAATGTTGGTGGGGGAGACGTCGAAGTGCAGCTCGCCGCCCTCGAAACCGATGTAGATCGCGGCGCCCTCGTCCATCCACTGGGCGTCCAGAACGGGCTGGGCGAACTGCGGGGGCAGCGGCGGGGCCTCCAGCGGCAGCAGGCCGAGGTTGAGAACGGCGCAGAACTGCGTATTGGGCAGGCGAAGGCTGGGGTCTGACACCGGTCTCATCTCCGTGGATCGTGGCGGGCGGATGCCCATGCATCCAAGTATGGAGCAGCCGACCGACCCCACGAATGCCGGCGGCTCGCACCGCGTCTGGTCAGGCTCGGGCCAGCCTGGTGCGCACCTCGGCGGCGACCGAGGTCAGTGCGTCGGTGAACGCGGCAAGTTGTTCGGCATCCAGGCTGGTGGTGGAGGCGGCGAGCATCTCGGAGAAGTCGTGGTGGATGCCGCCCATCACGTCGTGCCCGTGCGGGGTCAGCTCCAGGTAGAGACTGCGGCGGTCGCCGGGGTGGTCCACCCGGTGCAGCAGGTCGGCCCCCACCAGCCGGCGGGCGATGGCCGTGACCGCACCGGTGGTCAGGCCCAGATAGTCCGCCAGTTCCTTGGGCATGATGCTCACCGACCTGGCCACCCGGAAGAGCGCGCGTAGTTCGGTGGCGCTCACGCCGGCATCCTCGGCAATGCGCTGTCGATTGGCGTCGAGGGCACTCACGAAGGCCGTAGCTGCGGCCGGAAAACCGGTAAGAGTGTGCGCGAGCGGTGCGGGTTCGGTCATGGCTTCTCCGGCCGGGGCGGAGTGGGGTGAGCCACTCGCAATGGATGCAAATAATTCTAGCGAATTCCTCCCAAACTAGCTGAGAATGTAGTTTACTGATTCAGTAACTTACCAACTAAGTTAAATCAGGCACCGTCAACCCCGATGGAGTAGCTCATGATTCCCGACATCCTGTCGCACGGTCAGTACGACACTGTTTACAATTCCCTCTCACTGGTCATCGCCGCGCAACTGTTCACGGCGGTCTTTCTGCTCATCGCGCTGCCGCGCATCCTGCCGCGGTACCGGCAGGCAATCACCGTGGCGATCGTGGTGTGCGGTATCGCCGCGTACCACTACTTCCGCATCTTCGACTCGTTCAGGGAAGCCTTTGTGACCGATGCCGTCGGCGGCCGAGGTGACTACGCGCAGGCGGCGGGGGCCGGGTTCAACGAGGGCTACCGCTACGTCGATTGGCTGCTCACCGTGCCGCTGCTGCTCGTGGAGCTCATCGCGGTGCTCGCTCTGGCCCGGTCGGTGCAGCGTGGCCTGCTGGTGCGACTCGTTCCCGCGGCGGCGCTCATGATCCTCCTCGGCTACCCCGGTGAGATCAGCGGCGACAACGGCATCCGTGGGCTGTTCGGGCTGCTCTCCACCATCCCGTTCGCGTACATCCTCTACGTTCTGTTCGTGCAGCTGACCAAGTCGCTGAACAAGCAGCCCGTGGGCGTGCGCAAAATCCTCAGCCAGCTGCGATGGTTGCTGCTGCTCAGCTGGGGTGTGTACCCGATTGCCTACCTGCTGCCGCTGCTGAACATCGAAGGTGCGGATGCCTGGGTCGCCAAGCAGGTCGGCTACTCGATCGCCGACATTCTGGCCAAGGCCGTCTACGCGTTGATCATCTTCAGGGTTGCCCGCATCAAGTCCTTCGACGACGACCCCGCGTTCGCCGAGATCGAGGGCTCCGTCGACGAAAAGCCGGTTCGAGTCTGAGTCATCGCTGGCAGCGGTGGGTACGCGAGGTTCCTCGGTTCGTGGTCGGGTCTTCCGAGACCCGCCGCGACCGCACCCCCCCCAACGGTTGGCCGCACCCCGTACAGCTGGCCGCGCCCGCTATAGCGGGCGCGGCCAGCTACAGGGGGTGCGCTCAAGCGGGTTCGCTATCCCAGCTCCCCGGTCCCGCCCACAACCACCCGATCCCCGAGCGGCTGCGTCGGCCGGGCATTGTGGCTGTGTGCTCCTTCCAACGTGCCGATCTGCTCCGCCGACATCGTGATCGGCGTGCTCAGCACCACCCACTGCACGTCCTCGGTGCACGGCGGCGTGGTCAGGCTCCCCGAGTACTCGTAGTTCTCCAGTGATGCCGGCAGCACAGCCGAGACATCCAGCGTCACGTCTTCTTCGTCGGTCACATGTGTGGCCTCCTCGATGAACGGTGCCATCGCCTCGGATGCTTCGCCCTCCGCAACCAGGATGCCGACTACCAGCAGCTTGCCGTCGGCATCCGCGTTCACCAGGTGCAGCTCGGCGGCGGCCGGCTGGCCGTTCACGGTGTGCTCCGACGGCACGTGCGCGTGCATCTGCTGCAGGCTGTACTCGTCATCGCCGAAGGTGAGGGTCTCACCCTCCCCGTCGGACTCGAACTCCACCGCGTGCCCGGTGTCGAACACGTCACCCTCCGCGTCCTCCGCGCTCAACTGGATGCCGGTGCTCGGCGCGCGCACGGTGGCCGGCAAGTCGATCGGGGACTGGTCGGTTCCCGCGGCGCAGGTCTCGAAGCTGGCGTCCACGTCGCCCCACGACGCCGGCCCGGTGTCGCCGTCGTACGACCAGTGCGCCGGCTCCGCCGCCGGGGTCGCGCTCGGCTCGGGGGCGGCCTGTGCGCAGCCGACAAGGGTGACGGCGGCCACCGTGAGAGCTGAGGTGATGAGCCAGGTACGTGCGGACATGGGAACTCCTAGAACTGCCTAGACGACGCCGCACCGAACATGCGGCGTGACCACCCTCCAACGAGGGCCGCCTTCCCGAATCATCCTCTGGGCGCGATGCGCCTACCGCCGCTGGAGTAGGACCTTCGGTCCGGCCGCGGCCACTGTGCGCGACCGCGGATGCGCGCTGTCGCGTGGCGAGTGGCCAGTTGAGGCCCGCTCCCGGGGCCGTGCTGGGCACCAACTGACTTCTCGCGATGGCGCCCAACCGCGAGAGGACAATTCGGGGCAGTTGGGTCGCTCGCAACTGGCCTCAACTGGCTTCTCGGTGATCTAAAGCCGCTTCCTGCCTCGTCACCGCACCCCGTGCGGTCGAATGAGCCCGCTATAGCGGGCTCATTCGGCCATACGAGGTGCGGCGAGTGCGTGTTCTAGGCGGCGGCGGCAGCCGCGGCGAGCTCGGCTCGCGTGGGCGGGTCGGCGCCTGGGCGGGAGACCGTGATCGCCGCCGCGTCGGCGCTTCGGCGCATGATGCGCTCGAGCACACCGAGGGGCAACTCGCGCAAGGCCGCTCGGCGATCGGCACCGACGACATCCGCGTCGATCAGCCCGTCGATCAGCGCACCCATGAAGGTGTCGCCGGCGCCGACGGTGTCGACCACGGTCACCAGCGGGGCCAGGATCGAGACCCGGCCCGCAGCCGTGAGCGCGAACGCGCCCTCCCCGCCGAGGGTGACCACCACTGCGGCCGGGCCCAGTGCCAACCAGTCGGCCGCGGCCTCGCTCAGGCTCTGGTCGGGCCGCACCCAGCGCAGATCTTCATCGCTCACCTTCACCACATCGGCGAGGCCCACCAGCTGCTCCACCCGGGCCCGAGCGGCGCCGGCATCGTCGATCAGGGCGGGGCGGATGTTGGGGTCGAAGGTGATGGTGGCGTTGTCGCGTCGCTCTTCGACCAGGCGAAGCACGGCCGATGCCCCTGGCTCGATGACCGCGGCGATCGACCCGACGTGCAGCACATCGGCCGGGCCGGCCAGCGTTACGTCCACCTCCCAGGCCAGGTCGAACTCGTAAGTGGCGGCGCCGGTCGCATCGAGCACCGCCATGGCCGTGGAGGTGCGGTCAGCACCCACGCCGGTGACGCGCACGCCCGACCCCTCCAGCCAACCGAGCACCGCACGGCCGCGGTCGTCGTCGCCCAGGCTGGTGAGCAGCTGCGGATGCCGGCCCAGCCGCCCCAGCGTCAGCGCCACGTTGGCCGGGCTGCCGCCGGGCGCCTCGTGCCGGGAGCCGTCGGCCCGCTGCACGAGGTCAACCAGGGCTTCGCCCACTACGAGCACCTGGCGCGCGGCCCGGTCGACCCCGGTCACAGCGCCGCTGCGGCGAAAGCGTCGTCGGCCGCCACCCCGGAGGCACCCACCCGGTGCACCAGCCCCCGCACCGGATCGGCCGTGACCGGGATCGGGTCGCTCAGCGTGCCGACGAACTCGCCGTCGACGATGTTGATGAACCCGAGCAGCACCCAGCCGCCGTCCGCATCCCGCAACAACCGGGAGGCGTAGAGGTCGGTGCGGTCGAACAGCACCGCACCGGTGAAGTCCACCTGCTCAAGCCGCGCATCCACCGGCACGCTGTACACGCCGCCCGCCTCGCCGGCCGCCTTGCGTTCGGGGGAGAGCTCGGAGACGCCGCAGCAGAACAACAACACCGGCACGCCGTCCACGATCTCGAACTGGAAGACCTCGAGCTGGCCGAAGCCCTGGCCGGGTTGGCTGAGCGGCGGTTGCACGGTCCACTCACGCAGGTTGTCGCTGGTGGCGTGGCCGAGCACGCCGCGCACGAGCGGGTCGCCGGTGGCAGCGCGGGCCGTGATCAGCATGTGCCAGGTGCTCTCGCCGGGGAACCGGAACACCCACGGGTCGCGCCAGGCCTCGTCGTGCCAGATCGACAGGTCGAGCTTCTCGTAGTACGCGGGGTCAGCCTCCACGAGCGGCTCGGTCGACACCTTGGTCCAGGTGAGCAGGTCGGCCGAGGTGGCCGCGCCCACCCGCTGCACCATCGTGTTCTCGGCGCGGGAGGTGCCGGTGTAGAACATCCACCAGAGGCCGTCGTCGTCCCGCACCACCGAGCCGGTCCAGGTGGTGCCGTCATCGAAGGCGGGCGCATCCGAGATGATGATCGCGTCTTGCACGACCGTCCACGACACCAGGTCGGTGCTGACGGCGTGGCCCACGATGGGATGCCGGTGCCGACGGTCGGGGTCACCCAGGGCCTTGCTGGCGTGCAGGTAGAAGGCGTGTGTGACGCCGTCGACCTGCACGTACCAGGAGTCCCAGATCCACTTATCGGGCAGTTGGAGCGACATAACCGGGCCTAACCTTTCACACCGCTGGACGCGATGCTGTTGACGAATGAGCGTTGGAACGCGATGAACAGGGCCACCACGGGCAGGGTGATCAGCGTGGAGTACGCCATCACCTCGCCCCAGGAGACGTTGAGCTGGAAGAAGTACTGCACGCCCACCATCACCGGGCGCAGCTCCTCGGTTTGCACCACCATGAGTGGCCAGAGGTAGGAGTTCCAGGCGGGCAGGAAGGTGAGGATGGCGACGGTGGCGATGGCGGGGCCGGAGAGCGGCATCACCACCTGCCGGTAGATGCGGAACCAGCCGGCGCCGTCCATGCGGGCGGCCTCGTCGAGTTCCTTGGGGATCGACTCGAAGTACTGGTGGAACAGGTAGATCGAGAAGGCGTTGGCCACGAACGGGATGATTTGCACCTGGTAGGTGTCGATCCAGCCCTTGGTGAACATGAAGCCGAACTCGGTCAGCTCGAACGAGGGCAGCTGGTTCACCCACCACACCAGGGGCAGCGCGAGGGTCTCGAACGGCACGATCAGGGTGGCGATGATCAGGGTGAGGATGATGGTCTTGCCGCGCACCCGCATCCGGCTGAGCGCGAACGCGGCCAGGCTGTTCACCAGGATGCCGGCGGCCACGGTGATCGCCGAGATGCCGATCGAGTTGACCAGGAACCGGGCGGCGGGCACCCGGTCGAACACGGCAGCGTAGTTGTCCATCGAGATGTTGCCGATGGGCAGGAACGCCGCGATCGACGACAGGTCACCGAAGATCTGCTGGTCGGGCTTGAGCGACGACACGAACATGAACAGGATCGGGAAGAGGAACAGCACGGTCAGGCCGATGCGGAGGATCCAGCCGCCGACGCCGATCACGCGCTTCTTCTTGGCCGTCTTGCGGCCCAGCACCACGTGCGGGGCGGATGCCGGGGCCACTTCGGCGATGGCCACATTGGAGATCGCCATGATCAGGCCTTCTCTCTGCTGAGGAAGCGCTGCACGACCGAGATCAGCAGCACGATGACGAAGAACACGAGGGAGATCGCCGAGGCGTAGCCGGTCTCCTGCTGGGCGAAGCCGGACTCGACGGCTTCGTAGACCACCGTGGTGGTGGAGTTGAGCGGACCGCCCTGGGTCATCACGCTGATCTGGGTGAACAGGCTGAGCGCCTGGATGGTGATGGTCACCAGGATCAGGCTGCGCGTGGCCGAGAGGCCCGGCCAGGTGATGTAGCGGAACCGCTGCCAGGCAGTGACGCCGTCGAGGTCGGCCGCTTCGTAGAGGTCGGCGGGAATCGTCTGCAGCCCGGAGAGCCAGATGATCATGTGGAAGCCCACGCCCTGCCAGACCGACATCAGGATGATCGCCGGCATCGAGGTGGCGGTGTCGTTGAGCCAGTCCGGCCCGGTGACCAGGCCGAAGGTGACCCGGTCGATGATGACGTTGATCAAGCCGTCCTGCCGGTACATGAACAGCCAGAGCAGCGAGACGACCACCATGGAGGTGACGACCGGCAGGAAGTAGACGGTGCGGAAGAACGTGGTGCCGCGCACCTTCTTGTTCACCAGGATGGCCATCACCAGGGCGAGGCCGGCCTGCAGCGGCACAACGACCACGGCGAAGTAGGCGACGTTGAGCAGTGCGCGGAAGAACGCGGCATCCGCGAACAGCCGCACGAAGTTGTCGAGGCCCACGAACACCGCCGGGTAGGGCGAGATGAGCCGGGCGTTGGTGAAGGCGAGCCCGAACGCGAGGATCGCCGGGACGAAGATGAACAGGGCCAGCAGCAGCACGGCGGGCGTGAGCATGGCCAGCCCGGCCAGGTTTTCGGTCTTGCTGGTGCGGTCCCGTTTGCGGCGGATGGGCCGGGCCGGGCCGCCGGCGGCAGGAACCGCCGGGGGTCGTTCGATCGTGGTGGTCATGAGAGTCTCCCTGAGCGAGGGCGGGGGTGCGGCTGTCAATTGAGGCATTGAGCCGCACCCCCGCGGTCGACTACTTCTGCGTGTAACCGCCGTTGGACTTGATGTTCGCGTCGATGGCCGCGACCGCCGCGTCGAGGGTGTCTTGCGGGTCGCCGCCGTTGATGATGTCCTGCGTGGCCTTGGTGAACTCCGTCGCGATGAACGGGTACGCCGGGGTCTCGGGGCGCAGCACCGCGCTGTTGGCGGAGAACTCGCGGAAGATGGCGAGGTTGCCGCCCTCTTCGAAGCCGGGCACCAGGGCGGCGGCGGCATCCGTGGCGGGGATGGTGGCGGTGGCCACCGCGACCGCGGCGATGTTCTCGGGGGAGAGCGAGTAGGAGAGGTAGTCCATGGCCGCCTCGGGGTTGGCGCAGCCGGTGGTCACGCCCCACTGCCAGGAGCCGCCGCCGATCTTGGTGCCTTCGCCGAGGTCGACGGAGGGCATCACGGCCAGGTCGTCGCCGAGCGCGGCGGCGTTGTTGGCCGCGGCCCAGCTGCCGCCGTACTGGATGGCGGTGACGTTGTTCTGGAAGTCGAGGGCGGAGTCGGCGCCGCTCTTGGTGGCGATGTATCCCTCGGTGGCGAGGGACTGCATCCACTCGGCCCACTCGAGCGCTTCGGGCCCGTTGAGCACGCCGTCGGCCGACTGGAAGTCGTCGCGGTTGATCAGGTCCCCGCCGAAGGACTGCAGCAGCGGGGAGTACGCGTAGGGGTACCACTCGCCCACGTCGCCGGTGCCGATGTCGAGTGGGTTCTTCCAGGTGCCGTCGGCCTTGAGGGCTTTCAGCGCGTCGCCGAACTCCTCCTGGGTCCAGGGCTCGTCGATCGTGGCCACACGGATGCCGTGCTCGGCCAGCACCGACTTGCGGGCGAACATCGCCAGCGCCACGTCGTAGTAACCCACCGAGTAAGTCTCGCCGTTCCAGATGCCCAGCGTGCTGGGCAGGTTCTCGTCCAGGTCCACGCTGAGGTCGAGCGGGGTGAGGTACTTGGCCCAGGCCCAGTTGGGCACGTTCGGGCCGTCGATGTCGACGATGCAAGGCAGCTTGCCGGATGCGGCGGCCGCGATCACCGAGTCGTTGTAGGAGGCCTGTGGAAAAGCCTGCAGCTTCACCGTGGTCTCGCTCTGGCTCTTGTTGTAGCCGTCCACGATGGCCTGCACGGCGGCCAGCTCTTCGGTGTTGCCGCCGTTGTGGGTCCAAATGGTCAGTTCGCCGTTCTTGCCGTCGGAGCCGCTGGCACCGCCGCTCGCGCAGCCGGCCATGGTGGCAACGAGACTCGTGGCAAGTAAACTCGCAACGATCAGGCGCTTCTTTGCGTGTCTCATCTTCATTCCTTCTTTATCGGTTGGGTGGGGTGTCTCGGCGAGTGGCGCCGATCGTCGCGACCGTTCCAGCGGTCGCGAAGTGTGGAGGTTGGCTCGTCGCCGCGTTAGCGCGGAGGCGGGCCAACTGACTGCCGCAGCACGAGCGGGCAGGGCATCTGAATCTGTTGCGGCGCCGAATCGGCCTCACCGGCCAGTTCAGCGGCGAGCCGCTCGATAGCCCAGCGGCCCATCTCGTAGTGCGGCAAGGCGATCGAGGTGAGCCCGGGCAGCAGCGCGTCGGCCAGCACCTCGAAGTTGTCGATGCTCACGATGCTCAGGTCGCGGGGGATCTCCAGGCCGGCCAGGTGCGCGGCCTGGTAGGCGCCCATGGCCATCCGGTCGTTGAAGCAGAACAGCGCCGTGGGCCGGTCGGCCAGGGCGAGCACCCGGCTGGCCGCGTCACGGCCCGGCGCGGTCATGGACTCGCCCACGGTGACGAGGGACTCGTCGAACGGAATGCCGTGTGCGGCCAGAGCCGCACGGTACCCGGCCAGGCGGCCGCGGGTGGCGGGGATCTCGTCGATGTTGCCCAGATAGCCGATGCGGCGGTGGCCGGCGGCGAGCAGGTGCTCCATCGCGGTGAGGGCGGCACCCTCTTCGTCGGGCACCACCGAGGAGAGGTCGGTGCGGTCGCTGGAGGCGTCAAGCAGAACCGTGGGAACGCCACTCAGCGCGGCGGGCAGTTTAACGGCCTGGTGGTACATGCGGGCGTAGATGATGCCGTCGACGCTGTGCTGCAGCAGCGCATCGATGCCGCGGTCTTCGATGCGGGAGTTGCGGTTGGAGTTGACGACCATGAGCACCTGGTCGTTCGCGGCGGCGGCCTCCTGTGCGCCGAGCAGCACGTTGCCGGCGTAGGGCGTGGTGGAGATCTCGTCGCTGACGAAGCCGATGATCTGCGAGCGCTTGCTGCGGAGTCCGCTGGCGAGCCGGTTGGGTGCGTAGTTGAGGCCTTCGGCCACCGACCGCACCCGTTCCCGGGTAGCGTCGCTGATCTGTCCGCCGCCGCTGAGTGAGTGCGACACGGTCGTCACGGAGACGCCGGCCGCGGCCGCGACCTCTCGAATACCCACACGCTTGCTCATCGTTGAACCCAATCCCAAAAACGTTTTTGTTGATGTGGGTGAGAGCTTACATAAACGTTTTTGTGGATGTCAAGCAAGCGGGCGAATTCTGGTGGGGCGCTAGACATTTGGGGAGACTTGGATTCCGGCTCAGCCGAGCGAGCTCACTTCAATCAGGTGTTTGCGGAGCGCGTCGTTCCAGGATCTGCTTCGTCCCGCCGTCCACAATGCGTCGATGTGGGAGAGATAGGCAAGCCAGCCCTCAACGTGATTGATGAATGAAAAAACAGAATCAAAGCCTCTTCGTGCCGCATAGTCGACTGGTCCGTATGTGGAAACAGCGTGAACGTAGAGGTCGATCGTGCGGCGTTGTTCCGGGAGGATTCCAACTCCGCCCGGCGTGATCAGCATGCCTAGGACTATCTTGCGAGCGCCGGGAGGTATTACTTTCGTTTTCTGTGAGTGCAAAGCAAGACCGGAGGCGGTGACAATCTTGCGGATCTGGACTACAAACTCACTCGCGACGGTCCGGCTAAATGCACTTGGGCTGGAGAAAGTCATGTCGTCCGAGTACCTCGTGTAGATCAGATGGTTCGCGATCGCAAAATCTGAAAGCGCGTCATCGAGTCGCCTTGTCGCCGCATTGGCCAGCGCTCCACTAGTCGGGGCGCCCTGCGGCAAGAACCCAAGTGGAGCTGGCGGATACGGCAGTGAGCGCACGCTCCCATGGCTTCGCGGCACTGCTCCGGTTGGTGCCAAGCGCCCAAGCTTGTTCCAGGTGCAAAGCCGGGCCAATTCGAACGAGAGGAGCCTTGAATAGCCAAGCCCTTGAAACACCTCGTAGACCAATTTCTCCGAAATTGATGGAAAGTACTGATGGAGATCAGTCTTGATCATCCAGGTCGCGCCAGCGTGTCGAATGGCGCATTCCCGCGCCGTCACATCTCGAAAATACGCGAAGTTGTTGATGTGCCGAGGGACCGTATCGAGAATTTCGTGGAGAATCCAGCGTTGAACGTGTTTCAGAGAGTCTGTCGGCGAAAGAAGATCCCGATAGCCACCCGTATTCTTTGGGATCCTGATTGCTTTGTACGCAGGCGCGTTGCGCTGAATCACATGACGCAAGTACCCGTATTCCACCCCTGTAGTGAGCGCCAGGTGTTTCAGGGAGTACAGGACCGGGGCCCCTGTGCGGCGAAGAGTTTCGGATTGCCTCATCATCGCGTCTGCCAGCGCGGGCCGCTCGCCTGACATCGAGGTTATTGCCCAACTGAGGTGTGCTTCGTTACGCACCTACTTTGAACCTCCCCCGGAGGGGGACGGTGAGGGTTTTCTCATCGAGACTTCGGGGAGGAAAGCCTCACCGTCGCCTCCGAATCGCTGGCTTGGCCGGCGACCGCAGAGTGCTGCAACCTGACATGCTTCCATGCCCGAGCCTGTCGCATGGACAGGCTTCATCCCTAGGTATTGCACGAATCTCACCTCAGTTGGGTTGGTTCGTACCATACAGGAGGGTGGGGTACGTGGTCGTACCGTGGTCTCGTGACGCCACGGTGAAAGACTTGTTGCAGCTCACTCAGGCCTCGCTTGGTGAGTTCGCTGTCGAGCGTGAGGCACCCCATGGCAATGAGTGTGCTCTTCAGCTTCCGCGCCTCCGCTGCATCCATCCCTAGCATCGCATTCACCTCGGATTCGGACATGCCGTACTTGAGTAGATGAAGGGAAGCCAGAGCGCGCAGCCCTTTCACTGGTCTTGTCTTGTCTTGAATTGCCTCGGCAAGATCTTCAGCACCCAGATTGCGAAGTGTCCTTTCGAGCGACGGGGGCGGCCGATATGTGTGGAGCTCGAGGACGAAGTCGCGAGGAACCAGCCGCCCGGGAAAGAGTCCAGGGTGAGTGCCTCCTGCCCGGATCAGTATCTGTGGAAGGTTGTTCGGCACCCGCATGTTTGTCATATACAGGCCGAAGCTGTTTCCGTATCCCAGTGCTGGAGTGGGGTCGGCGTCGTGGGCGTAATCGATGCACAGTTTCTCGACGAGGGCTCGATCTGAATCGCTCCAGTCGGCTGACCTAGCTGATTTTGCGGACTCGGCAGCCGAGAAGCTAGTGTTCTGCAACGCCCTGAATCGATTGGACGCCGCCAGGCTTGCGGCATACGTCACGACCTGAAGCTTGATTAGTCCGTAAGAAATCCAGCTTGCGATCGTTCGGTTAGCGCGAAAAGCCTCGGTGAATTTCAAAGCTTGTTTGCCGCTTCCGCTGTAATCGGTAGCTAGGCAAATGGTCCTCGGTTTCAACTCTCGCAATCTGTTGAGAGGAGTCTCTGGTGAAATGAATATTTTGGGCGCTGCGTCGATCAGGCCGCGGAACATGGAGCCAACTTCGGCCTCGCTCCCGGGGAGGGCAGGTAGGGGGGACCCCGGATCAAACGTCTCGTATGCAACGTGCTGCGTCTGCCCTGCCGGCAGACTCGGCAGGTCCTCTCCGGATCGAATTGGAATCAGGAGAATTGGCGCTTCCGAGGTCCCATTTTCGGCCAGTGCACGTATTTGCTGACCAATTGATGCCATGACTTCGACGTGATCATGGATCTCAAGGCTGTCGAGCAAGAGCACCGCGATCCTTCTGTCCGACTCCGCAAAGCCACGGACCCAAACTCTGCCGGCCGAGGTCTCTGAGGGCTTCATAGTCGAGCCGCCTTCCCATAGTGCTCAAGATCACCATAGGGGTCACGGGGCGGACGGCAGTTCTCGGGTAATTTCGATATGCGAATTCGGACTTGAAGAGGCAACGCTGTAGCCAGCGTTATCCCTTGATGCCAGGTTGTATCTTTCGCACCACGGTTTGTTCCCCCTCGCCCCGCCCATGCAACTCAGGTGTGGGGCTTTGGTGCGATGGACTGAGCAGATTGGCCCCTCACCGCCAATTGGCCGCCTCGCTGACTCCCGAAGAGGGGCTGACTGGACAGTCTCGTTGTCGAGATGATGGTTGTGTTCAACAATTGGGGAAGTTAATTGAAATTTGAAGCTCTACATATCCAGAATTTTCGCGCCCACTTCGATACTGAAATTCCGCTCTCAGATTTTGGCTGCCTGATCGGTGAGAACAATGCAGGGAAGTCCTCGGTGCTTCACGCTCTGCATTTTGCTCTCAAGGGAACTCCACCAAGCAAGCTGGAATCCGCGGATTTTAGCGACATAGCGAAACCGATCCGCGTCGAGGTGACGCTCAAAGAAATCGGACAGGATGACCTCGAGCGCATTGCCGACGAGGGCAACCGCGCGAGTGTTTCAAACGTGCTGATAAGCGGGCGCTTGACTCTAGTCAGGACAGCGGTGTTGGGGAGCAAGTCGATACTGCAGATAATGCAGCAAGTTCCGAAAGCCCCGGGATGGTCGTTGGCTGACCTGAATGATGCAATGAAAGGGAAGTCCGGTGCCGCTCTGCGTATGGCGGCGGTCTCACTGATTCCCGAGCTGGATAAAGTTCTCGCGGACAGGCCGACTCAAATTTCGATCCGCGACGAGCGCGAAAAACTCGTCGGTGCCTTGCCCGAGGAAGCACTGGAGCTCCGGGATGGGCCACCACCGACTGGTATCGAGGCCGCCATGCGATCTCTCTTGCCAGAGGTTATTTACATCGAGGCAGTCAAGGACTCCGCGAGCGAAATGAAGACTTCGGATTCAGCGACTTTCGGAAAACTTCTCAAGATCCTGCTCGATGAGGTCACGGATCAGTTCGGCGATATCGAGCAGGCATTTGCCGAAGTGCAGCGCAAACTGAGCAGGTTTCAGGCGCCGGACGGTGAGACGAAAGACCTCAGGCTGGAAGAGGTCAAGTTGATCGAGTCGACTATTGAGCGGTTCGTTCAAGAAAGCTTTCCGGGCGTAAAACTCCGGATGGATGTGCCTGCCCCTGAGCTGCGCACCATTCTTGGAGGAGCGGAGCTGATGATTGACGATGGCCATATGGGGCCCATCGGGAGCAAAGGCGACGGGCTCAAGAGAACTGTTGCTTTCGCGATTTTAAGGGCGTACACGTCGCTTCGCGAGGGCGGATTGGCCACAGGGAGCCAGTCAAGCAAGTCGCGTCAAAGCTACCTGCTGCTCTTCGAAGAGCCAGAACTGTATCTCCACCCTCGTGCACAACGACAGCTTTTTGACGCTCTTTCCATTTTTGCTCTCGAGCACCCTGTGATGGTGACTACCCACTCGCCGGTCTTCTTCAGCGCCGAGTCCACCTCGACGTTCATTAAGCTGGTCAAGTCGCCAAAGTCAGCAACCTGTCCGTCAAGCGTTCGACCCTTTCCAGTCGACTTCCGGGGCCAGCTCTCTGCCAGAGACGCATTTCAGCTCGTGTGCCATGAGAACAATGAAGCGGCACTATTCGCTCGCACGGTTGTCCTAGTGGAGGGCGATAGCGACGTTGTAGTCTTCCCTCATCTCGCCAAGCTGCTGAATTCCAATTGGGACAGTGTCGAGCAGAACATCGTGTTCATTCGGACAGGTGGTAAGACCAGCATCGGCCGTTACAGAGACTTCTTCGCACACTTTGACATTTCAGTGCATGCAATTGCTGATCTGGATTCCCTCGTCGACGGCTTCAGGAATCTCACTGAGGATGGGATTCTTACTTCCAAACGGGATGCTCTAATGGCCGAAGTCGACCGGCACATAGTTTCTGCCACCTCGGAGAGCGTCCCGGGTCGGAAGATTCGAGATGCAGTTAGTCGAGGCGATGTGCGAGGCCTCTGGCAGGGGGCGCAAGACTCGTTCACAGAATGGCGTGCGTGCCCCACCGCTGACATGGCAGCCGTCGTCGAGGAGAAAATGACTCGGTTGTTCGACTGGCCGCGAGGGGGTGAAAAGCTCATCGTTCTGCAGAGTGGCGACGCTGGCGTCGATGCTCACTTGGACAGTGTCCTGAGAGGCCTCCATGAAGAGAGAGTCCATGTCTTGCGTCGGGGAGATCTCGAGTCGTATTACGGAGGAGAACACCGAGTCGGGGACAAGGTTCGAGGTGCGGTGGCGTTCTGCTCGGAAACACCTTCCCTTATTGCGTACCGCGAGCGGCACGGGTCGGACGCCGATGATGTCGAAACAGAACTCAGGGATCTCCTAGAGCCAATTTACAGAGAGATTACCGTCTGAGCAGGTTGCGTACGATTGGAGACTGGCCCTCGCAGCAATGACCCACGGAGGCTTTCACCTCTCGATACTCCCGTCGTGGATCCAGAACCAGCAACCATTCATCCTGAACGTGCCGTGCAAATGAGGATGATCGGATTAGCGTAGGGTCGCTCACCCTTTCCGCTGCCCCCGGTACCCGAACGGCGTCACGCCGTGCACCTTCTTGAACTGGCGGGCGAAGTAGAAGCTGTCGGGGTAGCCGGTGGCGGCAGCGACCGCGGCTATGGGCTGGTCGGTGGTGTCTAGGAGTTCGCGGGCCCGGGCCATCCGGAGCTGGGTTTGGTATTGCAGGGCGGGGTAGCCGATGCGGCTCTTGAAGAGGGCGGCGAAGTGGGAGCCGCTCAGCCGCGACATGGCGGCGAGCTCGGCCACGCTCACGTGGTCGTCGATGTGGGTGCGCAGGTATTCGGCGGCGCGGTCGATGGCGGCGTAGCGGCCGTCGCCGGTGGAGCGGTCCGAGGCGAGCAGGGCCATCAGGTGCCAGGCGGCGCCGGCGGCAGCGAGCAGGCTCGCGGTGGTGGTGTCGCGCTCCATCGACTGCAACACCTCGGCGATCAGCGCCACTACCCGGTACACGTCTGACGGGGTGCGGATCGGGGCGTCAGGGGTCATGCCGGCCGCGGTGAGAAACTCGGGCAGGTCGCGGCCGGTCACGTGCAGCCACCACAGCGTCCACGGGGTGTCTTCGTTCGAGCCGTACGAGTGCGGATGCCCCGGCGGCAGGATGATCACCTGGCCGGCGGTGACCGGGAACCGGCCGGCCGGAGTTTCGCACCAGCCGCCTCCCTTGGCGCAGACGATGATCACCGCCTGCGAGATCGGGGTGGTGCGCACCCGGCCGTGCGAGTGCGCCTCGGGGAAGTAGCCGCAGTCGGTCACCACCAGGTGCGAGGTGCCGGGCTGCTGCAGCGCCTCCCGTACCCGGGGGCGGGGGAGCACGAGCATGCGCTGGCCTGGGAAACCGTCGGCGATCGTCATCCGCCCAGTGTGACGGTAAATCAGCGTTTCGTCCAGAAAGCCCGGAGAAATCTCCTACGCATCCGCGAAAGCTCCTCATAATCTTGCAACATGCTCAACGCCGAGAACGACTTCCCCGCAACGCCTGACCGCGTGATTCCGCCGATCGACGGCGAGACCACGGTCACCGATGGGGAGTCGACGATTGAGCTTCCGCCCATTCCGGCCGAGTTCGCCGGCGACAGAGTCGCGGCCTGGTCCGAGCCCCTGATCATCGATACCTACCTCCCGGTGGAGCCGGAGGACTACCCGGCCTTCCTGGAGAACCGCGTCTACCAGGGCTCCTCCGGCAAGGTCTACCCGCTGCCGTTCCACGAACGCATCGAGCAGGAGAAGCGCCCCTATGCCTGGGACGCCATCCACCTCGAGAACGAGTGGGTGCGCCTGGTGATCCTGCCGCAGCTCGGCGGCCGCATCCACATCGGCTACGACAAGGTGGCCGACTACGACTTCTTCTACCGCAACAACGTGATCAAGCCCGCCCTGGTGGGCCTGGCCGGCCCGTGGATCTCGGGCGGCGTCGAGTTCAACTGGCCGCAGCACCACCGGCCCGGCACGTTCCTGCCCACCGACTGGGAGATCGAACGCGAAGCCGATGGTGCCATCACCGTGTGGTGCAGCGACCACGACCCGATGAACCGGATGAAGGGCATGCACGGCATCCGCCTGCGCCCCGACAGCTCGGTGGTTGAGGCCCGCGTGCGGCTCTACAACCGCACCGACGCCACCCAGACCTTCCTCTGGTGGGCCAACGTGGCCGCCGCCGTGAACGACGACTATCAGTCGTTCTTTCCCACCGACGTAGAGTTCGTCGCCGACCACGCCAAGCGCGCCGTCGCCACCTTCCCCGCCGTCGACGGCCACTACTACGGTGTCGACTACCCCGCCCAGGTGACCGCCGACCGCCCCGACGGCGACCGGCTCGACTGGTACCGCAACATCCCGGTGCCCACCTCCTATATGGTCGTCGCCACCCAGGACGACTTCTTCGGCGGCTACGACCACGGCCTCGAAGCCGGCTTCGTCTACTGGGCCGACCACACGGTGGCGCCGGGCAAGAAGCAGTGGACCTGGGGCAACGCCGAATTCGGCTGGGCCTGGGACCGCAACCTCACCGACGGCGACGGCCCCTATGTGGAGCTGATGGCCGGCGCGTTCACCGACAACCAGCCCGACTTCAGCTTCATCGCCCCCGGCGAGACCAAGACCTTCAGCCAGTTCTGGTACCCGATCACCCGCATCGGCGCCGCCCACCAGGCCTCCCGGGACGCGGCCGTGCGCCTCGACGTCATCGCCGCCGACGACACAACGACCACCGTGGTGATCGGCGTGGCCGCCACCCGGGTCGTCGCCGGCGCCACCATCGAGTTGACGGATGCCGGCGGCCGCGTCGTCTTCACCGCCACCGCCGATCTCGCCCCCAGCCAGGCCTACCGGCACGAGCTGCCCCTCGACGGCGGTTACCGGCCCAGCGAACTGACCCTCATCGTGCGCGACGGCGACACCGTGCTCGTCACCTGGACCCCGCGCGACCCCGCCGAGGACGCCGTGGCCCCCGCCCCGGCCACCGAACCGGCCGACCCGGCCAGCATCGCGTCGATCGACGAACTCTTCTACACCGGGCAGTACCTCGACCAGTACCGGCACGCCACCCGCGCGCCCGAGCCGTACTGGGAGGAGGCCCTGCGCCGCGACCCCGGCGACGTGCGCTGCAACGTGGCCCTGGCCGCCCGGCGGGAACGCGCCGGCCGGCACACCGACGCCGAGGCGCACCTGCGCACCGCCATCGACCGGCTGCTCGCCCGGGTGCCCAACCCCGCCGACGGCGAGGCGCACTACCGGCTGGGCATCTCGCTCGTGCACCAGGGGCGTGACGCCGAGGCGAAGGACTACCTGGCCAAGGCCACCTGGAACGACGCCTGGCGGGTGCCCGCCGGCCACGCCCTGGCCCGGCTGCACGCCCGCGCCGGCGACCTCACCGCCAGCCGCGACGCACTGCTCGAACTGCTGCGCCACAACCCCGAACACCTGCAGGCCAACGCGCTACTCGCGCTCACCCTGCGTGGCAGCGGTGCCGTCGCCGACGCCAACAGGGTGCTCGCCGACCAGCTGGCCCGCGACCCGCTCGACCAGTGGACCCGGCACCTCGCCGGCCTCGAGCTCTCCACCGACGCCCCGACCCTGCTCGATGTGGCGCTCGAATACGCCGAGACCGGGCACACCAACACCGCCCTCGAGCTGCTCACCGCCGCCGCGACCGCCTCCACCGACACCGCACTCGGCCAGGTACAGGTAGCCCCGCTCGCGCACTACCACCGCGCCCGGCTGCTCGACGCGGCCGGCCGCACCGCCGAGGCCGCCGCCGCCCGGCAGGACGCCCGGGCCGCCGACGCCCGGCACTGCCTGCCCTCCCGGCTCGCCGACGTCGCCGCGCTCGAGGCGGCCCTCACCGCCGACGGCACCGACGCCCGCGCCGCCGCGCTGCTCGGCTCCTGGTACTACGACAAGAAGCGCTACACCGACGCCATCACGGTGTGGCAGGCCGCCGCCGAGCATGCCCCGGATGCCGCGACCGCCGCGCTCGTGCACCGCAACCTGGGGATCGCCGCCTACAACGTGCAGCGCGACCCGGCCGCCGCCCTCGACCACTTCCACACCGCCGTGGTCCACGCGCCGCACGACGCCAAGCTGCTCTACGAATACGACCAGTTGCTCGCCCGCACCGGCGCCACCCCCGCCGACCGGCTCGACCGGCTCGAGGCGCACCGGCAGCTCGCCGGCCGCCGCGACGACCTCACCGTGGTGCACGCCGGCCTGCTCACCGCGGTCGACCGGCCCGGCGAGGCCCGCGAGCTCATGCTCGGCCGGGTGTTCCAGCCCTGGGAGGGCGGCGAAGGCCAGGTGCTCCTGGCCTGGCAGAACGCCTGCACCGCCCTGGCCGAGCAGGCCCTCGCCGACGGCGACCCGGCCGGTGCGCTGGAGCACGTGCACGCGGCGATCACGCCGCCGCAGTCCCTCGGCGAGGCCCGGCATCCGCTCGCCAACTCGGCCGACCTGCACTGGCTGCTCGGCGAAGCGCTGCTGGCGACCGGCGACGAAGACGGCGCTCGCACCGCCTGGACCGCCGCCGCGCACGCCACCGGCGACTTCATCGACATGAGCACCCGCCGGTTCAGCGAACAGACCCTGTTCTCGATCCGCGCCCTCGAACGGCTCGGCGACCACTCCGCGGCGGTTACGCTCGTTGACGAATTCGACGCCTACCTCACCGAACTCGCGGCCACACCCGCCCGCGTCGACTACTTCGCGACATCGCTGCCAGCGATGCTGCTCTTCCACGACGACCCCCAGAGCGTGCACGACACCTATGTGCACACCCTGCGCACCAAATTGGGCGAACTCACCGCGAGTTCGGCCGCTTCGGCCGCTTCGGCGGCCACCCCTCACCGGCAGTGACGCTCGTGAGTAACCCTGGGAAGAAGGAACACAGCATGAATGTAATCAGTAGGAGCTCAAACCGGCAGCGACGCCGCATGGGCGCTCTCGCCGTCGCCGTGATCGCAATCGTGGGCCTCAGCGCCTGTTCGTCGGGCATGGAGACCGCCGAGGGCCCGGCCGCAGCCGGGCCCAAGAGCGGCAAGCTCACCATCGCGTACCTGCAGAAGCAGGGCGACCAGCAGTACTTCGTGGACCAGGCCGACGGCGCCAAGGCCGCCGCCGCCGAACTCGGCGACGTGGACATCAAGGTGGTGAACCTCGGCACCGACTCGAACAAGGCCATCAGCGAGCTCGACTCCGTGATCGCCCAGAAGGTGGACGGCATCATCATCGTGGTGCCCGACCAGCAGATCGGCCCGCAGGTGATCGACGCCGCGAAAGCCGCCGGCATCCCGCTGATGGCGTCGGACGACGCGATCGAGGATGCCAGCGGTGCCGAAGCGGCGTTCGCCGGCTTCGACGGCACCTCGATGGGTGAACTCGTCGGTGGCGAGGCCGCCCGCCTCTACGCCGAGGCCGGCTGGACCGCCGCCGACACCCGCATCATCTCTGCCTACAAGCAGGACCTCACCGCGTGCACCCAGCGCGTCGAAGGCGCCGCGGCGTCGTTCGGTGAGACCGTGCCCGAGGTGCCCGCTATCGTCGACATCGGCACCGACAACTCCGCCACGGATGCCCAGAACAAGGCCGGCGCCATCATCACGGCCAACGCCGGAGTGAAGCACTGGGTGGTCTGGGGTTGCAACGACGAGAGTGAAACCGGCGTCGTGACGGCGCTGCAGAACTCCGGCGTCGCCCCGGCCGACATCATCGGCGTGGGCCTGGGCGCGTACCTCACCTGCAAGGACTGGTCCGCGGGCCAGGAGACCGGCAACAAGGCGTCGCTGTTCATCTCCGGCGCTGAGGTCGGCAAGGCCGCGGTCACCTCCATGGTGGGCCTGCTCCGCGACGGCACCGAACTGCCGCCCGTCTCGATCGCCAACACCGAGATCGTGAACGCCGACAACTGGGAAGAAAAGGGCGTGGTCTGCACCTGATCCTGTCTGGATCGCTCCACCGGGGCGGGGCACGGCGCCGTCGTTCACGACACCCGTCGCACCCCGCCCCACCACCCGAATCCGCCCAGCACAACCCGCACCTCCAGCCACCCGGCTACGGAAAGGCACACCCAGCCATGGTCAAGACACCAGAGCAGGCAGCATCCGCTCGAGAACAGGCGCCGCCCGGCACCGTTCTGCTTCGCGCCACCGGCATCGAGAAGAGCTTCGGCCCGGTGCGCGCCCTGCAGGGCGTGCAGCTCGAACTGCGCGCCGGCGAGGTCACAGCCCTGATGGGCGAGAACGGCGCCGGCAAGTCCACCCTGCTCAAGATCCTCACCGGTGACCTGCAGCCGGATGCCGGCACCCTCGCCCTGGCCGGCACCGAGGTCACCTTCACCGATCCGCGGCAGTCCCGGTTGGCCGGCCTCCGCGTGATCGCCCAGGAACCCGAAGTTCTCCTGCACGTGTCGGTGGCCGAGAACATCTACGTGGGCGCGCTCGGCCGGCAGGGCCTGTTCTTCAACCGGGCCGCCCTGTTCGCCCGCGCCGAGGCCGACCTGCGCCAGTACGGGTTCGAGAAGGTCATCCGCCCCGAAACCCTGGGCAGCGAACTCTCACCCGCACAACGCCAGATCGTGGAGATCATGCGCGCCCTGGTGGACTCACCGTCGGTGATCTGCTTCGACGAACCCACCTCCTCGCTCGGCGACGAAGAAGTCGTCATCCTCTTCCGCCTCATCCGCCGGCTGCGCGACGAAGGCATCGCCATCGGCTACGTCTCGCACCGCATGCACGAGATTTTCGAACTCTCCGACAACATCACCGTGCTGCGCGACGGCAAATTCGTGGGCACCAAGACCACCGCAGAGACCAACCACGTCGAACTGGTGCGGATGATGGTGGGCCGCGATCTCTCCCAGTTCTTCCACCGCGACCCGGTCGTGCCCGGCGAGACGGTGCTCGAACTGCGCGGGGTGAGCAACGCCCACGTCAGCGACATCCACCTCGAGGTCAAGGCCGGCGAAGTGGTCGGCGTGAGCGGTCTGGTCGGCGCCGGCCGCAGCGAACTGATGAAGACCATCGTCGGCGACCTGAGAATCGACTCCGGGCAGCTGCTGATGGGCGGCGTCACCGCCAACTTCCGCACCCCGGCCGACGCGATCGCCGCCGGCATCGGCTTCGCCCCCGAGGAACGCAAGGCCGAAGCCCTGCTGCTACAGCGCTCCGTGCGCGACAACGTGGCCCTGGCCCGGCTGCGCAACCTGAGCCGGTGGATCTTCGTGCGCAGCAGCGACGAGAAGGCGCTCGCCGCCGAGTACATCGCCCGGCTGGGCATCCGCACCCCGTCGAGCGACCAACTCGTGGGTAACCTCTCCGGCGGCAACCAGCAGAAGGTGGTGCTGGCCCGGTGGCTCGCCACGCATCCGCGGTTGCTGGTGCTCGACGAGCCCACCCGCGGCGTCGACGTGGGCGCGAAGGCGGAGATCTACGCCATCATCGACGAACTCGCGCAAGCCGGCGTGGCCGTGCTCGTGGTCTCCAGCGAGCTCCCCGAAGTGATCGGGCTCTCCGACCGCATCTACGTCATGGCCGGCGGCCGCATCACCGGCGAACTCGCCCGCGACCACGTCACCGAAGAACAGATCCTGGCCCTGGCCATGGATGAAGCTGCCGCTGACTCCGATCTCAGCACTTCCCACTCATGAGCGTCCGTCTCGAAAGGAGCACTCCGGTGCCCACAACCCAGTCCACCGCGACACTGCAGTCGCAGCCGCCCCTCGACAGTGGCCTCCGCCCGGGCGTGTTCCGCCGGGTCCTGGGCATCGTCGGCGTGCAGAACATCTCCCTGCTGATGGCCATCGCCCTCGTCGTCGCCGTGATCGGCAGCCAGAACCCGCTGTTCTTCACCGTCGGCAACCTGCGGGTGATCGGCACCGCCATCGCCATCTCCGGCCTCCTCGCCGTGGTGCAGACCATCGTGATCATCATGGGCGCCCTCGACATCTCGGTCGGCTCCATCGCCGGGCTCACCTCGGTGTCGTCGGCGATGATCTTCACCGCCACCGGGCCGTTCATCGGCGTGGTCGGTGCCATCGGCATCGGCATGCTCTGCGGGTTGCTCAACGGCTGCATCATCGTGTTCGGCCGGGTCAACCCGGTGATCGCGACCCTGGCCACCCTCGCCGCCTACAAGGGTGTGGCGCAACTCATCTCCGACGGCCGCGCCCAGGGTTACACCGGCGCCGACGGCTTCTTCGTCTTCCTCGCCCGCGGCACCCTCCTCGGCGTGCCCACCCTGATCTGGGTGCTCGTCATCATCGCCGTGCTCGCCCACGTGCTGCTGCGCTACACCAGCGTGGGCCGCAACATCTACGCCGTCGGCGGCAACGACATCGCCTCCCGCCTGGCCGGCATCAACATCAACCGCTACATCATCGGCGTCTACGTGGCCACCGGCGCCATCGCCGCGATCGCCGGTGTGCTGATCACCGCCCGCACCGGCTCCGGCCAACCGGTCTCCGGCTCCGAGGGCCTCGAGCTCGAGGCCATCACCGCCGCGGCGCTGGGTGGCGCCGCGCTCAAGGGCGGCAAGGGCACCATCGCCGGCACCATCCTGGCGGTGATCCTGCTCGGCATCCTCACCAACGGCATGACTCTGCTCGGCGTCAACTCGTTCTGGCAGAACGTGGCCAAGGGCGCCCTGCTCATCGTGGCCGTGGTCATCCAGCAATTGCGTTCGGGCGAACGCCGCATCGGCCTGCCGGGCTGATGCCCGGCATCTCCGGCGGCGGCATCACCGTTCAGGTCGACGTCGCCGACGGCGCCCGCATCACCAGCCTCACCTCCGGCGGCCGGGAGTGGCTCGCTCCCAGCGGCCCCCGGTCGCCGGGGGTGTTCGTGCAGCCCGGCAGCGGCGGCTGGGACGAGGCGATTCCCACAGTGTCGGCGTGCACCCTGGCCGACGGCTCGGCATCCACCGGCACAGTGCTGGCCGATCATGGTGACGCCTGGCAGACCCCGTGGGCGCTGGACTCCGCGGATGCCGCCCACATTCAGACCAGCGTGCGGCTCCTCAGCCTGCCGATCAACCTCATCCGGCGGGTCGAGGCCACCGACACCGGCATCCGGCTGGTGTACACAGCGAGCACGGATGCCGCGTCGCCGGTGCCACTGGCCTGGTGCGCGCATCCGCTCTTCGCCGCCGACGCCGGCACCAACATCGTCATGGCCGAGCCCCGGCTCACGCTCGTCGAGGAGTATCCCCGCACCGGCGCGGCACCCGACTGGCCGGCCGCGGTCGGGACTGCGGCGCTCAAGGCCTTCACCGCCGAGCCGCACTCCAGCGCCGCCGTCGTGCACGCCAACGGTGACACCCTCACCCTGAGCTGGGACCGAGACCTGCTGCCCTATCTCGGCCTCTACTGGGACGGCGGCGAATTCACCGACACCCCCGTTGTGGCGATCGAACCGTCGACCGCGTTCGGGGACTCGGCGGCCCGCGCCGTGGCCGAGGGGCGCATCCGCCTGCTCGAACCCGGGCGACCATTCACCTGGTGGCTGCACCTCGCGGCGACCAGCCACGATTAGGATTCAGCTGCCATGACGATCTTCTCCCTGTCGGTTCCGCCAGCGCCTCCCGCGGTGCGCCCCGCCGTGGACATGGGCGACCCGGCCGGTACTCCCAACGCGGTCGAGCTCACGAATCGCTACGTGACGCGCGCCGGCACGCCCTGGTTTCCCGTGATGGGTGAATACCACTACAGCCGCGACGACGCCGCGAGGTGGGAGACCGAGCTCCGCAAGATCAAAGCCGGCGGGATCGACGTGCTCGCGACCTACGTGTTCTGGATTCTGCACGAGGAGATCGAAGGCACCGTGCGCTGGGACGGCAACCGTGATCTCCGCCGGTTCCTGCAGATCGCGCACCGGGTCGGCCTGTGCGTCGTCATCCGGATCGGGCCATGGGCTCACGGTGAGGCCCGCAACGGCGGGTTTCCTGACTGGGTGCAGGCGCGCCCGATCGAGCACCGCACCAACGACCCGCGCTACCTCACCCTGGTGCGCCATTGGTACACCGCGGTCGAGCGCCAACTGCGCGGCCTGTTCCACTCTGCGGCGAACCCCGACGGGCCGATCATCGCCGTGCAGGTCGACAACGAGCTGTACGACCAGCCCGACCACATCGACACCCTGCGCTCGATCGCCGAAGACCTCGGCATGCACGCGTCACTCTGGGTCGCCACCGGGTGGGGCGGCGCCCAACTGCCCGCCGACCGGGTGATGCCGGTCTACGCCGGGTACTCCGACGGGTTCTGGGAATCGTCCCAGGTGGACTGGCCCGAGTTCGGCCCCATGCACTTCACCTTCTCAACCGTGCGGGATGACCTGTCGGTGGGCGCCGATGTGCGGGGCACGGATGCCGTGGCCGCCGACCGCGACTACCGCTACCCGTTCGTCACCTGCGAACTCGGTGGCGGCATGCACGTCGCCTATCACCGGCGCCCCTGCGTCGACTCGATCGATGTCGCGGCCCTGGGGCTGGTGAAGATCGGCAGCGGTTCCGCCTGGCAGGGCTACTACCTCTACCACGGTGTGCAGCAGGTGATGGGTGAGCTCACCTCCACCCAGGAGTCGCAGGAGACCGGCTATCCCAACGACGTGCCGCTGCTCGACTACGACTTCTACGCACCGCTCGGGGCACTCGGCCAGGTGCGGGAGCACTACCACCTGCTTCGCCAGCAGCACCTGCTCCTGCAGTCGTTCGGTGCGGAGATCGCCACCTACCCGGCGGTGATCCCTCCCACGGAGCCGGGCGCACCACGGTGGTCCGTTCGGGGTGACGGACAGCGGGGCTACCTCTTTGTCAACAACCACCAACCCGCTGGCCAGCCGCTGCCGGCCATCGCCGGCGTGCAGTTCGCCGTCGAACTCGGCCCCAACACGGTGACCCTCCCGACGGCCCCGATCGAACTCGCCTCCGGCAGCTACTTCGCCTGGCCGTTGCGCCAACCGTTCGGCAGCATCCCCGCGGTCAGCGCGACCCTGCAGCCGATCACCGCCATCGGTTCCCTGGTGGTCTTCGCGGCCACCGCGGGAGTCGATCCGGAACTGCTCGTGGAGGGAGTGGATGCGGCCACCATCAGCGGCGCCACCGTCGAGACGCTCGGCGACGGCACGCTCCTTCTGCGGCCAACCGCTCAGCCGGGAATCGACACCGTCGTGACCATCGGGTCGACCCGGCTGCTCATTCTCGATCCGTACACGGCGGCGCGGGTCTGGCGCGGTGAAATCCAGGGCACCGACTCGCTCGTGGTCTGGGACGGCGCCCTCGCCTTCGGTGACGATTTCACCCTCTTTCCGACCTCGGCCGACAACGAGTGCCTGGTGCTCCCGCCGCTTGCCGACGGTTCGCTTCCCCCAGGAGTCGCACCTGCCGGGGCCCGCGGCGTGTTCAGCCGGTACTTGGTCACCGGTCCCGACGCCGTGCCGGAGGCGGCGGTCGTGGTCGAACAGCGCGCCACCGGCGTGGCGGAGCATCGCCGGGGTGGAAGTGCCAACCGTGCGTCGGCTCCACTGGAGTCCGACTTCGAGCGGGCGGCACGGCTGCGGATCGTGCTCCCCGACCTCTCCCACCTCGACGAGAGCGACAGCGTGTACCTCTCGCTCGAGTGGGTGGGCGACGCCGCCCGCGCCTACATCGGCGACGAATTCGTGTCTGACCAGTTCTGGTCCGGACGCCGCTGGGACATCGACCTCACGCCGCACCGGTCGGTCGCCGATCTCGGCATCCGGCTGGAGGCGCTGCCCTGGGACCCGACGGCAGACGTGTTCGTCGACCCGCGGGTGCGACCAGCACCGACCGACTCGCCGCTGCAGTTCACGGCGGCCGAGCTCGTCGTCACCCGACGGGTTCGCTTCGCCTGAAGCGGCCGGTCGGGCCGGGGGAGTCGGTCACATGCCGCGGTCGCCGATCGCGCCCGTCGGAACGATTTCCTGAATACGAGCAAGGTCGTCGTCCGTGAGAACCACGTCTGCCGCCGCGATGTTCTCCGCCACCCGCGTCGCGTTCCGCGATCCGGGGATGGGCACGATGTCGTCTTTGAGGGCGAGGAGCCACGCCAGCGCCAGGCCGGCCAGGGTCGTGTTCTTGCCGGTGGCAAGGTCGGTGAGCCGGGTGACCATGGTCATGTTGGTGGCGAAGTTCTCCGGTGCCCACCAACCGACGCCCTGACGGAAGTCGCCGACGTCGTAGTGGTCACGAGGTTTCACGCCCCCGGTCAGGAATCCCCTGGCTAGCGGGGAGTATGCGACCAACCCGATTCCCAACTCGGTGAGGGTGGGGAGCAGTGCTTCCGAGTCGCGGGAGAAGATCGAGTACTCGCTCTGCATGACCGAAATGGGGTGCACGACGTGAGCGCGCCGGATGCTGTCCGGATCGGTGTTCGACAGGCCGAGGTAGGACACCTTGCCTGCGGCGACGAGTTCGGCCATGACGCCGACCACGTCTTCGATGGGAACGGCCGGATCGGGGGCGTGCTGGTACAGCACGTCGATGTGGTCCGTGCCCAGGTTCCGCAGGCTCGTGTCGACCACGGCACGGATGTGGTCCGGCGCTGAATTGCGGGCGAAAGTCGGGGTGAAGCCGAACTTGGTCGCGATGGTCACCTCGTCGCGGATGGGTGCGAGTGCCGTGCCGAGTAGCTTTTCGCCCGTGCCCCAGCCATACATTTCGGCGGTGTCGAAGTGCGTCACGCCGAGGTCGTGGGCGTGACGGATGGCGGTGATCGATGCGGTGTCGTCGCTCGGGCCGTAACCGATCGCCGTGCCCATCGCTCCGTAGGCGATGGCCGAGGAACTGAAACCTTGCTGGCCTAGAGATCTTTTCTGCATGTGCTGTCTTTCTGTCGGCGGAGCTAGCACTCTACGCCTAAAGTGGCAGTCTCTGCCACACGCGATAGGCTGAGCCCATGACGTCTTCCCCCGCCGCCCGCAACGTGCTGCGCGCTATCACGCGCGAGTCCGTTCGAGCGCATGTCGCCGAGGTCGCCATCGAGCTCTACGCTCACCGAGGCTTCGACAACGTGACGGTGGAAGAGGTCGCCGCCGCGGCGGGCATCTCCACCCGAAGCTTCCACCGGTACTTTCCCGCCAAAGAAGACACCGTGATCGGCGACCCAGGGCCGTGGGGCGAATTCGTGCGAGATGAGTTCGCGGCCAGGCCCGCGGAGGAGCCGCTCTGGCGCTCCCTGCACGCATCGTTCGACGCACTGCTGAGAGCCGGGGGCAAGCAGGGGGAGCGTCAGAAGCGAGGTCTCAGGGTGCTCACCAGCACCGCATCGCTGCGCTCTCGACACATCGAGAAGCACCTGCTCTGGGAAGGCATGCTCACGCCCCTCGTCGAGGCTCGCCTTCCCGGTCTCGACGCTGCCCTGCGAGCACGCGTGATCGTTCAAGCGAGCATCGTCTGCTTCGATGTGGCCCTGGCCGCGTGGGCCGTGGCCGGCGAGAAGCGCAGCCCCCGCGAACTGCTCGCCGCCACGTTCGACCAGTTCGACATCCCGGCGACAGCGGGAGCGCCGGTCCGCGACGAACGCTGAGCCGCAGCGCAGCGCAGTCCCGTCACGCCGCCCCGGCCAGGTGAAGGTCAGCGCCTCAGGCCCAGAACACCACCTTACGGCGGGCCATGCGCACGATGGTGTTCAGCACAATCCCCAGCGCCGAGAGTATTATCAGCAGCGCGAACACCGCCGCCGTCTGCATGCCGCCCTGCGCCTGCAGAATCAGCACGCCCAGCCCGTGTTGGGCGCCAACGAACTCGGCCACGATGGCACCGATCATGGAGTTGGCCACCGCCAGTTCCAGGCCGCTGAAGATGCTCGGCAGGGCGGCGGGCAGCAGCAGCTTCATGCGGATCTGGCCCGGGCTCGCCCCGTTGGCCTCGAACAGCTCGATCTGGTCGCGGTCCACCTCGCGGATGCCGTGGATGGTGTTCACCAGCACGGGGAAGAACGCGAGCAGCACCACGACGACGATCTTCGATGGCAGGTCGAAGCCGAACCAGATGATGAACAGTGGCGCCACGGCCACCTTGGGGATCGACTCGATAGCCACGATGTAGGGGAAGACGACGTCGTAGACGGTGCGGAACTGGGCCAGGGCGATACCGCCGACGAGACCGATCACCACCCCGATACCGAGGCCCACCAGCACTTCGGTGAGGGTGGTGCCCGCGTTCGAGACGTAGCGCGGCAGCGCAGTGGGGTCGGTGAGCGCCGTGAGCACGTCCGAGAGTGGTGGCACGACGTAGCTGGGCGTTCCGGTCCAGCCGGGAACGAACTGCCAGGCCGCCAGGAGCACGACGCCGAGCAGCACGCTGCCGGCCACCGACTTGAGCCGGCGGGGTGAGGGGCGACGCGATCTCCGCGGCCGCGGCGCGGTTGCGGAGGGCGTCGTGATCGTCTGGGTGGTCATGCGGTCACCTCGAAGTAGCTGCGGATGCGGGCGTTCAGATCGGCGAACTCGGGCGAGCCGAGCAAGTCGAGGGTGCGGGTCGGCCCGAAGGGCACATCGATCACGTCGACGATGCGGCCGGGCCGGGGGCTCATCACGATCACCCGCTGGGCGAGGAACACCGCTTCGGGAATGCTGTGCGTGATGAGTACGGCGGTCTTGGCGGTTTCCCGCCAGATGCGGTTCACCTCCACGTTCAGGGCGTCCCGGGTCATGGCGTCCAGCGCCCCGAACGGTTCGTCCATCAGCAGCACGGCCGGGTCGTGCACCAGCGCCCGGCAGATCGCCGCGCGCTGCTGCATGCCTCCGGAGAGCTCCTTGGGATACTTCGACACGAAGTCGCCCAGTCCCACCATGTCGAGCAGGTTCTGTGCGGCGGCCTTCTCGGCGCGCCCCACCTTGCGGTGCAGTTCCAGCGGCAGCAGCACGTTCTGCCCGATGGTGCGCCACGGCAGCAGCACCGGCTTCTGGAACACCATGCCCACATCGCCGCGCGGCTTGGCGATCGGGGCGCCGGCGATGGTGGCGGTGCCGCCGGTGTGGGACTCCAGACCGGCGAGGATCTTCAGCAGCGTGGTCTTGCCGCATCCGCTGGGCCCCACGATGGCCACGAACTCGCCGTCGGCGATGGAGAGGTTCACGTCGGAGAGGGCATGGATGTCGCCGCTGGAGGTCGGATAGACCTTCTCCAGGTGCTCGATGCTGATCAGCGGCTGCACGGCGCTCACCGGTCGAACCCGTAGACGTCGCGCAGGTTCTGGTGCATCACGCGTTCGGCGAGCCAGGCGGCCTGCCGGGCGCTCCAGAGTCCGGATGCCCGGCCGCTGCCGAGCGCCGCGTCCAGCGCCACCCGGCCGCGGCGGGTGCCCGACACGTGGAACTCGGGCGACCCGGTGTCGGTGCCGAACATCACCTTGTTGGCCGGCAGTAGTTCGAGCCACTCCTCGAGCATTCGGTGCAGGGTGTGCTCTTGCAGGTAGGTCATCCAGGAGAAGTCGACGAACACATTGCCCCGCGCCTGGCTCATTGCCGCCAGGTACGAGCCGTAGGGGTAGCCGCCGTGGATGAGGATGACCCGCAGTCGATTGAGCGCCGGGGTGTCGAGGAACTGCTCGAGCAGGATCGGGTTCGCCCCGGCCAGCTTGAGCCCGGGTTCGGAGTGGCCCATGCCGGTGTGGATCTGCAGCGGCAGGTCGAGCTCCACCGCGTGCTCGGCGATGGCGTAGACGAGGTGGTCGGCGAGGGCCTTGTGCTGGGCCGGCAGGAGGGCCGAACCGGCCTGCGCCGCCGCCTGCAGGGCGGTGTACGCAATGCGGGCGTCTTGGAGCGGGGTGCGCACGAATTCGAGCGAGCGCACGTAGGCCGAGGCGATCTTGAGGCCCACGTAACCCTCCTGCCGGCGGCGGGTGATCGAAGCGCGCACCACGTCGAGATACTCGTCGAGGGTGGCCGGCGGTTCCTCGAGCCCGGCCAGGCGCAGCTGGTCGGTCAGGATCGAGCCGAAGATACGACGGAACCGCGGCGCATCCGCCCCGCGCTCAGTGAACACCGGGTGCCCGAACGGGTAGAGGTAGGGGTCGATGCGGGCGATCGGCTTGTAACGACTGTGCGGCCAGATCGACGCGTCGATGGCCGGGAGGTCGGTGATGACCGATTCGGTGTCGGAGAGCACCAGGGCCTTGTCGTAGAGGCCGAGGAAGTCGGTGCGACGGCCGTCGGCGCTGGCCACGGCGAGGTCGGCCGGGCTGCGGTCGCCGAACAGGGCCACGGTTCCTTCGGCCAGCGCTGCGGCGTGCACGGTGGTGGACTGGAAGAGCACGCTCTGGTCGATCAGCTTGGCGATGTTCCATTCCGTTTCCAGCCGGCCGAGCGCCGCGGCATCGTGTTCGAACACCGCGCGGGTGTACTCGCCGTAGACCGCGTGGGGCAGATTGGCTTCGACGTGGCCCATGGCGTTTTCGCGCTCGTAGCCGTCGTAGCCGTGGATGTGCTCGCCGGGGCGCACATAGCCCGCGTGGGAGTGGTGGTCGATGGCCGGCACGCCGTCTGACCAGGTGAGCGGCACATGCGCGGCACGTCGGGCGAGCGAGGGGGTCGGGGTCAACACGGGGGCGCTCACTCTGCGGCCGTCCAGTCCTCGGCGGCGGTCACGACGGCGTCGGTGTCGAAGTCGTTGTAGTCGGCCACGAGGTCGTCGGTGTACAGGGTGTCGGCATCCACCGGCTCGGTGATGATGCCGGCCGAGGTCGCGAAGTCGACCCACGCTGTGGCCGCGGATGCCTCGTAGGAGCCGAAGTCCTTGTTGGCGACCGGGTCACCGGCGGTGAGCAGCACGATCCGGCGTTCGAGGGCGACGAGGTCGGTGGCGAGCTGTTCGTCTGGGGAGGTGCCGGCGATCAGGGTCTCGGGGTAGTCCTCGTACATCATCGTCAGCGCTGCGGTGGGGTTCGTGGCCGCGAACAGGGTGGCCTTGGCCATCGCCCGACCGAAGCCGGCGGCCGTGTCCCGGTCATCTTCGAGGAACGTGGTGGTGGTGAAGTAGCTGGTGGAGAACAGCTTCTCCACCTCGGGAATGGTGAAGTAGCGCAGCTTGACGCCGGTGGCTTCCATCGCCGCGTATTCGGTGTCCCAGAGCGAGAGGCCGTCGACCTGCCCGGATTCGAGGGCCTGCCGGGCAGCGGCACCGGTTCCCACCGCGAGGTTGGAGAAGTCGGTGTCGGCCTCGAGGCCGGCGGTGTGCAGGATGCCGTTGGAGAGCAGCATGTTGCTGGTGCCCAGGCTGGCCTGGCCGATGGTGGCGCCTGCGAAATCGTCGAGGGACTCGATCGGGCTGTCGTCGAGCACCGCGATCGACCCGGTCTGCTGCCGGATGTAGTTGTACATCAGCACGAGGTCGTCACCGTTGCCGTTGGCCTTGGCCTGCAGGATGGGTTCGGGCGGCGTGCTGCCGATGTCGAGCGACCCGCTGTCCACCCCCGAGATGATCGACGCCGAGTCCTTGGTGATCACGATCTTCACGTCCAGGCCCTCATCGGCGAAGTAGCCGAGGTGCTGGGCGACGGCCATGGGGGAATTGTTGGCGCCCATCTGCGTGGGCAGCCCGAATTCGATGGTGGTGAGCGCGGTGCCGTCGGAGCTCTGCGCGGGAGCGCTGCATCCGGTGAGCACAATGCCGGCCGCGGCCAGCATCGCCAACGGGGCAATGCGTCGGCGGAGGCTGTTTTTGGGCGCAGTGAAGGAGGGGAGGGTGTTCATGGGGGAGTCCTGTTCGAGGTGGGTCTGGGTCAGGCAGGAGAATCGGTCGTGGGATGACCGGAGGGAGGGGTGACGACCCAGAGGGCCTCACCCACGGTGTTGCCGATGTTGGTGATCATGTGGGGCGTGGAGGTGCGGTAGTCGAGGCTGTCGCCTTCGTGCAATTCGAACTCCTGGTCGAGGAGGCGGAACAGGAAGGTGCCCGTGAGGATCACGACGATCTCGTGAGAGTCGCCGTGGGTGTAGTTCTCGTCGCCAACGGCCATGCCGGGTTCGTACTCGGACACGAGTACTTCCACGTCGGTGACCGGTGGCTTGGTGATGCCGAAGTGCCGAACGGTGGTGGTGGCCGAGAGCTTGGGCCGATCTGCTTTGCGCAAGATCTCGCCGTGCCGCGGCTTGGCTTCGAAAAGCTCGATCCACTGCACGCCGAAAGCATCGGCGATGGCGCGCACGGTCTGCAGACTCGCGTTCGCCTTGCCGGTCTCGATCTGGCTGATATACCCGGCACTGACTCCGGCGCGACCGGCGAGATCGCGCGTGGAGATCTTGCGCAGGGTGCGTAGTTCTTTCACTCTGCGGCCGAGCGTGATGCCATCACTGTCGTTCATTTTCACCTTCCGACCCGAGTAAGCATGTTGCTTACTGCGGATATACAAAATGTATAGCTATTGGTGCCGCGAAATGAGTCGGCTTTATTACGGGTGTGTAAATGAAGGTGCGGGGCCACCGCGAGAGCGCTGCGGGAGAATGGGCAAATGATTGAATCCGTCTCGACCCGTGAGGTGTACCGCAACGCCTGGATGACCGTGCGGGAAGACGTGGTGCGCCGCGAGGACGGGGCGACGGGCCTCTACGGGGTGGTGGACCAGCCCGACTCCGCCATCATCGTGCCGTTTGCCGACGGTGGTTTTTGGCTCGTCGAGCAGTTCCGGTACCCCGCCGGGCGGAGGGCCTGGGAGTTTCCGCAGGGCTCCTGGCCCGGTGAGAACAACGGCACTCAGGAAGACCTGGCCCGTGCTGAACTGCAGGAGGAGACCGGACTGCGCGCCGCGGACATCCGCCACCTGGCGCACTTCTACACCGCCTACGGCCACAGCAGCCAGGGCTGCGACCTCTACCTGGCCACGAACCTGACTCCCGGGCCGCCGGCACGCGAGGTCACCGAACAGGACATGGTGCACCGCTGGTTCAGCGAAGACGACTTTCGGCACATGATCCGCGTCGGCGAGATCGTGGATGCGGCGACGCTCGCCGCGTACGCCCACTTGCTGCTCGACCGACAAGCCTGACCCATGAGCCTGAGCGCCGATCTGCTCGCCGGGCCCCGGGGGCGCCGGCTCTGCCTGGAGATGATGCTCGCACTCCGCGGAGACGACACCGACGCCACGGAGACACTGGGTACGGCCGTCTTCTACGCCGCCTACGACCTCGACCCCGGTCGGGGAACCTCGGTGGTGCTCTTCGGGCCGGGGGAGGACGAGCGCACAGGCCCGCCGCCCGCGCCGACACCGCGGGAGGTCGCGCGGCTCATCGACGCCGCGCCTCTTCCGCAGATCGACGAGAGCACCCTGCTGCTCGCTCTCGCAACCGTCGTGGACTCTGCCCGATATTGGCAGGAGCCGGACGGGGCGGATGTGCTCGCCGCCACGCCGGAGGTGCGCTCGGCGCTTGCTCGAGTGGCCGACGCCATCGCCTCGGCACCGGGTGGCACTCGGTGGGCTGAACCGATGGACCCGCGCGAGCAATGGGCGGTCACCTTCGCCGACCTGCCGGATGTCACCCCGGCACCGACGCGCACCGCGGGTGACATTCTCGACCGATGGCAGGCGCTCCACCTGGAGGACGAGGCCGCGGCCCAACGCGATCGCCCCGCCGACCCGGCCGCGATGTTCAGCGGCCCTTGGTGGTCACGACCGGCCCTGGGCCTGCTGAGCAGCACGCGGGCGCTACCGGGCCACGCGCCGATGGGCCTTCGGTTCGTGGAAGACGGGCTGGGGTGGGAGTCGGCCACAGTGGAACAGCTTCGGGTGCCGCGCGATGCGCGGGTCTTCGAGATCGACGGACCGGATGCGTGGGCGGAGTTGGCGCGACGCTACCCCGTGCAGGCCACGGCATCCCGCCGCCACGACTGGTACCGCACTACCGGCCGGGCCGGAGCATGGGTGATCCCCGACTGGTCGTTGGTGCGGCACGACTTCGATGCCGTGCACCTGACGACGGCCGGCTATCTCACCACGGCGGGAGCGGACATCCCCATCGACAGTGAGCGGGCGACCGTGCTCGCCGGGTGGGACCCCGACGCTACGTATTGGCTGCGGGACCTCGATCGCGAGGCGGGCACCCTCGCGCACTGGCAGCTCGACCCCGCAGACGATACCTGGAAGCCGTCAGCTGACGCCGTCTGACCGGCGATCTGCCGGCGCCCACGGTGCGGTCGAATCGATCGCCAGCGCTATTCGTGCGCTGATCTCCGCGAACTGCCTTGCTTGAGCCGCGGTGAGGGAGTCGAAGACGAGCTCTTCGACCAGCGTGTGGTGGGCGGGGGTCGCCGCGGCCACGAGGGCGCGCCCGTCGTCGGTGAGGACGGCCAGGGTGAAACGGCCGTCGGTCGGGTCGATCTCACGCAACACCCAGCCCTTTTTCTCCAGGCGTGATATCGCCCGGGAGAGCCGGGAGAGCGTGCTGTTGGCGTAGCCGGCGAGCACGCTCAGGCGCAGCGTGTGGAGTGGAGCGCTGTCCAACGCGAATAGCAGGCCGTGCTCGTAGTGTGTCAAGCCGCTATCGCGCTGCAATTGGGCATCAAGTGCCGCGGGGAGTCGCTCGAGCAGCGTGGCGATTGCGGCCCACGCCGCGAGCCGGTTGCCTCCGAGCTCGGGCTGGTCGGGCCCGGGCTGGTCGAGGGAAGGCGTCATGGCTCGAGTCTAGCCAACTTGCTCAGGCAAGTAAAAAGGCATAGCCTCACTTGCTCAGGCAAGTAACAAGACCGCGCGGATGCTTCCGCCGAACGGAGACAAGATGGAACTTCAGCTGCACGGCAAGACGGCGTTTGTCAGCGGGTCGACGCACGGGATCGGCTTCGCCGTGGCCTCGACGCTCGCCGAGGAAGGCGCGCGCGTGATCGTGAACGGACGCCACAAGGAGGGGGTTGATACGGCCGTGGCCGAACTTCGGCGGGCCCATCCCGGAGCGGCTCACGCCGGCCTGGTCGCCGACTTCGCCGACCCCACGACGGTCGAGCGGCTGCTCGCTGAACTCGGCGAGGTCGATATTCTCGTCAACAACGTCGGCCTCTTCGGCCTCGCGGAGTTCGAGTCCATCACCGACGACGAGTGGCTGCGCTACCTCGAGGTCAACCTGATGAGCGGCGTTCGCCTGTCCAGGCACGCGTTGCCCGGCATGCTGGGCCGTGGCTGGGGGCGCATCCTGTTCGTAAGCAGCGAGTCCGGCGTCAACATTCCCGCCGACATGATCCACTACGGAGTCACCAAAGCCGCGATGATCGCCCTGAGCAACGGCCTCGCGAAGCTCACCCGCGGCACCGCCGTCACGGTCAACACGATCCTCGGCGGCCCGACCTTCTCACACGGTGTCGCCAGCACGATTGAATCCATCGCCACCGCTCAAGCCGCTCCGGTCGACGCGGTGAGGGCCTCGATCATCGGACAGAATCGCACCACACTGCTCGAGCGGTTCATCCAGCCGGAGGAGATCGCCTCGCTGGTGGCGTACCTGGCGAGCCCGCTCGCGTCGGCGACGAACGGCGCGGCAGTGCGGGTAGACGGCGGGGTGCTCACGGGGATGCTCTAGAGCGCACCCGGGGCGCCGCCGGCTAGAAGTGCGTCAGGCAGTGCGCAGGCCGCTCCACGGCGAAGAGCCTCGCCGCCAGGAATGCCGCACCGGAGGTGTGCTCGCGCACCGTGCCCGCCGCGACCAGTGTCACGGGGTTCACGGCGCCCAGGTAGATGGAGGAGAGCGCGGCGATGTCCAGTTCCAGGTCGGGCGCAGCGGCGGATGCGATCACCCGCGCCGTGCCGCCCTGCACCTCGAGCGCGAAGGTGCCGGCCGTGAGGCCCAGGCCGTCGGTGACCCGAAGCACCACGGTGCCGTCGGTGGCGAACTGGCGGGCTTCGAGCGCCCGGCGCACATCGAGGATGCGCAACCAGAGCAGGTCCCGGGGGTTCGACGCCTTCACGCACCGCGCATCCGTCAGCGCCCAAGTCAGCGGGTTGTCCACCGGCGCCTCGTTCCAGGTGACGCGCTCCACCAGGTCGATGGCCGCCAGGTACTGCCAGAGTTCCAGGTAGGCCGCGGGCGTCGCGGCCACCAGGTCCACGATCTCCATCGTCACGGGCGTCTTGTCCCAGCCGCCGAACCGGTAGGAGACGTAACCATCGACCGTGCCGTCGGCCGCATAGTGCAGCGCCGCCTTCACCTTGGCGTCGGGACCGCCCTCGCGGCTCGCCGTTCCGGCGGCCAACTGGCGGTAGAACTCCTGCCGTCCGACGGAGCCCGGCTGTTCGCCGTGCAACCGGGCGAAGACCTGCGGGGCCAGCTCTAGCAGCACCGAGGGGTCGGCAACCTCCACGGTTCCCACCGGTACATGGTCGAGCCGGAACTTGGCACCGGTGTCCACCGTGATGCTCTGCTCCGCCGTGGCCATGCCGAACCCGAATCGGCCGTAGATCGATGCCTCTGATGCGGTGAGGGCAGCGATCGCCATGCCGTTGCCCTGAGCCAGGGCGAGGTCCTCCGTCATCATGCGGCGCAGCAGCCCGCGGCGCCGGTGCGAGGTGCGCACGGTCACGCCGGTGATCAGGTGCGCATCCAGCAATCGGCCGAAACCGATGTTGAGCGTGCTCGGCTGGGTGCCGAACGTGGCTACCGGCACCTCGCTGCCCAGTGAGTGCGGGGCAGAGGGTCCGGTTTGGTAGGCGCGGGTGTAGACGGCGCGGTCCAACCGGCTCCGGGCGATGGACTCCTGCATCCGCTCGTCAGTGCTGCGTTCCTCATGAAAGCCAAACGAGACCGCTGTGTCCCAGGCCACCGCTTCGGGGTAGCCGGGCTCGCCGGGCGCTGCCGGTTCAAACCGACGGATCTCGTATTCTGCGTTCATCGGGGACATGCATCCGAGTGTACGGAACCGTCCGCGGGGAACCGGTGTTTACCGGTGCTCGTGCTTGTGGCCGGCTCCGGTTCGGTGCGACAGTGAACCACTCGACATCCGCCAGTTTGGAGATCCCCGATATGCGCAAGCTTTCCGCAGGACTGTTCTACTCCGTCGACGGCGTGGTGGAGTCGCCCAACCTCTGGCAGTTCGACAGCTTCGACGATGAGATGAGCGAGGAGATGGGCGCGATGATGAGTCGCGTCGACACCGTGCTGCTCGGCCGGGTGGGCTACCAGGAGTGGTCCGGCTATTGGCCGACCACGGCGCCCGACGACCCGTTCGGCGGTTTCATCAACCCGGTGCCCAAGTTCGTCGCCTCCCGCACGCTCACCGGCGACCTGGACTGGCAGAATTCGAGCCTGATGGACGCCTCGCTGGAAGACTTCGTGACGGCGCTCAAGCAGACCGACGGCGGGGAGATCAGCGTAATGTGCTCCATCTCGCTGGTGCGGCAGCTGCTGTTCGCCGGGCTGCTGGACTCACTGACGCTGATGATGCATCCCGTGGTCGCGGGGGAGGGCCGACACCTCTTCGAACCCGGTGACCCCGTCACCAGACTCACCCTGCAGAGCTCCCGGGTGACGAGCAAGGGCAACACCATTCTTCAGTACGGCCTGCGACCCGACGAGAGCTAGCCCAGCGAGGATTTGCGAAGGGGGAGGGTAGCGGCTGGGCCGCACCAGGGGGCGAGTCGTGAGTCACCTGACTAACACCTGGCCCGTCTTCTGGCCTGTGTGCTGCCGAGGTAGAAGAGTCACTCCCGTTCCCGGGAAGCGACGAACCAGTTCCGGGGAGCGCACCGCACCTCGAATTGGTTAGGACACGTCATGCACACCGACACGAACACGATGACACCGACGCACACCCCAACGAAGGGCCGCCGCCGCCTCGCCGCCGCCGCGGGCATCGCCGGGCTGGTGCTGGCCGGCGCCCTGGTTCCGGCCACCGCGGCCTCGGCCGACGACCGATTCGGCCCCGACAACCTCAACCGCGTCTGCAACGGCGACGCCGGCATGTACACCGGCGGGATCACCGGCGACTGCACCTTCGAGGTGCAGAGCGAATCCGCAGAGCGCGTCGACTGGCTGCGCTACGGCGAACCGGTCAGCAACTGCAACGAGGGAACCACCACCGCGATCAGCTCACAGGTCGGCGATGTGCGTTCCTTCGCCGAGACGTGGAAGTCCGGCGGGGGCGTGAGCCTGGAGATCAAGAACGTGCTCACCATCGAGGGCGGCGCGGAGTACTCGCAGACCCGCACCACCACCAGCGAACGCCGCGACACCGTGACCGCCAATCCGGGCCGGAAGACCGCCGTCACGCTCGGCACTGGGTTCGCCGAGCAGACCGGGCGCATCCGGGTGGATGTCGACGTGTGGGACAACGGCGCCCGCTGGGGACCGCGGTGGGTGGGCACGGAGGCGCACTACATCGACGACGTGCACCGCACGGTGCCCACCGGGTACACCGAGAAGGGTCAGGACGAGGTCGGCTGCGACAGCGACTTCCGGGTGCCAGCCTGATCCGACGCCGGTAGAACCCGGGGTGCTCGTGGCGCTGATCTGGCCACGAGCACCCCTTTCACGAATGCCAGCGCCACCAGGGCCGTGCGGTTGGGCGTCTTCCACGCCCGCATGATGCGGGACAGATGCCAGCCCACGGCCTGACGGCTGTAGCTGGTGGCTCGGGCGATGTGGTCGTTGGAGTGCCCGTAGGCGGCAAGGGTCAGCATGCGCGCTTCGGCGTCGCTGAGGTCAGGGTCGGCTGCGACCAGTTCGATCGAGCCGCCGTCGAGAGCCGTGACGGATGTGCGCGGCGGGCCGGTGACGGATGCCGCCGGTGGCGGTGCTGGTGCCGGCCCAGGCACAAGGTGTCCCTTGGCCGCCCGCGCGTCGCTCCACGCCTCCACCCAGCAGCTGCCCAGTTCGTGGGCCACCCGGGTGGCCCTGGCCATGGCAAGCACGGTCTGCCGGGGGTCGGCCGGTGCGGTCTCGTGCATGAAGGCGGCGAACACGCGCAGCGCCGGCAACGCCCCGCGGAGGATCACCGACAGCTGCACATCCGTGTCGCTGGCCGAACCCGCCGCCACCGCGCGCAGAGCGCGGAGACACTCGGCCGGAAGCGGCTGACCGGATTCGACGGCGTTGAGAGCTGCGGGCAGCACCAGCGGCACGATCTGCGCGTAACACCGCTGCAGCCAGGCCTGCCCGTCGTTGCGCACGTCGCTGAACGACGGGTCGTGCAGCAACCTGGCGAAGTAGTCGACCCGATCGGGAAGGCCAAGACCGAGGTGCTCAGGCGCGGCAGCGACAGCCGAAGCACTCGTATTGGTGGTCATCGTGCGTCCTCCCCCGGCAGGAACCGCACACCTGCCGTGTAGTGAACCCTAGGCCACCGGCGTGAGCGCACCGGCTGAATTCCCGCGTAACTGGGAGCGCCGAGATGCCCGCCACGCCGACCCGTTTGCCTCTCGTACATCTTCCCGTCGCCTCGAGGACCTCCACGGGTCACCTCCATTTTCCCGACCGCCGTCACGCTCGATGGGTGCGTGTGAAGACGTACAGACTCCGTTCGTGACCCGAGGGAACCATGCCACTTTCCAGACCCGCCCGCCGCGCCACCCTGATCGTGGGGGCCGCTCTGATGGCCAGCTGCGTGGTCGTCGCTCCGGCGCTCGCCGCGACGCCGACCCCCACCTCGTCGGCGTTCCACCGCACCGCCACCTACCCCGTGTACCTCAACGCTCCCGCCGGCGTCGACCCGGCCGACACCACCGCAGCCGAGATCTCCGGCGTCACCGACGACGGCAACACCGTGATCTACACGGATGCCCCCGGCAAGCGCATCGGCTTCCTCGACATCACCGACGTGAACAACCCCGTCGGCACCGGCAGCATCTCCCTGGCCGACCTGGGCCACGCCGACGACCAGCCCACCTCCGTGGCCGTGTACGGCGACTACGTGCTCGTGGTGATCGACGAGAGCGGCGGCGACTTCGTCTCGCCCTCTGGACGGCTCGACGTCATCCGCATCAGCGACCGCAGCGTGGTCACCAGCATCGACCTGGGCGGCCAGCCCGACTCCATCGCCATCAGCGCCGACCACGGCTATGCGGCCATCGCGATCGAGAACCAGCGCGACGAAGAATTCACCCCGGACGGCGGCGAAGAGGGCGACCTGCCCCAGCTGCCCGCCGGCTTCGTACAGGTCATCGACCTGAACGACGACCCCACCAGCTGGGTCACCACCCCGGTGCCGTTCGTGGCCGAAGACGGCAGCGCGCTCGAGTCGTTCACGGCCGCCGGCCTCGACTCGCCCACCGACCCCGAACCCGAATACGTGACCATCAACAGCGCCAACCAGCTGGCGGTCACCCTGCAGGAGAACAACGGCATCGTGCTCGTCGACCTGCCCAGCCGGGAGATCACCAAGGTGTTCAGCGCCGGCACCGCCACCGTCACCGGCATCGACACCGAGAAAGACAAGGAGATCGACCTCACCGGCTCGATCACCGACGTTCCCCGCGAACCCGACTCGATCGCCTGGGTCGACGACACCCACCTGGCCACCGCCAACGAAGGCGACTGGAAGGGCGGCACCCGCGGTTGGACCATCTTCGACGCCACCACCGGCGACGTCGCCTGGGACGCCGGCAACACCATCGAGCACCTCGCCGCCGCCAACGGCGTCTACGCCGACAGCCGCGCCGACAAGAAGGGCAGCGAGCCCGAGGGCCTGATGGTCTCCACCATCGACGGCACCCGGTACGGCTTCGTCGCCTCCGAGCGCAGCAACTTCGTGGCCGTGTACGACCTCACCGACCCGGTCAACCCGGTCTTCCGGCAGCTGGTGTTCGCCACCAACGGACCCGAGGGCCTGCTCGCCGTGCCCAGCCGCAACCTGCTCGTCACCTCGAGCGAGACCGACGACGCCAGCGTGGGCGTGCGCGCATCCGTCGCCCTGTTCCAGCTCGGCGACGGCGCGCTCACGGCAGGGCAGCCGAGCATCGTCTCCGATGACGTCGACGGCCTGCCGATCGGCTGGCTCGCGCTCGGCGCGCTCAGCGCCAAGCCCGGTGACACCGAGCACATCTACACCGCGAGCGACTCCGCCCTCTCGCCGAGCACGATCTTCACCGTCGACGTGACCGGCGAGCCCGCCCGCATCGACGACAGCCTGGTCATCACCGAGAACGGCGAACCCGCCGTGTTCGACATCGAAGGCCTGCACGCCCGCGAACAGGGCGGCTTCTGGCTCGCCGCCGAGGGCGCCACCGGCGCGGAGAACATGCTGTACCGCACGGATGCCGCCGGTGCCGTGCAGGAGACCGTGTCACTGCCCACCGAGGTGTCCGACCACATCGCCAAGTGGGGCTTCGAGGGCGTCACCGCGATCACCGACCCGGCCGGCAACGAACAGCTCTACGTGGCCGTGCAGCGCCCGCTCTGGGCCGACCCGGCCGACCCCACCACCACCGTCGACGGTGAGGGCGTCACCCGCATCGGCCGTTACGACGTGACCGCGAAGAGCTGGACCTGGTTCGGCTACCAGCTGGAGGCCGACGCCGGCAACGGCGACTGGATGGGCCTCTCTGAGATCGTCGCGGTGGACGACACCACCCTCGCCGTGATCGAACGCGACAAGCTCAACGGGCCCGCCGCCGCCGTGAAGCGCGTGTACACGGTGACGATTCCCGACACCGACCCGGCCGCGGGCACGCTGCCGATCCTGCCCAAGACGCTCGCCTACGACGTGCTGCCCGACCTTCAGGCCACCAACGGCTGGACCCAGGAGAAGCTCGAGGGCCTCACCATCGGCGCCGACAGCAACGTCTACGCCGTCACCGACAACGACGGGCTGAAGGACGCCACCGGCGAGACGGTATTCCTGAACCTCGGCTCCGCCGCGGATGTCTTCGGCCTCGTAACCCCGACGCCCGAGCCGAGCGAGACCCCGGTTCCGACCGAGACGCCGGTTCCGACCGAGACTCCGGTTCCGACCGAGACCCCGGTCCCGTCGGAGACCCCGGTCCCGACCGCGACCCCGGTTCCCACCGAGACCCCGGTTCCGACGCCGACGCCGACCGCGACCCCGGTGCCCACGCCCACCGCAACGCCGACCCTGGCACCCTCCGGCCCTGGCACGCCATCCGTCGCCCTGGCCGACGCCGACCTGCGCGTCACCGCGGGCAGCGCCGTCACGATCTCCGGTCGTGACTTCGCCGCGAACGCCGAGCTCACGATCACGCTGCACTCAACACCGGTACGGCTCGGCACTGTGACGACGGATGCGGCGGGCGCCTTCAGCACCCCGGTCACCATCCCGGTGGGCACCGAAGCGGGCCAGCACCGCCTCGTGGTCACTGCTGCGAACGGTGACTCCGCCGAGATCGCGTTCACCGTGGTCGCGGCCGACGCCGGCACCGCGGCCCTGGCCAACACCGGAGTCAGCACGGTGGCCCCGATGCTCGGCGGTGCCCTCGCGCTGCTGGCCGCCGGAGCCGGCGCGCTGCTTCTCCGCCGCCGCCAGCGCGCCTAACCCGCAGCGCTCACCGCACAACCTGGAACGAGGTGCCCCGACCGGTCGGGGCACCTCGTTTCGGCGTGCTCGGTGCGCACCTACGCCCGTGAGGCCGCAGCACTAGGGTGTGGGCATGACGCCTGATGAAGAGCCTCTTGTTCATATCGAGCATTTTCGGATGGACTTCGCCAGCACCACTGTGATCGAAGACCTCTCCTTCGATGTGCGGCGTGGCGAGACCTTCGGCTTTCTCGGCTCCAACGGGTCGGGAAAGACCACCACCCTGCGTGCCCTGCTCGGCATCTATCTCCCCAGTGCGGGGGTGCTGCACATCAACGGCCGCCCGTTCACCCCGGAGGCCGGGAGCCGGCTGGGCTACCTGCCCGAAGAACGCGGGCTCTATAAGAAGGAATCCGTGATCGCCGTGATGGCGTACTTCGGGGCGCTCCGAGGGTTGAGCAAGAAGGCAGCAACGGCATGGTCACTCAGCTACCTCGAGCGGGTCGGCCTGGCCGACAAGGCGAAGACCCGGGTCGACAAGCTTTCGGGCGGGCAGCAGCAGAAGGTGCAGCTGGGCGTCACCATCATGAACGACCCCGAGCTGCTGATCCTCGACGAACCCACCAAGGGCTTCGACCCGGTCAACCGGCGCCTGCTGATGGACATCATCGACGAGCAGAAGCGCAACGGCGCCACGGTGCTCATGGTCACCCATCAGATGGAGGAGGTGGAGCGCCTGTGCGACCGGGTGATCCTGCTCAAGAACGGACGGGCCGAGGCTTACGGCACGATCCCCGAGGTGCAGAACCAGTACGGCGGCACCATGATCCGGCTTGGCTACTCCGGCGACATTCCCCTCTCGCCGCATTATGAGGTCAGCACCCATGAGCGCAACTATGCCGAGCTCACCCTCACCGACACCACTGATGAAGCACTCATCCTGCGCGACCTGGTCGACGCCGGCGTGCTCGTGCGGAGCTTCGAGACCAGCAAACTCTCGCTCGACGAAATCTTCGTGAGCGTCTACGGCGAACAGAACGAAATGGCGGCGAACTGAGATGGCCCGGCACAACCTCCGCACGGTCATCGGCTTCGAAGTCGGTCGCACCCTCAGCAAGCGCCGGTTCTGGATCACCACCCTGCTGGTGCCGATCGGCATCGGCGTCGTCATGGCCCTCGTGATCCTGGGCAACCTTTCGGCCGCGAGCACCAGTGACGCCCAGTCCGACGCGGCCATCACCTTCACGTACAGCGACGCATCCGGCTACGTCGATCCGGCCGTGGCCACGAGCATGGGCGGCACCCTGGTCACGGATGATGCGGCGGCGATCGCCGACGTGAAGTCCGGTGCCGAGAAGGCCCACTTCGTCTACCCGGCCGACCCGAGCGCCGCCGCCGTGCAGGTGTACGGGGTCGACAAGGGCCTGTTCGGCAACGGCGAGTACGACGGCGTGGCCACTCAGCTGCTGATCGTGAGTGCAGAGGACCAGATCGGGGATCCCGCCCTGGCGGCGTTGGCACGCGGCGACATCACCGTGACCGCCACCACCTACGCCGACGGCGAGAAAGCTGCCGGCTTCATGGGGGTTATCCCGCCGCTGATCTACGTCGCGGGGTTCTTCCTGGTGTTCACCCTGTTGTCGAACCAGATGCTCACGAGCACGCTGGAGGAGAAGGAGAACCGGGTCACCGAGATGATCCTCACCACCCTCAACCCCACCACCCTGATCACGGGCAAGATCATCTCGCTATTCATCGTGGGGTTCACCCAGGTGCTCGTCTTCCTGGCTCCAGTGCTGATCGCCTACATCTTCTTCCGCGACTCGCTGAACATTCCGGAGTTCGACCTGTCGGCGCTCACCTTCGACCCGGCGCAGATGATCGTGGGCGCCCTGCTGGCCATCGGCGGGTTCGCGCTGTTCACCGGAACGCTGGTGGCCATCGGGGCGGTCATGCCCACTGCGAAAGATGCGGGCAGTCTGTCGGCCGTGCTGATCATCCTGCTGGTGATGCCGCTCTACGCGCTCTCCTCGATCGTCTCGACCCCGCACAGCTTCGTGGTGCAGGTGTTCACCTATTTTCCGTATTCAGCGCCGCTCACCGCGATGCTGCGCAATGCATTCGGCACCCTGAACGGCTGGGAAGCGGCGGTGGTCATCGTCGAACTCTTCCTGCTCAGCGCCGTTGTGCTACAGCTGGCCGTGCGCCTCTTCCGCTACGGGTCGATTCAGTACACCAGTCGGGTGTCGCTCAAGACGGTCTTCGCCCGCTCGCGGGTGGATGTGGACGTGGCGCCGAGCCGGTAGGCCGCCCGCCGCGTCAGGCCAGAGCCGCCAGCGCCTCGCGAGCCCGCTTCATCGACGAGCTGAGCCCCCACTTCTCGGTCAGCCGGTCGAGTTCGGCCACCTGCTCGGGCGTGCTCTGGCGGATGCGGGCGTCGAACGCGGGCAGGTCGAGGTCGCGCACCACGTTGACCACCTTCGGTGCCACCAGGAGGTAATCCGCCGCCGCGAGGATCTTCGCGCGCACCGACGCCGACAGTTTCACGTCGGGGTCCGCCGCCGCGGCGACGATGCCGTCCAGGTCGCCGAACTCGGCCAGCAGGGTGGCCGCGGTCTTCTCGCCCACCCCGGCCACGCCCGGCAAGCCGTCGGAGGCGTCGCCGCGCATCGCCGCGAAGTCGGCGTACTGGGCCGGTGTCACGCCGGTCTTGGTTTCCAGTGCCGCGTCGGTCAGAATCTCCAGCCGGGCCATGCCGCGGCCGGTATAGATCACCCGAACATCCCGGCTGTCGTCCACCAGCTGGAACAAATCCCGGTCGCCGGTGATCACGTCCACCGGGATCTCGGCGGTCGAGGCGAGGGTGCCGATCACATCATCGGCCTCGTGCTCGGCGGCACCCACGATGGGAATGCCGAGCGCGGTGAGCACCTCGCGGATGATCGGCACCTGCGGGCTGAGCAGGTCGGGCACGATCTCGATCGCGGGGTCGGCATCCGTGGGCGCCTCGGCGGCCACCCGGTGGGTCTTGTAGGTCGGAATCAGGTCGACCCGCCATTGCGGCCGCCAGTCGTCGTCCCAGCAGGCCACGATCTCGGTCGGCTGGAACTCGGTGCTGAGCCGGGCGATCATGTCGAGCAGCCCTCGCACGGCGTTGATCGGCATGCCGTTTGGCGCCTGCACAGTGTCGGGCACGCCGTGGAACGCGCGGAAATACATGGCGGCGGTGTCGAGCAGCATCCGGCGTTCAGGTTGAGTGGTCACGGCGGCATCCTGCCACAGTGCACACGGGCGTGGCCAGCCTTTGCGGTCGACCCATTAGTTTTCGTGTGTGATCGGGGTATCGTGCGCGCCAGGCACACACAGTGTGTTCCGCGCTTGGCCTCACGCCACTTCCGGTTTCACCGAGATAAGGAGTCCCCATGACCAGCACCGTGTCCACCGCCCGCCCCGCCACCGTCACCGCGTCGTTCTATCTCTGGCTGATCACCGTCTTGTTCGGTCTGATCGGCGCAGTTCTGCTGTTCACTCTGTCGGGCTCCGCGGAGGTCGCAGGTGCGACCCAGGTGCCCGAGGGTACCGGCACGGCGGTGTTCGTCACCGCCGCGGTGATTGCGATCGTCGTGGCGGTGGTGCAGCTCATCATCGTGTTCCAGATGAACGCGGGCAAGAACTGGGCGCGCATCGTGCTGCTGGTGCTGGCCCTCCTGCAGGTGGTCGGGGTGGTCACGGGTGGCGGAACGGCGAGCTGGGCATCCTGGCTCAGCCTGGCGGCCACGGTCGTTGCCACCGTGCTGATGTTCCTGCCGTCCTCGAACCCGTACTTCGGCCGCACCACCGCCTGACCGAGGGCATCCGCTCGCCTCTCTATACCTAGAGCTGCTATGGTTCATGCATTGCAGCTCTAGGTATAGGAGGCGCCCGTGCGCATCGAGAAAGATCTGGTCGCCGCAGCGGCCACCCCGCTGGTGCTGGGCATCCTGATGGACGGCGACCTCTACGGTTACGCCATCCTCAAGCGGGTGGGGGAGCTCTCCGGCGGCAGCCTGCAGTGGACCGACGGCATGCTCTACCCGCTGCTGCACCGGCTCGAACGGCTCGGCTACGTCACCTCGCTCTGGGGCACCTCAGAGGTTGGCCGACGCCGCAAGCACTACGCCATCACCGACCTGGGCCGTGAACAGCTGGCCGAGCGGCAGGAGCAGTGGATGGTCGTGGCCGACGCCCTGCGCCAGATCTGGCAGGCCGCGCCCCGACCGGTCACCCCGACGGAGGGGTGGGCCTGATGAAACTCGACGCCGACCTCGAAGCCCAGATCGACCGCTGGCGCGGTTACGTGCAACGCCGGCAGGCGATCGCCGCCGCCGACGTGGACGAACTGGAGGACCACCTGCGCGGGCAGATCGACGACCTGCTCGGCACCGGGCTCGACCACGACGAGGCGTTCCTGGTGGCGATCAAACGGCTCGGCAACCTCGACGCCGTCTCACGCGAGTTCGCCCGCGAGCACTCCGACCGGCTGTGGAAACAGCTGGTGCTCGTGCCCGACGACGCCGACACCCGTGCCCCGGCCTGGCGCGAACTCGCCGTGGTGCTCGGCTTCGCCGTGGGCACCGGCATCGCGGTCAAGGTCGGGCTCAGCTGGTCCAACGGCGAGGCAGGCCTCGCCCGCAACATCGGCCTGCTCGTGTTCCCGTTCCTGGCCGGCTACTTCGCCTGGAAGCGCCGGCTCACCGTGCCGGTGCTCGCCACCCTGCTGATCTCGTTCGCCGCGCTCGCCGTGCTGCTCAACGTGTACCCGTTCGCCAGCTTCGGCTCCACCGAAGTGCTTGCCGCCCTGCACGCCCCGATCCTGCTCTGGATGCTGGTGGGCGTCGCCTACGTCGGCGGCCGCTGGCGCTCCGACGCCCGGCGGATGGACTTCGTGCGGTTCACCGGCGAACTCGCCATCTACTACACCCTGCTCGCCCTCGGCGGAGGTGTACTGATCGGGCTCACCGTCGCGGTGCTCCAGGCGGTCGGGGTGGACCCCGGCCCGGTGCTGGCGGAGTGGATCCTGCCATTCGCGGTGCCGGGCGCGCTTGTCGTGGCGGCCTGGCTGGTCGAGGCCAAGCAGAACGTGGTGGAGAACATCGCCCCGGTGCTCACCCGGGTCTTCACCCCGCTGACGATCCTGATGCTGCTGGCCGTACTCGCGGTGCTCGCCACCGCCGGTGGACTCGGCACCGTCGACCGGGAGCTGCTCATCCTGATGAACGCCATCCTCGTGCTGGTGCTCAGCCTGCTGCTCTACTCCATCTCGGCGCGTGACTCGCTCGCCCGGCCCGGCTTCTTCGACGCCCTGCAACTGGTGCTCGTGGTCGTGGCCATCGCCGTGGACGCGGTCATGCTCACCGCGATGCTCACCCGCATCACCGAGTTCGGCTTTAGCCCCAACAAGATCGCCGCGCTCGGCCTCAACCTGTTGCTGTTGGTGCACCTGCTGCGCTCGGCCTGGCTCACCGTCGGGTTCCTCCGCGGCCGGCATCCGTTTGCGGCACTGGAACGCTGGCAGACCCGGTACCTGCCGGTGTACGGCGGTTGGGCCCTGATCGTGGTCGCAGTCTTCCCGCTGGTCTTCGGCTTCGCCTGACGGCCGTGCGCGGGCGGGCCCGCTAGCTGGCCTGGGTCACCAGCGCCTCCGCTGGGATGGTGCGGTTCACCACTCCTTCGGCGGCGGCGCGCAGGGTCGTGTCATGCCCACGGGCGTAGTCACGCAGCGCGGTGAACGCCTCGGTCATGGTGCACGAACGCACCTGTGCCAGCACGCCCTTGGCCTGTTCCACCAGGATCCTGGTGTCCAACGCGAGGTGCAGTTGCGCGGTCACCGCCTCGGGCTGGCGAAAGCTGCGCTCGTGCAGGATGCCGACGGTCGCGACATCCGCCAAGGCCTGGGCGAGCTGGGCGTCGCGGGCGCTGAGGGCGCCAGTCACAGTGCTGAGCAGGTTCATCGCCCCGATGACCTCGCCGTGCAGGCGGAGGGGGGTGGCGTGGGTTGCTCGGAAGCCTTGCTCGAGGGCCGTGCGCCGAAACCGTGGCCAGGCGTCGGCGTCCGCCGCGATGTCCTGCACGCTGACCGTGGCACCGGTGCGATAGCAGTCGATACACGGGCCGGCGCCCGCGGCCACGATCATGATTTCCACGATCTCGGCCTCCTCGCTGGTGGAGGCGACCAGCTCGAGGTCACCAGTGCTGTCGGCGAGGAGGATGCCGCCGGCCTGAACGCCGAGGAGCCGGGTGCAGGTGTTGACGAGCGTGGACAGCAGATCGACGACGTCGTAGCTCTCCACCAAGGTGCCGGCCACCCGCACGAAGGCGTCGTTGATGTTTTCTTCCCGGGTACGGTCGCCCGCGTGGTCGCTGTCGTTCATGTCTACCTACTCCGGAAGCTCTGCGAAATTGAGGCGACGGCTGACGACGTCGTGTGCAATCTCCTGAACGGTGTATCCGCTGGAAAAAGCGTAGGCCCGCAATCGGGATAAAGCATCCGTTGCGCTGATTTCAAGCTGACTGAGAACCATGCCGGTCGCCTGATGGATCTCCCGCCGAGACTCGATCGGCGCCTCTTGGTCGGGAGATTCGTGCTCGGCCAGAATGATCGCCCGCCGGAACGCGGGCCCGGCGATCGCCCGGCAGAGGGATGCGCCCAGGGCGGCGGTCTGGTCATCCAGGGAGCCGGCGCTGGTGCGGTAACAGGTGACCGTGCCGGTGCAAGCGGCACCCAGCATCAGGGGAAACGCGAACAGAGCGCCAACGGTCAGCCCGGCTGTGCCGTGCAGGAAAGCGGGCCACCGATCGCTTACGGCAAGGTCGGGCACAGAGACGAGAGCCGCCGTGGTGGCGGCCTCGATCGACGGGCCTTCGCCCAGATCGAACTGCATCTCGTCGATCCGGAGCGCCGTAGCGTCGGTGGCATGCACGAGCGAGGCCCGCCGGTTCTGGTCGAAAACCGAGATGGCCACCCCGGTGATGGGCATCAGCGCCAGAAGCGGGGCGGTCAGCGATCCGCCCGTCGGGCGAGGTACTCCCGAGATGTCATTCATCAGCGTCACCAGCCGTGTTCGTCGTCACCGCCATGGCGGGCCCGTGTCTTCGGCCCGACTCCATAGTATTTCGTTGCCCAGCGATCCCCCAGGGTAATGGCATGACTCCCCACACGCCGATGCGAACGCCGACGTAGAACGAACCGGCGCTTAGACCGAGGTGGACTCCTGCGCGGGCACGGCCGGTAGCCGGGACAGCGCCGTGAGCAGCGGTTGGCGTTTGCCGGCCGCGCAGAGCCGGATCCAGCCCTCGCCCGCGGCGCCGAACGCCGAACCGGGCGCCACGGCCACCCGCTGGGTCAGCAAGAAGTCCTCCGCCCAGTGCGCAACGTTCCCATTGGAGCAGTAGGAGACGTTAACCCAGAGGTAGAACGCGCCGTCGGGACGGTAGTACTCGATGCCCCGGGCGTCGAGGGCGGCGCCGGCAGCGGCGAGGTTGCCGCGGTAGTGCTCGCGCGCTTCGGCGATCGCAGACTGGTCGCCCTCGATGGCCGCGACGGCGGCGAGCTGCGCGGGCGTGTTCACACAGCTGACGATGGCCTCCTGCGCCGCCCGGAAGGTGATGGCCACGCCGGGCGGGGTGACGAGGTAGCCGATCCGGCCACCGGTGAGACCATAGGTCTTCGACAGCGAGTAGACACTGAACACCCGGTCACTGGTGTCCAGACTCGACACGCTCGTGTAGCCGCCCTCGAAGGTGAAGTACTCGTAGACCTCGTCGCTGATCACCCAGAGGTCGTGCCGGGTGGCGAAATCGAGCAGCTCGCGCAGCACCCCCGGCCCATAGACCACGCCGAGCGGGTTGGACGGGCTGTTGATCAGCAGCACCCGGGTGCGCGGGCTGATCAGCCGCTCGAGGTCGTCGATCGCCGGGATGAAGGCACGATCGGCCGACAGCCGGTAGGGCACCGGCACGGCGCCGACGAGCCGCGACGCCATCGCGAAGGTGGCATAACCGGGGTCGGGAATCAGAACCTCGTCGCCGGCATCCAGCGTGAGGAGCATTGCCATGTGCAGGGCTTGCGCACCGCCGGCGGTGATGTGCACCTGGTCTTCGTCGACCGCATAGTTGTTGAACTCGGCGAGCTTGGTCACGATCGCGAAGCGCAGCAGCAGCAGGCCGCTGTTGGGCGTGTAGTTGGTGGCGTCGTTCTGCCACGCCTTCGCGCCCGCCTCGAGAATATGCGGCGCCACCCGGGCCTCCGGCTCGCCCACGCTGAGCTGGATCACATCCGGCAGGGCGGCGGCGAGCTCGAAGATACGACGGATGCCCGACCCCGGGATGGACCGCGCCGTGGACGATATCTGGGGCATGACGACTCCAAGCTCTGGCCGGGGCAACTGGGGTGGCGGAACGCATCCGCGAGGGCCACTGTTATTGTCTCAAAGTCGACAAGCGCCGCTCACGAAAGGTCCAGCGATGTCCCACTCTGAATCCCGCCCTCCGGAGGAGCCCGACGCGGCGCACGACGGCCGGGACGAAACCGTCACCGAACGGCTGGACCGCAACTGGAACGAGCTGCTGCAGGAGGTGCGCGTGATCCAGACCGGCACGCAGATCCTCACTGGCTTCCTGCTCGCCGCGGTGTTCCAGTCCCGGTTCGACGAACTCGACGCCTTCCAGGTCGACACCTACCTCGTGCTCGTCGTCACGTCCATCGTCACCACCCTGGTCGGGCTCGCGCCGGTGAGCCTGCATCGGGTGCTGTTTCGCAAACGGGCCAAAGAGACCATCGTGCGCTACACCGACTACTTCGTGCAGGCCACCCTCGCCGGAGTGGCTCTCACCGTCGCCGGTATCGGCCTGCTGATCTTCGACCTGGTGCTCGGCCGGGTCTGGGGCATCGCCTTCGCCGTGTTCATCTTCCTGGTGGTGGTGGTGATCTGGATCGTGGTGCCGCGGCGCATCCGCCACACCATCTAGATCACCGCCGGCCGACGCGTGGGTGACGCCGACTTGCCCCGATGCGGACGAGTTGCCCCGGTGTGAAGGGGCAACTCGTCCGCAGGAGGGCAACTCGCGGCCGGGCCGCGTGCACCGCCCGCAGTATGGTGGCACGCATGCCGAACGCTGAGCTTCACCCCGAACCGTTCACCGCGAAGACCGACCCGGCGGCGCTGGCGGACCTGCGCGCCCGTCTGCGCGCCACCCGGTGGCCGGATGCGCCGGACGACGCCGGTTGGACCCTCGGCACCGACCTTGACTACCTGCGGCAACTCGTCGAGTACTGGGCCGAAGAGTTCGACTGGCCCGCCCAGGAGGCCCGGCTGAACGAGCTGCCCCGGTTTCGCGCCCAGGTCGGAGGCCGCGGCATCCACTTCGTCCACGCCCGCGCGGTTACACCGACCGGTCCCGTGCTGCCGCTGGTGCTCAGCCACGGTTGGCCGGACTCGTTCTGGCGGTACGCCAAGGTGATCGGGTTGCTCACCGACCCCGGCGCGCACGGCGCCGACCCGGCGGACGCGTTCGACGTGGTCGTGCCCGACCTGCCGGGGTTCGGCGACTCCGAGATTCCCACCGGGCCGGCGCCGAACTCGATCGAGGTCGCCGGACTCTGGGCCGAGCTGATGGACGGGCTCGGCTATGCCCGGTACGGCGCCGCGGGCGGAGACATCGGCAGTCACGTGAGCCGCTACCTCGCCCTCGACCACCCCGACCGGGTGGCGGCCGTGCACCGCACCGATGCCGGCCTGGCCGTGTTCAACGGCAACCCGGCCGACCTCACCCCGGAGGAGCGCGACTGGTTGCAGGGCGGCGCGGCCTGGGGCGCGGCCGAGGGAGCATACGCGGCCATGCATCGCACCAAGCCGCAGACCGCCGCCTTCGGCCTCACCGATTCCCCGGCCGGCCTCGCCGCGTGGATCGTGGAGAAGCTCCGGGTCTGGAGCGACTGCGCCGGCGACCTCGAGAGCGTGTTCAGCCGAGACGAGATCCTCACCAACCTCACCATCTACTGGCTCACCGGCACCATCGGGTCGTCGATGCGGATGTACAACGCCAACGCTGCCATCCCGCCCGCGCAGCTCGCCCGCCGGGTGGAGGTGCCGTCGGGGTTCGCAATCTTCCCCGGCGACCTGGTGCGCCCGCCGCGCGCCTGGCTGGAACGCACCGCCAATGTGGTGCGGGCCACTGAGCCCGCGCGCGGCGGGCACTTCGCGGCGTTCGAGCAGCCGGAGCTGTATGCCCACGAGCTGCGCGAGTTCTTCCGCCCGTACCGGGGCGCGCGCTGATGCATCCTGGCCCCGTGCCGAGTTGCCCGGGTGCGGACGAGTTGCCCCGGTGCGACGGGGCAACTCGTCCGCAGTAGGGCAAGTCGCCGGCGGAGCGGGCTCGGAGGGTTTGCACAGGTGGAGTCCGGAAAACTGGGGACTCGTCAACTTTTGAGGGGCCTCCTGTGAGCAACTTCCAGCGCATTCTGAACATGGCATCAAAAGCCCTCGGCACCTCGGGGCAGTCGGCAAACGGCTCCGGCAATGCGGACTGGCGCGAGGTCGTGCGGGCCGCCGCCGACAAGGTCACCGGCGACTCCCGGCCAACCGGCGCCCCTGCACCCACGGCCGCCGCGACCCGGCCGGCCGCCGCGGCCCGTCAGCCGGCCGCTGACCGTCCGGCCGCCGCGCGCCCCGCCAACCCCGACGACGCCGCTGCGATCGCCCGGTATGACTACCTGCTCAAGACCGCGCAGCCGGAACAGCTGGAACAGGTGCACCGCGACGCCTTCGCCCGGCTGACCCCGGCGCAGCGTGAGCAGGTCAATGCCCAGCTGCGCGCGGAACTGCCGCCCACCGAGTACCCGGCGTCCGCCGAGCCCGCCGACCTCGCCCGCGCCGCCGCCCGCGGTGAGGCGCAGAAGCCCGGCTTCCTGCGCGGTCTGTTCGCCAAGTCCGGCGGCCGCGGTGGTGCCGGTGTGCTCGCCGGTGCCGGCGTGGGTGCGGCCGGCGGGCTGCTCGCCGCGGTGGCCGGCGGAGCCGTGCTCAGCAGTGTGGCCGCACCGATCCTCGAGCAGGCTGCCGGGCTCGGCGTGGACTTCGAGAGCCTCGCCGGCGACCTCACCGCCGGCGCGGAGGACTACGCCGGCGGCCTGGGCGACCTGGCCACGGGCGCCGAGGACTACGTCGGCGGAGTCGGCGACCAGGTCACCGAACTGGGTTCCTCCTTCGACACCTCGGGGCTCGCCGATGCCGCCGCCAACTTCGAGATCCCGGGCCTGTCCGACCTCGGCCGGTTCTTCGGCCGCGAGAACTAGGCCGAACGAGAGCGCTGCCGGCCTAGAAATACGGTCGGGTGATCAACTCCAGCCCGTGCCCGGCGGGGTCCTTGAAATAGACCCCGCGCCCGCCGTGCTCGGTGTTGGTCTCGCCGGTGCGCGTCATCTGCGGATCGGCCCAGTGCTCGACGTCGTGCTGGACCAGCCAGGCGTAGGCGCGATCGAAGTGGGCGTCGTCCACCAGAAAGGCGTAGTGCTGCATCTGGATCTGCACGGGCGGGGCAGCGAACTGCAGCATCACTCCTCCGGCGAGGCTGATGTTGGTGAACGGACCCCAGCTCGGCGCCGGGCTGGCTTCGAGCAGCTCGGTGTAGAACCGGGCGGAGTCGGCCCCGTCGAGCGAGGCGATAATGGTGTGGTTGAACGTGGCGGGCATAGCCATCCTCTGTTTCCTTCGTGATCGTGGTTGTGGTGGGTGAATATCACGATCGAAGGGAGGGCCGCGGGCGTGCCGGCGGGTCAGTCGGCGGCCGGGTAGCCGATCCGTGCGTGGCCAAGGGCCGATCCGGTCTTCATAGGCCGATCCTATGTGGCGCCGCGCACCGACGACAAGGTTGCCCGGGCACGAATCCGGCTCGGTAACAGCCGCCCGCCTCGGCCCACAAGTCGTCTCTTCCGCCGACTAGCCACGCTCGCGAATTGCCCGCAGGGTTAGAGCGTCGCCGCTACAGCGCAGATGCGACCGAAATTCGAGGTACTCCGATGGTGATTGAACGCAAATTCCTGGTCGCGAACGTGGCCCTGTCCGTCTCGGCACTGGCCCTGCTCGTCGCGACCGGTCTTCTGGTCACCAGCCTGGTGATCGGCGCGGGCACGACGGCCGGCGAGCGACTGTCACAGACCGGAACCGGACTGACCATCGCGTTCGTGGTGATCGTGGCCGTCCTGACCACGTGGACCATCCGTCTGCGCCGCATCGCCGACTAGACCAGACCGGCGAGGCTCGAGCCGTTGCCCTGACCCGGGCGACCCGGCGGCTGTCATCGTGACCTGCGGCATACGCCCACGATAACCACGCCTGCCTACGATGGGGACATGCGCGTACTCATCGTCGAAGACGAGCTCTACCTGGCCGAAGCCATCCGGGACGGCCTGCGGCTCGAGGCCATCGCGGCGGACATCGCCGGCGACGGTGACACCGCGCTCGAGAGCCTGGCCGTGAACGAGTACGACGCGGTGATCCTCGACCGGGACATCCCCGGCACCCACGGCGACGACGTCGCCCGGTGGATCATCGCCGCGGGCCTGCCCTGCCGCATCCTCATGCTCACCGCCGCCGACCTGCTCGACGAAAAAGTGCGCGGGTTCGAGATCGGCGCTGACGACTACGTCACCAAACCGTTCGAACTCCGCGAACTCGTCGTGCGGCTGCGCGCTCTCGGCCGGCGCCCCGCCGAGGGCGCCCCGCCGGTGCTGGAGCACGCCGGCCTCAGGCTCGACCCGTTTAGGCGGGAGGTGTACCGCGAGGGGCGGTACGTCGCCCTCACCCGCAAACAGTTCGCCGTGCTCGAGGTGCTACTCACGGCCCGCGGCGGCGTGGTCAGCGCCGAGACCCTGCTCGAGCGGGCCTGGGACGAGAACGCCGACCCGTTCACCAACGCCGTGCGCATCACCATCTCGTCGCTGCGCAAACGGCTCGGCGACCCCTGGGTCATCCACACCGTCGCCGGGGTGGGCTACCGGCTGGATGTGGCGGCCGACGCTGCCGCGAGCCGCGCGTGAGCGCCCGGCTCCGGCTCACCCTGAGCTACGCGGGCTTCCTGCTCGTGGCGGGCGTCGCGCTGATGGCGCTGGTCTTCTACATTCTTCGCTTCGTGCCGGAGGGCAACATCAGCGGCGACGGGCCTTTCCTGCCCGATCGCAGCGATCTGCTCGACGCTCTCTGGCCGCGCACCTGGCAAGTGTTGCTGGTGCTCGCGGTGATCGGATTCGGCGGCGGCTGGGTGCTGGCGGGCCGGATGCTCCGCCCGTTGCGAAAGATCAACGGGGTCGCCCGCCGCGTCGCGGCCGGGTCACTCGACGAGCGCGTGCGCCTCGCCGGCCCGCACGACGAATTCCGCGAACTCGCCGACACCTTCGACACGATGCTCGACCGGCTGCAGGGCTCGTTCGACGAACAGCGCCGATTTGCTGCGAATGCCGCGCATGAACTCCGCACTCCCTACGCGATCGAACGCTCCATGCTCGACGTGGCGCTGGCCGATCCCGCGGCCCAGGACATCGACCGTCTGCTGCGCCGGCTGGATGAAACCAACCGACGGGGCATCGAGGTGGTGGAGGCGCTCCTCGCCCTGGCCACGATCGACGCCGGGCACGTGATCGAGCGCACCCCGCTGGACGTGGCCGAAACCGTGGCCGAGGTGCTCCGCGACCTCCGCCCCCTGGCTGACGAGGCCGGAGTCGCGATCAGCAGCGTTCTGGGGGAGGGCGACATCGACGCCAGCGGCACCCTGGTGCGCCAAATGGTGGCCAACCTGCTGCTCAACGGCATCCGCCATAACACCGTCCCGGCCGGCTGGGTCACCGTGCACACCGAGACGGTGGCGCACGGCGCGGTGCAGCTCACGGTCGCCAATTCCGGACCGGTCGTCTCCGCCGAGCTGCTCGCCCGGCTCACCGAGCCCTTCGTTCGCGGTGTCGGCCGGGTCGGCACCCGCTCGGGCGGGCCGGGCGGTGCGCCGGTGGGCAGCGGCCTCGGCCTCGCCCTCGTCGCCCGGGTCGCCGACGTGCACGGCGCGGCGCTCAGCATCGCGGCGCGTCCGTCCGGCGGCCTCATCGTCACGGTGCGCTTTCCCGCCCCCGGCACAGTGGCTCCCGCCGCCGGGCGGTGACGCCGAGGTATCGGGAGCGTATGCGTTTTTCTCAACGCTCCGGCAACGGCGTCCTTGCTGAACTGGACTCTTCCACTCAGTAAGAAGGAGACGCCCATGTCGAAGAAGAGAACTGCCGTGATCCTCGGCATCGTGCTGGTCGGCGTTGTGGCGGCGGGAGCGACAACCCCGGCCGCACTACCGCGCGAGAACGCCGTCGCCGGCGGGCTGTGGACCGCCGACGACACCCTCGGCGAGGCCGATGGCCTCATCGAGGAGGGGGAGGCGGTCTCGCCATTCGCCGACGACCTGCCCGCCATCGCCAATCTCGACCCCGAGCTGCGGTCGGCCATGCAGAACGCCGCCCGCGCCGCCATCGACGACGGCATTGAGTTCGTGGTGACCAGCGGCTGGCGCAGCGCCGCCTACCAGCAATCGCTGCTCGACGCCGCCGTGATCGAATACGGCAGCGCGGAGGCGGCCGGCGAGTTTGTGCTCTCGCCGGAGGAGTCGGAGCACGTCACCGGAGACGCCGTCGATATCGGCCGCACGGATGCCGACAGCTGGCTCAGTCAGCACGGCGCCGCCTATGGGCTCTGCCAGATCTACGCCAACGAGATGTGGCACTTCGAACTCGCCACTTCTCCGGGCGGCGACTGCCCGGCTCAGCTCAGCCATGCCGGCGGCTGACCGCCGACCGCCGACCACATGGCCGCTCGAATGGTTACTTGGCTCCCAGCGCGGCGCCGAAGCCAGCGCCGTTGCGGGCCAGGCCCATGAGGAGAATGCCGGCCCATTCCAGCGCGTGTGTCGACTCCAGCCCGCCGGTGTCCAGGGGCCGCATGTCCAAGGTCTCCAAGAACTTCGCGACCTGCGTTCGAGCTGCGGGATCGCCTCCGGCGAAGAACACGTCCAACGGCTGGTCGACGACCAGCACGTTGCGGAACACAGTGTTGAATGCCTTCATGACCTGGGTGCTCTCGGGGGCGACGGCAGCGATCTGCTGCGTGATCGAGTTGCCTGGCGTGGTGACGACTCCACTCGCATCCTCGTTGAACGGATTGGTGGTCTCGATGAGGATCTTGCCCGCCAGGGCATCGCCGTAGTGCGTGACGATGTCGACTGCTCCGGCGGACAACACGGCGAGAAAGACGATGTCACCGACCGGCTTCGCCCCGTACTCGCCGACCGTGGCGGCTGCGCCGATTTGATCCGCAGCGGCCCGCGCCTTGCTGGAGTCGCGGCTCATGATTTCGACCGAGTGGCCGTGTGCGGCTGCCCGGGCCCCGATGGCTGTGGCCATGTTGCCGGCGCCGATGATGCTGATGCTTGTCATGATGTGTGTGCCTCGTTAGGTGGATGAGCGGAGTCGGAGCCGTAATATGAGGCACCCCTCCGATGAGGATGACAACCTGAGGGGCACCTCCTCTTATTCCCGGTGCAGTGAAAAAATCTTCAATCTGGGTCTCACGCAACGGGGCGGTGTTATCGAAACGGAGGCGGTCCTCACTTTTGGGATATACTGGCCGAGTGACCAGTGACACCGAGCGCTCGCGAGTGCCCAAACGCCGAGACTCCATCGAGAGCCACGCTCGGCTCATCGCTGCGGCTCAGCGGGAGTTCGCGGTTCACGGCGTGAACGCTTCATTGGAGGCGATCGCGCGTGATGCCGGAGTGGCCATCGGAACCCTGTACCGTCACTTCCCCACCCGGATGGACCTGCTCATTGCGGCCTTCGAACCGCGTTTCCAGGAGTTCCTCGACGGGGCTAGTTCGGCATTGGAGATTGAGGACCCGTGGGCCAGGTTGGTCGCCTACCTCGAGAATCTCTTCCGCGTGCAGGCGGGAGATCGGGGCTTCAACGACTTCCTCTCGCGTCGTTTCCCGAGCAATGCGGAGACCGAACGTATCCACGACCAGATGTGTGAGCAGATCGACACCGTGCTCGCCCAGGCGCAACAATCAGGCCAGGCGCGCCCAGATATTGCCCTGGCCGATATCGTCAACCTCATCTGGTCCAACGGCCGAATGATGGACGCGACAGGTACCACCGCGCCCAACGAGTGGCGACGCCACCTGTACCTCATGCTCGATGCCTACCGCGCAGAGCGGGCGCATCCCATTCCGGAACCTCCGATGACGCAGGAGCAGCTCTACAACGCCATGGTGCATCTCGGCAAAGCGTACTGACGGCCGCGGACTGAACCGGCCCCGGGCACAGAAAAAGGCACCGACCCCCGCGGGGGTCGGTGCCTTATTGGTGCGGCTGGTATCTGCCGGTGCCTAGCGGCGGCGGCCGGTGACCGCGCCGTAGATCACGAGCACGATGAGCGAGCCACCAATGGCCAGGGCCCAGGTGGAGAGCGAGAAGAAGTCGTTGATGCCGACGTTGAAGATCAGCCCGCCGAGGAAACCACCGACGACGGCGCCGACGACACCGAGGAGCAGGGTGATCAGCCAGCCGCCGCCGTTCTTGCCGGGGAGGATCAGCTTGGCGATGGCGCCGGCGAGGAGGCCGAGGAGGAGGAATCCGAAGAAGCCCATGTGTGTGTCTGCTTTCTGCTGGTGGTACGGGTGAAGGGGTGGTGCGGGGGTGCGGATGGACTACTTGAAGATGTCCTTGATGTTCTCGCCGGCCTTCTTCGCCGACGCCTTGTCCTGGTCGTTCTGGCCTTCGGCCTTCTTGTCTTCGTCGCCGGTCAGGTTGCCCACGGCTTCCTTGGCCTTACCGGCCAGGTCTTCGGCGGCGTTCTTGATCTTGTCTGATGCGCTCATGCGGTGCTCCTTAGCTATGGGTGGGGAGGAACGATCGGGTGGGTCAGGCGGCGAGGCTGCCGCGCAGGTAGGTGGGGCGTGGCGCCCGGCCGAGGAAGGCGCGGGTCGCGGCGAGGTTGAACGTGGCACGCGTGACCGAGAGGGGCGAGGCCAGGTGCTGCGCCAGCGCGGCCTGCGCGGCCGGGATGCTGGTGCATTCCGCGATCGCGGTGCCGGTGCTGCTGCGCACGCTGAAGTGCCCGGCGACGAACTCGACCATGCCGGCGTAGTCGCCGTTCTCGGTGGCGACCCAGAGGTTGGTGGCGGGGCTGGTCCAGTCGATTTCGGTCGCCCGAATATCCCTGTCCGTGCGGGAGCCGAAAACCGTCATCACTTTCCCCTTTAGCTAGTTGGTCTATTAGTTCGTCTGTCTAGTAATAAACGTACATGAATCAAAACGGAATGCACAAATCCCCGGGATTCCGCAGGCTGGGAGGGTCCTTAGTTCTCTTCGCAACGTCTTGTTAGAGGAACTAGTATTTGTGGATGGCATATTCGGTGCAGAACGCGGACACGCATTACTGGTACTCCGACGACGCCCAGCGCGAGCGCAGCGTCGCCGTTCTCGAGGCGATGCGCACCTACGGGGCGGCGGAATCCGCCATGCGCAGCCGCACCCAGAGGTCGATGGGCCTCGGGGAAAACGACCTTCTCGCCCTGCGTTACCTGCTCACCGCCAAGCAGGATGGCCGCAGCATCGGCCCCAAGGAATTGACCGCATATCTGGGCATCTCCAGTGCGTCGACGACCGTGCTGATCGACCGTCTGGAGCGGTCTGGCCAGGTGCGACGTGAGCACAGCCCGTTCGACCGGCGCGCGCTGATCCTGGTGCCGACCGCCACCACCGACGAGGAGATCCAGGCCGCGCTGGGCGATGTACCGGCTCGCATGGTGGAGGTTGCGAACCGTCTGGATCCCGCCCAGGCCAAGGTCGTTGTCGAGTTTCTGCAGAACATGCGCGCCGCCGTCGACGAGATCGACGCGCACGTGCCTGCCTCGACGCCGACTCGATGACGACAGACGGAGCACCCGAGCTGATCCTGTCGTCGACTGCCGACCAGGTCATCGCAACCCTGTTGGAGTACCGGCTCGCCGAGGAGGCCATGCGCAGGCGCACGCGTGACTCGATGCGGATGGGCACGACCGACCTGCAGGCGCTTCGGTTTCTCATCAAGGCCCAGGGCGAGAACCGGATCGTCTCCGGCCGCGACGTGGCCGACCATTTGGGCATGACCTCGGCATCCGTCACTGCCTTGCTCGACCGACTGACCAAGAGCGGGCACGTGAAGCGCACGCCGCATCCCACCAATCGGCGCAGCAACATGGTCACCGCCACCCCGGGCTCCGACGACGAGGTGCGGCAGACCCTCGGCGCGATGCACGCGCGCATGATCGAAACGACCCGGGCGCTCAGCCCCGTTGATGCCGACGTCATCCGGCACTTCCTGGAATCGATGACCGCCGCCGTCGACAGCATCGATGCGGCTCCCGCCAGCGACGCGCGCTGATGCTGCCCGCCGACTGGATCGAACACCGTCGGGACGACCGTGAGCCGCTGGGCTGGATCGTGCCGGAGGGCGAGGGTTTTCGCCCGGTCGACCGCCTCGGCCGGTGGGTGACCACCGCCCCGGTGGACTGGCTGGAGGCTGAGGAGATCCTCGAGGCTCTGGGGATCGGTTTTCTGGCCGATCGGTATCTGCTGCGCCTGCCCGACGGCACCGAGCGACCGGTGCGCATCAGCGAGGCGAGCCCCGACGGAGTGACCGTGGTCGCCGATGAGTACGGCGCGGCCTCCGCGGTCGGCGCCAACAGTGACCGTTACCGCCTGCCTTTTCCGGCGCCGGCCGACCTGCGCGCCGAGACCCGCACCGATCGCTTGCCGTACTGAAGGGTGCCCGCCGGATAGGGAATAGATCCGAGGCGGCTGCGTTGCATTGAATACTGCGTGTCGACCGTTCGACAGCGGAACGGAGCTGAAGATGCACGCCGATCCGAGCACCACTGCGGATGGCTCGGCCGTGCACTTCGAACTGTTCTCGTCGTCATTCTGCGGCGCCTGCCGTCAGACCCGGATGGCCCTCAACCGGGTTCTGCAGTTGGTGCCCGGGTCGACGCTGACGGAGTTCGACGTGGCCGGCGATCCGCGCCGGGCCGAATCACTGAACATCGAGCACACGCCGACCACGATCATCCGTGACGCGCGCGGCCGCGAGGTGTCCCGCGCCACCGGTGTGCCGTCATTGCCGCAGATCCTGGTTGCCACCGCTCGCGCCCGTGAGGCCGAACCGTCGGCCGCCGCCAGCTGACCTCATACCGCACCGCCCGCACCGACTCCTGATCGATGGCGCTCAGACCCCGAACCGAACGAAGGAGCAGCCCGTGACCGATACCGCCGTGGCCACGACCGCCGATGCGGCCTACGCATCCGACCTGCTCAGCCTGCCCGAAGAACTACAGCTGGCGTTGCCGGCCATCACCGGGCACCTGCGCTTCGGCTCGATGGATATCGCCGTCGCCGCGCTCATCGACCTCGCCCTGCGCGGCCGGATCGTGGCCACCAAATCCCGGTTCGGCCAGCCGTCGAGCGCCAAGCTCACCCTGGTGGACGCCACCCCGATCGGCAACGCGCCACTCGACGCTGTGATCCAAGCATTCACTGCCCGCGGCAAGCCCTGGAAGGCGTACTCCGCCGTGACCGACCTGTGGGCCACGGTCTCGGAGGCGACCACCGCGAGCCTCGTCGCCCGGGGAGCGCTCGCCGCCCACGGCACCATGCGTGACCGTGACGGCCGGCTCGAGCCGCTCGATCAAGCCCTGCGCGACGACACCATGCGCCGCGTCGACCGGGCGCCCGCTGTGGACGACCCGCGCGCCACCGTGTTGCTGGACATCCGGCAGCACTCCGCCTGGGGCTGGACCCCCAAGCCCGGCCAGACCAGGCCGCCGGTGCTTGCCGACTACCCCGAGAATGCGGCCATCACCGCGCGCGGCGCCCTGAGCGCGCTGTACATCGCGACCGGCTCCGCGATCTGACGCGACCCCGCTGCATCCGCACGTTAAGGCCGCCGAAGCTGCAGCTTGCTGAAGATGCGCACGGCGTTCACGTTCTGGCGCCGCCGTTCGACTAGGTTCGGACAATGGCAGCACACCGTAAAACTTTGGTCATTTTCGGCGCCGGGGGAGACCTGAGCACTCGCTTGCTCCTCCCCGGGCTCGGTCAGCTTCTCGCAGCTGACCGCGACATCGAGCTCGAGCTCATCGGGGCCAGCAACGCGGAGATAACTCCGGAAGCGTGGCAGGAGATGCTCCGCACCGCCTTCGCGAAGGGCGGGGCCGACCCGGACTCCACAGAACCGGTCGTGGCCCGGAGCCGCTACTTCACCGCCGACGCCACCGACGCGGGCGATCTGCGCCGCATCCTCGACGAGTGCGCGACCCCGCCCGCCCTGTACTTCGCGCTTCCGCCGGCCGTGACCGAGGCCAGTTGCCGGGCGCTCGACACCCTCGAGCTGCCCGACGGCACCTCGCTCGCCCTGGAGAAGCCGTTCGGCACCGACCTGGCCAGCGCGGTGGCGCTCAACCGCCTCGTCTCGCGCCTCGTGCCCGAGTCCAGGGTTCACCGGGTCGACCACTTCCTGGGCAAGTCCACCGTGCTGAACCTGCTCGGCCTGCGGTTCGCGAACCGCATCTTCGAGCAGAACTGGAACGCGGACAACGTCGAGAAGATCGAGATCCACTACGACGAAAGACTCGGCCTGGAGAGTCGCGCCGGGTACTACGACAAGGCGGGCGCCCTGGTCGACATGATCCAGAGCCACCTGCTGCTGGTGCTCGCACTCGCCACTATGGAACCGCCGTCGACCCTCGACTCCGACGACCTGCGCGGCGCGATGGCACAGGCGTTGCGCGCGACCCACCTCTGGCCCGGCGAGCTTCACCAGGTCGCGCGCCGCGCGCGCTACACCGCCGGCACGATCGACGGACGCGACCTGCCCTCTTACGCCGACGAGAAGGGCGTCGACCCGGCGCTCGGCACCGAGACGCTCGCGGAGATCACCCTCGCTGTCGACAACTGGCGGTGGGCCGGGGTGCCGTTCGTGTTGCGCTCGGGGAAGGCCCTGGATGACGTGCGCAAAGACATCGTGGTCACCTTCAAACCCGTACCTCACCTTCCCGTCGGCCTCACCGGCCCCACCGCACCCACGCGGCTGCACATCGCGCTCGACCCCAACGGGGTGAAGCTCGACATCAACGTCAACGGCGAGGGTGATCCGTTCACCCTCGAAACCGTCTCCCTCGAGGCGGATCTCGGTGCCGGGCAGTTGGATGCCTACGGCGAGGTGCTAGCGGGCATCCTCACCAGCGACCCGTCGATTTCGGTGCGCGGGGATGTCGCCGAGGAATGCTGGCGAATCATCACCCCGATACTCGAGGCGTGGAAGAACGACGTCGTGCCGCTCGATGAGTACCCGGCCGGCAGCGCGGGTCCGTCCGCCTGGCACTGACGTACTGTCCGAAGGTATTCGAAGCGACCGGGAGCAAAATAGAGAGCGGATGACGGGAATCGAACCCGCGCTATCAGCTTGGGAAGCTGAAGTTCTACCATTGAACTACATCCGCGCGTCCAGGCCGCCGAAGCTGCACTGGAACCGTGCCATCCTATCAAGCCTCCGCAGGGCGGGAGGCACCACCACTCGCGGGCCTGCCGTCGAGGTGATCAGAAATCGAGAAGCGCGGCGCACGCGCCCGCCGGTAGCGTGAACGCAAGACACTTCAGAGAACCGACGGAAGGGCCGCAGCGACATGAGCACCACGAAAACCAGCGCAAACGACAACGAGGCACAGTCTGCCGGGGGATTCTCCGCCGAGGAGCGCGCCGCGATGAAGGCCCGTGCGGCGGAGCTCAAAGCCGACGCGAAGCGCGGTAAAGCCGAAGACAAGGCGGCCGTCGACAAGGCGACCATGATGGCGAAGATCGCCGAGACGCCGGAGCCCGATCGTGGCATGGCCGAGCGGCTGCACGAGATCGTCACGGCGGCTGCGCCCGAGTTGCTGCCGAAGCTCTACTACGGTCAGCCGGGCTGGGCCAAGGCCGGCAAGGTTGTGGTCTTCTTCCGCAGCGGCCTGACCGACAAGGCGCGGTACTCCACCCTTGGTTTCAGTGGCGACGCGACCCTCGACGATGACGGCGGCATGTGGCCCACCTCCTACGCGCTGCGCGACCTCAGCGACGCCAGTGCCGCGGTGATCACCGAGCTGGTGAAGAAGGCCACCTCCTGAGCCAGACCCGGGGCGACGGATGCCCAGGCCACGCCCTGCGGGCAACACCGCGCCGATAGGCTGGCACCGTGCTTCTCTCGGATCGTGACATCAAAGCCCAGATCGACGCTGAGCGCATCGCGCTCGCCCCCTACGACCCGGAGATGATCCAGCCGTCGAGCATCGACGTGCGGCTCGACCGGTTCTTCCGGCTGTTCGACAACCACAAGTACCCCTTCATCGACCCGGCCGAAGATCAGCCCGAACTCACCCGGCTGATCGAGGCCAAGGGCGACGAGCCGTTCATCCTGCACCCGGGCGAGTTCGTGCTCGGTGCCACCTTCGAGTCCGTCACCCTGCCCGACGACGTGGCCGCCCGGCTCGAAGGCAAGAGTTCGCTGGGCCGACTGGGGCTGCTCACCCACTCCACCGCCGGGTTCATCGACCCCGGCTTCACCGGGCACGTCACCCTCGAGCTCAGCAACGTCGCCACCCTGCCGATCAAGCTGTGGCCGGGCATGAAGATCGGCCAGCTCTGCTTCTTCCAGCTCAGCTCACCGGCCGAGAAGCCTTACGGCAGCGCCTCATATCTCTCCCGGTACCAGGGCCAGCGCGGCCCCACCGCATCCCGCTCGCACCTCAACTTTCACCGCACCGACACCACCGCAACGGATGCCGGGTCGCTCGGCGCCTAGTCAGCTCGCGAGCTGAGAGAAAAGCCCCTTCCGGGGGTGTTTTTCGGGGCTTATGTCACAGTTCGCGGGAGGTGGAACATGGAGTTCACGCGCGCGTCACGTGGTCCCGGTAAAATCGGGGCATGACCACCTCAGAGTCCCGTTTTGCCGAGGCGCTGATCGCTGACGGCCCGACCCCGGAGTACCCCGGGCGCATGCGCCGTTTCGGGCAGCTCGTTGGCACGTGGGCCGCGCACGGCAGCCGGCTCGACGAGGCCACCGGAGAGTGGAACGAACGCGAGTTCACCTGGATCGTGCAGTTCATCCTCGACGGTCGGGCGGTGCAAGACGTGGAGGTCGTGGCCAGCACGACGCATCCGTCTGGTTTCGAAACCGTGGCCACCGCCGTGCGGGTCTACGACCAGCTGGCCGGCGCCTGGCGCGTGAGCTACTTCGCACCCACCCAGGGCGAGTACTGCCACCTCATCGCCACACCGTACCGAAACGGCCTGCGCCAGGATGGCACCGGCACCGACGGCCGCCCGGTGCGCTGGAACTTCACCTCGATCACCGAGGACAGCTACACCTGGGAGGGCTGGGTGAGCGACGACGAGGGCTCCACCTGGCACCTCGTGGAGCACAACGAAGCCGTGCGGGTGCACTGACCGAAGCCCGGATTCCGACGGCCGGGAGGCCTGCTGTCAGGGCCGTTCCGCGTGCCGGCACGCAACACGCCGACACGCTTCGACTGCACAGATGTGCACCGACAAAAGCGCCGGATTCGGGTCGCGTGATCACGGCCAACTCGGCCGCCCGACCACTACATGTTGCGACCATAGGGTCCAATGGCCCCAAATGTAGTGCTTTTCGGCGTTTGCCGGTCCCTATGCTGAGAGCGTGAATCCACCTACCAGCGCCCCGGCCCCTACGCTCGACTCTCTCGACACTGCCGTCGAAGAAACTGCCGTCGAAGAACCCACGGCCACGCCGACCCTGCACACCATCAAGGTGGTGAAGCGCGACGGCCGCCGGGTGGCTTTCGACAACTCCAAGGTGCACGACGCCCTGGTCAAGGCTGCCGGTGAGATCCACCCGGAAATGACCCCGCTGGTGTACCGGGCGATCGTGGATGTCGTCGCCGACGTGGACCGCGAGATCGCCGGCCGCTTCAGCACCGACATCAAGATCTACGAGATCCAGAACATCGTTGAGCACGCCCTGCTCGACAACCGCGAGTACGCCTTGGCCGAGAAGTACATCGGCTACCGCACCCAGCGCGACTTCGCCCGCAGCAAGGCCACCGACATCAACCACTCCATCATCAACCTGATGGGCAAAGACCAGGCCGTGGTCAACGAGAACGCCAACAAAGACAGCGACGTCTTCAACACCCAGCGCGACCTCACCGCCGGCGCCGTGGGCAAGGCCATCGGCCTGAAGATGCTGCCGCCGCACGTGGCGAACGCCCACCAGAAGGGCGACATCCACTATCACGACCTGGATTACAGCCCCTATGCGCCCATGACCAACTGTTGCCTGATCGACTTCAAAGGCATGCTCAGCCGGGGTTTCCGCATCGGCAACGCCGACGTGGAACCGCCCAAGTCCATCCAGACCGCCACCGCGCAGATCTCCCAGATCATCGCGAACGTGGCGTCGAGCCAGTACGGCGGATGCTCGGCCAACCGGGTCGACGAACTGCTCGCCCCGTACGCGGCGGAGAACTTCGCCAAGCACCTGCGCGACGCCGAGCGCTGGATCAGCGACGAGTCCCAGCGCCGCCCGTTTGCGGAGGAGAAGACCCGCAAAGACATCTACGACGCCATGCAGAGCCTCGAATACGAGATCAACACCCTGTTCACCTCGAACGGGCAGACCCCGTTCGTGTCGCTCGGCTTCGGCCTGGGCACCAACTGGTTCGAGCGGGAGATCCAGCGCGCCATCCTGCAGATCCGCATCGACGGCCTAGGAAGCGAAAAGCGCACTGCCATCTTCCCCAAGCTGATCTTCACGCTCAAGCGCGACCTCAACCTGGCCGAGGGCGACCCGAACTACGACATCAAGACCCTCGCGCTGGAGTGCTCCACCAAGCGCATGTACCCCGACGTGCTCAGCTACGACAAGATCGTCGAGATCACCGGCAGCTTCAAGGTGCCGATGGGCTGCCGGTCGTTCCTCCAGGGCTGGACCGACGCCGCCGGCAACGACGTCTCCGAAGGCCGGATGAACCTCGGCGTGGTCACCCTGAACCTGCCGCGCATCGCGCTGGAGGCCGCCGGCAACCGCGAGAAGTTCTGGCGCATCCTCGAGGACCGCCTGGCCATCACCCGCGACGCCCTGGTGTACCGCATCGAACGGTGCAAGCAGGCGACCCCCGCCAACGCGCCCATCCTCTACGTCTACGGCGCCTTCGGCCAGGAGCTCAGCCGCACCGACTCGGTCGACGCCCTGTTCAAGGACGGCCGCTCCACGGTGTCGCTCGGCTACATCGGCCTTTACGAGGTGGCGGCATCCTTCTTCGGCGGCGCCTGGGAAGGCAACCCGGACGCGAAGGCGTTCACCCTGGAGATCCTCACCGCGCTGTCGGAGCACACCAAGGCCTGGACTGCCGAATACGGCTACCAGTTCAGCGTCTACTCCACCCCGAGCGAGAGCCTGACCGACCGGTTCTCCCGCCTCGACAAGGCCAAGTTCGGCTCGGTGGAGAACATCACAGACAAGGATTACTACACCAACAGCTTCCACTACGACGTGCGCAAGAACCCGACCCCGTTCGAGAAGCTCGACTTCGAGAAGGACTACCCGGTGCTCTCCTCCGGTGGTTTCATCCACTACTGCGAATACCCGGTGCTGCAGCAGAACCCCAAGGCGCTCGAAGCGGTCTGGGACTACGCCTACGACAGAGTGGGCTACCTCGGTACCAACACCCCGATCGACCGCTGCTACAAGTGTGACTTCTCCGGCGACTTCACCCCCACCGACCGCGGCTTCGAGTGCCCGGACTGCGGCAACCACGACCCGGCCAGCTGCGACGTGGTCAAGCGCACCTGCGGTTACCTCGGCAACCCGCAGGCCCGCCCGATGGTGCACGGCCGGCACCAGGAGATCGTCTCCCGGGTCAAGCACATGGCCGGCTCCACCGGCACGAGCGGCTCGCTCTAACTCCCATGCGCAATCCGAAACCCGGCGAGTGGCGCTCCGACAAGCTCACCCAACGGTACGTCGGCGACTACAAGCCGTTCATGTTCGTCGACGGTGAGGGTGTGCGCTGCAGCCTCTATGTGAGCGGATGCCTGTTCGCCTGCGAGGGCTGCTTCAACCAGGCCACCTGGAACTTCCGGTACGGCAACCCCTACACCGTGGCGCTCGAGGAGAGGATTCTCGCCGACCTGCTCCAGCCTTACGTGCAGGGACTCACCCTGCTCGGCGGGGAGCCGTTCCTCAACACCGGAGTGTGCCTCGAGCTCACCCGGCGGGTGAGGGCTGAGTTCGGCGCGACCAAGGACATCTGGTCGTGGACCGGTTACACCTATGAGGAGCTGCTGCTCGAAACCGACGACAAGCTCGAGCTGCTCGGCCACATCGACGTGCTCGTCGACGGCCGGTTCGACGAAGCGTTGAGGGACTTCAAGCTGCAGTTCCGCGGCAGCAGCAACCAACGCATCATCGACGTGAAGAAGTCCCGCGCCGCCGGCCACGCCGTGCTCTGGGCCAACCGGGTGGACGCCACCGAGAGCTACGAGCAGCTGGAGAAGCAGGCCCTGATCTAAGGGGTGCGCCTCACCTGATCATTTGCCGGCTCACGGTATCGTGGCTCGCAGCTAGATGTCGCAGGGGAGGGATGACGCGTGTCGTCGAGGGTGAATGCACCGCCGCCACCGCACTCGCCGGCCGCGAAAGAAACCCTCGGCCAAAGGCCCCCATGGTGGGAACGGAGCCGCCTGGTACGCGGGTGGCGGCTCTGGGTGGCGCGGCGGCCGCGCACCTTCACCGAGAAGGTGCGCTACAAGATGCTTCGTGACCGCAGGCCGCTTTTGGCCTGCTTCGCCGACAAGGCCGCGGTGCGGGAGTATGTGGCTGCGAGCATCGGTGCGCAGTTCCTCCCTGTCGCCTATGCCGTCACCGCCGACCCGCGGGATCTGCTGACCCTGGACCTGCCCGAAGCGTACGTCGTCAAGCCCACCCACGGGAGCGGTGCTGCCGTGGTCGTGTCGGAGGCGGCTTCGGCAGACACCACGCTGCCGACCGACCCTGGAAGTTGGGAGTACCGTCATGTGCGGCCGGAGGCGCTGGACCGTCGACACCTGGCCTGGCTTGCCGAGGGCTGGACCCTGCAGCTCTATGGTCAGGGGCCCAACCGTGAGTGGGCCTACGGCCAGGTGCCGCGGCAGATCATCGTTGAAGAGCTGCTCACCGGCCCGGACGGAGACATCCCCGACGACCTGAAATTCTTCGTCTTCCACGGCACCTGCCATTACATCCAGCTCGACTCGGGCCGGTTCGGCCGGCGCACCCAGGACTTCTTCGGCGCGGACTGGAGTCACCTGCCGCTCAGCGGAGGACCCCCCTGGGCCGTTCCTCGACCACCTCGCCCTGCCAAGCTGGAGACGATGATCGCGCTGGCCGAGCGTCTCGGTTCAGACACCGACTTCGTGCGAGTGGACCTCTACGACCTCGGCGACAGGATCGTGTTCGGGGAACTCACCAGTTACCCGGCGGGCGGCCACAGCCCGTTCGACCCGATCCGGTTCGATGCCGAGTTCGGCGCCCACTGGCGCGTCCCGAAGCGGTACCGGTGACGGCGCCCCGCGAGGAACGGTGGCTGGTGGCTGTCACCGAGTACGCCGGTCTGACCGAGTACACCGGGGGTATCGGCCGACACTACGCGGCGTTGCTGCCGGCGCTCGTGCACTTGGGCATCACGGTCGACCTGGTGGTGTTTTCTCCCGACCCGCCAAGCCGGACGGGCCGTCCTGAGCCGGCGGAGCTCGGGGGCGTCACCCTGATCGGCTATCACCGCACCGGCACGCATCCCCGGGTCGTGGAACTGGTCACACGCGCCCTACGGGTTCGGCGTGCCTTCCGGTCCGGTCGCTATGACCGGGTGTTTCTGCCGGAGTGGGCCGCGCTCGGTTCGGCCCTGCCGCGAACCGCGCCCCTTCTGACCAATCTCGCCACCAGCATGGCGCTGGCCAACGAGGTCGCCGGGTTGACCATGAGCCAGTTCCCGCTGTCAAGCCGCCTTGTTGTCGCCGTGCAGACCTACCTTGAGCGGCGCCAGATCACCCGCTCCGCCGGTCTCATCCCGATCTCCCGCGCGATGCTGCACTATACGGTGGCATCGTTCGCAGGTTTGCCGCCCGCACGGATCGTGCGGAACTGCGTGGATGTGGAGACGGTGTCGGCCTTGTCCCGCACCGCTCCGCTCCCGGACGAGTGGCCGGCGGGGGAGGACCCGGTGCTTTTGTTCCTGGGCCGGCTGGAGCGGCGGAAGGGCGTTGTCGATGCCCTGAAGGCGTTCGCCCTCGTGAACCTCACGCATCCGCGCGCCCGGCTGGTGCTCGCCGGTGCTTCGGGTGACCATAGGTTCGAACCCGACCGTGCAGAGCTTCTCTCGTACCTGCCGGAGTCCGCTCGCGCTCAGGTCATCTGGCTCGGGCACGTGCCGGGCGACTGCCTGTACAGCGCCATCCGGGCTGCCACTGTCACGATGTGCCCCTCCCGCTGGGAGGGTTTCGGCAACGTCGCGCTCGAGGCGAAGGCCATCGGCGCGGCACTGGTCTGCACCACCGGGAGCGGCTTCGACGATTTCTGTGTCGACAACACCGATGCCCTCATGGTGCCGCCGGCAGACCCGCAAGGCTTGGCGGCGGCGATCAGCCGACTGGTAGAGCATCCCGAGCTGGCTGCAAGGCTCGGGCGCACCGCGGCAGCCAGCGTGGCGCAGTTCGCCCCTGGGCCGGTCGCAACCGATCTGGCGCGAGCCGCCGACGACCTGCTCGGGTCGCGGTAGGTCTTACCCGGCCGGGTCGATCGGGGCGGGTGAGGTGCGCACCCAGTCGTCGCCGTCCCGGCGCACCGCGCCGTCGCGTTCGAAGGCCTCCAACCAGCCGGTCATCGGCCACCGGCCCCACCGGTCGGCGAACCGGCGGCCGTTCCGCAGGATGTCGTCGAGGTGCTGCCAAGGCGGCGACGAGGTGGGATGGTGCTGGTGGTAGGCGTGAGCTCCGCCCACCCAGGCCAGCGGGGTGCCAGCATCGCGCAGGGCGAACGCGAAGTCGGTGTCCTCTCCGCCGTAGCCCTCATATCCTTCGTCGAAACGGGGAAGCCCGGCCCAGGTGCGTGCGGTCAGCGCGAACGACAGCGACCAGAACAGGGTGTACTGCGCGGGGGATGCCGCGACAACCTGACCGGGTTCTGGTGCCGGGCGTGCGGGGTGGGGGTTGGTGGCCGACATCAGCTGCGCGGCATCGGATACGTCAACGCCCGGCGCGAGGTAGGTGACCGGACCGCAGAGCACGGTGTCGTCGTAGTCGGCTGCCGCCTGGGTGTACCGGTCGACCAGGTCGGGGCCGGGAACACAATCGGCGTCCAGAAAGATCACCAGCTCGGCGCCGGCTTGCACGGCCCGGTCGGCGCCGGCGTTGCGCGCCGCGGCAAGACGAAGGCCGTTGGGGCCTGGAGGAACGTGCAGCGTGTGGTCGACGTTCAGGGCCGGCGGGGCATCCTCCCCGACCCAGACCAGCACGATGTCCACCTCGCCGCGTTCCCTCACGGCGTTCACCTGGTTCTGCAGGTGGCCGAGCCGGGGCATCGACGAGATGGTGACGACGGTGGCGCGGGTCATCGCCGGGCACCCCCGGCCGTGGCGTCGATCTCGGCGGCGGCGCGTTGCGCCGCCCCCGCCGAGCGCCACTTAGACCATTCGGGCTGCAGCGATCGAGCGCGCGCAAGCACGCCCGGCCAGTCTTCGGCGGCCGGCCACGACGGTTCAACCACCGCCAGGCCGGAACCGGCGAGAGCCTGAGAGGTCTGCACCTGTTCGTCGAAGGGACGCGCCTGGGGGATCACCACGGCGCGAACATTCGCGGCGGCCAGGTCTGCGATCGAGTTCTGGCCGGCCCACGCCACAACGATCTCTGCACCGCGAAGCTGTTCCCACGGGTCGTCACACCACCCTGAACTGCCCGGTCCGGGCATGCCGAGCGAGCTCCAGTCATACTCTGGTGTTGCCGCCGCCGCGGCCTCGACTGCTGCCGCAGTGACAGCGGTGCCGCCGGCGCCGCCCAAGACGAGAACCTTGGGCCTGGCGGCGGGGGAGTGCGCGCCACGCTCGTTCTGACGCTCGACCGGCCGGCCGTCGAATCTGCTGATTCCGCCCACATACACGACATCCGGCAGGTCGGCCAGGTGCGCGGGCCGGAGGAGTTCGCCCGGCCAGGGGGCGATGACTCTGTGCGCGGCCTGGAACGCCAAGGCATGCGGAACGTCGTCACGGGTGCCCGGCTGGGTAATCAGAATTGTGGGGATGCCGAGAAGCCTGACGAAGAGGGTGACCTCGGCCGACACATCCACCACGAAGGCGGTGACGGGCCGGCTCTCGAGAGCGGCGGCAATGGCGCTCAGTCGTCGCCGGTGACCGTTGTGAAGCGCGGGCGCCCAGTGCAGCAGCCCGCCCGCATCGACATCCCTGGCCCGCAGCGGACCTCCCGTTTCAGGTTCTTCGGCGTCGTCGCGGTCCAGGACCACCCACGAGCAGTTCGCGGGCAGGCCGGCAGGCTCTGCGAGCGAGCTGAAACAGACGATGTCGCTGGTGACGTGGGCGGCGACCGCGAGCAGCCGGGCAAGGTGACCGCGTCCGTGATGGTGCACGTACCAGCCGATGCGTGTCATGCCGACAGCTCCCAGACCGAGGAAGGTTCATCGATGAGGCGCAGAAAAACCACCTCGAGGTCCCGCGTACGGGCCTCCAGCGAGAATCGCGCCACGGCGCCGGCCCGGGTGGCGGCACGGAACTCAGGGTCGTGTTCGGACCGCTCGATCAGGACGTTCGCCGCCTCCGCGAGCCCGGCCACGTCACCGCGCTCGGCGGTGACCATGCCACGGCTTCCGTCGGCTATCTCAGACACCCCACCCACCGCGAAGCTCGCCACCGGGGTGCCGCACATGAGCGCCTCGGGGGCGACGAGACCGAACGGTTCCTCCCACGCCGGAGTGCCGATCGAGCAGGCACTCCGGCCCACCAGCTCGGCCAGTTCCTCCGGCGCCAGGTGCCCGACGTACCGGATCGAGTCGCTCAGACGCGGGAACACGAATTGACCGGCGTACTTCTCGTCGCCGACCCGGCCGGCGATCACCAGCGCACGACCCAACCGTTCGGCCACATCGATGGCCAGGTGCGGCGCCTTCTCCGGCACGAGACGGCCGAACCAGACCAGCTCGCTGCCGCCCGGCCCGAGCGGCCAGGCCGAGGGGTCGACGGCATTGCCGAGCACGGATGACTCGATGCCCGCCGCCGCCCACTCACTGCGGGTGTGCTCGCTGACAGACAGGAAATGGCTGCGCTGTCCGGTGGCGGCCAGGTGGGCATCCACCATGCTCTGGTCCACGGGGGTGTGCAGGGTCGACACCATGGGAACGCCGAGCTCGCCGGCGCGGAGCAGGGGAAGCGGATGCAGACAGTGATTGGAGATGACATCGAACCTGTCGGGCTGGGCCTTGATCAGATCGAGCGCCTGGTCCAGGGCGGGAACGGAGACGCGCTCATAGTCCGGAGGGTAGGTGTCGTCGGTCGGGCGGGCGCCGGCGGGCCAGGTCAGGCGCGGAATGGCGAATCCGCTCGTCGGGTCGGTTCCGTCCGATCCTGTCACTGCGATCATCGTGACCTCGTGGCCCCGCGCTCTGAGCTGATCGGCCTCATTCCAGACCGCGGATTCCAGCCCGCCGGCGTGCGGACGACGAATCGGGAATCGGAGGGGAGCGATGATGACAATTCGAAGGCGAGTGGCGGCCCTCACGAGCGAAGCTCTGGAACCGTGCGGTGCGTCTCAACGAGCTCGCTGTACAGCGTCAGATGAGCCTTGGCCAGGGTTTCGAGTTCCGACCCGCGCAACCCCCGGCGTCGACTCACCTCCCGAACCCTGTCGGTCGACCCCGGTCGGGTGGATAACGGCGAGTCGATCGCCGCGCGGAGCGCCGCCGCCAGAGCCGGGCCGAGGTCTTCGGTCTCGAAGGAGACGACGGTGCCATCGGCATGCTGCTCGGCATAGAAACCAACCCGGGGTGCCACCACAGCGGTGCCGAGATCCCAGCACATTTCGAGCCAGCCGGAGTGAGTGCCGTGCTGGTAGGGCAGCACACAGACGTCCAGACCCGCCACCGCTCGGTACAGCTCCTTGTCGTCCAACCGCTCATGCTCCACCAACGCGACGCGCTCGTCGCGGCCGGCCAATTCCCGAATGGTCTCGCGGGCGCCGTCATCACGCACCGTTCGATGCAGTCGCAGCTCCGCCGACACGTCGATGCCGTCGGCGGCGAGCCGGTCGATCGCGTCGCAGAGCCCGCTCACCAGGGCGACGGCATCGATGTTCGAACGCAAGTCTTTGAGGTGCATCCCGACGCGAATCACGGATGTGACGGCGGATTCTGTCGACGCCACCGCTTCTGGCAGCACGGCGTCTGGCACGACCGCAGGATGCGGCACGACCAGAGCGGTGCGTCCCCAGCGGCTCCGAATTTCCGCCGCGGCACCCTCAGTGAGCGTGAGGAGCGCATCCGCGCCGGGAATGAGGACGTCGAGCTGAGCGTGATAACCGGCCTGGTCGTTCAACTGTGGGTGCTCGAGGTCGTGCACCGTGAAAACCACGGGCCAACCCACCTCGCGGGCGGCCGAGAGGCACTCAGCGAGGTGCTCGGCAGTGAACGACTCGGTGCCGAAATGGATGTGCAGCAGATCGGCGGTCGACGCGTGCGCCCGGATCCACTGCGGATCGAGTGCGACCGGGGGCCACCACACTCCGTCGGGGGCGCCCAGCGGACGCGGATCGGGCAGGACGGTGATCCCGGCCGCCGCCGTGACGCTCGTGACATACGGGTGCTGCGCCGGTATCGAAACCACTCTGATGCCGGGCACTACTCCTCCAAAGGGTGCATGCGCGAGAGCCTAAGCGCCTAGGTAATATACCTGTCCGGCATGCCCGCAGAGGGGGCATTGACAATCATGCGTGCGCATAGTAACCATGCATGATGTCGTCTTCCGGAATCCCCGAGCTTCTTCTCGTGGGCCCCCCTCAGCACGGTGTTACGGCCTACGCCAGAGACCTGGCCGAGGCGCTCACACACGCTGGATTCTCCGTGTCGATGCCCGTGGTGCCGCACGCCGAGGCTGCGGTGGCCCGGGCGGCGGGGTCCGACCGGGTGCACGTGCACTTCACCGACCGGATCTTCGGCGGCACCCCGGAGGACGCCGCCGATCTCGTGGAGAGGATGGCCGCGGTGACCCGGCTCAGCGTCACGCTCCACGACCTGCCACAGCCCTCGGACGGTACCGGGTTCGAGCGGAGAGCTCGCGCCTATCGCCGGGTTCTGGACACCGTGCGGGGCGCGGTCGTGAGCAGCGAGCATGAGGCGAACCTGGTCAACACCCACCTCGCCCCGCCGGCCCGCCTGGCGACAGTGATCCCGATCGGCACTCGCACTCCCTCTTCTCCCCGGATAGGCGATCAGGCGTCGCGCGATTCGGCCGCGGATGCGCCCGCCGCCCCCGGCCCACTCCGGGTGCTCATCGCCGGGTTCATCTACCCGGGCAAAGGGCATGCGGAAGCGATCGACGCCGTGGCCGCCGTTCGGCACAAGCTGCGCGCAACGGGCGAACCCCTGGAAGAAGCCACGGTGCTGGCGATCGGATCCGCCTCGCCCGGTCACGAGGCCGATGTCGAGCTCCTCCAGCGACACGCGGCGGCCTCTGGGGTGACCCTGAGGGTCACCGGGTATCTCGACGACATCGCATACCGTGCCGCGGTGTCGGCGCACGGCATCCCCCTTGCCGCGCACCAACATCTCTCTGCCTCGCGATCCATGATCGACTGGGTCGAACAGGGCAGGTCGCCGCTCGTCGCCGATTCGCCGTATGCCCGCGAAATGGCACGGCTGCGGCCGAACACCCTGCGCCTGTACCAGCCGCTTCAGCTCGCCGAGCAGCTCGAGGAGGGCTGGCGCCGACCGGACTCCACGCGGCTGGCACCAAGCACGCCCCTGCACCCGACACTGACCGATGGTGCGCTCGCGTACCACGACTGGTGGGCGGACCTGCGGTGACGGAAGGCACCCGGACCGGCCGGGCGGTGCCGGGTAACCGCTGGGATCTGCTCGACGGAGTCCGTCCCGACGTGGCACCGACGGTGTCGGTCATCGTCGCGCACTACCGTCAACCCGAGCAGCTGGCTCGCCTGCTGCACGCGCTCGGCCGTCAGGACTTTCCGGCCGACAGAGTCGAGATCATCGTGGTTGACGACGGTTCGCCGGAGCCGCCGGTGGTTCCGCGCGGCGTGCGGCTTCTCGTGCAGGCCGACGCGGGGTTCCGTCTCGCCGCCGCACGAAATCTCGGCGCCGCCGCCGCGCGAAACGAGATCCTCGTCTTCCTGGACGCCGACACCACGCCCGAGCCGGAGTATCTGCGACAGATCACCCGACTACCCGCGCTCGCCTTCGACAGCGTCACGGTCGGACGGCGCAAACACGCTGACCTCGCCTTGGTGCCGACCACGTCGCCGATCGAGATCGCCGGCCCGCGGCACGAGCTCGAAGATCCGTCCTGGTTGGTGGACGCCTACCGGGAGTCCCGCAATCTCCTCGACCTGAACTGCCGCAGCTACCGGTATCTGATCGGGGCGGTCCTGGCGTGTTCTCGCCGTTTCTTCCTCGAAACCGGCGGGTTCGACGACTCGTTCGACCAGTACGGCGGCGAGGATTGGGAATGGGGTTATCGGGCATGGTTGCTCGGTGCCGTGATTGCTCATGTGCCGGAAGCCGTCGCCTGGCACGATGGGGCCGACCGGGCCGGGCGGGAACCCGGTGCGCTGTCGTCGAAGAACGCGGAAACGCTGCGCCTGATCGACCTGATTCCCGTTCCCGGTTCTCGGGGACGGGGACTGCCGGCCAATCGAGTGGACATCCTCGTGAGTGGCCCCAAGGCAGATGCCACCGAGGCACAGGCCTTCGTGAGCGTCGATTCCGCCCTGGCGGCTCTGCCGAGGCATAGCGCCACGATCGCGACCGTGGGTGCGGCGCCGCTGATCCCGCCGGATCCAGAACGGTTTGATCGCGTGCGACTGGAGTTCGTGCTGGAGCGACCGGTCCGCATCCATCCCGGCGCGCTGGCGACCGTGCTCACCGCGGTGGAGAGCGGGGACTACCAGGAGGTGCTGGTGAGGGACGCGAACGGCACGCTCCTGCTCAGGGCGCGCTCGCGCCGGGAGGCCGCCCGCCAGCGCCGCTGGGGCCCGGACGCCGTGCTGCCCACTCTGGAACTCGGGGACCTGCCCGGCATCACCGAACTGGTGGCCGAAGTGGACCTGGAGGCGTACCTCGGCGGGTGGTGACGCCCGAGCAGCCAAGGGGCGACGGCGCCTCGCCCTCAGACGGTGGGAAAGGCGGCTCCGGTGAGTTCTTCGGACACCTGCCAGATGCGGCGGGCGTTTTCTTCGTCGCGAAGGCGGGAGAAGAGTTTCTGCTCGGCCGGAGCGCCGCTGGTGTGCCCGGGGCCCTTCGGGCCGTAGAACCGCCCGGCAGCATTGGGGGTGGTGGCCGCAGTGAGGGCGGGGAGCGCGGCGGTCTCGGGGGTTCCGGCGAGAATTCCGCGGGCAGATAACCAGCGGATGATGCGCACGCTCCGTGTGTCCCCGTCGCGACCGAGCTCCGGACGGGCAGAAAGCAGGTTAGTGGGGGCGACTCCCGGGTGGGACAGATTGCTGCTGATGCCCCAGCCGTGCGTGGTGCTTCGCCGTTGCAGCTCGAGACCGAAGAGGCCGAAGGCGATCTTCGACTGGCTGTAGGCGTGCATGCCGTGGTAACTGCGCTCCCAGTTGAGGTCATCCCAGTTGATGGCGCCCTGGTTGGCCGCCACGCTCACCTGAGAGGTCACCCGGGCGCGGCCGGCCCGAAGCGGCGGCAGAAGGCCCGCGACGAGGGCGAAATGGCCCAGGTGGTTGGTGCCGAACTGTGACTCGTATCCGTCGACCGTGGTCTGCCGGGTCGGCGGGGTCATCACCCCGGCGTTGTTGATCAAGAGATGGATCGGGTCACCCTCCGTGCGGAGGGTGTCGGCCAGGGTCGCCACCGATTCCAGGGAGGACAGATCCAGTTTGCGAAGCGTCACGGACGCAGACGGTGCCTCCTGGCGGATGGCGGCGATCGCAGCCTCGCCCTTGCGGGAGTTGCGCACCGGCAGCACCACCTCGGCACCGGCCTGGGCCAGGCGGGTGGCGATGCGCAGCCCGATGCCATCGCTTCCGCCCGTGAGAACGGCTCGTTTGCCGGTGAGGTCGGGAAGGACGATGTCGATCGGTGTGCGTGGCATGGAGAGGCTCCTCAGATTGGGTCGGTCCTTCGACTGTGACGGCGCTGCTCGGCGCTATCCAGGACTCGTCGAGTCACTGATACCGAGGGGTGGATCATCAATCAGTGGATGTGGCCGCGTGGGTGAGCTACAAAGAAGACCTAGCCGAAAGTGAGACCCACCGTGATCGACAGAACCGGTCTGGCCGAGTTCCTGCTGCGACGGCGGGAAGCGCTGCAGCCCGAAGACGTGGGCCTCACGCGTGGTCAACGTCGCCGTACCACCGGCCTCCGCCGCGAAGAAGTGGCCGTGCTCTGCCACATGTCCACCGACTACTACGCCCGGATCGAGCGCGGCACCGGGCCGCAACCGTCGGAGCAGATGATCGCCTCGATCGCGCAAGGCCTGCACTTGTCGGTCGAGGAGCGTGACCACCTGTTCCGTCTCGCCGGCCACCAGCCGCCGGCCCGCGGCGCCTCGAGCGACCACATCAGCCCCGGGTTGCTGCGGATCCTCGACCGGTTGCAGGACACCCCGGCCGAGATCGTGACCGAGCTTGGTGAGACGCTGCGGCAAACCCCGCTCGGCATCGCGTTGACCGGCGACACCACCCACTTCGTCGGTGCGGCCCGCAGCCTGGGATACCGGTGGTTCGCCGACCCGACGAGCCGGGCGCTCTACGCGCCGCACGAGCATCCGTTTCTCGCCCGGCTGTGGGTCTCCGGGCTGCGCGAGGTGTCGACGCGGCGAGGACCGGCCTCGCGGGCGGCCCAGCTCGCCGAGGCGCTGCTCGAGGAGAGCGCGGAGTTTCGTGCGCTCTGGGAGCTGCACGAGATCGGCGTGCGCCCCCAGGAGACCAAGCACTTCGTGCACAGCGAACTGGGCGATCTCGAACTCGCCTGCCAGACCCTGATCGATCCCACCCAGTCGCACTTCCTGCTGGTCTACACGGCATCACCCGGAACCGAGAGTTACGAGAAGCTGCAGCTGCTCTCGGTCATCGGCAGTCAGGCCCTCCGCTGACGGATGCTGAGCAGGCCGCAACTGGTCACACGACGGGTTCGTCCTGGTGCGGCCGGGCCGATGGGGCGGGAGCGGGCGCCGGGAAGCGGCCCGGACGAACCATCGCGGTCTGGTTGGGCACCGAGAAGCCGTTGTGCTCGTAGAGCCCATGGGCGCCCGCGGTGAACAGCGTCCACCGGAAGTGCGCGCCGGGGCCGCCGTCGACCATGCGGTTCACCAACGCCTTGCCGAGGCCGTGCCCGCGGTGCTCCTCGAGCACATAGACATCCGCCAGATAGGCATCGCACACGCCGTCGGAAACGGCGCGGGCGAAACCCACCTGGGCTCCGCTGGCCTCCTCGTACACGCCGACGACCCGCCAGGCCGATTCGACCTGCTGGCGCACCTGGTCGCGGGAGCGCCACCGGTGCCACGGCGCCGTGGTGGAGAGGAAGGACCACACGGCCTCAAAATCGATGCGCTCGGCGCTGTCGTCGAGGATGTAATTCATCCGCCAATTCTGGCAGAGCGCGCCGATCTCGCGGCGGTGGTTCAGAGGTGGTGGTGCACGTAGGCCCAGCGGCCGCCGAGGGCCGCGGTGAGTTCGGCTCGTAACGCCCGGGCGACGTCGGCCGGGTCGAAAACGCCGCCGAGGCCGGGGAGCGACTGCGGATCGAGCACGATCGCGAGCGCGCCGACGGCGACCGATCCCTCGAGGTTCCAGTCGCCGAGCAGCACCTCGTGCCCGCAGTTTGTGCAACGTTCAAGGGGTTCCACGCCCTGGTCGTCCCACTGCTCGATCTGCTCCCACGTTCCACTGGGTTCGCCGCAGCTCGGGCAGACGGGCACATCGGTGCCATCGCCCGCCACCCAGTGCGACCCGCGGGCGATCACAAACGTCGACCCGCCGAACCCGAGCCACCGGGGCAGGAGCCCGAGGTTCTCGCGCAGGGCCGGCTCATCGGGGTACAACCAGTCGCTGCCGTCGAACGGTGCCGCCCATCCCGCGGCCAGCAGCCATTCACGCACAGCCGCGATGCGGCTCTCCGCGTCGGCGGGCGGCGTGCTGATGTCGACGATCTGCTCGCGGTGGTCTCCCATGCCGCCAACGATAGCGACTGACCTGCCCGGCGACCCGTGGGTGGCCTCAGTTCGGTAGCGGCAATCCTTCGATCAGTAGGTCCTCATTCGTGAGCGGACCGGTGTCGAGCACGGCCTGCACGAGGCCGGCGGCGACCTCGTCGACGCTCGTGCCGGCGGCAATCGCAGGCCCGTCACCGAAGACGGTGGCCAGGTCGAGGGCCTTGAGCACCAGCGGATGCAGCCCCCAGGTGAGCGCGCAGGTCACGGTGGCCGCCGCAACCGGCCCGTGGGCCGCCAGTAGCAGCTCGTCGAACCGTTCGCGCTCCACCAGCTCGAGCGGCCCGGCGTCGAGGGCGGCCAGCGGTCGCAGCTCCCCACCGTGCAGCACACCCCAGAACTCCGGGTCGCCCGAGCGGGTGACCTCGAGGTAGAGCCGGTAGACGGCGCCCTGGTTGAGCTGCGCCCAGTACCGCAGCGGCTGGTCGGCGGGTTCGGCCGGCGGCAGCGTGAAGGCCGGAATCACGGCATCCGGAAACCGGGCCTGCGCGGCGGTGGGAGTGAGGCGGTGATAGCTGCGATCGGCGGCCTCCCACAGGGCGCCGCATACTCGGCAGCGTTGCAACATGATCCACGGTGCGGCGCTCGGCAGGTGGTCGTAGGCATTCTGGGCGTAGCCCGGCCCTCGGCACGGGTAGCCGTGGAAGCTCCGCGGCGCGGCGGTCGCTTGTGCAGCGGTCATGCTTCGACACTAGAGGCCCGGGCGCCCGAGCTGCACGCAACGCTAGCGGCGGAGGACCGTGGGCGATCAGGCGGGCAGCTGCCGCGCGTAGGCGGCCACGATGGTGCGTTCGGACTGCAGCAGGTAGTCCTCCAGGAGGGCGGCGGCGGCGGCGGAGTCGCCGGCGAGGTAGAGCTCCAACACGGCCACGTTCCGCTCCACGAACGGCCGGTGCAGGTACTCCGGGTCGTCGAGCAGGCCGAAAGCCAGCCGCAGCTCCGCGGAGATGTTGGCGTAGAGCCGGTCGAGGTGGTCGCTGTCGGCCAGCGCCACGATGGCGGAGTGGAACTCCATGTTGGCCGTGCCCACGGCGAGCCAGTCGTCGGCATCACGGCTGGCCATCGCGGCCTCGACGGCCGCGCGCATGCGCCGGCTGGCCGGATGCCGGGCCTCGGCCGACCGGAGGGCCTGGCCCTCGATCATGCGGCGAACCCGGTAGATGTCGATGATCGACGCCAGCGACGGCACGGCCACGACCACCCCGGCGTGCGGCTTGTGCACCAGAAGACGCTCGTGGGTGAGCATGCGGAACGCCTCGCGCAGCGTGTTCCGGGAGACGCCGAGGCGCGCGCTGATGGCTGATTCCGACAGGCGTTGCCCGGGCACGAGGTCGCCGGTAATGAGCAGGCGGCGCAGCATTTCGGCGGCCTGATCGGCACGCGAATTGCTGTCTTCGGCTTCGTCGAGTTGCGCCACGACGCCACTCTACCGAAACCGACGAGAGCCACCGCCGACCTTCGTTCACCGAAACATGCTCGAAACGAACTGTTCACGCGATTGATTGTTCAACAATCGGTCAGCTATCGTTCACGCACCTAGGCTCGATGAGTGGGGCTCAACTCTTTCGAGTTCCCGACGATTCTTCTCCTCGACGAAATGGATGTGCCCGTGACCGACCCAGCCAACACCGCCACATCCGCTGAATCCGACGAACGACTCGACCTCCGCAGTATCGCCAAGAGCCGCCGTACCGCACTGATCGGCGCGCTCTTCCTGATGGCCACCTCGGCCATCGGGCCGGGCTTCATCACCCAGACCGCCACCTTCACCGCGCAGATGGGCGCGGCGTTCGCGTTCGGCATCCTGGCGTCGATCCTGATCGACTTCGCCGTGCAGCTCAACATCTGGCGCATGATCACCGTCAGCGGCAAGCGCGCGCCCGAGCTCGCGAACCTCGCCATCCCGGGCAGCGGGTTCGTGCTCGGCTTCCTCGTCATCCTGGGCGGCCTGGTCTTCAACATCGGCAACATCGCCGGCGCCGGCCTCGGCCTCAACGTGCTGACCGGCATGGACGCGAAAATCGGCGGTCTGCTCAGTGCCGTGTTCGCCATCGCGATCTTCCTGGCCAAGCGGGCGGGCGCGGTGGTCGACCGGGTCGTGGTGATCGCCGGGCTCATCATGATTGTGCTCACGGTCGTCGTCGCATTCATCTCCCAGCCGCCGATCGGGGATGCGCTGCGCCAGACCGTGTTCCCCGACGAGATCAACTTCGCCACCATCACGACAATCGTCGGCGGCACCGTCGGCGGGTACATCACCTATGCCGGCGCCCATCGCCTGCTCGCCAGTGGCACCGCCGGGGTGGAGCACGTCAAGCAGGTCAACCGCGCGGCGTTCAATGGCATCCTGGTCACCGGAATCATGCGCTACGTCTTGTTCCTGGCGATCCTCGGCGTGGTTGCGAGCGGCGTAGTCATCGACACGACGGGCGCCGCGGCTAACCCCGCCGCCCAGGCCTTCCAGGCCGCGGCCGGCGAATTCGGCCTGCGCGTCTTCGGGGCGATCTTCTGGATCGCCGCGATCACCAGCATCATCGGTGCCGCCTACACGTCGGTGTCCTTTCTTCCGGTGTTCTCGGCGAAGATCGTGGGGCGTCGCGCCGATTTCGCCACGATCGTCTTCATCGTGGTGTCGCTGATCGTCTACCTGCTCATCGGAACCGCGCCCGCCACCCTGATGGTCTTCGTGGGCGGCTTCAACGGCCTGATCCTGCCGATCGGCCTCAGCATCTTCATGTACATCGGCTGGTTCCGCGGCGACCTGATGAACGGCTACCGCTACCCCAAGTGGCTGTTGGTGATCGGTACTCTGGCAACAGCGCTCACCTGGTACATGGCCGTCATGGCGGTCGGGCCGATCTTCTCGTTGCTGGCCACCTAACGCATATTTATAAGGACGCTCTCATGACCTTCATCGACCTGAACAGCGATTTGGGCGAAGGCTTCGGCCGTTGGACCCTCGGTGACGATGCGGAGATGCTCGGCATCGTCACCAGCGCGAACATCGCCTGCGGCTTCCACGCCGGCGACCCGCTGGTGATCCGCCAGACGGTGCTCGGTGCGCGGGATGCCGGCGTGGCCATCGGCGCGCACGTGGGTTACCGCGACCTGGCCGGTTTCGGCCGTCGCAATATGGATGTCTCCAGCGCTGAACTCGTGGCCGACGTGATCTACCAGATCGGCGCGCTGCAGGGTGTGGCCAGGGCGGCCGGAACCAGCGTCACCTACGTGAAGCCGCACGGCGCGCTGTACAACACGATCGTGCACGACGAGCGCCAGGCCCGGGATGTGGTCACCGCGATCACCGAGATCGACCCGACGCTGGCGGTGCTGGGCCTGCCCGGCTCCGCGGTGCTGCGCCTGGCGGATGCCGCGGGCCTTCGCGCGGTGACCGAGGCCTTCGCCGACCGCGCGTACACCCCGGCGGGCACCCTGGTGTCGCGTCGCGAAGCCGGATCGGTGCTGCATGACCCCGAGCTGGTGGCTGACCGCATGGTGCAGCTGGCCACCGAGGGCACCCTGACCGCGATCGACGGCAGCCTCATCAGCGTAGACGCGGACTCGATCTGTGTGCACGGCGACAGCCCCGGGGCCACCGGGATGGCCCGGCACGTGCGCTCGGCACTGACCCGCGCGGGCATCGACGTCTCCGCCTTCGCCCCGCGGCCGGGCGAGATTCACGCCGGCCAGTGAGCACGAGCATGCGGTTCCTGCCGGTGCGGGACGATGCCCTCCTGATCGAACTCGCCGACCTGCCGACCACCCTCGCCCTGTTCGACTCGCTCAGCAGCGACCCCATCGGCGGCACCGGTGAGATGATTCCCGGCGCCCGCACCCTGCTGGTGTTCTACCGGCCGAGCGCGGTGACGCCGGGCGAGATCGCACGGGCCGCGCGCTCCCGTGACCTGGGCGGCCGGGTGGCCGGCGAGGGCACCCTGATCGAGATTCCGGTGACCTACGACGGCGAAGACCTCGACGAGGTCGCCGGCTTGCTCGGGCTCACCGCCGCTGAGGTGGTGCTACTGCACACCGGCCACGACTATGCGGTCGGGTTCACCGGCTTCGCGCCCGGTTTCGCCTACCTTTCCGGCGGCCACCCCGACCTGGACGTGCCGCGCCGCAGCTCGCCGCGCACCCGCATCCCGGCCGGTTCGGTAGCCCTGGCCGGCACGTTCAGCGGTGTCTACCCGCGGGAGAGCCCCGGCGGCTGGCAGCTGATCGGCACCACCGCGGCCCGGATGTGGGACCTGTCCCGCGAGCGCCCCGCCTTGCTGTTGCCCGGCGACCGGGTGCGCTTCGTCGACGTGTGCGGCGGCGCCCGCTCCACGGTGTCGGTCGCGGCCGGTTCGGCCGGCCCGACTGCTCCTGCGGGGCCGCCCGCGGTCACAGCCGCTGCTGCCGATCCGGTCACGGTTGGGCTGGAGATCCTCGACGCCGGCATGCTCACCCTGCTGCAAGACCTCGGCCGCCTCGGTTACGCCAGCATGGGTGTGTCCAGCTCCGGCGCCCTCGACCCGGTGGCGCTGCGGTGCGCCAACCGGCTGGTCGGCAATCCGAGTGGCGCGGCCGGGCTGGAGGTGACGTTCGGCGGGCTGCGGCTCACCGCCCGCGGGGAGCAGGTGCTCGCCGTCACCGGCGCCCCGGTTCCGCTCACCATCCGCACCCCGGCCGCGGCGCCCGATGGCGCCCGCACCCGCACCGTCGACGTCGGCCGCCCGTTCGCCCTCGGGGCCGGCGAAGAACTGCAGCTCGGCCGGCCCACTGCCGGTCTGCGCAGCTACCTCGCCGTGCGCGGCGGATTCGACCTGGAGCCGGTGCTCGGCAGCCTGTCCACCGACGTATTGGCCGGCCTCGGGCCGGCCCCCGTCACCGCCGGCACCGTGCTGCCGGTCGGCCTGCCCGCTCGGGGCATCCCCGCGGTCGCCTCGCCGGGCGCGGCCGTCGACCTCGACACTGCCGAGGTGGTGCTCGACGTGGTGCTCGGCCCGCGTACCGACTGGTTCTCCGCCGACGCCGTCGAGGTGCTCATTGGCCAGAGCTGGCTCGTGAGCGCGCGCTCCAACCGGGTGGGGCTGCGCCTGGAGGGCGAATCGCTCACCCGCGTCGTCGACGCGGAACTACCCAGCGAGGGCACGGTCGCCGGCGCGATCCAGATCCCGCCGAACGGCCAGCCCGTGCTCTTCCTCGCCGACCATCCGCTCACCGGCGGGTACCCGGTGATCGGCGCTGTTGCCACCCACCACCTGCCGCTGGCCGGCCAGCTTCCGCCGGGTGCGCGCATCCGTTTTCGTCCGCTCGGCCCGTTCGCCGACGTCTCTTCCGAATCATCCGAGGTGCAGCCATGAAAAAAGTCCTGATCGCCAACCGCGGCGAGATCGCTGTGCGCATCCTCCGCGCCTGCGCCGACCAGGGCCTGGCCACGGTGGCGGTGTACGCCGACAGCGACGCCGATGCGCTGCACGTGCGGATGGCCGGGGAGGCCTGGGGCCTCGATGGAGACACCCCGGCAACCACGTACCTGGATGCCGAGAAGCTCCTGGCCATTGCGGTGCAGAGCGGTGCCGATGCGGTGCACCCCGGCTACGGCTTCCTCTCTGAGAGCGCAGATTTCGCGCGCCGGGTGATCAAGGCGGGCCTGACCTGGATCGGCCCGAGCCCGGCGAGCATCGACTTGCTCGGCGACAAGATCGCGGCCCGCCAGCTGGCCGCCCGCGTGGGCGCGCCCCTCGTGGCCGGCACCGCCGACCCGGTCAGCTCGGCCGCCGAGGCCGTCGCCTTCGTCGAGGAACACGGCCTGCCGATCGTGATCAAGGCGGCGTTCGGCGGCGGCGGCCGCGGCATGCGGGTGGCCCACAGCCTCGACGAGGTAGCCGAACAGTTCGACGCCGCCGTGCGCGAGGCGGTGACCGCGTTCGGTCGTGGGGAGTGTTTCGTCGAACAGTTCCTCGATGCGCCCCGGCACGTGGAGGTGCAGGTGCTCGCCGACAGCCACGGCACCGTCGTGGTGCTCGGCACCCGGGACTGTTCGCTGCAGCGCCGCAACCAGAAGCTCGTGGAGGAGGCGCCGGCGCCGTTCCTCACCGACGAGCAGCGCGAGCGGCTGCACCGGTCCGCGGCCGACATCTGTGCCGCCGCGAACTACCAGGGCGCCGCGACCGTCGAGTACCTGCTGAGCGTGGACGGCACCATCTCCTTCCTCGAGGTGAACACCCGGCTGCAGGTGGAGCATCCCGTCACCGAAGAGACCACCGGTGTCGACATCGTCGCCGAACAGCTGCGCATTGCCGAAGGTTTGCCACTCTCGGTGCGGTCCACCCCGGCGCCGACCGGGCACTCGTTTGAGTTCCGGATCAACGCCGAGGACGCCGCGCGCGGGTTCCTGCCCACGCCCGGGCTGATCACCCGGTTCGCGCCGCCGACCGGCCCGGGCATCCGGGTCGACTCCGGCGTCGAGACCGGCACGGTGGTCTCCGGCCGGTTCGACTCCATGCTGGCCAAGCTGATCGTCACCGGCCCCACCCGCGAGATAGCGCTTCGCCGCGCCCGTCGGGCCCTCGCCGAGTTCGGGCTCGACGGCATCGCCTCGGTGCTGCCGTTCCACCGGGCGGTGCTGCAAGACGACGACTTCGTCGGTGGCGAATCGCTCAGAGTGCACACCCAGTGGATCGAGACCTCGTTCGCCGAGCGGATCCCGGCCGAGGCGCTGCGGCCCGAACCCGAGGAGCCGGGTGTCACGACCAGCTGGGTCGAGATTGACGGGCGCCGGCACACCCTACGGATGCCGGCCGGGGCCGGGCTCGCCGCCCTGCCCGTCGCCGCGGCCGGGAGCCCCGCCGCGAGCACGGAGCCGGGTGCCGCCGAGGGTCTGGTCGCACCCATGGCGGGCACCCTGATCGCCTGGCTGGTCGACGACGGCAGCGAGGTCGCCGAGGGCGACCCCGTCGTGGTGATGGAGGCGATGAAGATGGAGACCACGATCGAGGCGCCCGCTTCGGGCATCCTGCGGCACAGCAGCGCGCCCGGCGACGTTCTCGATGCGGGGGAGCCGCTCGGCACGCTCGACCGCGCGTGAGCGCAGTTGCTCGCGACGGCCGCTTCGTCGTGGCGCGCACTCCCAGCTGACACGCATCCCGCGTTTACTTGCTGCTTACCTTGAGGGCGGAGGATCACCACATGATCGCCATGACAGCTACCGTTCGTCCGGTCGAGTCGCTCAACGATTTCCCGTCGCTGGGCCAGAACCTTCGCCGGCATTTCGAGCACACCCTGCTCTACACCGACCAGATGTTCGTGATCTTCCCGGGAATCGGGGCGGTTCTCGTGACCGAACGGCTGCGCAAGTATCGCTTCGATATCGTCGGCGCCGATCAGGCCGCCCTGGATCGGCGGGTCATCCGGCTCGAGGCAGCCGTACGCCGGGAAACCGGCGGGCCGGCGGTGCGGTTCGAGTGGGTGCGCGCTTCCCACGTTCCGGTCCCGTTCCGGTAGAGCGCACTCACCCGGCCGGATGCCCCGCCTGAGCGGCAGCGGCGTCTGGCGTGGCGTCGGCCAGCACCTGCAGGTAGTGCGGGTTGGTCATCACGCCGAGCACATTGCCGAACGGGTCCACCACCGCGGCGGTGGTGAACCCCTCGCCCCGCTCGCGGATGTCTTCGCGCAGGGTGGCGCCGAGCTCGAGCAGTCGGTCGAGGGCAACGCGGATGTCGTCGACGTGCCAGTTCAGCACCGCGCCACCCGGCACATCCGCTAACGGCTGCGGCGCGTAACGGGCGTCGATGAGACCGAGCTCGTGGCCGTAGTCACCGACCCGCCACTCGGCGTAGCCAGGCATCTGGAAGTAGGGTTCCATGCCGAGGAGCTCGGTGTACCACGCGGTGGCGGCATCGTGATCGGCCGCCCAGTAGCTCACGTTGCTCATGCCGCGCAGCGGACTCGTGGTCGTCATTGATCCAATCCTCTCGTCAGTGTTCTCGTCAGCGTTCTCGTCGTGGCGACAATGCTCGCTGACACGTTACGAAGGGTCGTGCGTGGGTGCAATGGCTGGTTAAACTCGGGGCATGGAACGGGTGACCGGGATCGGCGGCGTGTTCTTCGCCGCGCACGATCCGCAATTGCTGGCCGATTGGTACGCCACCATGCTCGGGGTCGACCCGCCGCCGACCAGCTATGACTCCGCCCCGTGGAAGCAGGCCGCCGGGTACACGGTGTTCGCCGCGATGGAAGAGGGCGCTCCGCATTTCGGGGCCGGCAAGAACTGGGCGATCAACTTTCGGGTGAACGACCTCGACGCCATGGTCGCCCAGCTGCGCGAGCGCGGCGTGCAGGTGGACATCGACCCGGAGACCTACCCGAACGGCCGGTTCGCGAGCCTGGTCGACCCAGAGGGCAACGGCATCCAGCTCTGGCAGGACGACGAGCCCGCCGGCCGACCCGACGGGCCGTCGGAGGCCGGTTAGGGCGCGATCTCCAGGGATCCGATCAGTGCGCCCTGCAGCGTGAAGACGTTGCGCAGGTTCACGGTGCCGCCGGGGAAATTGCCGTCGAGACGGATGCTGACGGTGACGGTGTCGCCCGCCGTTTCGGCGCCGAGGCGGGTGGTGGTGACGGTGTATTCGCTGGCGGCGGTGCTGAGCCAGCCGAGAATCTCGTCGCGGCCGGCGTAGGTCCGACCGTCGTCGGCTACCCGCGCATCCGCGGTGAACACGTCGATGGTGGCGCGCTTGTCGGCGCCAGCCATCAGCGTGAAGTAGTCGGTGACGGCGGTGGGCAGGGTCAGTCTGGTCATGACTTCAGGGTGGGGCTTCCCCCGAGGGGAAGGTCAAGCCCGACGGATCGGCCAGCCGATTTCGGTCGTGCCGCTGCCGTCGATGGCGTCATCGAGGTAGACCTCGCGCAGTGGACCGTCGACGCCCAACTCATGCCGGGTCACGTATTCGCCCAGCGCCCCGTAAACCTGGGCGATCGTGTCGTCGTTGCCGCGGTGGGTGGCCACGGCCAGGTCCACCGCCGGCAGCAGCTCTAGCCGGGCACGGCCCAGCGACTCGGCGGGTGCGTCGAGCGACTCCACCGGAACGAAGAGTGCGGCCGTGCCATGTTCATCCAGGAACAGCTCGTTCTCCCAGATGCCGCCGCGCGGTCCCGTGGCGCGGAGGGGAGAGGACCGCAGCAGGTGCTCGAGCTCGGCGGTCGCCGCGGTGTACCAGGTGCCGAGGTCGGCCAGGTCGATGATCTCGCGGATGACGAGCACCGGCATCGCGGGCACGCTGCGATGCGTCACGGTCAACGGGGTGTTTGGCTCTGCGAGCAGGCCCTGCAACCCGGCGACGGCCGCCCGGGTCTGCTCCAGTTGCGCCTGCACCCGGGTGAGGTGCGCGGCGATCAGAGCGTTCCGTTCGGTGCGATCGGGCGCGGCGAGAACATCCCGGATCAGCTGCACCGGCATGTCGAGGGAGCGAAAATGACGGATGACCTGCGCGTCGGCGATCTGCTCCGCGCTGTAGACCCGGTAGCCGTTACCGGGGTCGATGCGGGCCGGCTCGAGCAGCCCGACCTGGTGGTAGAACCGCAGGGTCTTCGCGCTCAGCCGGGTGGCGCGGGAGAAATCACCGATGGTCATCATGTTGCTCACCCCACCATCCTCGCCCTTCCCGTCAGGGGAAGGTCCAGATTGCCGTTTCGCGGTCCGTCGGACATTTCGGGTCACTTGGGCCGGCGACGGCATTGAAGCCGTCGTGAACCAGAGGCCGACGATCAGCCCGCCACTTCAGCGTTTACGACGCGTGTAGATCTTGATGAGGAAGGCGGCGGCGACAGCGACGATGAGCGCTCCCAGAACCGGGTTCATGTCCTTCGAGAGGCTTTGTGCCCCATCCGCTCGGAGTAGCCAGATGACCAACGGCGTGGCGTAGGCCACGGCGACCAACCCCGCCCACCAGCGCAACGGTTTGACGCGAGAGTCGGCAAGGGTGCCGATTACCAGCGTGGCGACGGGGACGATGGCGAGCATGGCGAACTCGCCGAGTACCAGGGCGGGGATGGCCCAGGCTGCGATGTGGATATAGATCGGTGTGCGGCGGGCGGCACGCTGGGGGCGAGCGGTGAGTGTGGTGGACATTGAGTTTCTCCTATGAGTTGGGGTGGTGGATGAGGGGGAGGAGGGTCGTTCAGCTGCTGCGGGGCTCGGTCGCCCCGACCGCCGCGATTCCGGCGGCGAGGAGCGCGAAGGCGGCGGCGCCGAGGAAGAGCCAGGAGAATCCGGACGTGAGCGCTTCCGCGCCTGGCACGTGGGCCGCTTCGAGGGTGCCGGTTCGTGCAGCTGAGAGGGACGCCAGGATCGCGAGGCCGAGCGCACCGCCGATCTGCTGGCTCGTGTTCACGAGCCCCCCGGCAAGGCCGGCTTCGCCTCCGTCGACGCCGTCCACAGAGAGCTGCGTTCCGGTGACGAACGCACCGCCGAGACCCACGCCAATGAGGATGCTCGGTCCCAGGATGTTCACGACGAAGCTCGCGTCGCTCGGTGAGGCAGCCAGCCACACGAGCCCCGCAGCGAGGACGACGAGCGATCCGACCAGGGCGCGCTTGGCGCCGACGGCGCCCACGATGACCGGTGCAATCGCAGCGACGACGACGAGCGCTCCGGCGAGTGGCAGCTGGGTGAGCCCGGCGGTCAGCGCGTCGTATCCGAGCACGGCCTGCATGTAGACGGAGAGGGCGAAGAAGAGGCCGACCATCGCCGCGCCGACGAGAAGCATGACGAGGTTGCCCGCACTGAGATTGCGGTTGTGGAAGACCGATAGCGGGACGAGGGGTTCCGCCGTGCGACGCTCGATAATCACGAAGGCGACGGCCAGGGTCAGAGCGGCCGTGGTCAGTGCGATGGTGAGGGGATGGATGAAGCCGACCTGCGAGACCGCGCTGAGCGCGCCGACGGCCGAGACGAGGGCGCCGGTGATGGTGATCGCGCCCGGGTAGTCGAGACGGCTCGGCGCGCTGGACGGGTCGCGGGTGATGAGTGTGGGGATCATGATGACGACGAGCACGCCGATCGGCACGTTGACATAGAAGACCGCCTGCCAGCCGATGGCCGCAGTAAGCACACCCCCCAGCAGAACGCCGGCGGCGGAGCCAATCCCCGCCACCGCGCCCCAGATCCCGAGGGCTTTGGTGCGGTCTTTTGCCAACGGGAAGAGCTGGGTTACCAGCGCGAGGGCTGCAGGGGCGAGTAGGGCGGCGGATGCGCCCTGCAGTGCCCGTGCTCCGAGCAGCATCCCGCTGCTGGTTGACAGGCCGGCCAGAGCCGAGGCGAGGACGAAGCCGAGGGTGCCGACCAGAAAGAGCTTGCGGTGGCCGTACCGGTCTGCCAGGCGGCCGCCCAGAAGCAGGAGACCACCAAACGGAAGGACGTAGGCCGTAATCACCCAGGCGAGGGCGACGGTGTCCATTCCGAGCTGATCGCCCAGAACCGGAAGAGCGATGTTGACGATGGACGCGTCCAGAACGACGAGGAATTGGGCGAGGGCGAGCACCGTAAGGGCGAGCCAACGCCGAGTGCTGCGGGTGTCGGGCGCGATTCGTGCGGCCGAAGTAGATGCGGTGATGGTGGTCATGGTCATGCTCCTTTCGTTAGGCGAGTGATCAATCACTCACTCTTGTGGTCATAAAAAATTGGGTGGTGCAGGCGGGGTGGTTCAGGCCGGGTGGCGAATGCCTGCCGAGAGGAGCAGGGCCCACGATTCCGGGATCTCTTCGATGCGAGCCGTGACTATGAGGTGACACAACTGCCCGTACGCAATGAACCGTTGCACTGCCTCATCGCTTGCACCCGATCGCTCTTTGGTGAAGTTCGTAACCTGGGCGAGTCCCGCACGGAGCGCGTCGCCGACCTCTTCGATCTCGGCTACGGACTGGGCGTGCACCTGAAGCAGCAGAAGGGTTCGATCGCTAATCAACCGTGCATATGCATCGCCCATCGCGAAAAGCACCGCCTCGGGCGACTGGTCCTCGGCTCCATCGGCACCGTTTGAGAGTGAGGCGAGGATCTGTGTGAAACATTCGTCTAGGGCGGCTACGAAGAGTCGTTCCTTGCTCGGGAAGAGCTTGAAGACATACGCAGGGGAGATCTTCGCGTCCCGCGCGACGTCTGCGATGGTCGTGCCATGGAAGCCGCCGCGGGCAAATTCCCGCACCGCGCTGGCCGCGACGACCGGCTTGCGGACCTCGGCTGTGGATAGGATCGAACTTCTCTCTGGCATGAGAGTGACTATACACTCACTCTTTCCACCAGCGCAATAGCGTGCACGCAACCGAGACCCTCCGGGGCAGCCGGGCCGCGCAGTTGCACCTCTAGGCGGACAGGATCGCGGCTGCCGCAGCGCGCGCCGCCGAGAACGGCTGGTCGAAGGTGTGCATCCCTGTGGTCACCAGGGCGCCTTCGTAGAGCAGCATCATCGTGTTGGCCACTCGGTCGGCGTCGGCGATGGCCGCGTCGCGGCAGAGCTGCTCGAACACGTCGCGCATCCACTTCTTCTGCCGGGTCGCCTCCGCGGCCACCGGATGCGCCGGGTCGTCCATCTCGGCGCGCGCATTGATCGCACTGCACCCCTTGTCGCCGGTGTCGACCGCCCAGCGACCGGAAATCTCGAACACCGCCAGGATCCGGTCTGCGCTCCCGGCAGGCACCCCGGCGAGCTCCCGCTCCAGGTGCTCGCGCCACCGCGCATCCCGGCCGCGCAGATACGCCACTGCCAGGGCCTCTTTCGACCCGAACCGGTCGTACAGGGTCTTCTTGGTCACCCCGGCGGCCGCAGCGATGGTGTCAACGCCGACGGCGTGGATGCCTTCCCGGTAGAAGAGCTCCGAAGCCGCGTCGAGGAGTCGTTGGGCGCCGGGTGTGTACGACGGAATCGCCTCGGGAGTATTCGCAACGGTCATACGGCAAGTATACCGTTCTGTATACTCGGGCAGATGAGTAAACAGATCGGTATACCCGGACGGCTCCTCCTGGTCGCAGCGTCGGCGGCCTTCGTGCTGAGTTGGAGCTCCGGCTTCATCATCGCGAAGATCGGCACCGACGCGGCTCCGGCCCTGACCGTTCTTGTGTGGCGGTTCCTGGTGATGGGCGGCATCCTCCTGGCCGTGGCCGCCGGGATGCGCCTCAGCGGCCGAGCCCTGCGGATGCCGGCCTGGCGGGACATCCGCCCGCACCTCACCATCGGGCTGTTCGCCCAGTTCGGTTACATCCTCCCGATCTATCTGGCCGTCGGCGCGGGCGTCTCCGCGGGCACCACGGCGCTGACGGATGCCGTGCAGCCGTTGGTCGTGGCGACCCTGGTCGGGCCGCTTCTGGGCTTGCGGGTGCGGGCGTTGCAGTGGGTCGGGCTCGTGCTGGGTGCGCTCGGCGTGGTGCTCATCGTGGCGGCGGATGCCTCGGCGCAACTGTCCCTGACGCCGGCTTACGTGCTGCCGCTGGTGGCGCTGGCCAGCCTCGTCACCGCCACCTTCCTCGATCGGCGTACCTCCTCCCGGCTGAGTGTGTTCGCCACCCTCGCCACCCATGCCGCCATCACCCTGCTGGCCGTGACGGTGCTCGCGGCGTTCACCGGCACCCTCGCCCCGCCCGCCTCGGTCACCTTCTGGGTCTCGACGGCACTGACCGCGGTGCTGCCGGGCCTGATCGCCTACGCGCTCTATTGGTACCTGCTCCGCCGCGTCGGCATCACGGCCCTGAACGCCCTGCTCTACCTGGTGGCCCCCACCACGGCGGTCGTCGGCTCCGCCCTCTTCGGTGACCCGTTCACACCGGCCACCCTCGCGGGGCTCCTGCTCGGTGCGGTCGCGATCGCCCTCGTGATCGCGCCCGAGCGCAGGCCCGCCGCCCGCCGGCTGGCCGTGCGGGAGCGCGGTCAGTAAAGGCGGAGACGTTCAGCCGGCGCGCGGCACCAGCCGGAAAGTCGTGGCCTCGGCATCCGGGCCGGTGACGGTGCCTACGATCTTCGGCCCGTAGCGGTCGTACTTGGCGTGATAGGCGGCGTCGATCGCGGCGTGCGCAGCCGGATCGGCGCTGGCGAAGGTCACATCCTCCTCCACCCCGCCGGCGCGGATGCGGCCGGTGCCGCTTTTCGTGGCGCGCACGAACCACGGGTTGTTCGAGCCGTACGCGGAGCGGATGTAAATGTCGTCGCCGGCGCGCACCACCCAGATGGTCACATAGGGGCGCAGAGTGCCGTCGGCACGGGTGGAAGACACCTGGAGTTCCTCGGCAGCGCCGATACGGGTGAGTTCGTCAGCGGTCCAGTCGCTCATGCGGGACAACTCCATTCAGGTGGGGGATTCGAGTGTGGGGGATTCAGGTGCGGGAGAGGGCGCGCGGCCGGCAGTGCTCGCATACCGTCGACGCTACCCAGAGCGTCGACTCCGCAACAGGCACTATCAGTACCGGTCCTAGCCCTCTGGCCGGTCTCGTGTGCCACGCTGGAGACCCCCCGCGTATCCACACCAGGAGTCCCATGCCCTTCGCCGACGAACTCATCGGGGTTCCCACCGCACGCGCGCTCGCCGCCGCCATCCAGGCCGCCGCCCCGCAGTCGCGGCTCACCGCGCTGCTCGCTGCCGCGGATGCGCTCGGCCCGCTCTCGTTGCGGGAGCGCAGCGACCTGCTGCGCGACGCCCTGCTCACCGACCTGCCCGGCGACTACGCCAGCTTCGCCGCCACCATCCGCACCGCGCAGGCCGGAACCGCCCCGTTCGGCGGCTGGCTGATCTGGCCGGTCACCAGCGCCATCGCGGTCAAGGCCGTTGCCGACGGCACCGACGCGGCGTTCGACGACGGCATGGCCATGCTCGCCGCACTCACTCCACGGCTCACCTCGGAGTTCGCCATTCGCACATTGCTCGCGCACGACTTCGCCCGCGCCATGCCCATCGTGCTCGGCTGGACCACGTCTGCCGACGCGAACGTGCGCCGACTGGCGTCGGAGGGCACCCGGCCCTTCCTGCCCTGGGCGATCCGGGTGCCGGCCATCCTCGCCGACCCGGCCGCCACCCTGCCGGTGCCGCACGCGCTCTACCGCGACGACGACGAGGTGGTTCGCCGCTCGGTGGCCAACCACCTCAACGACCTCAGCCGCCAGCAACCCGACCTGGTGGTCGCCGCCACCGCCGCCTGGCTGGCCGCGCCCGACGCCAACACGCCCCAGCTCGTGCGGCACGCGCTGCGCACCCTGATCAAGAAGGGCAATCCGCAGGCCCTGGCCCAGCTCGGCTTCCACCCCGCCGAGGTGGATGTGGTCGGCCCGGTGCTCGATGCGGCCAGTGTGCCGTTCGGTGGAACGATCGGCTTCACCGTGGGCATCCGCAACCCCGGTACCGAGCCCACCCGGCTGGCGGTGGACTACGTGATGCACCACCAGAAAGCCAACGGCACCCTCACCGGCAAGACCTTCAAGCTCACCACCGTGACCCTGGCGCCGGGAGAGCGGGTCGAACTCAGGCGCACCCACTCGTTCCGGGCGATCACCACCCGGCGCTACCACCCGGGTGCGCACGCCCTCGAGGTGCAGGTGAACGGCGTCGCCTCCGGCCGCGCCGACTTCACGCTGCTGCCGGATGCCGGCGGGCCCGGCTAGAGGTTCGCGATCGGCTTGCGGGCGGAGGCGCCACGGCGCTGGGAGTCGCCCTCGATCACATGTTCTTGGTGACCTCGTAGGCGTTCCACACGGCGTACATGATGCTCGACACCTGTTCGGCGTCGCCGATGAGGTGCAGCTCGGGTACCGAGAACTGGATCTCCTCGTAGAGTGAGCGCTCCGAGACATAGCCCACCGCGAGCACCGCGGAGTCCGCCACGATCACCGTCTCTTCGCCCGTGGCACGCTCGCGCACCACGTAGCCGCCGTCGCGGGCGCCGGTCACCATGCTGTTCAGCCGCAGGTCGATGTCTTTGAACGCCACCAGGTCGCGCACCATGTCCGAGTTCGCGGTGCATAGCGGCCCGCCCGCGGTGAGAATGTCGCTCTGGTACTCCACGAGAGTGGTGGTGATGCCGCGCCCCTCCAGCCAGAGGGCCAGCTCGCTGCCCACCAGGCCGCCCCCGATGATCACGGTTGATGCGCCCACGTCTTCGCGGCCGAGCAACACGTCTTCGGCGGTGTACACCCGATTGGCGCCATCCACCGTCATCATCTTGGGCTTGGATCCGGTAGCAACGATTACGGCATCGTATCCGCCGGCCTCCACCATGGCCTTGGTGACGACGGTATCGAAGTGCACGGGCACTGCCAGCTCGGTGAGCTCGTTGGTATACCAGGCCGCGAGGGCCAGATCGTCTTCCTTGAAATCGGGCTGGCCGCCGGCGATCAGGTTGCCGCCGAGCCGGTCGGTTTTCTCGAACACGGTCACGGTATGGCCGCGCAGAGCGAGGGTGCGGGCGGCTTCGCATCCGGCCACGCCGCCCCCGACGACCATGACGTTCTTCTTGAGCAGGGTGGGCGAGAGGCCGTAGGTCTTCTCCCGGCCGGCGGCGGGGTTGACCGCGCAGGAAATGGAGGTGAAATGCTGCAGACGGCCCATGCAGGCTTCCTGGCATGACAGGCACGGGCGCACGGTGTTGTACTTGCCGGCACGGATTTTGTTAGGAATGTCGGGGTCTGCCAGCAGCGGCCTCGCCATGCCGATGAAGTCGGTCTGCAGGTTGCGAATGGCGTCGGATGCCCGGTCCGGGTCCTCCATGCGGCCGGCGGTGATCACCGGGATCTTCACGACGCTCTTGAGGATCTGGTTGTACGGCAGGTACAGGCCCTTCGCCTGGTACATCGGCGGGTGTGTCCAGTACCAGGAGTCGTAGCTACCGACATCCGCGTTGAGGCAGTCGTAGCCGGCCTTCTCGAGCAGGATCGCCACGGCGATGCCCTCGTCGATGTCGCGGCCTTTCTCCTCGAATTCTTCGCCGGGGAGGCCGCCGACCTTCCAGTCCTTGATCATGGACTTCATGCCGTAGCGCAGTGAGACCGGGAAGTCGGCGCCGCAGGTGCGCTTGATTTCCTGCAGGATCTCCACCGCGAAGCGCAGGCGGTTCTCCAGCGATCCGCCGTATTCATCGGTGCGCTGGTTGAAGAAGGAGATCGCGAACTGGTCGAGGAGGTAGCCCTCGTGGACGGCGTGCACCTCCACGCCGTCGAAGCCGGCCTTCTTGCAGACGGCCGCGGCCTCGCCGAACTTCTTCACGATGTAGTGAATTTCCTCCACCGTCATTTCGCGGCAGGTGACGCCGTCGATCCAGCGGTGCGGGATGGGTGATGGCGCGATGGCGGTCTGGCCGAGGATGGAGGGGATTGAGACCCGGCCGAACCCGGCGGCGAGCTGGCAGAAGATCTTCGAACCGTAGGCGTGGATGCGCTCGGTCATGGGCTTGGCCGTCGACACGAAGTAGTTGGGGTTGAGCGTCGCGCACGGCAGTGAGGGCAGCGAGCAGACCTCCACCTCGTTCTCCACCTTGGTGGTGCCGGTGATGATCAGACCAGCCCCGCCCTTGGCGCGTTCCACGTAATAGTCGGCGGCTCGTTCCGTGTAGGCGCCCTGCTCGTCGCAGAAACCGCCTGGGCCCATGGGCTCCATGACGAATCGGTTCTTCATCTCAACGGTGCCGATTTTCATCGGCTCGAAAAGTACTCGGTATTTCTCGTCCAGCATGTGCCGCTCCTCATCATCTGTGCGCTCGCCGCCCGTGATGGTGCCGCGGCTGCGACAGTGTGACCGGATGCGCTTGACCAAATCGTACAACCGTTGAACTAACTCATTTCAGGGGCTTTGGTCCCGCCGCGTCCCCGGCAGGCCGGTGGGTGAGCCGGTGGTCGGCAGGGGTGTGGGATTATCCGTAGATGACGAATTCAGTTCCCGCACGGCTGGTGAGCAGCGATGTGCGAGAACACAACCTGGGAGTGGTGCTCACCCACCTCGATCAGGTCGGCACCGCCGGCCGGGCGGAGATCGCCGAAGGGACCGGGCTGGTGCGTGGCTCGGTCACCACACTGGTGTCCGACTTGCTCGAACTCGGCTTGGTGCGGGCCGCCGACACGGATACGGCCGCCGACGAGCTTTCGCCAGCTCGGATCGGCCGGCCCCGGGCGCGGCTCGAAGTAGCCGGCACCGGGCTGGCGGTGCTCGGCATCCAGTTCGCCGTGGACGAGGTCCTCGTGTTCGCCACGGACCTCGCCGGCCGCATACTCGCCCGCGACGAACACCACGTGCGCACACCGATCGGGGATCCCGACGCACTCGTTGACGTCCTGGCCGAATACGTCAATCGCGCTGTCCGCGATTTGCAAGCCACCGGATGCACGGTCGTGGCGCTCGAGGTGGTGTTGCCGGGCCGCATTCCCACCGGTACCAGCCTGGTCACCTCGTCGATCGAGTTCGGTTGGTTCGGGGTTGACATCGGCCGGCTGCTCGCGGTGCGGGTGCCGACGTTCGCCTACGGAATCGCCGTGTCGAACGACGCCAACATGGCCGCCTATGCCGAATTCGACTCACTGCAGCGTGATCCGTCCACCGGCCGGGTCACTGACATGATCTACGTGAAGTCAGACACCGGCATCGGCGGAGGCGCCATTGTCGACGGCCGCATTCTGCATGGCGCGCGCGGCGCCGCGTTCGAGCCCGGCCACATGATCGTGCAGCCGCACGGACCACGCTGTGAGTGCGGAAAAGACGGCTGTCTGGTTGTCGTCGCCGGACCCACCGCCGTGTTGCACGCCGCCGGCCTGGATGGTTTCCGCCGAGAGCACGGGCTGCCGGAAGCCTTGGACGAGCTGGTGCGCCGTGCGGCCGCGGGGGAGAGCGCAGCCATGGCCGCGCTGGCCGACGCGGCCCAGTGGTTCCGAATCGCACTATCCAACCTCATCGTGACGCTCGAGCCGCAGTTCGTTGTGCTCGGCGGCTATTTGGCGGCATTCGCCGACCAACTCACCCCACGGGTCGAGAGCACATTGGCGATCCTGGGCACCGATCGCGTGGCCGGGGCCCTCGCCATCCGCGCCAGCGTCAATGGCCGACTGGCCGCTGTGCAGACGGCGGTGGCAGAGCGGCGGCGGGTATTCCTGGCCGATCCGACGTTGTTGCGGCCGGTGTTGCTGGCGCAGTAAGCGGACGCGTCCCTCAGCGGTCGCTACCCAGGTAGAACGCAGCCGTGACCAGAGCGAACGCGGCCGGTTGCTCCACCCACGGGTAGTGTCCGGCATCCTTGATGGTCACCGCTCGGCCGTCACCGAAAAGGTCGGCCACGGCCAGCACGGGCCGCAGTCCGGTCAGCCCGTCTTGCTCGCCCGCCACCACCAGCACCGGGCAGTCCACGTGCGCGATCCCGGCCGCGATGCCAGCGGGGTCGGCGCCGCTGAAGAAGCGGTCCTGCGCCTCCGGATGCCAGGCGCCCGTGGCCTCGTGCCGGCGGGCTTCCGGCGACCAGGAGGCCCAGGCGATCGGGGCGATGAAGGGGAACCACCGGTTGGACTCATCGGCGCTCTGCGCAGCCAGCGCGGCAGGTCGATGGTCGAGATAGTCCGGGAACCACGGTTCGCCTCTGTGCGCGCCTACGATCGCCGCACTGTCGTCTGGCTCCGCAACGATCCACTGGGCGGGTGGGGTGACGAGGCAGAGGCTGGCCAGGCGACTCGGGTAGCGGGACGCATAGGACAGGGCGATTCGGGTGCCGGCCGAATGGCCCAGCAGGTCGATGGTGGCCAGCCCGAGGTGCAGCCGAAGTGCTTCGACATCCTCTGCCAACTCCGGCCAGGCGCCCGCGTGCGCGGTCGGTGACACCGCCGACTCGCCCACGCCTCGCTGGTGCAGCACGAAGAGCGTGCGCACACTCGTGAGCCCGGCCAAATCGCCCAGATACGACGGATGGCGCGCGGGGCCGCCGGCCAGCACGACCAGCGGCGGGTGTTCATCCGTGCCCAGGACGTCGTAGTGCAAGACGGTGCTGTCGTGGGAGGTGAAGGTGGGCATGCTCAACCGTAGCCACGCGGGGGATCAACAGCCGCACAGCCACCGCCCGGGCGCGGGTCCCGGGGCGGTGGCTGTGCTCGCCCTATCGGGCTAGAGCTCGAACTTGAAGCCGAGGTCCTCGGGGTAGTCGCCCAGCTCGGTGAGCTGGGTGGCGGCGCGCTGCAGCGCGGCGAGGGCCAGGCCGAGGGTGCCGGGGCCGAAGCTCACCCGGGAGATGCCGAGTTCGGCGAGGCGCTTGAGCGGCACCAGGCCGGGTGCGCCGATCACCGAGATGCGGCCGTGCACCTCGTCGAGGGCCCGCTTCACCTTGTCTTCGTCGCTGAGGCCGAGGAAGAAGATCACATCGGCGCCGGCATCGAGGTAGGCGTTGGCGCGCTCAACGGCCTCGCCCCATTCCCCGCCACCGGCGAGGGTGTCGACCCGGGCGTTGATCACCAGCGGCACGCCCGCCGCTTCGGCGCCGGACCGGGCGGCAGCGACCCGGGCTGCGGCGGTCTTGATGTCGAACTGCGGGGCCTTCGGGGCGCCCACGGAGTCCTCGAGGTTGATGCCGGCGGCACCGGCCTCCTCGATGAGGCGGCGTACGTTCTCGGCCACACCCGTCGCATCCGCCGCGTAGCCCTTCTCGAAGTCGATCGAGACCGGCAGGTCGGTGGCGCCGGTGATGATGCGCGCGGCGATGATGGCCTCGTCGACGCTGAGGCCTTCGCCGTCCTGGATGCCGCGCACGTTGGAGACAGAGTGCGACGCGCTGGCCAGGGCTTTCACGCCCGGAGTCTCGGAGACGATCTTGGCCGTGATCGCATCCCACACGTTCGTGACGATGAGCGGTGTACCCGGCACGTGCAGGGAGTTGAGGAGTTCAGCTTTCTGGATGAGTGAGCTAGTCATGGCTCCAGTGTGCCCGCGGCGGCGAGGATTGTGCCGGTGGATTTCGGACAATGACGCCATGCCCAGCGGAAACCCAGCCGGCGTACAGGGTTGCCGCGCGCCTCAGTCGACCTGCACCGGGCCGTAGTGGAACGGGCCGGGGCACCGTTTCGACCAGACCGGGGCATCGGAAGTTGCTTCGATGCCGAACCGGTTGGCGGCCACGGTGTCGCCGTCGACTCGCACCTCCACGTAGATCCCTGTCGTTCCCACATCGAGCACCTGGCCGATGGCGAGGTACGGGGCCACCTGCGGCACCAGGAACTCGCCGTCGGCATCGGCATCGACCGGGCTCGGCACGCACTCGAGGTCGAAGCAGGCGGCCACCTCGGCGTCCGGGCCGGCGCCGTCGGGCAGCAGTAGCCGGATCGGACTCGGGTCGAGGTAGCCCATGGCATCGCAAGACACTGGCGCTGCTGCCCACAGAGCCACGACAGCCGCGGTGACAGCCGCGCCGCTGACCACCCCCAGCGCGAACCAGCCGCCTCCGCCGATGCGTCCTGCCATGACGTTCCTCCTGACCGTCACCGTATTCGAGCGCGCCGGGGTTGCGCACGGCCGGGCCCGCACCGAGACCCAACCGAGACCCAGGGGAGGCCCGTGCGGACGGCTACCGGGCGGGGCGCAGCTTTCGTGTGGCTGCGGGCTTGTAGGCCGAGACGCTGGGCTCGCCTGGCAGCCAGAACCGCCAGGGAAAGGCGCGGCCGTCACCGCTCGGACCGCTCAGGCCCACCCTGGGGCCGGTTTCGTGCGGCAGCACACGGTGGTCATCGGGCAACCAGAGGGTCCATTCGCCGCCGATCAGGTCGTCGCCGTCGTTCACCCGGGTGGCGGCCAGGCTCTGCGCCACGCAGGCCGGCCCGCGGGCGAGTTCCCAGTCGCGCAGCAGGCTCGCCCGGGGCTTCGCCTCCCGGCGGGCGCGGGCCAGGTCGGCGCCCACCACCACCTCCCCGGCGCGCACCAGGCAACCGTAGGGTTGACCGACCTGACCGGTGATCAGGTTGACCGCGTGGTGCATGCCGTAGGTGAAATAGCAGTACACGTGCCCGGCCTCACCGAACATGCTGGCTGTGCGGGCGGTGCGGCCGCGGAACGCGTGCGCACCCGGGTCGCGCTCGCCGCCGTACGCCTCCACCTCGGTGAGACGGATGCCCACGGTGCCGTCGGCATCCGTGCGGGCGAGTACCGTGCCGAGCAGTTCGGGCCCCACCACGAGTGAATCCCGGGCGAAGAACTGCCGGGTGGCCGGGTGGAAGCCGGTGAGGTCACGCATCGCACCACCGTACCGGGCGCGGGCGCCGGCTGCTCGGGCCCCGACTCTGTCTGTGCGCCGGCGATCTCCGGTATCGCCTCGCTACTGCCGCTGTCAACCTGTATACACACCGTTCCGCTTGCCCCTACCCTGAGGTATCAGCCGAGGAGACGTTATGCAGGCGCACACCCTCACTGTCGGGGACCGGCAATACCGGTTGCGAACGCAGTGCGACGTCGCCGCGCTTTCCGACCTCCTCACCGAGGCGGTACGGCTCGGCGGTGGAATGGTGCGGTTGCCCGTCGCGGGGGAGACCCACGTTTCGGTGCTGGTGTCGCCCGGAACGCTGATCGTGCTCGAGACCCATGAGGTCGCAGCCGCGCTAGCCGAGGGCCCTGCAGCTCCGGTGCATTGGCCGGCGATAGACGACCTGGATTTCTAGGCGAATGCATGCAATCGAGGTGGGCCGAGCGGAGGCATCCGCTCGCTGAATCGCGCACCCCGCCGGGCTCGAATCGGGCGGTGTGACGGCAGATTCGACACGCCCGGGCTCGATCGGCCCTGTAGTTGCGGCCCGATGTGCGATTGACTCAATGATGGGGAACACACAGAAGACCTATCTCAAGACATCTTTCACGACCGCTCGAACCATCGCCGGGGCACTGGGCGGAACCGTTCTGGTGGTCGCATTGGCCGCCTGCTCCACGAGCACGCCGGAGGCCGCCGAGAGCGGCGCTCCCACCGCGAGCGCCACCGCCACACCAACCCAATCCGCCACACCCGAACCCACCTGGGACCCGGCCGGAACAGCGGCCTGGGCCGCCGAGGTCGTACCCACCGGTGGGTCAGACGGTTTCATCAGGGCCCAGAACGGCCATATCGACGCCGGTTCTCCCGGCGCGTTCACGCTGCAGGACAACTCCCTGCCCGCGGGCAGCTATTCGCTCTACTTCGCCTGCCGCGGCGATGCCGACACCACCGTCACGCTGGCGGTGGCCGGCGATGCGGCGGCCACCATGTCGGGCGGATGCACCGGAGAGGCGGCCGGGATGGATATCACCACGGCCACCGAGGGTGCCACCTTCACGGTGACCGGTGACCCGGGCGGCGAAGCCGTGGACTGGGCGCTGGCCATCACCGACCTGCTGCCCCGAGCGGACGGTTAAGCCGTGACAGCCACCCGCAGCTTCTCCCGGCTGGTGGTCGGCACGCTGGGGTCAGTGAGCCTCGTGGCCGGCCTCGCCGCCTGCAGCGGCGGGGCGACGGATGCGGCCGGCACAGCCTCGCCCACAGCCAGCGCGAGCGCCACCCCTACCCCGACGCCCACCCCGACTCCCACCGAGTGGGACGCGGACGCCTCGGCGGACTGGGCGGCGCGCGTCTTCCCGATCACCGGCACCGACCAGTACGTGCTGTACCAAGACGGCCAGCTCGCCGCCGCCGAAGAGAGCGGCTCGAGCGTGGCCGCCGACACCCCGCCGGGCACGTACGAGCTGCAGCTGTCTTGTCAGGGCGGTGCGGAGAGTGCGATCACGATCACCGTGACAGCCGCCGGGGCTGCCACGACCCGGCTCAGCGCACCCTGCGACGAGGGCGTCCAGACCGCCCCGGTCACTCTGGTGAACACGGGGGTGACGGTGGCGGTCAGCGGCGAAGGCGACCAGCACGTCGTCTGGGCGGCCGTACTCGCCACCGAACCGCTGGCCTAGTCGGCTCGCGCTGCGGCCAGGGCTCGCGGCAGTGCCCCGGTCAGCCCATCTGGTTCTGCTTGGCCTTCACCGGCAGCAGGAGCAGCAGCCCGATGAACAGCACCAGCATGATGCCCAGAATGCCCCAGTAGGTGGCGCCGAAGATCGTTACCATCAGCGCGAACGCGGTGGGGGCGAGGAAGCTGGCGGCGCGGCCGGTGGTGGCGTAGAGGCCGAACACCTCACCCTCGCGCCCCGCCGGGATGATGCGGGCCAAAAAGGTGCGGCTGGCGGACTGGGCCGGCCCGACGAACAGGCAGAGCGCCAGGCCCGCGGTCCAGAACACGATCTGGCCGCCGTCGTGCAGCAGGAACACCAGGCTGCCGCTGACGATCAGGCCGATCAGGGCGGTGACGATCACCGGCTTGGCCCCGAGCCGGTCGTCGAGCACGCCCACGGTGATGGTGGCGATGCCGGCCACGACGTTCGCGGCGATGGCGAAGATGATCACCTCACCCGGGGAGAAGCCGAACGCGGAGGAGGCGAGCACCCCGCCGAAGGTGAAGACCCCGGCCAGGCCGTCGCGGAAGATGGCGCTGGCGAGCAGGAAGTAGACCACCTGGCGGTTGGTCTTCCAGAGCCGCGCCACGTCATGCCCGAGGTCGACGTATGACCGGAGGAAGCCCACCTTGGCCCGCTTCGCGGCATCCGGCGCCCGGTACTCTGGCACTCGCAGCAGCACCGGCAGGGCGAAGAGGCCGAACCAGGCGGCGGAGATGAGCATGGTCACCCGAACGGCCAGGCCGTTCTCGCTGGTGACGCCGAACAAGCCCACCTCGGGGTTGATGAAACCGAAGTAGACGATGAGCAGCAGCACGATGCCGCCGATGTAGCCCATGCCCCAGCCGAATCCGCTCACCTTGCCGATGGTGCGCGGGGTGGAGACCTGGGCGAGCATGGCGTTGTAGCTCACCCCGGCGAGCTCGAAGAAGACGTTGCCGGCTGCCACCAGGAACAGGCCGAGCAGCAGGTAGTCGGGGGAGGCCTGCACGAAGAACATGGCAAAGGTGAGCCCCACCACGATGAAGGTGTTCACGCCCAGCCAGAACTTGCGTCGGCCCGACGAGTCCGAGCGGGCGCCGGTGACCGGGGCGAGCACGGCGATGAGGAACCCGGCGATCGACAGTGCCCAGCCCAGCTGGGCGGCCACGGTGTCTTCGTTGCCGAACGCGTCACCGGTGAGGTAGACCGTGAAGACGAAGGTGGTGACCACGGCGTTGAACGCCGCAGACCCCCAGTCCCACAGGCTCCAGGCGAACACGGCTGCGCGGGTAGGGGTCGGAGCCGCGGGGGCGGGCGCGGCGCCGCTGCCGCCGAGTGTCTCGGTCATGAGGAAAGACTAAGGCTGCCCGGTGAACATTGGGCGACGGAGGCGGCCGCGTCGGTGATCGCGTCCCGCCGGCTTCACTGCGCTGGGGCCTCGGGTTCCAGCGACTGGTACATCACGTGCAGGCCGACGAACCCGTGCACGGGGTGCCGGAAGGCGGCCGGTACGGTGGCGAGGATGCGGAACCCCAGCGACTGCCACAGGCTCACGGCGTTGTGGTTGGTCTCCACCACGGCATTGAACTGCATGGCCCGGTAGCCCGCGTAGCCGGCCTGCGCGATCACGTGCTCCGCCAGGGCACGGCCGATGCCGCGGCCGGCGGCGTGCGCGGCCACCATGAACCCGGCATTGCAGACGTGCCCGCCGGCGGCTGGCTGGTTGGGATGCAGTTCGGCGGTACCGAGCACCCGGCCATCGTCATCCGCAACGAACACCCGCCCGCCCGGCTTGCCTGTCCACCAGGCCCTGGCGTCGGCTTCGGAGGTGTCCCGGGGCCAGCAGTAGGTTTCGCCGGCGGCCACCACATCCCGCAAGAACGGCCAGATCTGCGCCCAGTCGCTCTCACGTGCTTCCCGAATTTCCATCCCCCTAAATTACCGGGTGAGCGAGGGCAATTCCCGCAGCGGATGAGGCGTCGGGGCGGCGGATAGCCCCCTGCGAGTCGGCGTGTAGCCGGCCAAGGCACCTCGACGGTGTCATCGGGGATGAGGCAACGATTCGCGGGCCACGCAACGATTCGCGGGCCACGCGCCGATTCGCGCGTGGCGCGCCACCGGCGCAGCGGCGCCCGACCCGCGCGTCGCATCCCCGCGGCATCCCCCGGCATCGCCCGGCATCGCCGTGCTGCGCCGACACCCTCATTCGCCCGCCGCTCAGGCGCTGCGCTCCTCCGCCCGGGTCAGCGCTTGCGGGGTCTGCGACGAGTCGCGCTCCGTGCCGACCGGGACGAGCTGGAACGGGCCCGGCGGGAGTTCGCCGCTCGCAGTCGGTCGGGGTCACCGTTGCCGCCGCCCATCCACTCGATCACGAGCTGGGCGATCTCGCCGAAGAAGGCAGTCGCGCGGTGGGTGAATCGCAGGAGCAGGTTCATGCGTTCACCGTAGGAGGGTCACCTGCGTCGCCCCTGTGTGCGGGACGTGCGGCCCTTACGGCGTTCACAGCGTGCGGGGGTGCGAGGGCGTCCGCCACGGGCGCGGGTGCGGGTGCGGGTGCGCGGGGTGCGAGGGCGTCCGCCACGAGCGCCCATCGAGGTGCGCGGGATCCGCGCCGATTCGCGCGTGGCGCGCCACCCGCGCAGCGGCGCCTCGCCCGCGAAGCTCAGGTAGCGGGCGCTCACCATAGGCGCCGGACCCCGACCGTCAGCGGTCCCGGCGGGAGACGAGGGGGGAGGCGGCCAGCACGGTGCGGCCCGCGGCATGGATGCGGGGCAGCATGTCGACCAGGGCGATCTGGCTGAGCTGTAGAACATCGCCGGGGTGCACCCGGGCGGGCGGTTTCACGGTCACGTGCGCCCGAAAGTCGTCGCCGGTGAACGCAGGTTCGTCGGGCTCGGCGGCGAACGGGCGGATAACCGCCACCAGGGCGTGGTGCAGCCGGGTGAGGTCGTCGTCGGGCTCGATCAGCGTGACCGGCACGTTGTGCCGGCGGCCGAACAGCGCGTCCTCCCCGGCCCGCACCGTGAGGGGTGGTTGGGCGCGCACGGCGGTCTCGATGGCCGTCGCGATGTCGGCCGGGGCGGCATCCGTGAGGAAGGGCGGCAGCACGGTGATGTGCAGCGGCCAGTCGGCCACGGCGAAACTGGAGCCCACCGTGAGCGGCGTCAGCGGGAGAACCACAACGAGCCGGGGCATGCCCACAGGTTACGCGAGCTGAGAGAAAAGCCCGAAAAACCGGGAGTTTTTGGGGCTTAGCTCACGGTTCGCGGGCCGCGCGCGGTGGGCGCGCCGGGCAGGGTCACCGTGAAGGTGGTGCCGGCGGGCGAGGACTGCACACCGATGGTGCCGGTGTGCGCCTCGGCTATGGAGAGGGCGATGGCCAGGCCCAGGCCGGTGCTGCGGGTGCCGGGGGTGCCCTGCGCGCGGGACGCGTCGCCGCGGGCGAACCGTTCGAAGATCACCGGACGCAGCTCCTCGTCGATACCGGGCCCGTCATCCTGCACGGTGAGCTGCACCGGCATGCCGGGCCCGCCTGTGCGCAGCCGAGCGGTCACGGTGCTTCCCGCCGGGGTGTGCACCCGGGCGTTGGAGAGCAGGTTCGCCACCAGCTGGTGCAGCCGTTCCTGGTCGCCGGGCACGAGCACCGTCGACTCCGGCACCTCCGCGATCCAGGTGTGGTCCGGCGCCGACGCGCGGGCGTCGTTCACGGCGTTCAACAGCAGGTCGGCCAGGTCCACGTCTTCCACCTGCAGGTCCTGGCCCTCGTCGAGGCGGGCGAGCAGCAGCAGGTCGCTCACCAGCGAACTCATCCGGCGGGCCTCGGATTCGATGCGCGCGAGCGAGTACTCGGTGATCTCCGGCAACTCCGCGCTGTCCTGCCTGGTCAACTCGGCGTAACCCTGGATCGCGGCCAGCGGGGTGCGCAGCTCGTGGCTGGCATCCGTGACGAAGCGGCGCATGCGCCGGTCGGTCGCCGCCCGCACGGTGAGGGCGGTGTCGACGTGTTCGAGCAGCTGGTTGAGCGCCTCGCCCACCTTGCCGATCTCGGTGCCGGGGTCGGTGTCGGCGGCCGCGACCCGGGTGGAGATGCCGTGGTCACCCACGTCGAGCGGCAGCGAGGTAACGGCGACGGCGGTATCGACCACGCGGGCCAGCGGGCGCAGGGCCAGGCGCACCACCACGATGGTGCCGGCCACGGTCACCAGCAGCGCGAGCACGGTGAGGATGCCGATGGCCAGGCCCTGTCGGGTAAGCGCCATCTCGGCGGCCCCCAGCGGCACCCCGGCCACGAGCACCTCGCCGTCGTTCACCTCGGTCTCGATGCGGTAGCTGCCCAGCTCGCCCAGGTCGAGGGTGCGGTTCTCGCCGGCGGTCTCGGGATCGGCCACGGCCGCCTCGATCGCCGCGAGCGCGTCGTCGGCGGGCACCACCGCGCCGGTGTCGGAGAACAGGGCGGAGTCGATCACCGCTCCGTCGGCGACGATGGCGATCACCGTGCCGCGCCCGTGCCCCACGAAATCGACCAGAGGTTTGTCGTGGCCGCTGCTGCCGCGGCCGCTGGAGTCGGCATCCGGAGCCCCGCCGAACTTGTCGACCGACCGGCTGAGCGCCGACATCGACGCGGTCAGCTGGGTGTCGGCCACGGTGTTCGTGGAGGCGCTGAGGGTGACGATGCTCAGGATGCCCATGAACAGCAGCACCGCGGCGACAACACCCGCGATGCCCACCACGAGTCGGCGTCGCAGTGTCCACGGGGCACCGCCGCGCCGGCTTTCAGCCGACGCCACTGGCACGGCGCTCACTCGGCCGGCCGCAGCATGTAGCCGACGCCGCGCACGGTGTGCAGCATCGGGGGCCGGTCGGCGTCGATCTTCTTACGCAAGTACGACACGTACAGGTCCACGATGCTGGCCTTGCCGGCGAAATCGTAGTTCCAGACCTCGTCGAGAATCTGGGCCCGGCTGAGCACCCGCAGCGGGTTGCGCATGAAATAACGCAGCAGGTCGAACTCGGTGGTGGTGAGCATGACGTCGTCGTCTCCGCGACGCACCTGGTAACTGGTCTCGTCCATCACCAGGTTGCCCACAACGAGCGCCGCCTTCTCCTCCGACACCGCCTGCACCGTGCGGCGCAGCAGCCCCCGCAGCCGGGCCACGAGCTCCTCCAGGCTGAACGGTTTGGTCATGTAGTCGTCGCCGCCGGCGGTCAGGCCCACGATGCGGTCGTCCACCGAGTCCCTGGCGGTGAGGAACAGCGTAGGGGTGCTCGACCCGTTGGCGCGCAGGTTGCGCAGCACACTCAGCCCGTCGGTGTCGGGCAGCATGATATCGAGAATGATCACGTCCGGCCGGTTGTCGCGGTAGGCCCGCAGGGCGTCCTGCCCGTTGTGGGCCACGTCGACCACCCAGCCCTCGTAGCTCAGCGCCAGGCTCACCAGGTTGGTCAGGGTGTCCTCGTCGTCCACCAGCAGAACCCGAATCGCCGTTCCGTCCAAACGGTGGATGCGCGGCAGCTTCGCCAGCACCGCCCGGCGGCGCACGGAATCCGCGATCGGGTCGGGGGTCAGGGAGGGTGGCACACGTTATTGTCCCAGCGCTGTCAACCCCGGCAGCGGCGGTCGAGTCGATTCATAGACGATTCAAATTTTTGCAGGCCACACCCATTGGGGGGCCGATTACTCTCGCGTCCATGACGCACATCGAACGACTCGTTATCCCCCGGGAGACGCTCCGGGGCACCGAGTTCGGCCTGGGCGCGCTCCTGCGCCGGGTCGCCCACGCTGTGCCCGGACTGCACCGGCCCCGCCTGCTGCGCGGCGCCCGGCTGCCGAGTCCGGTGGATGCGCCCCGCATCGACACCGACCGGCTCACCCTGCGCCCGCACCGGCTGAACGACGCCGCCGAATGGTTCGCCCTGCAGTCCGACCCGCGCACCGTCAAGTACATCGACTGGGAGCTGCGCAACCGCGACGAGTCGCTCAAGCACCTGCGCGACCGCACCCGCAAGACCCGCCTCTGGCAGGCCGACGACTTCCTGGCGCTCGCCGTCGAGCACGACGGCGCCCTGATCGGCGACGTCTCGCTGCACCTGCGCACCGTCGAGGCTGAGCAGCGCAGCGCCGAGGTGGGCTGGGTGTTGAACCCCGAGCACAGCGGCAACGGCTACGCCACCGAGGCCGCCGCCGCCATGGTGCGGTTCGCCCTCGACGACCTCGCCGCCACCACGGTGACGGCCGTCATCGACCGCCGCAACGAACGCTCGGTCGCCCTCGCCCGGCGGTTGGGCTTCACCCACTACTCCTCCACGCCCACGCACGTCACGCTGGCGATCTCGCGCTCGTAGCCCGCGCATCCGCAACGCCTGACCTGCGCCCCCGCCGATTCGGCGGCGGGCGCGGGTCTTTTTTGTGAGAATGCTGAGAGTTGAGCGTGTTCGACTCAACTTTGGCGACCCCAGCTTGACTTAGGATTTCGGGCGGTGCCACACTTGAGTCAGCAACACTCAAGTCTTAGAAATACGCCTTGAACCCCATCTTTTGAAGGAGATACTCTCACATGGCTCGTGCAGTCGGCATTGACCTCGGAACCACCAACTCGGTGGTGGCCGTTCTCGAGGGTGGAGAACCCACCGTCATCGCAAACGCTGAAGGCTTCCGCACCACGCCTTCCGTCGTGGCATTCACCAAGGACGGCGAAGTACTCGTCGGCGAGACCGCCAAGCGTCAGGCCGTCACCAACGTGGACCGCACCATCTCGTCGGTCAAGCGCCACGTCGGCACCGACTGGACAGTCGCCATCGACGACAAGAAGTACACCCCGCAGGAGATCTCCGCCCGCATCCTGGCCAAGCTCAAGCGCGACGCCGAGCAGTACCTGGGCGACAAGGTGACGGATGCCGTCATCACCGTTCCCGCGTACTTCAACGACGCCGAGCGCCAGGCCACCAAGGAAGCCGGCGAGATCGCCGGCCTCAACGTGCTGCGCATCATCAACGAGCCCACCGCGGCCGCCCTCGCCTACGGCCTCGACCGTGGCAAGGAAGACGAGCTCATCCTGGTCTTCGACCTCGGTGGCGGAACCTTCGACGTGTCCCTGCTCGAAGTGGGCAAGGACGACGACTTCTCCACCATCCAGGTACGCTCCACCGCCGGCGACAACCGCCTCGGCGGCGACGACTGGGACCAGCGCATCGTTGATCACCTGATCAAGCGGTTCAAGGACTCCACCGGCGTCGACGTCTCCAAGGACAAGATCGCCAAGCAGCGCCTCAAGGAAGCCGCGGAGCAGGCCAAGAAGGAACTCTCTTCGAGCATGTCCACCAGCATCCAGCTGCCGTACCTCTCCCTCACGGAGAACGGCCCGGCCAACCTCGACGAGACGCTCACCCGCGCCCAGTTCGAGAAGATGACCGAGGACCTGCTCGACCGCACGAAGAAGCCGTTCCAGGACGTCATCCGTGAAGCCGGCGTCAAGGTCGAAGACATCGCGCACGTTGTGCTCGTCGGTGGCTCCACCCGTATGCCCGCCGTGTACGAGCTCGTCAAGGCCGAGACCGGTGGCAAGGACCCGAACAAGGGTGTCAACCCCGACGAGGTCGTCGCCGTGGGCGCCGCGCTGCAGGCCGGCGTGCTGAAGGGCGAGCGCAAGGACGTTCTGCTCATCGACGTCACCCCGCTGAGCCTCGGCATCGAGACCAAGGGCGGCATCATGACGCGCCTCATCGAGCGCAACACCGCCATTCCCACCAAGCGCAGCGAGACCTTCACCACGGCCGACGACAACCAGCCGTCCGTGGCCATCCAGGTCTTCCAGGGCGAGCGTGAGTTCACCCGCGACAACAAGAACCTCGGCACCTTCGAGCTCACCGGCATTGCGCCGGCTCCGCGCGGCATCCCGCAGGTTGAGGTCACCTTCGACCTCGACGCCAACGGCATCGTGCACGTGTCCGCCAAGGACAAGGGCACCGGCAAGGAGCAGTCGATGACCATCACCGGCGGCACCGCGCTGGGCAAGGAAGACATCGAGCGCATGGTTCGCGAGGGCGAAGAGCACGCCGCTGAAGACAAGCGTCGCCGCGAAGCCGCCGAGACCCGCAACACGGCCGAGCAGCTCGCCTACTCGATCGAGAAGCTGATCAAGGAGAACGACGAGAAGCTGCCCGAGGACGTCAAGTCCGAGGTGCAGGGTGATGTCGACGCTCTGAAGTCCGCTCTCGCCGGCGACGACGACGACGCGGTCAAGACCGCGTTCGACAAGCTGAACGAGAGCCAGGGCAAGCTCGGCGAGGCCATCTACGCCTCCAGCCAGGCGGATGCCGCGGCCGGCGAGCCCGAGACCACCGCACCGGCCGACGACACCAAGTCGGATGAAGACGTTGTCGACGCCGAGGTTGTCGACGACGAGGACGAAGCGAAGAAGTAATGAGCGACTCCAACCGTCCGGGCGATTTCCGTCCTGAAGACGAGTTCGCTGCTGCGGGAGCGCCCGAATCGGGCGCCCCCGCGGCGGGCGGGCCCGGCTCCGGGACCGACGCCGAGGCCGAACTGGCCGCGGCGGTCGATGCGACCGAGGCTTCAGAGGTGCGCCAGGGCGAGACGCCCGACACCGACGACGCCGCATCCGCTGAGGGCATCGAAGAAGACGAGCTGACCGTGCAGGACATCCTGGACGCGGCCAACCTCGAAGCCAACGACCCCTCGAGCGAGCACCTCGCCGACCTCAAGCGGGTCACCGCCGAGTACGCGAACTACCGCAAGCGCACCGAGGCCAACCGGGAGATCGAGCGCGAGCGCGTCACCGGCGAGGTCGTCAAGGTGCTGCTGCCGGTACTCGACGACCTGTACCGGGCCGAGAAGCACGGTGACCTCGAGGGCGACTCAGCCTTCGCGACCATCGCGGCGAAGCTGCGCGCCAGCACCGAGCGCATCGGCCTCAAGCCGTACGGCTCGGTGGGCGACGTGTTCGACCCCACCGTGCACGAGGCCATCTTCCAGCTGCCCACTCCTGATGTCGACGTGGAAACCGTCGGCGACGTCGTCGAGACCGGCTACTACCTCGGATCCTCGCTGCTGCGGGTAGCCAAGGTCGTCGTGCAGGTACCGAGCGATGGCTAGCCAGGACTGGTTCGACAAGGACTTCTACAAGGTTCTCGGGGTCTCGAAGGACGTCTCCGCCGCCGACCTGAAGAAGGCGTATCGCAAGCTGGCTCGCAAGTACCACCCCGACTCCAACCCGGGTAACCCCGCAGCGGAGGCGAAGTTCAAGGAGATCAGCGAGGCCCACTCGGTGATCGGCGACCCTGAACAGCGCAAGGAGTACGACGCCGTGCGCGCCATGGGCGGAGGGGCACGCTTCACCGCCCCCGGCCAGGGTGGCCAGCAGGGTGGCTTCGACGACGTCTTCGGCGGCATGTTCGGTGGGGGAGCCCGGCAACAAGGCTACTCCTACGAGCAGGCCGGCTTCGACGACATCCTCGGCGGAATGTTCGGCCGTGGTGCGCAGGGTGGCGGTGGCCGGTTCGGCACCTCCACCGGCGGCTTCCGCGGCGCCGGCGGGCCGACCCGGGGGCGCGACGTGATCGCGTCGACCACGGTCGACTTCATCACGGCCACGCAGGGCGACCAGATCACCCTGCAGACCCAGGAGGGCCGGCCGATCAAGGTGAAGATCCCCGCGGGGGTCGCCGACGGCCAGAAGATCAAGCTGCGCGGGCAGGGGCAACCCAGCCCGGACGGCGGCGAGAACGGCGACATCGTGCTCACCGTCACCGTGCGCAAGCATCCGGTGTTCGAACGCGACGGGCTCAACCTGCGTGTGAACGTGCCGGTGACCTTCGTCGAGGCCACCCTCGGCGCCACCATCGAGGTGCCCACCCTGGGTGGGCCCCCGGTGAAGCTGCGGGTCACGCCCGGCACGCCCAGCGGCCGGGTACTGCGGGTCAAGGGTCGCGGCGTGGTCACCCCCAAGGGCACCGGCGACCTGCTCGCCGAGGTTCAGGTGGCGGTGCCGTCGCACCTGTCCAAGGACGCCGAGGAGAAGCTGCTCGCTTTTGCCGAGGCGCTGCCCAACGAGAACCCGCGCGACGAACTGTTGCAGCGGGCCAAGGGATAGCCACAGCGCATGGATGAGAACACCCGGGTCTTCGTGATCAGTACCGCCGCAGAGCTTGCCGGGATGCACCCGCAAACCTTGCGGCAGTACGACCGGCTCGGGCTCGTCAGCCCCGGCCGCACGCCGGGCCGCTCGCGTCGCTACTCGATGCGCGACGTGGCCCGGCTGCGGGAGATCGCCGACCTGGGTGCAGAGGGCGTCAACCTGGAAGGCATCCGGCGCATCCTCGCGTTGGAAGACACCGTACGCGCGCTGGAAAGTCGCGTCGGTGACCTGGAATCGGCGCTGGCCGACGAACTGCTCAACCGTCCGGGCCGCCGCGTCTTCGCGGCCGGCCTGGCCGGTGACGTCATCTCGATGCGCGCCGGCACCCGCACTCGCCGCTCCAACCAAATGGTCATCTGGCGCCCCCTCGACAAGTAGCCCCGCCCCAAGCCCCCGCGAACTGTGACTTAAGCACCTCCCCGGCGCGTTTTTCGGTGCTTAAGTCACAGCTCGCGGAGCTGGGGTGGTTCTGAGCGGGAGGCGACTGAGTTGTAGGGTTGCTGAATGGAACTGCGTCAGCTTGAGCACTTCGTGACGGTCGCCGACGAACGTCACTTCACCCGGGCAGCCGAGTTGCTGCACATCTCCCAGTCGGGTCTCTCCGCCTCCATCCGGGCCCTCGAGATCGAACTCGGCACCTCACTCTTCATCCGCAGCACCCGCCGGGTCGAGCTCACCGCCGCCGGCCAGGCCCTGCTGGCGGATGCGCTGCGCACGTTGGCCAGCGCCGCCGCGGCCCAGAACGCGGTCGCCGCCGTGCGCGGCCTGATGCGCGGACGCCTCACCGTCGGCGCCGAACCGTGCCTGGGCTCGGTCGACCTGCCCGCCGAGCTCGCCCGCTTCCGCACCGCGAACCAGGGTGTCGAGGTGCGGCTGCGCCAGGTGGGATCCGTGGAGCTGATCGAGGGCGTGGCCAGCGGCACGACCGATGTGGCCCTGGTCGTGGTGACCGGCGACACCCCGCCCGGGGTGCGCCTGCACCCGCTGAGCAGCCAGAAGATGGTGGTGCTCTGCCACCCCGACCACCCCGTGGCCGGGCTGGCCGAGGTGGACCTCGAAACGCTCCGAGCCGAACCGCTGATCGGCTTCCAAGCCGGCTGGGGCGCGCACATGCTCGCCCGGCGGGCGTTCGCCGCCGCCGGCTTCGAGTACCGGGCGGCGATGGAGGTCAACGACGTGCATCCGCTGCTCGAACTGGTCGGCTACAACCTGGGAGTGGCGATCGTGCCCACCAGCTTCGCGCTCAAGCGCCCCGACGACCTGGTGGCCGTGCCGCTTCCGGCCTCGGTGCCCGAATGGACGGTGGCCGTGGCGGTCGCCGACGAGCCCAGCCCGGCCGCGTCGGCGTTCCTCGAGCAGCTGCTCGAGGACGTCGCCGCCGCGCAGGCTGCCTCGGTGCCGGCGGCGGCGCCGGCCGTCAGCGTGTCCTCGGCCGCCTGAACGCCTAGAGCGCCAGCGGGATCCGCTCGGAGAAGACTGTCTTCACGGGCGGGGCCGCGAGCACTTCACCCAGACGGCTGGCGCCCTCCGGCGTGGTGCGCCAGGCGGCGTAGGCGTCGTGGTCCGCCGCGCTGGCCCACGTCTCGACCACGATCACGTGCGCGGGATCGGCGTCGTCCACGATCACCTCGAGTCCTTCGTTGCCCGGCCAGGCGCGGGTGGCGGTGAGGACCTCGGTGAACAGGGCCGGCACGATGTCGAGCTTGGTCGGGTCGAGCTGCAGGGCAAGGTGAACGATTGCGGTCATTGGTGCTCCAAATTCAGGTGAGTACTGCATCCAGGTGAGTACTGGGCATAAGCGCGGCAGTCGCACAGGAATTCCCGGCCACCACCGCTCTCGGTCAGGCCGCGTCGAGCGTGGCCAGTTCCTCGGCCGACAGGGTCAGTTCAGCCGCCCCGGCCGAATCCCGGATGCTCTCCGGCCGGCTCGCACCCGGAATCGGGATCACCCACGGAGACGCCGCCAGGTGCCAGGCCAGCGTGACAACCTGCGGGCTCACCCCGTGCGCATCCGCCACCCGCTGGAACGGGGCGAAGCGGGTGCCGAGGTCCGCGGCCGACTTGATGCCGCCGAGCGGGCTCCAGGACAGGAACGCGATGCCGAGCTCGGCGCACAGGTCGAGTTCGGGCTGGCTGCTGCGGAACGCCGGCGAGTACTGGTTCTGCACGCTGGCGAGCCGGCCACCGAGGATGTCATACGCCTCACGGATCTGCGCCGGGTTGGCATTGGAGATGCCGGCCAGGCGGATGGTGCCCGCGTCGAGCAGGTCGCGGATGGCGCCGATCGAGTCGGCGTAGGGTACCGCCGGGTCGGGCCGGTGGTAGTGGTACAGGTCGATCGCGTCGCCGCCGAGCCGCTTCAGCGACGCCTCGGCGGCCTGCTTGAGGTACTCGGGCCGGCCGTCCACGTACCAGGTGCCGTCGCCGGGTCGCAGGTGCCCACCCTTGGTGGCCACCACCACCGCCGACGTGTCCCCACCCCAGGAGCGCAGCGCCGTGGCGATCAGCGTCTCGTTGTGGCCGACGTCGTCGGCGTGCAGGTGGTACGCATCCGCCGTGTCGATCAGGGTGACGCCCGCGTCGAGGGCGGCGTGGATGGTGGCGATGGAGCGGGCCGCATCGGGCCGCCCCTCGATCGACATGGGCATGCCGCCCAGTCCGATGGCGCTGACGGTGCGGTCGCCGAGCTGGCGGGTCTTCATAGGGGCTCCGTTCGAGGGGGTGGTCAGAGGGTGGAGTGTGCGGCGACGAGCCGGTCGAGGGTGGCGTTCACGGCCTCATCCACCACCTGCTGCTCCGGATGCGCATCGAACCAGTCGATCACCTCGCGGAAGCCGAGGGCGACCGGGGTGGTGCAGACGAAGTCGGGCACCAGCGCGGCGACCTTGCTGTTGTCGAAGATCACCGAGTGCGAGCGGTCGCCGAGCAGCGGACCGCTCCAGTCCGGGTTCTCCGCGGCCATGGCGTCGCTGGCCACGTGCACTATCTGCGGTGCGGGAGCGCCGGCCGCGCGGGCGAACTCGGCGTAGATCGCATCCCAGGGCAGGTACTCGTTCGAGGTGATCGTGAAGCTGTCGCCCACCGCCTGCGACCGGCCGAACAGGCCGACCAGGGCCTTGGCGAAGTCAGTGCTGTGCGTGAGGGTCCAGAGCGAAGTGCCGTCACCGTGCACCACCACCGGCTGCCCGGTGCGCATCCGGTGGATGTCAGTCCAGCCGCCGAGTAACGCGATCTGGGTGCGGTCGTAGGTGTGCGACGGGCGGATGATCGTGACCGGGAAGCCCTGCTCACGGTAGGCCTCGAGCAGCACGTCTTCGCAGGCGATCTTGTCGCGGGAGTACTGCCAGAACGGGTTCCGCAGCGGGGTGGAGTCGCGTACCGGCAGCGCGGCGGGCGGCTTCTGATAGGCCGAGGCGGAGCTGATGAAAACGTACTGGCCGGTGCGGCCGGCGAACTGCGCGATGTCGGCGCGCACGTGCTCCGGGGTGAACGCAACAAAGTCCACGACTACGTCGAAGGTGCGGTCGCCGAGGGCGGCGCGCACCGCGGCCGGGTCGCGCACGTCCACGGTGAGCACTTCGGCGGCGGCGGGCACGGCACGCAGGGTGGACTGGCCACGGTTGAGCACCGTGAGGGTGTGGCCGCGGGCAACGGCCAGCTCGGCGGCCGCGGCGCTGATCACGCCGCTGCCACCGATGAAGAGCAGGGTCAGACCGGGTGCGGGCGTCACCAGGCGTAGTCTTCCGGCGCGGTCTTGTAACCGGGGAAGATCTCGTCGAGCCGCGCCAGCGCCGCCTGATCCAGCTTCACGGTGACGGCACGCAGGCCCGCCTCCAGCTGCTCCATGGTGCGCGGGCCGATGATCGGCGCGGTCACGGCGCTCTGGTGCATCAGCCAGGCCAGGCCCACGTCGCCCGGTTCGTGGCCGAGTTCGGCGCAGAAGGCCTCGTAGGCCTCGAGGGCCGGTCGGTACTTCTCGATCTTCGCGGCGGATTCCGGCGACACCCGGCGTCCGCTCGTGTTCTGCTTCTTCAGCACACCGCCGAGCAGGCCGCCTTCCAGCGGTGACCAGGGCATGATGCCCATCCCGTTGGCCTGTGCGGCCGGGATGACCTCTCGTTCGATGTCGCGCTTGATCAGGTTGTACAGCGACTGTTCGCTCACCAGCCCGGTGAAGTTGCGGCGTCGGGCCTCGGCCTGGGCGGTGGCGATGTGCCAGCCGGCGAAGTTGCTGCTGCCGGCGTAGAGGATCTTGCCCTGCGCGACGGCGGTCTCCATGGCCTGCCAGATCTCGTCCCAGGGGGTGTTCCGGTCGACGTGGTGGAACTGGAAGAGGTCGATGTAGTCGGTCTGCAGCCGCTTCAGGCTTTCGTCCAGGCTGCGGCGGATGTTCAGAGCCGACAGCTTGCCGTCGTTGGGCCGCTGGGACATGTCACCGTAGACCTTGGTTGCCAGCACAGTGTTCTCGCGGCGGTCGCCACCCTGGGCGAAGTACCGGCCCAGGATGCTCTCGGTGGCGCCCCGGCCCTGCTTGGAGCCGTAGACATTCGCTGTGTCGAAGAAGTTGAGACCCGCCGCCTGGGCGGCATCCATGATCTCGAACGAGGTGGCCTCGTCGGTCTGCGGGCCGAAGTTCATGGTGCCCAGGCAGAGACGCGAGACTGAAAGGCCGGAGCGACCGAGGTGTGTGTATTCCATTTCCTCAGGCTGCTCCGGTTCCCGGCCGCTGTCCAACAGGAGAACCGGATGCGATCCAGCACTCCCGGTTCTCAATCGTCAGCCGGGTGGCTTCTACTCGGTGTCGAGAGTGCTCTGCCGCGGTCCTTCATTGGGCTGTCGGCTGGCGGTGACCGCGAGGAGGTCCAGGGACATTTGCGGGTTGCGGCGTAACGGCAGGTCCACCACGGCCTGCAACTCCCAGCGCACGTGCAGGTTGTCGATGAGCATCGAGGGCGCGGGCAGACCGGCGGGCGTCTGCACGGTGAACGGCAGATCCACCACGGTGCCGGCCGTCAGGGTTCCCGCTGACCGTACGGTGGCGGTGGCCATCGCGGACTCCGAATGCCGGTAGCCCTCCGACTCGCTGGCGTCCAGATCGGCGTCCTGGTCGGGCCCGCCGAGCACTTCTTCGCAGCGCACCAACTGCACCCGTACGCCCCGGGTGGCGAGTTCGTCGGTGGCGCGCAGCCGCAGGATGCCGGTGAGCGGGGTGCCCGGCTCCAGGATTCGCGAGGAGAGCGCGATGAAGTCCATGGTCATGTGCTCAAGGTTCTCGCCCACCGGCGGGTGGCCGATGTCAGTGGCGCTCGAGCGGCCCCAGGACTGCACGTCGATCAGGCGTTCGCGTTTGATGATCTGGCCGTTGGCGGCGTGGAGCACACAGCGCACCGACCAGCCCACGTCGATCAGGTCACCACGCACCGACGCCGGGCCGTCGCTGGGAATGCTCAGCCGGCCGCTGAGTTCGCGCTTGGTACCGGCCGGAATCGCCCCCAGCGCGGGTAGGGCCACAGTGGTGATCACCTCGGTGCGGCGCTCGCGGGCGGGGAACACCGCGCCGTAGACGTTGCCGCGCCCGTAGGTGTAATTCACTTTACGAATCAGGGAGAGCTCGGCCCGTTCGATCAGCGCCGGCCTCAGCGCGGTGAGGGAGATGCTGACTCCCAGCGACCCGCCCTCGACCACCACCCCGTCGGAGGGAGAAAGTTCCACCGTGACTTGCACTGCAGTGTCGGTTTTTGCAGCGTCTGTTCTTTGGACCACCATGTCGCACCAGACTTCCTCTTGCCCGTCGGCCCGAAAGGAGACGACTTGCGCTCAGTAAAGCCCCGCCGGCGGCGGGGTTCAAGGGGATTGACTTGCCCAGTGGGGTCTGAGTGCCGTCGGTCAGCGGTCGGTCAGCTCCACTGTGGTGGGCGGGTTGGCGCCGGCGCGCGACACCGTGATCGCGGCGCTCGCCAGGGCGGTCTGGCCGAGGCGGCCGAGATCGCTGGCGGCGAGCTCGTTCTGCAGGATCGCCTCGGTGGCCTCACCGACCAGAATCGCGTAGAGCAAGCCGGACATGAACGAGTCGCCGGCGCCGATGGTGTCGACCACGGTCACCGGATGCGCGGCCAGCTCGGTCGTGGCCCCGCCGGCGCGGAGCAGCGCACCCTCGCCGCCGCGGGTGACGGCGAACAGGGCCACTCCGGCGGCCACGTAGTCCCGCGCGATCTGGTCGAGGCTGCGGCCGGGGTAGAGCCAGGCGGCATCCTCGTCGCTCATCTTCACCACATGGGCCGCGGCGGAGAGCCGCTCGACGGCCCGCACCACGTCGTCCCGGCTGCCCATGATGCCCGGCCGCACGTTGGGGTCGAAGCTCAGCAGGGTGCCGGCCGGGGCGGCGGTGAACGCGCTCAGCACGGTGCGGGCGCCGGGCTCGAGGATCGCGCCGATCGACCCGGTGTGCATCAGGGTGCACGGCTCCGGCAGCGCCAGCTCGGGCAGCTCCCAGCTCAGGTCGAAGTCGTAGTTGGCGGCGCCGGTCGCGTCGAGGGTGGCGGTGGCGCTCGACGTGGCACCGGCCGTGACCGAGCCAGGCAACAGATCCACGCCCGCCGTGCGCAGATGGGTCGCGATGATCTCGCCGAAGGCATCCTCGCCGATCTGGGTGACCAGGGTGGTGGGCACACCCAGCCGGCCGAGACCGTAGGCCACGTTCATCGGGCTGCCGCCGGCGTGGCTCACCGGTTCGGCGCCGGGGCGCCGCACGATGTCGATCAGAGCCTCCCCGATCACGAGAGCACGGATGTTCGCGGCAAGCGGGCGGTCAGGCGTCATCGCTTCACCGTATAGCCCAGGTAGACCACTCCGTTGCGGAAGGCGTACTCATCCTTCAGCTCGAGCGAGAGGGCGAGGTTGTCGGGCAGGAACTTCGTGCCCCCGCCCACCACCACCGGGGAGACGAACAGCTGCACCTCGTCGACCAGTCCGGCCGCGAAAGCCTGCGCGGCCAGGTGCGGGCCGCCGATCGACAGGTTGCCGGAGGCGGTGCGCTTGAGCTCCCGCACCGCCTCCGGGTCGAAGCTGCGCTCGATGCGGGTGCGCCGGCTGGACGGTTCGGTGAGGGTGCTGGAGTAGACGATCTTGTCTGCGGCCTGCCAGAGCGCGGTGTAGTCCCGCATCACGGCCGGCTGGTTGTCGTCGTCCAGGTGCATGGTCTCCCAGGCCACCATCACCTCGTACAACCGCCGGCCGTAGAGATAGGTGCCGACGGCCCGTTCGAGGTCGTTGATGAAGGTATGCACCTCGTCACTGGGTGCGCTCCAGTCGAAGTTGCCGTTCTCGTCGGCGATATAGCCGTCGAGGGAGGTGATGCCCGTGCAGATCAGAATGCCCATGGGTTGTGTCCCTTCCGCGGTTGCGCCGCCGCGGTGAGAGCTCACGGCAGCGTGGCGCATCCATTCTGCTCGCCCAGGAGGTCTTGAGGCCAGTCCCAGGGCCAGTCCCTCGGCCACCGCAGCGGCCATCGCAGCGGCCGGGCGCGGAGGTGGCGCAATACGGCGTTAACCCGGTGTCACCATTCGGGAAATGCGCCGCCACTGGAATGACAGGAGTACTTCGACGAAGGGCAGGACTGCGAATGTTCCACATGGGCTGGTTTCTCAACTACACGGTTCCGGGCTGGGGCAAGGACTGGTCGGGCGAACCCGCCCGGGACTGGACCAGCCCCGACCTCTACGTCGAGCTCGCCAAGGCCATGGAACGAGCCCGCTTCGACTACATGATGCTCGAAGACGGTGCGTTCATTCCCGACGCCTATAAGGGCACCGCCGAGTACTACCTCGCCAAGGCCAACCACGCCCCCAAGCACGACCCGGCCATCCTGGTGCCGTTGATCATGCAGGCCACCCGGCACCTCGGCGTGATCATGACCATCGCCACCCCCTACTACCCGCCGTTCGCCGCGGCCCGGTTGATGGCCAGCCTCGACCACCTGTCCAACGGTCGTGCCGGCATCAACCTGGTCACCGCGCACAACGTGCGCACCGCGCAGAACTTCGGCCGCGACGTGCACTACGAACACGACCTGCGTTACGAGATGGCCGACGAGTGGATCGATCTCGTCAACCAGCTCTGGACCTCCTGGCAGCCCGACGCCGTCGTCGCCGACTACGAGGCCGGCATCTACGCCGACCACACCAAGGTGAACCCGATCAACTTCGAGGGCAAGTTCTACAAGTCCCGCGGTCCGCTGAACGCCATCCCCTCCCCGCAGGGCCGCCCGGTGGTGTGCCAGGCCGGCGGTTCCCCGGCGGGCCGGGACCTCGCCGCCAGGCACGCCGACACCGTCGTCGCATCCGTGCCCGGCATCGCCGCCATGAAGGAGTACCGGGCCGATATGAACGAGCGGCTGGTGAAATTCGGCCGCGACCCCCAAGACCTCAAGATTCTCTTCACCATCTCGCCGGTGTTCGGCGAGACCCACGACGAAGCCGTGGCCAAGAAGAAGCGCATCGACGCCACCACCGTGGAGGATGCGCTGGCCCGCATCTCCTGGACCAGCGGCATCGACTTCTCCCAGTTCGACCTCGACTCCCCGCTGCCCACCATCAACACGGATGCGGCGTCGTCCACCACCCTGGGCATGCTGCAGGGTTCAGACCCCACCACCACGCTGCGGGAGATCGCCGAGCGGCCGGTGCGACTGGGCTCACTCGAGGTGAGCGGCACCGTCGACGAGGTCGCCAGTGTGATGGAGGAGGCCATGCAGGAGGTCGGCGGCGACGGGTTCCTCATCGCCGGGCAGCTCTCCCGCCGCTACATCAGCGAGATCACCGACGGCCTCGCGCCGGTGCTGCGCCGCCGCGGCCTGATCCGCAGCGAGTACACCGGGGCCACGCTCCGCGAGAACCTGCGGGAGTTCTAGATGTTCCACATGGGCTGGTTCCTGGGCTACGGCTTCGGGTCTTACGGCTGGAACCAGCAGTGGTCGGGCAATGCCGCGGCCGACCTGGCCAACCCTCAGCTGTTCATCGACCTGGCCACCTCGCTCGAACGGGCCGGGTTCGACTACATGATGATGGAAGACTCCTCGGTCATCCCCGACACCTTCCGCGGCACCATGGAGGAGTCCCTGCGCGCCGGCATCGTGCGGATGGACCCGATGCCGCTCATCCCGTTGCTGGCCGCGGCCACCAAGCACCTCGGCATCGTGGCCACCGCCGCCACCACCTTCTACCCGCCGTTCCTGGCGGCGCGGCTGCTGAACACCCTCGACCACCTCAGCCACGGCCGGGTGGGCGTGAACCTGGTGACCGCGAGCCCGGATGCCGCGGCGCAGAACTACGGCTTGGCCAAGCACTACGAGCACGACCTGCGGTACCGCATGGCCGACGAGTGGGTGCAGGCGGTCAAGACGCTCTGGGACACCTGGGAGCCCGGTGCGCTCACCCTCGACGAGGAGAGCGGCATGTTCGCCGACCACACCAAGGTGCACCGGGCCGACTTCGACGGCGAGTTCTACAAGACCCGCGGGCCGCTCAACACCGTGCCGTCGCCGCAGGGCCACCCGGTGATCTGCCAAGCCGGCGGGTCGCCCGCCGGCATGGACTTCGGCGCCAAGCACGCCGACACGATTCTCGCCTCGGCCGACGGCCCGGCCGGCATGAAGCGTTACCGCGACGACATCTCCCGCCGCATGATCGGCTTCGGCCGTGACCCGAAAGACGTCAAGGTGCTCTTCCTGGTGGAGCCGGTACTCGCCGACACGGATGCCGACGCGATCGAGAAGAAGCGCCGCATGGACGCCGCGAACGAGGGCAACATCGAGGCCTCGCTGATGCGGATGTCGTACATCTCCGGCCTGGACTGGTCGAAATTCGCGCTCGACGAGGAGATTCCCGACCTCACCGGCAAGCACAACGGGCACCAGAGCGTGGTCGACGACTTCCTCAAGGCGGCGGAGGGCAAGACCCTGCGCGAGGCGCTGGCGTCACAGCGCCGGGGAACGGCATCCGTCACGCTCGTCGGCTCGCCCGACACCGTGGCCGGGCAGATGGACGATGCAATGCAGGAAGCCGGCGGCGACGGGTTCCTGGTGGCGATGCCGGTGACCCGCAAGAACATCACCGAGGTCTGCGACGGCCTGGCCCCGGCGCTCCGCCGGCGCGGACTCATCCGCGACGGGTATCTGCCGGGCACCTTCCGCGACAACCTGTTCGCGTACTAGCCGCAGAGCCAGAGAACGAGAGATGTCCATCGATTCCGCCGGGCCGGTTGCCGTCGACACCCGCGCGACCGGCGCATCCGCCGCCGGCACCGTCGACGTGACCACCACCGCCGGGATCGTGCGCGGTCGCTGGCGGCCGGGCTCGGCGGCGTTCCTCGGCATCCCGTTCGCGGCGCCACCGGTGGGGGAGCTGCGGTTTCTCGCGCCCGTGCCGCATCCGCCCTGGCCCGGCGTCCGGGATGCCGGCAGCCCCGGCGCAACGCCGCAGCGCGCGACGGGTCGGGAGACGCCCGATGTGCCGCACCCGAGCATTCCGGGCGAGTCGACCCTCAACGTGAACGTGTTCACGCCGCACCCCACCGCGGCCCCGGCCGGTGGCGGCCTGCCGGTACTGGTGTACATCCACGGCGGCGCCTACATCGCCGGGTCGCCGTCGAGCCCGTGGGCGGATGGCGCGGCGTTCAACCGGCACGGTGTGGTCACCGTGAATGTGTCCTACCGGCTCGGCTTCGACGGCTTCGGCTGGATCGAGGACGCCCCGCTCAACCGGGGCGTACTGGACTGGCTGCTCGCCCTGGACTGGGTGCAGCAGAACATCGCCTTCTTCGGCGGCGACCCCGCCCGGGTCACCATCGCCGGCCAGTCCGCCGGCGGCGGCGCGGTCTTCACTCTGCTCACGATGCCCCGGGCGCAGTCGCTCTTCGCCCAGGCGCTACCGATCTCCGGCGTGCCCACCTACGTCGACCCGGCGCGCGCCGAGGCGCTCGGCCGCCGCCTGGCCGCCTTGGCCGGCGTCGCCCCCACCCGGGCCGGCCTGGCTGCCCGCACGGAAGACCAGCTGATCGCACTGCAGGCCCCGGCCACGGCCTTCGCGCCCGGCTCACCCGCCGGCGCGTTGGGCGAGATCGCGAACACCATCACCGGCGGACTGCCGTTCGGTCCGGTGGTCGACGGCGATCTGATCCCGCTGCCCACGGTCGAGGCGGTGCGCGCCGGGACCGGTGCGACCAAGCCTCTGCTGCTGGGCAGCACCGACCACGAGTTCACTGCCGCCCTCGACGGGCTCACCGAGGAGCTGGCCGGCGCCGACGCCGCTGCCATGCTGGCCGAGCTGGGTCTGCCGGCAGCGACCGCGGAGGCCTACGTCGCGGCGCATCCACGGCTCGGCACCGCCGCGGTGCTCGGCCAGTTCGCCTCCGACCGGGCCATCCGAGGCCTGACGGTGCGGGTGGCCGAGGCGCGCGCCGCCGCCGTGCGCCGGTCGGCATCCGCCGCGCGCACCTGGCTCTGGGCCTTCGCCTGGTCGCCCGTGGCGGGCGGTGCCGTGCACACCCTCGACCTGCCGTTCTTCTTCGACAACCTCGATGCACCGCAGGTCGACGGCCTCACCGGACCCACCCCGCCGCAGCGCCTGGCCGACGAGGTGCACGGTGCCGCGGTGGCCTTCATCGCCGGCGGAGCGCCCGGCTGGCCCGCCTGGAACCCGGAGGCCGGCGACACCGCCGCCCAACCGGTGCTCCGCTACGACGATGCCCCCGGCACCCCCACCGACCTCGTCACCGTTGCCACCACCTACGCCGGCGCCCGCCTCGCCTTCACCCCCTGACCCTCCCCACACCACCGGCAGGTACGCGAGAGCGGCCATCTGGTCACTTCAGCTGCGCCGAAGCGACCGTTCGCCCGCTCTCGTGTTCGCCCGCTCTCGTGTTCGCCCGCTCTCGTGGAGGTTCGCGTGCGGTTGTTCGCGCGAGAGCAGGTGCGCGAGAGCGGCCGTGTGGTCACTTCGGCAGCGCGGAAGCGACCGTTCGCCCGCTCTCGTGGAGGTTCGCGTGCGGGCAGGTGCGCGAAAGCGGCCATGTGGTCACTTCAGCTGCGCTGAGGTGACCTTGCGGCCGCTCTGGCGAGACCTTCCAGATCAGAAAGCGAGCACCCAGCACCCAGGACCCAGGACCCAAAACTGTTCCCCGATCGGACATCTGCGGCCGGCGTACCGGGCGCAAATGTCCGTTCGGGGAACAGTTAGGGGAGGGGGGGAGGGATGCGGGCGTGCCCGTGGGTCAGTGACCGCCGGAGGCGCCCTCGGGGCGGCCGAACAGGGCGTGCGAGGCGTTCGCGAATGCCCACACCGTGATCATCAGGGCGGCGGCGGGGAACGCGGCCGGCCACCAGCGTCCACTGAGGGCGTCGTTCGTGGCGGAGGAGAGCATCGAGCCCCACTCCGGTGTGGGCGGCTGCAGGCCGACACCCACGAAGCCGAGCGCCGCGGTGAGCAGCATGCTGGCGGCGAAGAGGAACGACATGTTCTCCAGCGCCACCCACACCGAGTTGGGCATCACGTGTCGCAGCATCAGCTGGGTCTCGGTCTGGCCGCTCATGCGGGCCGCGTCGAGGTAGGCCTCCTTGCGCACCCGTAGCACCTCGATGCGCACCAGTCGCATCTGCACCGGGGCGAGGATGATCGCTGTGCCGACGGCCAGTGACGAGATCGAGGCGCCGAAGAAGGTGACGATCACCAGGCCGATCAGGATGCCGGGGATGGCCTGCAGCAGGTCGAACAGCCGGGTGGTGCCGCGGGCGGCGAGGCCCGCGAGGCTGCGCTCGGACTCGAGGCTGCCGATGATGACACCGAACAGCACCCCGATCGCGGTGCACAGCACGGTGGCCACGAACGCGATCGAGAGGTTGTACCTGGCGGCGGCGATGGTGCGGGAGAAGATGTCGAGGCTGGCGCTGTCGGTGCCGAACCAGTGCGTGCCGTTCGGCGCGGTGGAGGCAGGCCCACTGGTCTGGATCGGGTCGAACGGGGTGAGCGCCGGACCGAAGACGGCGATCGCCACGATGGTCAGGGCGGGCAGCAGCAGCGAGATGTGGATGCGGCGGCGCGGCAGCTTGGCGGCGTAGCGGCGGCGTTCGGCGCGGAGGTCCGCCACTGAACGTGGTGCGCGGGCGATTGTGGTCATCAGTTGCTCCCAACTGCACCCGGGCGGCGCCGGGGGTCGATGATCATCACGGCGAGGTCGACGAGCATGTAGACGATCAGGGTGATGGCGGCGATCACGAGCAGGAAGCCCTGGATCGCCGGGTAGTCGGTGGTGAGCACGGCCTTCACGGCGAGCGAGCCGACGCCGGCGAAGCCGAAGAGGGTCTCGATCACGATCGTGCCACCCACCAGGTAGCCGAACATCTGCCCGACCAGGGTCACGACCGAGGGGGCCGCGCGGCGGTAGATGCTCAGCGTGGTGGCCGTGCGGCCGCTGCCGGTGGTGATGCGGAACGCGGTGGCCGGGTCCTCGATGGCGCCCTGCAGCCCGGAGGCGAGCAGCTTGACCACCACGGCGGACTGGGCGATGACCATGACGATCAACGGCAGCACCAGGTGCTGAGCCATCGAGATGGTGCCCACCCAGTAGCCCTGGATGATGGTGTCGAGGAACGGGAACCCGGTGATCAGCGTCTCCTGCGGCAGCCCGGTGTCGAGCCGGCCGAGCGGGGCAGGTGCCCAGTGCAGCACGGCGTAGAACACGAACAGGGCCACGATCGCGAGCACGAACTCCGGCAGTGCGCCGGCCGCCCGGGAGTACACGATGATCGCCTTGGAAACGATGTTGCGCGGGTGGAACACGGCCAGGTGGGAGAGCAGCACGCTCACGATGATGGTGAGCACGAGTCCCTGCACGGCCAGTTCGAGGGTCCCGGGGAGCCGGTCCATCAGGCTCACGATCACCGGTTCGCCGGTCGAGATGGACTGGCCCAGGTTGAGCTGCAGGAGGTTGGTGATGTAGTTGCCGAGCTGCTGCCAGACGGTGCCGTCGAGCCCAAGGCTCTTCTGCATCGCCAGGTAGGCCTCGTCGGTGTAGTTGGCGCCGAGCACGCCGATCACGGGGTCACCGGGCACCATCCGCAGCAGCAGGAAGGTGATGATGGTGAAGACCAGGAGGTGCAGGGGCAGCATCAGCAGGCGGGTGAACCACCAGCGCTGGCGGGCGAGGAAATCAAGCAACGCGGGACTCCTTCTGGGTCTCGTCGGCGGAGTCGACGTTGTGATAACCGGCGAGCAGCTTCTTCGTGTAATCGTGCGCCGGGTCGGTCACGACCTGGCGGGTGGGGCCGCTCTCGACGATGCCGCCCTGGTACATCACCAGCAGCTCGCTGGAGATGAACGCGGTGGCGGGCAGGCCGTGCGAGATGAAGATGATGCCGGCCTCGCGGGTGCGGCTGAAGGTCTTGAGAAAATTCAGGATGCCGCCCTGCACTGAGACGTCGAGCGCGGAGACGACCTCGTCGCAGACGAGGATCCGCGGCTCCACGATCAGCGCCCTCGCGATGGCGAAGCGCTGGCGTTGGCCGCCGGAGACGCTGCCGGCGGCCCGGTCGGCCATGGCCGGCGCGAGGCCGAGCTGCAACAGCACCTGGTCGGTCTTGTCGTAAGCGTCACGGCGGTTGAGGCCGCCGAGGTTCATCGCCGGGTACATGATCGATTCGCGCAGCGAGTGCCGAGGGTCGAACGACGAGGTGGTGTCCTGGCCGATCAGCTGCACTTCCCGGCGGAACTCCTCCAACCGCGGGCGGGACCGGCGGATGTCGGCGAGCTCTTCACCGTTGAACCGGATGGACCCGGAGGTGGGGTTCTCCAGGCCGCAGAGCATGCGGCCGAGGGTGGACTTGCCCGACCCGGATTCGCCGATGATGCCGACGGCCTGGGTGTTGGAAAAGCGGGTGGAGACGTTGTTCACGGCCACGTGGCCGGTCTTGGACCCGAAACGCTTGACGACGTTCTCGAGCACGAATTCTGCGGTGGTCATGAGATCGCTTCCTGGGCTTTCGGACCGTTCATGAACGAGTCCAGGGTGGGCAGTTCGTCGTCATCGAGGTGTTCGAAGGAGGGCACGCAGGCCAGCAGGCCCTGGGCGTAGGGGTGCACGACGGTTTCGGCGAGCGTGGCGGATGCGCCCCGGTCGACGATCGCGCCGTGGTACATCACCAGGGTGCGGTCGGAGAATTCGGTGCACATCGCGATGTCGTGGCTCACGATCAGCAGCGCGGTGTTCAGCTCGCTGCTCAGGCTGGTGAGCAGCTGCATCGACAGCCGGGAGAGCGAGGCGTCCAGGGCGCTGGTCGGTTCGTCGGCGATCAGCAGGCGGGGCGAGCCGGCCAGGGCGAGGGCCAGCATCACCCGCTGCCGCATGCCGCCGGAGAGTTCGTAGGGCCGGGAGCCCATCACCCGGTCGGTGTCGGCCAGGCCGACCCGGTCCAGCCACGTGCGGGCCCGGTCCCGTGCGGCCTTCTTGGAGATGCGTTCGGTGTTGCGCAGGATCGCGAGGAGCTGCTCCTCAACGGTCCAGACCACGTCGAGCGACGTGCTGGCGTCTTGGAACATCATGGTCACGCCCGGCACCCGGCTGGGCAGCACCGCCCCGACGTTGCGCTTGATGGGGGCACCATCAAAGCGCAACGCCGTGGCGGTCACGTCGATCGCGGGGTCTGTGAGCAGTCCGGCCACGCCTCGGGCCAGGGTGGACTTGCCCGAGCCCGACTCCCCGACGAGGGCGACGATCTCGCCCTCGCCGATGCCGAAACTCACGTCGTCCACCGCGTTGGTTTCCTGGCCGGGGTAGTGGATGGTGAGGCCAACGACCTCGAGGAGGGATTCGGTGCTGCTCATGCGATCTGTGCCTTTCGGGAGTCGGACTAGTGCCGGGTGGAGCCGGCTTAGTCCTGGGTCATGACGGACAGGTCGACCGCGTGGTCGGTGCGCCAGGTCCAGCCGTCCAGAGTGGATGCGACGGCGGAGTCCGACCCGGTCTGGCCGAGGAAGATGTGCGGCACCTCTTCGGTGAGCCAGTACTTCTCGGCGGCGTTCCAGGCCTTGCCGCCCTCTTCGGAGAGCGGGTCGGCGATCGCGTCACCGGCGGCGACGAGGGCCTGGAAGGTGGGGCTGTCCCACTGGGCGTAGTTCGACGAGGAACCGGGCGTGGTCAGCAGCTGCAGCTGGTACGACGGGGTGAGTGAGATGGCTTCACCGTTGCCGATGGTGGCCTGCACCTGTCCGCCGGCCGCCTTCTCCTGCATCTGTGTGGCCGGCAGTGCCTCAACGGTCACGTCGAAGCCGGCCGCCAGGGCGGAGCTCTTGATCGACACGGCCAGGTCGGAGATCGACTGGTTCTCGTTGCTGACGCTGATGGTCACCGGCACGTTCTCGGTGTAGCCGGCCGCTTCCAGTGCGGCCTTGGTGGCCTCGGGGTCGTACTCCCAGTCGGGCAGGCCCGTGCCGTCGTAGCCCGGTGCATCCGTGGAGAGCATGGTGTTCTTCTTCACCGCGCGGCCCTGGTAGACCTCGCTCATGATCTGGTCGTAGTCGATGGCGCTGGTGAAGGCCTTGCGCACGGCCAGGTCGTCGAACGGGGCGAGCTTGGTGTTCAGCGAGAAGACGAGGTAGCCGTTGCGGGCCTTCTCGGGTACGAGCACCGAGTCGTCGGATTCGAGCTCGTTCAGGTCGGCGGCCAGCAGGCCGAGCGCCACATCCGCGTCGCCGTTCTTCAGCGCCTGGGCGCGGTTGCCGGCGTCCGGCACGACCCGCTGGATGATGCGGGTGATCTCCGGGGTGCCCAGCGCGTAGTTCTCGTTGGCCACGAGCACCATCTCGGAGCCCGGGTCGACACTTTCGACGGTGTAGGCGCCGAAACCGAAGTCGTAACGGCCCGAGGTGAACTCGGTGGCCCACGGGTCGGCGTCGGTGGCGTTCTCCTTGAGGTAAGTGGAGTCGTAGATGTCACCGGTGATGTCGGCCATGGTCGACAGCAGCGTGAAGCCGTAGGCCGGCTTCTCGACGGTGACCGTGACGGTGTACTTGTCGGTGGCCACGAACTGGTCGGCCGAGACGATGGCCGGTGCGGTCACGTAGGGCACGATGCTGGTGGCGGCGCCGAACTTGCGCTGGTACGACCAGACGACGTCTTCGCTGGTGAGCTCGTTGCCCATCTCGCTCATGATGCCCTCGCGCAGGTTGAACGTGTAGGTCAGACCGTCGTCGCTCACGGTGTAGTCCTCGGCGAGCACGCCCTCGAAGTTGTAGAGGTCCTGCTCGGTGGTGCCGGCCTGGTCGCTCTCGATGTACGGCTTGCGAATCAGGGTGGCGTTCAGGGCCAGTGACGTGTCGAAGTACGACGCGGTGATGGCGTAGCTGGTGTCGAAGGAGAGCTGGGTGGAGAGCTCGGGGACGACGACCACGACTGTGCCGTCGGCCGCGGCCTCCGTTGAGGGGGCGAGGTTGCTGCAGCCGGTGGCCAGAAGGCCGACCGACAGCGCCACGGCGGTGGCCGAGAGGATGCGTTTACGGAAAGAGGACACTGCGTACTCCGATGCGATTATTGCGGGCACGACTAATCGGGCTCGCGGAGGGTAAGGAGACTGTGAGTGGAAGGGGCCCTTGGGGCGCTTCCGGTAACTCGAGAGGGTGGTTCGAGCGGCTGCCTGATCCAAGTGTGCGTGGCAGGTGTTACCGCACCACGACTTAAACGTTTCCTCTAGATTTCGCTGCCCCGGCGTAAGCGGGCCGTGGTGCCGACATCATTCCAGCGTCACGCGATCGGCGCGGAAGTGGGTGAAACTGAGCTCACGCACCCAGCCGTGTTCGTCGGTGAGCAGCATCTGGCGCAGGATCATGGGCGCCCCCACCGGCACGCGCATCGCCGTTGCGGTGCGGCGGTCGCTTCGCACGGCTTCGACGCTGACATCGTTTGAGAGCAGGTCGACACCGAAGTGGAACCGGAACGACTCCTCGGTGGTCATCGTGGAGCCCTCCGGCGCCGGCGTGCGCAGGCGCCGGGCGGTGGCCTCGAAGTCGCCCACCAGGTGATAGCTCACCCGTACGAAAATCGGTTGGTCGCCGATGCTGCCCAACTGTTCGAGCATCGAGACCGCGAACTCGTCGGTGCGCATGAGCGCCTTGATCAACGGTGACGGAGCCACGAGCGCATGCTCGACCAGGCGCATCCGCACGATCTCGGCGTCGGGCTGGTCGATACTGCCGCCGCGGCGCTCCGGATGCTGGTCGAGCGCGATGCGGTGCACGGTGTTGCCAGGCGCCATCACGGGTTGCTCGGGCCGCCAGCCGGCGAGCATGGCCTGGGCGCTTTGCGCGATGTCGCTGGACGGCACGGCAGCGCGGTCGCCGGGTACGGCGTCCCAGCCGAGTGCGGCGCTCATTCGGCGGCCTTGGCGTAGGTGCGCTGGCTGGTGAGGGTGGCGCGGTCACCGCGGTAGTGGGTGAAGCTGAACTCCCGGGCGATACCCGAGGTGTCGTAGTTCACCTGCTGCCGTTGCAAGAGAGGGGAGCCCTGGTCGATGCCGAGCAGCTTGGACAGGTGTTCGTCGGCCGGCACCACTTCCACCCGGCTGCGGCAGTGGCCGAACGGCACCCCGAACAGAAGCTCGAAGACCATCTCCATCTCGATGCCGTCGGCCGGCGGTTCGCTGCCGACCGGCGCCGCGAGGCTGGCGTCGGTGATGGCGGCCACGGCGGCATTGCAGGCCACGAGGCGGGCGAAGTACTGGTCGGCGTCGTAGGTGATCGGGGAGACGCCGGAACGCACATAGACCGGTTCGCCGTCGAAGATGGCCATCTGTTCGTAGCTGGCGATGCGGTCGGCATCGGTGTCGAGCAGTTCGGCGATGAGGGCCGGGGTGGTGAGAACAGCGGACTCGAGGTCGAGCACGACCATGCCGTGGGTGGCGGTCTCCGGGTCGATGTCGAAGTACCGCGGCAGTACCCGGTCGACCGGAAAGTCGATGATCTGCTTTGTGAGGATCGTGCCCCGCCTGGGACCCCGGGTGATCAGCCCGTCGGCCGCGAGCATCGCCAGCGCCACCCGTACCGAGTTGCGGCTGGCACCGAATTCCTGCGAGATGGTCAGCTCACGAAACTGGGTGTCCGGGTCGGTCAGGCCCACCCGGATGCTGGCGCGCAGCTGCTCGTACGTGCGCCGCGACGAGGTGTGCAGCGTGGGCTGGGACAGGAGGCGCTGGCGCTGGAACTCAACCGCTCGAAGCTCGTTGTGAGTGAAGGACATCTGGACCACCTGTCGTTTTATGGGCAGAAACCTCAATATACGTGTCCCCCGTTCGGGATGGGGCGGAACGGAGATGGCGTAACGAGCGCGAAACGAGACCCTCGATTGGTCGTAATGTCCGGGGCCTTTCGACCCGCCACGGGAGCGTAATACGCGGGAAACACTGTCAGCCATCGGGCGAAATACGCCGCGCTTCTACTGGTCTGCAACAACCTCACGAGAATCGGAAAGTGGTACTGCATGTTTCACATGGGATGGTTCATGGGCACCGGCTTCGGCGTCTACAACTGGAATCAGCGCTGGTCGGGCAATGTCAGCCAGGATGTCGGCAACCCGCAGCTGTTCGTCGACATGGCGACCTCGCTGGAGCGGGCCGGCTTCAGCTACATGATGCTGGAAGACTCCTCAGTGCTGCCCAATGTGCACCGCGGCACCTTCGAGTCGTCGGTCAAGAACGGTGGCACCATCCGGTTCGACCCCGTGCCGTTGATCCCGTTCCTCACCGCCGCGACCAAGAACATCGGCATCGTCGCGACCATCTCCACGTCGTTCTACCACCCGTTCATGGCGGCCCGGTTGTTCTCCACCCTAGACCACGTCACCAACGGCCGGGTGGGCATGAACCTGGTCACCTCGAGCAACAAATCGGCAATGCAGAACTACGGCCTCAAAGACCTCATCCCGCACGACGAGCGCTACGCCCGCGCCAACGAGTGGGTCGACGTGGTCAAGGCGCTGTGGGACTCGTGGGATGAGGACGCGGTACTTCTCGACGAGGTCAACGGTGTCTTCGCCGACCACACCAAGGTGCACACCGTCGACTTCGAGGGCAAGTACTACCGCTCCCGCGGCCCGCTGAACACCATCCCGGGCCCGCAGCGGCACCCGGTGATCTGCCAGGCCGGCGGGTCGGATGCCGGACGTGAGTTCGGTGCCCGCAACGCCGACACCATCATCGCCGCCGTCAAGGGCGTCGAAGAGATGAAGTCCTACCGCGACGACGTCTCCGCCCGCATGATCGCCCTGGGTCGCGACCCCAAGGACGTCAAGGTGCTGTTCCTGATCAGCCCGGTGCTGGCCGACTCCAAGGCCGAGGCCGAGGAGAAGAACGCCGCGATGCTCAAGGCATCCGCCGAGAACATCGACGCGCAGGTGGCCGGGTTCTCCTACTTCACCAGCACCGACTGGTCCAAGTACGACTACGACGAGCCGTTCCCCGACCTGTCGAAGAACGAGGGCCACCAGAGCACCATGAACGATTTCGCCCGCTCCGGCGCCACCATCCGCGAGGCCGTCACCAACCACCGCACGCAGGAATCGGTGCCGCTGATCGGCACGCCGGAGTCCATCGCCACGGAGATGGGCGAGTACATGGACTACGCCGGCGGCGACGGCTTCCTGATCGCCAAGCCCGTCACCCGGCAGAACATCACCGAGATCGCCGACGGCCTGGCTCCCGCGCTCCGCAAACAGGGCCTCATCCGCCCGTCGTACGAGCACTCGACCTTCCGCGACAACCTGCTCGCCTACTAGGGAAGGGCCGCCATGTTCCACCTCGGTTGGTTCCTCAGCTTCTCCACGCAGGCCTGGCACGCCCCGCACTCCGACCGCGGCGGGCTGTTCCCCAACACCGACGTCTACGTCGACTTCGCCCGGGCCCTCGAGCGGGCCGGCTTCGACTACCTCATGATCGAAGACGGCTCGTTCATCCCGGATGCCTACGGCTCGTCCATGGAGCATTCCTTGCGCACCGGGTTCGCGTCGCCCAAGCACGACCCGATGGCGTTGGTGCCGTTGCTGGCGGCCTCCACCGAGAAGATCGGCCTCATCGCCACGATGACCACGTCGTTCTACCCGCCGTTCCTCGCCGCCCGGCTGATGACCACGCTCGACCACCTCTCGGGTGGCCGGGTGGGCTTCAACCTGGTGACCGCGCACAACGACCGCACCGCGCAGAACTACGGCATGGACAAGCACTGGGACCACTCCGAGCGCTACGCCATCGCCACCGACTGGGCCCAGGCCGTGACCGCGCTGCTCACCTCGTGGGATGAGGACGCCGTGCTCGATGACGTCGTGAACGGGGTCTACGCCGATCACACCAAGATCCACCAGTCCGACTACGCGGGCACCTACTTCTCCAGCCGGGGCCCGTTGAACGTGCCGCCGGGGCCGCAGCGCATCCCGGTGATCTGCCAGGCCGGCGGCTCGCCAGTGGGCCGGGCCTTCGCGTCCAGGTTCGCCGACACCATCGTCGCGCCCAGCGGCACGATCGAGTGGATGAAGCAGTACCGCACCGACATCCGTGCGGGCCTGGTCGATGCCGGGCGTGACCCGGATTCGGTCAAGGTGCTCTTCCTCACCGACTTCATCATCGGTGACACCCACGAGGACGCCCTCGAATTGCAGCGTCGTCGCCACGCCGAGATGTCGGCGGACATCGAAGGCCGGCTGGCCTACATGTCGTTCGCCAGCGGCATCGACTTCGCGAAGTTCGACCTCGATGCGCCCGTGCCGCCGATCTCGACCAACGCGGCGAAGACCACCACGGCGCAGATGTTCGCGGGGCGTGAGCACCAGACCCTGCGGGAGATCGCCGGGACCATCATCCCGTCGCTGGAGATCGTGGGCTCGCCCGCGACGGCGGCCGACCAGATGGAGGCCGTGATGGCGGAGGTCGGTGGCGACGGATTCCTGGTGAACAGCCCGGTCACTCCGCGTGCCATCGCCGACATCGCCGGCGACCTCGCCCCGGAGTTGCGTCGCCGTGGCCTGATCCGCTCCGAGTACAGCGCGGACACCCTGCGGGGCAACCTCACCGCGTACTGACCCTTCTCCTGCTTGCAGCTTTTCGAAAGGCGCCCGATGACCGACAAATTCCACCTGGGCTGGTTCACGAACTTCTCCCCGCCCGTCTGGGAGGGCCAGTTCAGCGGCCAGAACGGCGCCACCTGGGCGAACGGCAAGTTCTACCAGGACATGGCCCGCTCACTCGAGCGGGCCAGGTTCGACTACATCATGCTCGAAGACTCCTCGATGGTCTCGGACGCCTATGAGGGCTCATCGCGGGCCGACCTCAAGCACCACCTGTACGCGCCCAAGCACGACCCGTTGCCGCTCGTGCCGCTGCTCGCGGCGGCGTCGAAGAACCTCGGCATCGTGGCCACCGCGTCTACCAGCTTCTACCCGCCGTACCAGCTGGCCCGCACCATGACCACGCTCGACCACCTCACCGGTGGCAGGGCCGGCTGGAACATCGTCACGTCCAGTGAGGACCGCGCCGCGCAGAACTACGGCCGGGCCACGCTGGAGGAGCACGATTCCCGCTATGACCGGGCCGACGAGTTCGTGGAGGTGGTCGACCAGCTCTGGAATTCCTGGGAGCCCGGCGCCCTGCTGATGGACCGGGAGACCGGCCAGTATGTGGACCACACCAAGGTGCATCCGATCCACCACGACGGTGAGTTCTACAAGGTGCGCGGGCCGTTGAACGCGATGCCCGGACCGCAGCGGAAGCCCGTGATCTGCCAGGCCGGCGGCAGCCCGCGCGGCCGCCAGTTCGCCGCAGAACACGCCGACACCATCATCGCCCAGTCCCGCGGGGTGGAGCGGATGAAGGCCTACCGTGACGACATCCGTGCTCGGGCCACCGCTGCCGGACGCAACCCCGACGACATCAAGGTGCTCTTCATCGTGAGCCCGCTGCTGGCCGCCACCGACGCGGAGGCGCAGGAGATCTGGGCCGCCCGCACCGTCTCGGCCGAGGCCAACGTGGAGCGGGCGCTCGCCCACCTCAGCGCCCTCACCGAGGTGGACTTCTCCCAGTTCGACCTGGACGCCCCGGTGCCCGGCGACGTGACCACCAACGGCCACCGCACCACCCTGGCCGAGTTTTTGAAGCTCGGCGATGACGGCCGCACCCTCCGCGAGGTGGCCGCAGGCTGGAACATCAACGCGGTCGACCTGGTCGGCAGCGTCGACACCGTCGCCGACCAGATGGGCGAGGTCATGGCCCACGTCGGCGGCGACGGCTTCCTCATTTCCGGACCGATGACCCGCCCGTACATCGGCGAGGTCACCGAGGGCCTCGTGCCCGCGCTGCAGGCGCGCGGCCTCACCCGCACCGATTACCTCACCGCCGGCCCCGCCGGTGCCCCCACCTTCCGCGACAACCTCCTGGCCTTCTGATGGGTGCTGCAATGCCTTCGAACACGACCGAACAGAACCGGATGCGTCTGGGCTGGTTCATCAACTACCTCACCCCGGCCTGGAACCAGCCCTGGTCGGGCAACGCCGGCGCCGAGTGGATGACCGGCGAGTTCTTCGTCGACATGGCCCGGGCCCTGGACCGCGCGAACTTCGATGTGATGATGCTCGAGGACTCCACCTACATCGCCGACATCTACGGCGGCTCGTCCCAGGCGGAGCTCAAGCACACCGTGCGGGCGCCGAAGAACGACCCGCTGCCGCTGATTCCGCTGCTCGCCGCCGCGACCGAGCAGCTCGGCTTCGTGGCCACCATGTCCACGAGCTTCTACCAGCCGTTCCTGCTGGCCCGGCTGATGACCACTCTCGACCACCTCACCGAGGGAAGGGTGGGCTGGAACATCGTCACGTCATCCGGGTACCTGTCGGCGCAGAACTTCGGCATGGACCAGCTGCCGCCACATGACGAGCGCTACGAAATCGCCGAGGAATTCGTCGAGGTCGTCACCAAGCTCTGGAACTCGTGGGACCAGGATGCCGTGGTGATGGACCGGGAGACCGGCACCTACGTCGACTCCGACCGGGTGCACACCATCGACCACCACGGCCGGTTCTTCGACGTGCGCGGCCCGCTCAACGCGTTGCCGCCGCTGCAGGGCCGCCCGCCGATCTTCCAGGCCGGCGGTAGCCCGCAGGGGCGCTCGTTCGCGGCCAAGCACGCCGACACCATCGTGTCCAGCGCCAAGGGCGTGGACGAGATGCGCCAGTACCGCGACGAGGTGCGCGCCAAGGCGGTGGAGTTCGGCCGGAACCCCGACGACATCCGCATTCTCTACATGGTGTCGCCGTTCATCGAGGAGACCGACGCACTCGCCGCTCGGCGCCGGGCCGAGCGGTTCGCCATCACCGACGAGCGCGCCCAGCGCCGGCTGCTGATGATGAGCGACGAGATCGATTTCGCCCAGTTCGACCTCGACCAGCCGCTGCCCGAGATGAGCACCGACGGCAGCAAGAGCATCCTGGCCGCGTTCCAGAAGTGGGGCGCCGGCCGGCCGCTGCGCGAGGCCGCCGCAAGCGATGAGTTCGAGGCCGTACCGCTCTGCGGCACCCCGGCGACCGTGGCCGACCAGATGCAGGAGGTCTTCGAGGAGGTCGGCGGAGACGGCTTCCTGATCTTCGCCGGCGGCGGCGGCATGATCACCCGCCGCTACATCGACCAGGTCTGCGACGGCCTCGTGCCCGAGCTGCAGCGCCGCGGCCTGGTGCGCAGCACCCAGCCCGAGGGCTACTTCAAGCAGCGCCTGCTCTCCAACGACTGAGGCCCTCCGCCCGCGCTGGTCGAGCATCCCGCTGGTCGAGCTTCCCGTTGATCGAGCATCCCGCTGGTCGAGCTTGTCGAGACCTCGCGTCGTGCCTGTGTGTCGCTGCCGCGGCATCCGGAGGTCGTCTCACCGGGTCTCGACAGGCTCGACCAGCGATGGGGTGCGTCGCGGAGGTCGGCGCACTGAGACGTGCTGGTCCCGTCTGTGTGTCGTGCCCATCCCGCTGGTCGAGCTTGTCGAGACCTCGTGACGTGCCTGCGTGTCGCTGCCGCGGCATCCGCAGGTCGTCTCACCGGGTCTACTTCGACAGGCTCAGCACGGCGTCGACAGGCTCGACCAGCGAATGGGTGTCTCGTGCGGGTCGTCTCGCCGCTTAGGCGGCGAAGACGTCGCGGATGGTGACCGAGCGGAGGCCAGCCGTGGTGATGGCGTCCAGCAGGGCGGGCAGCGCATCCTGCATGGCGTCGAAGTTGAGGTGGCCGATCACGATGCCGCCCGGGTGGAAGGCTACTCCGGCCGACTCGATGAGCTCGTCGGCCGTGCGGGTCGGCCCCTCCACGAGCAGGCTGCTCCACATGGCCTGCACGGTGTAGCCGGCGCGGGCGGCCGCGGCATCCGTGCGGTCGTCGCGGGAGCCGTTGGGCGGACGGAAGTACGGCTTGGTGCTCACGCCGTAGTGCTCCAGAAAGAACTCCTCGTTGAGCGTGAGCTCCTCGATGATCTCGTCGTCGGTGAGGTCGGTGAACTCCCGGTGCGACCAGGTGTGGTTGCCCACCTGCACCTGCCCGGTGGCCACGAGCGGTCGCCACAGCGCGGCGTGCTCGGCCCAGCCGGGGTAGCTGCCGCAGGGGAACAGGGTGACGCGCACCCCGGTCTCGGCCACGAACAGGGCGAACCGGCGGATCGACTCGGCGTTGGTACCGTCGTCGACGGTCCACGCCACCGTGGTGCCGTGTGGGTCGAAGGAATACAGGTTGGTGGTGTGCGGGCGGGGCGCGCCGGTGTCTGTCATGACCCACACGCTAGGCGGCGGCTGTTTCGGGGGATCGATGTCGTGTTGCTCGCGTATTGCGCCGCCCTCGCGTAATGCCCTGGGTGCCGTCGTGTAGCGGAGGGGAAATGCGCCGTTTCTAACCTTCGGTCATGGCAAACAAATTCCACCTCGGCTGGTTCCTCAACTTCTCCTCACCGTCCTGGCTCGGCCAGTTCGACGGCAACAACGACGAGAGCTGGATCGACGGGGAGTTCTACGTCGACATCGTGAAGATGATGGAACGCGGCAAGTTCGACTTCGTCATGTTCGAGGACTCGCTGATGGTGTCCGACGTGCACGGCGGCTCGATGGCGACTGACCTGAAGTACAACATGTACGCACCCAAGCAGGATCCGCTGCCGCTGATGGCCAAGCTCGGCGAGCACACCAAGCACATCGGCCTGATCGCCACGGCGTCCACGAGCTTCTACCCGCCGTTCATCACGGCGCGGATGTACGCCACGCTCGACAACCTCACCCACGGCCGGATCGGCTGGAACGTGGTGACATCGAGCGAAGACCGCGCCGCGCAGAACTTCGGCCTCGACCTGCACTACGAGCACGACGAACGCTACGAGATGGCCGACGAATACGTGGAGGTCGTCAAGGGCCTGTGGAACTCGTGGGACCCGGGCGCGCTGGTGCGCGACCGCGAGACCGGCGTCTTCGCCGACCACACCAAGGTTCACCCGATCGACCACGACGGCAAGTACTACAAGGTGCGCGGTCCGCTCAACATGATGCCCGGCCCACAGGGCCAGCCCGCCCTCTGCCAGGCCGGCGGCAGCCCCCGCGGCCGCGCGTTCGCCGCCAAGCACGCCAACACCATCATCTGCTCCGCTACCGGAGTGGCGGAGATGAAGGCATACCGCGACGACATCCGTGCCCGCATGGTGGAGGCCGGCCGCAACCCCGACGACTGCAAGGTGCTCTTCGTGGTGAGCCCGGTGCTCGACGAGACCGATGAACTCGCCCAGGCCAAGGCCGCCCGCCGCGCCGTGATGACCCCCGAGGGTATGGACATCGCCCTGGCCCACCTCAGCGCCCTCACCAACGTGGACTTCACCCAGTTCGACCTGGATGCCCCGGTGCCGGAGATCACCACCAACGGCCACCGCACCACCCTCGAGGCGTTCCTGCGCAAGGGCGGCGACGCCGGCACCAAGACCCTGCGCGAGCTGGCCTCCATGCCGAGCCTGAACGCGGTGCCGTTCGTGGGCACCCCGGCTACCGTGGCGCAGCAGATGCAGGATGCGATGGAGCAGGTCGGTGGCGACGGCTTCCTGATCTCCGGTGCGCTCAGCCGCCAGGCCGTGGCCGAGATCGTAGACGGCCTCGTGCCCGAACTGCAGCGCCGCGGCCTCGCCCGCACCGAGTACACCCACGCCACCCTGAAGGAGAATCTGCTCGCCTTCTGACCTGGCTCGGGGTGCGGACGGGGGCCAGCGGACATCCGCTCACCTGGGATAGCCTCGGCACCAGACGACGGGGGTTCGGATGGCTGGCAGCGGCGGTAGCGGCACGCGAAAAAGGCTGATCGTGGCCGGGGTGGTCATCCTGGCTGTGGGTGTGTGCGCCGCGCTCGCCGTGCCGCCGCTGCTGGCGGCCGCGGAGGCCGAACCCTCCTCTACCGATGCCGCGCCACCGGATGCGCCGGCCACCAGAGTGGTCTCGGCCACGCCGGTGCCGGAGCCCGTCCGGGCTCCCGTGGATTGGGACTCGTTCACGGTGGAACAGGAGATGGCGATATCCGACCGCCAAACGCCGCAAAACCTGGCGATCAACGCGGTGCAGGAGGCCTTCCCCGACGACTACGCCTACGGTTACATCACCGACGAGGGCTTCGGCATGAGCTTCAAGGCCGACGCCCCACCGGAGGCCCTCGCCATTCTCGATGCGGTCGGCGACCCGTACGAGCTACACGAGAACGTCGGCTTCACGGAGCTCGACGCGCAATCACAGCTCAATCCTGCCGTCGACCTCGTGCAGGCCGCCGTAGGGACGCAGGGCATGATGGCCTCGGTCAATGTGTTCACCGTCACCGTCGAAATCGAGCTTTACCCCGACTCCGACGACAACGACGATCCCATCGTGCTCGACGGCGGGCAGCTGGAACAGTTGGCGGACGCCATCCGCCCGGTGTTGTATCCCGGTTTCGACGTGGAGATCACCCAGGTGCGCGGAGCTCAGATCGGCTTCTAGGGGCTAACTGTTGCCGAAGCGGTCTTTTGCGCCCGGCGCACCGGACGCAGATGTCCGCACGGGCAACAGTTAGGCGACGTATTAGGCGGCGGGGTGCAGCTCGGCCAGGCCGGACTCGATTGCGGCGATCACCTCGGGGGAGTCGGGGAGGGTGGTCGGGCGGAAGCGGTGCACCTCGCCGGCGGGCGAGATCACGAACTTCTCGAAGTTCCACTTCACCTTGCCGGCCTTGCCCGCGCCATCCGGCGTCTGGGTGAGCTCGGCGTAGAGCGGATGCCGCGAGCCGCCGTTCACCTTCGTCTTCTCCATCAGCGGGAAGGTGACGCCGTAGGTGGTGGAGCAGAACGCCTCGATCTTCTCCTTGGAGCCGGTCTCGCCGAGGCCGAACTGGTTGCACGGGAAGCCGAGGACGGTGAAGCCCTGGTCGGCGTAGGTGCGCTGCAACTGCTCCAGGGTTTCGTACTGCGGGGTGAGGCCGCAGCGCGAGGCCACGTTGACCACGAGCACGACCTTGTCCGCGTAGGCCGCCAGCGAGGTGGTGGAGCCGTCGGCGGCGGTGAGGGGAATCTCGCGAATGTTCATGCTCACAGAGTACTTCGAAATTGAAGCACGTAACCGATTCCGCCGGCAATTCTCAGCAGGATTGAGCCCTTCCTAAGCCAGGGCCTTCGCCTTGAGGGCCGCGTACTCATCCTCGGTGATGGTGCCGGCGTCGAGCAGCGCCTTGGCCTGCGCGATCTCGGTGGCACCGCCCACGCCTGCTGCATGGCGGATGTACTCGGTGGTGGCTTTCTGGCCGCGCTCGGCGGCCTCGATCTGGCGCTCCGTCATGCCCCGGCCGCGGGCGATCAGGTAGACGAACGCGGTGAGGTACGGGATCCAGACGAGGAAGATGATCCACAGGACCTTGTACCAGCCGTTCAACGCCTGGTCACGGAACAGGTCCGCGATCACCGAGAACAGGATCATCAGGTAGACCACGAAGGCGAAGACGACGAAGCTCGCCCAGATGAAGTCCCAGAAGTTGGTCATGATTACTCTCTCTTTCTCGAAACGCTGTGGGTGGTGCGATCTGCGTCCGTTTGAGCGCAGGGGGGAAGGTTTACATCCAGTACTGGTTTTGGTAGATCACCACGATGGCGGCCAGCTCGACCACGATTAGCACGTAGCCGATCCAGAGCGCGGCCCAGGCAAACCGCCGGCCGGAGGCCTCGCCCGCGGCGATGCGGGAGAGCGCTATGTGGGCGAGCACGACGCCGATCGGGGCGACGATGATCGCGGCGACCAGGCTCAGGATGGCAAGGAGACTCGTGGCTCCCGGTGGGGGAGTCACTTTCTGCGCGGCTGCGTTCTGTTTGATGCCGAAGCGGAGCAGGAAGATCGCGCCGATGGCGGCGGCGAGGACGACAACGATGGTGATCGGATAGGTGCCCATGGCGTCCTTGCTTCAGTTCGGGCTCAGCGTGCGCTGAGCTGCCCGAGGACGGTGCCGTCTTCTGCCTGCAGGGTCATGACCCCGGACCGCACGTTGCCTTTCACGGCCTGGTTCAGCCAGGTGTCTACACCCTCGCAGGCCATCAGGGTCGAGACGCCGTCGGTGAGCAGGATGGCCTCGTCGTCGGCCTGCTCCCAGTTGCCCAGGATTACGTTGCAGCCGTCATTGCCGGAGTAGGTACCGTCGGCCTGGATGGAGAGGAACGGAGCCTGGGGCGTAGCCGACTCGACCCAATAGCCGATCGGGAGTCCCTGCGGGCCGACGGTGCTGTCGGTGGAGCGGATCAGGTCGGTCGTGGTCGAGTCGAACGAACTGTGGATGACCAGCGCGTCGCCGTCGACCGAGACACTGGTGCCCTGGGAAACTGCCAGGGGAAGTTGGGCGCCGTCGCACGCCATCATGGTCTGCGGTCCGGAGGTGGTGGTGAGCGTGCCTGCGTCGTCGATCTTCCAGGTGCCCTGCACCCGGTTGCATCCGTCGGAGGCGCTCCAAGTGTTGTCCTGCACGAACGAGACGAATGGTTGCTCTGGGCCGTCGAAGGTGTGGTCGATGACCCAGGTGCCCACCAGCGCGCCGGGCTGCACCGAGCCCGCGGTGTTCGTGGCCGTCGGGTCAGACGCGGCCGAGCAGCCGGTGAGGGCAAATAGCACCGCCGCGACGACGACGAGTCTGGCAGGAGTGACGATCGTCATGCGGGCACCTTTCAGCTGCGGAGAATTCTCCTGCCCACTATGCAGGGGAGCCGCGGCCTCTCGATCGAGTTGGCGCGGAATCATCCACCCCGAGGCGCAGGAATCGACTCGATCACCATGGCGGCGGCTTCAACGGCGACTCCGGCGCCCACACCGAATCCCAGCCCGCCAGCCACGCCCGCTACCTCGATTCCAGCCCCGGGCTGGGCCGGCCGGGCGCGGGCAGCGCCATGGGCGCGGTACTCGGAGGGCAGCATGTTGTAGCGGGCCTTGAAGCCGGCCCGCAGCTCGAAGGTCGAGCTGAATCCGGCCCTGGCGGCCACGTCGGCGATCGTCAGACCGTTCGAGTTCGGCATCAACAGCAGCACCCCGGCCGATTCGGCCCTGGCCCTGGCGATCTGCTGGGCGACGGTCTTCCCGCTGCCCTCGAATGCCCGCTGCAGGTGCCGCAGGGAGACGCCGAGCTGGGCGGCCAGGCTGGCCGGCGTGAGGCCGCGATCATGGTGTCGTTCGTCGATCTGCGCAAGCGCCCGCACCCGCAGGCCCAGGCGCAGGTCTTCGCTGTCCATGGCGTAACCGTCGCCCTCCATCAGCAGGCCCACCACCAGGTCCTCGATCGTACGCTCCACCATCAGGCTGGCCGCTCCGCCCGGCGCCCACGCACTTTCGATGATCGCCAAGGCGAACAGTCGCAACGGCATGCCAAGCGAGCCGGTGCTGTCCACGGGTTGGTGCTCTGTGCGCACCCGCACCCCACGCTCCACCAGGCGGGCCTGCGGCACCTGAATGTCCAGGCCCCTGGTGATCTCCAGGCTCTCCAGTCGTGCCGAATCCCAGCTGGGCACCGTGTAGGCGCTGATCGATTTGAACGACCTGGCTTGGGCGCCGTTGAGGCCTATACTCATGGCTCCGTGGAGCATGTAGCCCACGTGCAGGATGCCCGGGGTCACTTCGGTCTTGCCGTCGAACCTGAACGCGGACTGCGTGGTGAGGGTGACGGAGGTGTTGCCCACCACTCGCTTCTGCGCCGAGAAGTGGAAAACCGTCGACTCCGGTACGAAGAATCGCTGAGCGATGACTTCTATCGCCCGGTCCGGCAGCGGCACCGGCCGATCGGCTTGCGACACGATATGTTGCATTGCGGTCAGCGAAATCGGTACCCACATGGCATCCCCTTTGGCCGGCGGCGGTAGCTCGCCTCAGAGCAGGCCGCAGATTTACGCCTCAACATAGCTGCTGGGCACCCTCGCAGGCAATCACTTGACAGATGCTCACCCCGCCGTTCAGCCCGTATTCACGGGCTTGTCGGCGGTGGGGCGCCCCCTCGAGATGCGCCCCGCACGTAATTTCGCGCCAGCACGTGTGCAGACGTGCGCCATTCCGGCCCGCGGTACGCGCGGCGGCCATAGGGTCATTTTGACCCGGCCCGGGTGAACGAGGGGAGCCGTAATGGCCGCATCCAACACCGCGAGAAAGTACGTGACCGACACGGCGAAGGTCTCCTGGCTGCCCCTGATCGTGGTGGTCCTCACCCAGATTCAGGCCTCGTTCGCGGTGAACGCGCTCACGGTGTCAATGCAGGGCATCACCAGCGACCTCGACACCCCCGCCACGAGCGTGGGCACGGCCATCACCGCCGGTACCTTCGCGATGGCGGCGTTCATCCTGCTCGGCGCCAAGATCGGCGCCAAGTTCGGCTCGCGACTGGTGTTCCAGATCGCGGTCGTCATCCACGGCCTGGCGATGGCCGCCGTGGCGCTCAGCGTGAGCCCGATCATGCTCTTCGTCGCCCAGGCCGCCTCCGGAGCCGTAATCGCCCTCATCGCCCCCGCCCTGGTCGTCTTCATCGCCGCGAACTTCCACGGTGCGCAGCAGGCCAAGGCCATCGGCTACCTGGCCGCCGCCATTCCCGCCGCCGGTGTGCTCGCGCTGCTCATCGCCGGAACCTTCGCCTCCACCATCGGCTGGCGCTTCTCCTTCGCCCTGATCGTGGTGCTCGCAGTGGTGAACCTGCTGCTCAGCTTCCGGCTCAAGGTAGTGCCGCCGCAACGCGACATCAGCATTGACTGGGTGGGGGCCCTGCTGGCCGCCGGCTCGATCATCCTGCTCAGCTTCGGCTTCAGCGGCCTGAACACCTGGGGCGTTGTGCTGGCGACCGACGCGGCCCCGTTCACCATCCTCGGGATCTCGCCCGCGCCCCTGCTGATCATCCTCGGCATCATCGGTGGGCAGGCCTTCTTCGTCTGGCTGCGCCGGCAGAAGGCCGCGCACAAACCCCAGATCTTCGACCTCGACGTGCTCAAAAGCGGCTCAGAGAAGGCCACCACCTTCGCGATGGCCGCGATGCTCTTCGTCGGAACCGCCGCGAACTTCCTGATCCCGCTCTACATCCAGATCGTCCAAGGGCGGTCCAGCTTCGAGACGTCCATCTCGATCATTCCCTACACCCTCTCGATTTTCGTCGCCAGCACGCTGGTCGCCAACCTCTACAGCAAGTACCCGCCGCACAACATCGGTCGGGTCGGTTTCGTGGTTGTGGCCCTGGGCCTGACCATTCTGGGCTTCACCATCCGCAACGAGTGGGAACAGATCGTGGTGATCCTCGGCCTGATCATCCTGGGTCTCGGTCAGGGGGCGATCGTGGCGCTGGTGTTCAACACGCTGCTCTCGGCCGCGCCGAAGCGGTTGGCGGGTGATGTGGGCGCCTGGCGCGGCCTCGTGCACAACATCTCCGGCTCGATCGGCATCGCCGTGGCCAGTGTCTTCGCGGTTGGACTGCTCAGCACCCTGATCAGCACCGCCGCTGCCGAAAGCCCCACCTTGCCGCCGGAGCTGATCGCCCAGGTGCCGCTCGACGACGCCAACTTCGTCACCAACGAACGGCTCGAACAAGTGCTCAGCGAGACCGACGCCAGCCAGGCTCAAGTCGACGAGGCCGTGCTGATCAACGCGGATGCCCGGCTGCGGGCTCTGCAGATCTCCCTGCTCGGCCTGGCCGGCATCGCGCTGCTCGCCATCATTCCGGCGGGCCGCATGCCCGACTACCGTCCCGGCGACATCCCCGCGGTGCTCTCCAGCGGCAGAGAAGCCGGCGACGATCCCGACGACGACAAGCCGGCGGCGCCCTCGCTCCCGTCCAGCCGCATCCCCGGGCAATAGGCGAGCTTCGTGGATCCCATCGCGATCACGATGGTCGTGCTCGCGGCCGCCGTGGTGCTCTTCGTCTGGAACCGTCTTCCGGTGGAGATCGTCGCCATTGGCGTCGCGCTCGCGCTGTTCGGTACCGGGGTCCTGAGCTTCACCGAGACCCTGGCCGGGTTCGGTGACCCCGTCATCGTCTTCATCGCCGCCCTGTTCGTGGTCAGTGAAGCGCTGGACGCCACCGGAGTGACCACCTTCGTGGGCGAGCGCCTGGTCACCAGGGCCGGCGCAAGCAAGCGCCGGCTGCTGGTTCTGGTGATGGTGCTGGTGGCCGTGGTCACGGCCTTGATCAGCGTGAACGGCGCCGTCGCTGCCCTGCTGCCGATGGTGGTGGTGCTGGCCATGCGCATCGGGCAGCCGCCATCGCGCATGCTGATGCCGCTGGCTTTCGGGGCGCACGCAGGGTCGCTGCTGGCGCTGACCGGCACGCCGGTGAACGTGCTCGTCTCCGAGCTGGCCGTGCAGAACGGCGAGCGGGCGTTCGGCTTCTTCGAGTTCGCGCTCGTGGGCTTGCCGCTGATCACCGGCACCATTCTGATCACGGTGCTGTTCGGTGGGAAGTTGCTGCCGGCCAGGCTCGCGCCGTCCGCTCCACGGGACCTCAGCGAACACGCCGACACCCTCGCCAAGCAATACCGGCTCTCGGCGATCGGCACCCCGGATGCGCTGCTCGACCGCGAGATCGGCCTGACCGAGGTACTGGTTCCGCCCCGGTCGCCGTTCGTGGGTCAACGGGTCTTTCCCGGCATGGTCACCGACAGCGGCCACCTGATCATCGTGGCCATCCAGCGCAGCGGCGACGACCTCAACGAGACCGTGCTGGCCGCGGGTGATGTGATGGTGCTGCGCGGCACCTGGGACGCCCTCGACCTGGCTAACAGCGACCCGAGCGTGCTCGTCGTCGATGAACCGGCCAGCATTCTCCGGCAGGCCGTTCCCATGGGCACGCGCGGCCGGATCGCGCTGATCGTGCTGGGTGCCATGGTGGTGCTGCTCGCGACCGGGCTGGTGCCGCCCGCGGTCGCCGCGCTCCTCGCTGCCTGCGCCATGATCGTGCTGCGAGTGCTCACCATCCCGCAGGCGCACCGGTCGATGTCCTGGACCACCCTGATCCTGGTGGGCGGCATGATCCCGCTGTCTACCGCCATCCAGGTCACGGGCGCCGCCGACCTGCTCGCCTCCGGGCTGGTCGACGTGGTCGACCGGGTCAGCGGCGACGGCGCGCCGAGCCCGTACCTGCTTCTGTTCGGCATCGCCCTGGTCACGGTGGTTCTCGGCCAGCTGATCAGCAACATGGCCACCGCTCTGATCGTGGCGCCGATCGCGATCGCGATCGCCGCCGAGACCGGCATCTCGGCGCTACCGTTCCTGATGGGCGTCGCCGTCGCCGCGGCCGCGTCTTTTTTGACTCCGGTCGCCACTCCCGCCAACACCATGGTGCTCGGCCCCGGCGCCTACAAATTCGGCGACTACTGGAAGCTCGGCTTGCCCCTGGTGGTGCTTTTCCTCACCGTCGCCACTCTGCTGGTGCCGGCCATCTGGCCCTTCGACCCCTGATCTGCAGTCCCGCCTGTCAACAAAGGAGCCTTCGATGTCCCTCGGTACGCACAAACTGATCCCCGCCTCGTTTAGCGCGGTGCCGTCCCTAGATCCCTCCCGAGCCGTCGGTGTGCTCGTGGTCACCGATCTGGCCGTGGGGCTGGATGCCGTCGGCTACCTGGTCGGACCGACCGGAGATCTGCCGGAAGACCTGGCGATCGACCGCGACGCTCTCACCCGATCCGGATTCGACGCCAAAGCCGGCCAGTCGATCCTGCTGCCCCAGCTCACCGGACCCCAGCTCTTCCTGGTGGGCACCGGACCCTCCGGCGACCTCACCGAGGCTGGACTTCGGGATGCCGCCGCGACTTTCGCCCGCGCCGCCCACCGGCACGCCCGTATCGGCCTGTACCCGGGCGCCCACGTTTCGATCGACGCCGCACAGGTGGGCCAGGCCCTCACCGAAGGCGTTCTGCTGGCGCGTTACCGCTACACGGCACTAAAGCCGTCCAGCACCCACGTGCCCCTGATCTCCCTCGACATCCTCGCCACCCCGGAGGACGCAGAGGGAGTGACCACGGGCGCGCACGCGGGCGAAATCATGGCGAGGGCCGCGAACCTGGCCCGCGACCTGGCGAACACGCCGCCCGGGCACCTCACCGCCACCGACATCGCCGACCTCGCCGTGTCTGTCGGCGGCGAGCACAGCCTCGAGGTGACGGTCTTCGACAAGCAGCAGATCATCGATCTCGGCTGCGGCGGCCTGCTCGGGGTGAACGCCGGCAGCGTCGAAGAGCCGCGCATCGTCAAGCTGGTATACACGCCGGAGCCCACCGCGGACGGCGTCCCGCCGGCGCACCTGGCCCTGGTGGGCAAGGGCATCATGTACGACTCCGGCGGAATCTCGCTCAAGCCCTCCGACCCCATGCACCTGGCCATGAAGATGGACATGGCCGGAGCCGCCGCTGTGTTCGCCGCCATGATGGCACTGCGCGATGTCGGCTGCGCCACGGCGGTCACCGCGTTCCTGATGTGCACCGACAACATGCCCTCCGGCTCGGCGATGAAGCTCGGCGACGTGCTCACCATCCGCGGTGGCACCACCGTGGAGGTGAAGAACACCGACGCGGAAGGGCGCCTGGTGCTCGCGGACGGTCTCGTGCTGGCCGTCGAAGACAACCCTGATGCCATCGTGGACATCGCCACCCTCACCGGTGCTGCCCTGGCCGCCCTCGGCATGCACACCGCGGCGGTGTTCGGCACCAGCCAGCCGCTGATCGACCAGGCCAGCGCAGCCGGAGCCCAGACCGACGAGTCCATCTGGCAGCTGCCGCTGGAGAAGCGCTACCGGTCTCAACTGGATTCCGAGGTGGCCGACATGTCGAACATGGGCGGCAAGTACGCCGGCGCCACCATCGCGGCGTTGTTCATGGCCGATTTCGTGGGCGAGGTGCCCTGGGCACACCTCGACATCGCCGGCACCATGCAGGCCGAGAAGGACGAATCCTGGCGCAGCCAGGGCGCCACCGGTTTCGGCACCCGACTGCTGATCGAACTCGCGTCGAACTTCCTGCCGGTCGCACCGGCCGCGCCATGACCGAGTTCCGGTTGCTCTCCGGCGGGCCGTTCCGCATCGGCTTCGTCGCCACCCTCGGCGTGCTGCTCGCGCTGCTGCTCGGCTCGGCGATCGTCTCGCTGAGCACGGCACTCACCCTGATCTTCGTCGCCCTCTTCATCTGCCTGGGGCTCTATCCCACCGTGCAGGCGCTGGAGGGGCGCGGCTTCTCCAGAATCGGCGCGGTCCTGACCGTGCTGGGGGCGTTCCTCGTGCTGCTGAGCCTGCTGATCTGGCTGATCGTGCCCATCGTGATCACCCAATCGGCGGCCCTGGCGCAGTACCTGCCCACCGGGTTCGACCGCATCGAAGACCAGGCCTGGTTCATCAGCGTCAATCAGTCCGCTGGCGGCTATCTCACCCCGGTACTGGCCTGGCTCGCCGACGCCAGCGCCGATCCCAACGTGTGGTTGGCCGTGGGCGGCGGGGCGCTGCGGGTCGGCGCGGGGTTCCTCAACGGCATCGTGGGCACGGTCTTCGTGATCGTGCTCACCATCTATTTCGTGGCGGGGCTGGAGAGCATCAAGGCCGCGGCGTACTCCCTGGTGCCGGCGTCCAGGCGGGAAGGCTTCATCGAGCTCGCCGAAACCATCGCCTCGTCGGTGGGCGCCTACCTCGGCGGCATGGTGGTGCTCGCGGCGATGAACGCTGCCTTCACCTTCATCCTGCTCAGCGTGTGCGGGGTCCGGTACGCGGCGCTGCTCGCGGTGCTGGCCTTCCCGATCACGCTGATCCCGCTGGTGGGCAGCGTGATCAATACCGTGATCATCACCTTTGTGTCACTGTTCACATCGCCATCCACCGCCGTTGTCGTGTTGATCGTGATGCTGGCCTACGTGCAGCTTGAGTCGTACGTGCTCACCCCGCGCATCGTGGGCAAGGCCATCAACATCCCCGGGTCGCTGGTGCTGATCGGCGCCCTCGTGGGCGGCACCCTCCTGGGCCTCCTCGGCGCGTTGATCGCCTGCCCGGTCAGCGCATCCGTGCTGCTGATCATGAAGAAGGTCGTTGTGCCGGCCCAGAACCGGGCCTGAGCGGTGTTCGACGTGGAGATCGGCGCGGTGCTGCTGATCGTGCTGCACGCCGCGATCGTGTTTGTCGCCGCCGTGTACATCTCCGGAAACCGTCGGCCGTCGGCCGCGATCGCCTGGATTCTGGCGATCATCTTCGTTCCCTACCTCGGCGCGCTGGCCTTCCTCCTGGTGGGCTTCGGCCGGTTGCCGAGACGCCGCCGGGAGAAGCAGCGGGAGGTCAACGAATTGATCCTGGCCCGCACCGAGGGCCTGGAACAGCTCAGCCACCGCGACGAGTGGCCGGACTGGCTGGTCTCGGCGGTGCGGTTGAACCGCAACCTGGGCGCCCTGCCCATGGTGGGCGGCAACCGCGCCGGACTGCTGCCGGACTACGACGGGTCGATCGCCTGCATGGCCGAGGCCATCGACACCGCCACCGACTACGTGCACGTGCAGTTCTACATCCTGGTGCTCGACACCGTCACCCAGCCGTTCTTCGACGCGCTCGCCCGGGCCCGTGCCCGCGGGGTGCGGGTCAATGTGCTCTCCGACCACCTCGCCGGCCTGCGGTTGCCGAACCGCAGGGAAACCCTGGCCGCGTTCGACGCGATGGGCGCCGAGTGGCGCGGGATGCTGCCGCTCCGGCCGTTCCGCGGCCAGTGGCGCCGGCCCGACCTGCGCAACCACCGTAAGCTGCTCGTGGTCGACGGCCGGCTGGGCTTCACCGGCTCGCAGAACCTGATCGACTCCAGCTACCTCAAACCCGCCAACATCAAGCGTGGCCTGCGCTGGCACGAGCTGATGGTGAAGCTCGAAGGTCCCGTCGTACGCGAGCTCAACGCGGTTTTCATCACCGACTGGTACAGCGAAACGGATGTGCTGCTTCCCTTCGACGCCAGCCCCGTGGTGCTCGATCCCTCGCCGGACCTGCTCGACGCCCAGGTCCTTCCCAGCGGCCCGAGCTTCGAGAACGACAACAACCTCAAGCTCTACGCCCTGCTCATCCACAAGGCCGAACACCGCGTCAGCATCACCAGCCCCTACTTCGTGCCCGAGGAATCGACCATGCTCGCCATCGTCACCGCCGCCTCCCGCGGGGTGGAGGTGGAGCTGTTCGTCTCGGCGATCGGCGATCAGGCACTGGTCTATCACGCACAGCGCTCGTACTATGAGGAACTGCTGCGCGCCGGAGTGTCCATCTACCTCTTCCGTGAACCGACGGTGTTGCACTCCAAACACTTCACCGTCGACGACGACGTGGCGGTGGTGGGCTCCAGCAACATGGACATCCGCTCGTTCAGCCTCAACATGGAGGTCTCGGTGCTGGTGCACGGGCGCGAGTTCGTTGACCGGATGCGCGAGGTGGAAGACGACTACCGCGTCAACAGCGACAAGCTCGAACTGGCGGACTGGCTGAACCGACCGCTGCCCGCCAAAGTAGGAGACAACTTGGCCCGCCTGACGTCCTCACTGCAGTAAGAGGAGACGGTTGTGACCGACTGGATGCCGCTGGTGCCGCTGGCGCTGACCATCGCGCTCAGCCCGCTGCCGGTCGCGGCCCTGCTGATGCTGGTCTTCTCACCCCATGGATTCACATCCGGTGCCGGGTTCGGCATTGGCTGGTTCGTGGGGGTCGCGTTGGCCACCACCGGGCTCGCCGCGCTCTCGTCGCTGCTGCCGTACACCCGGTCGGCGGAGGTCGGCGCGTTCCAGGTGGGGGTACCGTTGTTGCTCGGCAGCGGGCTGATCGTGCTCGGTGTGCTGCAGTGGCAGCGCCGGCCCAGCCAGGGAACCGAGGTGCCGATGCCCCGGTGGATGGGCGTGCTCGGCCGGCTCACCCCGCTGCGCGCCGCGTTGATCGGCGTGGGTTACGCCGCGTTCCGGCCGAAGAACCTGGCGGCAGCGGCGGCAGCCGGTGTGATCATCCTGGGCGGCGCGACCGGCCCCGGCGCAGCCACGGTGTCGTTCGGGGTGTTCACGGTGGTGGCGTCGCTGACGATGCTCGGTCCCGTGTTCGCCTATGCGTTCGGGGGCAGGGCGGTGCGGTCCTCCCTCGAGCGGCTTGGCGAGTGGTTGGTGCGCAGGATGCGGGTCATCACCACTGCCACCACCCTGGTGGTCGGGGTAGTTCTGGTGTTCGCGGGCGGGTGGGCGCTCGTCGTGCGAGTGGCCTGAGCGGGCGGCGCGACCGGTCGAGGTGATTTTGCGCATCGCTCTTACGGCTTGCTGCCCTGCACGCCGGCGGCGCCCACGGGGAACAGTTCGCGGCAGCTGCCTCTCCGGGCGGGCTCAGTGCCGCAGGAACGCCGCCCGGGCCACGAGGTACAGGCCGAACGCGATCAGGCCGGCGGCCACCACGTTCAGCAGGATCGGCCCGGACTGCAGCGTGAGCAGGTAGCGCAGCCCCGCGTCGAGGCCGCCCACCCAGCGGGAGTCGGCGAATACCGCGGCGGCCACGAGCAGGCTGCCCGTGACGAGGAACGCCAGGCCCTTGGCGACGTGGCCGAAGACGCCGAGGGTGAGCACCACGACCTTGGTGGGCCCCCACAGGTAACGCAGCTCCTCGCGGAAATTGCGGCGCACCCCGCGCCAGACCAGTCCGCCGCCGATAATGCCCACCGTGGTGCCCACTACGAGCAGCAGGAACAGGCCCACCGGGCTCTCGACGATGGCGGCGTCGGCTTCTTCCACGGCTTCGCTGCCGCCGGCCCGAGCGCCGAGCGCCACCGCGAAGGTGACCAGGCCGAGCAGGCCGAAGCCCAGCGCCTTGCCGATGTTGAGCAGCCGGCGGAACACCAACACCCGCCGGTTGGGCGCCATCACGATCGCGGCGTTGGTGCCCTGCCAGAGCGCCAGGCCCCACAGCGCCACCGTGGACAGCCACAGCACCACGACGCCGCCGGGGCCGCTCGAGATGGCGGTGAGAGCGCCCATCTGGTCGGCTTCGCCGGTGCCACCGTTCGCGAGGCGCAGCGCGGTGCCGCCGATCAGGGCGTGCACCAGGCCGTTGGCCAGCAGGCCGAGCCGGGCGGATGCGCGCACCGACTTGTTGCGGTGGGCCCGCTGAGCGGCGTCCTTCATGCGCTCGCGGGCCTCGGCAGCCCGGTCTACCGCCGGATCGGCGGGAAAATCGCTCACTGGGGGTTACTCGAGCAGTTCGCGGATGTCGGAGGCGGTGAGCCCCTGGCCGGTGCCGCCGGTGGCGCCGTCGGTCATCACGCTGTCGAAGAGCTTGGCCTTGACGGCCTTGAGCGCCATCACCTTCTCTTCGATCGTGTCGGTGGCCACCAGCCGGTAGACCATGACGTTCTTGGTCTGGCCGATCCGGTGCGCCCGGTCCACGGCCTGCGCCTCGGCGGCGGGGTTCCACCACGGGTCGAGCAGGATGCAGTAGTCCGCCTCGGTGAGGTTGAGGCCGAACCCGCCGGCCTTGAGGCTGATCAGGAACACCGACGTGTCGCCGTTCTTGAACCCGTCGATCGCCGCGGCGCGGTTGCGGGTGCGTCCGTCCAGATAGGAGTAACTCACGCCGGCGGCGTCGAGCCGGGCACGCACCTTGCTGAGATAGCCGGTGAACTGGCTGAAGATCAGGGTACGGTGCCCCTCGGCGACCACGTCTTCGAGCAGCTCCATCAGCACATCGAGCTTGCTCGACGGAGTGTCGTTGTACTTCTCGTCGTACAGCGACGCATCCAGGCTGAGCTGGCGCAGCATGGTGATCGACCGGAAGATCTCGAACCGGTTCTGGTTGAGGTCGCCGAGCAGGCCGAGTACCTTCTGCCGCTCCCGCTGCAGGTGCATCTGGTACACCCGGCGGTGGCGCGGGTGCAGCTCGAGCTGCAGCACCTGTTCCTGCTTGGCGGGCAGGTCGCTGGCGACCTGGTCCTTGGTGCGGCGCAGCATGAACGGGCGGATGCGCCGGCGCAGCTGGGTGAGCCGGTCGCCGTCGGCCTGGGTCTCGATCGGTCGCTGGTAGTACTCGGCGAACCGGGCGGCGTTGGGGAACAGGCCCGGCGCGGTGATGGAGAGCAGGCTCCACAGCTCCATCAGGTTGTTCTCCAATGGCGTGCCGGTGATGGCGAGCTTGAACGGGGCCTGCAGCCGCTTGGCGCAGTGGTGCGCGCGGGACTTGTGGTTCTTCACGAACTGGGCCTCGTCGAGCAGCAGGCCGGCCCAGCTGACGGCGTCGTATTCGTCGAAGTCGAGCCGGAAGAGTGTGTAGGAGGTGATCACGACATCCGCCGTGGCCACGGCTTGGGCGAGCGACCCGCCGCGCTTGGCGGTGGTCTCGGTGACGGCAGCCACGGAAAGGCCCGGCGCGAACCGGGCGCACTCGGTGGCCCAGTTATGTACAACGCTGGTGGGCGCCACCACGAGGAAGGGCTTGCGTTCCTCGCCCGCGGCCTGGCGTTCGCGCGCGTCGACGATCAGGGCGATGGCCTGCAGGGTCTTGCCGAGGCCCATGTCGTCGGCGAGCACCCCGCCGAGGCCGGTGTCGTAGAGGAAGCCGAGCCAGTCGTACCCGGTCTGCTGGTAGGGCCGGAGCGAGGCGTGCACTGCGGCCGGCAGGGGCCGTTCGGCGATCGCGGCGCCGTCGGCCAGGCCGGCGAGGGTGTCGCGCCAGGCGGCGGCTTCGGCTTCGGCGCTGCCCAGGTCCTGCAGTTCTTCCCACAGGTCGGACTGGGCCCGGTTGATGCGCAGCGAGTCGTTGGGGGAGTCCTGCAGCCCGCGGGCCTCCTCGATCAGGTGCTTGAGCTGCTGTAGCTCGGGCCGGTCGAGGCTGAAGTAGGTGCCGTCCTGCAGGATCATCAGTTCCTGGCCGGTGGCCAGGGCGCGGAAGACCTCGTCGAAGGGCACCTCGTCGCCGTCGACGGTGACGCGCACCGAGAGGTCGAACCAGTCCCGGCTCTCCGGCCGGGCCGAGGTGGCGAAGGTGAGGGTGGGCGGGGCGCTGGCCTCGCGGTACTCCGGGGCCTCGCCGACGAACTGCACGTCGAGGTCGTCGTGCGCCTCGAGCACCGGCAGCACCGATTCGAGGAATTCGATCATGCGGGCCCCGTCGAGGGTGGCGTCGGCGCGCAGGATGCCCGGAGCTGCCGGGTCCACATCGGGAGCCGGGTCCTGGGCTGCGAACAGTGCGGGCAGGTGGGCGGGGAAGCCGGCGAAGATCTCCCCCACCGCGTGCAGCACCCGGGTCTCATCGGCGGTGTCGCGGTAGCCGGCCGGGGCATCCTCGGTGGCCGGGCCGCGCAACGGCGCGATCGCTGGGCCGCCGGAACCGCCCGGGCCGCCGGTGTAGTGCCATTCCCAGTGCAGGGTGATGCGGGCATCCGCCTGGGCGCTGATCAACACGGCCAGAACCGGCCGGGCGGTGTCGGGCAGGTCGAAGCTGCCGTCGATGCTGGTGAGGGTGAGCTGGCCGCGCAGGTAGGGGTAGAAGTCGGCGAGGAAGACGTTCTCTTCGTCGGGCGGAACCGTGATCGGGGTGTCGGCGGCGGCGAGCACCCGCAGGTCGCGGCCGAGCTGACGGGCGAGCGGGGCGATGGTGAGGCGTGTCGTGGCGCTCGCGGTCGACCAGGTGAACAGGCCGTGTGCCGGGTCGCCGATGTAGCCGAGGGTGCTGCGGCTGAGCGCGTGGCCGTCGAGCGAGATGGTGGGCGAGAGGGTGAGGCCGCGTTCGTCGCGGCGGATGTCGAGGGAGAGCTCGGCGGGGTCGGTGGCCACGGTCACCGGGTCCTGGCCGGGCGTGGTGCCGATGAACGGGATGCCGGCTTCGCGGGCCTCGCCGAGCAGCCCCCAGAGGGCGCGGTTGGCGAAGCCGTCGAGGTGCAACCACGGGTCGGTGGTCACGTGATAGCGCTGGCCGGAGGAATACACCTCAAACAGGGCGGTGAGCACCCGCAGTTGGGCTCGGTTGAGCATGCCGCGCGAGTAGGCCAGGTTGTCCCAGGTGAGGTTGCCGCGAATCCACTTGTTCTTCTTGCCGCGCACCATCGGGCGCACGCCGAGGCGGGCCAGCGACACCGTCGGGGCGGGCAGCCGGGCGGCGCGCGGCGGCGGCAACAGTTCGAACTGCAACGCCAGCGCGGTGCCGGTGGTGGGCTCGGCCACGGGCGCGCGGGTGAGCGGGGCCAGCGCGCTCTGCCAGGTGGCGGGCGCGGCGGTCATGGTTCGCTGGGAATCCGCCGCACGCGGCGTGCGGGCCAGGTCGGCGGCGCTAGAGCGGCTGGCCAGCAGCAGGGCGACGACGTGCTTGCAGTTCAGGCCCATCGGGCAGCTGCAGGTGCCGGATGCGCGCACGACCGTGCCACTGGCGTCCTGCTGGAAGGTGACGGTGACGTCGTAGGGGCGGGCCTGGGTGCCGCCGACGGTGCCGAGCAGTCGGCTGCCGCCCTGTTGCCAGACCTGGTCCTCGACCCGGCCCTCCTTGGCGTAGCGCACCCCGCGCGAATACGCCTGTGGCCCGACGAGGCGCGCGATCTGCAGATCGCTGAGGTTGTGGGCCATAGGGTGCGGTGTCCAAGACGATCGGGGAACAGGGGTCTCTCATTGTCCCACGCCGCGGCGGCACTCCGGAGCCGCTCGAGTTCCCGGGCGGCTATCCTGAGCGGATGCCTGAGTTTCCGTTCGAGCGCCTGCGCCGCTGGCCCGACGTCGAGGCTGCCAATCTGTTCGCCGTGGATGCCAGCGACCGGCTGATCCTGGACGAGGCCGCTGCCGCGATCGCCGGGCAGGCCGGGGCTGCCGGGTCGAGCGAGACAGCCGCGCTCGCCGGGCTTACGCCGGGCCAGGTCGTGGTGCTCGAGGACCATTACGGCGCCCTGACCCTGGCCGCTGCCGCGATGCTGGGCGCACAGCCGAACATCCGGGTGCACCAGGACGCCCTCTCGGGTGAGCACGCTCTCGACCGGAACGCCGCCGACCTCTCCGGGTCCGAGCCTTTTGCCGGGCTGGCCGGCGCGTACCGGCATCTGCCGCTGGGCGCGGATCTGTTGCAGGGCGCCCGCGTGGTGCTGCTGCAGCTGCCTCGCAGCCTCGCCGCGCTCGACGAGCTGGCCGGTGCCATCGCCCGGTTTGCCGCCGATGACGTGACCGTGATCGCCGGTGGGCGCATAAAGCACATGAGCGTGGCCATGAACGAGGTGCTGCGCCGGCACTTCGACGAGCTCACCGTGACTCCCGCCCGGCAGAAGTCGCGGGTGCTGGTGGCCACGCGGCCGATCCTGCCCGACGACAGCGCCGCCTCCTGGCCGCGCAGCGTGGAGCACGCCGACCTCGGCCTCACCGTGTGCGCCCACGGTGCCGCCTTCGCCGGCACCACCATCGACATCGGCACCCGGTTCCTGCTCGACTATCTCGACCGCATGAAGCCGGATGCCGCCACGGCGATCGACCTGGGCTGTGGCACCGGCGTGCTCGCGGCCGCCCTCGCGCTGCGCCGGCCCGGCGTGCAGGTGCTGGCCACCGACCAGTCCGCCGCCGCGGTCGCCTCGGCCACGGCCACCATGCAGGCCAACGGTGTGGCCGACCGGGTGCGGGTGCTGCGCGATGATGCGCTAGGCACCCAGCCGGATGCATCCTCCGAATTGATCCTGCTCAACCCGCCGTTCCACATCGGGTCGTCGGTGCACGCCGGCATTGCCTTGAAGCTCTTCGAGGACGCCGCCCGGGTGTTGCGTCCCGGCGGCGAGCTCTGGGCGGTGTGGAACACCCACCTGGGCTATCGCCCGGCGCTCACCCGCATCGTGGGGCAGACCCACCAGGTGGCCCGCAACACCAAGTTCACCATCACGGTCTCCACTCGCCGCTGACGCCTGCCACGTCGTCGTTCGTTCGTTCGTTTACGGACTTCGCATAGTGCGGAGGCCTAGCGAAGGTGCGAAGTCCGTAAATGAGGTGGGTTGGGGCGCTTGATGACCGTCGGGATGCATCCGGCGGGGTTTCGGATGCTCGCCCGTGAGTCGCGCCCACCCCGCCGGTCGAGCTTGTCGAGACCCGGTGAGGTAGTCGAACGACCTAGCCATTCCGCCGGTCGAGCTTGTCGAGACCTGGTGAGGTAGTCGAACGACGTAGCCATTCCGCCGGTCGAGCTTGTCGAGACCTGGTGAGGTAGTCGAACGACGTAGCCATTCCGCCGGTCGAGCTTGTCGAGACCTGGTGACGTGCCCGCCCGACGCGCCCATCTCGTCCGTCGTCAGTTCGTTTACGGACTTCGCACAGTGCGGAGGCCGAACGAAGGTGCGAAGTCCGTAAATGAGAGGGATGGGAACGTACATAGATCGGCTTGCGGGGTCTCGACGAGCTCGACCAGCGGGATGGGAGCGTTCAGAGAACGGCTTGCGGGGTCTCGACAAGCTCGACCAGCGGGTGGGGACGCCTGCAGGTTGGCCCGCGGGGTCTCGACGAGCTCGACCCGCGAACCCGCGGGGTCTCGACGAGCTCGACCGGCGGAGCGAGCTAGAGCGCGGCCAGGGCGGGGTCGGCGTCGAGGAGCTCGTTGTTGATGATGGATGCGGTCCAACCGGTTTCGGGGTTGAAGTTCACGACCGAGATGGCGGCGTTCAGGATCGGCGGGATCTCCACCTCGAGCGCGGCGATCAGGCTGAGTCGGATCAGGGTGCCGTGGCAGACCACGATGATGCGGGCGCCCGGGTAGTCCTCGGCCAGGCTCCGAAGCGCCTCGAGGCCGCGGTCGGAGACGCTCTGCGCGGGCTCGGCGCCGCGGAAGCTGCCGTACTCGCCGCCGACGCGCAGGGCGTCGAGTTCGGGTGACGCTGAGAGGCCCTCGGCGGGCCCGTAGTTGCGTTCGACCAGGCCGGGCAGGTGGCGGGTCACCTCGAGCTCGAGGTCGGCGGCGATGATCTCGGCGGTCTCGGCCGCACGCACCAGCGGCGACGCCACCACGAAGTCCCACTCGAACTCCGACAGCGGCGCGACGGCGTCGTTCGCCTGGCCCCGGCCCACGTCGTTCAGGGGAATGTCTGTGGCTCCCTGGATGCGCCCGGCGGCGTTCCAGTCGGTCTGGCCGTGGCGGACGAGGGCGAAGGTCGTTGTAGCAGTCACCCCCCTATTCTGCCGTGTGCGGCTGACCGACCCGCAAACGGGTGGTGTCAGTTGGTCGCCAGGCCCCGGGCATCCGCGTGCCGACGCACCGAAACGGATGCCGTCGAGCCCACCCGTGCGGTGTGCCAGAGGGCCAGCACCGACCAGCCGAGCAGCACCACCAGCAGTGCGTTGCGCAGCGTGAGCAGTAGCAGCGCACCCGCATCGCCGTGCACCAACGGCAGGTAGAAGACCGGGAAGATCAGCGTGGTCAGAGCGCCGATCACCAACATCAGGTAGGCCGGCACCCGCCAGCGCGCCCAGTCGTGTGCCACTCCCACGGCCACGACCGGGGCGATCCAGAGCATGTACTGCGGGGATCCCACCTTGTTGAGCACCACGAAGGTGCTGACCAGGGCGAGCGCGCCCATCAGCACCAGCTGCGCGTGGTCGCGGCTGCGCCGCAACGCCACCACCAGGAGCACGAAGATCGCCGCCATCACCAGGAACATCAGCGGGGTCATGGCCGATGCGGCAAAGGTGGTGCCGGGGCCGGTCACCTCCCGGGTGGCGATGGCGTGATTCTGGTAGATGGTGGTGCCGTGGTGACCGATCGCGGCCAACCACACCCACGGGGTCGTCACCGGCGCTTCGAGTTGCAGGGCCCGGTCGGACTGCATGGTGACGAAGCCGGTGAGAAAGCGGATGCCCCCGGCCGCCCACACCGCGCCGGCGATGGCCGTCGACACGGCGGCGCCGGTGAGCACCACGCTGACCCGCCGGCGGCTGGCCGCCACCACCGCGAGCATCACCGCGGCCGGCCAGACCTTGATCCAGGTGGCGATGGTGAGCAGGGCGGAGGCGATCACCGGGCGCCGGGCGAGCAGCACCAGCCCCATGATCACCAGCGGCGCGCTGAGCCCCTCGAGCCGCAGCAGGCCGACGGGGCTGAGCACCAGGCTGATCGCCAGCCAGAACCACGCGGCCTTGTAGCCGGCGCGATTGCGGCCCCATCCGGTGAGTACGCCCACCGCCAGGGCGTTCAGGGCCAGGGTCATGAGAAACCAGAGCAGTTGATAGAGCAGCGGGCCGGCGACATCCGCCAGCACGATCGGCACGAGCGCGCCGATGGGGTACACCCACTCAACGTCGATGCCCTGCCAGACGTTGGTCGTGAGGGCCTGCTCGGCCCAGACCCGGTAGAGCGGCAGATCGCCGAGCACCCGGCCGGTGAGGATGGTGGGCAGCAGCGCGAACAGGAAGAGCAGGTGCAGGCCCACGAAGCCGAGCAGCAGCGTGCGGGGGCTCTGCAACCAGGCGCGCCGTGCGGGGGTGATGAGGGTGATCAGCCGCTGATCGACAAGTTCAACGAAATAGGACACTGGCACGTCACTTTCAACCCAGTCACACCCGATGAAGCCGGCACGCGCACCCGCACGCGGCGGGTCACTTCGGAGTGTACGAATCGAAGGTGAAAGCGAAACGACGAGAAGGTGTCCGAATGCCTCAGGCGCCTGAGAGTGCATTCAGGCCGCCCTGGTGCACGGTGCCCCCGGGCACGCGGATGCGGCGGTCCGGGTCAGGCCTTCTCGCGCGAGACCCCCTTGGTGAGGGTCTTGCCCTGGAAGAACGCCGGGTTGACGGCCCGCATGATGAACATCAGCACGATGCCGGCCACGAACAGCACGATCGCCAGGATGAACACCAGCCCCACCCCGCCGATCTCCGACCCGCTGCCGTAGTCGGGGTTGGTGCTGTCGATCAGGGTGGTGGCGAAGATCACGGCCAGGATCACGCCGCCCACCAGGGGGGCGAGCAGTTTGAGGAAGAACGCCCGCGCGCTGCCGAACACCTCGCGGCGGAAGAACCAGACGCAGGCGAACGCGGTGACGCCGTAGTAGAAGCAGATCATGATGCCCAGGGTGAGGATGGTGTCGGTGAGCACATCGGTGCTCAGCACTCGCATCACCGCGTAAAAGCCCCACGCCACCACGCCGGCCATCACGGTGGCGAACCCCGGCGACTTGAACCGCGGGCTGATCGCAGCGAACCGGTTGGGGAACGCCTTGTAGTGCCCCATCGCGAGCATGGTGCGGGCCGGGCCCACGAAGGTGGACTGCAGCGAGGCGGCGGAGCTGGAGAGCACGGCCAGCGACATCAGGATGGCGAACGGCCCCATCACCGGCCCGGCCAGCGCGGCGAACACATTGCCCTGGATGTCTTCGTTGCCGAGGCCCAGCTCGCCGGTGCCGACGCCGGAAAACATCAGCGCGGAGACCGACACCAGAATGTAGAGGGCGAAGATGATGCCCACGGTGAGGGTCGCGGCCCGGCCCGGGGTGGTCTCGGGGTCCTTGGTCTCCTCGTTCATGGTGAGGGTGACGTCCCAGCCCCAGTAGATGAAGATCGACAGTGATACCCCGGCGGCGAATGCGGAGAACGACGGGGTGAGGAACGGGTTGAACCAGTCGATGCTGAAGCCGAGGGCGTCGAACGCGGTGCCGTTGGAGAAGTGCAGCAGGGCGGCGACGCTGAACCAGACCAGCACCAGCAGTTGGAAGGCCACCAGCACGTATTGCACCATCTTGGTGGTCTCCATGCCCCGGTAGGAGACGTAACAGGCGCCGACCATGAAGACCAGACAGGTGAGGATGTTGATCCACACGTTCGCGGCCAGGTCGGCGAGGTCGGGGTTGCCGAACAGTTGCGCGAGCATGAGGTAGAAGAAGTCCACCGCCACCCCGGCGAGGTTCGACAGCACCACCACGGTGGCCACGATCAGGCCCCAGCCGCCCATCCAGCCCAGCCACGGTCCGAACGCGCGGGTCGCCCACGTGAACGAGGTGCCGGCATCCGGCATCGCGTTGTTGAGTTCGCGGTAGCCCAACGCCACGAGCAGCATCGGGATGAAGCCGACCATGAAGATGCCCGGCATCTGAGTGCCGACCGCGGCCACGGTGGGGCCGAGCGACGCGGTGAGCGTGTATGCCGGGGCGATGCAGGAGATGCCGATGACCGTGGCGCCGAGCAGGCCAACGGAGCCGGCGCTCAGACCCTTGGAGGAGATGCCTCCGGTGCTGGGTTCGGCGGCGGGGGAGGAGGCGGGAGTTGAGGCGGGAGACTGTGCCATTGACCTGTCCTTTGTTCCGTTGGTGCGGGTCGATCAGCTGCGTGCGGGAGAGGTCGGAACGACGACGAGCGGCACCGGCAGGGCGTGCAGCATGCGGTGGGCGGTGATGCCGAGGAAGATCGTGCTCGGTGCGGCGAGGCGGCTCGAGCCGACGAAGGCGAGCTCGTCCGGCCGCCAGTCCAGCGCTTCGACGGCCTTCTCGACGCTGCTGCCTGAGCCCACCTCGGTGCTGATGTCGCCCTGGCTGTGTGCGTGTCGTTGGTAGTAGGCGAGCACGGTGTCGAGGTGCGCCGAGCTGCCGGCGGCCACCGGCGACTGCTTCTCGCGGGCGGCGTCCACCTCCACCAGGGTCACGAACCGCAGGTCCACCTCGAGCCCCTCGGTGAGCGCCACCACGGAGTCGAGCAGTGTCTCCCAGCCCGGGCGGGTGCCGATGGCGCAGGTGATGCGTGTGATCTGGGTCGGCGCTGAGTAGCCCTGCGGCGCGAGCGCGACGGGAACGGGGGAGGCGTGCAGCAGGGCATTCGCGACGCTGCCGATGGTGAACCGGTTGAACAGGCCGCCCCGGGCGGCGCCCACCACGATGCGGTCGGAGTCGAGATCGGCGGCCGCCTGGATCAGGCCCTCCGAGGTGGAGTCGGCCCAGAGCAGGTGGGTGGTGGCGGTGACGTCTGCGGGCACCCAGCCGGCCGCCGTGCCCAGCCACTCGTGCGCCTGTTTGGCGAGCAGTACCTCGAAGTCCGAGCTGGCGGCGTGGATTTTCGCGGGCGCGGCCCCGAGCCGTTGCAGCACCAGGCAGATGCGCAGTTCGGCCTCGGTGAGCCGGGCCATGGCCACGCCGAGTTCGAGGGCTTCCCGGCCCTGGGGGGTGGCCTCGTAGGCGACCACGTAGTTCGGCACTCGCGTCACGCTGTTCTCCTTGGTTCGGTACTCGTGGCATCCGGCGCGGTGTGGCCGTTCTCGTGCTGATGGTCGGCGACCGCACCGTCGTGATGGTCATGGCCGGCATGGTCATGGTCGGCGTGGTCGTGCCCGGCGTGCTCCATACCGGGGGCGCAGTGCGCGGGGCTGGGTTCCACATCGAGCGAGGGGTTGCGGTCGAAGAAGCCCACCGGCTTCAGCCAGAACGAGACGATGTCGGCGGGCATCACCGGCCACTCCTCCGGCCGGGTGATGTGGTGGATGCCGAAGGTGTACCAGAGCACCACGTCGGTGTCGCGCACGGTGCGGCCGGCCTGGATCCACTCGGGCAGGCCGTGGTCGACGCCGCTCTGGTTGACGAACTCGCCGCACGGCCAGCGCTCGCCGGAGTCGTTGGGGGTGACCCAGACGGTGTGGCCGATCACCTGCGCGCGTTGCAGCGCCGGCGCCGACGCGTGGAAGAACGACGGGATCGCCCCGCCGGGCACGAGCTTGTACGACACCGGGGTGCCGAGCCCGTTCGGGGTCTTCTCGTTCACGACCTTCCAGGCGCGCTGGGTGTTCCAGTCGAAATCGTCGAAGCCCTCGGTCTCGATCGGGGTGTTCTGCTGGGTGAGCGCCAGGCCCAGCGGGTTACCGGCGTCGATCGGTTCGATGCGGGTCTCGCTGCGATAGACGGTGTTGCTGGGGCCGTCGATGTCGAGGTCGAGCCGGGCCACGATGAAGTGCTGGTGGAACGGCGCGTAGGTGCGCTCGTCGACGAGGGTGCCGTTGGGATGCGGCTGCCCGGCGGCGAGGTGGGTGACCACCATGATGCCGGTGGCACGCACCTCGCACTCGATGTTGCCGTCCTGGTAGAACCGCCAGTAGACCAGGTATTCGTAGTTGGCCACGGTGACGTGGAAGGACACCACCAGCCGGCGCATCCGGCGCACCTCTGCGCCGCCGTCGTGGTCCACGTGCTTCCAGAGCACGGCATTGTCTTCCTCGTGGATGCAGAACGCGTTCGGGATCGTGTACGGCTCGCCGGCGCTGTTGTGCAGCACCGCGTCGAGGTAGCGAATCTCGCCCAGGCAGTCGCAGCCGAGTTCGAGCGAGGTGGTCATGAAGCCCAGCCCCCACTCGCCGATGTCGAAGGCGGTGCGGCGGAAGTGGTCAACGCTCGGGTCGCGGTACGGCACCACCATCTCGGCGAACGACAGCCGGTTGGCGATCGGCCGCACCCGGCCGGCATCCGTGTAGGTCACCTGGTGCAGGGTCATGCCCTCGCGGTAGTTGAAGCCCACCCGCAGTGACCAGTTCTGCCACTGCACGAGGTTGCCGTCCAGGCTGAAGCTGGGGCCCTCGGGCTGCACGATGTCCAACGGCTTGAGGGGCGGCCGGGTGCTCGCTTTGCGGATGCGCTCCGGCACCAGGTGCGGCACGTACTCACCCATCACCGCCGGCGGGTCGACCGTGAAGGTGTCCTCCACCTCGAGCAGGTTCATCGTGTTCACGTCGATCACGAAGTGCAACCCGCTCACCGGCCCGGCGTAGGGGTTGGCGCCGGCACCGGCGCGCACCCAGACATCCGCCCAGCCCAGGCGCAGGCCGCGGTACTTGTCGGGGATCACGGCGTCGCCGTAGGTCCAGGTGTCGATGAAGACGTGTTCGAGGTCGGTGATACCCCGCTTGGCCAGGGCCGCAACGACCTCCGGATGCGCGCGCAGCGCGGTGTCGGCCTCTTCCCACTCGTCCACGGTGAAGTTCGCCTGCACGCCGGGCACCTCGCCCCACTCGACCACCCGGTCGGTGTCGAGCGACACCACCGCCACCCAGGTGGTGTTGGAGGCCCGCTCGAGCACCACAGCGCGTGCCCGGCGCTCGGGCAGCACCCCGTCGTTCTCGAACGCCGCGATGGCTGCCCGGGGAGGTTCGACGAGTTCGATCGAGGCGAACCGCCAGCCCTCGCCCACGCCATGGGCGCGGCCGAGCACGGCGGCCGCCCGAGTGAACTCCGGGCCGGACAACGGGTCGAGCGGGTGAAAGGTCATCTTCGGTTCCTCTTGTTCGGCACGACCGGCGGTTATTCCAGCGAGCTCATCACGTGCTTGATGCGGGTGTAGTCCTCCACGCCATACATGGAGAGGTCCTTGCCGTAGCCGGAGTACTTGAACCCGCCGTGCGGCATCTCGGCGGTGAGCAGGATGTGGGTGTTGATCCAGACCGCACCGAAGTCGAGGTCGCGGGAGACCCGCAGCGCGCGGGCGTGGTCGCGGGTCCAGACGCTGGAGGCGAGGGCGTAGCGCACGTCGTTGGCCATGGTGATGGCCTCCTCCTCGGTGCTGAAGCTCTGCACGGTGATCACCGGGCCGAAGGTCTCGTCTTGCACGATCGCATCCGTCTGCCGCACCTGGGTGACCACGGTGGGTTCGAAGAAGAATCCGGTGTCGCCCACCCGGTGGCCACCGGTGGTGACCACGGCATGGTCGGGCAGCGCCGCCACCTTGTCGACCACCTCGGTGAAATGCCGCACATTGTTGAGCGGGCCGAAGTAGTTGTCGGCGTCGTCGGCCGAGCCGGTGGTGCGCTGCTCGGCCTCGGCATTGAACGCGTCGACGAACGCGTCGTGGATGGACTCGTGCACGAGCACCCGGGTGATCGCCGTGCAGTCCTGGCCGGCGTTGTAGAAGGAGAAGTCGGCGATGGCGGAGGCGGTCTTGGCCACGTCGACATCCTCGAACACCACGGCGGGTGCCTTGCCGCCCAGTTCGAGGTGGGCCCGCTTGAGGGTGTGCGCGGCACCGGAGGCCACGGCCATGCCGGCCCGCACACTGCCGGTGATCGAGATCAGCCCTGGCACCGGATGCTCCACGATGAGCGAGCCGGTGGAGGCGTCGCCGAGCACGATGTTCATCACCCCGTCGGGCAGGATGCCCTGGCTGATGCGGGCGAGTTCGAGGGTGGACTCCGGGGTGGTGTCGCTGGGCTTGAGCACGAGGGTGTTGCCCACCGCCAGGGCCGGGCCGATCTTCCAGATCGCCATCAGCAGCGGAAAGTTCCACGGTGTGACTTGGCCGACCACGCCGATCGGTTCGCGGCGCACCCAGGAAGTCATGCCCTCGATGTACTCCCCGGCGGATTTGCCCTCGAGCAGCCGGGCGGCGCCGGCGAAGAACCGCAACTGGTCGGCGCCGGCGGCCACCTCGTCGGTGGCGATAGTGGCGCGCGGTTGACCGGTGTTGCGGTGCTGGGCCTCCACCAGGGCGTCGCTGTTGGCATCGACGGCGTCGGCGAGTAACAAGAGGGCCCGCTGGCGCTCCGAAGGAGTGCTCCTGCTCCAGCCGGGAAAGGCGGCCTTGGCGGCCGCCATGGCGTCGTTCACATCGCTCTCTACCGAGACCGGCGCCTGCGCCACCGTCTTGCCGGTGGACGGATCGACGATGTCGAGCATCTCCGAGCCGGCCGGAGCCACGAATTGGCCGTTGATGAAGTTGGCAAGAATGGGGGTGCTCACGGTGCTCCTCTACGTTGAGACAGGTCCGAAAACGCCGCCCAGCCCGCGCATGCGGGAGAGCAGCGTTTCGGGGCCAGTATGGCACCTGGCCGGGATAAACGGCACCCCCGGCGGACATGCGCCGGGGGCCGATTCGACTGCCGGAACCGCAGCTTCTTTCGTTCGCACACCTGTCGTCGAGGGTGAAACGCAGATCCTGCGACACATCCGCATGTGACGCCATGTTTCGACCGAGGATGTGGGCGGTGCACGAAAACGTGAGCATAGGTCCATGCCCAGACAGATTCGCTTCAATGCCTTCGACATGAACTGCGTCGCCCACCAGTCCTCCGGCTTGTGGCGCCACCCCGACGACCGGTCGCAGAGCTACACCGACCTCGCGTACTGGACCGAACTGGCCAAGCTGCTGGAGAAGGGCCGCTTCGACGGCATCTTCCTCGCCGATGTGTTGGGCACCTACGACGTGTACGGCGGCACCAACGAGGCGGCGATCCGCAACGGCGCACAGATCCCCGTCGCCGACCCGCTGCTGGTCATTCCCGCGATGGCATATGTCACCGAGCACCTCGGTTTCGGCGTGACCGCCGGCACCGCCTACGAGCACCCGTACCCGTTCGCCCGCCGCATGTCCACGCTCGACCACCTCACCAAGGGCCGGGTCGGCTGGAACGTCGTCACCGGCTACCTGCCCTCGGCCGCCCGCAACATGGGCAACGAAGACCAGCTCGAGCACGACGACCGCTACGACTACGCCGACGAGTACCTCGAGGTGCTGTACAAGCTGTGGGAGGGCTCCTGGGAAGACGACGCCGTGGTGCGCGACGCCGCATCCGGGGTGTTCACCGACCCGAGCAAGGTGCACTCGATCGGGCACTCCGGCAAGCACTTCCAGGTGCCCGGCATCCACCTCTCCGAACCGTCGCCCCAGCGCTCGCCCGTGATCTACCAGGCCGGCGCCTCCAGCCGGGGCATCGCGTTCGCCGCCGGCAACGCCGAGGCGATCTTCGTGGCCGCGTCGACAAAGGAGGTACTCAAGGGCACCGTCACCAAGATTCGCGACGCTCTCGAGGCCGCCGGCCGTGACCGGTACTCCGCCAAGATCTACACGCTGCTCACCATCATCACCGACGGGACCAGCGAGAAGGCCCAGGCCAAGTACCTCGACTACCTCAGCTACGCCAGCGAAGAGGGCGCCCTGGTGTTCATGTCGGGCTGGATGGGCGTGGACCTGTCTGAATTCGCGCTCGACGAACCGATCGGCAACGTCAAGAGCAACGCCATCCAGTCGGCGGTGGCCAACTTCCAGGCCGCGAACCACGACGGTTCGGAGTGGACGGTGGGGGACATCGCCCGCGCCGGCGCGATCGGCGGGCTCGGCCCGTTCATCGTGGGCTCCGGTGCGGAGATCGCCGACCAGCTCGAGGAATGGGCCGCCGAGACCGACGTGGACGGGTTCAACCTCGCCTACGCCATCACGCCGGGCACCTTCGAAGACGTGGTCACCTGGGTGGTGCCCGAGCTGCAGAAGCGCGGCGTCTACCCCACCGAGTACACCGAGGGCACCCTGCGGCACAAGCTGCACGGCCGCGGCGACCGCCTGCCCGACGAGCACCACGGCGCGAACTTCCGCGTCGGCGTGCCCGTCGCCTGACCCTCCTCCGCCCCGCACGCAACGCTCAACAGGACTCGATAGGGAGCCCCGCATGATCAGCCTCGAACAGCTGACCAAGGTCTACGGCCACGGTGACCAGCGCACCGTGGTGCTCGACCGGCTCGACTTCAGCGTCGACGCCGGCGAGATCTTCGCCGTCGTCGGCCCCAGCGGCGCCGGCAAGAGCACCCTGGCGCAGTGCGTCAACCTGCTCGAGCGGCCCACCAGTGGATCGGTGCTGGTGAACGGCGAGAACCTCTCCCAGCTCAGCGAGAAGCAGCTGCGGGTGGCCCGGCGCCGCATCGGCACCATCTTCCAGTCGGATGGCCTGTACTCGCGGCGCACCGCCGCCCAGAACGTGGCGCTGCCGCTGGAGTACCTCGGTGTGACCGCAGCGGAAACCCGCGCCCGGGTGGCCGAGCTGCTGGGCCGCGTGGGCCTGTCGAACAAGGCCGGGCACTACCCGCACCAGCTCTCCGGCGGTCAGCGCCAGCGGGTGGGCATCGCCCGGGCGCTGGCCCTGCGACCCAGCGTGCTGCTCAGTGACGAGGCCACCTCGGGCCTCGACCCCGACTCGACCCGCTCGATCGTGGCGCTGCTCAAGGAACTCCGCGACGACCTGGGCCTGTCGATCCTCTTCATCACCCACGAGATGGACACCGTGCTGCAGGTCGCCGACTCCGTCGCCCGCCTCGACCACGGCCGCATCGTAGAGAGCGGCCGGATAGTGGAACTGTTGCGCGACCCGGCCTCCGGCCTCGGCCGAGCGCTCCGCCCCGCCCGGTCGCACGAGAGCGCCGCGGCCGACGCCACCGAATGGTTCGTCAGCTACACCTCCGCCGCCGTGCCCGCCGACTGGCTCACCCGGCTCGCCGACCAGCTCGGTACCACCGTGTCGCTGCTCGGCGCCTCGATCGAAACCGTCGACGGCGCCACCGTGGGGCACGCGAGCATCGGCGTCACCGGCGCGGACCCCGACCACCTCATCGCCGTGGCCCAGAGCCTCGGCCTCGACGCCCGCACCGAGCAGCCCGCCGACGAGCCGGCCGAGATTCTGGAGCAGGCCGCATGAGCATCCTGACCGCGACCCTGACCGGCCCGCTCCCGCTGAACAACAACGTGCCGGTCGCAGACATCCCGGCGCTGGTCTTCCCGGCGCTGCTCGACACCCTGATCATGGTGGGCATCGTGATGCTCATCGTCGTGCTGGTGGGCATCCCGCTCGGCGCCCTGGTGCACAACCTCGCGCCGGGCGGCCTGTTCGAGAACCCGGCGCTGCACACCACTCTCAGCTGGATCGTGAGTATTGGCCGGTCGCTGCCGTTCCTCATTCTGATGGCGGCGATCGTGCCGTTCACCAGATTCATCACCGGCACCAACATCGGCATCGCCGCGGCCGTCGTGCCGATGTCGATCGCCGGCATCGCCTTCTTCACCCGCATCGTGGAGAACTCCCTGCGCGGGGTGCCGCCCACGCTGGTGCGGGTGGCGAAAGCCTCCGGCGCGTCACCGCTGCAGATCATCCGCACCGCCCAGCTGAGCGAGGCGCTGCCGTCGATCATCGGCGGACTCACCATCAACACCATCGCCATGATCGAGTACTCCGCCATCGCCGGCACCATCGGCGCCGGCGGCATCGGTTACGTCGCGGTCACCTACGGCTACCAGCGCTTCGACAACACGGTCATGCTCGCCACGATCGTGATCCTCGTGGCCACCGTGGCCTCGGTGCAGTTGATCGGCGACCGGCTGGTGCGCCTCACCACGCCGCACAGCCGCACGCAGGCCCGCCTGCCGCGTGCCGCCCGGCGTGAAGCGAGCCTGGTGTGACCCGCCGCGCCCGAGGGCTGCCCGCACGCCCGCCGCGCCGAATGCCCGGGGCGAGCTGTCCGGCCTGAGGCCGAACTCGCCCGACCTGATCTGACTCCCGCGCCCCTGCTTTTCCGGCCGCGGCCAGACCCCGCCTGCCCGCGCGCCCGCACCGGGCCCGCTCGGCTCCGCTCGTTTACGGCCCCGCACGGCCCCGCACGTTTACGGCCCCGCACGGCCCCGCACGTTTACGGCCCCGCACGGCCCCGCACGTTTACGGCCCCGCACGTACGTGCACGTCCCGCATGCGCCCGCCGGCCATGCACTCCCCCGCACTCCTGCACAGCACGCAGACCTCACCCCGAAGGATCCCCCATGTCTGAACCCACTACTCCCGCCACTCCGCCCGTCGAGCCGCACGGCTTCGCCCTCAAGAAGCGCCGCCGCTGGCCGTGGATCGCCGGCATCGCCGTGGTCGCCGTGGCCGCCGCGACCGCGATTGCCGTGCCGCTGCTGAACCCGGCCAAGTCCGCCAACGCCACCGAGGGCGCCACCCTCATCGTCGCCACCGCGGAGGGCAACGCGGCCGAGCAGGCCCTGGTCAACTTCGTCGCTGAAGAGGTCGCCCCCAAGTACGGCATCACGGTCGAGTTCAAGGGCCTCGCCGACAGCAACACCATCAACCGGGCCGTGAGCGAGGGCGAGATCGCCGGAACGGTCTACCAGCACAAGCTCTGGCTGAGCCAGGTGCTCGAGTCCAACCCCGACTTCAAGGAGACCGCAGCGACCCCGGTGTTCCGCTGGGGCTTCGGTCTGTGGAGCGACAAGTACACCAGCGTCGACCAGGTGCCGGATGGCGGAACGGTGTCGCTGTACTCCGACCCGGCCAACGAGGCGCAGGGGCTCTGGCTGCTGCAGGAGGCCGGCCTGATCACCCTCAAGGACGGCACCACGGCCGGCACCGCCACTCAGGATGACATCGCGACCAACCCGAAGAACCTCAAATTCACCCTGCTCGATTTCGCCGCCCAGAGCCGCGCGCTGCCCGACCTCGACCTCGCCGCCGGTTACACCGAGTACTACCTGGCCGCGAGCATCCCGATCGAGCAGCAGATCTTCGCCCCGGCCGCCCCCGACGAGTTCGCCGGCCAGCTCACCATCGGCAGCGACTTCGCCGACACCGAGAACATCAAGAACCTGGTCGCCGCGTTCCAGGACCCGGCCGTGCAGGAGTTCCTCGCCACCGACGAGACCGTGAAAGGCATCCTGCTCCCGATCGACGCGAAGTAGCCCGCCCCCGCTCGCTGGTCGAGCTTGTCGAGACTTCGTGAGCCGACCAGCGGCTCCGAGGGCTTGATACGCAAGCAATAGCTTGCCTATGATGGGCGCATGGGAGACATCTTCCGAGCACTTGCCGATCCGACCCGGCGCCAGATCCTCGACGAACTCACCATTCGCGATGGCCTGACGCTGTTCGAGATCTGCGGTCGGCTGATGATGTTGCACGGCGTGGTGTCCAGCCGCCAAGCCATTTCCCAGCATCTCGCGGTGCTCGAAGAGGCCGGCCTGGTGCACACGCGCCGGGTCGGCCGCACCAAGATCCACGAGCTGAACACGGCACCTCTTCGCGAGATCATCGACCGCTGGCCCATCACCCCCTAGGAGCAGCCATGCCCATCCGCATCAATATCACCAGCATTTTCGTCGACGACCAGGCGAAGGCCTTGGCCTTCTACACCGAGAAGCTCGGTTTCGTGCCGAAGAACGACGTGCCCCTGGGCCCGCACCGCTGGCTCACCGTGGTCGGGCCGGGGGAGCCCGACGGCACCGAATTGCTGCTGGAACCCGACGAGCACCCCGCGGCCAAGGCCTACCAGCGGGCCCTGGTCGAAGACGGCATTCCGGCCACCTCGTTCGCCGTCGACGACGTCGCCGCCTTTGTGCGCGAGCTCGAGGCCAAGGGCGTGACCGTCACCCAGCCGGCCACCGAGATGGGCCCGGTGGTGGTCGCCACGATCGACGACACCTGCGGCAACCTGATCCAGCTGACCAGTCCGGCCTGATCTGTCGGCTCGCCTGGTCTCGACAAGCTCGACCAGCGGTGGGGCTGGTCTCGACAAGCTCGACCGGCGCAGGCTCGACCAGCGGTGGGGCTGGTCTCGACAAGCTCGACCGTCGCAAGCTCGACCAGCGGGGGCTCAACCAGCGGTCGGGACAGCCCGCGCGATCGTCACCCGGGTGCGGTACGGCATGAGGTACTCGGTGCGACCGGCCAGGTCGGGGTGGGTGTCGAGCAGTTCGTCGAGCCGCACGAGCAGTGCCGCGCGATCGGCCGGCGCCATCGTGATCACGTAGCTGCGCGAGGTGACCATCGCGATCAGCTCCTGGCGGGTGAGCGGGTTCTCCCAGAGGATCTCGGCGTAGTCCTCGATCGCGAGCGGCGCGGCGACGGCCGGCTCGTGGCTGTTGTACTGCTCAGCCTTGGACGAGCCCATCACCTCGCCGAGCTGCTCCACCCACTCGACTTCGGGGTCGCGGATGTTCCAGACCAGGGCGAGCGCACCGCCCGGCCGCAGCAAGCGTGCCACTTCGGCCGAGGCGGCTGGCACGTCGACCCAGTGCCAGGACTGCGCGAAGGTCACCAGATCGGCGCTCGCATCCGGCAGCGGCATCGCCTCGGCGGTGCCGGCCAGCGCCTGCACCGAGGGGAAGTTCGACACGAGCCGGGCGCGCATCTCCGGGTCGGGCTCGACGGCCGTCACGGTGAGACCACGGGCGACGAGGGAGGCGGTGAACTTGCCGGTTCCCGCTCCCACGTCCACCACCTCGGCCACCGCTCCCGCCCGGTGCAGCAGCCAGTCGACCGCCTCCTGCGGGTAGCTCGGCCGGCCCAACTCGTAGTCGCCGACGGCCTGGCCGAATGAGAGTGCGTCTGTGGTCATGCCTTCCAGTGTAGGAAGGCAGCCCGCTACCAGGGCACGATGCCGTAGCGGCTCTGGAAGGTGCCGGTGGGACCGTCGGCGGCCAGCGTCGCCAGCCGCACGATCGCATCCGTGCCCTCTTCAACGGTCTGGTGGCCGGAGAAGTTGTTGAAGGCGGTGCCGGTGTAGCCGGGATCGGCCGCGTTCACCCGCATGCCCGGCAGGGCGCGCGCGTACTGGAAGGTGAGCATCGTGAGGCTGGCCTTGGTGACCGAATAGATCGACGGCGGCACGTTGGCCTCGTCGGTTCCGGCCTCCTCGTTGCGGGCGAACGAACCGACGCCGCTGCTCACGTTCACGATGCGTGGATTCTCCGACAGCGCCAGCAGCGGCACGAAGGCGTGGGTCATCCGCGCAACGCCGAGCACGTTGGTCTCCAGGCCCACGGCGACATCGGCCGCTGTCATCTCAGCGAGAGGCCCGAGCGGGCCGAGAATGCCGGCGTTGTTCACCAGCACGTCCAGGTGGCCGTAAGTCTCTCGCACCCACGCGGCGGCGGCGTCCACGCTCGCGTCGTCCGTCACATCAAGCTGCACAAAGGTGGCGCCGAGTTCATCGGCCGCGGCCTGGCCGCGCTGGGCGTCGCGGGCGCCGAGCAGCACGGTGTGCCCCTGGGCGAGCAAGCGGCGGGCGGTTTCGTAGCCGAGGCTCTTGTTGGCCCCGGTGATCAAAGTGAGAGTAGTCATGGCATCCACTCTCGCCGTGCCGGCATGGCGCCGGAAGATACGCCCGGTCGGTAGGACGGCCAGTACCACCCAGCAGCGTGACGCGCAGACGATACTGGAAAGATGACCGAGAACCACCGCGAGTTCGGGGCGCTGCTGCGCATCTGGCGCGACCACACCACGCCCGCCGCCGTGGGTCTCTATGCCGGATCCCGCCGCACCACCGGACTCCGCCGCGAGGAACTCGCCGCCCTGGCCGGCCTGTCGGTGGACTACATCATCCGCCTCGAGCAGGGCCGCACCGTGCACCCGTCGGCGCAGGTCGTGGCGGCGCTGTGCCGGGCGCTGCCCCTGAGCGACGACGACACTGCCGTGCTGCATCGGGCGGCCGGCCTGGCCGCCCCGGTCGGGGCCATCTCCCACCTCATTCCCGCGGGTGTCGAACGGTTGCTGCTGCGCACGACGGATGCGCCGGTCGCGGTGTTCAGCGCCGACTGGTGGCTGCTCAGCTGGAACAGTCACTGGGCCGCCCTGCTCGGTGACCCCGCGGCCCTCACCGGACGGGACCGCAACCTCATCTGGCGAGACTTCACCGGCGACCACAGCCGGGTGGTGAAGACCGAGGCGGAGCGGGACGCCTTTCGTGACACCCTCGTTGCCGACCTGCGGATCGCGGCGATCGAGCATCCGACCGACACCAACCTGCACGCCCTGGTCGCCGACCTGCACGGCCGCAGCGCCGACTTCTCCGCCCGCTGGAGCGCCGCCCGGCCGGCCCGCCACGAGTCGAACCGCAAGACCATCGATCACCCCAGGGTGGGCGCCCTAACCCTGGATTGCGATGTGTTGAACGCACCCGGCAGCGACGTGCACGTTGTGATGTACTCCGCGGCGCCGGGTACCGAAGACGCCAGTCGCCTCGACCTGCTGAGGGTGCTCGGCGTCGAGGCGTTCACCGCCTGAGCGCGGTCGTCATGGCGTCGCCGCCTCCGGCCGGTGCACGCCCCGCGGACGGTAGCCGAGTGACTCGGACACACCGACCAGGTCGGCGAGGTACCAGACGATCGCCAACCACATCTCGGTGCCCTGCAAGCCGGGAATCGTCTCCGGCAGCCCCAGGGTGTCGTGGTCGGGCGCGCGGAACCCGAAGCCCGCCGCATCCGTCCAGAAACCCAGGGCGTCCTCGAGCAGGCGGCGGGCCAGAGCGCGTACCTCGTCGGAACGATAACCGGTGGCCCTGGTCAGCCACAGGGGGTGAGCGATGTCGAGCACGTTGCAGGCGTTCTGGCTGGCTGGAGCGAAAAAGCGGTCGTCGCGCGCATGCTGCAGCACGGTGTCGATCACGCGCTCGGGGTAGGGGAGTGGCAGACCGAATTGCGCGAATGTGCCCCGCGAGGCGCGGTAGAACCCATTGACGAGCTGCAACAGCCCGTCCTCAGGGGCGGCGCTGCCCCACATGCCCGTTCGGGGATCGGCGTGGGTGAGCAGCCAGCCGAAGAGGGCGTCGGTGGCCCCGGTCGGAATCGAGTCGCCGCGCAGCCGGCTGAGATGCTGGGCGGTGCCGATCGCATCCACCCGGTGTCCGGCCGACCAGGCGTTCGTGTGCCACGGCAGGTCGTCGAGGGCCGCAATCGTCTCCGCGGCCGAGACCGTTGTGGCGAGAGTCAGGGGAACGGCGAACCCGCTGCCCAACAACTGCAGGGAGTACCCGACGCAGAGCACGTGGTACGCGGCATCCGGATCGTCGAAACCGGTCGACCCGGCCGGGGCCGGATCCGACGTGAGCGCCGCGACGGCTCCGGTGCCGGGGTCCTGCCAGCCGCGCAGCCGATCCACCTGCTCTCCGACCGGCAGCTGCGGCGGGGCGCTGCCGAGCAGGAGGTCGGCGATCTCCACAGCATCACACTGGGCGCGCACCGTGGGTGCGGCACCAGGGCGATCGACGAAGAGACCGGAGCGGGCGTCGAACGAGCGGTCTAGCACGGTGAGGGCCTGCGCCCGCGCGGTGTCGGCGAAAGCGGCGACCCTCATGCCGAGCGCATCGCGAGCGTTGTCGACGGGCACTGCCGGAGCGAGGCGCGACCGGATCAGCTTGGCCGGATTTCCGCCGACGATCGCCCCCGTCGGCACGTCCTTGGTCACTACCGCGCCCGCGGCGAGCACGGCATGGTCGCCCACCGTGATGCCGTCGAGGATGACGACGTGCGAGCCGATCCAGACGTCGTTTCCGATGCGGATGCCGCGGCTCTCCAGGGGTTGGCGGAAGAACTCGACCTCCATGGTCGTCATCGTGTGATTGAAGCCGATGATCGAGGTGTGTGCGCCGATCCGCACCGCGTCGCCGATCTGCACAGTGCCGCGGATGACGGTGTAGGCGTTCATGCTGCAATCGCGTCCGGTGCGCAGTGACCCGGTGAGATAGGCCCCGGCCGCGATGTAGGTTCGGTCGCCGAGCTCGAGCTCCTCGTTGTCGACCGAGGCGAGCTCGGAGACGAAGCAGTCAGTGCCGAAGACCCAGCCGGGCCGGGCTGCGAGCGCGCGCTGGGTGTCGAGCTGGCGGCGGCGAGCCTCATCGTCTGCCCTCGACCAGAAGTCCCACGGCGAGAAGTCGAACGGATCGATCACGACACCCCGCTCGAGTCGCCCCCGCTGCGCGGCGGGGCGGTCGAGCCCCGCACATTCAGGCTCGGATTGAGCGTCACGCGGTGTACCGGCCGCGACGGATCCTCGATGCGCCGCAGCAGCAGGTCGACGGCCGTCTCGCCGACCGAGCCGCGGGGCGGGCTGACGGCGGTCAGCGCGGGAGTGAAGAGCTGGGCGACCTCGTCGTCGTAGGCGATGATCGACAGGTCGTCTGGGATCGAGATGCCGCGGGTGAGGGCGAGGTCGACGAAGGCCATCGCTTCCGGGTCGGAGTGCACGAGCAGGCCCGTGATGCCCGTGCGCAGCGCCATGTCGAGCGTGGCGTCCACGGCAGCTGAGAACTCGGGGCTGCTGCGGTCGGGCAGCATCTGCTCGAAATGCTCGGTGGGGGTGAGGCCGAGTTCAACGCACGCGGCCTGCCAGCCCGCCGCGATCTTGCGTGAGGTCGGCGAGAAGCGGGAGAGCATGAGGCCGACCTTGCGGTGGCCGAGGCCGGCCAGATGCCGGGCGGCGAGCATGGCACCGAGGGCATGGTCGGTGGTGACCGATTCGACCGGCGTTCCCTCCGGCAGCAGCAGGCCGTCGCGCTCCACAAGCACGCTGGGTTTACCGCAGTCGGCGAGCCACTGGATCACATCCTGGGCGTGAATCGTCTCGGTGTTCGGCGCAACAATCACGCCGCGCACATCGTCGCGCAACACGAGGCGCTCGAGGACGGGCCGTTCATCCTGCAGTTCGTAGGAGGCGCCGCGCAACAGCACCCGCATGCCGTTCTTCTCGGCCGCCGTTTCCATGCCGCGCATGACCCCCGGCCAGTAGTAGTTCAGCGACGGCACCAGCACCGCGATCGACCCCGGGATGGTCGGCGTGGTGTCGCCCGCAGCGCTGGCGGGCGCGCGGCGAGAGCCCTCCAGGTTTCGGCCGCTGGGCACGGCGCCGCCGTGCACGCGCACGAGTAGGCCCTCACGCTCCATCTGGGCGAGGTCGCGCCGCAGCGTGACGGGTGCCACCTTGAGCTCGTCCATCAGTTCCGACACCCGAACGACTCCGTCTCGCGACAGGGCGTTCAGCACGTGTGACCTGCGGCTGGCAGCCAGAGGTGTGTGTTGAACCTGATCGGTCATCGTGCGTCCTCTTTGGTCGGTTGGTCGTTGGCTACGGTGACGGTGATGGTGTCCCGGCCGGTGACGTCCAGGTCGAGCCTGGTGAGGCTCTGCCCCCACACGTCCGAGAGCATCGGATCGTCGAGTGGGCGCATCGTCAGTATGGCCGGAATTCCCGCGGGCCATCGCACCCGCAGGGCCGGTGCGCCGTCAAGTGGGGTGATGACGGCGGTGCCGTCGCCGAGCGTGACATCGCCGGCGAGGAGGAGCCGCACCGTCGACGCCGGTTCGGCCGTATCCGGCCCGGATCCAGGTGGCCACGGCTCGAGGTTCCAGGCGTCGGTGATGGTGACGACTCGCCGAGTGCGGTCGAGTTGCACGGTGCGGTGCCAGGACACGAGGCCGGGAGCCGGATAGGCCGCCGTGATATCGAGGGCAAGGGACGATCGGTCGTCGGCGACGGCGGCCAGGGCGTCGGCCGCCGCGTATCGCCGCCCAACGGCCTGCGGCACGCCGCGCACCTCCGGCACGTTGTGCCAGGAGCTCTGCATCGCCCAGATCGAATACCGATCGGGCCCGAATGTCGCGAGAGTGTAGGTGGGGCGCCCGGCATCCACGAGCACGGGCACGCCGTCGGAGGCCACCAGGAAGGATCCGACGTCGTTGTGGTTGTGGTTCTCGTCGTTGTTGCCGCCCTTCGCGGCCAGGGTGAGACCGGCGGACGAACCGGCGGACTCCCGGGCGATGAGCACCTCGACCGACCCCAACCAGACATCCCGCGGCAGAGGCTGCCCTGACTCGTCGCCGACGATGTCGACGGCAGCGAGCCAGGCCGGGTCGGTGAGGCCGCGCAGCAGCCGGCCGAGCCCCTCCGACTCGCTCGCGACCGCGCGGCCGGCCGTGCGGTAGGACGCGGCGTGGGCCTCTGCCGCTCGGTCGCCCACTCGCCGGCCGGCGCGGAAGAGAGAATGCCACGGTTGATCGGCCGTCGGTTTGGCCTGGCCGTCGGCGTGATTGACGTACCAGGCACCGCCCAGGTGCATGCGGTGGGGGAACGCCACAGTGTGGCGAAGACTCGGTATGGCGGCCGCGGCGTCCAGACGCCCGCCGGTGGCATGGGCGAGGATGTCGAGCGCCTCGAGTGCCCGGCAGGCACCATTCCACCAGTAGGAGTAGCCCTCGTCGATGGCCCCATCGTCGGGCAGGGCCGTGGCATAACGGTCGATGCCCTCGATGACCAGGGCGATGACCCGGGCGCGTTCCGCCTGCTCCGTGGGTGCGTCCAGGAACCGCAGGGCCGCGACCAGCACGTTGCCCTGGATCCACGGGCTCCAATTGTGCACATTCGCGTCCAGCCCGAGCCAGTGCCAGTCCCGGCGGTTGACGAAGGGGTCGAGCACCCGCGTACGCGCTTCGTGGCGCATCCGGGCGCGCAGGCCGGGATAGCGGTCGTCGAGTTGGGCGCCGAGGAGTTGGTCGATCCAGGCGAGCTGCCCCACCACCTCACCGGCGCCCAGGTCAAGATACGGATCGGTGACCGTGGCCAGGATGGCGCCGTGTGCGCTCAGGGAGTCGTCGTGTGCGGGCCAGCACCACGAACTCTGCTCGCACAGCAGAACGATGCCGTCGGCGACCTGGTCGATCCAGGATTCGTCGAGGGTCACCGCGGCAGCGACGGCGGCACGGCTCAGCCGGTGCTGCCGGGCGAAGGCGGCGCTCTCCCAGACATCCCGGTTGCCGTCGCGGTGCACCCGGGCGGCCGAGCTGGCCAACGGGGTGGGCCACGCGGCCGGGAGATCCTGCGCTGCCCGGCCCAGGAGGCCCCCGAGGGTGACCGCATCGAGGCTGCCCGCGCCGAGCGTCCAGACGTCGCGGTTTCCGGCGGGCGGCACCGGCAGGCTGGCCTCGGCGTGGGCGAGCAGACCCGGCAGCGCATGAGCCAGATCACCGGCGCCGAGGGCGGCTTGCGTCTCGAACGCCGCGGTCAGCTCGCCGCGGAAAATCGCTTGCCCTCTATCCGGCACTGCGTTCTCCTTCATGTTCCTCACCTGCCGCGCCCCGTTGCGCCCACGTCCCGACCATTGGCCGTAAAACGATCATAAGCGATCATACTCGAACAAATAAAGCTTGTGATGAACGAAAAAGGTTGATATGTTCGCACAACGGTCGATTTCAAGCGTCGGCTGCACCATTCAAAGGAGAAACCGGTGATCACCGAACCCCCCGCCACTCACTCACGTGGGTCTGGCTCAGCGGATGCCGCCGGCATCCACGGTTCGCACGACACCGAATGGTCCAGAAGCCAGTGGGTCGCCTACGCCGACTCGATTCTCGCCGGGGCCCAGGCCTGGGCCTCCCCGGGCCACGCTCGCATCACGCCGCCAGGGGCAGAGGGCGGTTATGGCCGGGCGGTCGATGGTCTTGAAGGATTCGCCCGCACCTTCCTGCTGGCCGGGTTCCGCATCGCCGGCGAGCGCGGGGAGGGCCTGGACGCCCTGATCGAGTTCTACCGGCACGGTATCCGTACCGGCGTCGATCCTGACGCGCCCGACCGCTGGGTGCGGCTGGACGAACACCCGCAGGCGAAGGTGGAGGCGGCGTCTATCGCCCTGATCCTCGACCTGACCCGGCCGTGGATCTGGGACCACCTCGACGCCCTCACCCAACAGCGGGTCATCGAGTACTTCTCGCCGGTGGTGGGCGACACGACCTACCCGCAGACCAACTGGGTCTGGTTCCGCCTCGTGGTGCAGACCTTCCTCCGATCGGTGGGCGGCCCGTGGTCGGCCCAGGACATCGCGGACGACCTGGCCCGGCACGACTCGTTCGCCCGGGCAGACGGTTGGATGTCGGACGGCGACGAGAGGTCGTTCGACCACTACGTCGGCTGGGCGCTGCACCTCTATCCGGTGCTCTGGTCGCGCATGCAGGGCGCGGCCGAACTCGCGAACGGCCGCACCGCCGCCGACGTCGCCGGCCTGGACCGGTTTCTGCTCGACGCCGTCACCCTCATCGGTGCCGACGGTTCGCCGCTGCTGCAGGGCCGCAGCCTGATCTACCGCTTCGCTGCAGCCGCTCCGTTCTGGGTGGGTGTTCTCGCCGAGGTGCCGTCGCTGTCCGCCGGAACCCTGCGACATGCGGCCAACCGGGTCGTCGCCCACTTCGCCGACCACGATGTTCCCACTGCCGCCGGACTGCTCAGTATGGGCTGGCACGACGAATGGCGTGCCCTGGCCCAGTCGTACTCCGGGCCGGGTTCTCCCTACTGGGCCGTCAAGGGCCTGCTCGGTGTCCTTCTTCCGGCAGACCACCCGGTGTGGGCGGCGCCGGCCGAACCTCTCCCGGTCGAGACCGGCGATACCCTGCGCGCGGTGCGCGCGGCCGGCTGGATCGTCTCCGGCACCCGGGCCGACGGCATCGTGCGCGTGATCAACCACGGCACCGACCACGCGACCGAGAACAGCCTCGTCGGCGACTCCCCGCTCTACGCCCGCATCGGCTACTCGACGGCGACCAGCCCGCTGCTCGACGCCGAGGCCTGGGAGAACCCGCTCGAGCAGACGGTCAGCATTGTCGATCCGTCCGGCCGGGCCACCCACCGTGCGGCGATGACGCTGGTCGAGGTGCGGGTTCAGGATGACGCCGACGGCACTGTCGGCATCTCCGCATCCACCTCGGCCGCGCACTGGCTCATCGCCGACCCGTCCGGGCACCGGCACGGATCCGGCCTCGACGGCTCCGTCACGGTGGCTGGTCGCGTCACCGTGCACTCACTGGTGCGCGGTGCGTGGGAGGTGCGCCTCGCCCGGGTGGAATCGCTGGAGCCCGGACTCGCGGCGGAGACCCTGCACCTGCGGATCGGCGGGTGGCCGATTTCCGGCGCAGCGCCCATCACCACCGCAACCGCCGAAGGCGCCCGCGCCGCGTCGGCAGAACGCAGCAGCGGCATCCGTGCTGTCGTCGGGGCAGGGGTCGCCGGCGTCGTGATCCGGTCGCACGCCACCCCGCTGGGCAGCGTGACCGCCGTGCCAACGGTCGAATATCCCGTCGCGGTGGGCGCGTGGACCGCGACCGTTCTCGAACTCACCGGCCTGGTGACCGGGGAACTCGACTGCACCGTCGATGTCGTCGCCGCCGGGGACTACTGGGCGGCCGACATCACCTGGCCCGACGGCGCACAGACGTCGAGCACCCTCACCGACCACCGCACTGCTGCACAGGCAGAACGGTAGAACGACAGAATCCGCGTCGGGTTCTGGCATCCGCACGAGCAATCACAAGCAATGACAAAGGAGCAGCAATGAAGCGCAAGTTTGTAGCCGCGGCAGGAGTGGCGATGGTAGCCACGCTGGCACTCGCCGCCTGCAGTGCCAGTCCGGCGGCCGAGCCCGCCGAACCCGGTGGACCGGTGACGCTGAGCGTCTCGGGGTGGAGCATCGCCACCACACCAGAGTTCCAGCTTCTCGCCGATGGGTTCGAGGAGAAGTATCCCGAGGTCACCGTCGAACTCAAGGAATACGACCCGGTGAACTACAACACCCTGCTCACCGCGGACCTCGCGGCGGGGTCCGGGCCCGACATCATCACCCAGAAGGAGGTCAAGTTCGTCTCGACCTACCAGGAGGGCGGCCAGCTGCTCGACGTCTCCGACGTCAAACTGCCCGAGGGAATCGGCGGCACTGAGGCGTACGACATCGACGGCGCCAGTTACGCGGTGCCGTACCGCCAGGACTCCTGGGTTGTGTACTACAACAAGGCGCTCTTCGACGAGGCCGGCGTGGAGTACCCCGACGGTTCCTGGACCTGGGACGACTACGCGGACCTCGAGTCCGAACTGTCCACTGCGCTCTCGGCCAAGCCCGCTTTCGGCGGGTACCAGCACAGCTGGCAGTCGACGGTTCAGGGGTTCGCGAACGCGCAGACTCCCAAGGCCGACATCCTTAGCGGCGACTTCGGCCACCTCGAGGACTACTACAACCGGGTGCTCGGCATGCAGGACGACGGCGGTCAGGTGGACTTCAACACCCGCAACGCCAACCAGCTCACCTACCAGGGCGAGTTCGGCAAGCAGAAGGCAGCGATGCTGCCGATGGGATCGTGGTACGTCGCCACCCTCATCGCCCAGCAGGCATCCGGCGAGGCCGACGACTTCGAGTGGGGAGTGGCTCCTTCCCCGCAGTACGACAAGAAGACCACCGGCACCGACAACGTTCCGGTGACCTTCGGCGACCCGACCGGGCTCGGCATCAACGCCGCCATCGGTGACGACAAGGAGCAGGCGGCGAAGGACTTCCTCGCCTACGCCGCGAGCGAAGAGGCCGCCCAGGCGTTGGCCGCGATCGGCATCACGCCGGCGCTGCTGAACGACGACGTGGTCGAGACCTACTTCTCCGTCGACGGCAGCCCCACCGACGAGCTGTCGAAGTTCGCCATCTCCACGCACAAGACCCTGCCCGAGAACCCGACGTCCAGCAAGACGGCGGCCATCCAGGGAATCCTGATGGACCTGCACACCGCCGTCATGTCGGAGTCTGAGCCCATCGAGAGCGCGATCAAGACCGCCGAAGACCGCGTGAAGAACGAAGTCGGACTCGACTAACACCCCTGGGCGGCCGGCCCTGGCGCATCAGAGGCCGGCTGCCCACCCCCGCACCTCCCCCTCATCGAAGGAGATCCACCCATGGCGACCACAACCGCCACTGACGTTGCCGGCACTGACGTCGCCGCCGGCCCGTCGCCGTCGCTGCGTCGCCGGCGTTCCCGGCTCGCGAGGAGAAACGCCCTTGTCGGGTGGAGCTTCATCCTGCCGAACTTCGTCGGGTTCGCCGCCCTGACCCTCGTGCCCATCGTTGTGCTGTTCTACATGTCGATGACCAACTGGAACGTCTTCGGCACCGCCAATTGGGTGGGCCTGGACAACTTCCAGCGCCTCGTCGGCGACGGCAGCTTCCGCATCGCCCTGTTCAACACCCTCTACTACTCGGTGCTGCACATCCCGTTGACCTTCGCCGTGGCGCTGGGCCTCGCCCTGTTGCTGAACAGCAAGCTGCGCGGTGTCGCGTTCTTCCGCACCGCCGCGTTCTTCCCGTACATCACGTCCATTGTGGCCATCGCCATCGTCTGGAACCTGTTGTTCAGCCCCGACTACGGCCCGATCAACGAGGTACTGCGTGCGTTCGGCCTCGAGAACCCGCCCGGCTGGCTCACCTCCTCGGACTGGGCGATGCCGGCAGTCGTCATCGTCAGCACCTGGCGCGACATGGGTTACTACATGATCCTCTTCCTCGCCGGGCTGCAGACCGTGCCCCGCGAACTGCATGAGGCCGCCCGGATGGACGGCGCCAACGCGCTGCAGCGGTTCTTCAACGTGACCATGCCGAGCCTGCGGCCCACCACCTTCTTCGTCACCGTGATGCTCACCATCAACTCGTTCAAGATCTTCGACCTCATCCTGGTGATGACCGAGGGCGGACCGGGCCAGTCCACCCTCGTGCTCTCCCAGTTCATCTACACCAAGGGATTCGAGGAGAGCCAGTTCGGCTATGCCTCCGCCGCGTCCGTCGCCCTGTTCTTCCTCTGCATCACCGTGACCGTGGCGCAGTTTCTCGCCAATAAGAGAAGGAGTGCCTGATGACCGGTCTCATGGTTCCCGTCGAGGACGTTCGCGGGCTGCGCAAGCTCGCAGACTCCACCCCACCCAAGCACCGCCCGCGCGCCGGCACGCCGTTGCGGCGGGCGGGCCGGGTGGCCGGCTACGCCGTGCTCATCATCGCCGCGCTCGGGCTGTTCACCCCGTTCATCTGGATGGTGATCAGCTCGCTGAAGACCTCGAACGAGGTGTTCTCGGTGCCGGTGACCTGGTTCCCCGAGATCTTCGTCTGGAACAACTACGTCGAAATCTGGACCAAGAGCGACATGCTCACCTGGATTCGCAACACGATGTTCCTCTCGGTGGTGGTGACGTTCCTGCAGGTGCTCACCGGATCGTTCGCCGCCTACGGCTTCGCCCGCATCCGCTTCCCCGGCCGGGACGCGCTGTTCCTGGTCTACATCGGCACCATCGCCGTGCCGTGGCAGTCCTACATGATCCCGCAGTTCATCCTCATGTCGGAGCTCAAGGTCTCGAACACGCTGTGGTCGATCGTGCTGCTGCAGGCGTTCGGCGCATTCGGTGTCTTCCTGATGAAGCAGTATTACGAGACCATCCCCGAGGAACTCTCCGAGGCCGCCCGCCTGGACGGGCTCAGCGAATACGGCATCTGGCGGCGCATCATGCTGCCGCTGTCGGTCCCCGCGCTGGCCAGCCTCGCCCTGCTCACCTTCGTCAATACCTGGAACGACTACCTCGGCCCGCTGATCTACCTGCGCGACCCGAACCTGTGGACCGTGCAGCTCGGCCTCAAGAGCTTCGTGAGCAACCTCTTCGACACGAATTACGCCCTGCTGTTCGCCGGACTCACCATCTCGGTGATCCCGATCGCGATCATCTTCCTCGTCGGACAGAAGTACTTCGTCGAGGGTCTGGCCACCAGCGGAATGAAGGGCTGATCGAGATGAAGCCACTCGCGCACGGCACCTACACGATGATCGCCGGTGTGGTCTATCTCGCCCTGATCACCAACGTGCTGCTGGTCATTTCCTGCCTCCCGTTCGTGCTGCTGCTGGTCACGACGGACCCCGCCCGGTCCTGGCCGTTGCTGGCCGCCGCGGCACCGTTCTGCGCCCCCGGCGTCAGCGCGGCGTTCGCCACCTTCCGGGAGTTCAGCCGCAACGGCGTCACCCCCGCCCGCGCCTTCCTGGCCGGCTGGCTCGCCACCTGGCGTCGAGCGTTCCTGCTCGGCGGCGCAGCCACCGCCGTGGTGGTCGTGCTGATCGTCGACCTGCGGTTCTTCGCCGACAGCGGCCTCTCCGTCGTGATTGTTCCCGTTCTGGCCGTGCTCACCGTGCTGGTGGGCGCAGTCACCCTGGTCAGCCTGGTCGCGATCTCGGATGTTCCGGGAGCCCGCTTCCTCGACGTGATCCGGGCGAGCCTCTACCTGTGCGTGCGCCGGTGGTACCTGACCGTCGTCTCCCTGCTCGTGATCGGCACCCAGGTCGCGTTGTTCGCGAGTATGCCCGCCATCGCGCTCGGCCTGACCGCCGCGCCGGCGCTGTACTTCGCCTGGGCGAACTCCCGGTACACCCTTCGACCCGTTCTCTCCATCGACGAGGTCCCGGCGCTCGCGCCGGGCCGCAGCTAAGGAACACTACCGATGACGACCCCACTCACGCCCGGTACGACCGAAACCTCGGTCGACACGGCGATAGCCGCCGCGCTCCAGACCGTGCTCCGCAACAGTGCGACCTTCGGTGCCGGCTACCCCGACGACACCACCACCGATGGACGGTACCTACCGCGGCCGGCGGTCACCGGCTTCCCGCTCGGCGGCAACCGCGGTTGGACCACCAGCTTCTTCAGCGGCATGGAGTGGCTGGCCTGGGAGCTCACCCATACTGACGCCTACCGCACCGCCGCCCTCGCCCACTCGGCGGACTTCTCCCGGCGGGTGAGGGCCGGCGAAGACCTCGACACGCACGATCTCGGCTTTCTCTACAGCCTGTCGACGGTGCCGGCCTGGCGTCTGCTCGGCGACACCGAAGGCCGCGAGGCCGCGCTGCTCGCCGCCGACCACCTCATGCTCAGACTGCTCGAGCCGGCCGGCATCATCCAGGCCTGGGGCGACCTCTCCGACCCGAGGCAGCGCGGGCGCACCATCGTCGACAGCCTCATGAACATGCCGCTGCTCACCTGGGCCAGCGAGCAAACCGGCGACCCGCGCTACCCCGACGCCGTGCGCCGTCACACTGCTCAACTGCGCGAGCACATCGTGCGCGCCGACAACTCGACCTTCCACACCTTCTACTGGGATGCCGAAACCGGCGAGGCGCTGCGCGGCGCGACCGAACAGGGCGCGTTCGACGACTCCTGCTGGGCCCGCGGCCAGGCCTGGGGTATCTACGGGTTTGCGCTGAACTACCGCGCCACCGGTGACCCGCTCCTCCTCGACGCTGCCTGGCGCTGCGCCGATTACTTTCTCGCCCACCTCCCTGCCGACTCGGTGCCGTTCTGGGACCTCGTCTACAACGACGGCAGCGATGCGCCGCGCGACAGCTCATCGGCCGCGATCGCGGTGTGCGGTCTGCTCGAACTCGCCGATCTCGAGGGTGCAGGGGAGCGCGCGACCCGCGCAACCGAGGCGGCGCACACCATGCTCGCCTCCCTGATCGAGAACTACACGCCGGCCACCCCCGAGGACTCCGACGCGCTGCTGTTGCACAGCGTGTACGACCTGCCGAAGAACAACGGCGTCGACGAAGGCACCCTGTGGGGCGACTACTTCTATCTCGAAGCGCTCACCAGGGTCGCCCTGCCCGGTTGGAAGTCGTTCTGGTGAGGCTCATCAGCTACGCCCGCCCCGGCGGCGCTCAGGCCGGCGCCGTCATCGCCTCGCACCGTGGCGATCTCGTCGTGAGACTGGGCCCGTTCACCGTCGAGGAGATCATCAGCGATGCGCAGACTCTCGCCGCCACCCGCGGCGTGGTCGAGCGTGCCGCGGCATCGCCAGAGGGCCTGCCTCTACTGGCCGATGTGCAGTTGCTCCCTCCCGTGCGGCCCGGCAAGATCGTCTGCCTCGGCTACAACTACCGCGGGCACGTGCCTGCCGGAGAGGACCCGACTGCCGGCGACCCGGCCTATCCCGACGTCTTCGTCAAGACGCCGAACGTTCTGGGGGCCCCCGGTGACCCGGTGGTGCTGCCGCGCGCCAGTACCTCCGTGGACTACGAGGGCGAGATCGCGATCGTCATCGGCCGCCGCGCTCATGACGTGCCGCTCGAGTCCGCCCTGGACTACGTTGCCGGCTACGCCCTCTTCAATGACATCTCCGACCGGGACTGGCAGGGCCGGTCCAGCCAGTGGGAACTCGGCAAGTGCTTCGACGGCTTCGGCCCGCTCGGCCCCGAACTGGTCACCGCCGACGAGGTGCCCGACCCCCAGGACCTGCTCGTCGAGGTTCTTCGGGATGGCGTCGTGACCGTGTCGCAAAGCACCGCCACCATGATCTTCCCGATGGCGTTCCTCGTGCACTACCTGAGCCAGGTCATGACCCTAGAGCCCGGGGACGTCATCTCCACCGGAACCCCGCAGAAACTGCCGCAGGCGCAGGACGAGCACCGGCCGCTCGGCCACGGCGACGCCGTGACCATCCGGGTCGCCGGCCTGGGCGAACTCACCACCACCTTCATCGATCCCATCAGCACCAACCAGATCGGGGACCGCCATGATTCTTGATTCCTTCCGCCTCGACGGGCAGGTCGCCCTCGTCACCGGTTCGACCCGGGGCCTCGGCCAGGGCGCCGCTCTCGCCCTGGCCGAGGCCGGCGCCGACGTCGCGCTGCTCGACCGTGCCGACGCGAGCGACACCGCCGAGAAGATCCGTGCGCTCGGCCGGCGGGTGCACCTGATCCGGCGAGACCTGGTGCAGGCCACTCCCGACGAGATCGCCTCGGCGGTGACCGAGGTGGTCGACGAGCTCGGTGACCTGCACATCCTGGTGAACAATGCCGGCATCATCCACCGTGCGCCGGCCGTGGATTTTGCCGCGGACAGCTGGAACGACGTGCTGTCGATCAACCTCGATGCGGTCTTCCATCTCTCCCAAGCCGCCGGGCGACACATGTTGGCACAAGGCCACGGGCGCATCATCAACATCGCCTCGATGTTGTCCTTCCAGGGCGGCGTCTTCGTGCCCGCCTACACGGCCTCCAAACATGCCGTCGCCGGCCTCACCAAGGCCCTTGCCAACGAGTGGGCGGCGTCGGGCGTCACCGTCAACGCCATCGCGCCCGGCTATATGGCGACCGATAACACCGCGGCCCTTCGCGCCGACGTCGAACGTGAGCGCTCGATCCTGGCCCGCATCCCCGCTGGCCGGTGGGGTACGCCCGCCGACCTGCAGGGCGCATTCGTCTTCCTCGCGTCCGACGCGTCAGCCTATGTCACCGGCACCGTGCTGCCGGTGGACGGCGGCTGGCTCGTGCGCTGACACCGACCCGATACCGACCAAGGAGCACCATGGAACAGCGATACGCCACCAACCCGACCCAGATTCCGGGCATGACCACCGGCGACCTGCGAGCAACCTTCCTCATACCCGAACTCTTCGTTCCCGGCGAGATCCGCGTGACGTACACCCACCACGACCGCATCGTGCTCGGCGGCGCCGTGCCGGCGGGAACCGACCTGGTACTGCCGGGCTACCCCGAGATCCGCAGCGAGTACTTCCTCGAGCACCGTGAGCTGGGCATCATCAACGTCGGCGGCCCTGGCACGGTGACGGCGGATGGCGAAACCTACGAACTCGAGACCGGCGCGTGCCTCTACCTCGGCCGTGGCATCCGGGATGTGGTCTTTGCCGATGCGCCGGCCGGCGCGGAGGCCGGAGCGCAGTTCTACCTGTTCTCCGCGCCCGCGCACACCACCTACCCGACGGCGCTCGTCGCGCCCGGGCAGGGCACCGTGCGCGAACTCGGCGACCAGGTCACCTCCAACCGGCGCACGCTCAACCAGTACATCCACGAGAACGGCGTGCAGTCCTGCCAGATCGTGATGGGCGTCACCCAGTTGCACCCCGGGTCGATGTGGAACACCATGCCCGCGCACACCCACGACCGGCGCACCGAGTGCTACCTCTATTTCGATGTTCCGGCCGACGCCCGCGTCATCCACCTGCTCGGCGAGCGTGAAGAGACCCGTCATCTGGTGGTGGCCGACCGCCAGGCGATCATCTCGCCGAGCTGGTCGCTACACTCCGGAGTCGGCACGGCGGCGTACTCCTTCGTCTGGGCAATGGCCGGTGAGAACCAGGCCTTCGACGACATGGATGCCGCCCCGATCACCGATCTGAAATGACGAACGTCATGCCCACGCCGCCGCCCGGCACCGGCCCGGAACTGCTCGCCGTCGGTGAGACGATGGCGATGGTCGCGCCCCTCACCGGCGACCGGCTGGCCGAGGCCGAGCACTTCCGCCTCGACGCGGGCGGAGCGGAATCGAACGTCGCCGCCCACGTGGCAGCGCTCGGGCACCGCGCCGGGTGGTTCAGCCGTCTCGGTGACGACGCGCTCGGCCGCCGGGTGCGCGCCCAACTGAAGGCACGCGGCGTGGACGTGTCGTCGGTGATCACCGACCCGGTGCATCCGACCGGGCTGTACGTCAAGGATCCCGGAAATGGCGTGCGGTACTACCGCGCCGGTTCGGCGGCGTCACAGCTGTCGATCGCGGATGCCGAGCTGGTGGACCTGCGGGGAGTGCGCATCCTGCATGTGTCCGGCATCACGGCGGCCATCTCCGATTCGGCGGCCGGGTTCCTCCGCCGGCTGATGCGCCGCGCCCGGGACGCCGGAGTGCTGGTCAGCTTCGACGTCAACCACCGGCTCGCCCTCTGGGACTGCGCCGTGGCGGCGGACGCCCTCGCGGCGCTGGCCCGCCGGGCCGACCTCGTGTTCACCGGCCGCGACGAGGCGGAGAGCCTGTGGGGCACCGTCTCGGCCAGTGAGGTGCGCGCCCACTTTGCCGACGTGCCCGAACTCGTGGTCAAGGACGGCTCAATAGGAGCGACGACCTACCTGGGTGACCAGGAAGTCTTTGAGCCCGCTCTCGTGGTCGACGTCGTCGACGTGGTCGGTGCCGGCGACGCCTTCGCCGGCGGTTATCTCGCCGCACTCCTCGAGGGCGCGACACCCGCGGAACGCCTGCGAGCGGGCCATCGCCGTGCCGCCCTCACCCTCCAGACCACGGGAGACTCCATCGACGAAAGAGTGCTGTGATGACCGAGACGACCGACCCGACCGCCGACACCGCGACCTTCTTCGCCGAAACGTTCGCCACGGCCCCACTGATGGCGATCCTCCGCGGCACGGGCGTCGAGCGAGCCGTGACGCTCGCCACCACCGCCTGGGACCTCGGCATCGACTCCGTCGAGGTCACCCTGCAGTCCGACGAAGACCTGCTGGCCCTCCGCGCGGTCGCGCGCCTGGCCGAGGAGCGCGGCAAGATCGTCGGCGCTGGCACCATCGTCTCTGCCAGGCAGATCCCGCTGGCGGTGGCCGCCGGTGCCCGTTACCTCGTCTCACCCGGGCTCGACCCGCGGGTCGTGCTCGCCGCCCAGGAGCACGGTATCCCCATGCTGCCCGGCGTCTCCACGCCGAGCGAGGTGCAGATCGCCTGCGGACTCGGGCTCACCTGGATGAAGGCCTTTCCCGCGGCCTGGCTCGGTGCCGACTGGTTCCGGCATATCCGCGGCCCGTTCCCGCAGGTGCGCTTCGTGGCGACCGGTGGGCTCGACGCCACCAACGCCGGGCAGTTCCTCGACGCCGGCGTGCGGGTGGTGGCCGTCGGCTCAGCCCTCGAAGACCCGCGGCAGCTCGCCCAGCTGGCCGGCCTGCTCACGGCCGGCGCCTGATCACCGTCAGCCGCACAGAGGGCTCATAGGAATGACATAGCAGGAGCCAAGGGGATCACAGGTGACCCTCGCAGGATAGGTGTCGTACCGGAAATGACAGACACCAATTCGAGAGGCAGCCATGAGCCGCATCCCTGAACCAGATTCCACCCCGGCCGGCCCCGCCTACGAGGGCCGCCTGCTCGACCGCGCCGACGACGAGGTCGTCGACCAGGGGGTCGCCTTCGACCTGCGCACCCTGATCAGCCGCCGCAACATCCTGAGCCTGATCGGTGTGGGGGCCGGCGCGGTCGCCCTGGCCGCCTGCGCCACCGATGCCTCCGGTAGCACCAGCACGTCCACCGCCACCGCCACCACCAGCACCGGCGAGATCCCGGACGAGACCGCCGGGCCCTACCCCGGCGACGGCTCCAACGGGGTCAACGTGCTCGAGGAGTCCGGCATCGTGCGCAGCGACATCCGCTCGAGCATCGGCGGCGGGCTCACGGCCGAGGGCGTTCCGATGACCTTCACCCTGACCGTGCTGGACATGAACAACAACGATGCGCCATTCGCCGACACCGCGGTGTACGTCTGGCACTGCGACGCCGCCGGCGGCTACTCGATGTACTCCGACGGCATTGAAGAGGAGACCTACCTGCGCGGCGTGCAGATCGCCGACAGTGCGGGCCAGGTCACCTTCACGTCGATCTACCCGGCCTGCTACACCGGCCGCTGGCCGCACATCCACTTCGAGGTCTACCCCGATGTCGACTCGATTTCGGATGCTGCCAACGCCATCTCCACCTCGCAGGCGGCCCTGCCGGAGAACACCAGCAGCACGGTCTACAAGCTGGCCGGCTACGAGGGTTCCACCGCGAACCTGTCGCAGGTCACCCTCGACAACGACAACGTCTTCGGCGATGACGGCGGAGCCCTGCAGCTCGCCACCGTGACCGGTGACGTCACCTCCGGGTACGTCGTCAACCTCACGGCCCGGGTGGACACGACCACCACACCTACCGCGGGCTCCTCACCCGATGGCGGCGGCGGTGGCGGCACTCCGCCCAGTGGCGGCGGAGGCACCCCGCCCTCCGATGCGCCCACCCAGTAACCCTTCCTGACCCCACCCTGCTGATACCGAGAGAAGGACACCGAACTCATGGGACTGCTTCAGAACCTCACCGGCTGGCACGCCATCATCATCCTTGTCGTCATCCTGCTGCTCTTCGGCTCGACCAAACTGCCGGCGCTGGCCCGGAGCGTCGGACAGTCGATGAACATCTTTAAGACTGAGATCCGCGAGGCCACGGAACCCGCGGCACCGACCGGCGCCGACAGAGTGACCGAGCGCTCGCCGGCCGAGCCGACGGGGCACTCGGTCGCCGTGGTCGACGGGCGCTGAGGGACATGGGCGCCCGGAAGACCTCGCCGGCCGAACCCGGCCTGATGCCCCTGGCGGGTCACCTCGTCGAGGCCCGCACGCGGATCTTCCGGGCGGCCATCGGCGTGGCCGTCGCCGTTGTCGTCGGCTACCTGTTCTCCGACCCGATCCTCGACCTGCTGCGAGCACCGATCGTGGCCCTGGCCCAGTCGCGCAATGCCACCCTCAACTACGGCAGCGTGAGCGGTGCCTTCGAGCTCAAGATGAAGATCGCGCTCTATACCGGCCTCGTGCTCTCCAGCCCGGTCTGGCTGTACCAACTGTTCGCGTTCTTCGTGCCGGCCCTGACCCGACGCGAGAAGAAGTACACCTTCGGGTTCCTGTTCTCGGCCGTACCGCTGTTCCTGATCGGATGCCTGACCGGCTTCGCCCTCTTCCCACACGTGGTCGAGCTGCTCGCGAACTTCGCGTCGGCCGAAGACAGCACCATTCTCGAAGCGTCCTACTACTTCGACTTCGTGATGAAGCTCGTGCTCGCGGTGGGTGTGGCCTTCGTGCTGCCGGTGTTCGTGGTGCTGCTCAACCTCATCGGCGTGCTGCCGGGGATCACGATCGTGCGCGGGTGGCGGCTCGTTCTGGTGGCCATCGTGCTGTTCTGCGCCCTCGCCACCCCGGCCGCCGACATCATGTCGATGTTCCTGCTCGCGATCCCCATGTGCGCGCTCTTCGCCGCCGCAGCCGGCATCGCCCTGTTGCACGACCGACGCGTCGCCCGCCGGGCCGCCGTCCTCACCGCGGACTCACGCGAGTCCGTCACCGCCTGATCCCCCGTGACCGCCGCACAAGGAGAACACCCATGCTGGGCCTCAGCTTCGAAAAACTGATCGTCGTCGCCCTCATCGCCGTCTTCGTCATCGGGCCTGACCGGCTGCCGCTCTATGCCGGCCGGCTGGCCACCCTCGTGCGGACACTACGCGACCGCTCGGAAGCGGCGCAGGTCAGGGTCACGCAGGAACTCGGCGAGGGATTCGACGTCGCCGAGTGGAAGCAACTCGACCCCCGCCAGTACGACCCGCGCCGGATCATCCGGGAGGCACTTGCGGAGCCGGACCCGCCGGCACAGCCCGGCCCAGCTGCGCCTGCGGCGGCCGGTGCCCCGGCGCAGGCGGAATCCAGCATCGCCCAGCTGATGCGCACCTCCCGGACTCGCCTCAGCGAGGCGGAGGTTCAGCAGACCACTACGGTCATCACGGCGCCCGTCGATGCGGCACCGATCGGTGCTGCTCCGCTCGATACGGCGCGGCCGGCGCCCAGCTGGAGGGGGTACCGGCAGGCACTCCCTGGCTCCGACGTGCCGGCGTAGCGTCGAAGCATGATCACTCCCGACGCGCAGAAGAACCACGACGAACTGTTCCCCGGGCACGTCTCCACCCTGGCGCGAACCGACCCCGAGCTGATCGAGTACTTCGACAATTTCGCTTTCGGCGAGGTCCCGGCCGAGGGCACGCTGACTCCGAAGACCCGGCTCATGGTGCAGCTCGCCGCGCTGATCGCGGCGCAGGCGCTGAGCGAGTACCGGGTAATGGTCGGCGCCGCGCTCACCGTCGGCGTGACTCCGATCGAGGTCAAGGAGATCGTTTACCAGGCCGTGCCCTATGTGGGCATGGCCAAGGTGTTCGACTTTCTGCAAGTCACCAACGCCGTTCTGGGGGAGCGAGGCGTGGAACTGCCCCTGCCCGCCCAGTCCACGACTACCACCGAGACCCGGGCGGAGCAGGGCCTCGCCGTACAAAAGCGCATCGTCGGCGATTTCGCCGTCGACCAGATGTACGCCAACGCGCCGGCCGACCAGGCACACATCCAGCGGTTCCTGTCGGCCAACTGCTTCGGTGACCACTACACCCGCACCGGCATCGACCTGCCCACCCGTGAGCTGCTCACCTTCGCGATGCTCGTGGACCTCGGCGGATGCGAGCCCCAGGTGGCCGGGCACGTCGCCGCGAATCTCAACGTCGGCAATGACCGCGGCATGCTGGTCGACACCCTCACCCAGCTGCTGCCCTACATCGGCTACCCCCGCACCCTCAACGGACTGCGCGTCGTCAACGAGGGCACGACCGCCGCCTGACCGTGGGGGCGAGGCAGTGTTCTAGCGCACGAACGTCGTGGTGAGCTCGCCGAGCCCGGTGACGCGGATGGTCACTGTTTCGCCGTCGGCGAGCGGCAGGTGGGCGCTCTGTGCCTGCACCGACCGGGCCGGAGTGCCCGTCGAGATGATGTCACCGGGCTGCAGGGTGATGATCTGGGACAGGTAATGCACCAGGAACGCGACGCCATAAACCATCGAATCAGTGCTGGCCCGCACCGTCACGACGCCTTCCCGTTCGACCTCCATCTGCAGGCCGCCCAGGTCGGGTAGCTCATCGGTGGTCACGATCCATGGGCCGAGCGGGCCGAAACCGTCGACACTCTTGCCCAGGGCCCACTGGCTCGAACGGTCCTGCCAGCCGCGATCGGACACATCGTTGAACAGGGTGTACCCGGCGACATACGACATCGCGTCGCTCTCATCGACAGCCTGGGCGGTACGGCCGATCACGACGGCGATCTCACCCTCGTAGTCCACGTCGGTCGCGGCGATGGGCATCACCACCCGGTCGTGCGGGCCGCCGATGGTGTTGGGCGTTTTGACGAAGACGTTCGGGTACGGCAGCGCATCCTGACCGGTCTCGCCGTCGACGTGGCCCTCGTGGTGGCCTTCGACATGGCCGCGATAGTTGTAGCCCAGGCAGAGGATGACCTGCGGTCGCACCGGCGGCGCCAGCCGAACATCGGCGAGTCGGGGGAGGGACGCGTGGTCGGCCCGGCCGATCGCGGTGCGGGTGAGGTCGAGGGCGACATCATCGGCCAGGAGCAGCGCCAGGCTGCCGGCGCCCGTGAACTGACGCAACTCCAGCACGCGGTCGACGCCGTCTGGTCCGGTCACCACGGCGCCGGGCCGTTCGATGCCGTCGATATCAACGCTGACGAGTCTCATCTGTGCTCTTTCGCTAGTTTCGTTCGGGCGTGCCGGCGGGATGGGCCGAGGAACCGGCCCATCCCGGGCCACTCAGTAATAGGTGCGCCGGTACTCCGCCAGGCAGAGGATCGCCATGGCCTGCCCGTACGGCATCGAGGTGCAGGGGATGTTGCGGTAGAAGTCGAGGTTCGACCCCATGCCGGTGCCGAAGGAGACCTGCAGCAGCTCGCCGTCGTCGGAGACGTTGGCGATGATCGCCTGCACGGCCTTCTCTGCGGTGGGGGCGTACTTCGCGTCGAGGTGGCCCTTGCGCACCGCCTTGAGGATTCCATAGGCGAACCCGGCCGTCGCTGACGCCTCGAGGTACGACGTGGGGTCGTCGAGCAGGGTGTGCCACAACCCGGAGTCGTCCTGCAGCGCGGCGAGGGCGGCGACCTGGGCATCCAGCACCTGCACCAGGAACCGGCGCAGCGGGTCGGACTCCGGCAGGTCGACGACCTCGAGGAAGTCGGGGATCACCATGGTGAGCCAGGAGTTGCCGCGTGCCCAGCGCGCCTTGGCGAAGTTCTGTTCGCCATCGAAGGACCAGCCGTGGAACCAGAGTCCCGTCTCGCGGTCCATCAGGTAGGCGACGTGGGTGAGGAACTGGAACTTCGCCTCGTCCACGTAGTCCTGCCGGCCGAGGAGCATGCCGATCTTCGCCAGCGGCATGACCGTCATCATCAGGGTGTCATCCCAGAGCTGGTGATGGTTCTCCTCCGCCAGGGTGATGTGCTGCATGCCGCCGTGCGGGGTGCGCGGCATCGAGCGCATCGCCCACTCCGCCCACGATTCGAGCCACGGCAGCAGTGAGCGGTCGCCCGTCTCCTCGTACCGGTAGGCGAGGGTGAGGAATGGCGCCATGGTGTTGACGTTCTTGGTGGTGGAGCCCTCGGCCGCGCGGTCGGCGAACCAGGAGTCGACGATGTCGCGCATCTCCGTCTCGCCGGTCTGGTCGTAGTACTGCCAGATGCCGTACAGGCCGATTCCGTGGGTCCATTCCCAACCCGCCCAGCCCTTCGTGTCGATCACCCTGCCATCGTCGAGCCGGAGCAGGAACTCTCCGGTCTCGTCGGTGATGCCGACCAGGTTGTCGGTCAGCCGGTGAACCAGCTCATCGATGCCCTCGCGGGAGATGAACCGTTCCGGCGCACGGAGCAGTGCGCTGTGCTTCACCGGCCAGGTCTTCTGTGGCGTGATCGTCATGGGATTTCCGTTCGTGGTGCTTCGGTGCTGGGCGGGTGGTGTGCGGCTAGCGTTGCACGAATGCGGGTCTGGCGACCGCGATCAGGGGAGCCGGATCGACTTCGTCTCGATGTCCTCGAGCGAGGTGCCCCTGGTCTCGTCGGAGAGGAACGCGGCCACGGCCGCAACCAGGCAGATGCCGAACGCGAGCGAGCCGATCACGAGCGGGATGTTCGCGGTGCCGGGAGGGGCGATCGCGGTGAAGATGCTCGGGAAGAACGACGCGATCATCAGGCCGACGTTCTGCGCGACCGCGAAACCGGTCACGCGCATCCGCATCGGGAACTGCTCCTGGTAGAAGGTGGCGAAGGTCGCGTTCCACATCTGGAAGAAGATGCCCTGAACCACGACGACGCACACGAAGACGAGGGGCAGGCTGCCCATCTCGATGGCCGCGAGGTAGACCCCGGCGAGCAGGCCTCCACCGAGTCCGCCGATCAGCATCAGGGTGCGCCGGCCGATCTTGTCGGAGAGCGCTCCGAAGAACGGAATGGTGACGATCGCGACGATATTGGCTACGAGGGTGACCCAGAGGAACTCACTCGCGGAGAAGCCGTTGCCGTAACCCTCCTGGGTGGCGAAGGCCACACCGAAGATGAGGGTTGCCATGCCGACCACGTTCGTGAGGGTCATCAGGATGCAACGCACCAGAACCCAGAGGTGGGTCTGCACGAGCTCGACGATCGGCAGCTTGCGCTTCGCCACGACACCGTCGGTCTGGGCGAGGAAGACCGGCGGTTCCTGCACGCGGCGACGGATGATCCATCCGGCCAGGATGACCAGGGCGCTGAGCAGGAACGGGATGCGCCAGCCCCAGGTGTGGAATTGCTCGTCGCTGAGGATCGCGGCGAGCGGAAGCATGAGGCCGGTGGCCAGGATCGAGCCGAACTGCGTGCCCTGGAGGCTGAAGCTGGCGAAGAAGCCACGGCGGGCGTCGGGCGAATGCTCGACGATCATCGCGCTGGCACCACCGAGTTCGCCGGCGACGGCGAAGCCCTGGATCAGGCGCAGCAGCACCAGCAGGATAGGCGCGAGCACCCCGACCTGGCCGAACGTCGGCAGCAGGCCGACGAGGAAGGTGGCGCAGCCCATCAGCAGCATGGCGAAGGTGAGCACGTTCTTGCGACCGTGCCGATCTCCCCAGGCGCCCAGGACGATGGCGCCGATCGGGCGGGAGACGTAGCCGACCGCGTAGGTGGCCAGGGAGGCGATGATGGCGACCGTGGCGTTCCCGGACGGGAAGAAGACGGTGGGGAAGACCAGCGCGGCGGCCTGCGAGTACAGAGCGAAGTCGTAGTACTCGAGTGCGCTTCCGATCCAACCGCTCATGGCGGCCTTCTTCGGGTTGCGCTTTCCGATGCCGGCTTCGGGGCGGGTGTCCCCGAGTGATGTCGTGCTCATGAATTGAATCTCCTTCGGCGCCAATGGCGAGGGACGGAACGAGTCCGTTCGGGTCGTGCGGGTAAGTGCGAAAACTGGTGAACGACTGCTATTGAATCGTTTCAGATTGAACGTAGCACTAATACCCCCAAATGCGGAACACGAGTCCGTCAGGCGGAATAAATTAATCGTGAGCATTCGCCCCGGTTGCACAAATGTTCAGTTCGCACCAGGGGCAGAAGGCGCATTGTGGGCCGGGCAGGGTTGCCCGCTGGGCCGGGGGTCAGCGCTCGCCGCGCACGACCAGTCCGAAGGCAATGAGCTCGCCGAGCTCGGCATAGGCCTCGCCGGGGCTGAGGTCGGTGCCCTCGAGCAGCGCCCCGGATTGCACCCCGTCGATGAGCAGGGCCACCGACCGGGCGGCCAGCACGGCATCGTTCGAACGGAACACGCCGGCCGCAACACCGTCGTCGATGAACGAACGCACGCGCCGTGCGGCCGCCGCCGAGTTCACCCGGTAGATCTCCGCCGTGGGCGGGTACGCCACCAGGTCGGCATAGAACACCGGGGAGTTTTGGCGCATGGCGGCGCCGACACCGCCGAGATAGCGCACGATGCGCCGGGCAGGGTCGTCGTCGGTGGCCACCATCGCTTCTATCGTGTCGGTGGAACGAGCGAAAAAGTGCCGGGTGACGGCTTGGATGATCTGCTCGCGAGTGCCGGCAATGCTGTACAACGTGCTTTTCGAGCAGTGCAACCGGCGGCAGAGGTCGTCGGTGGTGAAGCCGCTGAAACCCTCGGCCAGGAAGATGTCCTCGAGTCGTTGCAGCAGGGCCGCACGGCGCAGCGCTGCTGTGGCACCGGGTTCGATCATCAGGCTTCACCTCGTGAGAGTACGATATGGCGTAATCCCGTATCCTCCATCGTATCCACTCGGGTCGACGCCCCGGGAACTCCCGAAGCTAAGGACTGCCCATGCGCGCTGTCGTCGCCGTCTCCCAGAACGATCAGGATCCGCTCTCCGGACTCGAACTGCAGGAGATCCCGATGCCGGAACCGCGGGACGGCTGGACCCGGGTGCGTCTGCGTGCCGCCTCCCTCAACCCGCACGACGTCTGGACCTTGCGCGGAGTCGGGCACCCGGCCGAGCGCATCCCGATCGTGCTCGGCTGCGACGGCGCCGGGGTGACGGACGACGGCCGCGAGGTGATCCTCTACTCGGTGCTCGGCGACCCGGCGCGCGGGCACGGCGACGAGACCTTCGACCCCGACCGCGCCATCCTGTCGGAGACTGTGAACGGAACTCTCGCTGACTACGTGCTCGTGCCCACGCAGAACCTCGTGCCCAAGCCCGCCTGGCTGAGTTTCGAGCAGGCCGCGACCCTGGGCGCGGTCTGGAGCACGGCATATCGGATGTTGTTCGGTCGCGCCGGGATCACAGCCGGCGACCGGGTGCTCGTGCAGGGGGCCAGCGGTGGTGTCGCCGGCGCCGCGATCACCCTGGCCGCTGCCGCCGGCGCCCTTGTTTACGCCACCTCCCGCACCGCCCGGAAGCGCGACTTTGCGCTCGGACTCGGCGCCTTCCAGGCATTGGAGAGCGGCGCCCGGCTGCCGGAGCGGGTCGACGTGGTGATCGAGACCGTGGGGGAGGCGACCTGGGCGCACTCGCTGCGCGCCGTGCGCCCCGGCGGCACCATCGTGATCGCCGGCGCGACCAGCGGCGGCATGCCCGCAGCGGAGCTGCACCGGGTGTTCTACAAGCAGCTCTCGATCATCGGCTCGACGATGTCGACCCGGGCCGAGTTCGACGCCATGCTACGCATGCTCGAGGTCACCGGTGTGCGCCCGTCGATCGACTCGGTGATCGACCTCGCCGACGTGCGGACCGGCTATCGGCGACTTCTCGATGGCGACGTTCTGGGCAAGATCGTGGTCTCGATCAGCTGAGCCGCCGCCGGTCCGTTAGACCCGGGTGAGGCCGATGATGATGGTCAGGAGCCCGAGGGCGGCAATGGGATAGACCCAGAAACGCACCGGGATGAAGAAGAACGTCGACGACGGGCGGGTCCAGATCTGCTGCCCGGTCTCCTGGTTCACCACGGCGACGGGCCGGTGCGTCACCCGCACCCCGCGGTCATTGATCACCGGTTCCGGCAGCTTCTGGTAGACGAACGACGGCGATGCCTTGTCCAGGCGCGGCAGCGCGAACTTCGAGAATGCCCACAGCGCCGCCGCACCCAGGATGAAGCCCGTGCCGATGAATGCGGTAGTGGATGGGTCGTTGGAGCCGGTGGATGGGGCGACGAGCGCTTTGAGCGCAAAGCCGAGTCCGACCGAGAGGCCGAAGAACACGAAGACGACAATTCCCCAACGGGACCAGATGATCATGGCTCACCGTAGCGGAGGGCCGAAGCGCGGCACCATGGGCAGGGGTGCCCTCGTAATACCTACCGATGGTAGGTTTCTTGGGTTAGGGTGAGAATCTCCGCCCGTTAGCCAGCCACCCCGAAAGTGACCCGCCATGAAACTCGTGATCGAAACCGACGCCGTAGCCGTGAGCCGCACAGCCGCCGCCGTGCTCCTGGGAACCATGACCCACGACCGACGCGTGAACCTGTCGCTCACGGCCGGTGCCACGCCGGTGGGAACGTACGCGTTGGTGGCGCCGGTGCTCGCGGCCAATCCGAGCGCCTACGACAATGTGCACTTCTACAACTTCGACGAGCTGCCCCTGCCCGGCCAAGACCGCGGCATGACGATGTCGGCCCTGGACGAGCAGTTTTACGGCCCGGCCGGGATCCGCCCGCAGAACCTGCACGAACTGACCCCGGAGAGCGAGGGCGACATTCGCGCTGACCTGGCCGGCAACGGCGGACTCGACCTGATCCTGATGGGTGTGGGAAGCGACGGGCACTTCTGCGGCAACATGCCGGGCGTCACCCGCTTCGATGCCGACATCTACCAGTTCCCGATCCCGACGGATGCGCCCTGGTACGCCGACTTCGCCAGCCACTTCGACACCCCGGAATCGGTGCCCACTCGCGCTGTCACCTTCGGTGCCCCGATGGTGAACCGGGCCAAGCGTGCGGTGTTGATCGTCACCGGGGCGGGTAAGGCCGATGCCCTCGCTGCGGCCCTGACCGGGCCGGTCACGCCAGAGCTGCCCGCATCCATTCTGCAGACGCACCCCGACCTGCTGGTGATCGCCGACCAGGCCGCGGCCGCCGCCTTGCCCACCCGCTGAGCGCGCTCCCGCCCTAACCGGCTCGGGTGCGCCCCGCCTGCCGGCGCACGACGGCGACGAGTCCGAGCGCCGCGAGCGCGATCACGGCGCAGATCAAGAACACGCCGCCGTAGCCCAGCGCTGTGCTGGAACCGACGGCGATGATGCCGCCGGAGACGATGGCGCCGATGCGCCGGGTGTTGGTGAACAGTCCGGAGGCCAGGCCCGGCCGGGGAATGAGGTCCTGGAACAGGGTCAGCCCCACCCCGGCGACCGTGCCGAAGAACCAGGCATTCAGCGGTTGCACCGCGAGGAGGGTGACCGGGTCGCGGAGCAACGTCATGGCGGCGTAGTAGACGACTCCGGCGGCGCATCCGCTGGCCAGCAGGGCAAAACCGGAGAACCGGTCGCTGAGCCGGCCGATCAGGAGCAGGGCGGGGATCTCCAGTAGCGCCGACAGTGCCAGCGCGATCCCCGACCAGAGGAGGGGAAGGTGCAGGCGCTCGGTGACGAACAGGCTCAGGATCGACACCGCGGCGCTGTTGGTGGCCTGAAGCAAGACGAAAGCGATGACGACCGTGACCACCAGCGAACGCGCGACGGGCTCGGCCGTCGCGACCGGGGCCGGAGCGTCGCCTGAACCGTCGGCGAGCGCACTGCGACGTTTGCTGATCATCGCCACGGTGGTGATGCCGTTGAGAATGGCGACGACGGCCAGAACGGGCAGGATGGCCCGGTTGCCCAGGGCGCCCATGATGAACGTCGCGGCCGGGGGCCCCGCCACCCAGGCGAAGGAGACGATTGCGCGGGTGTTGATGACAGCCGACGGCGGTGCGCCGGAGTGCTTCAGGTCGGCGAAGAGCAGTGAAACACCCACTCCGGCCGGGCCGCCGAAGACCACGAGTGCGACGACCGCGACCGGCAGCGACGTGGTGACGGCGAGGGCCCCGGCGAGGCAGAGCGTGAGGACGCCGCAGAGAAGCAGGGGCAGCAGGTAGTTCCTCGAGCGGTCGGCCCAGGCTGGAATGACGATCGCCGCCAGGAAGCCGGCGGCGTTGTACACCGCGAGAACCCAGCCGACGTCGGTGGGGCTGGCGTCGTAGAGGCCGACAAGGAGGAGCGCGAGCACCGGGTTGAGCAGCGCGAACTGGAAACCCCAGAACAGGGCAGAGGCGGAGACGAGTGGTGACCTCACAGCGGCTGCATGTCCATACCGCCACGCTAGGCCACCCGGTCGCGTCGAAGGAGGGCCTGTCAGGCACTCCCACGATCGCCGGCACCGCGATTAGCGTGAAAACATGCAGAAAAACATCACCCTGAACAATGGCGTCGTCATGCCGGCCATCGGCCTCGGCGTCTTCCAGACCCCGCCCGACGCCACCACGGATGCGGTGCAGGCCGCCCTGGAGATCGGCTACCGCCACATCGACACTGCCGCCGCGTACGCCAACGAGCGCGAGGTGGGCGAGGGCATCCGCCGGGCCGGCGTCGACCGCTCCGAGATCTTCATCGAGACCAAGGTGTGGATCAGTGACTTCGGCTACGACCAGACCCTGCACGCGTTCGACAAGAGCGCCGGCAAGCTCGGCGTCGACCAGATCGACCTCTTCATCCTGCACCAGGCGTTGCCCGGCGAGTTCGACAAGACGATCGCGGCCTACCTGGCCCTCGAGAAGCTGCTCGCCGACGGCCGGGTGCGCGCCATCGGCGTGAGCAACTTCATGACCGATCACCTGCACGCCCTGCGTGAGCAGAGCGCGATCGTGCCGGCGGTCAATCAGATCGAGGTGCACCCCTACTTCTCGCAGCCTGACGTGCGCAAGACGAACGCCGAGCTCGGTATCGTCACCCAGGCGTGGTCGCCGATCGGCGGCATCACCTCGTACCGCGGCGATAGCTCGAAGAGCACTTTCACCGACCCCGTCATCCTGGGTATCGCCGGCGTGCACGGCAAGAGCGCCGCGCAGGTCATGTTGCGCTGGCAGCTGCAGCTCGGCCACTCCGTCATTCCGAAGTCGGTGCGCCGGGAGCGCATTGCTGAGAACTTCGACGTCTTCGACTTCGAGCTCACCGCCGACCAGATGGCCGAGATCGAGGCCCTCGACACCGGTGTGCGCGGTGGCCCGGCTCCCGAAGCGGTGACCCTCGAGGCCTTCGGCCGGGAGATCCCGGAAGCGTGACCGACAGCATCCTCGTGGTCGGCGCCACCGGAAACTTCGGCCGGCGTGTTGTGGCCAAAGCCGTACGCCTGGGGCTCTGGTGCGGGATCCGTCCCGGGCCGGCCGACTCGACGCTGGCGCCCGCGTGGTCGTCGGCGAACTGACCCGGCCAGATACCATCACCGAGGCGGTCGCCGGTATCGACGTCGTGGTTTTCACCCAAGGCAGCGCCTAAGGTGCTAGTCACGCGCCCATGTGCTCTGAGTTATCCGGCGGGTTTGCGGGGGCCAAATACCTTGCCACATTCCTACATAGGTTACGGAGCGTCCACGTTCATCGATTCGTCTTCATTGACTTCCTCGGCAAGCGGCCCCATGCCCAACCTCATAGCCCGGTATCTGACAACATCTTTCCTAAATGAATTTAGTGCTGATTCGGCACTCAATTCGCCTCTGTGCCAACGCGCCGCAAGCCGGTTGAAGCATGTCACTTCGATGGCGAAGTCGTCTCTGTGGGCAGCATTCACCATCATTCGAGCCATAGATTCGATGGGAGCGTCCTTGGTTGCCAGGAGCAGGCCGAGTTCGAAGACGGCTCTTTGCGCCTCATAAAACCTGGCGACCTGCATGCGTGCAGCTGCGTGAGTTGTCGTCTGTGCCGCACCGTCCGATTCGCTGTGGACCATCTCCAAGCGCGCTAGCGCAGCGGCTGGCGTGGCCGCGGCTACCAGCTGGAGACTCGCCGCTACGGCGTTCCGATTACTTTCGAACTTCCTATTCTTACGGTCGATTGAGTCTTTGAGCCAAGGTGCGAAGACCGAACCGAGCAGCGCTATCCCTGCGCCTATGACGATTGCCCATCCATTGTCCATATCGCCATCATGTCGTGGCGTGGTCAGCTACCGAGGAAGCGCGCCGTGGCTTGTGTTCTCGCTAAAAGACATCGGCCCGGGCCCACAATATATGGGCCTTCCTTGCTGGAGAGATAGTCCGTGAACTCCGGATAACTGGCCACTTTCCGCCGGAGGGATGTCAGCGTGCGATCTCTCGAGAAACCGCGCCGGCTGGTAATTTCCCAGACCAGGTTCACGAGGCACTCATCGGTGGAGGCAAATCCCAGATTGGCTACCGACTAGCCGAGATTCGCGGCGAGATCGCTCAGAGGAAATTGGTTGCACCTCCTCGCATTTGAATATTAGGTGTTGCGGTCAGCGTCGAGAATGCGTGCAGCCTTCAATCGAGCAGCGTCCTTGGGATGACATATAATGACGAACCCGACCTCGTATCAAGTCGAGCGGTTTCAGGTGCAAACCCGGCGAAAGACACAGGACGGGGCAACGCCCACCGGGAGTTCACATTGAGACCGCCCTTTCCGTTCAGTTGTTCGCTGACGTCGGCCCACTGACTCCACCGGCCTCATCAGAGTGCCACCAGGACATTCAGTGCCAATGGTCCATTGGTCGTGAGCTCCAAGCAAATGTTGTCGATAGGGAGACCTAGCGGAGAAAGAACCGTTAGACGATCTTTTATCGGACGACTAAATCTCGCTGAAGTCCTGGGCCTGTTTGTGGAGATTCAGCGTATTAAGAATCCGGTCTTGGGCATCGATCAAAGAATTCTTGGCAAACCTGATTTGCGTTAGCCCTGCGATGTTGGAGGGCTCGCTGATTCCGTCTTCCAGAAGAATGATCGTGCGATCGATACCTAGCGCCCCCTGGCAATAGCCAATTTCGTGGACGACGTTTTCGCGGGCTCGCATGGACCCATCTGCCATTTGGTCTTCGCCAGTCATTACGACCAAAGCGACACTGCTTGACCGAATCATTTTGTCGACTACGAACAGGGTATGAATACCGGCGCGCTCGGATGACTCGAACGCCTCGACATTGAAACCGTGCACCTTGCTGAACATCTCGTAGAGGTACTTCCACTGAGAGTCTGAACCGTGACCGATGAAGACTTTGAACGGGCGTTGCGTCGCAGCGAGTTGACTGGAGTCGACTGCGGCGGTTAGAACATCTTTAACCGCTGCCCCGACCCGCTCGATTTCTTCGGGTCCGGCGTCGATCGACACCTCGCAGCCCCAGTCAGAAACCTTCAAATTCAGCACTCCCCAGTAGCCCCCGTTGTAGCTCGCCGCCACCAGTTCGGCACTGGCACAATCCTCGATCTTTTCTAACGGCATAGGATCGCCCCAGCCAAGCTGATCGTGAACAACACCGCTGCGTTCTTTCAGCTTCTTGATCACCATCGAAACTTCCCCTTGAGCGGCAAGAGCCCCTTTCGCCAGTTTGATAGCAGCAGCTCTCCTCCCTACGTCGATCTCCTCGGTGCGGTCGTCTTGATGACGGATGAGGTCACGTTGCGCTACCTCTACCGTGATCGGGCGAAGTACCTCGATGATCCGACGAAGGCTGGCTGCGTCGACCCTGGCCGCGTGTACTGAGAAATCGAGCGTGGACATACTTCGGAGACTAGTGGCAGGGTCGGACGACGCCCGTCTAGTCAGATAGGGCTGATGGTCTTCATCGAGCCACCAAAGCTGGGATATGTGCTTCCGCCTGATGGGCGATCCCAAACTGGCACGGCGTCCACCCCCCCAGTTCGGGTCGCGACGCGCCGGCTGGCGCTCTCCTTTAGCGCAACGGCGGTCGTTGCCGCCCATCGGACGGATGCTGCCGCGCATTGACATCGCGACGAGCTGCACACCGGGCGGCTCCGCAGCAGATGGACAGAATCATGGCTAAGCACAAAAGTCAGCAGTCACCGACTATCTGGACCGTCGGACACTGAGGGTCGTTCTCAGTGTGACTGACTTCGTTCAAGACGTGGTGGGCTTCCGGGGCACCATTGCGACGACTGTTTGGTTGGTCGTTAAGGTGCTATCCCGCTAGGTCACTGTCCTGCCCGAATGTGACTGGTCGGTGTCGCAGGCGAGGCGTCAGGAGAGCGGCTTGGACGCGGTAGCGCATCCATTCGACTCCGTCTAAACTTGAGTCGAGTCCACTCAAGTATTTGCGAAGGATGATTTTGATGGCCAACATGCAAGGTGCCCCCGCAACCGACGAAAAGCAGAAGACAGCGCTGGAACAGTACGGCGTGAACCTCACCGAGATCGCCAAGAGCGGCAAGCTCGACCCCGTGATCGGCCGTGACCCAGAGATTCGGCGGGTGAGCCAAGTGCTCACCCGGCGCACGAAAAACAATCCCGTTCTGATCGGCGAACCCGGCGTGGGTAAGACCGCCGTGGTGGAAGGCCTCGCCCAGCGCATCGTCGCGGGCGACGTGGCCGACTCACTCAAGGGCAAACAGCTGGTGTCGCTCGACCTGGCCGCCCTGGTGGCAGGGGCCAAATACCGCGGCGAGTTCGAGGAACGGCTCAAGGCCGTGCTCAAGGAGATCAACGACGCCGACGGCCAGATCATCACCTTCGTCGACGAGCTGCACACCCTGATGGGCGCCGGCGGAGGAGAAGGGTCCGTGGCCGCATCCAACATGCTCAAGCCCATGCTCGCCCGCGGCGAATTGCGCCTGATCGGCGCGACCACGCTGAACGAGTACCGCGAATTCATCGAGAAGGACGCCGCGCTCGAACGCCGCTTCCAGCCGGTACTGGTCGACGAACCCACCGTCGAGGACACCGTCGCCATTCTGCGCGGGCTCAAGGAACGCTATGAAGCGCACCACAAGGTCTCGATCGCGGATGCCGCACTGGTGGCTGCCGCGTCGCTCTCGGACCGCTACATCACCGCCCGCCAGCTGCCCGACAAGGCCATCGACCTGATCGACGAGGCCGCCAGCCGGTTGCGGATGGAGATCGACTCCTCGCCAGTGGAGATCGACGAACTGCGCCGCAGCGTCGACCGGCTCAAGCTGGAGGAACTCGCGCTGAAGAAGGAGAAGGACGACGCCTCCAAGGCGCGGCTGGAGAAGCTGCGCGCCGACCTGGCCGAACGTCAGGAGAAACTCGGCGAGCTGCAGGCCCGCTGGGACAAGGAGCGCGCGTCGCTGAACCGGGTCGGCGACCTGCGCAAGCGGCTCGACAGCGCCCGCAGCCAGGCCGAGGTGGCCGAACGCCGCGGCGACCTGGAGAAGGCGTCCAAGCTGCTCTACGGTGACATCCCGGTGATCCAGCGCGAACTGGCCGAGGCCGAGCAGACCGAGCAGGAGGGCGCCCGGATGGTGGGCGACCAGGTCACCGCCGAAGACATCGCCGCGGTGGTCGCCGCCTGGACCGGCATCCCGGTGGGCCGGCTGCTGCAGGGCGAGACCGAGAAGCTGCTCAACCTCGAAGGGGAACTGGGCCACCGGTTGATCGGCCAGAAGCAGGCTGTGCGGGCCGTGGCCGACGCCGTGCGCCGCAGTCGCGCCGGCATCTCGGACCCCGACCGGCCCACTGGCTCGTTCCTGTTCCTCGGCCCCACCGGGGTGGGTAAGACCGAGCTGGCCAAGGCGCTCGCCGAGTTCCTCTTCGACGACGAGAAGGCCATGGTGCGCATCGATATGAGCGAGTACGGCGAGAAGTTCGCTGTCTCCCGGCTCGTCGGCGCCCCTCCCGGCTACGTCGGTTACGAGCAGGGCGGTCAGCTCACCGAGGCCGTGCGCCGCCGGCCCTACTCGGTGATCCTGTTCGACGAGGTGGAGAAGGCGCACCCGGAGGTCTTCGACGTGCTGCTGCAGGTGCTCGACGACGGGCGGCTCACCGATGGCCAGGGTCGCACGGTCGACTTCCGCAACACCATCCTGGTGCTGACCTCCAACCTCGGCTCGCAGTACCTGGTGGACCCCACCCTGAGCTGGGAGGAGAAGGAGCAGGCCGTGCAACAGATGGTGCGGCAGGCGTTCAAGCCGGAGTTCGTCAACCGGCTCGACGACATCGTGGTGTTCTCCGCCCTCTCCACCGACGACCTCGCCCAGATCGTGGAGCTCTACGTGGACCGGCTGCAACGCCGCCTGGGCGAACGCCGGCTCGAGTTGGCGGTGACGCCGGATGCCCGCGCCTGGTTGGCCGAACGCGGCTACGACCCGATCTACGGGGCCCGGCCGTTGCGGCGGCTGATGCAGACCGAGATCGACGACCGGCTGGCGACCGCGCTGCTGAGCGGACGCATCCGCGACGGCGAGACCGTGCTGGTCGACATCAACGACGACGGCGAATCGCTCACCGTGGGGCCGACCCCGCTTGGGCACGCCTGAGCGCACTTTTCGGCCCGAATGTCCCCAATAAGGGGGACATTCGGGCTCGGACCTGCTTGACTGCAGAAGAGGGCGGGCAAGTGCGCCGGTGACGCCTCAGCAAGTGTGAGGATCGTTGAGTGCCGCAAGACCCCGAGTGGCCCGTTCCGGACTACGTGGAACCTCCGCGCACACGCGAAGTGCCGTATGCCCAGATGCCCTTCGCGGTCGGGGTGCTCGTGCTCGTGGGCTTCGCCGCCGCCGGTGCGCCGGAGACCCTGGCCAAGACCGGATTCCTGGTGGGGCTCGCACTCGCTGTTGGCGCCACCCTCGCCGGTCTGCTGGTGCCCTGGCAACGGCATGGCTACCAGTGGCTGGTCATCATTCCGCTGATTGACGTGTTGGTCGTCGCCTTCCTCCGTGATGGCGTGCGTGAGACCTTTCCGGCCGTCAGCATGCTCGTTGTCGTGCCGGTGCTCTGGCTCGCCTACGGCTTCGCGTGGTGGGCGCTCGGACTGGCCCTGGTCGGCGCGTTCTTCGTCGGCGCCTTCCCGCTGATCCAAACCGGCCAATTGCCCACGGATGCGATGGGCTGGGGAAACGCGCTGATCCTGCCCATCGTCACCGGCTTCATCGCCATCACGGCCAGGGTCGCCGCAAACGGGCTCCGCTCGCAACAACGCCGGCTCGTGGTCGTGTCCCGGGAGCTCCATGCTGCCCTGCTCGAGGCCAAGGACCGCCAGGCACTGTTCGAGGCCGTGATGGAGACCGTCGACGCCGGCATCGAGGTCTACAGCCCGCAGGGCGAGGTGGTGCTGAGCAACGCCGCCGCCCGCGCCCTGGCCGTGCGCACCGACTCCGCCACCGGCGCCTACGCCCGGGATGCCTCCCTGGTCTTCGACGTCGACCGCACCACTATCGTCGCCCTCGACGACCAAGTCGCCGCCAGGGCCCTGCGCGGCGACCTGGTCGCCAAACGGGTCTACTGGGTCGGCGGCGACGACGACCAGAGCGCCATCATCGCCTCCTCCGGTGTGGTCGAACGGGAGTCCGGGTATCCGCTGGGCACCGTGGTGGTGGCCACCGACGTCACCCCGCTGGTCGAGGCCATCGCCGTGCGCGATGACTTCCTCGCCACGGTGTCACACGAGCTGCGTACCCCGCTCACCTCGATCATCGGCTACCTTGGCCTGATCGACGCCGACGAGTTGGGCATCACCATGGAGGTCGCGGTGATCGAACGGAACGCTGAACGCCTGCTCTCGGTGATCGCCCAGTTGCTCAGCGCCACCGACGGCCAACCGCCCATCCGCCGGGTCGACGCAGACCTCGGCCAGATCCTGCAGTCCTGCCTCGACACGTCGATGCCGCGCGCGCAGACCGCTGGGGTCACCATCAGCGCCCGTGCCGGTGCCGCGGTGGTCGCCCAGGTCGACCCGGTCGCGATCGAGCAGGTGATCGACAACCTGCTCACCAACGCCATCAAGTTCGCCCGCCCGAACGGCACCGTGCTGCTCAGCGTCGAGCGTGACGGCACGGATGCGGTGATGCGAGTCACCGACGACGGCATCGGGCTCAGCGCCGAAGACCAGCGCCAGGTCTTCGACCGGTTCTTCCGCGCCCGCAATTCCACCGACCTGGCCATCCCGGGTATGGGCCTGGGCCTGGCGATCGTGCGGGCGTTCGTGCACGCGCACCAGGGCACCGTCGAGCTCACCAGCACGCTCGGCGAGGGCACCACCTTCACCGTGCGCTTGCCCCTCCGGGCCGCCGGTTCTCCCAGCGAGCTCGAAAGCCCGGTGCTCGCTCGCGAGCTGTGACCTAAGCCCCGAAAACCTCGAAATTCTGGGGCTTTGCTCACGGCTCGCGAGAAGGCGTCAGCCCAGCGCGTGGTCGAGGTCGTTGATGAGATCCGTCACGTCTTCGATGCCCACCGAGATGCGGATCAGGCCGTCGGAGATGCCCAGCCGGTCGCGCAACTCCTGGCTGAACGACGTGTGCGTCGACGTGGCCGGATGCAGCGCCATCGAGCGGGTGTCGCCGATGTTGGTCATGTGGCTGATCACCCGCAACCGGTCGAGGAACCGGCCGGCCCCGGCCTCGCCGCCGCGCACTGTGAACGAGAACACTGAGCCGCTCCGGCCACCGTACAACCGCTGGGCGAGGTCGAAGGCCCGGTTGCCGGGCAGGCCCGCGTAGTCCACGCTCTCGATCCCGGGGTGCCCCTCCAGCCACCCGGCGATGGTGAGCGAACTGGCCAGGTGCCGTTCCATCCGCAGCGACAGGGTTTCGATGCCCTGGTGCAGCAGAAACGAGTTGAACGGCGACAGCGCCGGGCCGATGTCGTTGACGACGGCCTCGCGGGTCGCGCGGGCGTAGGCGGTGGGGCCGAACTTCTCCGCGATCGACGGCAGCCCAGTGCTGGACTGGGTGATCAGCGGATAGGACCGGTCGGAGGCGGCCCAGTCGAAGGTGCCGCCGTCGACGATGGTGCCCGAGATCGCGGCGCCGTGCCCGCTGAGGAACTTGGTGGAGGAATGCACCACGATGTCGGCGCCGTGCTCGAACGGGCGGATCAGGAACGGCGACGCGATGGTGTTGTCGACCACGAACGGGATGCCGTGTCGTTTGGCGACCGCGGCGACCCGGCCGATGTCGACGATGTCGTTCTTCGGGTTGGGAATGGTCTCGCTGAAGATGGCCTTGGTGTTCGGTTGGATGACGCGGTCCCATTCGTCGTCGTCGAACTCGTCCCAGACATAGTCCACCGTGACGCCGAACCGGGCGAAGCTGCGGCCGAAAAGGATGCGGGTGCCGCTGTAGATGCTCGCCGTCGACACAATGTGGTCGCCGGCTTGCGCGATCGAGAGCAGCGCGGCTGTGATCGCGGCCTGGCCGGAGGCCACGACGATGGCCTCCGTGCCGCCCTCGAGTGAGGCGATCCGCCGTTCGGCGACGTTGCCGGAGGGGTTCCGCTGCCGGGAGTAGATGAGACCGTCGGCGTCGCCGTTGAACCGGGCGCGGGCATCCGCGAAAGAACCGAACCGGAAGCCGGCGGTCATGTTGATCGGGGGGATGCGCGCCCCGCTGGTGAGGTCGTCGTACTCGCCGGCGTGCACCTGGCGGGTGTCGAAGGCGTAGCCGGTCCAGTCGTATTCGGGCTGGGACAGACAGTCGGAGGGGGCGTCGAGGGTCACAGTGTCACTTTCAGTCGGGCAACGGCAGCGGCCATCTGCAGCACGGCCTGTTCGAGGATGGGGCGGGGCATCGCGAAGATCAGCCGGGCGTGGTCGGCGAAACCGTCGCCGCAGAGCGACCCGTCGGTGAGGGTCACGCCCGCTTCGAGGCGGAAGAAATCGGCGATGGACCCGGGGATGCCGAGCCGCGAGCAGTCCAGCCAGGCGATGTAGGTGGCCTCCGGCACGGCGTAGCGCACCTCGGGCAGGTGCTCGGCCAGCAGGTCGCGAAGCAGTGTGCGGTTGCCGTCGAGGTAGTCGATCACCTCGGCCAGCCACTCGCCGCCCTCGGTGTAGGCGGCGGTCGCGGCGAGCACACCCGGTGTGGAGGCGCCGTGCACGACCGCGAACCCGAAGACCTGGTACACCTCTTCGTCGGCCGGATTGGTGGTGATGAACTGCGCGGTCTTCAGCCCGGGCAGGTTCCACGCCTTCGATGCCGAGGTGGCGGTGATGGTGTGCCGGGCTGTCTGCGGCGAAATCGAGGCATAGGGGATGTGCGCGGTGTTGCCATAGCGGAGCGGCGCGTGGATCTCGTCGGCGAAGACCCGGCCATTGTGCCGGTCGACGACCTCGGCGATGGCCTCGAGTTCGGCCCGGGTGAGGGCGGTGCCGGTGGGGTTGTGCGGGTTGCAAAGCACAAGGGTGCGGGCGCCAGCCCGGAACGCCGCCTCGATGCCGGCCAGATCGTGAGTCCAGCGCCCGTCGACGTTCACGCCGGGCACCTCGAAGATCTCACGGCCGAGGGTGGGTGTGAAGCTGAGGAACGGCATGTACGACGGCGTGGGGATGATCACGCCGGTGCCGTCGGGCGAGTACCGCCGCACGGTGACCTCGAACGCGCTCATCACGTCGGACACCGGGTGGATGTTCTCCGGCGGCACGGTCCAGCCGTAATCCCGCTCCAGCCAGGCCGCGGTGGCCTCGGCCATCTGCCGGGTGGTGGTGGGGGAGAGATAGCCGAGGTTGCCGGTGTCGACCGCCCGGTGCAGGGCGGTGGTCACGGCCGGCGCGGTGCCGAAGTCCATCTCGGCCACCCAGGCGCCGATGGTGTCGGGGTGCAGGCTCCATTTGCGGCTGCTCGCAAGGCTGAGCTCGTCGCGAGTGATCTCGTCGAAACGTGTTGTCGTCATCGGGTGCTTTCGGTTCTGGAGGACGGGCAGCTGCTTTCGACCCTAGTAATCGGAGCGGGCTCTCTTCCGGCAGATGACGTACAACGTCTTTTTCGGCGTCCGTAGGGGGCGAACACTCCCACCGGTGCCTTCTTTACGTCATGTGTCAGCGTGCGGCGGAATGTTGCACCGGGCCGGCGTCGGCCTGCACATTCGTCTTAGCGTCGAGGAATGACGACTCGGCAAGCCTCCACCCCTGCGACCGGGCATGACGATCACCTCGTGCTCAGCGCCATGGTGCGTACCCTCGGGGCGTTCCCGTCGGGCTGGCGGTACCCGGGTGCGCACAACGACCCGGCGAAGGATGCCGAAGCGCTCAAACGGGTGGCTCGGGCCGCCGAGAAGGCCGGTTTCGACTTCCTCTTCCTCGGGGACTGGCTCTCCACCGACACCGACCTGGAATTCTCCGACCCGCACCTGCTGTCCCGGGCGGACTCGCTGAGCACCGCGTCGTACCTCGCCGCCGCCACGAAACGCATCGGCATCGTGGGCACCGTCAACATCTCCCACTCCGAGCCGTATGCCACGGCGCGGGCGGCCGCATCCATCGACCAGCTCAGCCACGGCCGGTTCGGCCTCAACCTCACAGTGGGCACGGATGCCCGCGGCGAGGCCAACTTCGGCAAGGCCGGAAGCACACCGGAGTTCGACCGCTTCGAGGTGGCCGAGGAGTACGTGCAGGTGCTGCAGGGGCTCTGGGACGGCTGGGACGACGACGCCTTCGTGCGCGACACCGGCTCCGGCGCGCTGATCGACCGGTCGTTGGTGTCGACCCTCGACCACGTCGGCCGGTCCTACGCCGTGGCCGGCCCACTCAACGTGCAACGACCGGTGCAGGGCCACGTGCCGCTCATGCACGCCGGCACCTCCCGCCGGGCGCGGGAGTTCTCCGCCGAATCCGCCGATATCTACCTGGTGGCGTCGGCGACCGTGCAGGAGGCGGTGAGCCTCTACACCGAGACCAAGCGTCAGGTCGCCGCGTTCGGCCGGCCGGCCGACTCGCTCTCGATCGTGGCGCCGATCCTTCCGATCGTGGGGGAGACCCGCGCCGACGCCCACGAGGTCTACGACACCCTGGTGGACCTGTTCCAGGTGGACGACGGCTCGAGCGACGCTGCCAAGCTCGGCCTGCCCGCCAACCGCAGCGCCCGCAGCCTGCGCCAGCTGGTGGGACTGCCGCTGGCCGAACGGGGCATCGACGACGTGGTGACGGCCGGCACCGCCGCCCGGTTCAACGACACCGGCCACCGGCTGCTCGACGTGGTCGCGGAACGCTCAGGGCGCACCGTGAACGGGGCGCGGCCGGTGACCTACCGGCATCTGCTGGTGGCGCACCTGGTGCGTTCGCCCATCGTGGTGGGTGCCGCATCGGACATCGCCGACCACATGGAACGCTGGTTCCGGGCCGGTGCCGTCGATGGGTTCAGCGTGCTCAGCGCCTTCCTGCACGAACAGTTCGAGACCTTCACCCGCCTGGTGGTGCCAGAACTCGTGGCGCGGGGCCTGGTGCGGGATGGCTACGCCGCCAGCACCCTGCGCGGGCATCTCAACTCCCCGGTTCCGGAACGCTGGGCGGTTCCGGGCACGATCGCGGGGCACAGCCGATGAGCGCTCCCAGCCGGCACTACCTCGACACCGTCGCCGCCCTCACCGAGCGCAAGGCCGCGCTCGCCGTGCCGATCAGTTCACCGCACACCGGTGCCCCGGCGGATGTCGCCGGGCACGTGCGCGCGGCGCTCGCCCGGCTGCGGCCGGAGCTGTTGGCGCTTTCGCACCGCATCTTCGAGCATGCCGAGGAGGCCTTTCGGGAGACCAACAGCGTCGCCGACATCCGCACCCTGCTGGCAGCGCACGGCATCGCCTCGACCGGGAACGCCTATGGCCTGGCGACGGCGTTCGAAGCCGAGATCGGCGACCCGACCGGGCCGACCGTGGCGATCCTCGCCGAATACGACGCTCTGCCGGGCATCGGCCACGGTTGCGGGCACAACATCATCGCGGCGTCCGCCGTGGGCGCGTTCCTGGCGCTGGCCGCGGTGGCCGACCAGCTGCCGGGCCGGGTGGTGCTGCTCGGCACGCCAGCCGAGGAGGGCGGCAACGGCAAGGAGCTGTTGGCACGGGCGGGCGCGTTCGAGCTGGTGGATGCGGCGATCATGGTGCATCCGTTCGGCTACGATGCCGCCGATCACCCCTTCATCGGTCGCCGGATCGTGCGGGTGCGTTACACCGGCGTGGCCGCACACGCCTCGGCCAGCCCGTTCATGGGCCGCAACGCCCTGGATGCGGTGGCGCTGAACTATCAGGCCGTCGGGTTCCTGCGCCAGCACCTGCCGCCGGGAGACCGCATTCATGGCGTGGTGCTGGCCGGGGGTGACCGGCCGAACATCGTGCCGGCGTTCGCCGAACTCGAGTACTACCTGCGCTCGCCCGCGGTGGAGACCCTGAAAGACCTCAGCAACCGGGTGGAGGACATCGCCCGGGGCAGTGCGCTGTCGACCGGCACCACGGTGGAGGTGCAGTGGGATCCGGCACCGTACTCGCTGCCGATCCGGTTCAACGAACCGCTGACCGCGCGCTGGGCGGTGCGGCAGGCCGAACTCGGCCGCACCGTGCTCACCCGGGCGGTCGTGCCCAGCGAGCTGGCGGCATCCACCGACTTCGGCAATGTGTCGGCCCGGGTGCCGGCGATCCACCCGGTGATCCGGGTGAGCCCGCCGGAGATCTCGCTGCACACCGTGGAGTTCGCGGAGTACGCGCAGGGACCGGATGGCGACGCCGCTGTGCTCGACGGCGCCGACGGGCTGGCTCTCACCGCCGCGGACTTTCTGTTCGATGGCGACCTGCGCCAGGCCGTGGCGGCGGACTTTGCTGCTGCCGGTGGCGTGCTCGACGTGGAAGGCTATTTCTCATGAGTTCTCTCTCCGACATTCCCGTTGTTCATGTTCTGCACGAGAACCCGGACTGGTTCGGCCCGTTCCAGGCCGCGTTCGAAGCGGCCGGGGTGCCCTACCGCGAGTGGCTGCTGGTCGACGGGGTGCTCGACCTCGACGAGGCCCCGCCGGCCGGAATCTTCTGGTCGCGGATCAGCGCATCCGCTCACACCCGCGGGCACAACCTGTCGAAGGATTACACCCGCAGCGTGCTGAACTGGCTCGACGCCTACGGCGCCCGCACGGTGAACGGCCGGCGCACCATCGAACTCGAGGTGAGCAAGGTCGACCAGCTCACCCGGCTGCGCGCGCAAGGCTTCGACGTGCCGCGCACCCGCGTGGTCGTGGGCACCCACCTTCTGGTCGAGGCCGCGCAGGACTTTCCCACCCCGTTCATCACCAAGCACAACCAGGGCGGCAAGGGCCTCGGGGTGCAGAAGTTCAACAGCGCCGCCGAGCTGGCCGCCGCGATCGACGCCGGCCTGTACGAGGAGCCCGAGGACGGCATCTCGCTGCTGCAGGAGTTCGTCGTGGCCGCCAGGCCCGAGGTGACCCGGGTGGAGATCGTGGGCGACGAGTTCATCTACGCCATCACCGCCGACACCGCCCGCGGCGGCTATCAGCTCTGCCCGGCGGATGCCTGCGCCATCGACCCGACCACGGGCGCGCTGCTGCTGCCACCCGGCGCCACCATCCTGCCCGAGGCCGGACAGCAGATCTTCGCTCTGCGCGAGGGCTTCGACCACCCGATCATCGACCGGTACCGGGCGTTCCTGCGGGCAGAGGGCATCGAGGTCGCCGGGATCGAGTTCATCGAGACCGCCGACGGCCGCATCGTGACCTACGACGTGAACACCAACACGAACTACAACGCGCTGATCGAGGCGGATGCGCCCAAGAGCGGCCCCGGTGCGATCGTGGCGTACCTGGCCGGGCTGCTCGCCGAGGCCTACCCCGCGGTGCCCGTGGCAGCGGGCGCGTGAGCGCGCCCGGTGCTGGTGGTGCGGGCGCGCGGCCGGGCGCTGAGCAGGTGAGCGTGCGGGTGCGACCCGCGGCCCCGCACGAGTTCGACCGGGTGGCCGACCTCGTCGAACTCGGCTTCCGCAACGGCCCGTACGGGCACTTCCCGGTGTCGGCGGCGCGCACCGCCCTGGTGCGGGATTCGGCGGGCCGGGCGGCGGCGGGCGCGCTGCTGGTGGCGGTTGAGGACCGCGGTGTCGAGGAGGAGCACGGCGCGGTCGATGAGCGCGGTGCCGTCGGCGATGCCGTCGCTCCCGTGTCGCTGCTCGGCACGGCCAGCCTGCTCCGCGCCGGCGAGGCCGGCAGCCGGTTGGCTCAGCCGGGCGAGATCGAGCTTCGGCTTATTGCGGTCGACCCGGCCGCGCGCGGGCGGGGAATCGGCGAGGCGCTCGTGCGTGCCGCGCTGCACGTTGCGGCCGAGATGGGCGCCGGTGCGGTGGTGCTCGACACGGGTTCGCTCAACCTGCCCGCGCAGCGGCTCTACGAACGGATCGGCTTCCAGCGCCAGCACGACCGGGTGCCGACTCGGCTCGGCGGCCCGGGTTCGCCCGACGAGATCCCGCCCCTGGTCTACAGCTACCCGCTGCCGCAGCATCCGTAGGTCGTCTCACCGGGTCTCGACAAGCTCGACCAGCGGACTGTATGCGTCTCGCAGATCGACTCACGTAAGCAGCGGATGTGTCGTGCCCCGCTCGTTGGTCGAGCTTGTCGAGACCTGGTGACGTACGTGTGTAAGCAGCCGCAGCGCAAGCCTCGTTACCGTGTGTTGCGAGTGTGACGCTGCACGGCGCATCCGCCGTAACCTGCGCGGGCCCCGACCGTAGCGTGCTGTCATGAGCACAGAGACGATCAGCACAGACACCACCTTCCCGGTCATCGACCGCGCATCCTTCGGCAGCGACTGGGAGGCCTGGCATGCCGCGCACGAGAAGCAGCGCGCCTCCGAGCACGGCTTCCTCGCCATCACCGGGCTGCACTTCCTCACCGCCGAGCCGCAACGCTTCGAGGATGCGCCGGGCGCCTGGTCTGACACCCCCGACGGGCCGGTCGTCGAGCTGACCGAGGGGGAGCAGCTGAGCGTCGACGCCGGGCCGCTCACCGGCCGGCACGCCTTCGGGCCGATCGCCGAGCGGGACGGCCTGAACGCCATCGCCGGCGATGCCGTGATCGAGGTCGCCAAGCGTGGCGGCCACATCGTGGTGCGGCCCCGGCATCCCGACACCGCGTTCCGCGCGGCGTACCAGGGCACGCCCACCTACGTGCCCAACCCGCGCTGGTTCGTCGGCGCCCGGTTCCTGCCGTTCGAGACGCCTCGTGAAGTCACGGTGGGCGCCGCCGTCGAGGGCCTACAGCACGTCTACGAGGCGCCCGGCGAGCTCGAGTTCGAGCTGCGCGGCGAGACCTTCCGGCTCACCGCGTTCAACGGACATGCCCCGGGCAGCCTGCTCGTGCTGTTCACCGATGCCACGAGCGGCATCACCACCTATGCGGCCAACCGGGCGCTGTCGGTGGATGCGCCGGACGCATCCGGGGTCACCACCGTCGACTTCAACCGGGCCGTGAACCTGCCCTGCGCCTACACCGACTACGCCACCTGCCCGCTGCCGCCGGCGGAGAACCGGTTGCCGATCGGCATCGAGGCGGGCGAGAAGACCCCGCTGGACCGCATCGCCGTGGAGCTCTGACACCGTGAAGTTCCAGGTTCTCGACATCATCCCGTACCTCACCAACCCGGTGACCGGCCGGATCGTGTCGCCCAGCGACCGGTTCGCGCAGACCATCCAGGTGGCCCGCCGGGCCGAGGAACTCGGCTTCGACGCCTACTCGGTGGGGGAGCGGCACGCCGGGCGGTTCCTGTCGTCGGCACCGACGGTGCTGCTCGGCGCGATTGCGGCCACAACCTCGCGCATCCGGCTGCAGTCGGGGGTGACGGTGCTCTCGCTGCTCGACCCGATCCGGGTGGCCGAGGACTACGCCACCATCGACCAGATCTCCCGCGGCCGGCTCGACCTCACCATCGGCAAGGGCAACGAGGTCAAGCACTTTGGGCTGTTCGGCCTGCAGATCGAAGACCAGTGGGAACTCGTGGCCGAGAAGTACGGGCTGCTCCGCCGGCTCTGGCGGGAGACCGGGGTGACCTGGTCGGGTGAGTTCCGGCCGCCGGTGAACGACATCACCACCCTGCCGCGCCCGTTCGCCGGCGCCCCGCGGGTGTGGCACGGCTCGGCGACCACGCTGGCGTCGGCGGCGCTGGCCGCCAAGTGGGGCGACCCGCTGTTCACCGCGAACGCGATCCAGCCCCGGCAGAACTACTCGGTGCTGATCGAGCACTACCGTGACGAGTACGCCCGGCATGGGCACGATTCCCGGTTCGCCTACGTGGGTTCGGGGTCGGGCAGCACGTTCATCGCCGACACCACTCAGCAGGCGAAGGAGCAGTACGGCCCGGTCTATGAGGCCATCGTGGCCGCGACGCACGTGCCGGGCAACAACACCCCGTTCCGCGACATCGACCACGCCGTGGCGGAGGGGCCTGCGCTGGTGGGGAGCCCGCAGCAGGTGATCGACAAGATCCTGTCGTACCACCAACTGTTCCGGCACGACCTGCAGTCGATCAGCCTGCCGACCACGGTGCCGTTCGAGCAGCAGCTGGAGATTTTGGAGCGGTTCGCCACCGAGGTGATCCCCACGGTGCGCCGCGAAGCGCCCACCACGCTCTGGGGCGACGACGACCCCTACGGCGCCCGCCCGGCCTTCGCCGGTGCCCAGGTTGCGGATGCGGCCGCCGCGGTCAGCGCGACCTCCCGCCCTCGCGTTCCGGTCGGCGCGCCCGCGTAAGGGTCACCGGCCCGCCGGACTGCCCCCGGGCGTTGGTCGAGCTTGTCGAGACCTGGTGACGTTTGTGTGTGTCGTTGCCGTGGCATCCGTAGGTTGTCTCGCGGGGTCTCGACAGGCTCGACCAGCGGGGTGGTTGTGTTTCGCGGGCGGGCTGGCCCGTTCGTGGGTCGAGCTTGTCGAGACCTGGTGACGTTTGTGTGTGTCGTTGCCGGGGCGTCCGTCGGTTGTCTCGCGGGGTCTCGACAGGCTCGACCAGCGGGGCGGTGCGTTCGCAGGCGAGCGGGCCCGTTCGTTGGTCGAGCTTGTCGAGACCTGGTGACGTTTGTGTGTGTCGCTGCCGGGGCATCCGTAGGTTGTCTCGCGGGGTCTCGACAGGCTCGACCAGCGGGGCGGTTGCGTTTCGCGGGCAGGCGGGCGAGCGGGCCGACGGCGCGGGCTAGTAGTCGACGCGGCGGCCGAAGGTGCGCTTGGCGCGCGGGCGCGACGAGCAGTAGGCCTCGCCGCGCAGGCGCACGATCTCGTGCGGCTGCAGCCCGGCCGTGTCGGCGAAGTCCTCGAGCGAGCCGAACCCGCCGCGCTTGCTGCGCTCGGTGATCGCGGCCTTCGCCAGGGCGCGGTCCATACCGGTGAGCTTGGCGATGGTGCGCTGGTTGGCGGTGTTCACGTCGACCAGCACGGTGTCGACGGTGGGTGCCGGAAGCGCGGGCGCGGCGGCCGCGGACAGCTCGGCGCGAGCAGCGGCCTCCTCGGCCCGTCGCTGGGCCCGGGTCATCCGTCGTGTCGGCGCCGCCGTCGCCGCGGAATCATCGAGGTAGTCGGACCGCGCCGTGCCGTCGGCACCGAGCAGCTTCTCCGCCTCCCGCGGAATTGCTGGGGCCCGCTGCCGGCGCCGAGCGGGCCCAGCGGCCGCTGCATTTCCGGCGCGAGGGTTGCCGAAGACGGTGAGGTTGTTCTCCCGCCGGCCCCACAGCAGCATCAGCCAGCCCTGGTTGATGATCAGGCCGTGCAGCAGCGCCACCAGGTACAGCGTGCCCTGCAGGATGTGCCCCGCCGGGTCCTCTGGCAGCTGCACGATGATCGCGGCCAGGCCGTACACCCCGGCGAAGATGCCCCACCGGCGACGTTTGGCCACGAACGCAAGCGCCCCGAACGCGAGCCACGCCAGTGCGCCGCCGCCGAAGAGCAGCAGCAACAGCCACGAGCTCGCCAGCAGGCGCCAGATCATCGTCGGTCCGGTCGCGGCGGCCGTGCCCGGCGCGACGCGGAAGGGACCTGGGGCGTTCGTCATGCGGTGTTACGCCTCCGCACGCACGTTGAGCACCATGGTGACGGTGTCATCCGCTTCGCGGGTCTCCGACACCAGGTCGAAGCCCGAGCTCTCGGCGCGCAGCCGGATCTTCTCGGCGACGGCCTGCTGCACCATCAGGGCGTATTCGCCGTCGAGGCGCTGCAGCAGTTCGGTCGCGCTCTCCACGGTGACTTCCACCCCGTCAAGGCTTTCGACGTGGGCCTCCCAGACCCCGTCGTCGGTGAGGGTCATCGTCAGCGACACACCGTCGACCTTGGCGATGACACGGGTGCGCGAGACGTCGATGGCCGTGGCGCCCAGGTTCGTCAGGGCGTCGGCGAGCAGCGTGCTGTCTTTCATCCGGGTGCGCACCCGGATGTCCGGGGGCGCGCCGGCCGCTGTGTCGGCGCTGTTGGACTTGGCCGTGATGGCGGCGCCGATACCGCCGATGCCGCCCGCCGCGGCGGCCGCGGCCAGGGCGATGGGAAGCAGGATCAGGGTGACACTCATGCGCGTCTCGCTTTCGTTCCGGGCCGGTCCTGTCGGGGACCGAGGTCATGCAGAAGGTCTTCGAGGGCCGCATCGTCGGCCCAGCCGTTCACGTCGATCCGGCCGTCGCGATGGATGCGGATCTCCAGCCGGTCGAGCCCGCCCTCGCGCTCGATGCGGGCGACCTCGTCGGCATACGCGGGGGTGAGCGCCCGGATGCCCTGGTTGGTCGAGCCCAGCCACGGGCGCACGGCGTCGGGCTGGTCGCGCAGGTACGGGCCGTCGATGAGCAGGTCGGTGGCGGCGAGCAACCGGGCGATGTCGGGGCGGGTCGCCGCCCACTCGGTGAGCAGCTCCAGCGGGTAGCCGGAGAAGGTCATCACGGTGAGCCCGGCGGCACGGAACGCTTCGGCGACCGAGGCCAGCGCGGCGGCCTGATCGAACGGTTCGCCGCCGAGAAGGGTGATTCCCTCCACACCGGCGGCCTGCGCATCCGCCACGAATCGGGCGGCCAGAACGGCCGTGTTCTCCACGCGGCCGCCGATCTCGGCCCAGAGCTGCGGGTTGAAGCAGCCGGGGCAGTGCACGCTGCAGCCCTGCACCCACAGGGCCGAACGGATGCCCGGACCTTCGGCGGCCGTCGCGGCCAGGAACCGCGACCAGCGCAGCTCGGCGCCGGGCTTCGCGGCAGGCTCGACAGTTCCCAGCGCACTGGCCGGGGCACTGCCCGAACCGCGCAGCCGGGGCGTGCCGAGCAGGTTCACCGGGCGCCGTCCCAGTTCTGCGTCGTCGTCTCCTCCTGCTCGGCCACCTGCGCATACGCGTCGGTGAACGAGGACTCGGTGGTCTCGGCGTCGAGCATGTTCTCGAGCACCGCGATGTAGTCCAGGCACTCGTTGCCGTGCATGCCGATGGTTTCGGCGTGCACGGTGCCGTCGGGCCGCACTTGCACGATGAGCTGCTTGTCAGTCATGGGGTCTCCTGTCTCGGCCGGTTAGAAGTCGACGGTGCGGCCGCCGCGGCGGCTGGACAGCTCCGCACCGGTCGTGGCCACGGCGCCGACGAGGGCGTCTTCGGCGGGATCGATGTCTTCGCTGCCGGTCGCCCGCACGGCGCGCACCTCGGCCCAGGCGCGGATGGTCTGCACTTCCTCGGCCTGGGTCACGGCGAGCGGGATCATGTTCGTGATCGCCAGGCTGAGGTCGGCGAGCCTCGCCGGACGGCGTTCGGCGAACGCTTCGTACAGCGCCACGATCACGGCCTGTTCGATCTCCGCCCCGGAGTAGTTCTCGCTCACCGCGATGAGCTCCTCGACGTCGGCGGTGCCGATGGCCGCCAGGCCGTTGCCGGCGGTGGCGTTGGAGGAGAGCTGGATGGTCCAGATCGCGCGCCGTTCCACCGCGGTGGGCAGGTCGACGAAGAAGATCTCGTCGAACCGGCCCTTGCGCATGAACTCCGGCGGCAGGGAGTCGATGTTGTTGGCGGTGGCAACGACGAACACCGGATGCTTCTTCTCCTGCATCCAGGTGAGGAAGTACCCGAAGACCCGGGCGGTGGTGCCGGAGTCGCCGGTGCCGGTGGTGTTGGAGAAGCCCTTCTCGATCTCGTCGACCCAGAGGATGCACGGGGCGACGGCCTCAGCGGTGGCGAGGGCGGTGCGCAGGTTCTGCTCGGAGGAGCCGACCAGGCCGGAGAAGATGCGGCCGATGTCGAGCCTGAGCAACGGCAGCCCCCACGACGCCGCCATCGCCTTGGCGGTGAGGGACTTTCCACAGCCGGGAACGCCGGTGATGAGCACGCCCTTGGGGGCGGGCAGGCCGAATTGCTCGGCCTCGGCCAGCCAGGAGCCGTTGCGTCGGGACAGCCAGCGCTTGAGGTTGTTCAACCCGCCGACCGAGTCGAGGTCGAGCGCCTTGGTGACGAAGTCGAGCAGGCCGGACTTGCTGACGATCTGGCGCTTCTCGTCGAGGACCACGTGCACGTCGATCGCGGTGAGTTCGCCGTCGTTGACCATGGCGCGCGCGAAGGCGTTCTCCGCCTCCGACATGGTGAGCCCGCGGGCCGCCTGCACCAGGGCCTCGAGGGTCTTGTCGTCGGCCTGCACCTTGATCCGGCCGCTGCCCGAGGCGTTGTTCTCGATCATCGTGTCCAACATCGAGCGCAGTTCGGTGGTGTCGGGCAACGGGAACTCGAGCAGGTGGGCGAGCTTGTCGAGCTCGGGCGGGATGTTCCGGACCGGAGCGGTCACGATCAACGCGCGGGCCGCATCCGCGTGGCGCAGTTCGAGCACTGTCTCCCGCACCTTGCGGATGATGACCGGGTCGCCGGGGCGCTGCTCGGTGCCGAAATAGGCGTGCAGGTCGCAGAACACGAAGACCGCGTTCTCGGGCACGCCCACGATGTGGTCGAGCGCCTTTGCGGGGGTGTTGGTGCTGCTGACGCCCTTGCCGTCGGGGCCGATCAGACCGGTGGCGCTGGTCCAGGTCCACACTTCGCGCGGGCGCCGCAGCGCCTGGGCGGCGCGGGTGACCTCTTCGAGGGCGCGTTCCTCCTCGCTGGTCTCGATGTACAGCAGCGGCAGGCGGGCCTTGAAGGCCTGGTCGAGCGTCTCGGCGAAACTCATCGGGGTGTGGTTCCTCTCGGGTGACGGCGTGCCGTCGTTCGGGATGCGGGCGTGGCCGACCGCGTCGCCGGAGTGAGTGCTGCGGGTTCGGGAGTGCTGCTGGGGTCCTCAAGTGGCGCGGGGGAGCCGGTGAGCGTGGGGTCCGGTTCGGTGGGGGTGCTGGCCGCCAGCTCGTCGATATCGACGGTCCAGGCGCCGCGGTCGTCGTCGGACTCGATCGAGAAGTAGACGTCGTTGGTCGGGTTCCAGGACAGCCGTTCGTCGACGTTGCCGTTTTCGATGATGGGCTGGTCGGAGCGCTCGCCGGCCATCTGCACGGTCACGAAGAAGATTCCCTCGCCCTTGTGCACGAAGCGGGCGCTGACCGCGTCACCGCGGTAGACGAGGAACCCATCGCCCTTGCCGCTGGCGAAGCCGTCGGCGATCTCGGTGACCTCCTCGTTCTGCAGGGTGAACTCCCACGCGGCGTCGCTTCGCACCCACAGTTCGAGTTCGGCGTCGGGTGGCAGGATCAGCGCCTCGTCGCCCGGGTCGTACATGTAGGCGACGGAGTCCGGCCATCCGCGGTCGTCGACGGGTCGGCCGAGATCCTCGACGTCGGTAATGAAGAGGTCGACGTATTCGCCGGTCACCAGGTGCACGATGAGCGGCTGCTGGTTGTGCTCGTCGAGGGGGATGCTGATCAGGCCGCTTCCGTCACCGGAATAGGTGGTGCCGGTGGGTTCGAGGATGGGCGGCTCTGCCATCTCCCACGGGTTGTCGCCTTCGCCGAGGATGCCGAAGCCGGCGTCGCCGATTCCCACGTTGAGGTAGGTGGTGAACGCGCCGATGGAGAGCACCACGGCGCCCCAGACCCAGATCCAGACGGAGAAGGAGCGGATGCGCCGGGCTGCGGCGCTCGACACCGAGACGTCTCTCATGCTCACGAAGCGTCTCCTCCCCCAGGTGTGCGCGCTGGTTCACAGACTACTGGTGGAGCGGCCCCCCATTCGATGGGCAGGGCTACCCGCGGGCCCCGGTGACGGACGTGTGTGTCGCGACCGCTTCGCTGGTCGAGCTTGTCGAGACCTGGTGAGGTGCGTGTGTGTCGCGACCGTTTCGCTGGTCGAGCTTGTCGAGACCTGGTGAGGTCGTCTTGCGGGGTCTCGACAGGCTCGACCAGCGGAGGGGCTCGACCAGCGGGGAGGACCTACTCGGCGGCGGCCAGCGAAGCCCCCGTGAGCTGGTCGAGGCGGGAGTCCGCGCCGAGCGTCACTCCGGTCACGGTGGGCTGGGTGGCCAGGATCGACGTGAGCTCGTGCACCGGAATCTGGTAGTACTGCGACGCGATCCGCTCCTGCGCGTCGGCGAGCACCGTGGCCCGCGCGGCCTGGTCACCGGTTGCCAACTGCTCCTGCAGCAGCGCCTCGAGGGTGGGGTCGTCGATGCGCAACGTGTTGGTCGCGGCGCTGGAGAAGGTGGTGCGCAGCACGTCGCCGTCGGCGCGGGAGAGGTTCTGCCACGAGATGTCGAAGTCGCCGCTGGTCTGCCTCTCCAGGAACGACGGCACGTCACCGCCCTGCAGGGTCAGCTCGATGCCCACGTCCTTGAGCTGCTGCTGCAGCAGTTCGAGCGAGGTCTGGTTCGGCCCGAAGTTGGTGATCCAGTTCACCACCAGCGACAGCTTGGTGCCGTCCTTTTCGCGGATGCCGTCGTCGCCGAGCTTCCAGCCGGCACCGTCGAGCAGCTTGGCCGATTCCTTGGGGTCGAACTCGAAGTAGCCGGACTCGTCGGCCCAACCGGGCGTGGTGGCGGCGAGGATGCTCGTGCCCACGTTGAACTCGTCGTTCAGCGCGGTGTCGCGGATCTCGGCGGCGTTGGTGGCGTGGGCGATGGCCTCGCGCACCACGATGTCGGAGACGATCGGGCGGGAGACGTTGAAGTACTCGCCGAAGCTGACGCCGGGGTTACCGCGGCTGACCAGCGGGAAGCTGCTCGCGGTGAGGGTGTCGACGTCGACGGGCTGCACGCCGCCGATCACGTCGACCTGGCCGGAGGTGAGGCTGCCGGTGCGCACCGCGGGTTCGGGCACGACTTGGAAGGTGACGCTGTCGAGGTAGGCCTCGCCGTCGAGCTCGCGGGAGGCCGGGCTCCAGGCGTAACCGTCGCGGCGCTCCAGCACCGTTTCGACGTCCTTGGTGTAGCTGCCGAGCACGAACGGCCCGGTGCCCACGACGGCGTCGCCCGTGGCCCGGTCGTCGTAGGGCACGGCGAGGGTGGCGGCGCCGACGATGCCGAGCGGCACCGACGAGGTGGAGTTGGGGAACGCGGCGTTCGGGGTGTTGAACGACACCTCGACAGTGTGCTCGTCGATCACGGTGGTGCCCTTGTAGCCCACGAAGGAGCTCACGGCCTGGCTCTTGGGCCCGGCGGCGATGATGTCGTCGAAGGTGGCCTTGACGTCGCCCGCGGTGAGCGGGGTGCCGTCGGAGAAGGTGACGTCGTCGCGCAGCACGAACGTGAAGACGGTGGCGTCGGCGTTGGCCTCCCAGCTCTTGGCGAGCCACGGTTCGAGTTCGTTGGTGTCGGGGTTCTGGTAGAGCAGCGAGTCCACCAGCTGCCGGGTGACGTACCAGGTGTCGTTGCCCGCTCCGGTGCCGGAGGGGTTGAGCGAGATGGGGTCGTTGGCGATGGCGAAGGTGAGGTCGCCGCCCACGACGGGGTCGGCATCCGTGCCTGCGGCGGGGCCGGATGCGGTGGTGGACGCCGAGCAGGCGCTGAGGGCGACGGTGAGGGCGAACGCGGTGCCGAGCAGGGCGGTTCGCCCCCAGTTTGTACTGGACATAGGTGTACTCCTGGGTGATGGGTTGGGTGCTGTGGACGGGTCGGAAGGGTCTAAGGGATGGCGAGCGGGGTGCTGCGGCCGGGAATCGCGTCGAGCAGCGCGCGGGTGTAGTCGTGGGTGGGCGAGCGGAAGACATCCGCCACGTCGCCGACCTCGACGAGTTCTCCGAGCCGCATGACGCCCACTCGGTGCGCGATCTGGCGCACCACGGCGAGGTCGTGGGAGATGAACAGGTAGCTCAGGCCCAGGGACTGCTGCAGGCTGGCGAGCAGGCCCAGGATCTGGGCCTGGATGGAGACGTCGAGCGCCGAGACCGGCTCGTCGAGTACCAGCAACTCGGGGTTCACGGCCAGCGCGCGGGCGATGGCGACGCGTTGGCGCTGCCCGCCGGAGAGCTCGGCCGGGCGGCGGCCGAGCACCGTGGCCGGTAGGGCCACGACATCCACGAGTTCCGCGGCGCGGGCGCGGCGTTCGGCTCCGCTGCCCAGGCCGTGCGCGATCAGCGGGTCGGTGATGATCTGGCTGATCGTCAACCGCGGGTTCAGCGACGCGTACGGGTTCTGGTGCACCAGCTGGATGCGCCGGCGCAGTTCCCGCAGTTCCCGGCCGCGGGCGGTGGTGATGTCGCGGCCGTCGAAGAGCACCTGCCCGCTGGTGGCGTCGTCGAGGCGCAGGGCCAGCCGCGCAGTGGTGGTCTTGCCCGACCCGGACTCGCCGACGAGGGCGAAGGTCTGGCCGCGGGGCACGCTGAAGCTCACGTCGGCGACGGCCCGGTTGACATTGCGGCCCGCGCCACGGGGGCCGGGGAAGTCCTTGACCAGGTTGTTCAGCACGAGCACGTCGGGCGCGTGGTCGTCGAACCCGGTGGCCGCGGCGGGCCGGTCGCGCACGGTGAACGGGTCGCCGGGGGCGCCGCCGAAGACCCGGGCGCGGATGTCCTCGGCCAGCGGGGCGAGTTCGCGGTCCACGTCGCCGGCCGCGTTCAGGCTCGGCGCCGCGGCGATCAACGCACGGGTATAGGGGTGGCTGGGGCGGCTGAGCACCTCGGCCGGGGTGCCCTGCTCCACCACGACGCCCTCGCTCATCACCACGATGCGATCGGCGCGGTCGGCTGCGATGCCGAGGTCGTGGGTGATCAGCAGCACGCTCATGCCGGTCTCGGCGGCGAGCTCGTCGAGGTGGTCGAGGATCTGCCGTTGCACGGTCACGTCGAGGGCGCTGGTGGGCTCGTCGGCGATGATCAGGTCGGGCCCGCCGATGATGGCGATGGCGATCAGCACCCGCTGGCGCATGCCGCCGGAGAGTTCGTGCGGGTACTGCGCCGCACGCAGTTCGGGTTCGGGCAGGCCGGCCCGGCGGAGCGCTTCGACGGCGGCCGTCTCGGCGGTCTTGCGGTCGGCGAGGCCGTGGATGATCAGTACCTCGGCCACCTGGGTGCCGATTCGTTTCACTGGGTTCAGTGACACCGTCGGGTCCTGCGGCACCAGGCCGATGCGGCGTCCGCGCACGGCGCGCACGGTATTGCGGGCGGCCCCGACGAGGTCGGTGCCGTTGAACCGGATGCTGCCGCGCACGATGCTCGCCTGGCTGGCGAGCAACTGCACGATGGCGTGTGCCGTGGTGGACTTGCCCGACCCGGACTCGCCCACGATGGCGACACGTTCGCCGCGGTTGATGGTGAGGCTCACGTCGCGCACGGCGTCAATGGTGTCGGCGATCGTGCGGTACTGAACCGCAAGGCCGTGGATCTCGAGCACCGGGATGTGCAGCGCCGGCGCATCCGTCGTGGCGGGAAGGGTCTGGCTCATCTGCTGCGCCTTTCGTCGGAGTCGAGCGCCCGGGAGATTGCGTTGGCGGCGAGCACGGTGAGGACGATCACGATGCCGGGCAGGGTGGTGAGCCACCAGGCGGTGGTGAGGAAGTTGCGCCCGGTGGAGACCAGGGAGCCCCACTCCGGCGCGGGCGGCTGGGCGCCGTAGCCGAGGAAGCTGAGCGCGGAGATGGCGAGAATGGCGGTGCCGAATTCGAGGGCGGCGAGCACCATCACCGGGCCGGCCGAGTTGGGCAGCACGTGCCGGAACAGCACCCGCGACCACCGGTTGCCCGAGGCCAAGGCGGCCTCCACGTAGACGGCGTTGCGCACCCGGATCACCTCGGACCGCATGATGCGGGAGACCGCGGCCACACTCCCGAGGCCGACGGCGATGGCCACGTTCACGGTGCCGAAACCGAGCACCGTGATCAGCGCCAGCGAGAGCAGCAGGGCCGGGATCGACAACAGCACGTCGCTGATGCGCATGATCACGTCATCCACCCAGCGGCCGATGAAGCCCGCGAGCAGACCCAGCAGCGAGCCGACGAGCAGGCCGATGCCCACCGCGATGAGCGCGGCCTGCAGGGTGAGGGCGCTGCCGTAGACCACCCGGGTGAAGAGGTCGCGTCCGAGCTGGTCGGTGCCGAACCAGTGCGCGGCGGAGGGCCCGGTGAGCTTGTCGGCCGGCACCCCGTCGATCGGGTCCTGGCCGGTGAACAGGCCAGGCGCCACGGTGGAGATCAGCACGAGCGCGAGCCAGGCGACCGCCAGCACCGTGCCGGGGTGGCGGCGGAGGCCGAGCAGGAACCGGCCGAGCCGGCCGGCGGCGCCGCGCGCGGTACCGCCGGGCGCGCGCCGGCGGCTGGCGACGGCATCCTTGAAGCGGTCGCCGGCCGTGGCGACGAAGCTGTCGGGGGCGGTGCTGGTGTCGGTGCGGGTCATGCGGGAACTCCGGCCTGCACGCGGGCCACCCGGGGGCGGCCGATCACGATCCGCGGGTCGAGGAGCGGGTAGATGAGGTCGACGAGCAGGTTGGTCACCACGAACACGCCGGCGGCGAAGAGCACGATGCCCTGCACCAGCGGGATGTCCTGCTGGGCCACCGCGGTGGCGGTGACCCGGCCGAGGCCTGGGCGGGAGAACACGGTCTCGGCCACCACGGTGCCCGAGAGCAGCTGGCCCACGATCAGGCCGGTCACGGTGAGCGCGGGCAGGGCGGCGTTCCGCAGCGCGTGCCGGAAGTGCACCCGGGCTGGGCCGGCGCCCTTGGCCCGCACGGTGTCGATGTAGGGCTCGCGCAGGGTGTTGGTGAGGCTCTTGGACAGCAGCTGGGCGATAGTCGCGCCGGTGGGCAGGGCCAGGGTGATGGCCGGCAACACGGTGGACGCGAAGCCGACGTTGCCCACCGCCGGGAACAGCGGGATGCCGAACGAGAACCACTGGATGAGCAGCAGGGCGAACCAGAACCCGGGGATCGCCACGCCCAACGGCGGCAGTGAGAACAGCAGGCGGCTGAGCGCCTGGTTGCGGCTGAAGGTGGCCAGGATGGCCAGGCCAGCACCGAAGATGATCGCCAGCAGCAGGCCGAGCGCCGCGATCTGGATGGTGGACGGCAGCGCCTCGCCGATCAGGTCGGAGACCGGACGGCCGGTGGGCAGCGACTGGCCCAGGTCGCCGCGCATCAGGCCCAGCAGCCGGTCGACGTACTGCACGATCAGCGGCTTGTCGAGACCGAACTCGGCGCGCAGCGCATCCAGTTGGGCGGGCGTGATGTCGGTGGCGTCGGGTCCGGCGATCAGCTTGGCCGGGTCGCCGGGCAGGGCATAGAGCACGAGGAACGAGACGGTGTAGGCCGCCCACAGCACCCCGATCGCCTGGGCCAGGCGGCGTGTGATGTATCGGGTCAAGGTCGGCAACTTTCTGCATAGGTGCGGGGAAGGTGGGCTGGACACAGGCTAGGCAGCGGGGTCAATGCCGGAACGGCTTTGTTACCCGGCGTTGCACTCGTGACCTCGTGTTACCAACCGGCAGTGAGCGGGCTGGACGGCGTGCTTAGCGTGGGAAGCCGCAAGCGCCCGCGTCATTCGAAAGGACAGCATCATGACCGCACGGTTTCACCTCGGCATCGCCCTCGACGGGGCGGGCTGGCACCCGGCCGCATGGCGTGAACCGGATGCGCGCCCCGGAGAAGTCTTCGACCTCGCCTACTGGGTCGACCTGGTGAAGATCGCCGAAGCCGGCGGTGTCGACCTGGTCACCTTTGAGGATGCCTTCGGGCTGCAGAGCAGCGGGTTCGGCGGAGTGGACGCCCGCCGCGACGAGGTGCGCGGCCGCCTCGACGCCTTGCTGCTGGCCACCGCAGTCGCCCCGCACGTCACGCACATCGGCTTGGTGCCCACCATCACCACCACCCACACCGAACCGTTCCACGTGGGCACGGCCACGGCCACGCTCGACTACGTCAGCGGCGGATGGGGCGGGTGGCGCGTGCAGGTGTCCGGCCGGGCGCACGAGGCCGCGCACGTCGGCCGCCGCAGCTTCCCGGCGCTCGACCCCGCGGCGGTGGTGGCCGGCACGGACCCGGCGCAGACGGCGCTGATCGAAGGGCTTTTCGGCGAGGCCGCCGACACCGTGGAGGTGGCCCGCCGGCTCTGGGACAGCTGGGAAGACGACGCCGTGATCCGCGACGTGCCCACCGGCCGGTTCCTCGACCGCGACAAGGTGCACTACATCGACTTCGCCGGCGATGCTTTCACCGTGAAGGGCCCGTCGATCACACCGCGGCCGCCGCAGGGCCAGCCGGTGGTGTTCGCCCTGGCGCACCAGAAGGTGCCCTACGAACTGGCCACCGCATCCGCCGACATCGTGGGCATCACCCCGCAGGACGACGCCCATCTCACCCGGATTCTGGGCGAGCTGGCGGACGCCGAGGCCCAGGTCTCGCGTACCGCCCCCGAACCGTTGCGGGTGTGGTCGGAAGCCGTGATCCTGATCGAAGACAGCCCGGAGGAGGCGCGCGCGGCGCTCGCCCGGCTGGACGCGGCGCACGGTGCGACGTACACCTCCGACACGGTGATTCTCGCCGACACCGGCGCGAACGTGGCCGCGCACCTGTTGGCCTGGCACGACGCCGGCCTCGACGGGGTGCGGCTGCGGCCGGCCCGGCTGCCCGCCGACCTGGTGCGGATCACCACCGACGTGGTTCCTGCGCTCGCCGCGGCCGGGGTGCTCGACCGCCCCGCGGATGCCGGCACCCTCCGGGCCCGGCTCGGGCTCGGGGTTCCCGAGAACCGGTATGCGTCGTCCGCCGCCGCATCCGGTGACTCGGACCTCGCTGGCTCTGACTCTGCCCAACTCGACCTGATTGGAAGCGCCCGCTCATGACTCTCATCTCCGATGCTCCGGCGCCCACCAGCACCGAGCGACCGGTCAAGCAGGTGCACCTCGCCGCGCACTTTCCCGGGGTGAACAACACCACGGTCTGGCGCGACAGCAACCAGGCCAGCCAGATCGCGTTTTCCTCATTCACGCACTTCGCCCAGAACGCCGAGAGGGGCAAGTTCGACTTCCTCTTCCTGGCCGAGGGGCTGCGGCTGCGGGAGCACAAGGGCCGCATCCACGACCTCGATGTGGTGGGCCGGCCCAACACCCTCGCGGTGCTCGCCGGTCTCGCCGCGGTCACCTCGCACATCGGCCTGGTCGGCACGCTGAGCAGCACTTTCAACGAGCCCTACGAGCTCGCCCGGCAGCTCGCCTCGCTCGACCACCTCTCCGGCGGCCGGGCCGGCTGGAACATCGTGACCACCTTCGACGCCTTCCACGGTGAGAACTTCCGTCGCGGCGCCTTCCTCGACAAGGCCGACCGGTACACCAGGGCCGAAGAGTTCGTGGCCGTGGCGCGTCAGCTCTGGGACGCCTGGGCGACGGATGCCGTGCTCGCCGACAAGGCAGCCGGCGACTTCCTGGCCGAAGACGCCATCGGCCTGGTCGACCACCACGGCCCGCAGTTCGACGTCACCGGGTTCCCCACCCTGCCGCAGAGCCCCCAGGGCCGCCCGGTGATCGTGCAGGCCGGCGACTCGGCCGATGGGCGCGGATTCGCTTCTCGCACGGCCGAGGTCATCTTTTCCCGGCACGCCGGGTTCGAGGACGGCCAGAAGTTCTACTCCGACGTCAAGGGCCGGCTCGCGGCCGAGGGCCGGCACCGCGATTCGCTCAAGATCCTGCCGGCGGTCACCTTCATCCTCGGCGACACCGAGGCGGAGGCCCGCGAGCGGTCCCGTGAGACCGCGCTGCTGCAGGTGAGCCCGCAGACCGCGATCGCGTTCCTCGAGCAGGTCTGGGGCACCGACCTGGGTGGCTACGACCCGGATGGTCCGTTGCCGGAGATCGACCCGGTCAGCACCGACCAGGGCGTCACCCGCGGCCGGGTGCGACACGACTCCGACCCGGCTGCTATTGCGCGCGGCTGGCGCACCCTGGCCGAAGCCGAGGGGCTGAGCATCCGGGACCTGGTTATCCGCTTCGCCGCCAACCACACCTTCGTGGGCACCCCGGTTCAGGTGGCCGAGACCATCAACCGGCACGTGCAGGAGGATGCCTCCGACGGCTTCGTGATCGTGGGCAGCACCAACCCCACCGGGCTCGACGAGTTCGTCGACCGCGTGATCCCCGAACTGCAGGAGCGCGGCGTCTACCGCACCGAATACGAGGAGGGCGCGACCCTGCGCCACACCCTCGGCCTGCCGGTCTGACCCTTCTTTCACCCACTCACAACCCTGGAGATGCTCATGACCGACCAGACAACAACGACGCCTGCGACCGCCGAGCCGGAGCTCCTGACCGCCGCCGAAGGTGCGGAATGGGTGCGTGGCGGCGCCGTGCTCATCGACGTGCGCAGCCTGCCGACCCGCGAGCGGGTCGGCGGCATCGCCGGCGCCATCGTGGTGGACCGGGAGCGCCTGCCCGAGCTGTTCGGGGCGGATTCACCCGAGCGACTCACCGAGGTTCACTCCGACGAGCACCCCATCGTGGTCGTCTGTGGCAGCGTTGGCGGCTCCCGCCCGGTCGCCGACTGGCTCCTCGAGCACGGCCACACCTCCGTCGCCCACGTCGACGGCGGCTTCGACGCCTGGAAGGCCGCCGGCCAGCCCACCACCCCCGGCACGGAGTCCTAACTCGCGCTCTGCGCATCCACCAGCCGAAGCCCGGCCAGAGCCCACTCTCCGGCCGGGCTTCGTCGCGTGCCCCGTTCGTTGGTCGAGCTTGTCGAGACCCGGTGACGTGCGTGTGTGTCGTGCCCCGTCGTTGGTCGAGCTTGTCGAGACCTAGTGACGTGCCTGTGTGTCGTGCCCCGCCCGTTGGTCGAGCTTGTCGAGACCTAGTGACGTGCCTGTGTGTCGTGCCCCGTCGTTGGTCGAGCTTGTCGAGACCTCGTGAGGTGCGTGTGTGTCGCTGCCACGGCATCCACAGGTCGGCTCGCTCCGTCAGTCGCCCTTCGGCCGGCTCAACCCCGGCAGGTCGTCGTATCGCCCCTCGATGAGCGCGATTCGCTTGGCCCTGCCCCAGTTCTGGATCTGCTTCTCGCGGGCGTATGCATCCTCGATTCGGTCGCTCTGCTCGCAGTACACGAGCCGCACCGGGCGCCGTCGACGTGTGTACGCGGCTCCGCCGATGCCGCTGTTGTGCTGGGCCAGACGCTTCTCCAAGTCCCAGGTGCTGCCGACGTAATACGAGTGGTCGGCGCACTCGAGGATGTACATGAACGGCATGCGGGGGAGTTTGGCAGCGGAGCAGGCTTCGCGTTCCTGGGGGAGAACATCTGTGGATAACCATGATGAGCGGATGCGGTGTGGTCGCGAGGTGCATGCGGGTCGTGTCCCTCGGTGGTCGAGCCTGTCGACGCCGTACTGAGCCTGTCGATGCAGACCAGGTGAGGCGACCTATGGATGACGGGGCCGCGTATGTATGCCCGTTGCGGGGCCTCGACAAGCTCGACCAGCGATCGGTGCGGTGTCGATTTCGGCTTGCGGGGTCTCGACAGGCTCGACCAGCGGAGGGGCGAGACCAGCGGAGGGGCGAGACCAGCGGAGGGGCCCGACGCGCGGATACGCCGCGGTCGTGGAAAGGGCACAGGACGAAGCGAAGGCCGGGCGGGAGTGTCCCCGACCCGGCCTTCGCCGTGTGACCAGCCGTCCGGCTGCGCTACTTACTCGCGCGGCAGACCGGCGGGGTTGACCTCGGATTCGGTGACGGCCTCGCTGGTGAGGCCCCAGCGCTCCAGCACCTCGCCGTACTCGCCGCCGTCGATGGCCGCGTTCAGCACCAAGGCGACGCCGTCGATCAGGCCGTTGCCCTTGAGGGTGCCGGCCGCGATGTTGGCGTGCGCCGGGTAACCGCCGTTGAATGTGCCGACCAACTTGGTCTCACCGGTCTCGGCGGCGGCATAGGCGGCGGTCGCGTTCGGTCCGAAGTTCGCGTCGGCCCGCCCGGACTGCAGAGCCAGGTTTGCCGCGGCGGTGTCGTCGAAGTACTGGTACTCCACCGGGTCGAGGCCCGCGGCGATGTTCTCGGCGTCCCAGGCCTGCAGGATCTTCTCCTGGTTGGTGCCAGAGCCCACGATGATCTTGAGCCCCGCAACATCCTTCGCCTCTTCGATGGAGTCGATCTCGGAGTCGGACTTCGCGTAGAAGCCGAGGAGGTCTTCGCGGTAGCTGGCGAAGTCGTAGAGGTCCTTGCGCTCCTCGGTCACGGTGACGTTGGAGGTGATGAGGTCGTACTTGCCCGACTGGATGCCCAGGGGCCAGTCGGCCCACGCGGCAGGCTGCAGGTTGAGCTCCAGGCCCAGGCCATCGGCGATGAGCTGTGCAATGTCGGTCTCGTTGCCGATCAGGGTGGTGTCGTCATCGGCGTAGAGGCCGAGCGGGGCGACGTACGGGCTCACCACCACGGTGAGCTTGCCGGCCTCGATCGGTTCGAAGCCGCTGGCCTCGATGGACGCGACGGCCTCGGGCACCTCGTCGAGACGGATGCGGTCCTGGTCGGGGCCGAGGTTGAAGTCGAGGGTGTCGCCCGACGCCGTGGTGACCGCTGCGGTCTCGGAGGCCGGGGTGGCCTCTGCGGAACTGTTGCCGGTCAGGACGGCAGCGGTGATTCCGCCGGCGACGAGCGCAACGGCCGCAACGCCTCCGATGATGACCGCTGTCTTCTTCTTGATTGCCATGGGATGATGCCTCTCTCGGGTGCTGTGGGTGGTGTGGGGTAGTGCGTGTGTTCCCGGGCAGGTCAGAGAACCTTGCCCAGGAATTCCTTGGTGCGCGCATGCGTCGGCGACCCGAACACCTGCGCGGGAGTGCCGACCTCGAGCACGTGGCCGCCGTCGATGAAGACGATGCGGTCGGCCACCTCACGGGCGAAGCCGATCTCGTGGGTGACGATGATCAGGGTGGTGCCGAGCTTGGCGAGGTCACGGATGACGTCGAGCACTTCGCCGACCAGCTCGGGGTCGAGCGCCGAGGTGGGTTCGTCGAACAAGAGCACCTTGGGCGTGAGCGCCAGCGCCCGGGCGATGGCGACCCGCTGCTGCTGCCCGCCGGAGAGTTGCCGCGGGTAGGCATCCGCCTTGTCGCTCAGTCCGACCTTGGCCAGCAGGCCCAGCGCCAGTTCGTGGCCGTCGGACTTGCTCACGCGCTTCAGCGCCACCGGGGCCTTGGCGATGTTCTCCGCCGCGGTGAGGTGCGGGAAGAGGTTGAAGTTCTGGAAGACCACGCCCACCTGGGTGCGGCGCTTGAGGATGTCCTTCTCCTTGAGCTCGAACAGCTTGTCGCCGCGCTGCTCGTAGCCGATCAGCTGGCCGTCCACGGTGACCCAGCCTCTGTCGACGCTCTCGAGGTGGTTGATGGTGCGCAGCAGGGTCGACTTGCCCGAGCCGGACGGGCCGAGGATGGCGACCACCTCGCCGGGCTGCACGGTGAGGTTCACGTCGTGCAGCACCTCGTGGCCGGAGTAGCTCTTGGAGACACCGCGGATCTCGACCAGGCCGCGGGTCGCGGCATCCGTCGACACGGGTGCGGTGTGGGCCAGGGTGGTGGCGCTCATAGTCGGAAGCTCTCTGATTTGGCGTCGATGCCGGCGCTGGTGGCAGGGGGAGTGGGTTCGTCGAGTCGGGCCCACTGCACGCTGATCCACCGCCGCGCGGTCTGGATCGGGGTGGGCGGCAGCACCCGTTCGGCGCCGCGGGCGAAGTGCCGCTCCACGTAGTACTGGCCGATGCTCAGCACGGTGGTGAGGATGATGTACCAGATCACGGCGACGAGCAGCAGCGGGATCACCTGCTGGTTGCGGTTGTAGATCACCTGCGCCACGTAGAACAGCTCGCCGAGCGCTATCACCGACACGATCGAGGTGCCCTTGAGCAGGCCGATGATCTCGTTGAACGCGTTGGGCAGGATCGACCGGGCCGCCTGCGGCAGGATGATCTGCAGCACCCGCACGTGCCGGGGGAGGCCCAGGGCGGCGGAGGCCTCGAGCTGGCCCTGGTCGACCGAGAGGATGCCGCCGCGGATGATCTCCGCGGAGTAGGCCGCCTGGTGCAGCGAGAGCCCGAGCACGGCGGCGGCGAACTGGCTGATCAGGGTGATGGTGTCGAAGTCCACCAGGTAGGCGTCGGTGAACGGGATGCCGAAGCCGAGCCGGGGGTAGAGGTAGCCCAGGTTGTACCAAATCAGCACCTGCACGAGCAGCGGCACCGAGCGGAAGAACCAGATGAACGACCAGGACACCGAATTGAGGATCGGCGACTTCGACAGCCGGGCCAGCGCGAGAATCGTGCCCAGGAGGAACCCGAGCGAACCGGCGACCGCGGTGAGGGTGAGGGTGAGGCCGAGGCCGCGCAGAATCGCGGGTGAGAAGAAGTACTTCGCCACCACATCCCAGCCGTACCGGTCGTTGGTCACCAGGCTCCAGGCCAGCTGCAGCACCACGAACAGCACCAGCGCGCCGAAGGCCCAGCGCAGGTAGTGCCGGGTGTGCACCACCGTGAGTGCGTTGTAGTCGGTGCCGCGGTTCACCACGGTGGGCGGGGCGGATGCGGCGGTGCCGGCCTGTATGGCGCTCGTCTTTTCAACGGTGTCGGTCACGGTCTCAGTCGCTCTCTGCCGGTGATGCCGAGGGTGCCGACGACGGGGCCGGTGGCACGAAGCCGGGGTTGTTGGCCCGGTGCACCACCAGGGCGTCCTGGTGGGCGGCGGTGATGCCGGGCACGTCGAGCGGGGTGCCGTCCAGGCTCTTGGCGAAGGCGTGGATGATGACCTCCTCGGGGGAGAGAGCCGGGTCGAACAGGGGTGTGTAGCCGGTGCGCAGGTAGAGTTCTTTCGCCTCGGGCTGGCGCGGCCCGGTGGTGAGGAAGACCCGGTCGTAGCCGCGCCGACGGGACTCGTGCTCGAGCTCTTCGACCACCAGCCGGGCCACGCCCTGACGGCGGTGCGTGGCGGCGGTCCAGATGCGCTTGAGCTCAGAGGTGTGCTCGTCGAACCGCTTGAACGCACCGCCGGCGATGGGCACGCCGTGGCGCAGCATCAGCACGAAGGCGCCGTGCGGAGCGGCGAACGCCTCCACCGGGTAGCGGCGAATCTCGGCGGAAGCGCTCTCGCCGAAGAAGGTGCCGTAGCGGGTGTCGTACTCCTGGGCCAGCTCGGTGAGCAGCGGCTCTGCTAGCGGGTCGTTGGCGGTGACGTAGACGAAGGTGTCGCCGCCGGTATCGGTCTGGGGGCGGTCAAGCAGCGTCACGGGAGGCCTCCTTCACAGCAGCAGCAGCAGCCGCCGCGGCGGCGTCGCGCTTGGCGACCTCGTCGCGCACCAGCGGGATGACGTAGCGGCCGAAGTCGATGGTGTCGTCGACGTAGTCGTAGCCGCGGGCGGAGATGATGTCCACGCCCAGGTCGATGTAGTCCAGCAGCGCCGCGGCGACCTGCTCCGGGGTGCCGACGAGGGCGTTGGAGTTGCCGCGACCGCCGGCGGCCTTGCCGGCCTTGGTCCAGAGCGCCTTGTCGAACCGGTCGCCCTGCTCGGCGATGCGCAGCAGCCGCTGCGAACCGGAGTTCTCCGGCGAGTGCAGCGCGGCAATCTGCTCGGGGGTGGCCGTGGCGGCGACGCGCTGCTCGATCTTGCCGAGGATGTCCTCCGCCTTCTGCCAGGCGAGGGCCTCGGTGGCGGCGATGATGGGGCGGAACGCCACCTGGATGCGCGGACGCGCGGTGCGGCCGGACGCGAGAGCGGCATCCGTGATGGTCTGGATCTGCTCGGCGGTGTCGGCCAGCGGTTCGCCCCAGAGCGCGAAAATGTCGGACTCGGCCGCGCCGATCGAATAGGCGGCGGGGGAGGAGCCGCCGAAGGAGATCTGCGGGCGCGGGCTCTGCGCGGGGAAGATGTCGCTGACGAAATCCTCGAACTGGTAGTGCCTGCCGGCGAAGCTGAACGGCTCGGTGCTGGTCCAGGCCTGCTTGAGGATGCGGATGTACTCGCCGGTGCGGGCGTAGCGGTCGTCCTTGCTGAGGTGGTCGCCCTCGGCGGCCTGGTCGGCGGTGGAGCCGCCCGTGATGACGTGCAGGTTCAACCGGCCCGCGCTGATCTGGTCGAGGGTGGCGACCACCTTGGCGGCATAAGTGGGGTACGACACATTGGGCCGGTGCGCCAGCAGGATCTTCAGGCTGTCGAGCTTGGCGGCCACGAGCGCGGCGACCGACGCCGGGTCGGGCGAGCCGGAATGGTAGGCGAAGAGCACGCGGTCCCAGCCGTTGTCTTCGTGCGCCCGGGCCAGGCGCAGCGTGTAGTCCAGGTCGAAACTGGAACCGGTGCGCGGGTGGGTCTCGCTGCCGTTGTTCAGTGCGGCGATGCCGAGGAATTCGATGGGCATGGTCTCGCGTCCTTTCTCTCTCCGAGCGCCGGGTCTGGCGCTTCAGCCGAACGTAGGTGCCGGTGTGAGGCCGCGGCAATGAATCGTCTTCACATTTCGTCACGGCGTCACGGCGGGTCATATTCGCCGCTATTTGTGGGCAAAACGGGGAATGTTGTGTCATGACGAGCACGCAGAACACCCCGAACGCCGACCGCACAGCACTCTCCGTCGCGGTCATCGGGGCCGGGCCCCGCGGCGCCGGTGTGCTCGAGCGACTGGCGGCCAACCTCGGCACCGAATGGAACGCCGACCGGTCGCTGACCGTGCATTTCATCGACCCGTTCCCCGCCGGCCCCGGCCGCATCTGGCGGTTCGACCAGTCGCCGCTGCTCAAGCTCAACTCGATGGCCGCCGACGTGACCATGTTCACCGACGAGACCTCGGTGATCGACGGCCCGGTACGCCCCGGCCCCTCGTTGATCGAGTGGATCGACCAGGTGCGCGCCGGGGCCATCGAACTACCCCCGGTGGATGCGGCGCTCGCCGCCGAGATCGCGCAGCTGACCGGGTCGAGCTTTCCCACCCGCCGGCTGCAGAGCCTCTACCTCGACTGGTTCTTCCGCCGCGCCGTCGACGACCTCGCCACCGCCGTGACCGTTCAGGTGCACCTCGCCCGGGCCGCCCGGGTCGACGACCTGCCCGGCGGCGACCAGTTGGTCGTTCTCGACGACGGCGCCACCATCGAGGCGCACCTCGTGCTGTTCTCCCTCGGCCACAACGGTTCGCAGCCCGAACCCGAGCACGCCGAGCTGGCATCGTTCGCCGAATGGCACGGCCGCGTCTACCTGCCGCCGGCGTTCACCGCGGATGCCGACCTCTCTGGCATTCGACCCGGCGAGAACCTGATCGTGCGTGGCTTCGGCCTCGCCGCGGTCGACCTCACCGTGCTGCTCACCGAGGGTCGCGGAGGCCGGTTCGACCGGAACGACGACGGCGAGCTGGTCTACCTGCCGAGCGGCAACGAACCGCGGCTGTTCCTCGGCTCCCGCCGTGGGGTGCCGTATCGGTCCAAGATCAGCTCCACCCTGGTGGGTGACCGGCCGGTGCCGCGGTTCTTCACCCCGGCGGTGGCCGCGCAGTTGGAGAGCACCAGCGAGAGCCTCGACTTCACCGCGCAGGTGTGGCCGCTGATCGCCCAGGAGAGCCTGTGGGGGTACTACCGGGAGCTGTTCACCGGGCATCCGGAGCGGGTGAGCCTGCCCTGGGCCGAGTTCGCCGACCGGTTCGCCGCGATCGACCCGCGCGCCCTGCCCATCGCCGCGGGCACCCCGGTGGCCGCGGATGCGCGCCGGTCCAGCCATCCGCTCGTCGATTTTGCAGGCGACGCGGCTGCCATCGAAGACGGCATCGAGGCCTTTCGCGCGCTGGTGGCCGAGGGCGTGCCCGACCCGATCGACCGGATCTTCCTGCCCGAGTTCGACCGGCCGCTGCACGGCCTACGGTTCGGCTCTGCCGAGGAGCTGCAGGCGGCGTTGCGAGAGTACATCCGCGGCGACCTCGACCTGCGCACCCGGCCGGAGCACTCGGCCACGCTGGGCTTGTTCGTGGCCCTCCTCACCAGCCTGTTCACGCTCTCGGACATCATCGATTCGCCCAAGTGGACCGCCGAGTCCCGGGTGCGCGACATTCACGGCTGGTGGTTGGGCTACTTCAGTTTCATCGCCAGTGGACCGCCCGGGCACCGGCTCGAGGAGCTTGTGGCTCTGTCAGAGGCGGGAGTGGTCGAGTTCCTCGGCGGTGATCTGTGGGTCGACGCCGACGAGCAGACCGGGCTATTCCGGGCCGGCAGTGCCAATGTCGACCGGGTGGTCACCGCCGCTGCGCTGGTGGATGCCCGGCTGCCCGACACGAGTGTGTCGCGCAGCGACAACGAGCTGCTGCGCGCCCTGATCGCCTCCGGCGGTGGGGTCGAGGAGCTGGTGGCCGACGGCGACTACGTCGGCAGCACCGGCCGGCTGCTGGTGCGGCAGCACGACACCCGGGTGGTCGACGCGAACGGCGGCCTGCACGAGCGCCGCTTCGCGATCGGGCCGTACACGAACTCCCCGTTCGTCGGGGCATTCTCCCGACCCCGCACCAACGCGATCTCCTTCCGCGAAAACGACAAGGTCGCCCGCGCCCTCCTCCGCCACCTCGCCGCCCTGCACGCCCCGGCCCCCGCCAGCATCGACGCCTGACCCGTAAGTCGGCCTGCGGTTCGTGCCCCCGTCGCTGATCGAGCTTGTCGAGACTTGGTGAGCCGGCCTGCGGTTCGCGCCCCGTCGCTGGTCGAGCTTGTCGAGACCTGGTGAGTCGGTTTCGGTGACGCACGCTCGGCGTGGTTCCCATAGACAGGGTCGCGGGGTCTCGACACGCTCGACCGGCGGGATGGTTGCGTTGTCGAGTTCGGCTCGGGTGATTCGGTCTGCGTTCGCCCCTGTCGCTGGTCGAGCTTGTCGAGACCTGGTGAGTCGGTCTCGGTGACGCAGGCTCGGCGTGGTTCCCATAGACAGGGTCGCGGGGTCTCGACAAGCTCGACCAGCGGGATGGTTACGTTGTCGAGTTCGGCTCGGTGAGTCGGTCTGCGGTTCGCGCCCCCGTCGCTGGTCGAGCTTGTCGAGACCTGGTGAGTCGGTCTCGGTGACGCAGGCTCGGCGTGGTTCCCACAGACATTCTCGCGGGGTCTCGACAAGCTCGACCAGCGGAATGGGTACGTTCTTGAGGCGGGGTCGCGGGGTCTCGACGGGCTCGACCAGCGGAATGCCTGGCCGTCAGCTCGCGGGAGTCCAGCCCAGCGCCGGCGCGATGTGCTCGGCCACGGCGTCGAGGGTGCGCAGGTGCGCGTCGATGCCGCCGGGCGCGGGCAGCGTGAGGGTGAGCTCGGTGACCTCGGCCAGGGCCTCGTCGGCGAGCAGGCCGTCGATGATGCGGGCCGGTTCACCGCTGCGCACCCGGTCGAAGCGGATGTTCACCGACGAGTCGTGCGGGCGGCCGTCGTCGTGCATCCGCGACGCGTACCCCTCGGTGAAGCCGGCGTAGGCATCCGCATCCCGTGGGTCGGTGAACGGCAGGATGATGCGCCCGGCAGCCAGCCGCGGGGTGCGCCCGGTGCCGGCCGTCGCGGCGGCGAAGGCCTCCTTATAGGCCCGCAACTGTGCAGCCTGCCCGGCCGCGAACGGCACCCCGGTCTCCTCGGCGTTGAGGGTGGAGACGTGGATGTCCAGGCCCTGCTCGCCGGTGCGGATGGCGCTGGCCAGTGTGCCGGGGCCGTACCAGAGCCGCTCGCCGAGACCGGCGGATGCGGGGGTGACGGTGAGGTCGACATCCGCAGGGATGCTCATGAAACCGGCGCCGCTGTGCGCGACCGGGGTGCCCGCCAACGCCTCGCGCAACCGGCCGAGGCGGTGCTGCGACTCAGCGGAGAAGCCGCGGTCGGACTCGCCGAACACCGGGTCGAGGATCTTGGCGAACTGGCCGATGCCGCTGCTCACGCCCAGCTCCAGCCGGCCGCCGCTGAGCAGGTCGACGGTGGCGGCATCCTCGGCCAGCCGGATCGGGTCTTCGTAGCGCAGCGGGATCACGCCGGTGCCGAGCCGGATGCGCTTGGTGCGCTGGCTGGCGGCCGAGAGGAAGGTGAGCGGGCTGGAGGGGAACTCCTCGAAGTGCCGCACCCGGATCCAGCCGATATCGAAACCGAGCTGCTCGGCGTGCTCGAACAGGCGCAGGCCGTCTTCGAGGGCCCGGCCCGCCTGGTCCGGTCCGTACGGGTTGGGGACGAACGACAGAAAGCCGAGCTCGAGGCGGTGCGTTGACATGGTTTCACGCTAGCGCCCCGCCCGGGCCGGTCCGACTCACGCTGTTACAAAGCGTCAAACAGCGACACGTAGGCTGCGGCAACGCAGAGACCCGCCTAGCGTGGGGCAGATCGCGGCGTACCCAAGTGGACTAAGGGACCGGTTTCATATTCCGGTAATCGCAGGTTCGAATCCTGCCGTCGCGTCCAGCGAGAACCCCCGAAAACCGCGTGTTTCCGGGGGCTGTGGCCTCTTTCAGAGCGCGGTACCCCACGAAAGCCCCACAATTGTTTCAGCGCGTACCGCATCGAGGCGGGCCGAAACGGCGTCGAGGTCGTCATCGAACAGGTCGGCGTAGGTGTCGAGAGTCATTGCGGCGGACGCGTGCCCGAGCATCCGCTGCACCGCCTTGACGTTGGCGCCTGAACTGATGGCGAGACTCGCGGCCGTGTGGCGAAGGTCGTGCGGGGTCACCCGAGGGAAGTCGGTGTCTTCCGCCTGTGCCGCCTTCACGGCCCTGTCGAACCATCCGCCTCGACCCTGCGGTCGCGGAAAGTGCACATCGCCTTTGCCCAACACGAGCTGATTACGCGACTTGCCCTCACAGGCGCGAGCGAGACCTTCGGACAGGAACTTGGGGAACGTCACACTTCGGTTCTCGTGGGTCTTCGGAGTCCCGACCTCGATTCTGCTGTTGACCAGGACGGCGTTCTCTTCGACCTGCATGCGCCGTCGGAGCATGTCGAGTGAAGAGACACGGAGCCCGATAGCCTCGCCCCACCTCAGGCCCGTATAGGACAGCAGGTAGACGAGCGTTGCGTACTCGGGGGAGATGTTGAACGCGTGCTTCGCGAGGATCTCCACCTGGGTGCTGGTGAGGTAGTTGCGCTTCTTCCGGACCTTCCGCGGCATCTTGACTCCGCGGGCCGGGTTCGATGCAATGCGTCGATCGAGTACTGCGATGTCCAGGATGCCGGCGAGCACGCCATAGGCGAGGATGACGACGCTGGCCGAGCGTGGCTTGCCGTCGTTCGCGGCGAACTTCGTCGCCCAGGCTTGCACCTCCGAGTGCCGGATCTCTCCCAGGCGCCGGCTGCCCCACGCGGGCTTGATGTGGACCCGCCATGCGGACTCGAGGTTCTTGCGGGACGAGGGCTTGAGGTGGGACTGGTTGCCCACCCAGATATCGCCCAGGTCCCCAATGGTCGCTTTCGCGCTGGCCGGGTCGCGGTATTCGCCACGATCGGTGGCGACCACAATGCCGGCGAGGTAAGTCTCCGCATCCTTCTTGCGTTCGAACCCACCCTTCTCGCGGGACTTGCGGTCGGGGTCGCGGTATCTGACTCGGTATCGCTTGCCGTCGGCCGTCTCGTACGCGTTGACGCTACCCATGCTGTTCTCCATTCGTAGAGGCGTTGGTGCCTCTACTCCTTAGCCATGCGGCGACGGGTGCGTGGTCGCTGTCCCGGGACCGCAGCAGGGGGATTCTGTGAGCGCGGCCCGAGTCGCCGCATGGCTTCATACTGGGACCGCCTACCGGTCTCTCTGGCCGCAACGTGAGCGTCGTGGCCGGAAACTCGACTGAAAGAACACAATGCCCGTGTACCTCACCCCCGACCAAGTTGCCGCCATGCTCCCCGGACTTACCCGGGGCAAGCTCGCCCAGCTCCGCTTCAACGGCACCGGCCCGAATTACCGGAAGCCCACGCCGAAGACCGTGCTCTATGTCGAGTCCGAGGTGATCGCCTGGGTAGAGAGTTCGGCTCGCTGGGGCGTCGGCGCCCGCGCAGCGTGACAGCCGATATGGGGTGCGGTTACACATCGGACCCCCGCTTCTTCTGCCACGGGCCAACTGCCCAAGTGAGGTCGAGAACCTTTGAGAGCGATTCGTAGAGGGTAGCGATACGTGTCTCGAGTTCGGCATGCGTCTTCACTTCATCCGGAGTCATCTCGTCCAGGTCCTCTTCGTCTTCGCGCCAGCGGTCGAGGAGTTTTGTGAACCTTCGCATCTCGGCGAACGTCATCTGATGCACGAGCGCGGGGAGAGGGCCGATGAGGCCCATTTGCTGATGGCCTGTTGCTGATACCCATGCGTCGAACTGCCAAGCAGGAACATCCTTCAGCTCATCACTCAGGTTGGGAATGTCAAGCGACTCAAAGGGGCGATCAGCGCGAGTCAAGAGCATGAGAGGCGAGATGCCCAAGGCGGCCGCAATGTTCAGGAGTTGAGATATCGATATATCGGCCTTCCGTCCGCTCTCAATGTTCTGGAGTACGGCGGCGGTGATGGGCGGGTGGCCGATCGCCGCTGCCAGATCTGCCGTTGAACCGAGATTCAATTCTTTGCGGTAATAAGCGATTCTCTTGCCCACGGTGTTCGGAATCTCAGTCATTTTGACAGCATACAGCCGTTTTGGTTTCCATACAGACATAATTGCTGTACTGTGAATTTGGAGGCGAAACCGAGCCTCTTCTGTCAAAACGAAGGAGAACCCCTTGGACAAACTGTTGTCGATCGAGGACATGTGCGAACGATTTCCGGGAACTAGCCGCGGCTCGTGGGCTCAGCTCAGGTACGCCGGACGTGGTGGCCCACGATGGAGAAAGGTCGGAAAGCGGATCTACTACGCCGAAACCGATGTAATCGCGTTCCTCGAGGAATCCGTGCGCACGAGCACCGCCGCCTGAGCGAAGTGCGGAAATCAAGTCGGGCTGATCACTCGCCGGACTACAACACCCTGACTCACCGGGACCCGACGGCCGACAGCGCCATAAGGAACATGCTCCCCGGGGTCTACCAAATCACCCACGAGAGCGGGCTGCGGTTCTGGATCGATTCAGACAGCCTCAGGCCGCTCCTGGCACAGTGCGATGCACATGTTGCCAGCCGATCCGGGCGCACACATCTGCGCCTGAAAAACAAAAACCCCGGCACCGCGCCAACGGTAACCGGGGAAGACAACCGCCCCACAAGCAACTAACAAGGGAAACGATTCATGAACGACACTACCAGCACAGCAAGCAGCGACACCATCGTCTGCTCCACTCTGGGCTACACGATCCGCGACGCAGCAGCCATGCTCGGCGTCGTTGAGAGCACCATCGAAGGAGCCATCAGGAAGGGCTCGCTGAGGGCGATAGAACTCCCGGGCAGAATGCCGTTCATCACGGCAACCGGGCTGCAGTCGTGGCTCGACAGCTTGCCTGACTGGCTGCTCAGCGCACCGGAGAACGCCTGGGACCGCTGCGCCGGCTCGAGCGCCACCAGCTAGGGGCGACGATGACCGACGCGCGACTGCCAGAGAAGTACCTTATGGATCGCCGCATCATCCGACTTAGTGCCACGGACTTTCGGGGCTACGTCATGGCCACGCTGTGGAGCGTATCCAACCGGACGGACGGCGCAATCCATTCTGACGATCTCGTCCTCATTCCCACGTTCGCTGGCACCACAATTGCGACTCTTGTAGCGGCCGGGCTGTGGAACGTGAACGCTGACGGGTGGACGATCGCGGACTACGAAAACACGCAGACCAGCAGGCACGATCTTGAGGTGCTGGAGAACGCCAGGCGAGCGGACCGAGAGAAGAAGCGTCGCCAGCGGGCCGACACCAAGGGGAGCCGTCCCACCTTCGCCCCAACTCCCGGGGACGATCCCGGGGATGTGTCCCGGGGGACAACACAGGATAGGACAGGACAGGACAGGCAAGGACAGGCTGAGTACTTAGAGCCTGTAGAGCACAACAACGCTGAGCACCAACCGGTCCCGCCTGAACCCGTTGTGAACCAGCAGACGGGTGAGGTCACGGGCTCTGATCCTGTGCCTGCACGCTGGGAGTCCTATGTCGAGGACGGCAAGCGCAAGCGTCGGAAGGTCGCTGCCTGATGGGCGTGGTCTTGGAGTGGCCGGCCGTGGAGCCGGGCAGGCCTTATAGGTGGCTTCTGAATCTCGACCTCGATTCGCCGGCTCCAACGTGCGTCAAGCATCGGGAGCGCACGAGCGGGCTTGGCATTTGCGACACCTGTGTGTCCGAGTGGCGGGCATCTCTAGGGGCCGACCCTGACGAATGGGTTGAGTGCCGCGTCTGCTGCTATCCACTGCACCCTGCCGCAGAGGCGGGCGGCTTCGACACCTGCCCGTCCTGTGACACGTCGCCGATTGAACGGGTCGACCCCAACAACGAGGAATTTTCGACCCCGAATTTTGACCTCACCATCACATCATCGAAGGAGAACTCATGACCACAATCAGCGGCCCCGTGAACGTCACGAGCCTGCCGATTGCCCCACCTGGGGTGAATCTGTATCTGATGCTCTCCGACAGCGCCGGCAACCTCTACCGTGCCGGTCTCGTGCACGCCGGCCCCGCGCGACCCGGCGAAGGCCTCGAGTGGGAAGCAACGGGGGTCAAGCCGTGAGGTCAGCGGAGGAGCTGTCGGCCATGTGCCTGGCTGGTGCGTGGGTGTCGTGGATCGACGGGGGCAGCCTCCTAGATCGTCTCGGAGTCTCGGAGGCTGCGAGTCTGTTCCGGTCGCACGGCCCGTTCACCGCGCATCTGCACGTCCTTGCCGACGACATGGGCAGCACGACCACAGGCGCGACGTTCGGGGCACCAGAGAGCATTCCAGTCCTGTACCGCGGAGCAGTGCCGAGTGGGCGCGAGGGCATGTCGTGGACTGACTCCATGACAGGCGCTCTCGGCTATGCATGGCAGACGGATGGTCAGGTGTTCACGTGTGACTTCGAGCCGACGGACTTCCTCGCTCGCGTTCACCTCACCTACGAGGATGACCCATCGAAGTCTCACTACGAGTGGATCATGCGGCCAAACGGCAAGGCATTGCTCTGGTCGCCGCCGTGGCTCGCTGAGGCATCAACCGAAGTAATTGCTGCTGAACACGAACGTCTGAAACGCGACCTCGAAGAGTTCCTTGAGGCCGATGACCACCGGAACCGAGAGATTCGCCGCGCAATACGAGACGCTTCCCGCGTCGAGGTGCCCGGGTGAGCGACCTGGGAGACAGGGGCAAACGCGCCCTGGACGCCATGAAGGCACAGCGCAACGCCGAGACTCAACGCCGGGTCGCAGCAGAGCGCAAGTACAAAGACCTGCTCGCCGTGATTGCTAGGGCCGTAGTACTCGAACTGCGTGCGGCTAAGTACATAGAGATTCACGAGCAATTGCCCGACGCCCAACCTTTCACGAAGGAGACACCTTGACTGAATCACCATCAACCCAACCCGGTTGGCCCGCCGACACTGGTCCGCTGCGGACCCTGCAAGACATCGGCATCATCCCGGAGGGCTCGAACCGCCTCACGTGGGCATCAGACAGCCGAACGCTGACCACGAATGGCAGGACCAGCTATAAGGCGCTGTGCAAGTTCATGAACAAGCAAGCGCTCCGAGAGCTTGCAGCCCTCACCCTCGAAGGCTGGAACGTCAACGTCGAGGCGTCCGGCCTCAAGTTGAAAGTTGTGATCGCTCTCGCTGCACTCACCGATACCGGGCACCACACCCCAACCCACCCGACCCGCATGGAGAACCACGCATGAGCCGCAACGAGTCCACCCCCACCCCACCGCTCCCGAAAGAGGAACAAGCAATGACCGCAACAGCCCGGAACACAAATCGAATCGAAACCGCACGTTCACTCATCAAAGACACCGCACTCGGGCTCATCCCCGGCTTCAGCCAGCGAGCCAAGATCCTGGAAACTCTTGGCCTGACGGCAGTGCATGACGGCATCCCAGTAGTGCGACCCTCGCTGCAACGTCCGGGTGCCGTCGCGGCGGTCGAAGCCGAGATCGAACGCCTGCTGCTCGCCGGGGATGAGATCCCGAACGACATCGGCGTCCCCATCCTTGAAGCCGAGAAAGTCGACGCTGCACTGAACGTGCGAGCGGCCGCAATCGATTCAGTGGTGCGACACCAAGTCTCAACAGACGAGCTCTTCAGTGAACGGGCCATCGGCGCTGCGTTGAATTACTTGAGGGTGGAACTGGCGCGAGTAATTGACACTGCCAAGTCACATGCCTCGTCGCTGGGGAACGCAACGACGTCTGCCGGAGTGATCGAAGCCGGGCCCGCGACGATCAACGCGTGGCGAGAACTTGGCAGCTTGGCCGAGGAGTACAACGAGATCCGATCGGTACAGCGCGACCTGCAGCGTGCTCAGAAGAGTTCGCTGATCACCTTCACAGATGCTCGCTTCGAGGCAACTGCACTGTTTGCCAACGCGCTGGACATCCACCCGCACTGGGTAGATCGGCGCATTGAGGCCGGCCTGGTGAGCAGCGCCAACGAGCCGCGGACGATCGCGTATCGAGAGTGGTTGGGTAGTGCTCGCCGGTCACCAGCATTCGACAAGGGACTCGAGCCCGCATACAGGCTCGCCTTGATCGCGACCACCACGACACCCTGGATCCCGAGCCCGAGTGCATTCGAGGAAGCCTATGGGCTCGCCAATCACGCCTCGAGCCAGGCCAGGCCCGACGTCGTTGCCTCGATGGAAGACGCTCGACTCAAGTACTTCACCCTCACCGGTGCCGACCATAACCACGAGGCAGCAGAGGGCGTCAAGCCGTACGGCATCGGCATGAAGGCATTCCTGCTCTCCAAGAACCGGGACTAACAGCCGGCGTAAGCCTGCCGACAAGTCGTTTCGATTGGTGCGGGCGGCCCCACTACAGACTCACAAGGGGTCGCCCGCACCTCTCCCCGCATCCCTGCAGGAGACGATGACCACAGGACCAGCGGGCGCACGCACACCCGCACACATGCACAGCGCTTCCGCCTAGGCACCTGGCCCGGGGGGTGAAGCCCCCCCCGTCACCCCTGGTCGCCGGGGAGGGCTAACTAATCGGCCGGGCTGCTTGGCCCCGGTTTTTTCCCTGACAAAGGACACTGACGTGACAACCTCGCCCACACCACCGCCGCGTTCGCTCAAGAATCGGGGTCGCCAACTCTGGATATCCATCCACGCTGAGTTCGAGCCGCACGAGCACGAGACGGCGCTAATCCTCGAGGTCTGCCGCACCCTCGACACTATCGACGCCCTGGCAAAGTCCATCGAGACTGACGGCGTGATGATCACCGGATCTCAAGGGCAGCTCGTGCTCAACACCGCCGTCGCTGAGCTACGCCAACAGCAAGCCGCGTATGCCCGACTGCTGCCATTACTCAACCTGGACTCGTCCGCGTCCGTGGTCGGCATTCTCTCGCCCACACAGGCCCGTGCAAGCCATGCAGCGACCGCCAAGTGGGCGCCCGTCAAGGAGTTGAAGGCTCGTGCGTAGGCGCGCCGACAGCCAAGCCATCCTCGAGGGCGATACTCCCGCCGAACTCAAGGATCTGTGCCACAGCGTCTGGGAACGTCCCGCCAGTGCTGCCGACTGGATGAGCACTAACGGCCTCGAGTCCAGCACAGCCGAGATGAGCGCTCTCGCAGGTCCCCTATCGCGACACTTCGCCGCATCCGCAGCGTGGGCAAGACGACAGGGCATGGTGAGAGAGGGAACGAATGGGATGTCCCTGCTCGACTACCCACTCATGCGAGACGCTGGCATCCCGCCCCACGGTGGAGCGAGGATGGAAGAGAAGATGACCGCAGCGGGCGTAAAGGTGTCGAGCTAGTGAGCGCGCGTGTGTGCGGCGTCCCAGGGTGCCCCACCCTCTACGACGGCAGCGAGTCACGGTGCCAAGCGCATCGATCAGCAGCAAGGGCCAAGCGCACCGAAAACAAGGTGTACTCGAGCGAGGGCCACCTCGCCTTCCGACGTCAAGTTCTTGCGCGTGACGTGACCTGCGTTCTCTGCACGGTTGCTCGATCGACTGTCGCTGACCACTACCCGCTGACTCGACGCGAACTGCTGGCCTCCCATGCTGACCCTGACGATCCGGCGCGTGGTCGGGGGCTGTGCGCTCGATGCCATAACAAACACACAGCGGCGTCATCGCCAGGTGGATGGGCTGCCCGCGGTTAGCTCTCACCGACCCCCTAGGGCCCTGGCCCCAGGGGTCAACGACCCTCTCCCCGGGCGGTCTCCGGGGCGGTGACCCTTCTCTCCCCACTCGTTTTTGAGGGAAAAACTGCCCCAGTCTGGCCATGTTTCCTCGATTTTTTGTCACGAATAGAAGGGTCGCTGCCCCGGAGGTCGCCCAGGGCGGTTCCCCATAACCCCAACCCCCTACCGGCTGGTGATCGCACCGGTGTCCGCTGCGATACTGTGACCGCATGTTCATTGCCAACGCCGCCGCCCCCGCATGACCACCAAGGAAGAATTCGATGCCTTTAAGGGGCACCGCCTGTGGGCCAGCAGCTCCAATGTGGTCTCAGCGGCTCTTGCTGCTATCGGTCGCACGACAACAGACCGCTACACAGTCGCCCGCGCCGTAGCCGTCGCTCGGTACGTCAAGAGTTTCAGGCCGATAGAGCCATACCTGTTTCCCAGCCAACGAATCTCGCAAGCAGAAGCTCTGGCGGCGCAAACTGACGGTGTACTCACCCAGTTGGCCGGCTGGGACCAATCTGCAGCGATGCTCCCGGCGACTGTCAACGCGATAGATGCAGGCTGTGACCAAATCCTGTCCTATCTCACGGACTTCAAGTGGCCAAGCGGTCGCCGAGGGACTGAGGGCGACGGTGTTTCCGCTTCAATCGATGCATATAGACAGGTTGCCGACCAATCTCTTGAAGGGATTGCAGAACAGATTGCTGCCGCTCAAGCTCGATTGTTGAAGCTAGAAGAGCAGGCGAACGCTCTCGCCGAGGCGTCCGCTGCCCGAGCCCTCGAGGCGGAAGCGTCGCTCACCGAGATTCAAGCACTCGATCAGTTGCAGGCCGATAACGCCACCAAATACCTGAAAGAGGTGCTGGGTGACGTTCGGTCCGAGGCTGATCAACAGAGATCGACGCTTAAGGACGAAGCCGCAGTCTTCTTGGCGAGTCTCAAGGAGAATCACGAAAGCGGAAACGATCTCATAAAGAAGATCGCCGATCGGGCAGTTGGCGGAAACTACTTGGACTTCGCAGAACATGAGAAGAAGGCGTACGGGAATTGGAACAAGATCGCCATAGGCTCAGCCCTGTTGGCGTTCATCTATCTGGCGGCCGAGTTCGCCTTCGGGAATCATGACGTTGAAGGTGCGGCGCTTCGAGTAGGCGTTTCCTTGACGCTGGTCGCGTTGTCGGCGTACGCGTTCCGAGAAGCTGGCAAACGTCAGAGACAATCCGTGGAGGCTCGCTATCGAGCTCTGGATGTCATCGCGATGCCCTCGTTCAGCAAGGGTATGAGCGTCGAGCAGAGCGAGCGGCTTCGCTACCTAATGGGTGAGCGCTTGTTTGGTTCCCACGTTGATGGAGAGGGCATATCAAGCAACAAAGGAGAAGCTGTGAACATCTCCTTGGATCCGGCAACGGTCAAGGCTGTCGCAGATGCCTATAAGGCTGCAAAAGCCGCCGGGCTCATCGCCTGACACCTTCCTAAAGCCTTACAAGCCCGCACCCGGGACACTGCCACACCACCATCTTGCCCCGTTCTGTCGCTTCTATTGGAGCCGACGGGCGGGGCATTTTGGGGTTTCTAGGTCTTCCACGCGCGTGAGTGTGTCATGGCTTGGGTATCAATTGTGATCGGAATCTATCGTTTGCGGCCTGTTTCCGTATGCAAGGGATTTCGGAGCATAGCCGCATTTCGCCGTCGCAGTCTTCGGGAATGACCGCCCAACGACCGACCGCTTCCGCACCCATTGCGTACAACCTTGATGGTGCCGCACTCGCAGTTGGCGTCATCCCACGCCGCTAGCCAGCTAGTGCGTTTTTCGGAGAAGGTGGCGCAGGATCGCCGGCGATGCGGCAACAACCTGGACCGGACCAGTCTTGCCCACGCCGTCGCCGGTAACTGAGATGGCTTCGACTGGTGCCTCGGTGTCCAGAACCTTCGCTAGCCCGGGTGCCATGCCCTTGTTGAAGTATCCAATGATGTCGTTGCTCGACGCGGCGCACACAGCTACCGCGTTCTTATCAAAGGCATTGTTAGGCTCCCGCACCAGCCGAACCTTCGAACCTGGTCGAAAGTCCCCGGCTCGCACCGCCGCTTTGTGGTAGTCGAGGCCTCGAACGCTGACGGACCAGATCCCCATTCGTCGGAGGTGCTTGTTCCCGACGCTGACCAAGAGTCCGGTCGTCGGCTCCGTGAGCCAGAGCCGACCCTTGTGTGACTGTAGGTACAACGTGGGCATGCCGGCGGCATCACTCACAAGCAATTCGTCCCAGCGATCACTTGAAAGATAGATGCTCGAGTCGGGGAGCGACAAGCTGGGGGCCGGTAGGTGGGCCAAGTTCTTTGCGACGTATTGCGTACCCGAGCGCGCGGCCGACGTCTGCGATCTGACCGCGATGGGCGGGGGAGCTGCGGTTTTCGGTTTACTGGCGCCTACTACTCCCTTGTAAACGAAATACAGCGCCACCAAGAAAAAGCAAACGGCAAGTATCAGTTCCATACAAACGCCCCCTTTGCAGGCAAGGCTATCGACCCGGGGAATGACGAGAACCCCCCATTCCGGGTCGCCAGCCTAAAGCCGCACCATTCCGCACTCAGGGCATCGCCAGACGACCGCAGTCCAACGCTCGACGGGCTCCATCCGGCTTAGGCAGTCGGGGCAGTTTGGGGTGTCAAGGTCTTCCACGGTGTGCATTGTGCCACGACCTCGCGTGATCCCACCGACAAATCATCCTGTCACGGTGGATTCTTCCGAGCCGTCGGCGATCATCTCGGCAAAGACATTCTCGAGTCGGTTGCGGCTGATGCTCTGGAGCGGTGTGGTGATGTACAACACACACTTCGGGCAGATCGCAGTGACGTGCAACTCCGTCGCGTCCCATCGCAGCGCTCCAAAGAGTCCGATCATGCCAGCCTGTGGCAGCCGAGGATCGATGTAGTACACCGCTTCCCCTAGTTCGTGGCAACCGTCCACCTGGCAGCGCACAGACAGCAGGAGGTAGGCCCGCGGGTCATTCTCTTGCTCGCGCGTTAGGAGTTTCGGTTCGCGAGCTTGGCTCCACGCCCGGATTCCCGTCACGGTCGTGAGTTCTTCGAAGAATGATTCGGCCATAGCCTCAGCCCCCCTGATTACGGGTCAATGTACCCGTTTGCATGCTGCGGCGGAAGTGCTTGAGTCCCGAGCGCGACTTCGGCTGGCACGGCTACTCCGAGGGATTAAGGCCTCACCAGCCCGCGCCCCGAACAACTCCACACCACCAAAGCGCCCTGTTCTGTCGCGTCCAGTTGGAGCAGGCAGGCGGGGCAATTTGGTGATTCCAAGTCGTCCATGGGCGCATCCTGACACGATCCTGGTAACGATTCGCTTCGGATCTGCCTATGTGAGGACTGAATTCGTGAATAGGAACATTTGTCGTTCGACCGAGTGTGTCGGACGTAGGCTGCCCGGATGATTGACTTACGCCCCGTAGCCCCGGCCCCCATCTCGTACAGCATCGAAGGCGCATGCCGTGCAACCGGCCTCTCCGAATTCGTCATCGCGGCAGCCCTTAAAAAGGGAACACTGACCGCCCGCTACTACGGCAACAAGCCCCTTGTTGGGCACGCCGACCTGCTCGAGTGGTTCAACAACTTCCCCCTCGACAAGCAGACGCCCGGGGAGGCACGACCATGATCGATCTGGACGACATAAACACCGCCGAGCAGGCCGCGGCATATCTGAAGATAGAGCCGTCCAAATTGCGTCGCTTGGTGTACCAACAGAAGATCGGATACCTGCGGTCGGGTCGAACTCTCACGTTCCCTCGTGCTGCCATCGAGGCATATGTGGAGACCTATCAGACTGCCGCGCTCCCGGGAAACCCCTACGGTCTCACGGACGCGTCCTGGCGGCGAATAAGCGGTCAGCAAGGGTGAGTCGTGCGGACTGCTCAGACCATGGAATGGCGTTACAGCCACGGCTCCAACCTGCGCCACCCCACACGCAAACCCCACAACTCCCCACAATCCACTCAGATTGAGCAAATCGAAACGGACCCAAATCCCGCGTAATTCCGGGCAAGTCAGCTAACAACCCCGCCGATACTGGGCTTCGCCGCAGGTTCGAATCCTGCCGTCGCGTCGAGTCACCCGGCATGCTGTTGACTGTGTTCATGACTGCCGAGCCACAGAGCTACTACCTCACGGACGACAGCGACTGGCACGCGGACTCGATGCCACCCATCGCTGCGCAACTGCGCAACTGCATCTTCGGCAGCGACTGGTTGGAGGGTGAGCCGTCGGCATTCGACACCGGGCACCGGGAAACGGCTCGCCTGCTGGAAACAAACGTGGGCGTATCGCCGACCATCCTCGGACAATTCGACCCCAAGCAGCCGAGAAAGTCGATTCCGCCGGACCGGACGGTCCTGACCCTCTTTGAGAAGCGCGCGGTCGTCGCCGAGGGCAAGCTCGTGCGGATCTGGCCGCACCGACATGAGGCAAAGCCGAAGCGGGGATCCGCAGGTTTCTTCGCCATCACCGAGGGCACGAGCTTCAGCCATTTGAGGGTGCAGCTCTACGACGAGATCAACCATGCTGTGGCCCAGGCGAAGGTGCTTTCGGCCCGGATGAACGGCTCCCCAGTCGTCGTCGTACGTTTCCTCAGCCAGACCGACTGGTATTGAGGCATCCGCCCGCTAAAAAGGCAATAGTGCGCAAAAAAGGACGATATTCGCGAAAACGTCCTTATGAAGTGACTATCTCCTTTTTAGGTGACGTGTTCTACCTGAACGCCCCGCGGTACTTCGCCGAGGGGTGCCGTTCGTTGGTGAGTGCCGATCCGGTCAGCTTCTCGCGCAGGCTGCCCGGCGCGTATTCGCGCTGCTGCAGGCCGCGGTCCTGCAACACCGGGGTGACGTGGTCGACGAAGTCGGTGTAGCTGCCGGGAAGGACCCAGTTGACGACGTTCACGCCATCGACACCGGCCGCCCGCCAGTCGTGCAGCTGGTCGGCGATCTGATCGGGCGTGCCCACCACCCGGATGTGCCGTTTGGCCGAGAGCTCGCCGAGGTCGCGCACCGTGGGCTCGCGACCCTCGATGCTGTGCGTGACGCTGGCCAGAGTGGACCTGTTGCCGTTGGTGGTGATGTCGCGCAGCAGGGTGTCCGGCGGGTAGGGCGTGCCGTCGTCCTGCGCGACGCCGAGGTTGGCGTGGGCCAGGAAGCCTTCCTCGCTGGCGTACTCGTCGTACTCCCGCTCGAGGCGCTTTGCCTCTTCCTCGGTGCTGCCGATGATGAAACTCAACGCCACGTAAAAGAGGATGTCGTCGGGACCGCGCCCTTGCGCCACCGCGACATCGCGGGTGTCGCTGATGATCGTCCGCACCTGCTCTGGGGTGCTGCCGCCCACGAACTGCGCCTCGGCGTGGGTGCCGGCGAACTGGCGGCCCTTGGGGGATGATCCGGCCTGGAACAGGAACGGCGTGCGCTGCGGCGACGGTGACGACAGGTGGGGTCCCTCCACCCGGTAGTGCTCGCCCTCATGGTTGATCCGGTGGATACCGTCGACGTCGGAGAACGCCCCGGCCTTATCCCGTAGCAGCGCGTCGTCGTCCCAGGAGCCTTCCCAGAGCTTGTAGACCACGTCGAGGTATTCGGCGGCCTGGTCGTAGCGGCTGTCGTGGTCGCCCAGCCGGTCGAGACCGAAGTTGCGGGCCGCACTCTCCTGGAAGCTGGTCACGATGTTCCACGCCACCCGGCCGCGCGAGATGTGGTCGAGAGTCGACACCCGGCGGGCGAATTCGAACGGATGCGCCTGCAGGATCGAGCTGGTGAATGCCAGGCCGAGGTGCGTGGTGTGGGTGGCCAGCGCGCCGAGCAGCACCGACGGGTCGTTGTTGGGCAGTTGCAGGCCCTCCCGGGCGTTCACCGTGTAGTTGCCACCGACGGGTCCGTAGACCCCGACCACATCGGCCAAGAACAGGGCGTCGAAGGCACCCCGCTCGAGGGTCTGCGCCACCTCGATCCACAGGTCCACGTCGTTGAACTCGTGCTGCCGGGCATCCGGTCGCCGCCACTGGCCGTGCTGGATGTGCGAGGCCGTGTTCATCACGAATGCGTTGAAACGCAAGGGCCGGGCCTGGGCGTGCGGAGACGAGGTCATCAGCCCACACTACGAGAGGCGCCGGGCCCCCACGCAACAGTCGGTCATACCGGCGGGGTTAGGCTTTTGGGATGCGTGCAACAGTTATTTACGGCGAGCGGGATATCCGACTCGATGAAGTTCCCAACCCCGTTCTCTCCACCGGCGGCGACGCCATTGTGCGGGTCGTAGCGGCCTGCGTGTGCGGCTCAGACCTGTGGCCGTACCGCGGTGTGACCCCCACCAAGGAGCCGCACCGGATCGGCCACGAGTTCGTCGGCATCGTCGACGAGATCGGGCCCGACGTCACCACCATCAAGGTGGGCGACTTCGTCATCGCCCCGTTCTACGACTGCGACAACACCTGCGTCAACTGCGTCAACGGCGTCAGCACCTCCTGCCTGAACGGCGGCTGGTGGGGCTCGAACGACCAGCTCGGCGGGTTCGCCGACGGCGCCCAGGGCGAGCGTGTGCGGGTTCCGCACGCCGACGGGTCGCTGGTGGCCACCCCCGTGCAGCCCACGGATGACCAGGTTCCCGGCCTTCTCACCCTGGCCGATGTGATGGGCACCGGGCACCACGCCGCGGTGTCGGCCGGCGTCACCCCTGGCAGCACCGTCGTGGTGGTCGGCGACGGGGCCGTCGGACTCTGCGCGATCATCGCCGCCAAGCGCCTCGGCGCCTCCCGCATCGTCGCCATGTCGCGGCACGCCGACCGGCAGGCCGTCGCCCGCGAGTTCGGCGCCACCGACATCGTCGAAGAGCGCGGCGACGCCGGTGTCGAGCGCATCCACGAGATGTTCGACGGCGTGGGCGCCGACTTCGTGCTCGAGTGCGTCGGCACCCAGGAATCGATGGACCAGGCGATCCGCTCGGCCCGCCCGGGTGGCATGGTCGGCTACGTCGGCGTGCCGAACGGCGGCGCCGAGCTGCCGATCAAGGCACTCTTCGGCCGCAACGTCGGCGTGAACGGCGGAGTCGCATCCGTGCGCGCCTATGTTGAGGAACTGCTGCCGGAGGTGCTCAGCGGAGCGATCAACCCCGGCCGAGTCTTCGACCTGCAGCTGCCGCTGACCGAGGTGGCCGAGGCCTACGCCGCCATGGACCAGCGCCGCGCCATCAAGGTTCTGCTGCGCCCGTAGGGTGCAGCGCTGAACGACGAACGCCCCCTCGCGAGATGCGAGGGGGCGTTAGTTATGTGTGCGGCAAGTGGGGCGGGATGCGCGCACTGCGGAGAGTGGCGCATGGCGCAGCGCCGAGCGGCCCCGCTGGCAGCAGGTCCGCCAGGTGAGTTGCCAGTTTGCGCCCCCTCAAGGTGCCTGAGGGGGCCGGAACTGGCATGTCACAGCGGAGCCCGAGGCCGAGTTGCCAGTTGGCGCCCGTTCGACGTGCCGGAGGGGGCCTCAACTGGCAACTCGGGTGCAGGTCTTAGTCGTTGACCAGCACAACCTCGGTGAGGGGCTTGCGGGTGCGCGGGGCGGTCTCGCGCTGGAGCAGCTCGGGGGAGAGCGCCTCGGCGTCGCCGAGCACACCGAGCACAGTCACGGTGACGGCGGCCTGGCTGGCCTTGAGGTTGAACGCGTCAGCCAAGCCCTTGCGGTCGATGCCGCCGAGCTGGTGGGTGAACAGTCCCTCGTGCTGGGCCTGGATGGTGAGGTGGGCGACGGCCTGGCCGAGGTCGTACTGGGCCCAGGGGTTGTCACCCTCGGCGATGTTGAGGATCAGCACGGATGCCTTGTCGGCCCACGCCTGGTTGAAGCCCATCAGGTGCTGGTGGATCTTGGTGAAGCTCGCGGAGCCGCGGCGGGCGACGATGAAGCGGGCCGGCTGGTTGTTGTTGCCGGACGGCGCCCAGCGGGCGGCTTCGAGCACCGTGGTGAGGGTGTCTTCGTCGATCACTGCGGTGGGGTCGAAGCCACGGGGGCTCCAGCGCTCAGCGAGGGCGGGGAGGATCGGCGACGTGGTGTCGGCGACGCGGCTGTGGGAATCGGTGATGAGGGTCATGGTGCCCGGCTTTCTATACCAATGAGGTGAATCGGATGTGGGGCACCGTTGTCCCTGTGACTCCAACGCGCGGCGCGCGCAGGTATTCCATGCATTCGCATGTGAGTTCGTACAGGTGGGCTCGCAGTCGCAGAGGCAGGTGCACCCAGCGGTGTACCTGCCAGAGCGCCGGGTCAGCCGGCGGGCGTCTGGGCGGCCAGGCTGTCGCGCACCTGCCGGCGCAGCACCTTGCCCACCAGCGAGCGAGGCAGGTCGTCGACCTCGACGATGCGGCGAGGCACCTTGTAGGCGGAGATGCGGGTGCGGCAGTATTCGCGCAGGCCCGCAACGTCGAGGGTGGCGCCGGGGACAAGCACGACCGCGGCAATCACGTCTTCCCCGCCGGTCTCGGCCTTGAGGCCGACCACGGCGGCATCGGCGATATCGGGGTGAGACAGCAACGCGGCCTCCACCTCCGACGGCGACACGTTGAAGCCGCCGGTGATGATGAGTTCCTTGATGCGGTCGACCACGGTGACGAAGCCGTCGGATGACACCGTGACGATGTCACCGGTGCGCAGCCAGCCATCCGCCAGCAGCACCTGGGCGGTCTCGGTGGGGCGGTCCCAATAGCCGGAGAAGACCTGCGGGCCGCGCACGAGCAGCTCGCCCTCTTCGTCGAAGCCGCGGTCCACGGTGGGATCCTTCGGGTCGACGACCCGGATCTCGGTGCTGGGGAACGGCACGCCAACCGTGCCGGGCCGGCGGCTGGAACCGATCGGGTTGCCGACCGCGATCGGTGAGCACTCCGTCATGCCGTAGCCCTCGACGAGCAGGCCACCGGTGGCGGTCTCCCAGAGTTCCACTGTCGCCAACGGCAGGCTCATCGCTCCGGAAATGGCGTACTTGGTGCCGCGCAGGCTGATGCCCTTCTCGTTCGCCGCCTTCACGAGCTTGTCGTAGATCGGCGGCACGGCGGGCAGGAATGTGGGCGGGGTGCGCTTGACGGCGTTCAGCACCAGACCCACGTCGAACTTGGGGAACAGCACCAGGCGGGCACCGATGGACATCGCCACGGTGAGGCAGAGGGTGAGGCCGTAGGCGTGGAACATCGGCAGCACGCCGTAGAAGACCTCTTTGCCACGTTCGAGGCCGGGCACCCAGGCTTCGCTCTGCTGGGCGTTGGCCTGCAGGTTGAAGTGCGACAGGATGGCGCCCTTGGGCGTGCCGGTGGTGCCGCTGGTGTACTGCAGCACGGCGGTGTCGCCGAGCAACGGGCGCGGATGCGCGGTGCGCAGCCGGCGGGAGCCCACTAGGGCGCTCCACTCGATGGCGTCCTTGAGCGGCTGGGCCACGGTGAGGGCGCCGCGGGCGGTGCGGGACTTGGAGATCGGCAGGCGCAGGGCCAGCCGGGTGGCCAGCGGCATCGACCGGGTGATGTCGACCGCGACGACGGTGTGCAAGCCCATGTCGCGGGGGAAGCCGCGCACCATGGAGTAGACCTTGTCCCAGACGATGGCGACGCTGGCGCCGTGGTCTTCGAACTGGTGGCGCAGTTCCCGCTCGGTGTAGAGCGGGTTGTGCTCGACCACGATCGCGCCCAGGCGCAGCACGGCGTAGAACGCCACGATGTGCTGCGGGCAGTTCGGCAGCACGAGCGCCACCCGGTCGCCCGGCTTCACGCCGAGACGGCGCAGGCCGTTGGCCACCCGGGAGATCTCGTCGCCGAGTTCGGCGTAGGTCATGGTGCCGCCGAAGAAGTCCAGCGCGACCTCGCCGGCGAACCGGCGGGTGGAGCCCTCGATCATGTCGACGAGGGTCTCGGTGGGGTCGGGGATGGCGTTGGGCACGCCGACCGCGTAAGACGCCAGCCAGGGTTTGCTCGCGAAGACGTTCATGCTGTGGCCAGCTCCTTGGTCAGGGCGGCGACAAAGTCGTCGACGTCTTCCGGGGTGGTGTCGAAGCCGCACATCCAGCGCACCTCGCCGGTGGCAGGGTTCCAGTCGTAGAACCGGTATGCCTCGCGCACCTTATCGGCCACGCCTGCCGGCAGCACGGCGAAGATCGCATTGGCCTGCGTGGGCTGGCTGAACGAGATTCCGGTCACCGAGCCATCCATCAGGCCCTCTTCCAGGGCACCGCGCAGGCGCGCGGCCATGGCGTTGGCGTGATCGGCGTTGCGCAGCCACAGGTCACCGTCGAGCAAGGCGATCAGCTGGGCGGAGATGAACCGCATCTTCGACGAAAGCTGCATGTTGATCTTGCGCAGGTACTTGAGCCCGGTGGATGCGTCGGGGTTGAGCACCACGATGCACTCGCCCAGCATCATGCCGTTCTTGGTGCCGCCGAAGCTGAGCAGGTCGACGCCGGCGTCGGTGGTGAATTCCTTGAACGGCACCCCGAGGGCGGCGGCGGCGTTGGAGATGCGGGCTCCGTCCATGTGCAGCAACATGCCCTTGGCGTGTGCGTGGTCGGCGATGGCGCGCACCTCGGCCGGCGTGTAGAGGGTGCCGAGTTCGGTGGTCTGGGTGATCGACACCACGAGCGGCTGGGCGCGGTGCTCGTCGCCCCAGCCCCAGGCTTCCTGGTCGATCAGGTCGGGGGTGAGCTTGCCGTCGGGGGTCGCCACCGGCAACAGCTTGAGCCCGCCGACACGTTCGGGCGCGCCGCCCTCGTCGGTGTTGATATGCGCGGTGCTCGCGCACACCACCGCTCCCCAGCGAGGCAGCATCGACTGCAGCGCAGTGACGTTGGCGCCGGTGCCGTTGAAGACCGGGAACGCCTGCACGCCCTCGCCGAAGTGGCGGGCGAATACTCGCTGCAGTTCGGCGGTGTACACGTCGTCGCCGTAGGCGATCTGGTGGGCGCCGTTGGCACGTACTATCGCGTCGAGGATCTCCGGGTGGATGCCCGAATAATTGTCGGAGGCGAAGCCGCGGGAGAGTAGGTCATGGAGGGTGGTCACACTCCATCTTGGCGCAAACAGACGCAGTGAATCTGTGCGTCTGCTCCGGGGCCCCGCACGGAACGTGTGCGGAGGCCCCGGGGCAGACCGGATTCTTTGTGGCGGAACGATTCGCCGCGCAATCGGCGGGCTGCTCCGCCGGGTGATCAGCCGCGCAGAGCCTGCTTGTAGGTGACCCGGCCGCCCATCCGCAGCAGTGAGTTGCGGTAGATGCGGGAGCCGAACAGGATCACCCCGGCGGTGGTGAGGGCGAGGATGACCAGCGACAGGATCGGCTCCCACCACTCGGCCGTACCCAGGAAGATGCGCACGGGCATCCCGACCGGGGCGGAGAACGGCACGTACGACATGATCGCCATCACCAGCGGGTTGTCGTTGAAGATGATCACCAGAATGTAGGGGAGCATCACCAGGTACGTGACCGGGGCGGTGGTGGTGCCCACGTCTTCCTGCCGAGACACCATCGAGGCCGTCGCGGCGAACAGGGCGGCGATCATGACGAAGCCGAAGGCGAAGAACACCGCGAACCAGCCGATGGCCGGGCCGAGGTCGGCCAGCAACACCCGTTGCCCGGTGATCGCCATACCGATGCCTACCAGCAGCGCGATCGCCACGATTTGGCCGAACGCCATGATCGAGTTGCCGACCACCTTGCCGGCCAGCAGCGCACGCACCGGGATGGTGGTCATCAGGATCTCGACCACGCGGGTCTGTTTCTCTTCGACGACGCTCTGCGCGATGGTGGAGCCGAAGGTGAGCGCCGACATGAAGAACACCAGGCCGAAGCCGAGCGCCACCAGGTAGACGAGGAAGCCGCCCTGGGCCGCCGGGTCGAGCAGTTCGACGGCGGGGGAGACGCTGAGCGCGTTCATCACGTCGGCCGGCGGGGAGTCGAGGGCGATCACCGACACGCCGAGTAGGGAGTCATCCGGCACCACGGCGGCCGACACGGTGCCGTCGCGCACGAGCGCTTCGGCTGCGGCGACGTCGTCGGCGGGCACCGCGGTGAGGCCCGAGGACTCGCCGACGACAGCGCTAGCGGTGCCGACCACGGCGACCTGGGTGGTGTTGGTGCTGGTGTTGGCGCTGAGGATGCCGCCGGCGATCACGGAGCCCACGGCGATCAGCAGCAGGATGCCGGTGGAGATGAGGAACGCCTTGCTGCGCAGGCGCGAGGCGATCTCCCGGGAGGAGACCAGCCAGACACTGGCCCAGAAGCTGGGCGCGGTGTGCGTGGCGCGGGTGCGGGCGGGCGTGTCGCGGCGGGGTTCGGTAGCTGTGCTCACTGCACGACCTCCTTGAAGATGGTGGCGAGGGATGGCCGCAGGTGGCCGAATGAGTGCACCGCGCCGCGGGACAGGGCCTCGCGCAACACGGTCTGGCTGGCGGCATCCGAGTCGGCTTCGAAGACGGCCTCGCCGCCGTCGAAGTCGATCACGGTGATGCCCTCGACGCCGCGGATCCAGCCGGCATCGACGGCGGAATGGATCTCGAATCGCGGCGTGCTGAACTGGTCGCGCAGCTTCTCGCGGGAGCCGTTGGCGCGGATCTCGCCGGCGGCGATGATCACCAGGTCGTCGCAGAGTCGTTCGACGAGGTCGAGCTGGTGGGAGGAGAAGAGCACGGGAGCCCCGGCTGCGGCGTGCTCCTTGAGCACCGTGAGCACCACCTCGACCGCGATCGGGTCGAGACCGGAGAATGGCTCGTCGAGCACCAGGAACTCGGGGTCGTGCACCAGGGCCGCGGCGATCTGGGCCCGCTGTTGGTTGCCCAGCGAGAGTGACTCCACCAAGTCGCCGGCCCGCTGGTCGAGGCTGAGCCGCTCGAGCAGGTCGTTGGTGTTCTGCTTGGCAGCGGCGGGGCTGAGCCCGTGCAGCCGGGCCAGGTAGACGAGTTGCTCGGCCACCTTCATCTTCGGGTAAAGCCCGCGTTCTTCGGGCATGTAGCCGAAACGGCGACGGTCACCGGCCGTGAGCGGGGTGCCATCGAGCAGAACGCTGCCGGAGTCGGATGCCAACACACCCAGGATGATGCGCATCGTGGTGGTCTTGCCGGCGCCGTTCGCTCCGACGAATCCGGTCATGCGCCCATCACCCACGGTGAAGCTCACGTCGGTGAGCACCTGATGGGCACCGTAGTTCTTGTTGATTCCCCTGATCTCGAGCATGTGAGCCCTTTCGTCGTCTACCCATAAAGCTACGGATGCGCTGGTGCCGCAACATCCGTCTGGGGGCTGAACGCTGGACTCCGCCGGACGGAGGAGGTGGTGCCCGGCTGGGAGGCTTCGGCTACTCGTCCCAGGGCAGTTCTTCGCCGAAAGGTACGGGTTGCAGCGGGATGATGACCACCGGGCGGTGTTGTCCGTGGGCGAGTTTCACGGCGATGGACCCGGTGAAGAAAAAGCGGAAATTGTGCCGGATCGTGGGTTCGCGCGAGCCCACGATGATCATCACCGCGCGCACGGTTCCGGCGAGGCGGCCGAGCGCCTGGGCCGGCTCGCCGGCGAGGGCGCGGGTGGACCAGGTGACGGAGCGGCCGTGCAGCACGCGTTCAATCTGTGCGGCCAAGCCGGGATCGAATTCGGTCGTGGGTGCTTCGAGCGAGTCGGGGTCGAACGAGGCCGAGGTGACGCTGCCGTCGGGCAGCTCCTCGAGCACGAAGCGGCTCGGATCCACCGCCGCGCAGATCAACTCGGCACCGAACTGGGCGGCGAACTCCGACGCGGCCAACACCACCGCATCGGGTTGGCCGGAGGTGACGCCGACGATGACTGGCGGGGGTGTGCGCACCATGGCTGCTCCTTTGCGACGGGAGGGCCAGGTGCCGGTTCACCCGGTGACGGGCTCTCACTCCGACACTAGCGGGCCTGCCTGCCGCCACGCCGGTTCGCCGGCGCACCAATCCGCGTTCTGGCCGGCGGATCAGAACGGCGGTGGGTCTGCTCTCCCGGTCGACGGCGGCAACGGCGGCCTGGCCGGCGCTGCCGGTGTGGGGGACCCGATGGGGTTGGCGGGTTCGTGGGTGTAGATCTTGCCGCCGGGACTCGTCCAGGTGAGCGCACCGGTCGGGGTTTGCCGGGTGCTGAAGCTGGATTGGTGTTTCAACCGGTGACACGCCTTGCAGAGATGTACGAGGTTTCCGACGGCGGTTGGCCCGCCCCTGTTCCAGGGCACGGTGTGGTCAATTTCACTGTGGGTGGCTTTGCGGTTGCAGCCGATTCCTTGACAGGTCTGATCCCGAATCTCGGTGTACCGCTTCATATCCGCCGGCGGAGTGTACGAGTCCCGGCCGACGGAGAGGATGCACCCGGTTTCCGGGTGGGTGAGGATCCGGTCCTAACTGGGTGCGGTGCCCGCCAGCCGTCGGGCCGTTTCCGGGTCGATCGGCCCGTACCCTTCCAACATGCCGGGTTCGCAGCTCGTGCCCATCAGGGTGAGCACGGGAACGGTGACGTGCACGGTGCCGCGGATGCCTCGGCCGAGGCCGCCGGCGCATTCGCCGTCCAGGAGCAGGTCCCGGAAGGCGTCTGCGCGGCGTTGATCCATCGTGCGCAGCACCACCTCGCAGCCGGGATCGGCGCCGTCGGCACCATCGTTGGTGTCGGCGTCGTTGAGGCTCTTCGCGATCCGGGTCAACCGGTCATACCCCGCCTGCGCCTCATCGGCCTTGAGGTACGCGTTCAACCAAGCCATGCCGTCCACGTCGGGCTGCAGCACCACCCGCCGCAAGGATGCGCCGACGTCGACGCGCTCCTGCAACGACACCGGATGCAACCGGTCCAGTTCTCGGGCGGCGACCCTGCCGAACTGCGTCGCGGTGAGCTTCTCCGCTTTCGGCAGCACGGCCGCTTCGAGGGCGGGCAGTACCTCGTCGGGGGCGCCGGTGGTCACGTCTTGCATTCTCAGCACGTGCGCCCAACTGATCCGCCCCTGCGCCAACGCCTGGTGAAACCCGGGCAGTTTCTCAACCAGGTGGGCGGCGTTGAAGATCATCATCCGCGCCGTCGTGGAGTGCAACCGGAGCGCCCCGGCGACCTCGGTCGCGAGGGTGCGCTCGGCCAGTTCCACGTCGTCCCAGGCCGGCCCGTGCGCGTGGGTGTCGGGATCGTTCGCCCCGGTTTCGACCGGGTCGCCGCGCAGCCCGGCGATGATGGCCGGGTGCTCGCCGAGCCGGTGCAGTTCGGCGAGCAGCCGGGCGCGTTCGGCGAACCCGGCCGCGATCACCTTCTCGTTCTCGATCAGCGGATCGATGATCGCAGCGATCGCGGTCGTGGTGGGATCACGGCCGTCATCGGGGCACACAGGCCCGGTGGAAGCGGCAGTCTCTGCGCCCTCGGATCGAGCCGAGTCGGGCTCGCCTGGTGCGTCTTCGGGTGTGGCGTTTGAGGTGGCCATGGCTCTATAGAACCACCCACCACCGACACTGCAGATCCCAGTAAATCAGCGGTGGAGAAGGCCATCGGCGGCACCCCTGTGGAGGAGAGGCGCCGCCGAATCGGGCAGGTCGAGCGAGCAGTCAGGCCCGTCGCCGAGCAGCCGGGGTGAGTTCGGTGGCGCCGTAGCTGTTGTCGTCGGGGTTGATCGTGACGCCGGGGGCCACGAGTTCATCGATCCGGTCGAGCACCGCGTCGGTGAGCACCACATCCGCCGCGGCCAACTGCGACGTGAGCTGATCCATCGTGCGGGGCCCGATGATCGCCGAGGTGACGGCGGGGTGCCGGATGACGAACGCGAGCGCCAGCTGGATCAGCGTGATGCCGTTTTCCTCCGCGAGAAGCGCGAGTTCCTCGACCACGTCGAGCTTCTGCTGGTTTGCGGGGCTGGTCATGTCGAACCGTGCCGCCGGACGTGCCGACGAGGTGGGGGACGACGCTGAATCCTTGCGCCACCGGCCCGACAGCCATCCGCCGCCCAAGGGGCTATAGGTGAGAATGCCCATGCCGTGCCGCTGGGCGGTCGGCAGCACATCGGCTTCGATCCCGCGGACCAGGATCGAGTACGGCGGCTGCTCGGTAACGAAACGCTGGAGGTTCCTCTCGCGGGCGGTCCACTGGGCTTCCACGATCTGGCTCGCCGCATACGACGACGAGCCGATGTAACGCACCTTGCCCTGACGCACGAGGTCACTGAGTGCTCCGAGAGTCTCCTCCACATCCGTATCGGGGGAGGGGCGGTGCACCTGATACAGGTCGATGTAGTCGGTCTGCAGCCGCTGGAGCGAGTCTTCAACCGAGCGCATGATCCACTTGCGCGATCCGCCCCGGTGGTTGGGCTCATCGCTCATCGGCATGAAGAACTTCGTGGCCAGCACGACATCGTCGCGGCGGCCCTGGAGGGCCTTGCCCGTGATCCGCTCGGATTCGCCGCCGGAATACACGTCGGCGGTGTCGACGAAGTTGACGCCGGCATCGAGGGCGTGGTGGATGACGCGGATGGAGTCCTGCTCGTCGGCGTTGCCCCACGGCCCGAACATCATGGTGCCGAGGCAGAGCGGGCTGACGGAGACGCCGGTGCGTCCGAGAGTGCGGTAATCGATGATCGGATCCGTTCTATCTGGTGAGTGCTGTTAGGGACCACTGGTCGCAGGTCGTCGACCGCAACGTCAGCTGGTGCGGGACTCGTGCTCGGCGGTGGCTGTTTCCTGCGTGGCCGCCCACGATGCCAGTACCTTCAAGGCGTCGGCGGTCGGCGAACCGGCTGCAGCCGTGTACACATTCATCACCAGGCCAGGTTCGCTCGGGAGCTCCATCGATTCGAAGTTGAGATCGAGGTCTCCGACCACCGGGTGGTGGATGCGCTTGACGCCGCTGCGGTGGTGCACGACGTCTCGGGAGGCCCACCGCTCGCGGAACACCTCGCTCTGGGTCGACAGCTCACCCACGAGCTTGATCAGCTCGGAATCGTGCGGGTTGCGGCCCGCCTCCAGACGCAGCATCGCGGCGGCATCGTTGGCGATCTGGTCGTAGTCCCGCCAGAACTCCCGGGCGGCCGGGTTCAGATAGGTGAACCTCGTCGTGTTCACCGGCCGGCGGGGGTCGTCGAAGACCGGTGAATACAGCGCCCGGCCCATCTTGTTGGCGGCAAGGATGTCGTGGCGGCCATTGCGAACCCACGCCGGAGCATCCGACACGGCATCAAGCACCTGGAGCACAGCCGGCCGCACCGACGACGCCGGCCGTTGCTGTCGCAGAGGCGCCGGGCCCGCGGCCCTGGCCAGGTCGAAGAGGTATTCGCGCTCGGCCTCGTCCAGCAGCAGGGTGCGGGCGAGTGCATCCAGCACGCTGTCGGAAGCGCCCGCGAGATTCCCGCGCTCCAGGCGCACGTAGTAGTCGACCGAGACGCCGCTGAGCATCGCGACCTCTTCGCGGCGCAACCCGGCGACCCGGCGATTGCCGCCGTAGACGGGCAGCCCCGCCTGCTCGGGAGTGATGCGAGCACGGCGCGAGCTCAGGAATTCACGGATCTCTGCGCGGGTTTCAGCCATGCCCCAACGCTAAGTCAATCCATCGGGATTCGGGAGGCACTGCCGGTACCTGCCAGTTACTGCTGCGGTGCCCCTGGCACGACGATGCCGTGTTCGTAGGCGTAGACCACGGCCTGGATGCGGTCGCGCAGGTCTAGCTTCTGCAGCACCTTCGAGACGTGGGTCTTCACCGTGGCCTCGCCCAGGTAGAGCCGCCCGGCGATCTCGGCGTTGGCCAGGCCCAGGGCGATCAGCTCGAACACCTCGCGTTCGCGCTCGGTGAGGTCGCCCACCGCGGCAGGCTCCGGCCGGGCCGCCTGCCCGGTCGGCCGGGTGCGCAAGGCAGCTCGTTCCGCCGCCGCGACATCCGCGGCCCCGGTGGGCGAACCCTGCGCGAACCGTTCGATCACCCGACGGGTGATCTCGGGGGAGAGCAGGGCGTCGCCGCGCGCGAGCACCTGCACGGCCTCGACGAGAGCTTCTGGGGAGGAGTTCTTGAGCAAGAACCCGCTGGCCCCGTGCTGCAGCGCCTGGAACAGGTAGTCCTCGCGGTCGAAGGTGGTGAGCACGAGCACCGCGGCCCGGCTGGACGGGTCCGCGATGATCTCGCGGGTGGCGGTGAGGCCGTCGATGCCGGGCATCTGCACGTCCATGCAGATCACGTCGGGCTGCAGAATGGATGCCTGCCGAATGGCGGCGGCGCCGTCGGCGGCTTCACCGACCACCAGGATGCCCGGCTCTGACTCCAGGATGATGCGGAACCCGGCGCGCACGAGGGCCTGGTCGTCGACCAGCAGCACCCGGATCGGGGCCGCGTCAACGGGCGGGAAGGCGGTCTCGGCCGGGTTGGTCATGCCCCCACGCTAGCCGGGCCGCTGTGCGCGCCGCAGCCAATCGCAGGAGTTATGACTCCCGGGCGGGGGCGAGGGGCACCCGGGCGCGCACGAGGTAGCCGCCGCGTGGGCGGTTGGCCAGTTCGAGGGTGCCGCCCACAGCGGTCACCCGTTCGCGCATGCCGCGCTGGCCGAGACCGCTCGTCGGTTCCTCGGGGTGTGCGGCGCCGTTCTGCCGGCGGGAGCCCCGGCCGGTGTCGGTGACTTCCAGTTCCACGGCATCTGCTTCGTAGCGCAGCCGCACCTCGGCGGTGGCGCCCGCGCCGGCGTGCTTGCGGGTGTTGGTGAGGGCCTCCTGGGCGATCCGGTAGAGGCTCAGGCCGATGGTGCCCGGAACGGGCCGGGGCGCACCGATCACCTGGATGCGCACGGCCAAGCCGGCGTCGCTGTTCTCCTGGGCGAGCTCGCCGAGTTGCTCCACCCCGCGAGTGCTGGTGCTCTGGTTGGCCGGCTGGGTGCCGTCGCAGTCGGTGTCGTCGGCGCGGAGGGCGCCGAGCATGGTGTGCAACTCCTCCACAGCAGTGCGGGCGCTCTCCTCGATCACGGCGATCGCGCGGGCGGCCGTGGCCGGGTCGCGTTCCAGGATGCGGCGAGCGGCACCGGCCTGCACCCCCATCAACGAGACGTGGTGCGCCACCACATCGTGCAGTTCCCGGGCGATCCGCACCCGTTCCAGGCTCACGGCCTGCGCTGCGGTGCGCTCACGTTCGGCAGCGAGTTCCTGGGTGCGGGCCTCCAACGCGGCTGATCGGCGTGCGGCATGCCAGGCGGCGTCGCCGAAGTAGTACGCGGCCCAGAAGTAGACCAGGTTGATCAGCACCTGCAGCAGGCCGTAGGCGGCGTACGGCGAGAAGAATCCCTCGCGGGAAAGCTCGGGAATCGCAGCGGCCTGGTTGGCGTGCACGAGCAGGGTCCAGAACAGCCAGATGAACATGCCCGCGATGATGGCCAACCGCGTCCAGCGGGCGAGTAGGCGGTGGTGGCTCCAGGCGCCCACCGAATAGATGGCCACGTAGAGGCAGATGCTCGAGAACAGCGCGTCGGTGACCCCGAGGGAGCCGAAGACGCCGAAGACGATCGAGATCAGGAGTGCCACGGCCTCCGGCCAGCGTCGCCGGGCCGCAAGGGGCAGCGCGATCAGCGCCACCCACAGGGCAGCGAGCCACGCCGGCGACTCGTCCATGATGCCGGCGCTACGGGTGAGAACCAGGCTCAGCGCGGTTGCGCCGGCCAGCGCCAGCGCGACCCAGGCATCCGCCCGGTAGCCCGAACGCGGCCCGCGCGGGCGCAACCAGCCGTCGTCCAGCGGATCGACAGGCCGATCGGGAGGAGTCTCAGCGCTCATTCCTCCACGCTAGCGCCGCAGCGGAGCCGGCACCTCAGCCGTGAGGAGGAGAGGGGCGTGAGCACGCTCTGCCGCCGTCGCTGGGAAGGTGCCGGGGGTCGCTTGCACTGCGTGCGTCGTTGCACTTAGTGTAAGCAGGTGTCGCTCGCCATCGCCCCCAATCGTCGTGCCGAGCTCAAGGCACGGCACCGGGAGGCGATCCTCGACGCCGCCGACGCGCTCATCCGCGAACGGGGCAAGCCGCAGTTCAGTGTCGACGAACTGGCCGAGCGCGCCGATGTGTCACGGCGCACGGTTTTCAATCACTTCGCCTCGCTCGACGAGGTGACCATGACCACCTGCACCCGGCTGCTCAGCGACGTCGTCGACGAGTTCCGCGCGGCCACCCGGGCCACCCCCGCCCGTGACGGCAGCCTCAGCGCCCTCTTCGCCGAGATCACCTCCGCGGTTCGCGCCATCGACCTGCCCACCGTGGTCGCCTACCTCTGCGGGGTACTCGCCGCGGATGCCGAGAGCGGCCGCTCCCCGCACGCGCTCGGTGACGTCTTCACCCGCGCCACCGAACAGGTGTCCCGGGAGATCGCCGATCGCAGCAGCGCGATCGACGAGTTCGAGGTGGCGATCCTGGTCAGCTCGGTGATGAACGGCGTCGCCGTGGTCGCCGGGCACTGGATCGCCAGCACCGGCGGCACCCTTGATGACTCCTCCCGAATTGTGTGGGACGACCTGGTCGACCGCATGGTCGCCACCCTCCAGAGCGGATACGCCGCCGCCGGCTGACCCCGCGCCCGTGAGGTGCCCGACCGCTGTACCTGTTCGACCGACCAGCTCTCTTCCCGATGACGCGATGCGAGACACCCGACTTCCCGTACCCCGACATCACGAAAGAACCTGAGGAACATGGCATCCCTTCTCTACCGACTCGGTCGGTTCTCCGCCCGACGAGCCTGGCTGGTCATCGTCGCCTGGGTGGTCATTCTCGGCCTCGCCGGCGGCGCCTTCGCCCTGTTCGGCGGAACTCTCACCTCCGCCGTCAGTATTCCGGGCACCGCCACCCAGAAGGTGAGTGACGAACTCGCCGAGAAGTTCCCGGCCGCCAGCGGCGGGCGCGGCACCGTCGTCTTCACCACCACAGACGACTCCGCGTTCACCGCCGAGCAGCAGACCGCGATCGGCGATCTGCTCGATGAGACCGTCGAGCTCGACAACGTGAAGTCGACCACGAACCCGTTCGAGACCCAGGCGCAGATCGACGACTCGGCCCAGCAGGTCATCGACGGCCGTCAGCAGCTCGCCGACGGTGTCGCCCAGCTCGATTCCGGGCAGGCGCAGCTCGACGCGGCCACGACCCAGATCACCGCCGGCCAGGCCCAGCTCGACGCTGCCCGCGCCCAGGCCGAGGCGGCCGGACAACTCGCTGCCGCCCAGCCGACCCTTGACGCGCAGCAGGCCCAGCTCGACGCCGGCGCGGCCGCGCTCGCCGAGCAGCAGGCCACCCTCGACGCCGGCCGCACCGAACTCGAGACCCAGGGCACCGCCCTGGAACAGGGATCCGACCTGCTCGACCTGGCCGCGGGCATCCGCCAGGTCTCGACGGATGAGACCACGGCCGTCGCGAGCGTGCAGTTCGACACCTCGCTGAACGCGCTGCCCGCCGAGTCCAAGGAAGCCGTCGTCGAGGAGTTCAACAACGCCGGCATCGACGGCGTCACTGCCGAGGTCTCCAACGACATCGCCGCCAGCATCCCCGAGATCCTCGGCCCGGGTGAGGTCGGCGGCGTGATCGTCGCGGCCATCGTGCTGTTCATCATGCTCGGCACCCTGATCGGCGCCGGACTCCCGCTGCTGAACGCCCTGGTCGGCGTCGGCGTCGGCGTGCTCGCATCGCTCGCGCTCTCCGGCACTGTCGTGATGCTCTCGGTCACCCCGGTTCTGGGCGTGATGCTTGGACTCGCGGTCGGAATCGACTACTCCCTCTTCATCCTCAACCGACACCGCACCCAACTGCGCCGCGGGGTGTCCCTGCAGGAGTCGATCGGGCTGGCCAACGGCACGTCGGGCAACGCCGTCGTATTCGCCGGCGCGACAGTGCTGATCGCCCTGCTCGCCCTCAACCTCACCGGCATCCCCTTCCTCGGCCTGATGGGCACCGTCGGCGCGGTCTGCGTGTTCGTCGCGATCCTCATCGCCATCACGCTGACCCCCGCCCTGCTGGGGCTGGTCGGCGAGAAGATCCTCACCAAGAAGGCTCGGGCCCACATCGGCGCCGCACACGTGCACGCCGCCGTACCCACCAAGCCGATGAACACCGTGCGCGCCGTCGTCACCGTGATCGCCGGTATCGCCGTGCTGCTCACCATCGCGATTCCGGCTCTCTCGATGCGCCTGGGCCTGCCCGCAGGCTCCTCCGAACCGCTGGACTCCAGCGCCTACCGGGCCTACAAGATCGTGGACGACAAGTTCGGAGCCGGCATCAACGGCCCGTTGCTCGTGGTCGCCGACCTCGACACCGCCATCACCGACGACGAGCTGATCGCCGAACAGGTGCGCATCGGTACCGCACTCAAGGCGGAGAACGACGTTGTCGCGGTCGCGCCGATCGGTGCATCCGAGGACGACCTGCTGCTCGCCTTCCAGGTGATCCCGGAAGAGGGACCGACCAGCGAATCGACCGAGCAGCTCGTGCGCGACCTGCGCGGCCTCGATATCGACGGGGTCAGCTCCCTCGGCGTCGCCGGGAACGCCTCCGGCAACATCGACGTGAGCGAGAAACTCGCCGACGCGCTGCCGCTCTACCTGCTCGTGGTGGTGGGACTCTCGCTGATCATCCTGATCTTCGTGTTCCGCTCGATCCTGGTGCCCGTCACCGCGACGCTGGGCTTCGTGCTGTCGCTGTTCGCGTCGTTCGGTGCCATCACCGCGGTGTTCCAGTGGGGCTGGCTCGGGTTCCTGTTCGGCATCCACGACCCGGGGCCCATCCTGAGCTTCCTGCCGATCCTCGTGGTCGGTGTGTTGTTCGGGCTGGCGATGGACTACCAGCTGTTCCTGGTGAGCGGCATGCGCGAGTCGTTCACGCACGGCGCTCCGGCCCGGCTGGCCGTGCAGCGCGGCGTGCACGCCGGCCGCACTGTGGTCATCGCCGCCGCGCTGATCATGGCCTCGGTCTTCTCCGGCTTCGTCTTCTCGAACTCGGTGATGATCCAGTCGATCGGTTTCGGTCTCGGCATCGGCGTGCTGCTGGATGCGTTCGTGGTGCGGCTGCTCATCATCCCCGCGGTGATGCACCTGCTCGGCGACGCGGCCTGGTGGCTGCCCAAGTGGCTCGACCGCATCCTGCCCAACGTGGACGTGGAGGGCGCATCGCTCGAGCGCACGCACCCGGTGCACCCCGCGGACGAGACCGCTGACGAGACGGCTGGGCCTGAGGTCGCTGCGGCTCCGCGGCACTAACCGGCACGGTCACCGTCTGTGACACGCGGCCCCACCCCTCACCGGGGTGGGGCCGCGTGTCTGTGTGGCGGCGGCGTCGAGTGCATCTGGGTCCGGCGCAGACGCTCCATCTGGCACCTGGTGATTGTTTAGCTTAGGCTTGCCTAATCGAGTGGGCGTTGTGACGCGCATGCTTTCAGGCGCGGAGGGAGCCGACCATGACGATCGCCGTGATCAGCGACGCCCGATCCGCCCAGGTACCCGTGTTCCCGCTGAGCACGCACATGTTCGATGCCGCCAACGCCATCGGGTGGGCGCCGCACGCACACGTCTCCCACGAACTGCTTTGGGTGGAGCAGGGCTCCGTGCACGTGCGGATCGACGCGCAGGTCTGGAAGCTCTCCCTAGGCCTGGCGCTCTGGATCCCGGCCGGTGCAGTACACCGGGTCACCGCCGACGCCGCCGTGTCGCTCGGCGCCACCCATATCGACGCGCACTCCTCCGCCCGGCCGTGGGCGGCACCCACCCTGATGACGGTGACGCCGGCGCTGCGCGAGATGCTCCTGCACGACGCTCGGAACGAGATGCCAGACGAACACCGCGCTCGCGTGCAGCAGGTCTGCATCGACCTCCTCGCACCGGCATCCGACCGCAATAGTGCGTTCACGGCGCCGACCGACCTCCGGGTGGCGCTGCTCGTCGACGAGATTCTCGCCCGGCCCAGCGACTCCCGCTCGCTGGAGGACTGGGCCGCGATTCTCAACATCAGCGCCCGCACCCTCACCCGAATCTTCGCCGCCGAGGTGCAGATGAGCTTCGTGCAGTGGCGCATCGCCGTGCGCATGCGTGAAGCGGTCACCCTGCTGATGAGCGGATGGGGTGTCAAGCAGGTGAGCCGCCACCTCGGCTATGCGTCGGCGAGCACTTTCGTGGCCACCTTCCGCCGCATCGTGGGCATGACCCCCGGCGCCGTTGCGGCCACCGAGAAGACCGGACCGCGTCGCCTGGCCCGGTAGCCGTATTCGCTGACTGTCGCTCAGTGCTGCCGGGCCGGATTCTCGGTTGCTCAGTGGGCGTGCGCCGGCTCAGCGTGGTCGTGGTCGTGGTCGTGGTCGTGGTCGTGGTCGTGGTCGTGGTCGTGGTCGTGCTCGGGTTCGGGAATCGCCTCGTTCTGTTCGAAGTGTCCGGTGTGCCCGTCGGTCCAGTAGCCCACCACGATGTGGTGTCGTCGGTCCATGGCCAGGCTGCCGCGCAGGTGCCGGCGGATCCGGCGGCTCGCGGCCGCCTCACAGGCCACCCAGGCGTAGCCCAGCGTTGTCGGGGGAGCCCAACCCTCGATCGCGGCGGGCAGCGCGCTGAGCGAAGTGCCGTGCCCGGTGCCCACCAGCCAGGTGAACTCCACCTCGGCGGCGGTCTCGAACTCCTGACGGTCGTCGTCGGCCGGCACCTCGATGAACGCGTGTGCCCGCACCCCGGCCGGCAGCCCCTCGATGATGCGGCCGAGGCCGGGCAGGCCGGTGGAGTCGGCCACGAGCAGCAGCCGGGACGCATCCGCCGGGGGCGCGTAGTAGGAGCGCGACTCGGTGACGGAGAAGGCGCCCAACACGTGCCCGGGCTGGGCTCGTTGCGCCCAGTCGGAGGCCAGCCCACCGGGATGCACGACAAAGTCGATGTCGATCTGCGCTCCGCCGGCGTGTACCCGGCGCACCGTGTAGTGCCGCCACGGCGGTTCGGTGCTCTCGGTCTCTCCCGCGTTCGCCGCCGACGCGGCGGCGGCGCCGTAATCCTTGTTGTTGAAAAAGGCCACGTCGGCCACGGTCTCACCCGGCCGGGGAAAGGCCAGGTCGATCTTCTCGTCGCCGACACCGGTGACCGGCCAGCGCCAGTCCCCGGTCGACTCCAGCCGGATGCGGATCATGTGGGGGGTGAGGTAACGCGCCTCGACCACGCGCGCAGGTTCGCAGAACTCCATCTGTCGACGCTATCCCCGAGACGGCGACGCAGGCGGCCAGATTGTGGCTCGATCCGGCCAGCAGCACTGGCGGGTCAGGGGGCGAGGATGTGGCGGGTGTTGTTGAGATCGGCCGCGGGGGAGTCCCAGAGAGCCACCACCTCCGCGGCCAGTTTCGGTTCGAGGCCTTCGAGCGAACGCACCGCGAACACCACGGCCGCGGCGGTGTCGCCGGCCTTGGCGAAACCGTGCCCCACCGCCCGCGTCCAGGTCTCGGCGGCGGCCTTCGCGCTCGCGTAGTTGGCGCCGCCGGGGGTGGGCGCATCCACCGTGACCGACGACACGATCGCCAGCCGGCCGGTGAACGAGGCGAGCAGGTCGGCATTGAACGCCCGTGTGGTGTTGCGCAGCGTGGTCAGCACGTGCTGGTGCAGAAAGGCCCAGTCCTCGTCGGTCTGGCCGTCGAGCCCGCCGCCGCCGCGCCAGCCGCCCACCAGGTGCACCAGCCCGTCGATCGGGCCGTGTTCGGAGTGCACCGTTGCCGCCAGGGCGGTGACGGCGGCGAAGTCGGCCAGGTCGCATTCGTAAACGGATGCCTGCGGCACCACCTTCAGCACCCGTTGCAGGCGGTCCCGGCTGGAGCCGACAGCCAGCACCCGGGCGCCCGCGCGGGCCAGGGCGGCCGCCACGGCCACCCCGGCGGCGCTGCTGGCCCCGGCCACGAGCACGGTGAGACCGTCGACACCGTGCTCGTCGGGCTGCACCGGATTCACCGCGGTGAGCCTAGGCATCCGCCGTGATGCCCACGGTCGACTCGATGACGGGTTTCATCTTCTTGTCGAGCGCCTCAAAGAACATCGAGAGCGGGAACTCGTCGTCGAGCACGAGGTCGGTGTACCCCTTCGGCGCCCCGGCGAGCACCTCGAGCGGCAACCCGCCCGCCCACACCGACGCCGGGTTGGGTGTGAGCGTCTGGGTGAGCATCTCGTAGGCGGCCAGCCAGTGCGCCTTCTTCGGCCGGTCGATCGACGCCCAGTAGAGCTCGTCGATCTCTGCACCGAGAGCGATGACCACGTCGGGCACGGCCTCCCAATCGAACGAGAGCGCCGTGTCGGTCCAGTGCAGCACATGGTGCTGGTGCAGCCAGGCGAACAGCAGCTGCCCGCCCAGGCCGTCGTAGTTGCGCACCCTCGTGCCGGTGATGGCGAACCGGAAAATGCGGTCGAAGATCACCGCGTACTGCATCAGCTTCGCGTGCCGGCGGGCCTCCGGGCTCGCGGTGTCGTCGCGTTCGATCTTCACCGATTCGCGGAACGCGGTGAGGTCGCAGCGCAGCTCCTCGAGGGAGTAGAGGAAGAACGGCATCCGCTGCTTGATCATGAACGGGTCGAACGGCAGGTCGCCGCGCATGTGGGTGCGGTCGTGAATGAGGTCCCACATCACGAAGGTCTCTTCGGTGAGGTGCTGGTCCTCCAGCAACGCCGCGGCCTCCGCGGGCAGCTCCAGCCGGGTGATCTCGGCCGCCGCGCGCACCACCCGGCGGAACCTGGCGGCCTCCCGGTCGGCGAAGATCGCGCCCCAGGTGAAGGTGGGGATCTGCCGCATCGCCACGGTCTCGGGGAACAGCACCGCCGAGTTGGTGTCGTAGCCGGCCGTGAAGTCGAGAAAGCGGATGGGCACGAACAGTTTGTTGGTGTACTCGAGTTCCAGCTCGGCCACGAACTCCGGCCAGAGCACCTCGATCAGCACCGCCTCCACCAGCCGGTTGGCGCTGCCGTTCTGGGTGTACATCGGGAACACCACGAGGTGCCGTATGCCGTTCACCCGGTGGTGTTCGGGGTGGAACGCCATCAGTGCGTCGTAGAAGTCGGGCACGCCGAAGCCGCCGGCGACCCAGCGATCGAAGTCGGCCACCAGGGCATCGAGGTAGGCGGCGTCGTGGGCGAACTGCGGCGCCAGCTCGCTGATCGCCGCGGTGATCTCGGCGACGGAGCGCTCTGCATCCGCGTGCGCGTCGGCCTCGGGGATCGAGCCGTCCTGCGCCTGCACGGTCTGCAGGGCGGTGGCTGCCTGCTTGAGCCTGAGCCACGCGGGCGACCCGGTGAGGTCGGCGGCACTGCCCATGCGGGTGTCTTCGAGAACCTCGGGCTCACCGACCAGTGCATCTGCAATGTAATTCGACATGGGAACCTCCCGTCCTCGTGAATGCCGCTGGCGCGAGGGCGCTGGCGACGGTTGAACGCACAGTCGCGTGCGTCGCACCAGCGTAACCGGGGGTTGGCGGCGTTTTCATGCGGCCGAGCGCCGCGAATCGCCGATTTGACCGGGTTCGACGCTGAATACCGCCGTGTCGGCAGGGGAGTCCTGAGTATCCCCCGAGATGGGGCCGCCGGGTCGCAGCGCTGGCCACCGCGGGGCGGTCTGGCCATCGGTGAACGCGCCCTTGACTGTGCCCCAGGGGCATGGTCTGTACTTGTAGTTGCCGGCGGTTCCGCCGGCCGTTCGAAAGGAGCAGACCATGGCGTGGAGCACGCGGCAACTGGCCGACCTGGCCGGCACCACCGTCAAGGCCGTGCGGCATTATCACGAGATCGGGCTGCTGGACCTGCCGGAGCGGCGGTCGAACGGCTACAAACAGTACGAAGTGTCGCACCTGGTGCGACTCCTGCAGATCAAGCGGCTCGTCGACCTCGGTGTTCCGCTCTCCCAGGTCGCATCGATGGGGCGGGCCGACCAGGAGCCCGACGAGGCCATCCGCTTGCTCGATGTCGAGTTGGCGGCAACCATCGAGCGGCTCCAGCGGGTGCGGGCCGAACTAGCCGTGATCCTGCGCTACCGCGCCCCGGTCGACCTGCCGGTCGCGTTCAGCGCCTTCGCCGACGAGCTCACCACCGAAGACAAATCAATGCTCACGATCTACTCCCGGGTCTTCGACGAGACCTGGATCGACGAGCTGCGCCAGCTGATGCAGGAGGAAAAGCGCACGGATGCCGACACCGCGTTCGAAGCTCTGCCGGCCGATGCCGACCTGGCCACTCGTAAACAGCTCGCCGACGACCTCGCGCCGGCGATGCGGGTGCAGTTCGAGAAGTACCCCGGGCTCGGCGATTCCGCGGCGCATTCCCCCGGAGGGGCGGCGAGTGCCGAGAGCACGGTCACCCAGGCCTTGTGGGAGCTGTACAACAAGGCCCAGCTCGAGGTGCTCTACCGCGCGAGCCTCATCGCTCAGGACAAGACCGAAGACCTCGAAGTGCTCGAGGCCGCCGTGCTCGAGGCGGCCGCCCGCGATGACGCCGGCGCCGATCCGGCCGCCCGGCCGACGACCCTGCGCCACCCCGACGAATGGAGGAGACGATGACCGCACCGACCGGCCCAGGTGCCTCCACGACCGGAACCTCACTGATCGCTGAGGACCTCTTGTTGCTGCTGTTCGCCCCGACGTCGGGAACTATCGCGGGCGAAGGAACCCTGTTCTACCCCCTGGCGGGCGCGATGCTCACCGACCTCGCCCTGCGCTCGCACGTGGAGGTCGACGAGCCCGCGCTGCTCGGCCGCAAGGTGCGCGCGATCGCGGGGAGCCCGCCATCGGACCCCCTGCTGGGCGAGATCTGGCAGCGGCTCGCCCGCAAGCCGCGTGGGGTGCAGACGCTCTTGGCCGAGATCGGTCCGCCTCTCCGTCAGCAGTTGCTCGACCGGCTGGTCGAGCGTGGCGACATCCGTCGTGAGAATCGCAAGGTGCTCGGACTTTTCCCCACTACGGCCCTGCGGGACGGAGGCACGCCCCGTCGGGCGGAACTCGTCGGCGCGGTGCGTTCTGTTCTGGTTGACGGCGCCGAGCCCGACACGCGCACCGCGGTGCTGGCGGCGCTGCTCTCCGCCAGCGGCAGCCTGCCCGCCCTGCACGCCGACATCCCCTGGTCCGGCGCGGTCTACACCCGCGGCAAGGAACTCGAGGCCGGCGACTGGGGTGCCGCGGCCGCCGGCGAGGCCGTGGCCCGCACCGTGACGGCCATCTCTACCGCCGCCAGCCTGGCCGTCGTCAGCGCCGCCCGCGGCAACTGACCCTCAACACCACTCGCCGGCGTCGCCCCGACGCCGGACCGATCAGTCATGCCCTGCCGCGCGCGCCGCCCTGGCGCCGCACGGCGCACCACCACATCGAAGGAGACAGCCATGTCCAACAACCCCTACGAGGGCTTCCAGGAATTCGTCGGCCAGGTGCCTGACCTCCTGCAACCACTGCTCATCGCCGTCGCCGGCGCCATCCCCTACATCGAGGGCGAGGGGTCGGCCGCGATCGGCGTGATCGCCGGCGTGCATCCGGTCATCGCCGGGCTGGCGGGCGCGACAGGCAACATCATCTGCGTCGTGTTGGTCGTTCTGCTCAGCTCGCGCATCCGCACGGCCGCCGTCGCCCGCCGGTTGAGCCGCAGGACTGCCGTGCGGGCCGCGGGGGTGCCGGTCGCGGCAGGCGCGGGTAGCGGTCTGTCCGCTCCGGAGGAAGCCGGCCTGGCTGTGCCGGCCGAGCCCGAACCGTCGAAGGGTCGGCAGCGGCTGCGTCGCTGGATCGTGCGTTTCGGTGTGCCGGGCGCGAGTCTCATCGCCCCGTTCGCGCTGCCGACCCAGCTCACTGCGGCCACCCTGGTGGCCTCAGGCGTCAACAAGAGCTGGGTGATTCTCTGGCAGGTCATCGCGATCGTGCTCTGGACCGGACTGGTCACCGCCGCCGCGACGGGGATCCTCACCGTCATCACCGGCTGACCGGCCCGGCCGGGTGCCCGAAGCCTCCGCCAGGCAGGATAGTTGTCGTATGGAGAGTGCCGCAGACACCCTGGACGACCTCGCGCAGCGGGCACTCGGCCTGCTGGCCGGGAACGGCCGCATCATCGTGGGCATCACGGGCAGCCCCGGTGCGGGGAAGACCACGCTGGCGAAAGAACTGGTGCAGCGCCTGAACGACGGTGGCTCCCGGGCGGTGTACCTGCCGATGGACGGGTTCCACCTCGCCAACGCCACCCTCGACCGACTGGGGATCCACGACCGCAAGGGAGCCATCGATACCTTCGACGGCTGGGGATTCGTGGCGCTACTGGGCCGCGTGCTCGAGGAGCGGGACCACACCGTGTACGCGCCGAGCTTCGAACGCACCGTGGACGAGGGCATCGCCGGAGAGGTCGCGATCCCGGCCGGCGCCGAGATCGTGATCGTGGAGGGCAACTACCTGCTCGTCGACCAGGAACCGTGGAACAGAATCCCGAGCCTCCTCGCCGAGTCCTGGTTCTGCGCGACAGCGGCCGACGAACGGCTCACCCGGCTGGTCGACCGGCACACCCGGCACGGGCGCAGCCCCGAGGCTGCGCGCGCTTGGGCGAGCTCGGTGGATGGCGCCAACGCGATCCTGATCGAGGCGACCCGGGTGCGGGCCGATCTGGTGGTCTCCGGGGCGACCTCGGCCGCCCGTCCGCCGAGTTGCCCACCTGCGGTCGAGTTGCCCCCGCCTACCGGGGCAAGTGGTCCGCAGGTGGGCAACTCGCGGGAGAGAACCCAGCCGAGCTGACCCCCGGCCGGGGTGCATCTCGACGCATGCCGGCAACACAACTGCGGGCGCGTTACGAATTGGTAAACAACCCGACGAATAGTTTGTTCTCCCTTGCGCACATTTAGTTCGTAAGATTTACTAACAAACATGACAGCCACCGGCGCCCCGCGGATGATCCAGGACCGTGCCCTTCGCCCCACCGCGAAGGTCCTGCCCGAGCACATCCGCCTGAACAACCGCACCCTGGTGCTGCAGACCCTCTACCGCACCGGCCTGCAGAGCCGCGCCGACCTGGCCCGCGAGACCGGTCTCACCCGGGTGACGGTGAGCGACCTGATCAGCGAGCTGATGGGGGAGAACCTGGTGATCGAACTCGGCCAGCGCCAGGAGCCCCGGCCGGGTAAGCCCGCCACGCTGCTGGACATCAACCGGGTCGCCTTCCAGATCGTCACCCTCGACCTGTCCGGTCACACCCGGTTGCGGGGTGCCGTGCTCAGCCTCGACGGCGCCGTGTTGTCGAGCTCGGGCGTCGAATTGTCCGGAGCCCGCGGCGAGGCCGCCTACGAGAAGGTCGCCGCGCTGCTCCGCCAGGTGATCGCCGGGGCCACCGCCCCCATCCTCGGCGTCGGCGTCGGTTCCCCCGGCATCGTCGACCGGGCCGGTGTCGTGCGCAACGCCCCCAACCTCGGTTGGCGGGACGAGCCGTTGCAGGCCCGGCTGCAGGACGCCACCGGCCTGCCCGTCCGGGTGGTCAACGACGCCAACGCCGCGGTGCTCGCCGAGCACAGCTTCGGCGGCGCCGACCACGACCTGCTGCTGGTCAAGGTCGGCCACGGCGTCGGCGCCGGCCTACTCATGGGCGGCCGCGCGATCTTCGGCGAGCGATTCGCCGCCGGTGAGATCGGCCATGTGGTCGTCGGCACCGACGACGGCCCGCTCTGCGCCTGCGGCAAGTCCGGCTGCCTCGAAGCCTGGCTGTCGGTGCCCCGGCTGACCAGCGCCATCCAGGCCGCCACCGACACCGCCGCCACGCCTGAGCAGGCAGAACTCGCCACCGACCAGATTCTCACCGAAGCCGGCCGGCGCCTGGGCATCATCCTGGCGCCCGTCGTCGGCGCGCTCAACCTGCTCGAGATCGTTCTGAGCGGCCCACCCGAACTGCTCGACGGCGTGCTCTCCGCCGCCACCGTCGAGACCATCCTCTCCCGCACGATGGCCACCGAGACCGGCGAACTCACCCTGCGCATGACCGCGCAGGGCGAGGACATCGTTCTGCGCGGCGCGGCCGTCATGGTTCTCTCCGCGCAACTCGGGGTTTCCTGACTCGAGCGATTCACCTGCACCAACGATGTGGCACCCGCCAACGTCGGCACTCACGAAAGGAAGATCTCATGAAGAGAAAGCTCGTCGCTCTCGCCGCGTTGGCCACCGCCTCCGCCCTCGTGTTGGCAGGATGCTCGTCTGATGCCAACGAAAGCACCGACACCGCCGCCGACAACAGCGGCAAGACCATCACGCTGTGGCTCGCCGGCGGTGACACCCCCGACGAACTGCGCGACTACCTCAAGACCGAGTTCAACAAGGAGACCGGCGCGACGCTCGACATCCAGCAGCAGGACTGGGGAGACCTGGTCACCAAGCTGACCACCTCGCTGCCCGACGCGAACAACACCCCGGACGTGACTGAGCTGGGCAACACCCAGTCCTCCACCTTCACCAACGTCGGGGCGTTCCTGGACATCACCGATATGTACGACGAGCTCGGTGGCGACAAACTGCTGCAGTCCTTCGTCGATGCAGGCAAGGTGGGCGACAAGAACTATGCGTTGCCGTACTACTTCGGCTCCCGCGCGGTGTTCACCCGGGCCGACGTCTGGGCCGCCGCCGGGGTGGCACTGCCCACCACGCTCGACGAATTCAACGCCGGCGTCGCCGCCATCAACGCGGCCAACCCGCTCAACATCCCGGACTTCTCCGGGTTCTACCTCGGCGGTCAGGACTGGCGCAACGGCATCTCCTGGATCTTCGCCAACGACGGCGAGCTCGCCACGGTGAAGGACGGCACCTGGACCTCGACGCTCGCGTCGGAGAACACCCTCGTCGGCCTCGCCCAACTGCAGGAGCTGTACAAGTCCGCCTCCAACGCGCCCAACGACGCCAAGGACAGCAACCAGTACATCTACCTCAACGACAGTGACGAGATCAAGGACGCCGAAGGCGCGGTCACGGCGAGCACCTCGCTCTCCGCCGCGACGATCATGGCGCCCACCTGGGCGCACTGGTCGATCGGCACGCTGGGCACGGATGCCGATGGCAAGCCCACCCGCACCTGGGACGACACCAAGAACGCCGTCTTCGCCCTGCCGGGCAACGACGGCAAGCCCGCCCCGGTCTTTGCCGGCGGCTCGAACATCGGCATCTCGGCCACGAGCAAGAACCCCGAACTGGCCAAGAGCCTGCTGAAGATCATCTTCTCGGAGGACTACCAGACCATGCTCGGCACCAACGGCCTGGGCCCGGCGAACAGCGACTACGTCGACTCGCTCGGCGACGACCAGTTCGCGACGGCCCTGATCGAATCGGCCTCGAACTCGAAGCTCACCCCGGCCGCGCCGGGCTGGGCCACGGTGGAAGGCTCGATGGTGATGGAGGAGTTCTTCAGCAAGATCGAGGGCGCCAGTGACCTCAAGGCCCTCGCGGAGGAGTATGACGAGAAGCTCACCCCGATGCTGAACGGCGAATAGCCGCCACCGATCGGCCCGGGCCCGACCACTCTTACCGGTGGTCGGGCCCGCCCACCAGAACAACCGAAGGAGAGCGGCGTGACAACACAGAACCCCGTGCTGGCCCCGGCTGCCGCGCCTCGCCCGCCCCGGCAGCCCCGGCCGCGCAAGAAGGGCAGGTCGACGCCGTACCTGTTGATCGTGCCGGCCATCGGCATCCTGATTCTGGCTCTGGGCTACCCGCTGGTCTGGCAGTTCATCACCTCGATGCAGAAGTTCGGGCTCGCCCAGCAGTTCGGGCAGCCGCCGGAGTTCGTCTGGTTCGACAACTACGTGACCCTGTTCACCGACCCGTACATGTGGACGGTGGTGGCCAGGTCTCTGGCCTTCTGCCTGATCACCGCCGGGGTCACCATGGCCATCGGCACCCTGATGGCACTGCTGATGGACGCCGTGCACAGCGCGGTGCGCATCACCCTGCAGATCTCGATGCTGCTCGCCTGGGCGATGCCCGTCGTGGCGGCGATGACGGTCTGGAACTGGCTGATCGACTGGCGCCGCGGCGTGCTCAACTCGGTGCTCACCGGTCTCGGTCTGGACTTCCAGAACCACAACTGGCTGGCCACCCCGCTGTCGTTCTTCTTCATCGCCATGGTGATCGTGGTCTGGATGAGCGTGCCGTTCGTGGCGTTCTCCATCTACGCCGGCCTCACCCAGGTCTCCACCGAGGTGCTCGAGGCCGCCCAACTCGACGGGGCCGGGCTATCCCAACGGCTGCGGTTCATCATCGTGCCGATCATCCGGCCGGTGCTCGCCATCATCCTGTTGCTGCAGGTGATCTGGGACCTGCGGGTGTTCACCCAGATCCGGCTGCTGCAGGATGCCGGCTCGATCGCCTCGGAGACCAACCTGCTCGGTACCTATATCTACCAACTTGGCGTGGGCTCGAGTGACTTCGCCATGGCCAGCGCCGTGTCGATCTTCGTGCTCGTGCTCACCGTGGCGCTGAGCTGGTTCTACGTGCGCAGCATGCTCAAGGAGGACGACTCATGACCTCGACAGTGGACTCCACCGGCGCCGCCGCCCGGCCAACCAGTGCCCGCCCGGGCGGCGCCCAGCCGGCACCCACAATGCCGCCGGCGCAGCGACCGGATGCTCGCATCGGCCGCCACCGCATCCGCCCGGTACGGATCGTGCTCGGCGTGGTCGGCATCGTGGTCGCCCTGATCTGGGCGTTCCCGGTGTACTGGATGCTCAACTCGGCGCTGCTGCCGAACGTGGTGCTGCAGAGCACCACCCCCACCTGGCTGCCGTTCGGCGGCTCGTTCGACAACTTCGTCGCCGTGTACTCCGGCGGCACCTTTCTGCCCGCCTTGGGTATGAGCACCGCGATCGCCGTGATCACCGTGGTGTTCTGCCTGTTCTTCGCCTTCCTCGGCGCCCTGGCGATCAGCCGGTTCCGGTTCCGCGGCCGCAAGGCGTTCGTGCTGGCCGTGCTGCTCATCCAGATGTTGCCCGCCGAAGGGCTCTTCATTGCCCAGTACAAGCTGATGGGCAGTCTCAACCTGCTCAACTCGATCGTGGGCGTGAGCGTGATCTACATCGCCGCCGTGGTGCCGTTCACGATCTGGATGCTGCGCGGTTTCGTCGCCGGTGTGCCGGCCGACCTCGAGGAGGCGGCCATGATCGACGGGCTGAGCCGCACCCAGGCGTTCCTGCGCATCACCTTTCCGCTGCTGGCGCCCGGGCTGGTCGCCTCCGGGGTGTACGCGTTCCTGCAGGCCTGGAACGAGTTCACGGTGGCGCTGGTGCTGCTGCAGGACAACTCCAGCCAGACCCTGCCGCTGTGGCTTCGCGGCTTCATCCAGGCCAGCGCCAGCCGGGCCACCGACTGGGGCCAGGTGATGGCGGCGTCGACCCTGGTGGCCATCCCGGTGATCATCTTCTTCCTCTTCGTGCAGGGCCGCATGACCAGCGGGCTGGTCAGCGGGGCGGTCAAGGGATGAGTGAGCGCGAGCCCGCGACCGACCAAACCGTGCTGCGCCGCCACATCCGGTCGACGCTGATGCCGGGCTTCGTGGGCACCGAGCTGCCACGCTGGCTGGAGGAGCGCCTGCGGAACGGACTCGGCGCCGTGTGCCTGTTCGGGCAGAACATCGCCTCGCTCGGCCAGCTGCGGGAGCTGACCGGTGCGATCCTCGCGGCCAACCCGCACGCGGTCATCGCGATCGACGAGGAGGGCGGCGACGTCACCCGGCTCTACTTCTCCACCGGCTCGCCGTACCCCGGCAATGCCATCCTCGGCCGCATCGACGACGTCGACTACACCGAAGAGGTGGGCCGCCAGGTCGGCTGGGAGCTACGCAAGGCGGGCTGCACGCTCACCTTCGCGCCCGACACCGACGTCAACTCCAACCCGGACAACCCCGTGATCGGCGTGCGCAGCTTCGGCACCGACCCCGAGCGCGTCGGCCTGCACTCCGCCGCCTGGGTGCGCGGGCTGCAATCCACCGGCGTCGCCGCTTGCCCCAAGCATTTCCCCGGCCACGGTGACACGGCGCTCGATTCGCACCTGGCCATGCCCGTGGTGGACGTGCCGCTGGCGACACTGCGGCAACGCGAGCTGGTGCCCTTCCGCGCCGCGATCGCCGCCGGCGCGACGACCGTGATGACCTCGCACATCCTGCTGCCCCAGATCGACCAGGCCAACCCGGCCACGCTCTCCGCTGCCGTGCTCGGCGGGCTGCTCCGCAGCGAACTGGGCTTCGACGGAGTGATCGTGAGCGACGCGCTCGACATGGCGGGCGCGAGCGGCACCCTCGGAATCCCGGGAGCCACCGCGGCCGCCCTCGCCGCCGGCTGCGACCTGCTCTGCATCGGCACCGAGAACACCGCAGAACAACTGGACGAGATCGAGGCCGCGGTGCTGGCCGCGGTGGCCGCCGGCACGCTGCCGCCGACCCGGCTCGCGGATGCCGCCGCCCGCGTGCACCGCCTGGCCGAAGGCACTCTGGCCGCCACCCGGGCCACCCCGATTCCGGCGGACGCGCAGGTCGCGACCGAGCCGAGCTTCGACACCGCCCGCATCCGGGCCTCCTTTGCTGGGAATGCCCGGGCAGCCGCCTGGCTCGCGGCGGCACGAGGCAGTTTCTCGGTGGTGCGCCTCGACACCGAGTCGAACATCGCCGTGGGCGGCGCCCCGTGGGGGCCCTTCGCCGAGGCGGATGCGCACCCGGACTCCGACCTCGCCACGAGGTGGCGCGCCCAGCACCTGGTCAGCCGGGCGGCCGGTGACACCGCCGAGCTGGTGCTGCCCGATTCGGCACGTGTTCTGGTGATCGGCAAAGACAACCACCGGCATCCCTTCGTGCGAACCCTGGTCGATGCCCTGCGGGCCGACCGCCAGGACGTTCTCGTGGTGGACATGGGCTGGCCGTCGGACGACCTCGCCTACGCAGACATCGCCACCTACGGGGCCTCCCGGCTGGCCGGGCGAGCCCTGCTCGAGCTTCTCGCGCCCGTGCCGGCGTAGATTCACGTCGGCTACGGGGTCACGCGGGCTGCGCGAGCGGAGGTTGTGCGCCTGCTGCGGCTCGGTGCGCCCCCTGTGGGTCGGTGCGCCCCCTGTGGGTCGGTGAGCCCGCTATAGCGGGCTCAGTCCGCCATACGAGGTGCAGTGAACGAGGTGGGCCGGGCGGGGCGGGGTGCACGACGTGCGGTGAGCGCTCAGCTGACGAGGTCGCGGGCGCGGAGGGCGCCGCCCAGCAGGCCGGCGTTCTCGCCGATCGACGCCGGCAGAATCTCCGGGCGGCGGTGGAAGCTCAGCAGGGCATGCACCCGCTCGCGCACCGGAACGAAGAGGCGGTCGCCCGCTTGCGCCAGTCCGCCACCGATCACGACCGCTTCCGGTGCGAGCACGGCGGCGAGCTGGGCGATGCTGAGGGCGAGGGCATCGAGGGCGTCGCTCCAGATCGCCGCCGCCGCGGCATCGCCGGACTGGGCCAGGGCCAACACCTCGCGGGCGCCGCTCGGGCGGATGCCGGTGAGCTCGGTGTAGCGCCGCACCAGAGCGCCGGCCGAAGCGATGCTCTCCAGGCAGCCACGGGCACCGCAGCCGCACAGCGGGCCATCCGGAGCAACGATGGAGTGGCCGATCTCGCCGGCGTAGCCGCCGCCGGCGTGCGCGTGGCCGTTGATGAACAGTGACCCGGCGATGCCGGTGCCGATCACCAGCACCACCACATTCTGGAACGGGCGGGCGGCGCCGAGCCGGAATTCGGCCTCGCCGGCGGCTCGCACGTCGTGCGAGAAGGTCGTGGGCAGGCGCACGAGGTCTTCGGTGAGCTGCTTGAACGGCACGTTCGACCAGTGCAGGTTTGCCGACAGAACACCCACGCCGGCCTCGTCGTCCACCACGCCGGGGGCGAGTAGGCCCACCGCCTGCGGGCGCACCGCGGGAAAGTCCGCGGCGAACTGCCGGGTGAGTTCCTGCACCCGGGTCACGACCGCCAGGGCTGTCCCCGCGCCGTCGTGCGGGGTGGGGGTGCGGCTGAGGCCGAGCATCCGGCCGGCTTCGTCGAACAGCGCCGCCTTGGTGTCGGTGCCACCCACGTCGACCGCGATCACGGCCGGCCCGTTGCCCAGCGGAAGCGCCTGGTCGACCACCGACGTCAGGGTCATGGCAGGGGCTCCTCAGCGGTAGGCGAGTGTGGCGGGGCAAGTAACCGGCCAAGAGTTCATAAGTGCTGATCGTCAACTGCCTGTGAGGAGATTATCCCATGTTGCTCGCATGTTTGTAAAGGATGGTAACAATTACCCGGGGAGCAGCCGGGTGGCTGCGCAGGTTAGGTTTGAAGGACGCGTGCGCGTGAGCGGTACGCACAACAGACGTAGATGTGGCGCAGGTGTTGCGCAGTGACAGACGAATAGAAGCAGGAAACGTAGCAAGTGGCTGAATCAACCGTGACCCCGGGCGCCGAAGTGTCTCCGAAAGAGGTCGAGGCTCAGGCACTCCGCCGGCGCACCTTCGCCGTCATCTCCCACCCCGACGCCGGTAAGTCCACACTCACCGAGGCCCTGCTGCTGCACGCTCACGCGATCACCACCGCCGGTGCCACGCACGGCAAGGCCGGCCGCCGCGGCACCGTCTCCGACTGGATGACCATGGAACAGGAGCGCGGCATCTCGATCACCTCCGCCGCCATCCAGTTCGAATACCGCGACAGCGTGATCAACCTCGTCGACACCCCCGGCCACGCCGACTTCTCCGAGGACACCTTCCGGGTGCTCTCCGCGGTGGATGCCGCAGTGATGCTCGTCGACGCCAGCAAGGGCCTCGAGGTGCAGACTATGAAGCTCTTCGAGGTCTGCAAGCAGCGCGGCTTGCCCGTCATCACCGTGATCAACAAGTGGGACCGCCCCGGCTCCGCTGCGCTCGACCTGATGGACGAGATCCGCACCCGCACGGGCCTGATCCCCACCCCGCTCACCTGGCCGGTGGGCATCGCGGGTGACTTCCGCGGCGTGATCGAGCAAGACAGCAGCGACTTCATCCGCTTCAACCGCACCGCCGGTGGCGCCACCCGTGCCGACTCCGAGCGCACCACGGCCGAAGAAGCCGCCGCCGCAGAGGGCGACGCCTGGGTCGCCGCCGCCGAGGAATCCGAACTGCTCGCCGAGGAAGGCCAGAACCACGACGAGGAGTCGTTCCTCGGCGGCGTCACCACCCCGGTGCTGTTCTCCGCCGCGGTGCTCAACTTCGGTGTACAGCACATCCTCGACACCCTGGTGGACTTCGCGCCGCCCGCCGAGGCGCGCCTCGACGCCGAGGGCGGCCACCGTGCCGTGACCAGCCCGTTCTCCGGCTTCGTCTTCAAGGTGCAGTCCGGCATGAACTCCTCGCACCGCGACTACGTCGCCTTCGTGCGGGTCTGCTCGGGTCAGTTCCGCCGCGGCATGGTGGTCACCCACTCCGCCACCGGCCGGCCGTTCGCCACCAAGTACGCCCAGCAGCTGTTCGGCAAGGACCGCGAAGTGGCCGAGGAGGCCTGGCCGGGCGACATCGTCGGCCTGGTCAACGCCTCCGCGCTGCGGGTGGGCGACTCGATCCACGAGGGCGCCCCCGCCGTCACCTTCCCGCCACTGCCGATGTTCGCGCCCGCGCACTTCCGCGCAGTGCGCCCCGCCGATACCAGCAAGCACAAGCAGTTCCGCCGCGGCATCGACCAGCTCGACCACGAGGGCGTCATCCAGGTGATGCGCTCCGACCTCCGCGGCGACCAGGCTCCGGTGCTCGGCGCCGTGGGCCCGATGCAGTTCGAGGTCGTCGAAGAACGGATGTCGCACGACTTCGGCGCCGCCATCCGCAGCGACGTGCTGCCCTACCAGCTGGCCCGCCGCACCGACAAGGAAAGCGCGCTGATCCTCGGGCACGACCGCCAGGTGGAGGTGCTGCGCCGCAGCGACGGCACCCTGCTGGCCCTGTTCAGCACCCCGTGGCGGCTGCGCAACACCGTGCGCGACCACCCCGAACTGCTGCTCGAAGACCTCGCCGGCGGCGGTCCGGTCGACGAGGTGCGCTACTAGCGCCAATCCGAGATCGCCTCGCCGCCGAACTACACTCGGAAGCATACGGAATCATGGAGTTGCCTAACGGCGACGACGACAGGGGGAGAGCGTCATGAAGTCATTTGCGTGCGGAGATGTGGTGCCCGGTTGCACGGCGAGCTGGGTCAGTTCCACCGATGACGAGATCCTCGTCATGGTGGCCCAGCACGCCAGTGCCGTTCACGGCATCCACGCGGTGAGCGCCGAACTGGCCCAGAGCGTCACGGACCGGATCGTGGTCGTCTCCTGACGACACCGCTCTCCGCCGCACCGCTCTCGGCCGAGCAGTGGAGCGACCTGCTGGACGCGGTCAGTGCTGGAATCGGGGTGTCGGCCGCGTTCCAGCCGATCGTGGACACCGCCCGCGGGATCGTGGTGGGCTACGAGGGCCTGGCCCGATTCGAGATGCCCGCCGGGATCAGCGTGGAGGACCTGTTCGCCCGGGCCCGCGCCGCGGACCGGTCCGCCCAGATCGAGGCGCGCTGCCTGCGGGCGGTCCTCGCCGACCGCGCCTCGATCCCGGCCAACTGCTTCCTCACCGTGAACGTCTCACCACACGTGCTCCGGCAGGACGTCATCCGGGCCGTGTGGAGAGATCACCCCGACCTGCAGGGCGTGTTCGTCGAGCTCACCGAACAGTCCGCCATCGACTCCGCCGCCGATCTTGAGCCCGACCTCGACGCCATCCGGGGTGCCGGCGGCCTCATCGCCGTTGACGACCTCGGCTCGGGCTACGCCGGGCTGTCGCGCCTGCTCGCGCTCAAGCCGGCGCTGATCAAGCTCGACCGGGACCTCATCGCGGGCATCGACACCGACGAAGCGAAACGGGCCCTCGTGGAGATGATCGGCACCTTCGCCGGGCGGATCGACGCCTGGGTGTTGGCGGAGGGCATCGAGACCGAGGCAGAGTACGACACCATCACCGCACTCGGGGTGCCGCTCGCGCAGGGCTACTACCTTGCCCGGCCCGGGCCTGCGTGGCCCGCCCTGCCCAAGCCGCTGCGGACCGTCGCGGCGCCGCAGCCCGGTCCCGTGGTGCGCGACCTGCTCGACGTCGCCCCCGCCGTGGAGTCCGTGGCGTCGGCGGCGAGGATTTTCACTGAGCACGCGGGGGTGCGCACCGTGGTGCTCATAGACCATCACGGTCGCCCGGTCTCGGTATTGGACGGCGAGAGCGCCCACCTCGGGGTCACCACCGACGCCGTGCGGGTGAATCTCGACACCCCGGTTCGGGATGCCCTGCTGCGCGCGATCACCCGCGACAGCACGCACCGCTATGACCCGCTGATCGTCACCGACAACGCCGGCCGCTACGCCGGCATCGTGCGACTGGAACGGCTCATCACCACCGCCGTGCGCTGACAGTCCGGGCTGATCGACGAGGTGCGCGACCGGCTAGCGTCACCCCGCCCGCCGACAGGCTGGTCGGGCCGATCAGTCCTGGGTGGCGTTCGCAGAGGTGTCACACCGTTCTGACCGAATGACTGCACGACCTCGGCTAACCTGCCTGGGTGAGCACTGACCGGCGTGTTGCCCTGAGGCGGGCCTACCTGAACCTGGGCTGGGGTGAGCTGGCCGCGACCGCAACGTTCGGGATTGTCGCCACCGGGATGGTCGCGCCGCGGCTGAACTCGCCGACCCAGGTCTGGGCGTTGTGGTGTGCACTCATCCCGCTGCTGGTCGTGCTTCTGCAGGCCGGCGTCTACTGGATGCTGGCCCGCGGCTGGGTCGAACGGGCCCGGATGCCACGGCCGATCGCAGCGCTGTACCGATCCTTCCGCCTGCTCGATCCGGTGCTGCTCCTGGCCGGCCTGTGCGGCATTGTCGTGTGGTGGCCCGGCGAGCCCTGGCTCGCGATCGTGCTGCTGGCGATCTGGGCGTTCGGGGTGGTTGAGTACCTCAACTACTTCGTGGTGCGCCTGTCGTACCCCGTTGCCCGCTGGTTCGGGCTGGTGGGCCAGTGGCGCACCCCGCGGCTGGTGCGGGATCTCCAGTCAGCCGCGGAGCGTTAGCTAGGCGGCAGCCGGCTCAGCTTCTGCGGGAACGTCGGTCGCCGCCGCTTCGATCAGCTGGATGACCGCTTCGATCGGCTGCTCCAGGGCCAGGGCGAGTTCGCCGGCCAGCCGGTTCTTCGCTCCCTTCAGAATCTGCCGCTCGCCCATCGAGCGGCGCTCCGGGTCCTTCCGCTCCAGTTCCCGCACGACGATAGCCCCGTGCTCGACGGTGCCGCGGGAGAGTAACTCCTGCAGTTCCTTCATGCGCCGGGCGAACATCGTGGGCAGGGCAATGCTCGGCGCGCGCAGGGCGTCGAAGATCTCCTCGGCGGCGCTCGGGGTGAGCACCTGGCGGATGCCGATGTCTGCGGCCGCCGCGACCGGCAGGCTGATGCGCAACCGGTTCTCGGCGAAGTACAGGCTCACATAGGGCTCGGCCCGGCCGCGCACAGAACGCGAACTCAGCGAGAGCACCTGGCCGGGGCCGTGGATGGGATGGACTACGGTCTTGCCTTCGGAGAAGGTCATTCGTCACCTCGAGGTGTTCGTGAATGCCTGACTCGGCATCGCGGAACCCGCTCCGGGGAGCGGCTTCTCGGACGGCGGAACCACTCACAGCCTCTCGGCTGGCGAATAATTGCACGGGAATCGTTGCCCTCGTGTACGACGGGGTTTCGAGTTCCTGCGAGATCGACCTCGTCATTATGCCGTGCGATTTCGCCCTGCCGGGCGCGGAAAACCCAGGATTGGCGTTGTATTCACAGCTTCGCCAGGCGCCGGAGAGCCCCCACCTAAGAGGAAAGCCGGGTGGAACGAACGCTCGGGAATACCGTGGCAGCGGTCGACGGGAACGAGAACCAGACCGGTGACCCCACGGCGGGATCCAGCTCGGCGGCCTGCTTCGGGCTGACGTCGGCCGACAGCAGCAGGCTGCGCACCCGCACGAAGTCGCCGCGCGGTTCGAGGTCGATCAGCTCGGCGCGCACGTTGATGAGCGTCGGATCGGTCGGCCTGTCGGCCGAGACGGAGACCGCGGCCGGCCGCACGGCCAGTGACAGCGGTGCGCCCTCCGCCGCGTCGATGCCGGACCCGTGCAACCCGCCGTCGATTCCGATGCTCGTGAAGGCATCCGCGACGAGCGTGTTGCCCCGACGGGTACCGGTGATCAGGTTGAGCCCGGCCAGCCCGGCCGCGAACGCGCTGCGCGGCCGGTCGAACACCTCCGCCGGAGTGCCTTCATCGACGATCCGGCCGTTCTCGATGATCACCACCCGGTCGGCGAGGGTATAGGCGTCGAGCACATCGTGGGTCACGATCACCGCGCTGCGATCGGCGAGCACCCGGCGCAGCATCCGCCGTACTGCCGGCGCGACCGCGATGTCCAGGGCAGCGAGCGGTTCGTCGAGCAGTAAGAGGCCGGGGTCGGATGCGAGCGCCCGCGCCACCGCGATCCGCTGGGCCTGCCCGCCGGAGAGCTCGGCCGGGCGCCGGCCCGCGAGCCCCTCGGCATCCACCTCGCGTAGCCACCCGGTCGCGGTTTCGCGGGCCTGGCTCGCGGGCACGCCGGCGCCGCGGGGCCCGAAAGCCACGTTCTCGAGCACGCTCAGGTGCGGGAACAGCAGTGCGTCTTGCGCCAGGAGCGACACCGATCGCTGATGCGGCGGCCGCCACACCGAGCGGCGGTCGCCGGTGGCGGGCAGGTCGAACAAGACGGTGCCGTTCAGTTCGGCCCGTCCGCTGTCGGGCCGTACCAGCCCGGCGATCACGCCCAACAGGGTGGACTTGCCGGCACCGTTGGGGCCGAGCACGGCGACGGTCTCGCCCGCGGCCACCTCCAGGTGCAGCGTCACGTCGCGCTCGGCGACGTGCAGGTCGAGGGTGAAGGTCACGAGTCTGCCCCGGTCGTGCGGCGGAACGGGGCGCCGGTGCGGTGCGCGAGTGTGACGATGACGATCGCCACCACCACCAGCAGCAGGGACAGCGCGACGGCGGTGTCTGGATCGGTCTCGCGCTGCAGGTAGATCTCCAACGGCAGGGTGCGGGTGGTGCCCTGCAGGCTGCCGGCGAAGGTGAGCGTGGCGCCGAACTCGCCGAGCGCGCGGGCGAACGACAGCACGGCGCCGGAGAGCACGGCCGGCAGCACCAGCGGCAGGGTGATGCGGCGCAGCACCGTGGTGGGGCTGGCGCCGAGCGTGGCGCCGATCGCTTCATACCGAGTGCCCACCGTGCGGAGCGCGCCCTCGAGGCTGAGCACCAGGAACGGCAGCGCCACGAAGGTCTGCGCGATCACCACCGCGGTGGTGGAAAAGGCGATTTCGATGCCGAGCAGCCCGAAGGTCTGCCCCAACAGGCCGCGCCGGCCGAAGGTGTAGAGCAGCGCGATGCCGCCCACGACCGGCGGCAGCACGAGGGGAAGCAGCACCAGGGAGCGGAGGATCTTCTGCCCCCAGAAGTCGGTGCGGGCCAAAACCAGCGCCATCGGAACGCCGAAGACCACGCAGAGCGCGGTGGCGGCGAGGGAGGTGCGCAGGCTGAGGAGCAGGGCGGCGACCGAGGATTCCGAGGTGACCAGTGGCACGAACTCCGCCCAGTTCACCCGCAGCACCATCGCCGCCAGCGGAAGCAACACAAACGCCGCGCCCACGGCGGCGAGCGCGATGACCCAGCGGGGCACCCCGGAGTAGCTGCCCGAGACCGGCCTCATGGAGCTACGGCGCCCCGAAGCCCGCGGTCTGCAGCACGTCGGCACCCGCGCCGCCGGTGATGTAGTCGACGAAGGCCTGGGCCACGTCCGCGGATGCCGAATCCTTCAGCGCCACGATCGGGTAGGTGTTCACGGCCTCCGCGGACTCTGCGAAATCGATGCCCTCGACCGCGTCGCCCGCGGCCGTGACGTCGGTGACGTAGACCAGGCCGGCATCCGCTTCGCCCGAGGTGACCTTGCCGAGAACATCGGTGACCGAGGACTCTTCGCTCACCGGAGTGAGGGTGAGGTCGGCGGCGGCTGCCACGGTGGCGGTGGCGGAACCGCAGGGCACCTCCGGGGCGCAGACGACGAGCTTCACGTCGGGGCTGGCCAGGTCGGCGAAGTCGACGATGCCGGCCGGGTTGCCCGGCGGCACCGCGATCTCGAGCACGTTGGTGGCGAAGTCGACCGGGTCGCCCGCGGCCAAGGACTCATCGGTGAGCTTGGTCATGTTCTTGGTGTCGGCGGAGGCGAAAACGTCGGCGGGAGCGCCCTCGATGATCTGGGTGACCAGGTCCGACGAGCCGGCGAAGTTCAGGGCCACGGTGGTGCCCGGGTTCTCGGCCTCGAACGAGGCGGCCAGCTCGGTGAAGGTGGCCTTAAGCGAGGCCGCGGCGAAGACGGTGATGTCGCCGTCGAGGGCGGCGGCCGAGGCAGACGGAGTGGGGGTGGATGCGGCGGGGGTGGCGGTGGCGCATCCGGTCAGCACGAGCGCGGCCAGACCGATGAGCGCGACGACACGGCCGGAGGGGGAGGTGCGGGGCACGATCAGAGCTTTCCGGAGGGGGTTTCGACGATGACGGTGGTGGCCTTGACCACGGCGATGGCGACGGAGCCGAGCTCGAGGCCGAGCTCGCGCACGGCTTCGCTGCTCATGAGCGACACGACCCGGTGTGGTCCGCACTGGATCTCGACCTGGGCCATCACCTTGTCCATGACGATGTCGGTCACCAGGCCGACGAACCGGTTGCGGGCGGATCGGCCGATCTCGGACGGGTCCTCGGGCAGCACCGCGTTCTTGCGGGCCAGCTGCGCCAGCGCCAGACCGTCGACGACGGTGCGCGACGAGGCGTCCTTGGAACTCGGCAAGGTGCCGTTGTCGATCCAGCGGCGCACGGTGTCGTCGCTCACGCTCAAAAAGGCCGCGGCGTCTTTTATCCGTATCTGAGGCATGAAGGTTACTCTATAACCGTTTTCACGGAGTTGAACATGCGTTCGTTCCGCATTCACGACATCAGTGCTTACTTTGCGTAAGTACCGGAATGCATCTAGCCTGTTGCCATGACACCTGGCCGCCTGCACGCCGGGCCCTCGGATGCGGCCGACTCGGATGACGCCTCGCGCAGCGTTCTCGAGCACTCGACCGGGCGGTGGGGTGCGCTCACCCTGGCGGCACTGATCGACGGGCCGCTGCGCTTCGCCGAACTGGCCCGGGCGGTGCGCGGAATCTCTGACCGGATGCTGGTGCAAACGCTGCAACGGCTCGAGGCGCACGGCCTGGTCTCCCGCACGCCGCACCCCACGATCCCGCTGCGGGTCGACTACGCCCTCACCGACCTCGGCCGGCCGATCGCCCGCAGCGTGCGCGACCTCATCAACACGATCCACGACCAACTTCCCGGCATCATCGCGCATCACCAAACCGCCCCACCACCCCAAGGAGAACATTCGTGACTGTCACCGCGCTCGACCACACGGCCGCCCTGATCGTGATCGACCTGCAGGCCGGAACACTCGGTGCTCCCACCGCGCATCCGGCCGACGACATCGTCGCCAGGGCCAATGACCTGCTCGGCGCCTTCCGCGCCCAGGGCCTGCCCGTTGTGCTCGCCAACGTCGACGGCACTCCCGCCGGACGCACCCAGTACGGCGAGGGCGCCCGGGAATTCCCGGGCGCGTTCAGCGCGCTGGTGCCCGGGCTGGACCAGCAGCCGAGTGATCTCACGATCACCCGGGCCACCTGGAGTGCGTTCGCCGGCACCGACCTGCACGCCCTGCTCACCGAGCGCGGCATCACCCAGCTCGTGCTCGCCGGCATCGCCACCAGCTTCGGCGTGGAGTCCACCGCGCGCGACGCCTACGACCTCGGCTACAGCGTGGCGATTGCCGTCGACGCGATCACCGACCGCAGCGCAGAGGCGCACGAGAAGAGTGTGGCCGGTGTCTTCCCGGCCCTGGGGCAGACCGGAACGACCGCGGAGATCATCGCCCTCCTCGCCTGACGCCGCAGCCGCGCCGCGCTGGAACTGCACTTCCCCGGTCGCGACCGCCGTAGGAGGCGGCGCGGTCACCTGCGCGAGGAGCGCGCCACCACGTCGTCGATCGCCGGTCCAAGGTTCGGCCATCGGAAGGTGTAGCCGGCCTGAAGCAGACGGTCGGGCAGCACCCAACGGCTCTTCAGCACCAACTCTGGTTCGGTGCGGAGCAACCACATCGCCGGTTCGAGCATCCAGCGGAACGCCGGCAGCCCGATCCGCGCCCTGACGCTTCGCCGCAGCGTGGCCATCAGGGTGCGGTTGTCGCTGGGGTACGGTGCGGCGAGGTTGACCGGTCCGTCGAGGTCGTCGGTGGCGACGATTAACCGAATGGCATCGATGACATCGTCGAGGTGGATCCAGCTGAATCGTTGCCGGCCCCGGGAACGGTGACTGGGTGCCCGCCCGTCGCCGGACGGGTGGGCGCCGATGCCGCGGTAGCGCCGGTGCGGAAACCACCAGCCGTCGTGCTGTGCCCCGCCGAGGCCGAACCGGGCCAGCCGCACCAGGATCGTCGTGGCAGGACCGTCTCCGAGCACGATGGCCATCCGTAACGCCACCCGCCGGGTGCCGGGCAGAGTGCCGCTGAAGAATTCGTCTTCCCACTCGCGGGCGATGTCCACAGAGAACCCGGTGCCCAGTTCGCCGCCGGCCTCTGTCATCGGGCGGTCCCCGGCGTAACGGTAGATCGTGGCGGTGCTCGCGTTCAACCACACCCGCGGCGGATGCGCGCTCGCCGCGACGGCCTGGCGCAACTGCCGGGTGGTGTCGACCCTCGAGCGCAGGATCTCGGTGCGGTTCGCGTCTGTGTACCGGCAGTTCACGATCTTGCCGGCGAGATTCACCAGCAGATCGGCGCCGTCCACCAGCGCCCGCACGGCTTGATCGTCGCTCCACCTCGCGTCGGGACCACTCCGACCGATGCAGGCGACGTCGTATCCGTCGCCCCGCAGTTCGCGCACGAGGCGCTGCCCGATGAATCCGGATGCCCCGGCGACCACAGCGCGTTTTCTGATGTCCCCCACGCCGCCAGCCTAGGGTGCCAGCTGCGCGTAGCCGCGCTCGAACGCCGGCCGGAGCATGTGGGCGGGCCAGGAGCTCGTGGGGGTGGCGAGGGCGGCCGCGTCCACGGCGTCGTCCACGGCGAGGCCAGCCGCCCACCCGGCCCGGATGCTGTCGGCCAGCGCCCGCAGGTCGGCGGCCTGGCGTACGACGAAGTCGCGGTCGACCACCGTGCCGTGCCCGGGCACGATCACATCGGCGGGGTCGATCCAGGTCAGGAGTTCATCGAGAACGTTCGGCCAGGTCAGCGGAAAGCCGCCCGATCCGGCCATGGGCGGCCCCGACTCCTCGATCACGTCGCCGAGGATCCAGGCCCGCGCATCGGGCACGAAGGTGGCCAGGTCGGTATCGGTGTGCCCGGGCGGCAGCGGGACCAGCTCGAGAGTGCGGCCGCCGGCGACCACGGTCATCCGCTGCCCGACGAGGTGCGTCGGCGGCGTCAGGATCACCTGGTGCCAGGTCTTGTCGGGCTCCCGGCTCGGGTCGGCCTGCACGGCCAGCAGCCGGGGCTCTTCGTAGTCGGCGTAGTGCTGGGCCACGAGTCGATGCCCGTAGATGGGCACGCCCAACGCTGCGAAAGCCTGGTTGCCGAACGAATGGTCGTAGTGCGCGTGGGTGTTGATCACGGCCACGATCGGCACGCCGAACCGGATGCCCACATCCTCGATGATCTCGGCGCCTTCGGCCAGGTTGTTGCGGGTGTCGATCACCGTGACGCCGTCGGCGCCCAGCACCGCGACCACCGAGACGTCGACCGGGTTGTAGCGCTGCTGGTAGACGTCGTGGGCGACTTCGACCCAGGCTGAGGCGGACATTTCCCCAGCCTAGGCGGTCCTCACAGGGGCTGGCTCAGGGCTCGTCGGGTGGCGCGGGCCGCGTCACGCGGATGGTGATCTTGCGCACCTGTAATCATATGTAGTACATTTGCTACATGAAGAAGCAAGTTCCGGATGAGCAGCCGCAGTTCTATACGCGGCTTCCCGTTCTGCGCGCCGAGCGTGGCATGAGCCGCAAGGAGCTTGCCGAGCTGGCCGGGGTGCACTACCAAACCATCGGCTACCTCGAACGTGGGGAGTACAGCCCGAGTCTGGTGCTCGCCCTGCGCATTGCTGCGGCGCTGGCCGTTCCCCTCGACGCCGTTTTCTCGTTGACGCCGTTCGCCAGCATGGCCGACCAGCTTTACAACACCGAAGGAGAGAACCGATGACCGCCTCCCCGACCTACCAGCAGCGCCGAGCGGCCAGGCTGGACGACCCCTCGATGGAGTACCTGCGCACACCCAAGGCCAGACGCCTGTTGGCGGCCGGCCTGATCGGGGTGCTCGTGGCCGAGGCCGTGCTCATCGGCACCGCCGCGATGATGCCCGTTGCCGTGTTCCTCGGCGGCATGGTGGTGCTGATCATCGTGATGGTGTTCACCCTGGGCGGGTTGAAGGCCTCCACTCGCGGGGTCGAGGAGCTTTCGCCCGACGTGCTCGACGAACGGCAGGCGCAGATTCGCGGCCTGGTCTACTCGATGTCGTACAAGGTGCTCTCGGTGGTCTTCGTGATCACCGTGGTGCTGATGCTCCTCGCGCAGAGCCCCGGGTGGGCCGCACCGTTCGAGGTGATGGTGATCATCCCGGTGATCTCCTGGCAGCTGATCATCACCATCCCCACCTTCGTCACGGCGCTGCGCATGAAGGTCTAGGCATCCCGTCGTCGCCGGTCGCACGTGGGCGGGGGCGGTACGCGTGACCCGCGCATCCGGATCGGTCGGCGATGCGCGGGTCTGGCGCCGTTCCGCGGGGCGACCGATTCCGGCTCAGACCTCAGCGGCCTCGTGCGTGGAGCTCGTACGGTACTCCGTGTAGGTGTACGGGTTGTCGAGGATCTTCGTCGCCGGGATGTCGGGGTTCATGCCCGCCTTCCACACCTCGTCGCCGAGGGTGGACTGCAGGTGCGTGACGGTGTCCTCCACCGCGGTGCGGGCCGCCGCGAGCTGGTCGCCGACCAGGGCGTGCCCGTACTTCACGATCTTCCCGTTCACCAGCACGGTGTGCACGTCGGCCCGGTTGGCCTGCAGGGCGATGTGGCCGTAGGGGTTCAGCACCGGGAACATCGACGGCGAGGCGTCGTTCTTCACCAGCACCACATCCGCCTTCTTGCCCACCTCGATCGAACCGAGCGTGGCCTCCTTGCCCAGCGCCGCAGCGCCGCCGCGTGTGGCCCAGTCGACAACGTGCTCGGCGCGCAGGTGCGAGTGGGTGACGGTCTCGCCCAGCTCGTGCGCCTTCATGTGCTCGATCGAGCGGTCGGCCCCGAGGGTGGTGCGCATGGCGGCGAACAGGTCGCTGCTGAACCACACGCTGGTGTCCACCGACAGCGACACCGGGATGCCGTGCGAGCGCAGCACCCACGACGGCGGGTAGCCCTGGCCGCAGCTCTGTTCGCTCTCGGTCGAGAGCGACACCGATCCGCCGGTGGCGGCGATGCGCTGGTAGGAGTCGTCGGAGAGGGTGGCGGCGTGCACGTAGACCGTGCCGGGGGTCATGAAGCCGTTCTCGTACATCAGCCGGATGCCGTCGTCGTTGGTGGCGCCCCACACGCCGGCGTGCGTGGTCACGGCCAGGTCGAGGTCGCGGGCCACCTCGAACGCGCGCCGCTCGGGGAAGGCCGGGTCGCCGGTGACGTCGAACGCCATCTGGAAGCCCAGCATCTCGTTGCCCTTCTCCCGCGCGGCGGCGAAGGCCGTGAACTCGTCGGAGTCCGACCACTCCCAGGGGCCGGCGAAGATGTTGCCGTAGGCCAGCACCGAGCGGCCGGGCGCCTCCTGCAGGGCCGCGAGCGCCGCCTCGGCATGCTCGATGGTGCGAAGCCCGTGCGACCAGTCCACCGTGGTGGTGATGCCGGCGTCGATGGCGTCGAGCGAGGAGAGCAGGTTGCCGGCGTAGACATCCTGCGGGCGGAAGTGCTTGCCGTGCTCGAGGTAATACCAGACGAAGTACTGGGTGAGGGTCCAGTCGGCGCCGTAGCCGCGCATCGCGGTCTGCCACATGTGCCGGTGGGTGTCGATCATGCCCGGCATCAGGATGCCGCCGGCCGCGTCGATCTCGAAGGTGCCGTCGGGCACAACGAGGTGCGGGCCGATCGCGGCGATGGCGTCGTCGACGACGAGCACATCAGTGTGCGGCAGGATCTGCCGGCCGGCATCCATCGTGAGCACGGTGGCGTCGCGGAAGACCGTGCCAGGGAGCACGTGATCGGGCAGGGCGGGGATGGGGGGAACGGGCATGGTGGGCTCCTTTGCCTTAGTCGGACGAGTGAGAGCGGAACGAGTGCGGGTGCTGCGGCGGTGCGAGTGCAGATGCGTGCGGTGCCGATACGAGTGGTGCCGGGTGAGCGTGGCTACAGGGCCACGCTCGGGTACTCCTTGCCCATCCAGTGCGCGAGGTTGGCGGCGTACTCCCGTTGGAACGACAGCGGGCCGGAGCGGGCGGCGTAGTCGGCGTCGTACAGGGCGATGAAGATCGTGAGCGAGAGGAAGAAGTGCGCGCCGAGCTCGAACAGGGTCACGTAGTCGTGCCCGACGAGCGCGCGGCGTTCGGTCTCGGTGAAGCCCAGCCAGGTGGTGCGTTCCACCCGGTTCAGCCATGGCCCGCGCTCGGTCTCCCACCAGGCCACCAGTTCGGCCGGGTCGGCCTTGTACCGGGCGAGCAGCTCCGGGTCACCGTCGACCTGGAAGAGGAATTTGTTCACGTAGTAGATGCTCACGACGGCGCCCCCTCCGGGTACCAGGTCACATAGGCCTCGCGGGTGTGGAACAAGTCGAGACTGTCGACGTACGACGCCTCGATCGGACCGGCGATGCCCATCATCAGGATCAGGTCCATGAAACCGTGCGTGGCGTTGCCGGCGCCGGCCATGCTCTCGTGGGTGACGTTGGCGAGGATGCCGTCGATGTCGCCGGTGCGCAGCCACTCGATGGCCTGCAGGTCGAACTCGGGGTCGGGCCCGGTCTCGCCGAACTGGCGCGGCCCGCCGAGCTCGAGCGAGAGGTGCCCGCTGCCCACCGCGGCCACCCGCAGGTCGCTCGGCCACTCGTCGATGATCGAACGGATGGCCCGCCCCAGGTCCCAGAACCGCTTCGGGCTGGGCAGCGGGGGAGCGAAGATGTTCGTGTAGATCGGCACGATCGGCAGGTCGGCATCTGGCCGGGTGGTGATGATCGGGCAGATGATCGAGTGGTCGATCTTGAGTTCGTGGCTGACCGAGAAGTCGAAGCCGCGGTCGAGCAGGCCCTGAAGCATGTAGCCGGAGAGTTCCTCGTGGCCCTGCAGCAGAAAGGTGGGCAGGCCGAACTCGCGGGTCTCGTTGTAGAAGGTGGCGTCGTACATCGGCTGTTTGCCGATGAGGAAGGTGGGGTAGTTATCGGAGAAGAACTGGTGGAAGTGGTCGGCGCCGACCATCACCAGGATGTCGGGTTTGGCCACGGTGAGCGTCTCCCGGTACGCCTCCACCTTGCGCTTCCACTCGTCGGCCTGCGGCATCCGCTCCTCGGGCGGCGCCGTGGTGGCCTTGAGGTAGAACGGGTGGTGCGTGGTGGCGAGCACCGCACTCAGAGTGGCCATCTTCTCTCCTTCGAGACGTGCTTTTACGGACTATTCGGCGGATGCGGCGGCGCTGGGCACGTACACGGCGTTGCGGTCGACCTCGGCGTAGATGGCCGGGGCGATCGGGTTGACGCGTTCCTCGGCGAGGTGCCCGATCAGGCCGGCGGTGCGGGCGAGCAGGGCGAAGCCGCGCAGCAGGTCGATCGGCAGGCCGAGGTCGGCCAGCGCGGCTCCTGCCACGCCAGCGCCGTTCAGGGGCAGCTCCTTGCCGAGCACCAGGGCGTTGGTGCGGCCGATCGCCTCGAACAGGCGCAGGTGCGGCCCGCGCACACCCTCCTCCTCGGCGATGCGGATGATCACGACCGTGCGCGGGTCGCGTACCTTGTGCACCGGGTGGCCGAGGCCGGGCACTCGGCGGCCGAGCTGCTTCGTCTCGGTGAGCAGGGTGAGCGCCGCGGCATCCCAGTCGTCGTCGGTGAAGGCGGTGGTGTCGCCGAGCCCGGCGAGGGCGGTGTGCAGGAATTTGCCGGTGTCTTCGGTCACGCCGAGGAACCGGCTTCCGCCGCCGAGCAGCCCGGCCGCGATGGCGCCCTGCAGGGAGTCGGGCGCGGAGTAATAGGTGAGCCGGGCGGCGATGGCGGTGGGGGTGAAGCCGTGGTCGGCCAGCGACACCAGCACGGCCTCGAATACCCGCAACTGCTGTGGAGTGGGGCGCTGCTGGGTGGCGAGCCAGAAGGCGAGTTCGCCGAAGGTGACCGTGCCGAGCAGCTCGCCGGCCAGGTCGTGGCCGAGCAGGGAGATGGTGTCGCGGTCGCTGGTGCCCAGGCCGGTGGGGTAGTCGGTCACAGGTCGAACTCGCTCTCGTAGGGGGTCGCACGGTGTTCGGAGTTGGGCTGGGACAGCCAGGCGCGAATCTCGGCGGCATCCTGGCCCAGGGTCGGCGGCGGCGAGAGGTACCGGGCGGGGGTGAGGGAGAAGTCGATGGGGTTGCGCACCATGGGGATGGCGGAGTCGCCCTCGCCGACCTGCACCACGGGGTCGAGGCCCAGTCGTTCGGCCAGAGCCACTCCGCCGTCGATGGTGTTGATCGGTCCGCAGGCCACCCCGGCCCGGGTGAGCTCGTCGAACCACTCGGCGGTGGTTTTACCGGCGAGCGCGGCCACGAGCAGGGGGCGCAGGTCGTTCCGGTTCTCGTTGCGGGCCACCGTACGAGCGAACCTGTCGTCGTCGGCCCACTCCGGGTGGCCGAGCGCGGTGGCCAGCCGCACGAACTGCGTGTCGTTGGCGGCCACGATCACGATGTCGCCGTCGCTGGCGGGCAGGGGTTCGTAGGGGAAGAGGCTGGGGTGGGCGTTGCCCATCCGGAACGGCACGGTGCCGCCGGCGACGTAGGTGGAGCTGTGGTTGGCCATGGCCGAGAGGGCGGTGGAGAGCAGGTTGACCTGCACCAGCTGACCCTGGCCGGTGCTGTTGCGGTGGTTGAGGGCGGCGAGGATGCCCACGGTGGCCTGCATGCCCGTCATCACGTCGAAGACCGAGACCCCGCTGCGGAACGGGGTGCCATCGGCGTCGCCGGTGAGGCTCATCAGGCCGCTCATGGCCTGCACGATCAGGTCGTAGCCCGGCAACGCGGCACCGCCGGCGGCGCCGAAGCCGCTGATCGAGGCGTAGATCACGGTCGGGTTTTCGGCCCGCACCGAGGCATAGTCCAGGCCGAACTTGGCCAGGCCGCCCGGCTTGAAGTTCTCGATCACAATGTCGGCCCTGCGGGCGAGCTCCTGGGCGAGGGAACGGTCACCGGCATCGGCGAGGTTGAGGGTGACGCTGCGCTTGTTGCGATTCACGCCCAGGTAGTAAGTGGACACGCCGTCGCGGGCCGGGGGCGCCCAGTCGCGGGTCTCGTCGCCGGCCGGCCCCTCGACCTTCACGATGGTGGCACCCAGATCGCCCATCAGCTGGGTGGAGTACGGCCCGGCGAGCACGCGGGAGAAGTCGGCCACCAGGAGCCCGTCGAGCGGGCCGGCCTGATCGACGGGCGCGTCGGTATTGCTCGAGGACTCGGTCGGCGTCGGGGTCGACGTCGGGACGAAAGCGTGAGGCATCATTGCCTTTCGGTTTTTCGGACGACTGTCCGCTGGGCGGACATTGATCTATAGTGAACCCTAGAAGCGATCGACGGTCAAGGGGCCCGGGGGCGAATTCTCCCGTCCCGACCGACGGGTACGGAGGCGAGATGGCACGCGACACCGAGAGCCCCGATTTCATCGAGGCCATCGCCCGGGGGCTTGACGTGCTCAAAGCGTTTGCGCCCGAGCGGCCCCGGATGAACCTCAGCGAGGTGGCGGCCGTGACCGGGCTGGCCCGGCCGACCGCGCGGCGCATCCTGATCACCCTCGCCGAGCTCGGCTACGTGCGAAGCGACGACGACGGCTTCAGCCTCACTCCCCGGGTGCTCGAGCTCGGCATGGCCTACGTCTGCTCGAGCAACATCTGGGAACTGTCGCGGCCGCACCTCACCGAGCTGAGCGAACGCGTACACGAATCCTGCTCGGTGGCGCAGCTCGACGGCTCCGACGTGGTCTACGTGGCCCGGGTGGCCGTGCCCAAACTGGTGGCGCTGTCGGTCACGATCGGCACCCGGTTTCCCGCCGTGCCCACGTCGCTCGGCAAGGTGCTGCTGGCCTGGCTCGAACCGCACGCGCTCGACGCGACGCTCGCGGAGCCGAGCCGCTCGCCGGTGACCGCGGTCTGGGCGCCCGATCGAGCCGAGATCGACGCGGCGCTCGCCGAGGTGCGGCAGCGCGGCTGGGCGATCACCGACCAACAGCTGGCTCCGGCCATCCGGTCGGTCGCGGCGCCCATCCGCAATGGCGCGGGTGAGGTCGTCGCGGCCGTCAACCTCAACACCCACGCCTATGAGACCAGCATGCAGACCCTGGTCGACGACTACCTGCCGCAGTTGCTGCGCGCAGCCGAGGGAATCAGTGCCGATTGGGCGCGCTGGGATGCGCGGCCCGTGCGAGAGATCGTGGCCAGATGAGACTGATGGTGGTGATCGCGAGCACCCGGTCGGGCCGGGCCGGTGGGCCGGTGGGCGAGTGGGTGGCCGAGTCGGCGCGGCAGACCACGGCCGAGGTGGATGTGGTGGACCTCGCGGCGTTTGTGCTGCCGATGCTGGCCGAGCCACACCATCCGCGCCTCAAGCAGTACACCAGCGAACTCACCTGGGAGTGGAGCCGCCGGGTGGAGGCCGCGGATGCGGTGATCTTCGTGCTGCCCGAGTACAACCACAGCTTCAGCGCCCCGCTGAAGAACGCGATCAACCACCTGCACGGTGAGTGGGCGGGCAAGCCGGTGGGGCTGGTGAGTTACGGCGGGCTCTCCGGCGGCACCCGCGCGGTGACGGCGCTGCAGCCGGTGCTGGTGAACCTGGGTATGCGGGTCCTCGCCGCCAACGTGGAGATCGCCTGGGTCGCCGAGCACATCGTGGACGAGGTCTTTCTGCCGTCTGAGCGGCACGAGCGGGCGCTGGTCGCCCAGCTGGCCGCCCTCGCCGCGTTGGTGCCCGCCGTCGACGTGGCCTGAGCCGCGCGGCGCGGGTCAGTCGCGACCGGCGAGCAGGATCTCCATGCTGTCGAAGAATGAGTTGTAGCCGATCAGGGTTTGGCCGAGCTGTTCGTCGGTGAGATCGTCGCGGGGCTGGGTGAGACGCATCTCGGTGCCGCCGGCTGCCGGAGCGAAGGTGACCACGACGGGGTCGGTGGTGTCACTCGCCGGGTCGTCGTCCATGGTGAACGCCAGCCGCCGGGGCGGGTCCACCTCGGTGTAACGGCCGTGCCAGTAGATCGTGCTGCCGTCGGGCACCCGCATCTCGGCGGTCCACCGGCCGCCCGGTCGCACATCCATCACCACGGTGTCGGCCGGAACCTTCACCGCGTCACCGCCGAACCATCCGGCGAAGTCCTCCGGCCGAGTCCAGGCCGCAAAGACGCGTTCGGGCGGAGCGGCGATGGTGCGCGTGATTGTCAATCCGACGGTCATGGCCGGCCTCCTCGGGGGTGCCTGTGTTCGCCACGACCATAGCGCGCCCGCCCGGTTCGCGCCGCCGGGATGCCGGGCTGAGTGCGCGAGACGCCGGTGCGAGCGATTCGCGGGCAAGGCGCCGGTGCGCGCGAGGCGCGCCACTGGCGAAGCGGCGCCTGACCCGCGCACCTCGCTTAGTGGGCGGTCGCCAGGGGCAGGCCGAGCGCTGCGGTCACACCGGCGTTGGTGACGGTGCCGGCGTGGATATTCAGGCCCGCTTCGAGCGCGGCGTCATCGGCGATGGCCAGTTCCCAGCCCTTGTCGGCGAGCGCGATCACGTAGGGCAGGGTGGCGTTGGTGAGCGCCCGGGTGGAGGTCTCCGGCACGGCTCCGGGCATGTTGGCGACGCAGTAGTAGACCGAGCCGTGCACGGCGAAAGTGGGTTCGTCGTGCGTGGTGGGCCGTGAGCCCTCGAAGCAGCCGCCCTGGTCGATGGCGATGTCCACGAGCACGGAGCCCTGCTTCATACCGGCGACCATTGCGTCGGTGACGAGCTTGGGTGCGGCGGCGCCCGGGATCAACACCGACCCGATCACGAGGTCGGCATCGGCGAGTTGGGCGGCGATCTCGTAGGCGGTCGACACCCGGGTCTGGACCTTGCCCTCGAAGCGGTTCTCGAGCTCGCGCAGGCGCGGCACCGAGAGGTCGATGATGGTGACGTCGGCGCCCATGCCCAGCGCGTTGGCGGCGGCGTGCTCGCCGGCGACGCCGCCGCCGATCACGACGACCTTGGCCTTGGGGGTGCCGGGCACGCCGCCGAGCAGGATGCCTCGCCCGCCGGCCGCGCTCATCAGGTGGTACGCGCCCACCTGGGTGGCCAGCCGCCCGGCGACCTCGCTCATCGGGGAGAGCAGGGGCAGAGCGCGGCCCGGCAACTGCACGGTCTCGTACGCGATCGCGGTGGTGCCGGAGGCGAGCAGCGCCTCGGTCTGGGCGCGGTCGGCGGCCAGGTGCAGATAGGTGAAGAGCACCTGGTCGGCGCGGAGGTAGCCATACTCGGCGGCGATGGGTTCCTTCACCTTGATCAGTAGCTCGGCGGTGGCCCAGACCTCGGCCGCGGTGCCGAGGATGGTGGCTCCGGCCAGCGTGTAGGCGTCGTCGGTGATGGAGGAGCCCAGCCCCGCGCCCTGCTGGATGAAGACCTCGTGGCCGCGGCGGGTGAGTTCGGACACTCCCGCGGGGGTGATGGCCACCCGGTTCTCGTTGTTCTTGATTTCGCTAGGGACTCCGACGCGCATGATTGCTCCAGGTGAGAAGAGGGATGGATGCGGATCAGTCCGAACAATCGACTGGTCCCTGCAGGAAATCTTGCTTTCTTCCTGTTTCAGAGACGTTTCCACCGAAGAATCACGAAAAAACTCATCTGCGGCGCCGGTGTTTTCCTCCGCCGGGCCACGCCAGGTGGCCTGCGACCGCAGATTATTCGGTGTCGCCCGGCGGCACTCGGCGACTGAGGCGCAGCCGCCGAGCGCCGCCGCTAATCGAGCAGAGGCGTCACCCCGGCCTGTAGGGAGTCGATCTCGTGGCGCACGTCGCCGGCGCTGGCGGGGGAGATCTGCCGGGCCATGACCGCCTCGGTGAGGGCGGCGCGCTGCAGGTCGAAGTACTCACCGCTGGTGGGGTCGTCCCGGCCGGCCACCGCGATGGCGGCCACGGCACGGGCAGCGGCCCTGCCCTCTTCTACCTCGGCGTCTTCGGCGGTGGTGTCGATCTTCAGCCGCTTCGCCAGCCACGGCAACGTAGAGCCCTGCAGCAGCAGTGTGCCGACCGCCACGATGAACGCCACGGTCTGGATGATGGTGCGGCCGGGGAACGGCGCCCCGGAGGCGATGGTGAGCGGGATGCCTCCGGCCGCGGCGAGGGTGATGATGCCGCGCATGCCGGTCCAGGAGACGAGCAGGTTCTCGGGCGGAGTGAGCACCGTGATGTGGCTGCCGTCCCGCGCGCCCTGCCGACCGCCCGGCCCGGGACGCCCGCCGCGTCCGGCGCCGCGGCCGCCCGTGCTGTCCAGCCCCTGCGGCCCCTGCGCGCTGTCCAGCCGCTGCTGTATGCGCAGCCGCTGAGCGCTGTCTGGCCTCTGCGACCGCTGTGTCCTCTGCGACCTGTCCGCCCGCTGCGATCGGCCGTCGACGGTGCGGTCGGGCCCACCCCGTCGTCGCTCCCGCCGCCGGGCCATCGGATCGAGGCTCGCCGCCATCCGCTTGGCGTAGATCAGCAGGGCGAGCTGGGCCCGGCCGTAACTGAAATACACCCAGGCGAACCGGCAGAGCACGACCGCGAGCAGCACGATCAAGCCCAGCCCGATGGTGGACCAGGTGGGAGTACTCGAGTCGGCGAGGTCTTCGAGCACGAACCGGAACTGCAGCCCCATGTAGGCGAAGACGAAAGCCTCGAGGATGAGGTCCACAACGGGCCAGAGCGCCGACTCCTGCAGCCGGGTGCGGTAGGCCGTGGAGGGGGTACCGCTGGACTGGGTGTGGAAGTGCGACATGCTCACGGTGAAGCCGGCCGCGACGACGGCGATGATGCCGGAAGCGTGCAGCTGTTCGGCAGCGAAGTAGGCCAGGAAGGGCACCAGGAGGTTGAGCCCGCTCTCGATGGTGGGGTTGCCCACCTTGCTGCGCACGGCGATGACGACCCGGCCGATCACCACACCGAGGATCAAGCCGATCACGGCCTCCCAAGCGAAGAGCAGGAACGGGTTCTCGATGAACTCGCTGTCGCCGGTGACCGCGGCCACCGCCACGGCGAACAGGGTGAGGGCGGCCGCGTCGTTGACGAGACTCTCCCCGGTGAGGATCGAGATCGTGCGGCGCGGCAGGCCGATCTCCCGGCCGTGGCTGACCGTGGTGACCGAGTCCGGCGGCGAGACCACGGCCGCCAGCACGAACGCGCCGGCCAGGCCGAGCTCTGGCGAGAGCCAGGAGGTGAGGAAGCCCACCACTACGGTGGTGAAGACCACCAGACCAACGCCGAGGCCGAGGATGCTGCGCAGGTTCTTGACGAATGCGAAGAAGGAGAAGTTGAGAGTGGCCGAGTAGAGCAGCGGCGGGATCACGACCCCGAGGATCAGCTCGGGGTCGAGTTCCAGCCGGGGCAGGCCGGGGATGAACGAGATGGCCGCAGCTAGGGTGACCGTGACGATGCCGGCCTGCAGCCCGCGCAGGTGGGCGAAGGCGGCGATGATCAACGCGCCGGTCATCACGAGGAGCAGCTGGACGTCCATGGTGCCTGTCTTTCTGCGATCGGTGTCGTGCCAGTCTTCCCTACCGGGGGCGGTTAGGCCTTGCGCATGTAGGCGCGCACGGTGAGCGGGGCGAAGACCAGCACCACCACGGCGGCGCCGGCGAGGGCGAGGAGCACGTCGACGCCGATGGTGCCGGTGTCGGCCAGGCCGCGTACCGCGGTGATCAGGTGGGAGATCGGGTTCAGGTTCACCAGCGGCTGCAGCCAGGTGGGCAGGGTGTCGATGGGCACGAACGCGTTGGAGAGGAAGGTGAGCGGGAACAGGACGCTCATCGAGATGCCCTGCACGCTCGACGCGCTGCGGGCGATCACGCCGAAGAACGCGAAGATCCAGCTGATCGACCAGGCGCAGGCGATGATCAGCAGCGAGGCCAGCACCACGTAGCCCAGCCCGGCTTCGGGCCGGTAGCCCAGCGCGTAGCCGACGATCCAGGTGATGGTGGTGGCGATCGCGTAGCGCACGGTGTCGGCGAGCAGCGCGCCCACCAGCGGGGAGATGCGGGCGATGGGCAGCGACTTGAACCGGTCGAAGACCCCCTTGTCCATGTCTTCGCGCAGCTGCACCCCGGTGACCACGGAGGTCGTCAACACGGTCTGCACCAGGATGCCGGGGATGAGCAGCGGCAGGTAGCTGGCCATGTCGCCGGAGATGGCGCCGCCGAAGAGCACGGTGAACATCACCGTGAACAGGATCGGCTGCACGGTCACGTCGACGAGTTGCTCGGGCGTGCGCTTGATCTTGAGCAGCCCCCGGTAGGCCATGGTGAGCGAATTGCTCACGGTCTGGCGGGCGCTGGTGCGGTTCTTCAGGGGCCGATCGAGGCCGGGGGTGATGGTGGTGCTCAGGCTTGCGGTGCTCATGCGACGGCGCTCACTTCGTGGTCGGGGGTGGTCGGGGTGGGGGAGGCGGCGTCGTCGACACCGCGGCCGGTGATGGTGAGGAAGACCTCGTCGAGGGTGGGCTTCTGCACGCTCATCTCGGTGAGGCTGATGCCGGCGTCGCGCAGGGTGAGGAGCAGCTCGGTGACCCGGTCGACATCCGTCATCGGCACCGTGATGCGCCCGGCTTGCGGCGCTGCCGTGCCCGCGCTGCCGAGCACCGTCTGGATGGCGCGGAGCGCGTCGGTGGTGTCGGCCGGGTTGGTGAGGCGCAGCTGCAGCGAGGCGGTACCCACCGAGGCCTTGAGGTCGTCGGCGGTGCCCTCGGCCACGACGCGGCCGCGGTCGATCACGGCGATGCGGTCCGCGAGTTGGTCGGCTTCGTCGAGCATCTGGGTGGTGAGCAGCACAGTCGACCCGTTCGCCACCAGCCGGCGGACGGTGTCCCACATCTGGGTGCGGGTGCGCGGGTCGAGCCCGGTGGTGGGTTCGTCGAGGAAGATCAGCGGCGGCTGGGCGATCAGGCTGGCGGCCAGGTCGAGCCGCCGGCGCATGCCGCCGGAGAACCGTTTCAGCGGCCGGCGGGCCGCCTCGGTGAGGTTGAACTCCTCGAGCAGCGCGGTGGCCTTGGCGGCGGCCTCCCGGCGGTTCAGGCCGAGCAGGCGACCGAAGATCACCAGGTTCTCGGTGGCACTGAGGTTCTCGTCGACCGAGGCGAACTGCGCGGTCACGCCGATCAATTGGCGCACCACCTGCGCCTCTCTCACGACGTCGTGGCCGAAGATGCGGGCCTCGCCGCCGTCGGGGCGCATCAGCGTGGCGAGCATGCTGATCGTGGTGGACTTGCCGGCGCCGTTGGGGCCGAGCACGCCGTAGACGGTGCCGGTGCGCACACGCAGGTCGACACCGTCGACGGCGCGATTGGCGCCGAAGGTCTTGACGAGGCCGGTGGCTTCGATGGCCCAGTCGGTTCGGGGATGGGCGAGGGAGGGGATGGTCATGGGGAATCCTTCGGGTGAGTTGGTGCGATGGTTTCGGGCAGGGGAGGGCTCGGCGAGGTGCCTCGGGTCGAGTAGGAGTCGGTTCGGCCGGCGTGCGGGCGCGCCGAATACCCCGGCGACGCCGGTGGCCGTCGGCGGTGGCGGATGCGGCCGGCGGGCCGCGCAGGTTACGCCTGGCTGAGTCGGGTGATCAGCGCGGCCCGGTCGATGCCGGCCAGGTCGAGGGCACGAGGAACCGTGCCGAGCTCGGTGCGCAGGATCGCGACGAACATGTCCTGTTCGGTCATGCGGTGGCGCGGGCCGCGGTTGGCGGTGCGGGCCTCGGTCATCAGGGTGCGGATGGAGGCGCCCCAGGTGGGTCGCTGGCGGGCCCGAGGGGTGGACTGCAGCCGACTGGCGTCGATCGCGGTGATGCCCGCGGCCTGGAGGCTGTGCACCCGTTCGGCGCGCAGGGCGTCGAGGAGTCCGTCGTGGTCGAGTCCGCCTTCGGCGGCGGTGCGGGCCGCGGCGCTGCGGGGCTCGGCGAGCAACGCCAGCAGGATGTGCTCGCCCTCCACGACTCCGGAGCCACGCTGGGCGGCCTCGTCGATGGCCCTGGTCATGAGCTCGCGCATGCCGACCGGCAGGGTGTCGTCATCCATTTCTTCTCCTCAATTCGATGCCGGCGTCGATCAGTCGGCGCAAGTGTTTTTTGTGTACGGCCTGACGGGAGACGCCCAGGGCCTGGGCGACTTCGGTCCACGACCAGCCCTCCCGCATGGCGCGCTCGACTTCGGCGTCTTCCATGCGGTCGGCGAGTTCACGCAGGGCGACCACGGCGGCGAGGCCATCGGCCGGGCCTCCGGTGGGTGGTGGTGTAATCGGTGGCATATAAGCAACTTAGGTTGCTTCTAGCGATTAGTCAACTTAAGTTGCTTATTTTCTGGTGTTGCCGCTGGAAGTGGTCATCGCTCGCGTGGCAAGCTGTGGGCATGGAACGCGTGGTGGGCATCGGTGGGTACTTTCTGCGGGCCGCGGACCCGGCCGCTCTGAGCGCCTGGTACCGCGACTGCCTGGGCCTGGACGCCGGCGGCGACGAACCGTGGCAGCAGGAAGCCGGACCGACGGTGTTCGCCCCGTTCGAGTCGAAGACGGACTACTTCGGTTCGCGCGGCCAGCAGACCATGCTCAACTTCCGGGTGCGAGACCTGGACGCGATGCTGGCGCAGTTGCGCGCCGCCGGGGCGGATGTGGCACCCGAGACCGAAGACATGGCCGGCATCGGCCGGTTCGCCTGGGTGAGAGACCCAGAGGGCAATCGGATCGAGCTCTGGCAGCCGGCCTGACCCGGCGGCCGGGTCAGGTATTCGCGCCGCGCGCATCCACGGGCCACCGGCCCACCACCGTGCCGCCGCGCACGACGACATACTCGTCGGCGAGGTTCACCGCGATGCAGACGTGATTGGGCACGACGGTGATCCGGCTGCCGGCGGGCAGGTCGAGCGCGGTGAGAGTGGCGTGGTGCTCCGAGAGCGCGGTGATGCGGGCCTCGGGGTGGCCCGGCAGGCGGCCGAAGCCGGTGGAGAACGATCCGCGGTCGACGCCCAGAACCTTGCTGCCCGCATCCGCGATGAGGTGGTCGCCGCGCCGGGAGACCACGGTGGCCTGCACGGTGAGTGCGATGTCGTCGGGCGCCGACATGCCGAGCTCCCACTGCTGCGCGTCGCGAAAGACATACACGCCGGGGCGTAGCTCGGTGAGCACGCTCGCGTCGGCGAACTCAGCGGATGGCGTGGAGCCGCCGCTGACGATGCGCGCGGTCACGCCCACCCCGGCCAGCGCTAGGGCCGCGGCCGCCAGCTCGCGTGCTTCGTCGGCCGCGGCGGCCCGGCGGCCCTCGGGCGTGTAGCTGTGGCCGGGAAAGGTGAAGACCCCGGCGACGTCGAGGCCGGCCTGCGTTGCGGCGGTCGCAACGGCTGCCGCTTCTGCGGCCGTAACCCCGCTGCGATGGTGCCCGGAGTCCACCTCGACGAGCACCGCGAGTCGGTCGAGAAGGCCGGCCGCGGCCTGGGCGGCGCGCTCAGCACCCTCGGTCGAGTCGATCCCGATGAGCAGTGGCCCGGCCCCGGCCGGGCTCGCCTCGAGCAGGCGCCGCAGCCGGGCGGTCTTGTCGGCGTCGAGCCAGAGCGGATAGGCGATGAAGATGTCGGTGAAGCCGGCGCCGGCGAAGATCTCGGCCTCGGCGATCGTGGCGACGGTGATGCCCGCGGCACCGGCGGCGACTTGGCGGCGGGCGATCTCGACCGACTTGTGTGTCTTCACGTGCGGACGCAGGGCGAGTCCGCGCTCGGCCGCGAAGGCGGCCATCGCGACGATATTGCGGTCGAGCCGCGCCTCGTCGAGCACGAGCGACGGAGTGGGCAGGTCGGCGAGGGTGACGGGTTCGCGGGCGGTCATGCCCTCAGTCTGGCAGTCGGCGCTTCTCGCCTAGAGGAGGTCCGCCTGCACCCGCGCGAGCTTCTGCCCGGCGAAGGTGATCTCGAAGGTTCCGCCGGTCTGGCCGCCGGGAAAGTCGCCGGTGAAGTCGACCTCGACGTGCAGGGAGTCCCCTCGGGCCTCGGTGCTCACCAGCCGGGTCTGCGTGTTGTAGCTGACGAAGTAGCTCTGGAAATACCGTGCGATACCCGGCTTGCCGGTGAAGGCTTCGCCGACCGACGGGTCGTCGAGCACGGCGTCGTCGGTGAAGAAGGCGAGGTACTGGTCGACATCGTGGGTGTTGGTAGCGGTGATCCAGTCGCCGACGAGGACGGCCTGGTCGGTGGTGGTCCGGTTGGTGCTGGACTGGTCGGTGTTGGGCTGGTCGGTGTGGGGCATGGTCGAGTCGTCTTCCGGTCGGTTCGCCGCGGGCGGCGAGGGGAGGTGGTGTCGTCCTTCGAGTCTCACGGCCGCCGCGGCCGGCTGCCAGGGTGGGCTGCACCCTGCCAGGGCGTGGGCGGGTGCAACTAACGTGGGCAGTATGCCAGCCGACACCAGTCCCTTCGGAGACTTCCTCCGCGCCCAGCGCGCCCGGATCGCCCCGAGTGACGTCGGGCTGCCCGACCTGGCCGGCCGGCGGGTCAGCGGACTCCGCCGGGAAGAGGTCGCCGTGCTCGCCGGGGTGAGCGTGGACTACTACACCCGACTCGAGCAGGGCCGGGAGCGCACGCCATCCGCCCAGGTGGTCGAGTCGATCTGCGCGGCCCTCCGGCTGGGCCGGGATGCCCGTAAGCACGCCTTCCGCCTGGCCCGGCTCGCGCCCCGCGATCAGTCTGCCCCGGGCGCGGTGAGTGCCGACCTCCAACAGCTGATGGAGGCCTTCCCCGACTCGGCCGCCTACGTCGTAGATGCGACGTTCCGGGTGATCGCGGCCAATCCGACGGCTCAGGCGTTGCTCGGTGAAACGCAGATCGACGGCGCGCTCGACTTCCTGTTCCTCGATCCCGCTGCCCGTGAGTACTTCGTGGAGTGGGATGTCGTCGCCCGCGCCACGGTCAGCGCACTCCGACTCGCCGCCGGTCACACGCCACCGCATCCCGACCTGATTCCCATCATCGACCGGCTCCTCCGGGAGAGCTCCGCCTTCGCCGCACTGTGGGCCGATCACGCCGTGGCCGGGCTGAACATCACCTACAAGATCATCAACCACCCCGACGTCGGCCGGCTGGAGCTGACCTACCAGACCCTGGACGTGCGGGACGCGCCCGGCCAGCAGCTCACCGTCGCAACCGCACCCGCCGGTTCACCGAGCGCCGACGCCCTCGCGCTACTCGGCACCGTGCGGGCCACCCGGGCACGGAGCTGATCGGTCAGAGCGCGGCGGCCTTGGCCAGCAAGACACCCCGCTCGCGCTCGTTCCCGGTGAGCGCGGCCGCGGTCACGAACTCCGAGCGCGCCTCCTCGGCCCGGCCGAGCCGCGCCAGCAGTTCACCGCGCACGCTCGGCAACAGGGACGAGCCGCGCAGGGCGCCGGCATCGGCCAAGCCGTCCACGATGAGCAGGGCGGATGCCGGACCCGTCGCCATCGACACCGCGACCGCCCGGTTGAGATCCACCACCGGGTTCGGCGCGATTCGGCCGAGCGCCTCGTAGAGCAACACGATCCGGGCCCAGTCAGTGGTCTCGACGCTCGGGGCGGTGGCATGGCACTCCGCGATCGCGGCCTGCAGGGCGTAGCTGCCCCGGCCCCGGCCGAGCGCATCCGCCCGGGCCAGCGCCGCCTGCCCGCGACCGATCTGCGCCCGGTCCCACCGGCTGCGGTCCTGGTCGGCCAGCAAGATCGGGGTGCCATCCGGTCGCACCCGGGCACCGAACCTCGACGCCTGCAGTTCCATCAGCGCCACGAGCGCGTGCACCTCGGGCTCCCGCGGGGTGAGCCCCGCCAGCACCCGGCCCAACCGAAGCGCCTCGTTGGCGAGGTCGGTGCGCATCCAGTGCTCGCCCGAGGTGGCCGCGTAGCCCTCGGTGAAGACCAGGTAGACCACGCCGAGCACCGAGCCCAACCGGGCCCGCCACTCGCTCGGGTCGGGCACCTCGAACGGCACCTTGGCGGCGGTGAGGGTCTTCTTGGCCCGCACGATGCGCTGCTGGATGGTGCCGACCGGCAGCAGGAACAACCGGGCGATCTCCTCGGTAGTGAGGCCGCCGACCAACCGCAGGGTCAACGCCACCTGGGCCTCGCGCGCGATCACGGGGTGGCAGGCGATGAAGACCAGGCGCAGCACGTCGTCGTCGATCGGCTCCCAGGCATCCGGCTCGGAGCCTGCGCGGGCCGCCAGATCGTGCGCGATGGCCTGATACCTGTCGTCGAGACGCTCCCGCCGTCGCCAGGTGTCGATCGCCTTGCGCTTGGCCACGGCGGTGAGCCAGGCCCCCGGGTTCTGCGGGATTCCCCACTCCGGCCACTGCCGGAGCGCATCGATCACCGCCTCCTGGGCGAGGTCCTCGGCCAGCACCACATCGTTCGTCACCCGGGCGAGCGTGGCGACGATGCGGGCACCTTCGATGCGCCAGACCGCTTCGACGGTGCGCCGCGTGTCGACCATCGCGCCGGTCCCCTCGCGCTGGCCGCGCTAGACCTGGCCGCTCTCGGCGCGCCAGGTCTCCTGCTGCTTGAGTACCGGGTTGTCGGCGAACTCGCCGAAGTCGCTCATCTCGGTGACCCGGCGCACCTCGAGCTTCGACCCGGGGCCGAGCGGGCACCGGTTCGCCCACTCCATGGCCTCTTCCTTGGAGCCCACCTGGATCATCCAGAAGCCGCTGAAGAGTTCATGCGTTTCGCCGTAGGGGCCGTCGGTCACGATGGGCGGGTCAGCGGAGAAGTCGACCACGAAGTTGTCGGCCATCGAGTCGGCCAGGCCGTCGCCGGCGAGCATTACGCCCGCCTTGAGGAGGGCCTCGTTGTAGGCGCCCATCTTCTCGATGACCTCGTTGAAATCCATCGCCTCATAGTCTTGGCGGGCGGCATCGGTTGCTCGCATGATCAGCATGTACTTCATCGGATTCTCCTTGGCTGTTCGGGCCGCCGGATGCGTCCCTCTACCTAGACGTCGAACGACAATCGTGCGGATCGACAGTGCGGTGAAAAAGATTCAAGCAGTTTTCGCCGCATCCGGCTATGACACCACCGGCACCTGCGCCCGCACGAAGCGCAGCGCGGTTTCGGCCACCTCGCGCCAGCCGGAGTCGATCGTGAGGGAGTGCCCGCGACCGGCCATCTCCACGATCTCGGTGGTGCCGGGGTTCTTCTTCTGCAACTTGTAGGTGGCATTGGCGACGGCCCACGGCACGGTGTGGTCCTTCTCGCCGGAGATCACCAGCAGCGGACCACGGGCGGGGGTCTTCGTGTCGGCTGCGGTGTCGCCGCCGAAACGGAAGTTGGCCAGCGCCGCTTGGAACAGCGGGATGCCGGAGCCGGGCACGGAGAAGCGGGCGTAGAGGTCGTGGGACTCGGCCTCACTCACGGCGTTGCCGAAGCCGAACCGGAACTGCTCGCGGGTGAGCAGCACCTGGCTGCGGTAGTTCGCCGGGTTGAGCAGCACGGCGCTGCCGACCTTGAGGGTGGAGAGCGGCAGGGGGAGCACGCCCTTGACGGGGCCGGGGTCGACGGCGACGGTGGCCGCGGCCAGGCCCATGCCGGCGAGCTTCTGGGCGATCAGGCCGCCGAAGGAGTGGCCGATCACGATGGGGGCGCGGTCGAGCCGGCCGATGACGGCGGCGACGTGATCCGTGATGCCCTGCACCGACTTGCCTGCGAACACCTCGGGGTGAGCGCGGGCTTCGTCGACGGTCTCGGGGTCGTCGGGCCAGCTCGGCGCGAGGGTGGTGAAGCCCTGCTCCTCGAAGAACTCGCGCCAGGCGGCCCAGCTGCTGGGCAGCAGCCAGAGGCCGTGTACGAAGACCACCGGCTGTCGGCCGGACGCGTTGGCGCGGTCGATCTCGGTCTGCTCGCGGGTGGTGATGGGTGCGGATGCGGTGGACATGGCGACTCCTGGTGTTGGGATTGGAAAGAACGTTCGTTCTTGTTGAATTGAACTTAGCTCGCCGAGATCAGCAATGTCAAGCAAAAAGAGAAAGAACGTTCTGGTATATTTGTGCGTATGACCGATCTCATGCACAGCAGTCCGAAAAAGAGCTCCGCAGCGCGTGACCGCCTGCTCCGGGTGGCGTCCGGCCTGTTCTACCGCGAGGGCATTCACACGATCGGGCTCGACCGGGTGCTGGCCGAGGCCGGGGTGACCCGGGCGACCATGTACCGGCACTTCGCGGGCAAGGAGGGGTTGGTGCTCGCCTACTTGGGGGAGGAGGATGCGGCCCTCCGAGCGCTGTTCGCCGAGGGCGCCTCCTCCGCGGCCGAGGCGGCTGACCTGCTCGATGTTTTGATCGGCGGCATCGCCGACGACATCAGCCAGCACCACACCCGTGGCTGCCCGTTCATCAACGCGGCCGCCGAGTACCCGAATGCGACGAGCCCGGTGCGCAAGCTCGTGGCCAGCCACCGGGACTGGTTCCGCGACACGCTCGAACAGGTGCTGGTCGCCGCCGGCGCCGAGGACCCGGCGGCCGGTGCCGCCTCCCTGGTGCTGCTGCGCGATGCTGCCCTGGTGGGCGGCTACCTCGACGGCGTCGAACAGACCAAGACCGCGTTCGAGCGCACCGCCCGCAAGGTGCTCGCCTAACCGGCGCTCAGGCCCAGCCAGAGACCGAGGAACGCGCAGGCCACCGAGAGCACGAGCATGCCCAGACCATTGATCAGGGCGGCGTACGACCGGCGGGCCTGCGCCAGGCGCACGGTCTCGACGCTCGCGGTGCTGAAGGTGGTGAAGCCTCCCATCAGGCCGCCGCCGAGCACCAGGTGCCAGGCCTCGGGCAGCCACAGGGCCAGGGTGAGACCGGTGATGACACCGAGCAGCAGCGAACCGAGCACATTGATGAGCAACGTGCCCAGCGGCAGGGTGGTCTTCACCCGGGCGCGCACGACACCGTCGAGGAATAGGCGCAGCGCGGCACCGAGGCCGCCGGCCAGCGACACGGCCACAAACAGCAGCGGCGTCACGAGGCATCCGCCCCGCTGCGACGGATGGTGCGCCGGCCGTGCAGCGCGGCGCCGGTGAGGATGCCCGCCCAGGCGGTGAACGCGCCCACGAGCAGAGTGCCCAGGGCGTAGAGCAGCGCGGTGCCGAGTCGGTTCTCGGCGAGCAGCAGACTGGTATCGGTGGCCAGGGCGCTGTAGGTGGTGAAGCCGCCGAGTACTCCGGTGCCCAGCAGTAGGCGCATGGAGCGGCGCCGGCCGTCGTCCGGCCCGCGGCGCGCGAGGGTCTCCAGCAGCAGGCCCAGCAGGAACGCCCCCACCACGTTGATCCCCACGATCACGACCGCCACCCCGGCGACCGGCGGCACGGTGATGGCGAGCAGCTCCCGCGCGGCCGTGCCCACGGTGCCGCCGGCGAAGACCAGTGCCAGATACTGCCAGCGCAGGTGCACTGGTGCGGCGGGCGCGGCGGCCATCAGGTACCGCCGTCCAGGGTGAGGGCGAGCGCGGCGGCCTCGGCCCGCTCCGCGTCGAGGTACCGACGGGTGCCGTCTGCATAGACCAGCGGATGTCCGGTCGGCAGGTTGAGCCGGTGGATGGCCGACTTGTCGAGTTGCTCGAGCACGGCGCAGTACGCGCGCAGCGAGTTGCCGTGCGCCACGATCAGCACGGTGCGGCCCATCGCCAACTGGGGCAGCACTCGTTCGTCATGGAACTCGGTGACCCGGGCCATCACGTCGCGCAACGATTCGGTGCGGGTGAGCGCCCGGGTGGGCAGGCCCTGGAACAGTGCGCTGTTCTGGAACGGCGCGAACTGCTCGTCGGCCATGGCCGGCGGGGCGGTGTCGACCGAGCGGCGCCAGGCCAGAAACTGGCTCTCGCCGAATTCGGTGCGCACATCGTCTTTGAGGCGGCCGGTGAGCGCGCCGTAGTTGCGTTCGGTGAGCCGCCAGTCCACCGTGACCTCGGCCGCGGGAATGCTGAGCGTCTCGGCGATGATGCGGGCGGTCTGGGTGGCGCGTTTCAATGGCGACACGAACAGGGCATCCGGTACCAGCCCGTTGCTCAGCAACAGCTCTGCTGACGCCCTGGCCTCGTCGGCGCCGGTGGCGGAGAGAGCAGGGTCGAGGATGCCGGTGAAGAGGCCGGCGGCGTTCGCGGTGCTCTGACCGTGCCGCACGAGTACGAGGGAACCAGCGCTCGGCCTGCTCGTCACGGTTCACCCACCAGTCTCGTCGGCCGGAGTCGGCGCGACCAAAAGTCGGTAGGAACCATCAGCCCAACAGGCGGTTCGAGCGGATGCTCAGGTGGGATCCATCACCAAAGCAAAAGGCTACACCGGTCAGTCCGACTCCCACTGCGGGGCATCCTCGAACGACACCGGTGCCAGCGGAATCACCACCACCGGCCGGTGCTGGTGATGGGCCAGGTTCATCGCAATCGACCCGGCGAAGAATTCCTGCAGGCTGCCCCGCACGGTGCCGTCGCGAGTGCCGACCACGATCATGGCCGCGTGCAGCGACTCGGCCAATTGGCCGAGCGACTGGGCCGGGTCGCCGCTGAGCTGGCGGGTGCTCCACTCGATATCGTGCCCGCCCAGGATGCGTTCCAGGTGGGCGGCGAGGTACGGGTTGAACGGCGCGGCGGGCGGCACGGCGACGGGGCCGGTCATCACCGGCGCGCCACTGAGCGGGTCGATCCCCGCCGGGCCGACGACGGGAATTCCCGGGTCATCCGCGTGATCGGCCCGGGGGTGCCGCCCGGGATCGACCCAGGCGCACACGAGCTCGGCGTCGAACCGCGCCGCAAAGACCGCTGCCTGCAACACCACCCCGTCGGACTGCCCGGGGTACACGCCCACCACCACCACACGGCTTCGGATGCTCATGGCGCCCAGACTGACAGAAGAGTCCCGCCAGCGGTAGGCCCTGCGCGGGGGCCGAGCGGCTACTTCTGGGAGAAGCTGTTCGGTTCGAGCCCGGCGATCCGCTTGGCATGGCCTGAGAGGTTGTCGTCGCTGATCGAGAGCCCGGCATCCGCGAAACGCTGACGCAACGCATCCAGGATCTTGGCCTCATCCTGGCCGGCCAGGTCGGCCTCCTGCTGCACGAGAATGCCGGCCACCTTGGCGTCATCGGGCTGGTCGTGCTGGGCCTGAATCGGCTCGTTCTGGGTGTTACCGGTATCCGTCATTGGTGCTCCGATCGCGGGGCCCCGGGGGGCCGGTCTGATTCAGATTGACACGGGCGACCGGAGAAAGCCAGAGAATTCTGCCGGTTCACAGGCCGCACGCGATTGCCTATAGACTGTAGGTAATTAACAATAGATAGTAGGAGGACGAATGGTTCGCGCAGGAGTGACCGAGGCTCGACTGGTGAGCGCCGCCGCGGAGCTCGCCGACGAGGCCGGACTCGTGGCCGTCACGGTCTCGGCGCTCGCGCGCCGGTTCGACGTGCGGCCGGCCAGCGTCTATTCGCACATCACCGGCCTCGACGAATTGCTCGACCAGACGGCGTTGCTCGCCCTGCACGAATTGGCCGACCGCGCCGCGGATGACCTGGCCGGCAAGTCCGGCCGGGACGCCCTCTTCGCCTTCGCGAACGCACACCGCGACTACGCCAGGGCGCACCCCGGCCGGTGGCAAGCTGCGCAACGCCGGCTGAGCGCGGATGCCGCCGCCGCCAGCGATGGCGGCAGGATCGCCCGGTTCGCCCGAGCGATCATGAGCGGGTACGGCCTGACGGCGGCCGACGAGGTACACGGCGTTCGGCTGCTCGGCAGCGCCATCAACGGCTTCGTCGCGATCGAGGCCGGCGGCGGTTTCGACCACTCCGCCCCGTCGGCCGCCGAGAGCTGGCACCGGGTGCTCGACGCCGTCGACACCTCCCTGCGCAACTGGCCCACCCCGACGGAGTAACCACCCATGACTATCGATACCCTCGCCCTCGCGCCTGTCGTCACCGAGATCACCGCAGACCTCATCCGCGGCGCGGCCGAGCTCGAACCCACCGGGCACGGCCTCACTCCGCACCGGCTGCCCACCTGGGTGCGCGAGCAATTCCCCGACCCGCAGCTGCTGATGACCGAGGCGCAGCCGGCCGGTGTGCGCCTGCTCTTTCGCACGACCGCGTCCGTCGTGGCGCTTGATGTGCGCCCGACCAAGACTCTCTATGTCGGCGCTCCCGGCCGCCCGGACGGCGTGTACGACCTGCGCATCGCCGGGCAGCTCATCGCCCAGGCCAGTGTCCCCGGCGGTAATCAGATCCTGATCGACCTGCAGGCCGGCACCACCGAATTGCGTGGCGGCAGCGTGGGCACTGCCCTGTTCGCCGGGCTGCCCGATGGGCAGAAGGAGATCGAGATCTGGCTGCCGTGGAACGAACGCACCGAGCTGGTCGCGCTTCGCACCGATGCGCCCGTGTCACCGGCATCCGCCCCGCCCCGCCCGGTCTGGGTGCACCACGGCAGCTCGATCAGCCACGGCTCGAACGCGGCCTCGCCGTCGGAAACCTGGCCCGCCGTGGCCGCCCGCGCCTGCGGCCTCGACCTGGTGAACCTCGGCTTCGGCGGCAGCGCCATGCTCGACCCGTTCATGGCCCGAGTGATCCGGGACGCCCCGGCCGATCGGATCAGCGTGAAAATCGGCATCAACCTGGTGAACGCGGACGCCATGCGCCGGCGCGCCTTCGTGCCTGCCGTGCACGGCTTTCTCGACACCATCCGCGAGGGGCACCCCACCACCCCGCTCGTGGTGGTGTCGCCGATCTACTGCCCGATCCACGAGAGCGTGCCCGGACCGTCGGCGCCGGATCCTGCCTCCTTCGCCACCGGCCAGGTGCGGTTTCTCGCCAGCGGTGATGCCGCGCAGGTGCCGTTCGGTGCCATGACCCTGCAGACCATCCGCGCCGACCTCGCCCAGATCGTGGCCCAGCGCGCGCTGACCGATCCGGCCCTGTTCCTGCTGGATGGCACCGAGCTCTACGGCAGCGCGGACCACGTCGAGTTCCCGCTCGCCGACGGCCTGCACCCCGGGGCAGAGGTGCACCAGAGCATGGGGCACCGGTTCGCCGCGCTCGCCTTCGATGCCGCCCCGTCCGACGCTTCTACCGATTGAGAACGCCCATGTTGCCGCTGACCCCAGCCACCATCCTGACCTCGTTCGTGAACGCCTCCCGCAAGGTCGTCGCGGACATCACCCTGCCCGCCGGTCTCGCCGAGATCGACTGGAGCGCCCTGGACTACCTGGGTTGGCGTGACGCCAAAATGAAGCGACGGTCGTACATCGTCGTGCCGGTCGACGGCGAGCCGGTGGGCATCGTGCTCCGACAGGCGGATGCCTCGCTGCGGCGGCGTGCGCAGTGCTCCTGGTGCCGTGACGTTCGGCTGCCCAACGAGGTGGTGCTGTTCAGCGCCGTCAAGGCCGGTCCGTCCGGTCGGAACGGAAACACCGTGGGCATCCTGGCCTGTGAGTCGTTCCAGTGCTCGGTGAACGTGCGCAAGCTGCCGTCGGTGGCCTATCTCGGCTTCGATGTGGCCGCGGCGCGGGACGAGCGCATGGAGATGCTGCGCGCTCGCACCGCGGGCTTCGCGGCCGAGGTGTTGTCGGCGGGCTGAGCTGAGACCGATCAGCCGAACTGCCAGGGGCAGGGACCGTGCGTGACCAGTGCGATGAGGAGTCCCCACACCGCGCCGAGAACCACCGCAAGCAGAATCCGCAGACCGTGCGGCTTCAACCAGGGCACGGCGGCCAGGGTTCTGGCCATGATGACGGCCGCAGCGATGCAGGCATTAATCCCGATGCCGAAAGCACGGCGCCACCGCCCAGTCCGGGGGAGTCGAGCTCCAGCTCGACTCGTTGTCAGCGGTCTGAGCCCACGCCAGCAGGTCGACGCCATCCTCGGCATGGGCCGGGGGATGTGCAACTCCGCGTTTCGGCCGGAGACCCCTCGGACCGAGCTGACCACCACACCCACCCATCTGGCTGGGTGGGCGGCGAGCGCACTGGCGCCGCAGTAGCCTGAGCGCGAGCACGTCCGCCGCGCCGAAGGAAAGCCATGCCACCGTCCCCAACTGCACCGTCCGACACCTCCCCGGTCTGGGTGCTCGGCGGCGGAGGTGTGGCCGGCATCGCCTGGGAAGTGGGCATCCTGGCCGGCCTCGCCGCCGAAGGGGTGAGCGTCACGGCTGACGCCGTACTCCTCGGCACCAGCGCCGGCGCCGTCGTGGCCGCCCAGATCGCCGGCGGCACACCGCTGGCGCAGCTGTACGAGCGGCAACGCGCGGGGGTGCCCTACGAAACGGCCACCGGCCTCGGCCTCGGTGATCTGGTCCGGCTGTCCCGCGCCCAGTTCCTCGTGCGCAGCCCCGAGCACGCCGCCCGGCGGCTCGGGCAGCTGGCCCTCGGCACCGACGACGCCACGATCGAGCGGATGCGCACAATCATCGAGGCCCGCCTTCCCGTGCACGACTGGACGGACGCATCCGTGCGCATCGTGGCCGTCGACGCCGAAACCGGCCAGGCACGGACCTTCACCCGGAGCGACGGGGTCGCACTGGTCGACGCGGTCGCCGCCAGCTGCGCGGTGCCGCTGTCGACGGCGCCCATCCCGATCGAAGGACGGCGATACCTGGACGGCGGCATGCGCTCCACCCTGAACCTCGACCTCGCGCCGGGATCCGGCCCGGTGATCGCACTCGCGCCGAGCACGGCCGCGATCGGGCCGTGGGCGCGCATCGCCACACAGCGCGCGGCGCTCGGCGCGAACCGCCGGGTGGAAGTGCTGCTGCGGGACGCCGCGTCGAAGCGGGCGCAGGGCCGCACCGTGATGGACCCCGCGATCGTGCCGGCCCTGGTGGCCGCCGCCCGCGAACAGGGCCGCCGCGAAGCCCCCCGGGTGCACGCCGCCCTGGCCGACTGACGCCGGCGAGCGTCGCGGCGGCGCGGCCTAGCCCGGAACGGGGAGGATGACGCCGACGGGTTCGCGCTTTTCGGCCTGGAATTTGTCTTCGGTGCGGCCAAGCGCCCAGTAGCCCGAGAGGGAGAGCTCGGCCCGCTGCACGCCGCGGGCGCTGAAGACCTCGCGCAGGCCCTTCATCGCGCTTCTCTCGCCGTGCGCGAAGATCTGCGGGCGGCCGGGCAACCAGGTCGCGCCCTCCACGGCGTCGACGAGGAGCGCCGGGCTCTGGCCGAACAGCCACTGCACGGCCACGGCGGGCGGCGCCGTCAGCTGCAGGATCTCGGTGGCGTCGGCGACCTGGATGAAGGCCAGCCCGGTCGCCGACGCGGGCAGGGCTTCCAGGGCGGAGGCGATGGCAGGCAGTGCGGACTGGTCGCCGGCGAAGAGGTGCCAGTCGGCTCGGGGGTCCGGGGCGTAGCCGCCGCCGGGGCCGGAGAAGGTGAGCAGGTCGCCGGGCTTGGCGGCATCCGCCCACGGTCCGGCCAGGCCGTCGTCACCGTGCACGACGAAGTCGATCGAGAGGGTTCGGGCTTCGGCGTCGACGTTGCGCACGGTGTAGGTGCGCGTCACCGGGAGGTCCTCAGGGGCGAGCGTGTCGCGCAGTGCCACCAGGTCATAGGGGCGGCGGAGGCCCAGTTCGGGCTTGGCGAAGAAGATCTTCACATACTTGTCGGTGGACTCGTTGGTCACGAAGTCGTCGAATTCGGCGCCGGACAGCACGATGCGCACGAGGTGCGGGCTGAGTTGTTCGCGTCGCACCACCTCGAGGGTGGTTTGCGGACGAACGGGACGAGGCGGGCGCACTGTGGGAATTGTCATCGAGGTAAACCCTAAGTTAGGACACCCTCACTTCACAATCCTGTCGGCGCGACCAGGGTGGCCAGAACTTCGCCGAGCGGGTCGCGCAGGTCTTCCGCGGTGGCCGAGGCCAGTGGCTCGAGCCCGGTCGATGAGCGCAGTAGCACCACGCCGAGGGCCGTGGCCATGGCGATCTGGGCGCGCAGCAGGAGTTTGTCATCATCGGCGGATCCGGCCTGCCAACCCGCCGAGGTGGCAATGCCTTCGGTGAAGGAGCGCAGCGTGCTGAGCCGAATCTGATCGGCCCGGTCGTCGCCGGACGAGCGCAGCAGCAGCAACAGCTGCATGGTGTGGTCGCCGGAGGGCTGGTCGGCGACTCGCGTGAGCATCTTCTCGAGGGTGTGCTCGATGGTGGTCGTGCTCCCCGCCGGGCGCCCGAGGTCTTCACCGACCTGGCGGAGGCAGGCTTCGAAGAGGCCCTCTTTGGAGCTGAAGTAGCGGTTGATCAACGCTACGTTCACCCCGGCATCGGCGGCGATATCCCGCACCGTGGTGGTGGAGTAGCCGTGGCGGGCGAAGCGACGGCGCGCGGCTTTGAGCAACAACAGCCGGGTGCTGGCGGCATCCCGGGACCGGTTCGCAGCCGGGGTCTCTGCGTCCTGCTTGGCGCCCAGCACAGTCGGTACGCGCATGGTTCTCGGTTCCCTTCGGTTGCCTCAACGGTACAGGTATGTTTCGCCGATGTAAACAGATGTTGACTTGAGGGGATGTCTCGCCTACAGTGCCTAAGTCAGCACTTGTTTACATAGAGCTCGGAGTCGCATGTCCCAGATCGTTCAGGAGCCCGTCACGGGTTCAGTTCCGGCGGCCACCGGTCGCAAAATCCACAGCTCCCTGCTGGTTCTCTTCCTGTCGCTGGGCGGCCTGTCGTTCGCCGTGCTCCAGTCGCTGGTCGCCCCCGCGCTCGCCACGATCGGGCAAGACCTCGGCGTCTCGACCGGAGACGCGGCGTGGGTGCTCACCGCCTACCTGCTCTCCGCCGCCGTGCTCACACCGATCCTCGGCCGGTTGGGCGACATGGTCGGCAAGCGCCGCATCCTCATCATCGTGCTGGCCCTCCTGCTGGTGGGCACCCTGCTCGCCGCCCTGGCCCCGAACCTCGGCGTGCTCATCGTCGCGCGCGCCCTGCAGGGGGCGGCCGGCGCCATCATGCCGCTGTCCATCGGCATCGTCCGCGACGAACTGCCGCGCGAGAAGGTCGGGGTGACCATCGGCCTGCTCTCGGCCATCTTCGGTGTTGGCGCCGGCGTCGGCATCGTGGCGGCCGGCCCCATCGTGGAGAACCTCTCCTGGCACTGGCTGTTCTGGCTGCCCTTGGTGCTCATCGTCATCGCCCTGCTCGGCGTGATCTTCGGGATGCCCGAATCGCCCGTGAAGACCCCTGGCCGTCTCGACGTGCTCGGCGCCGGCATCCTCACCGTGGCACTCGTGTCGCTGCTGCTCGCCATCAGCGAGGGCGCGAACTGGGGCTGGGGCTCCGGCGAGACCATCGGCCTGCTCGCCCTGGGCGCCATCGCCCTGGTGGTGTTCGTCTTCGTCGAACTGCGGGTGAAGGAACCGCTCATCGACATGCGCCTGATGAAGGTGCGCGGTGTGTGGACCGCCCATGTCGTCGCCCTCATCTTCGGCTTCGCCATGTTCGGCACCTTCGTGCTCGTGCCCACCCTGCTGCAGCTGCCGGCCGCGACCGGCTACGGCTTCGGCGAATCGGTGTCGGAGGCCGGCCTGTTCCTGCTGCCGACCGTGCTGATGATGGTGGTGTTCGGACCCCTGGCCGGCATGTTGGTGAGCAAGTTCGGACCGAAGCCGCCGATGCTGCTGGGCGCCGTCTTCGTCACCATCGCGTTCGTGATTCCCGGCATCGCCCACGACCAGCTCTGGCAGATCGTGGTCTCCGGACTGTTCACCGGTGCCGGCATCGGCCTGGCCCTGGCGTCGGCTTCCAACGCGATCATCGAGAGCGTTCCGGCGCAGCAGACCGGTGAGGCGATCGGCGTGAACACCATCGCGCGCACCATCGGCAGCAGCGTCGGCACGGCCGTGATCGCCGCGCTGATCTCGTCGAACAGCACCCCGCAGGGGCTGCCCACCGGTGACGCCTTCGTGATCGGCTTCTGGGTGTGCGCCGGTGTGGCTGCCCTCGCGATCGTCGGCGCGGTCGCCGCGCCCTCGATGCGCAAGCGCCGCCAGCAGGCCATGGCCTTGGGCGTTCAGGACTTCCCGGATGAGGCTGTCGTCTAGCCGAAGCGCAGCACCCGGAAGCCGGCGGCATCCAGCGTGGTGAGGCCGGTTCGTTGCCGCAGGGTGCGAGTCTTCGCGCCGGGCACGATATCCGGCAGTGCGAGCGCCACCTGGAACAGAACCTCTGAGGCCACCAGTCGCTGCAACCGCGGCGGCGCGAGCTTGGAGCGCTTGCTCTGCACGACGATGATCCGCACGGCGTCCGGTGCCACGCAGTCATCCAGGTCACGCAGCATGCCGGCGGCCTTCATGAGGGAGGAGCGCCGGCTGTCGCGTTTGACGGCAATCACGACCACTCGCGCGGGCTGGCCCGTGGATGCGCTCTCGGCGCGGCGAATCCCCGCTGCCTGCGCACCGGCGCGCAGCACGGTCAGCAACTCATCGGCGTCGCCCTCGAGCAGGATCGGAGCGGTGAGCACGTGCGCGGCGATGGCGCGCAGCTCTTCTGCCCGCTTCTTTCTCGACATCCTGACCCCCCTTCGTGTGTCATCCATTCTCCGGCACAACCGGCTCGGCCGGGACGTGGCTGACCGGCGGCGCCAGGGAACCGGGTCGCGTCAGACGGTGATGAGCAGCTGGGCGATGGAGTCGAGGGCGCCGGGCACGAGCTTGTAGTAGGCCCAGGTGCCACGCTTGTCGCGGGTGAAGATGCCCGCGTCGACGAGGATTTTCAGGTGATGCGAGACCGTCGGCTGGCCCAGGCCCAACGGTTCGGTGAGGTCACAGACGCAGGCTTCGGCATCGTCGTGCGCCGCCACCATCGAGATGAGGCGCAGCCGCGCGGGGTCGGCGATGGCTTTGAGGGTGCGCGCGAGCTTCTCGGCGCCGTCGGCACTGATCGCCTCCCGGGTGAGCGGGGCGCAACAGGCGGTGACGTCGGTGAGGGGAAGGAGCTCGGTGAACGACATGGGAACATCCTCGCAGATAGATTGACAAGTGTCGATATAGCCGACTACGGTGAATCGACGCTGATCGATGTTTGTCGATATGGCGCGCTGAGTGACGAGTTCGGAGCCGCATGACTTCCCCAGAAGCGACCACCACGCCGGCCCGGTTGGGCACGGTCGACAGGTTCCTGCCCGTCTGGATTCTCGCGGCGATGGCGCTCGGCCTGACGCTCGCCGTGTTCGCTCCGGTGCTGGGAGACGTGCTGCATTCCTTCCAGATCGGGTCGGTGTCGGTGCCGATCGCGATCGGGCTGCTCGTGATGATGTACCCGGTGCTGGCGAAGGTGCGCTACTCCGACGCTCGCGCGGTTGCGGGCGATCGCAGGCTGCTCATCTCATCGCTGGTGCTGAACTGGCTCCTGGGACCCGCACTGATGTTCGCCCTCGCCTGGCTCCTGCTGCCCGACCTGCCGGAGTACCGCACCGGGCTGATCATCGTGGGGCTGGCCCGGTGCATCGCCATGGTTCTGATCTGGAACGACCTCGCTTGCGGCGACCGGGAGGCCGCCGCGTTCCTGGTCGCGGTCAACTCGGTCTTCCAAGTCATCGCCTTCTCCGCCCTGGGCTGGTTCTACCTGCAGATCCTGCCCACCTGGCTGGGCCTGGGTACGACCAGCGCGTCCTTCTCGATCTGGGCGATCACGGCCAGCGTGCTGGTCTTCCTCGGCATTCCCCTCGTGGCCGGGTATCTGTCTCGGCGCATCGGTGAGGCCACCCGTGGCCGGGCCTGGTACGAGGCGCGGTTCCTTCCGCGGGTGGGCCCGTTCGCCCTCTACGGGCTGCTGTTCACCATCGTTATGCTCTTCACCCTGCAAGGTCAGCAGGTGATCGACCGACCCCTGGACGTGGTGCGGATCGCCCTGCCGCTGCTGGTCTACTTCGCCGTGATGTTCGTCGTCGCGTTTGTCGTGGGCCGGATGATCGGCCTCAGCTACCAGCGCACCACCACCCTTGCCTTCACCGCCGCCGGCAACAATTTCGAGCTCGCGATCGCCGTGGCCATCGGCACCTTCGGCGCCACCAGCGGGCAGGCCCTGGCCGGCATCGTCGGCCCGCTGATCGAGGTGCCCGCCCTGGTCGCGCTGGTGTACGTGGCGCTCTGGCTGCGACCCCGGCTCTTCCCGTCCCTGCCAACGGGCGGCCCCACCGCCGCACCGGATGTCGCCCCGACCGTTCTTGTGCCCGATAGCGCCTGACCTCACACCGAAGGAACCCGAACATGACCGACAAGCCCACTGTCCTCTTCGTCTGCATCCACAACGCCGGGCGCTCCCAGATGGCCGCCGGCTATATGACGGCGCTCTCGCACGGCGCGGTCGAGGTGCGCTCGGGTGGCTCCGAGCCCGGCACCGAGATCAACCCGATAGCCATCCAGGCGATGCGCGAAGAGGGCATCGACATCAGCCAGGGCGTGCCCCAGCTGATGACCACCGAAGCCGTGCAGGCATCCGATGTGGTCATCACGATGGGCTGCGGCGACGTCTGCCCGATCTTTCCCGGCAAACGCTACGAAGACTGGGAGCTGGCCGACCCGAAGGGCAAGAGCATCGACGAGGTGCGACCCATCCGCGATGACATCAAGGCCAGGATCACCGCCCTGTTGGCCGAGATCCTGCCCGCCCAGGGCTGAGGCCGCCAGACCCGTTCCGCCGCATCCCGCCCGTCCAACTGCCAGACAAGGAGCACTCATGACCGAGAACGCCGACATCACCGAGCACGTTCGGCAGCGCTACGCGGCCGCGGCCCTGCAGCTCACCGATGTCTCCGCCGCCGCCGGCGAGTCCTGCTGCGTGCCTACCGACCTCGGCAACGGTGAGGTGTTCGGCTCCATTCTCTACACCGGCGGGGAGGCCGCCGAGGTGCCGGAGGAGGCCCTGCTGGCCAGCCTGGGCTGTGGAAACCCGACCGCGGTGGCCGAGCTGCGCGCCGGAGAAACGGTGCTCGACCTCGGCTCCGGCGGCGGCATCGACGTGCTGCTCTCCGCGCGCCGCGTCGGCCCCACCGGATTCGCCTACGGCCTCGACATGACCGACGAGATGCTCGCCCTCGCCCGTGCCAACACGGCCAAGGCCGGCGCGACCAACGTCGAGTTCATCAAGGGTCGAATCGAAGAGATCCCGCTGCCGGCCGAGACGATCGACGTGATCATCTCGAACTGCGTGATCAACCTGTCCGCCGACAAGGGCGCCGTGATCAACGAGATGTTCCGCGTGCTCAAGCCCGGCGGGCGTCTCGGCCTGTCCGATGTTGTCGCAGAGGACCATCTGAGTGCAGAGGATCGCATCCAGCGCGGCAGCTTCGCAGGCTGCATCGCCGGCGCGCTCTCGAAGCAGGAGTACCTGCACACCCTGGCCGAGGCGGGGTTCGTCGACATCAGCGTCGACTACACCCACGAGGTGGCCGCCGAGATGCACGGCGCCATCGTCAAGGCCGTCAAGCCGGCCGGCGGGGCGTGACCCGCCGGCCCTGCGGCGTTACTTCACCGAGCCGCGGGTGACGCCGCTCACCACCCACTTCTGGGCGATGACGTAGACCACCAGCAGCGGGGCCAGTGCCATCAGGTAGGAGGCGAAGGCCACCGGGTAGTTGGTGTTGAACTGGCCCTGGAAGATGAACTGCGCCAGCGGCAGGGTCTGCGCCGACGGGTCGGAGAGCACCACCAACGGCAGCAGGAAGTCGTTCCACGCCCAGACACAGGTGAGGATGCCCACGGTCGCGTTCATCGGGGAGAGCAGCGGGAAGATGACCTTCCAGAACACCCCCCAGGTGCTCGCGCCGTCCAGCCGGGCGGCCTCCTCCAGCTCCACCGGGATGGAGTTGATGTAGGCCACGAAGATGAAGATATTGAACGAGAGCCCGTAGACCGTGTACAGCAGGATCAGGCCCACCGGGGTGTCGATGCCCAGCAGCGCGGTCTCCTTCACCACCGGCAGCATGATGATCGGGAACGGCACGAAGATCGCCGCGAGGAAGTAGAAGTACAACCCCTTGAAGAACTTCTTGTGCATGTTGCGGGCGATCGCGTAGGCCACCAGCGAGTTGGTCAGCAGGGTGAGGAACACCGCGCCGACCGTGATCAGGGCCGTGTTCAGCAGCGCCCGGGGAAAGTTCGTCAGCTGGTAGGCATCCGCGAAGTTCTCCCAGCGGATGCTGGTGGGCAGTTCGAACCCGGTGCCGCCGAGCTGGTCGGGGGTCTTGAGCGCCGTGACGACGGTGAAGTACAGCGGGATCAGCACGGTGAGCGAGCAGACCGCGATCAGGGCGGTGAGCCACCAGTTGGTGCCGCCGTTGCCGCCGTCGAGCCGGCGGCGGGTGCGCGGCGCGCGAGCGGACGCATCCGCATCGGCGGGCAGTGGAGCTGTCGTGTTGGTGAGGGTGTCGGTCATGAGAAGCTCGCCTCCCGGCGCTGCAGAATGCGCAGCTGGAGAAATGAAACGATGATGATGACGAACAGGTAGACCACGGCGTTGGCCATCTGGTACCCGTACTCACCGCCTTGGAAGCCGCCGCGGAAGATCACGAGGGCGATGGATTCGGTGGACGTGCCCGGTCCGCCGGCGGTGAGGGCCACGATCTGGTCGAAGACCTGCAGGAACGACTTGAACGACAGCACCATGTTGATGGTGAAGTACGCGCCGATGAGGGGAAAGGTGATCGACCGGAACCGGCGCCAGCCGCTCGCGCCGTCGATGGCGGCGGCTTCGTAGAGATCGGCGGAGATGGTCTGCAGCCCGGCCAGGTAGAGGATGACGTTGAACGCCGCCGCCTGCCAGACCGTGGTGATGACGATGCCCACCCAGGCGAAGTCCGGGCTGGCCAGCAGGTTGCCGGAGAGCCCCGGCAGGCCCAGCGCGGTGAAGATGGCCGGGAACGAGTTGGCGAACAGGTAGTTGAACACGTACCCGATGATCAGGATCGCCAGCACGTAGGGGATGAAGAACACCCCGCGGAACGCGGCCTGGAACTTGATCTTGGAGTTCAGGCCCAGCGCTATGGCCAGGGCGATCACGTTCACCAGGATGGTGGACACGATGGCGAAGCCGAAGGTGAAGCCGTAGGAGTTGAGGACCCGGTCGTCCTGGAACAGGTTGATGTAGTTCGAGAACCCGACCAGGTCCCAGGTGCCATAGCCGGCGTAGTTGGTCAGGCTGAAGAACATGCCGCTGAGCACCGGGATGGTGTGCAGGGCGAAGAAGATCACGACGGCCGGCACCACCATCCAGTAGAAGGTGCGCGGGGTGCGGGCGATGTTCGACCTCAGCCGAGCCGGTGTGCCGGGTGACGCGGCGGGCCTCTTCGCCCGCGTGGCAGTGGCGGTCATGCTCACTTCCCCTGTCTCTGTGTGGTGGTGCGGGCGGCGACCTTGTCCCATTCGGAATCCAGGTCGGCCAGGAAGGTCTCGGTGTCGCCGGTGATCACCAGCGTCTGGAGCAGGTTCACCAGCGGCACGGCCGCCGGAATCTGGTGGTCGATGAAGCCGATGATCTTGCCGGCGCTGAAGTACGGCTCGAGTCCGGCCAGGGCGGGGTCGTTGTTCGGGGCGGCATCCAGGAGCGGTGAGAAGGTGCTCTGCGCTTCGGAGTACGCGGCCACGACGCCCGGCGACATCAGGTAGTCGACGAACTTCTGGGCCTCAGTGGCGTGCGGGGTGTTCCGGCCCACCATGATGCCCACGTCGACACCGGAGACCACGACGCGCGCGTCGGCGTCGTCGGTGACCGGGTAGGGGAAGGAACCGATGGCCGCGTCGGGGTTGTTGGCGCGGATGGCCGGGATCGCGTAGGAGCCCTGCAGGTACATCGCCGATTCACCGTCGGCGAAGGCCTTGTTGCCGGCGTTGTAGTCGCGGCTGGCGAAGTTGTCCTGGCAGTAGTCGAACAGCGTCACCTCCTTGTCGGCGGCGGCGGCGAAGTCCTCCGCGAACGAGACCGTGGCGGTGCCGCCGGTGCTCTCCTCCCGGAGAGTGTCGAAGAAACCGTCGGGCATCAGCGTGCCGCCGAGGTTGACGAACGCGGGCGAGGCCGTCCAGGAGTCCTTCAGGGTGCAGTAGAACGGCGAGATCCCGTTGGCCTGGAAGGTGTCGGCGGCGGCGATGAGCTCGTCCCAGGTGGTGGGCACCTCCACGCCGTTCGCGGCGAAGATGTCGGGGTTGTAGAGGATGCCGCTGGCGTTGCTGGCGAACGGCAACGCGTTCACCTCGTCGGCGCCGTCGGCCGAGCAGGTGCCCAGGGACTGCACGATGTCCTGCACGGCCGGGTTCACGGTCTCGGCCACGGGGTCGCCGCTGAGATCGGCGAAGATGCAGGCCCGGGCGAGCTCGCCGTAGTTGCCGTTGACGTTGAGCGTGAGCACGTCGGGCACCTTGTCTTTCACCAGCAGGGTGCGGATGGCGGTGTCCGGGTCTGGCACCGAGTTCTGGATCACCCTGATGCCGGGGTTCTCGGCCTCGAAGTCCTCGATGATGGCGGTGAAGTTTCCGACCGCTTCGGGCTTGAACTGGAAGAAGTTCAACGTGACCTGGTCGTCGCTGCCGGCGGGTGCGCATCCGCTCATCACGACGAGGGCCGCGGCGGCGACCAGCACTGCGGCGGCCCGTTTGGGCCGGGAATGGGGCCTGGTTCGGGGGGATTTCATGGCGCCTCCTTGCGCTTGATCCGCCGGAGCGGGGGTTAAACGGACGTGATCTGGAAAATCGCGAGATGTTCGGGGAAGAGCACCGGCCCCTGCAGGCCGATCGAGCCGAGGGCCCGGCCGGTGAGGATGATCGGCTGCTCGGCCCAGACCAACGGGGACTGGCCATTGCCGATGCCGGTGAACTCTCGGTTGACCAGGGTCACCAAGTACCGGGTGTCGTCGTCCAGGCCGGGAAAGCGCAGCGGCCCGACCGGGTAGGCGGCGCTGGTGGCCACCAGGCTGAAGACGAACATCGCTTCGCTCCGGTCGGCGGCGACCACGCCACGCAGGTCCACGGCCGGGTCGGCGTGGTCGACGTGCACCGAGGTGCCGGTGTGGAAGAGCGCACGGTTGGCCTTGTAGAGGTCGATCCAGCCGATCAGCTCGGCTTCGTCGGCGTCGGAGAGTGCAGCGATGTCCCACTCGATGCCGAGGTGGCCGAACAGGGCGACGCCCGCACGCAGCGACAGGTCGTGCCGGCGGCCGGTGGAGTGCGACTCCGGGCCGCTGATGTGCGCGCCCATCAGTTCGTAGGGCACCAGCAGGCCGGTGTACTTCTGAATGGTGAGGCGTTCGATCGGGTCGATGCAGTCGCTGGTCCAGATGCGGTCGGTGTGGTCGAGGATGCCGAGGTCGACCCGGGCTCCGCCCGAGGCGCAGCTCTCGATCTCGAGGCCCGGGTGGCGGGCCTTCAGCTCGTCGAGCAGGGAGTAGAGGGCAACGACGTTGTCATGCACCGCCGGGGCGCCGGTGCGGGTACTGCCGGCGTCGACGAGGTCGCGGTTGTGGTCCCACTTGAGGTAGCCGATCGGGTATTCCGCCAGCAGGGCGTCGAGCCGCTCGAGCAGGTAGGCGTACGCATCCGGGTGGGAGAGATCGAGCACCTGCTGCTGGCGGCCCTCCACGGGCAGCCGGCCGGCCGCCTGCAGCAACCAGTCCGGGTGCGCCCGGGCCAGGTCGGAGTCGGGGTTGACCATCTCGGGTTCGACCCACAGGCCGAACTGCATGCCGAGGCCGGTGACCACATCGATCAGCGGGCCGAGGCCGTCGGGCCAGACGTCGGCGTCGACGTACCAGTCGCCGAGGCTCGAGGTATCGTCGCGGCGGCCGTGGAACCAGCCGTCGTCGAGCACGTATCGTTCGACGCCCACCCGGGCTGCGGACTCGGCCAGAGCGGTAAGACGGCTGAGGTCGTGGTCGAAGTAGACGGCCTCCCAGGTGTTGAGGGTGACCGGGCGCGGTGTGCGCGGGTGCACGTCGCGGGCGCGCAGCCGGGTGTGGATGCGGGCGGAGAGTTCGGTGAGGCCGTCGCCCCAGGAGGCGATCACGGTCGGGGTGCTGTAGCTGGCGCCCGGGGCGAGGCGGATCTCGCCGGGGGCGAGTAGTTCTCCGGCCTGCAGGAAGGCGGAGCCGGTGACGAGTTTCTCGGCGGCGAGCCGGTAGTTGCCGCTGAAGGCCAGGTGCACGGCGTGCACGAGGCCGCGTTCGAAGCCGAAGCCGGGGGTGCCCGCGGCCAGCAGCAGGGTGGCGTCGGCGCCGGGGCGGCCCTTCCGGCTGTCGCGCTGGTGCCGGCCCTGGGTGAAGGCGTGCCGCTGCGGCGAGCGTTCGCGCAGGTGCCGGCCGGTGGTGTCGAGGATTTCGGTAGCGCTGACGGGGAGCGGCACCGTGATGCAGAGGTCGTTCAGCTCGTAGACGTCGTCGCCGGTGTTGGTGACGGTGATGCTCTGGCTGAACACGCCGGCGGCATCGATGGCGAGGATGGCGTGCACGGCGAGGTGGCTGATCTCGTCGACGGCGTCGATCGCGAGGGTGGCCGGGGTGTTCACGAATTCCGTGGCGCGCAGCGCGGGGGAGAAGAAGTGGCCCTGGCGGCTGCCGGTCAGGCCAGGGGTGCCCTGCCAGCCGTTGGACTCCTGCGGCAACACGGTGAGCCGGGCCGGTTGGTCGAGCCCGCCGGAGACCCGCTGCGCCCGGGTGGCCCGGGCGACGTCGCCCAGCTCCCGATCGGAGAGGTCGCCCTGGTCGGCGCCCCAGAACAAGATTTCGGGCATCCCGTCTCCGACAAGGTCGACGATGACGCTGGTTCCGCCGTTGCGGAGGTGGGTGACGGTGCTGTCGTGGTGCATGTCTTATTTCTATATTGCAAGGAACTGGCTTGTCAAGCGCGGCGAATAACGGGTTTGTCTCGCTAAATCCGCCGCATTCGGCGCTTGTTTAGTCCACATTGCAATAAACTGGGGCTGATCCGGACCTTCGCCGGCACAGCGCAGGCGAGCGGTATCCTGATCGAATCACCGCCCTGAGAGCCCGTCGGCTCCCGGGCACACCGTGTCGGCGCTGACTGAAGAAAGTTGCCCAGCCCATGTCATCCCTCGAGGCCGCCGAGCGCCGGTACCGCAGCCCGTCGAGCGAGCTGGCGCGTGAGGTCCTCATTCACGGGCCGATTCTGCGCAACGTGCTGGCGCAGCGGTTGGGTCTCTCGCTGGCCACCCTCACTCGCCTGGCCCGCCCCCTGCTCGACGGCGGCCTGCTGGTGGAGATGACCGAGCAGTTGGACGGTGCCCTCGGCCGCCCGGCGAAGCCGCTCGATGTGCGCGCGGATGCCCGCCAATTCCTGGGCGTGAAACTCACCGGAGACACCGCAGTCGCCGTCACCACCGACCTGCGCGCGTCGGAGGGCCGCCGGGCCGAGCGCCCCCTGCCCAGCCATGACCTCGCCGACGTCGTGACGGTGATCGTGGAGTTGGCCCGCGAGCTCGCGAACGAACAGGAGTTCTCGGCCATCGGCATCAGCGTCGGCGGGCAGGTCTCCGACAATCGCGTGGTCGACCGCGCCCCGTTCCTGGGCTGGCGCGGGGTGCCGTTGGCCGATGCCGTGGAGGCCCAGCTGGACGTGCCGGTGATCGTCGAGAATGACGTGGTGGCCCTCGCTGCGGCGGAGCACTGGTTCGGCCTGGGCCGGGGCTTCTCCAACTTCGCCGTGATCACCGTGGGCGCCGGTGTCGGCTACGGCCTCGTGATGCACGACCAGGTGGTGAGCACCTCGGAGGCCGGGCTCGGCCTCGGTGGCCACTTCCCGCTGGACCCGAATGGCCCGCTCTGCTTCCTCGGCCACCGTGGCTGCTCCACCGCCATGCTCACCATCCCGAGCATTCGCGCCCAGGTGGAGGTGGCCCTGGCCAGGCCCGTGACCTACACCGAGGTGCTCGAGCTGGCCGAGAGCGGCAATCCGGTCGCGCTCGCTGTGCTCAGCGCCGCCGGCACCGCCCTCGGCCGGCTGATCGCGGCCGTGGCCAACCTCGCCATGGTCGAGCACGTTGTGCTGGCCGGCGAAGGCCTGGGATTCCTGGCGGTGTCACGGAGTGCCATGGACGCCGCGATCCTGGCCGATCGTGACCCCGACGCGCGCCCGCTGGACGTCGTCACCGACGCCAGTGGCTTCATCTCCTGGGCCCAGGGCGCCGCAGCCGTCGCCATCCAGCGCACCATGGACACCCTGGCAACCAGCCTGTGACGGTTCCCGGGGCGGTCGCATCCGCCGACATTGTTACCGTTTTGTGTTCAATTGTTGACCACAACACCAAACTGCTGCACTCTTAATCACATGCCTGTGCGCCAACGAAAGAACCCAGGTTCGCAGAGCGCCCTTCGACTGTCGAACCAACAACGAATCCTCTCCAACCTGGTCTCTTCCGGGCCGACCACCCAGGCGGACATTGCCCGCAGCACTGGGCTGTCCACCGCCACGGTGTCGAACATCGTCAAAGTCCTGGTCGATCGAGGCCTCGTCACCACCTCACCGACCACCAGTTCGGGCCGGCGCGCCCAACTGGTGAGCCTGTCATCCACGGACAACGCCGTCGCGGTCGGAATCGACTTCGGGCGCCGGCACGTGCGGATCATCATCGCCACCCTCGACTACCGGGTCATCGCCGAAAAGGAGATCGAAATCCCGCTCGGCTACACCGCGGCCGAAGCGCTCGATATCGCGGCCAACCTGCTCACCTCGACCCTCGGCCAGGCCGGGGTGCAACGCACGGCAGTGCTCGGCATCGGTGTCGGCGTGCCCGGTCCCATCGACCGCCGCACGGGCTCCGTCGTCAAGGGCGCCATCCTGCCCGAGTGGGTCGGATTCACGGTGGGTATGGCAGAGGAGATCTTCGAGCTGCCGGTGTACCTGGAGAACGATGCCAACCTCGGTGTGCTGGCCGAGGCCACCTGGGGCCCGCACGGCGGAACCCCCACCGTCGTCTTCGTCAAAGTGGGCACAGGGATCGGGGCAGGCCTCATTCTGGACGGCAAGCCCTACAGCGGGAATATCGGCCTGACCGGGGAGATCGGTCACACCCCTATCCATGAGCACGGGCTGCTCTGCCGCTGCGGCAACCGCGGATGCCTCGAGACGGTGGCCTCGACGACCATCATGATCGAGCTGATCTCGCGCACTCTCGACCGGCCCGTGCGCACCCGCGAAATCGTGCGAATGGCGCTCGACGGAGACGACCTGGCCATCCGGGTGGTCGAGGATGCCGGCCTGGCCGTTGGCCGGTCGATCGCCGCGATCGCCAACCTCGTCAATCCGCACACCATCATCATCGGCGGCCCGCTGACCGATCTGGGCGAGATGCTGCTGCGGCCGGTGCGGCTCGGCCTCAAGAAATACGCCGTGCCAATGATCGTGGAGACCACGGATGTGGTGATGTCTTCCCTGGGTGAACGAGCCGAAGCGCTCGGCGGCGCGTCTCTCGTTCTGCAGCAGTCGGGGATCACCTCCACCGTTAGCTGATCGTTGCAATGCTTGCGTTAATAAGTTAGCCACAACAGGAGTAGTGTGTGGCTCCTGAGCAGGGCTACAAAAGCGTGGTCCTGTGCGACGAGGAGGTCACACGTGGAGACGGGTCGAAACACGCACCCCACCATCCTGGAGATGCGGTCCATCACCAAGGAGTTCCCGGGCGTCAAGGCCCTCGATACCGTTTCACTCACCGTCAAGGCCCGCGAGATCCACGCGATCTGCGGCGAGAACGGTGCCGGCAAGTCGACCCTGATGAACGTGCTCTCCGGTGTCTATCCCTTCGGCACCTACGACGGTGACATCGTCTACGAGGGCACTGTCGTGCGGTTCCGCGATATCAAGCAGAGCGAGGCCGCGGGAATCGTCATCATCCATCAGGAGCTCGCCCTCATCCCCGAGCTCTCGATCACCGAGAACATCTTCCTGGGCAACGAGCCCGGTCGGCACGGTGTCATCAACTGGGTCGAGGCCCAGCGCCGGGCGATCGAACTGCTCGCCCGGGTCGGACTCGATGACGACCCCGACACCCAGGTCAAGAACATCGGGGTTGGCAAGCAGCAGCTCGTCGAGATCGCGAAGGCCCTCAACAAGAACGTGAAGCTGCTCATCCTCGACGAGCCCACCGCCGCACTCAACGAGAGCGACTCCCAGCACCTGCTCGACCTGATCCTGGGTCTGAAGGGCAAGGGGATCTCGTCGATCATGATCTCCCACAAGCTCAACGAGATCGAACAGATCGCGGACCAGATCACGATCATCCGTGACGGCAAGTCCATCGAAACGCTGGATGTGAAGGCCGACGGTGTCGACGAAGACCGCATCATCCGCGGCATGGTCGGGCGCACGCTGGGCAATCGGTTCCCCGAGCACACGGCCACCATCGGCGAGGTGTTCTTCGAGGTGCGCAACTGGACCGTGCAGCACCCGCTGACCACCGAGCGCCTGGTGGTGAAGAACTCGAGCTTCACCGTTCGCCGCGGCGAGGTCGTCGGGCTGGCCGGGCTCATGGGTGCGGGCCGCACCGAGCTCGCGATGAGTATCTTCGGGCGCTCCTACGGCAAGTTCATCTCCGGCCAGGTCTTCAAGGACGGTGAGGAGATCAAGCTGCGCACCGTCGCCGAGGCGATCGGCCACGGCATCGCCTACGTGAGCGAAGACCGCAAATCCCTCGGCCTCAACCTGCTCGACACCATCAAGCGCTCCGTCGTCTCGGCGAAGCTCAGCAAGATCTCCCGCGGCAGCGTGGTGAACGACACGGCAGAGGCGCAGGTCTCCGAGGAGTACCGCAAGAGCCTGCGGATCAAGACGCCCACCGTGGAGGAAGGCGTCACCAAGCTCTCCGGCGGAAACCAGCAGAAGGTCGTGCTGGCGAAGTGGATGTTCACCGACCCGGACCTGCTGATCCTGGATGAACCCACCCGCGGCATCGACGTGGGGGCCAAGGCCGAGATCTACCAGATCATCCGGGACCTGGCCGCGCAGGGGAAGGGCATCATCATGATCTCCTCCGAGCTGCCGGAACTCCTCGGCGTCTCCGACCGCATCTACACGATCTTCGAAGGCAAGATCACCAACGAACTCCTCGTCGCCCAGGCGGACCCCGAAACCCTCATGCGAAGCATGACCTCGTCCTCACAGAAAGTAGTCGCGTAATGAGCGCACCCGAGACCGACCGAAGCAGCGGATTCCAGATCCGTGACCTGAAGAAGCTGTTCGGCGGTGGAGGCTCGCTCAAGCAGTTCGGCATCCTCGGCGCCCTCGTCGTGATCATCATCATCTTTCAGGTCTGGACGGGCGGAAAGACGCTGCAGCCCGGCAACATCATCAACATCGTGCAGCAGTACTCCTACATCCTGATCCTCGCCATCGGCATGGTGATGGTGATCATCGCCGGCCACATCGACCTCTCGGTAGGGTCGGTCGCGGCGTTCACCGGCATCATCGTGGCGCTGGCCATGAAGGACTGGAACTTCCCCTGGTGGGCCGCGATCATCCTCGGCCTCGTCGTCGGCGGCCTCATCGGCGCCTGGCAGGGTTTCTGGGTCGCCTACGTCGGTGTGCCGGCGTTCATCGTGACCCTGGCCGGCATGCTCATCTGGCGTGGCGGCAACCAGTTCATCGGCGACTCCGCCACCGTGCCAGTCGACACCGGGTTCCAGGTCATCGGCAAGGGCTACCTCCCCGAGTTCGGGCCGAACTTCGGCGTCAACAACGCCACCATGCTTCTCGGCATCTTCGTCGTGCTGGTGCTCATCGGCCTCGAGATGCGGGGGCGCCGCACCCGCAAGGTGATGGGAGCATCCGCAGCCCCGGTCTGGATCAGCGTGCTGCGCGTCGTCATCCTCGGCGGCGTCGTGTTGGTGGCCGCCTACCTCTTCGCCACCGGCCGAGTCGGCACCAGCTTCCCGGTCTCCGGAATCATCCTCGCCGTGCTGGTGGTGGCGTACTCGTTCCTCACGAACAAGACCACCATCGGCCGCCACATCTACGCAGTCGGCGGCAACAAGCACGCGGCCGAACTGTCGGGCGTGAACTCGAAGCGGGTCAACTTCTTCGTGATGATGAACATGTCGGTGCTGGCGGCACTGGCCGGCATGATCTTCGTCGCCCGGTCGCAGGCCTCCGGCCCGTTCGACGGCACCGGCTGGGAGCTCGACGCGATCGCCGCGGTGTTCATCGGCGGCGCGGCCGTCTCCGGCGGCATCGGCACAGTTGCCGGCTCCATCATCGGCGGGCTCGTGATGGCCGTGCTGTCCAACGGTTTGGCGCTCAAGGGCATCCAGTCCGACCTCGTGCAGATCATCAAGGGCCTCGTGCTGCTGATCGCCGTCGGCGTCGACGTCTTCAACAAGTCGCAGGGCCGACCGTCGATCATCGGCTTGATGACGCGCAACCGGAGCGGCCAGGGCCCGACCGATGACGCCATATCCGCCCAGGTCACGCCGGGCGGCGGCACTCCCGACACCGCCGTGCCCGCTGACCTGCCCCGCTAGCTTTCACCCACTGATAACAACCCCGGAGAATCAGCTCCACTCCCTGCACCACACACAGAAGAAAAGAAAGAGATCCCAATGAAGAAGATCCTTCTTGCTACGACCGCTGTCATGGCAGTGGCCGCACTCGGCCTCACCGGCTGCGCCTCCGACACCGGACGCGGCGCCGCGTCCGGCGGCGACGAGGCCGCCAGTGGCTTCCCCGCCGACTCGCTCGTCGGCGTTGCTCTCCCCGACAAGACCAGTGAGAACTGGGTTCTCGCCGGCAGCCTCTTCGAAGATGGGCTCAAAGAGGCCGGCTTCGAGGGCGACGTGCAGTACGCCGGTGCCAGCAACGCTGTCGCCGACCAGCAGCAGCAGATCTCGACCATGGTGACCAACGGGGCGAAGGTCATCATCATCGGCGCCAAGGACGGCGCCCAGCTGGGCACCCAGGTCGCAGACGCCGAGGCCGCCGGTGTGACGGTCATCGCGTACGACCGCCTCATCCTGAACACCGACGACGTGGACTACTACGTCGCCTTCGACAACTTCAAGGTGGGTCAGCTCCAGGGCCAGGCTCTCCTTGACGGCCTGGCCGCGAAGTTCCCCGACAAGACCACCTACAACATCGAGCTCTTCTCCGGATCGTCGGACGACTCGAACTCCGCGGTGTTCTTCGACGGCGCCATGGACGTGCTCCAGCCGAAGATCGACGACGGAACGCTGAAGGTCGTCTCCGCCCAGACCGAGATCAGCCAGACGGCCACCGATGGCTGGAAGCCGGAGAACGCCCAGCGCCGCATGGACACCCTCATGCAGGGCACCTACCAGACCGAGGCCGTCGATGGCGTTCTCTCGCCGAACGACACCCTCGCCCGTGCCATCATCACCTCGGTGAAGGATGCCGGTCAGGCCGAACTGCCCGTCGTGACCGGTCAGGACTCCGAGGCTGCCTCGATCCCGCTGATCATGTCTGGCGACCAGTACTCGACCATCTACAAGGACACCCGCGCCCTGGTCAAGGAAGCCATCGCCATGGCGACTGCCCTCCAGGCCGGTGACGAACCCACCGTCAACGACACCGAGTCCTACGACAACGGCAACAAGATCGTGCCCGCCGACCTGCTCACCCCGGTCATCGTCACGAAGGACAACGCCGCTGAGGCGTACGCCGAGAACCCCGAGCTGCTCGCGCTCACCAAGTAGCACCCGCCAGATCCACGCAGAAGGCCGGTCGACCCCAACGGGTCGGCCGGCCTTTGCTGTGCCGGACGATCTGACCGGAGGCGCCCATCCGACGCTGCACGGAGTACCGTAGCCCCATGGTTGAAATCGGGGTTTCCAGTTCAGGTTTGGTGCGCAAGTTCGTTGGCAAGCCGCGGATCTGGGTTGGTGCAGTCTGGTGCAGCATCGGGCTGGCCTGGATTCTCCTCGCGGTGTGGGGAGAGCCGACTCCGAGCCGGATCGTCCTGGGGGCCATCTGGCTCCTGCTCGGAATCCTCCAAGTAGTTGTCGCCCTGCTCGACCGGAAGAACGGGCGAGGGTTCTATCAAACGGGGGCGGTCGACGAGACCGGCGAGCAACACTAGACCGTTAGTTCCCGCGGTGTGCTGACCTGGGCTGGCTCAGTGCGGCGAGTGAATACCGGCCAGCACTGCGGCCAGCAGGCTGATCCGCTCCCAGATCGACTCGACAAGAATGTGCTCACTGCGGGCGTGCGCACCGCCGCCGCGCGGGCCGAAGCCGTCGACGACGCCGAGGTCCGACGCCCCGAGCAAATTGGTATCGGCGGCGCCTGCGGCGGGCGCCTGGCCCATCCGGGCATGGTCGTGAGAGCCGCCCGCGCGCGCCGCGTCGATGTCGGCGATCAGCGACGCCAGGGTGAGGTCCGCGGCGCGGGGCTTCCAGGCCGGCCGGTGGGAGAGCCGGGTGACCGACACCTCGGCCCGTGGGCGAATGGCGGTGAGCGCCTCGATCTCGCCGAGAACCTGGGTCTCGATCTCGAGGTCGGAGAAACGGAAGCCCAGCAGCGCGTTGGCGGCCTCGGCCACGACGTTGGCCTGGCCTGGGGCGGTGATGCCGCCGAGGTTGTAGAGCACCGTGGCGCCCGGCTGCTCGGCCGCGCGCCTGGTCGCTTGCGCGGCAATCTCCCGCACCCGCAGGAGTTGGTCGAGGATTTCCTCGGTGGCTGAGACGCCCTTCTCGGGATCGAGGGCCGCGTGGGCGGGAATACCGGCCACGGCCAGGTTGATTCTCGTGCTGCCCAGCCTGCCCACCTTGAGGTCACCATTGGGTTGCGGGGATTCGAACCCGATGGCCGCGGCGCAGCCGTCGGCCGTGGCAACGAGCAGCTCGCTGGAGCTGGGCGAGCCGATCTCCTCGTCGGCGGTGACAATGATCCGTACCGGGCTGTGATCGACGCCGCTGCTGCGGAGGAGTTCCAGGGCCTCCTCGATCACGACGAGTCCGGACTTCATGTCGTAGACCCCCGGCCCGGTGATGCGGACGCCGTCGCTGGTCCAGGGCACCTCCCCGGCGAGGGTGCCGACCGGCCAGACGGTGTCGGAGTGCCCGACCAGCAGCACAGCGCCGGCCGCGGCGCCGGCACCCCGGCCGGGGAAGTCCGCGACCAGGTGGGTGCCCGCCTCCATCGGGTGCAGCACCACGGTGCCGCCGAGCAAGGTGTAGCGAGCCGCGAGAACGTCGACGAACTCCCGGCTGGCCTCGGTCGCTCCGGTGGGCGTTTCCCGCTTCACATAGGCCTCGAGGGCGGTCAGCGCGCGCGCCTTGGTCGCGTGGTCGACAACAAAAGGATCGGTCGAAGCGGTCACGCGCAACTCCTGGTCGTCACCGGCGCTCGGGCAGCTGCCGTAAAGATATGATACCTATCATTGACTGTAGTGGCCGGAATAATGTCTGTCATGGTTAACACGCACGCAATATAGGATGCCTATGATTGGCATCGAGACGCTGCCGGTTACGCCCGGTCGTTTCCGGCCTATTTTCACACTCGCAAAGGAACAACACCATGGGTGACCTGCAACTCACCGTGCAACCCACCCGGTCACGCCACGTGTTCGGCCAGGCCAGCAACCTGTACGCCCGCGTCTTCGGCTACACCTCGAGCGACCACACCCTCAACCCCAAACTGCTGTCGGCGATCGTGGGCAACGGCGGCGCCGCTGTGGCCGCGACCACCCCCGACGGTGACCTGGTGGGGTTTGCCTACGGCTTCGTCGGTTTCGACGCCGGCGCATCCTTTCTCTACTCCCAGGCCGCGTTCATCGACCCCGCCTACCAGGGCAAGGGCATCGGGCGGCTCCTCAAGCATGAGCAGGCCATCGTCGCGGCCACCGCCGGACTCGCCTCGATGCGGTGGGCGTTCGACCCGACCCTGGCGCGGAACGCCCACTTCAACCTCGACGTGCTCGGTGCCCGCGGGGTGCGGTTCGCGCCGAACTACTACGACGAGAACTACTCCGACCGGTTGATCGTGGAGTGGTCACTGGCCGCCGACGTCACCCCGAACCGAGCCGCGCCCATGCCTGCCGCCCCCGCACCGGAGTTCCCCGCGGTCGACCTCGCCGCGTTGGCCGAGACACCGCCCGCGCACTGGGGCCGGCCGGCCGGCAGCGGCGACGTCATCCATGTGCCGATCCCGTCGGACAACCCGGCGACCAGCCTGAATCCGGCTCTGGTCGCGGAGTTGCGTGCCACTGTCGCCGAGACCTTCGCCGAACTGTTCGAGCGCGGGTATGTCGCCGAATCCTGTGTGCGGGTCGATGCCACAACCGCCGCCTACACGTTCGTTCCGGCGCCGGCCCGCGCCTGGCATCCGGCGCCGTGCCGGGACCTGGCCGAACGATGACCGCGGCCAACGACGCCCTCGTCAGCCCGGAAGACCGGTACGCCGCCCGGTTGCAGAAGAAGTCGTCCGCCTCGGTGCTGCGCGCGCGCATCGTGGAGAGCGAGAAGAAGAACCTCGCCGAAACCTTCGCCCACCTCGGCGAGGACGACGCGCTGGTGCGCGCCCCGGCCCGCATCGTCGCCGCCCGCCGGCGGTACGTTCTCGGCGCGGGCAAGTCGTTCGCCTACGCCACCCTCTTCGCCTGGGACCTCTCGGCCGGGCTCTCCCAGGTGCTTTTGATCGACGAGGCCGCGGTGCGCTCGATCGAGGTGCTCAGCGACGTGCGCCCGACCGACGTGTTGGTGGTGTTCTCGTTCCGGCGCTACCAGAAGCAGAGTGTGCTCGTGGCCGAACGGTTCGCCGCGGCCGGCGGCACCGTGATCGCCGTCACCGATTCCCCCACCGCCCCGGTCGCGGCCTTCGCCACCGAAACCGTGACCGTGCCCACGTCGAGCGCCTCGTATGCCGACTCGCCGACCGCGGTGGCGGCCGTCATCCACCTGCTCAGTACCCTGAGCATCGCCAGTTCGAAGGGCGCCCGGCGCCGGTTCGCCGAACGGGAACAGCTCAACCAAATCTTGAACAGCTACGTGGAGTGACCCGGTTGACCGCCAGAACAGAAGGAGCACGATGAAGGTAGTGGGAGTTTCCCTGTTCGTCACCCGGTTGCCGCTGGTGCACGGGTTCGAGACCAGCTCGCATCGCAAGAGCCACCTCGACCACATCCTGGTGCGCCTCACGGATGCCTCGGGTGCGGTCGGTTGGGGCGAGATCGCCTCGGCCAGCGACCCGTTCTACTCCTCGGAGACCGTGGACACCGCCCTGCTGGTGGCGCGGAAGTACATCGTGCCGGCGATCATCGGCCACGAGTGGGAGACGCCGGCCGACCTGGCCACGACCTGGGCACGCATCCGGGGTCACGAATTCGCCAAGGCCGGGTTCGATATGGCCGCGTGGAGCCTGTACTCCGGGATGCGCAACGAGCCGCTATCGGTGACCCTGGGTGGTACCCGCACCGAGGTTGCCGCCGGGGTGTCGCTCGGCATCGAGGCGTCGATCGACGCCCTGCTGGCCGAGGTCTCCCGCCACGTCGACGCCGGTTACCGCCGGGTGAAGCTCAAGATCAAGCCCGGTTGGGATATCGAACCGGTGCGCGCGGTGCGGGCCGCGTTCCCCGAGCAGGACGTGCACGTGGACGCGAACGGCATCTACCGTGACACCGACGAGACCACCGCCCTGATGCGGGGCCTGGACGAGTTCAGCCTGAGCATGATCGAGCAGCCCTACGGGCCGCGCGACTTCGTGGCGCACGCCAGCCTGCAGGCCAAACTGGCCACGCCGATCTGCCTCGACGAGGGCGTGGTGGATCTCGACGACATCGGCACGATGATCGCGCTCGGCGCCGGGCGCATCCTGAACATCAAGGTCTCCCGCATGGGCGGCCTCACCGTGGCGCTCGCCGCGCATGACCTCGCCCGCGACGCCGGCATCCCGGTCTGGTGCGGCGGGATGCACGAGTTCGGTGTGGGCCGGGCGGCCAACGTGGCCCTGTCGTCGCTGCCCAACTTCAGCTACCCCTCCGATGTCTCGGCGTCGGAGAAGTACTACGCCAGAGACATCATCTCGCCGCCGGTCACCGCGACCGACGGCATGGTCACCGTGCCCACCGGGCCGGGGCTGGGCCACGAGGTGTTGGCCGCCTGGATCACCGAGAACACGATCACCCACGAGCACTACGGAGAAGAGCGATGAGCGTTTCAGACCAGCACGGCACGACCACAGGCGCCCAGGTGCTCTTCATGTTGGCCGACCCCACCACGACCCCGGCCGACGCGGATGCGCTGGCCGCGGCCGTGCACCCGGCCGACCCGTCCGCGCCGCAGGTCTCGGTGCTCGACCTGGCGGTCACCCGCGGTGACGGCATCTTCGAAACCCTCGACGCCATCGACGGCTACGGCCAGGCCCTCGAACCGCACCTGGCCCGGCTGGCGAACTCGGCCCGGTTGCTCGACCTGCCGGCGCCGTCGCTGGAGCTGTACCGCGAGGGCATCCGCCAGGCCATCGAGGCATCCGGTCACCCCCGCCTGTCGGTGAAGCTGGTGCTCACCCGCGGCGTCGAGGGCGCCGGCATCTGCACGGGCTGGGTCTACGCCGAGCCGGTGCCCGACTTCAGCATCGCCCGCACCGAGGGCGTGACGGTGGTGACCCTCGACCGCGGCTACAAGCACGACGTGGCCCAGACCTCGCCGTGGCTGCTGCAGGGGGCGAAGACCCTCTCCTACGCGGTGAACAAGTCGGTCTACCGAGAGGCCGAACGTCGCGGCGCCGACGATGTGATCTTCATCAGCAGCGACGGCTTCGTGCTCGAGGGCCCGACCTCGACTGTGGTGCTGCAGTTCGGCACCCACCTGGTCACCCCGTCTACCGACCAGGGCATCCTCGCCGGCACCGCGCAGGCCGCGGTGTTCGAATTCGGCGAGGCCAACGGGTTCACCACTGAGTACCGCACCGTCACCCCCGACGAGCTGCTCGCCGCCGACACGGTCTGGCTCGCCTCCAGCGTGCGCCAGATCGTGCCCGTGGTCGCCATCGACGGTACGCCCCGCGGTTTCGACACCGCCGTGCACACCGCCGCGCTCGACTACCTGCTCGCCCGCCGCAGCTAGCCTCGCCCCGCCGCATCCATCCACCACCCCACCCGGTGAGCGGAGGAACAGACGCGGAGAAAACAGGGGCTAGTAGAACTCGACGGTGTCCACCCGGTTGCGCAAGGGGGCGCCGTCGAGGAAGCGGGTGGCGTTGTCGGCGAAGAGCTCGGCGATGCGGCGTTCCTCACCGGCGTCGAGTGCGGCGGTGTGCGGGCTGACCAGCACGTTCGGGTGGTCCCAGAGCGGGCTGCCGGCGGGCAGGGGTTCGGTGGCGAACACGTCCAGCGCTGCGAATCCGACCTGTCCGCTGGTGAGCGCGTCGAGCAGGGCGGCCTCGTCGATCACGGTTCCCCGGCCCACGTTCACGATCGTGACGCCGGGTCGCGCGGCGGCGAACACGGCCGCATCCAGCAGGCCGTCGGTGGCGGTGGTGCCGGGCAGCGAGACCACGATCGCATCGGCACGGGCGGCGGATGCGGCGAGGTCGTCGATGGAGACGTACTCGTCGACATGCTCCACCGTCTTGGTGCTGCCGGCGCGGCGGGTGCCGATCACGTGCATGCCCAGGGCCGAGGTGAGCCGGGCGATCTCGCGGCCGATGCCGCCCAGTCCCACCAGCAGCACGGTCTGGTCTCGCACCTGCCCGAGCGCCCAACGGCCGGGCCAGACGTGGTCGCGCTGCTGGGCTTGCAGCCGGGGCAGCTGCTTGGCCCCGGCCAGGATGCCGAACAGCGCGAACTCGGCCAGCGGCCCACCGTGCACACCGGCCGAGGTGGTGAAGGCCACCCGCTGCAGGTCGCCGGGGCTGAGATCGGCCGCCTTCACCTGGGCGCCGCCGCCGGCCGCCATCAGCTGCACCCAGCGCACGCGCGGGTTGGCCGCCACGGTGCGGGCGAGCGCGGCCGGGTCCACATCGGGGATGCCATAGAGCACCTCGGCCGAGTCGACCAGTGCCTCGAACTCGGCCTGCTGGCCGGGGGTGCGCCGAAACGCCGGGTCGCCCTGGTAGTCGGCCGGATGCCGCATAGGCGGCAGCAGGGACTGGTCGCGCACCAGGTCGATGCGGGGTTCGGCCTGTTCGATCAGCCGGCAGAGCTCTTCGGCCAGCGGGGATGCGACGACGACCCGCAGTCGGTCGGAAGCGGGGGCATCGGAACGGGTGGGGGAGTCGGTCATGGGAAGCCCTCTCTGGCTGGGTGCGGTTCCAGCGTAGAACGCGAACCGGCCCGGTCTCCTCACGGAGGCCGGGCCGGTTGGGTCAGAACGGCAGGGAGCGCAGGTCAGCGCCCCGAGTGATCGGCGCTGTCGCCGGAGGTGTCTGGCACCGTGATCAGTCCGGTACGAGTCGAGAGCACCGCATCCGCTGTGCCGTGGGCACCCGCGGCGAGGGACTCGTCGAGCATCTCCATGTGCAGCGACTGCTCACCGTCGGTCTTGTCGATCCGGGTGGCCAGGGGCTTCTCGACCACGAACATCAGCAGCACCGCGGCCACCAGAACGAGCGGCACCATGAGCAGGAAGATCGGCGCGAGGGCGTCGTTGTAGGCGTTCACGATTACCGTGCGGGCGGCGTCGGGCAGCGCGGCGACGAGCGCCGGGGTGAGCGAGTTCGTTCCGGTCTCGCCGGTGCTGCCGGCGGGCAGGTTCGAGGAGAGGATGTCGGTGAGCCGGGAGACGAACAGGCTGCCAACGATGGCGGCGCCGAGCGACGAGCCGATCTGGCGGAAGAAGTTGTTCGAGCTTGTGGCGGTGCCCACGATGGCCTGCGGGAAGGAGTTCTGCACGACCAGGGTGAGGATCTGCATCGACAGGCCCAGACCGAAGCCCATCACGGCGAGGTAGGCGCACATGATCCAGATCGCGGTCGAGGCCGTGAGGGTGGAGAGCAGGAACAGGCCCAGCGCGGTGACGAACATGCCGATGATGGGGATCAGCTTGTACCGGCCGGTGTGCGACACGATCTGGCCGGAGCCGATCGACGAGATCAGCAGGGCGCCCATCATGGGGATCATCAGCAGGCCGGCATCCGTCGCGCCGACGCCGGTGACCATCTGCAGGTAGGTGGGCATGTACGCCAGGGCGCCGAACATGGCCACACCGGTGATGAGGCCGGCCGAGGTGGTGAGGTTGAAGTTGCGGTTCTTGAACAGCTTCAGCGGGATGACGGGCTCCGCGGCCCGGCTCTCGATGAAGACGAACAGGCCGGCGAACACCACAGTGCCGATGATCAGGCCGATGATGACGGGGGAATCCCAGTCGTAGGTGTTGCCACCCCAGGTGGTGAAGAGCACCAGGCTGGTTGCAGCGAGGGCGAGCACGATCATGCCGGGGTAGTCGATCTTCGGCTTGGTGAAGGCGCGCTTGGGCAGCTTGAGGAAGAAGATGGCCGAGGCGATGGCGAGGATGCCGAGGGGAAGGTTCATCCAGAACGCCCAGCGCCAGCCGGGTCCGTCGGTGAAGTACCCGCCGAGCAGCGGGCCGGCGACACTGGAGACGGCGAAGACCGCGCCCATGATGCCGGAGTACTTGCCGCGCTGGCGGGCGGGAACAACGTCGGCGATGATGGCCAGGGCCAGGATCATCAGTCCGCCGCCACCGAGGCCCTGCACGGCACGGCCGGCGATGAGGGTGCCCATCGAGTCGGCGAGGCCGCCCATGACGCTGCCGACCAGGAAGATCGAGATCGCGCCGACGAAGAGCCATTTGCGCCCGACGAGGTCACCGAGCTTGCCGTATACCGGCATCACGATGGTGGAGGCGAGGATGTAGGCGGTGGTGACCCAGAGCATGTGCTCCACGCCGTTGAGCTCGCCGACGATGGTCGGCAGGGCGGTGCTGAAGATGGTCTGGTCGAGCGAAGAGAGCAGCATCGCCACCATCAGGCCGGCGAAGACCAGCAGCACGCTGCGGGTTGACGGACTCCCCTCGTCGAGAGGGGGTTTGGGTTCAGCGGTTGTCATTTCAGTTTCTCCAATACGGTACGAAGCGTCGTGATCGAGCGCTCGTAAGATGTGCGGGGGTCGGCCGACAGCGGCCCACCGGTCTGGCTGGTGTCGCTGGCCCACTTCTTCATGCTCATGCGCACGGTGGCCAGGCACACGCCCAGGATGATGCGGGCCTCCTCGAGGCGGTCGGCCTCGGTCTCGGCGGCGAAGCGTTCGTCGCTGGCGAGCCAGCGCGCGACGATCTCACTCAGCCGGTCTTCGAGTGCGGCAACCCGCACCATCTGGCGCACCATCAGGTGCGGGTACTTGCGCAGCACGTCGCGCTTGAGCTCGGACTTGGTGCGCTGGGCGCCGCTGGCCTCGAACAGGGCGTGGATGAGGTCGAAGGCGGCGAGGAAGGGATCTCCGGCGTAGTCGCGGGGTTTGTCGAGCTCGGCCGATGCGGCCACCTCATCGATGCCGAGGACGGCGTCTTCCTTCGAGGGGAAATAGTTGAAGAAGGTGCGGGTCGACACATCCGCGCGCTCGCTGATGGCATCGATGGTCACGGCGTCGAGCCCGTGCTCTAGCACGAGCTCGGCGGCGGCGATGTGGATGGCTTGGGAGGTCTGTTCGCGCTTGCGCTCGCGCAGCCCCACGGGTGGGGAGGTGCTCATGCATTAATTCTTGCACGACGTGCAACTATGCGCAACTGCATACTTGCGCGCTGCGCAAGAAGGTAACTACCGCGGGAACGCGGCGCCGCGTTCGATCTCGTGGGTGCGGAGTTCCCGCAGGGCGCGCAGGTGCACCCCAGCCCAGGAGCGGAAGGGGCGCCACGCGTCCGCGACGTCACTCGGCGCAAGCTCGGCGCCGTACTTTTCAACGATTTCCGCGCTCAGCCGGCCCTCCGTGTGGGGGAAGACGTCGGGGGCGTTGGCTCCGCGAATGAGCACAAGCTCGGCCGCGAACGGCCCCAACCCGTGGACCGACTGGATCTGCTCGAGCGCCTCGCCCGCCGGTAGGGCCCGCAGGCTCGGCCCGTCGAGCACCCCGGCCAGGGCGGCGTCGGCCACGGCGTGCAGGTAGTCGGCCTTGCGGCCGGGCAGGTCGAGGGTGAGGCCGCGCAGCACCTGCGGTGAGGGAAAGGCACCGTCGGCACCTAACCGGCTGGTGAGGTCGCTGGACAGCCTGGCGGCCTGGCTCATGCGGATGCGCTGGGAGAGCACCGACCAGGCCGCCGCCTCGTAGGGTGAATGGAATCCGCACGGCCGAAGCCCCGGCAGCAGGCGCTGCGCCTCCGCGATCACGGGGTCGCGCCGGCCGACCGCCGGCCAGTCCCGGGCGTCGATGTCGAGGGAGACGAACCGCCGCACCTGTTCGGTGGCGGCCTCGAGATCGCCCGGGCCGGTCACCGAGATGCGGGCGGTGTCGCCGGCCTGGTGCACGGTGGCCTCCACTCGTTGCCAATCGGCCTCGGCAAGGAACACGGTGTGGAGGTGACCGCCGGTCTCGTTCGCCGGGAGCGCGGCCGGCGCGAACCCCTCCCAAAACCGCCGGCTGGTGGCCAGCGACCAGGGGCCGAGTACCTCGTGGAACGTCTCCATGATCGTCGTGCTTACGCGCGGTCGTGCAGGGTGATCTGGTAGCCGTCGGGGTCGGCGAAGGTGAAGGTGCGGCCGAACGGGCCGTCGATGGGCGTAGAGGTGATGGTGACCCCCGCCGTGAGGAGGGCGTCGTGGATGTCCTGGGCATCCGGGGCATGCAGCCAGACGCCCACGCCGAAGCCCAGTTGGCCCACCGCGTCGAGGTCCACTCCGGGCAGGGCTCCGCGCACGGCGAACGCGGCGGGCTTGGTGTCGAAGACCACGGCGTGGGGCGGACCGGCCTGCCGGGTGAGTCCGAGGTAACGCTCGTAGAAGGCTGCGGAGCGCTCGATGTCGCGTACCTGCAGGGAAATGAAACCGGGGCCGGAAGCCGTCATGAGAATTCTCTTTCGTCAGTGTCAGTAAGTTGACATGTAGAGAGTATGTCAGAATGCTGACATGAGTCAAGAGGATGCGCAGATCGAACTGGAGACATCGGTGGGCTACCTGCTCAAGGAGGCGTCGAGCGCACTGCGCTCGGCAATGGAGGCGGTGCTCCGCCCCCTCGGCATGAGCGTGACGCACTACTCCTGCCTGGAGCTGCTCGCCCAGCGGCCGGGCCTGTCCAACTCCGAGCTGGCTCGCGGCGCCTTCGTCACCCGGCAGTCGATGAACGTGCTGCTGCAGGCGCTGGAACGCGACGGGTTCGTGTCCCGGCCCGACCAGGCCGCAGAGGGCCGAGCACTGCCGACCCGGCTCACCGAGCTGGGCCGCAGCCGGCTGACCGTGGCCAGCGCGGCGGTGCGCGGGGTGGAAGACCGGATGCGGTCGGGCCTGGATGCTGTCGAGCGTGAGCAGTTGCGCGCGCTGCTGGCCCGGTGCGTCACCGCCCTGACCGACCCGGCCAGCGATCCGGCCGCGCCGCGCTAGTCGTGCCGCTGGTCTAGCCTTGCACCATGGCGACCCTGGGCAGATACCCGAAAGGCGTCGCGAAGCGTGCCGAGATCCTGGATACTGCTCTCGCGCTGGTCGCCCGGCAGGGCTTCCACCAGACCTCGGTGCGGGATATCGCCGATGCCGTCGGTCTCACGTCGGCCGGGCTGTTGCACTACTTCGAGTCCAAGGACGACCTCTGGGTGGCCATCCTGCGCACCCGGGACGAAGTGGATGCGGCCAAGGATCCGAATGACCCCGACCCGGCGGCCACCTACGCGGCACTGATCCGCCACAACGCCGAGGTTCCCGGGCTCGTGCAAATGTTCGCGAACCTGTCCGCCGCCGCGGCGACCGACCCGGCGCATCCCGCGCACGCCTACTTTCGGGAACGCTACGCGCACTCCCGGAAGACGATCGCGGCCGGGCTGACCCGGATGCAGGCGTCCGGTCGGCTCGACCGGTCGGTCGACCCCGAGATGTTCGCGTCGATTCTGATGGCGGTCAGCGATGGCATCCAGGTGCAGTGGATGTTCGACGAGACCCGCGACATGGGGGAGCACGTCGAGGCCCTGATCGCGCTGGCCCGCACCGGGAGCCGTCCGGCCGAACCGGACGGCCCCGAGGAAGACCCGCGCGGTTAGAGCGTGGCCGTGGCGGGGTTCCAGTCCTCCGGCAGGGGAACCGGCTTCGGGATGCTCGAGGGCACGTCGACGACTTGACCGGTCTCGGCGGCCGCCGAGACGGCCAGCAGCACGTCGAGCACGTGCGCCGCGACGGCACCGCTGGCCCGCTCGGGCACCCCGGCACGGATGGCGCGGGCCAGGTCGAGCACTCCGGAACCGCGGCCGTAGGTGGAGCCGGTCGCCGGGATCGTGGTCGGCTCGTCGTGGCCGAACCGCCACAGGGTGGAGTCGCCCTCAAAGGTGTTCGGGTCCGGTAGCACCAGGGTGCCGTCGGTGCCGCTGATCTCCACGAAGCCCGCCCGGGGGAGGGCGTTCTGGAAGCTGAAGGTGGACTGCGCGGACTGCCCGCCCTCGAACGAGATCACCGCGGCGTGGTGGGTGGGCACCTGCACCGGGAACTCGACACCCGCGCGCGGGCCGCTGCCGATGGTGCGCACGGCCTGGGAACGCGACGAGACCGCGCCGACCCGGCTGGCGGAGCCGAACGCGTGCACCAGGGTGGTCACGTAGTACGGGCCCATGTCGAAGAGGGGACCTGCGCCGAGCGCGAAGAGGAATTCGGGATTCGGGTGCCAGGCATCCGGACCGGGAACGTGGAACATGGTGGTCGCCGTCAACGGTTCACCGATGTCGCCGCGCTGGATCGCTCGCATGGCGGTCTGGATGCCCGCGCCCAGCACGGTGTCCGGTGCGCAGGCCACCCGCAGTCCCGCGGCGCTCGCCGCGGCGAGCAGCGCCGCCCCGGAGTCGTGATCGAGGGCGAGCGGCTTCTCACTCCAGACGTGCTTGCCCGCGGCGATGATCCGCTCACCCACCTCGGTGTGCACCGCGGGAATGGTGAGGTTGACCACGATCTCGATGTCGTCGCGGGCGAGCAACTCGTCGACCGTGCCGTGGCTTGCCACCCCGTATGCCTCCGCCTGCGCCTGGGCGCGAGCGAGGTCGAGATCGGCGACGAAGAGCACCTCCAGGTCGGCGAACGCCGTCATGTTCTCCAGGTAGGTGCCGCTGATGACGCCGGCGCCGATCACGCCGACGCCGACGGGTCCGGTGCGCGTCACTTGTCGTTCTCCGCAAGCCAGGCGAACGATGCGGCAATGCCCTCGAAGACGTCACCCGCGTAACCGTCGAATTCCACCACGCGCAGGGCGTGCGGCGCGGCGGCGAGAATCGCGGCGACCCCGGCCTCCCCGCTGCCGGCGGGCAACTGGCTCTTGAAGGCCGCATTGAGTTCGGCGGGAACGTCGAGGGCGCTCTCGGCGCTCGGCAGGGAGGTGGCGATGGCACCCTGGATCGGGCCGTCCTTGATGTGCAGGAACTGCACCCGGTCGCCGAGCCGGCGTAGCAGCTCAGGCGTGTCGGCGCCGCCGACGGTCGACCAGAAGGTGTCGAGTTCGAGGGCGACCTCCGGCGAGAGCCGCTCGACGAAGAGTTCGTAGATGGCCCGGCCGTCCACCTGGTTCGAGAACTCCCAGTTGTGGTTGTGGTAACCGAACCGCAGGCCTTCGGCGGCGGCCTTCAGCTGCAGCTCGTTGACGCGGTCGGCGATTCGGGCGGCGTCGTCAGCGCTCTGCCAGCGCTCGCTGGGCACGAATGGGTCGATGACGGTGCCGATGCCGAGCTGCGCCGCGGCAGCGAAAGCGCGGGCCGGGTCATCGGAGTCGATCACGGGGGCGTGGCCCGACGGCGCCGTGATGCCGGATGCCGCGAACGCACGCTGGTACTCATCCGCCCGTTCGATGAAGGCATACGGCTCCACCTGGGTGAAGCCGATTTCGGCGATGCGGGCCACGGCGCCCTGCAGGTCGGCGGAGATGGCATCCCTCACCGTGTAGAGCTGGACCGAGGGTGTGCTGGACATACTTGCTCCTTTGGAAGTGATGGTTATCTGCAGTGACAAACCTAACGCCGTTCGGTTTTAAAGCCAAGGGGTGGTGACGATAGTTACGAGCGGTTGTACCCTGTGCGTTTGTACAGGAACGGCCATTAGGCTCGATCCACTATGGATGACCCTCCCACGCATAAACCCAAGCTCCCTGTCCGCCCCGAACGCTTCCGGGCGCAGGGAGCCACCTCGTGAACGAATGGATCATGCTGGGCCTCGGGCTCATCCTGACCGCCGGAACCGGTGTGTTCGTCGCCGCCGAGTTCGCCCTCGTCACCCTCGACCGCAACGAACTCGAGGCGCGGCAGGCCCGCGGTGAGAAACGCCTGGGCCCGACCATCAAGGCCCTGCGGATCACCTCGACCCACCTCTCCAGCGCACAGCTGGGCATCACACTGACGACCCTGCTCACCGGCTACACCTTCGAGCCGGCCATCAGCTCGCTGCTCCGCGGCCCGCTGACCGGTCTCGGCGTGCCCGATGGTGTCGTGCCGGTGCTGGGCGCGGTCATCGGCATCGCGCTGGCCACCCTGTTCTCCATGGTGATCGGCGAGCTCGTGCCCAAGAACTTCGCGCTGGCCGTTCCCCTGGCCACGGCGAAGGTCGTCGTGCCGCTGCAGGCCGCGTTCACCGCCGTCTTCAAACCGGTGATCCTGCTGTTCAACAACACCGCGAACGCGCTCATCCGCCTGATCGGCATCGAACCGAAGGAAGAACTCTCCGGCGCCCGCTCGGCTGAGGAACTCGGCTTCCTGGTGCGCCGCTCCGCGCTCGAGGGCCTGCTCGACGCGAACCACGCCGACATGCTGGGCCGCACCCTGCGGTTCTCCGACCACTCGGCGGCCGACGTGATGACCCCGCGCGTGCAGATGGCGTCGGTGCACGCCGGCGATACCGCCGAGAGCATCGTGACCCTGGCCAGCACTACCGGTTACTCCCGCTTTCCGGTGATCGGCCGGGACACCGACGACATCCTCGGGGTGCTGCACGTGAAGCAGGCCTTCGCTGTGGCCCTCGGCCGGCGCGCCCTGGTGACCGCCGCCGACCTGCTGATCCCCGCCCTGCGGGTGCCCGAGTCGATGGGCGTCGACAGGCTGCTCGGCACCCTGCGCCAGCAGGGCCTGCAGATCGCGGTGGTGACGGATGAATACGGCGGAACCGCCGGCATCGTCACCCTGGAAGACCTGGTGGAGGAACTCGTCGGCGAACTGGAAGACGAGCACGACCGGGCCAAGCCCGGCATCGTGCAGACCGGCCGCTCGATCGTGTTCGACGGTGCCCTGCGCCCCGATGAACTGCTCGACCGCGCCGGCGTCACCGTGCCCGACGACGGCGACTACGAGACCATCGCCGGCTTCGTGACCGACCGGCTCGACCGCATCCCCGAGGTGGGCGACGTCGTCACGATCGACGCCGGCACCCTGCGGGTGGAGCGGATGGACGGTGCCCGCGTGCTGCGCGTGCGCCTCACCCCGACCGAGTCCGGGCTTGATGCCGACCCGCTGCCCGCCGCGATCGAAGGGAGGCTGACCCATGAGTGAGTACCTGCCCGGGCTGCTCTGGCTCGTTGTCCTACTGATCGTGAACGCCTTCTTCGTCGGTGCCGAGTTCGCCGTGATCTCGGCCCGCCGGTCGCAGATCGAACCCCTGGCCGCACAGGGCAACAAGGCGGCGAAGACCACCCTCTGGGCGATGGAACACGCGACCCTGATGCTCGCCACCTCACAGCTGGGCATCACGGTGTGCTCGCTGGTGATCCTGAACGTGTCCGAGCCGGCCATCCACCACCTGCTCGAGATCCCGCTCGGGCTCACTGCGCTCTCCGCCGAGGCCATCAGTGCGATCGCGTTCGCGGTGGCGCTGGCCCTGGTCACCTTCCTGCACGTGGTGCTGGGCGAGATGGTGCCCAAGAACATCTCGTTCTCGGTGCCCGACCGCGCGGCCCTGCTTCTCGCGCCGCCGCTGGTGTTCGTGGCGCGGGTGTTCCGCCCGGTGATCGTGAGCCTGAACTGGCTGGCGAACAGCGTGCTGCGTGTGTTCCGGGTGACCCCCAAGGATGAGGCGACCAGCGCGTTCACCCTCGACGAGGTGGCCGGCATCGTGCGGCAGTCCACCCGCGAGGGCATGCTCGCCGACGCCTCCGGCACGTTGTCGGCGGCGTTCGAGTTCACCACCAAGCGGGTCTCCGACGTGGAGGTGCCGCTCTCCGGCATCGTATTCCTACCGGAGCATGCGTCGCCGGCTGATCTGCAGCAGGCTGTGGCCGCACATGGGTTCTCCCGGTATATCGTCACCGACAGTGCGGGAGCCCCGGCCGGCTACCTGCACCTCAAGGACGTGATGGACCTCACCGGAGCGGATGCCTTCCAGCAGCCGGTTCCGGCCAAGCGGGTGCGCAGGCTTGCCACCGTGCTCCGCGACAGCGACCTCGAGGACGCCCTCGCGGCCATGCGCCGCACCGGCTCCCACGTGGCCTCCTCGTTCGACGGTGACGGCGTTGCGACCGGGGTGCTGTTCCTCGAGGACATCATCGAGGAACTCGTCGGCGAGGTGGACGACGTCACCAGCGTGTAACCCGCTGCCCGCCCCGTTCGTTGGTAGAGCTTGCCGAGACCCGGTGACCGTGCCCCGCTCGTTGGTCGAGCTTGTCGAGACCGGGTGACCGTGCCCCGCTCGTTGGTCGAGCTTGTCGAGACCGGGTGTGGTTGTGAACGCGGTCGGCTCGCGGGATCTCGACGGGCTCGATCAGCGGATTGGTCGCGCCCCGGGCGTTGGTCGAGCTTGTCGAGACCCGGTGACCGTGCCTGCATCCCTATCCGTGGCGGCGGGGAGTAATGTCGCCGCTAGGACTGCAGCCGGAGCGGGGTCAGATGGTGTTCGAAGAGGTGATCGGGGCGGTCGTGCAGGTCGTCGAAGGCCTGGGCGCCGCGATCATGGTGTTCGGCGGGCTCGCCGCGCTGATCGGCGGTATTCCGCAGGCGCTGCGCACCGCGACGCGGGCCACGGCTTACCAGGTGATGCGCCGCAACCTCGGCCGCGCGATCCTGCTCGGCCTCGAGGTGCTGATCGTGGCGGACATCATTCGCACCATCCTGGTCGAACCCACCGTGGAGAGCGTGCTCGTGCTCGGCGCGATTGTAATCATCCGGGTGCTGCTGAGCTTCTCTCTCGAGGTGGAGATGGACGGCGTCTGGCCGTGGGCACGCTGGCGCACCGCGGGCAAGGGAAGCCCGGCTGCCGCGCAGAGCGCCTCCGACTGACCCGCGCCCGCCCGCGCGGCCTCGCGGCACGTGTTCGGTGCGGGGGCACGTGCACGAGCGTGTGCCGCCGGGACCAACTAGTGCCGCCGGGACCAACGCGTGCCGCGGGGGCGAACGCGGGGCTTCAGGCGCGGGCGAGTCGCCAGAGCGAGGTGACCTCGGCGACCCGGGCCGCGTGCAGTGGGTCGGTGGTGTCGGCGACCTTGCGGTGGGTGGGGCGGATGTCCAGGCGCGCGACCACGGTGAGGCCGGCGTCGTCGATCAGGTCGAGCAGTTCGCCGCGGGAGCGCAGCCCGAGCAATTCGGCCAGGTTGGAGATGATCAGCCAGCCCTCGCCATCCGTGGTGAGGTGGTCGGCCAGGCCGGCCAGGAACCCGCGCAACATGCGGCCGTTCGGGTCGTACACGGCGAAGTCGGTGCCGGCGTTGGCCGAGGCGGGCAGCCAGGGCGGGTTGCAGACCACGAGGTCGGCGCGGCCGTCGGGGAACAGATCGGCTTCCACGAGCTCGACCCGGTCGGCGTAGCCCAGACGGTGCAGGTTGTCGCCGGCGCAGACCAGTGCCCGCGGTTCCAGGTCGGTGGCCACGATGCGCGCGACGCCGCGCTGAGCGAGGATCGCGGCGATCACGCCGGAGCCCGTGCCGATGTCGAACGCCACCGTGCGACCGTCCAGGGGAGCGGTGGCGACGAGGCCCAGGTACTCGCCCCGCACGGGTGAGAAGACCCCGTAGTGCGGGTGGATGCGGGCGCCGAGCGCCGCGACCGGAACCCCCTTGGTGCGCCACTCGTGCGCGCCGATCACACCGAGCAGTTCGCGCAGCGAGGTGACCGAACGGCCGTGGCCGGGGCCGTACGCCTCGACGCAGGCCTGCCGCACATCGGGCGCGCGACGGAGGGTGAGGGCGTAACCGGAGTCGAGGGTCACCAGCAGCAGGCCGAGCAGCCGGGCCCGGCGCAGTGCCTCGGTGCGATGCGCCTCGAACGCTGCCTTGAGGTCGACCGCGGGAGTGCGGTGGTGCCGGTCGACCCGCCGGGCCATGGCGGTGAGCAGCTGCCTCGCGTTGTGGAAGTCGCCGGTCCAGAGCATGCCGGTGCCCGACTTCGCCATGCGGTAGGCGGCATCCGCGGTGAGGGTGTCGTCAACGACGACCACGCGGCGCGGCGCAGGCCAGCCGCCCTCTGAATGCCAGCGGGCGGTGTGTTCGATGTCGCCGGTGCGCCAGCGGATGTCGGCGGTGGGCGGTGCGTCGTCGCCGGAACCCGAGCCGGAACCGGAACCGGAACCGGAACGTGTCTCGGTGACGCCGGTCGAGGTGGCGTGCGTCAGCGCTCCGGTCTCGCTGGCGCCGCGGCTGTCGGCGGGAGTGTTCGTGCTGGACATGGTGTCCGCTCTTGTGACACGACACACGTTGTTTCGGTCCGCCCGCGTTCGTGCACGCGGGAATGACGGCCGGGACCTGCAGCGAGCAGAAGGCTCCGCGGCCTGTGTCGAGTATCGCATCCGCGCCCCGACGCCGGCTGGACGGCAGCGGACCCTCCACCGAGTTGCCCCGCTGCGGACGAGTTGCTCTGGTCTGCGGGGGCAACTCGTCCGGGTGGGGGCAACTCGGCGCGCTACTGCAGCGCGGGCAGAACCTCTCGCTCGAACAGCTCCATGCCGGAGCGGTCGTAGGCCGCTTCGGGGAAGTAGTGGATGGCGTAGCCGAGGCCGAGTTCCTTCATCTTGGTGAGACGCTCGACAATCTGTTCGGGCGTGCCGACGCCCTGCGCGGTTCCGCTGCGGTAGTCGGCCATGTACTTGACCGTGCCTTCCTCGCCCAGGTACGGCGCCACCCGGGCTTCGATGGCGTCGAGCCGCTCGGCGACCTCGGCCTCGTCCCGGCCGATCACGGTGTTGTAGTTGGCCGAGCGCACGATGGCGTCGAAGTCGGTGCCGACTGCGGCGCAGTGCCCGCGCAGCAGCTCGCTCTTGTGCGCGAAGCCCTCGGGGGAGCCGTCGAAGTTGGTGTAGTTCGCGTGCTGCGCGGCGATGCGCAGGGTGACCTTCTCGCCGCCGCCCGCGATCCAGATCGGGATGCCGCCCTCCTGCAGCGGCAGCGGCCGCACGATGGCGCCATCCACCTGATAGTGCTCGCCGTTCAGGGTGGCGGTGCCGGTGGTCCAGGCCTGCTTCATGATCTGCACACCCTCGTCGAGGCGGGCGAGCCGCTCGCCGGCGCGGGGGAAGCCGTACCCGTAGGCACGCCACTCGTGCTCGTACCAGCCGGCGCCGATGCCCATCTCCACCCGGCCGCCCGAGATGATGTCGATGGTCGCCGCCACCTTGGCCAGATACGCCGGATTGCGGTAGCTCATGCAGGTGCACATCTGGCCCAGTCGCACCCGGCTGGTGGTGGCCGCGAACGCACTCATCAGGGTCCACGCTTCGTGCGTGGCCTCTTCGGTGGGCACCGGAACGGTGTGGAAATGGTCGTAGACCCAGATCGATTCCCAGGCGCCGGCATCCGCGTGGGCGGCGAGGCTGCTCATGGCGGCCCACTGCTCCGCGGGGTCGATGCCGACCAGGTCGTGGCGCCAGCCTTGGGGAATGAAGAGTCCGAATCGCATGGGGACAGCCTAGAGGCGGTCGATGACGGCCGGATTACGCCGGTTCAGGACGGCGCGTCGCCGGATGTGGTCGGCGGGGCGGGCGGCTTAGTCTCGGTCGATTCCGGCGCCGCGGATGCGGCATCCGTCGCGTTCGGCGCCGTCGCGGGCGCGCCCTCGACCGGTTCGACCGGCCGCATGTGCACGCCCATCACCGTGAGCACGGCCAGCATGATGGCGCCGGCGAAAATGGCGATGTCGGCCACGTTGCCGATGAAGAGGTTGCCGTAGCCGATGAAGTCCACCACGTGACCGCGGGCGAAGCCGGGCGCACGGAAGAGCCGGTCGCCGAGGTGTGTGGTGGCGCCACCGAGCAGTAGTCCGAGCGCGATCATCCAGCCGATGGATTCCACCCGCCAGGCCAGCCGCACGATGAACACCACAGCGGCCGCGGCCAGCACGGCGAAGATCCAGGTGAAGTTCGCGCCGATGGAGAACGCGGCGCCGGGGTTGTAGACCAGCACGAAGCGAATCAGGTCGCCGATCACCGGAATGACCTGGCCGTCGCTGAGCGCCGCTTCCGCCCACACCTTGCTGCCCTGGTCGAGCAGGATCACCACCACGGCGATGACGAAGGTAGGCCAGGCCAACCGGGAGGCCCGGAAGGATCGGGTCGGAGTCGACGGCGGGATCGGGGCGGCAGAAGTCACCCCCATATCGTCTCAGGCTTTTCGGTCGCCGAGGAGTGCGAAGACCGCATGGTTGACTGTTGATCAGCCAGTTGGCAGCCGCCGACCGGTTGTGCACACGACAGCACATCGCCACAGCACCACAGAGGGGCCAGCCCGTGAACCCGAGCGAACAGATCGACAACCTGATCAACACGCATCCGGACTGGCGCGGCGCCGCCCTGGCGAAACTGCGGCAGAGCATTCTCGCCGTCGACCCCGAGATCGTGGAGGAATGGAAGTGGATGGGCGCCCCGGTCTGGGAGCTCGACGGCATCCTCGTGGTGGGCAACATCTTCAAGACCAAGGTGAAGCTCGGCTTCATGTACGGCGCCCTGATCGATGACCCCGACCAGCTCTTCAACGGAGAACTCGGCGGCAACCAGCGCCGCTCGGTGGAGCTGTCCGAGGGCGACGAGGTCGACGAAACTGCCCTTCAGAACCTGATCCGCTCCGCGATCGCATACAACCAGGCGAAGCCGAAAAAGACCGCCAAGAAGTAACGGCGAAAGTTGACCGGTTCTCCCGCCTCGCGTCCGCCGAGCCGTGTAGCGTAGTTGCACCCGTACGCTGCCGGCCGCAGCGGGATCGACCGAGCGTGATCATCCGCTCACCTGCTAGAGGAGACCGCGCATGTCGTCACCGACCGACGCCGAGATCACGACGAGCACCTCGGATGCCGACACTGGCGTCGCCGCCGTGGTCTACAACCCGATCAAGGTCGACCTCGACGCCATCAAGAGCGTCGTCGCCACCGCCGAAGCCGCGGCCGGGTGGGGCGAGACGCTCTGGTTCGAAACCACCAAGGAAGACCCGGGCCAGGGCGCGGCGCAAGCCGCCCTGGACGCCGGCGCCACCGTGGTGATCGCTGCCGGCGGCGACGGCACCGTGCGCGCCGTGGCCGAAGTGGTGCACGGCAGTGACGCCACGCTCGCGCTACTGCCCTCCGGCACCGGCAACCTGCTGGCGCGTAACCTCAACCTCACCCTCGACAACCTCGAGCACTCCATCGACGTGGCCTTCACCGGCACCGACCGGCACGTCGACATCGGCCGGATCGAGATCCGGCACGAAGACAACAGCGTCGGCAAGCATGCGTTCCTGGTGATGGCCGGACTGGGCCTGGACGCGAAGATGCTCGCGAGCACCAATGACGAGCTCAAGGCCCGGATCGGCTGGCTCGCCTACGTAGGCGCGATCTTCACCGCGCTGCGCGACAAGAACCAGCTGCGCATGAAGTACAGCCTCGACGGCGGCAGCGTGCAGTCGGTGCGGGCGCACACCATGATCGTGGGCAACACCGGCCTGCTCACCGCCAATGTGCTGCTGCTGCCGGAGGCCGTGATCGACGACGGCCAGTTCGAGATCGTGATGCTGCGGCCAGAGGGCTTCCTGAGCTGGGTGCAGATTCTGGTGAAGGTGCTCTGGGAGAACGGTGTGCTGCGCCGCACGCCGCTGGGCCGGCGGATGATGTCCAAGGAGGTCGACGCTCTCAACTATGTGAAGGGCCGCCAGATCACGGTGAAGCTGAACCACCCCGAGGAGATCGAACTCGACGGCGACGGCTTCGGCACCGCCACCGCGTTCAAGGCCGAGGTGCACGCCGGCGGACTGCGCGTGCGGGTTCCGCAGGCGTGACCGGCGTGCCCCTCGATTCATATTCCCTAACGGCCATATGCCGGGTGAACCGGATGCGTCCGCGTGCGTGAGGTGCTGCTGCCGGTGATCGGGGCGGCTGTGAACGTGGTCTCCTCACCCGGCCCCGGCACGGCGGAAGCGCCGGTGTTCGTGCTCGTGCACGGCATCGGCATGTCGCACCGCTACCTCGACCGGCTGCACAGCGAGCTGGCTTCCGCCGGCGCCGTGCACTCGGTGGACCTGCCCGGTTTCGGCAAGGCGCCCAAGCCGGAGCACGGGGTGACGATCGAACAGTACGCCGACTACCTCGCCGAGCTGCTGCCGCTGCTGACCGACCGGCCCGTCGTGCTGGTCGGACACTCCATGGGCGCCCAGTTCGTCACCGAGACCGCTGCGCGGCATGCGGCGCTGGTGTCGCACCTGGTGCTGATCGGCGGGGTCACCGACCCCACCCGCGGTTCGGTGCTGCTGCAGGCGCTCGACCTGGCTCGGGACACCACCCGCGAACCGCTGGACGGCACCCTGATCGTGCTCGGCGACTACCTGCGCTGCGGTCCGCGTTGGTACCTGACCACCCTGCGACCCATGCTCGCGTACCGCACCGACCTGCGGCTGCGGGATGTCTCTGCGGCCACCCTGGTGATTCGCGGGGAGGACGACCCGGTGTCCCGCCACGACTGGGGTGTGCACCTCGCCGCGGCGGCCCCGTCAGGCCGGCTGCTGGAGCTGCCCGGACGGCACCTGGTGCAGTTCAGCGCCGCCGCTGCCACGGCCGTCGGCATCCTCGAGCACGCCGGCACGCCTTCTCTGGGCGAAGCGGTCCGCGGCGAGCCGGTCGCGCCGTGACCCAGGAGCCGGGTCGGGTCGGGCGGGCGCGTGTGCGCGACGCCCTGCACAACGCCGGCTCCTGGCTGCTCGACTACGGGTACGCCCTGATCTGGCAGGCCCGCACGGTGCTCTCCCGCACCGACCCGGCCGAGTTCGGCACCGGCACGGCCGTGCCGGTGCTGATCCTGCCCGGTGTCTACGAGCGTTGGCCGTTCATGCGCCCGCTGATCGAGCTGCTGCACGAGCACGGGCATCCGGTGCACGTGGTGACGCCGCTCGGCACCAACCGGCGGCCGGTGGCGGCGTCGGCGACGATCGTGGCCGACTACCTGCAGAGCCAGAACCTGCACAACGTGGTGATCGTGGCCCACAGCAAGGGCGGCCTGATCGGCAAGTACCTAATGACACAGCTCGACCCCGACGCCCGCATCACCCGGCTGGTCGCGATCAGCACCCCGTTCTCCGGCTCGCGGTACGCCCGCTACCTGCTCATGCCCAGTTTGCGCGCGTTCTCCGGCACCAACCCGCACCTGGCCGCCCTCGCGGCCGACAAACGCCTGAACGCCCAGGTGGTGTCGATCTTCGGCCGGTTCGACCCCCACATCCCTGAGGGCAGCATCCTGCCTGGCGCCGAGAACGTGCTGATCGACACCGGCGGCCACTTCCGCATCCTCGGCCACCCCGAGACGCACCGGCAGGTGCTCGCCGCCGTGGCCCGCGCGAACTGATTGCGCGAGATTCCTGACAGCGCGAAATAAATCGAGTAGCTTGGCCGGGTAGTGCGTCTTTCCCCCGGATCCAGCCGCGTGCACGTCGACGGCCGAATCATCCGTGACCGTTCTTGTGAGCAGGAGAGGCACCCATGACCGGGTTCCCATCGGCCATCCGTACCCCAGACCAGAAGTTGCGCGTGTTCATCAGCTCCACGCTGAAGGAGCTGGCCCCCGAGCGCAAGAGCGCCCGTATTGCCGTGGAACGGCTGCACCTGGCGCCGGTGATGTTCGAGCTCGGCGCCCGGCCGCATCCGCCTCGCGACCTGTACCGGGCCTATCTCGACCAGAGCAACATCTTCGTGGGAATCTACGGCGACAGGTACGGCTGGGTCGCCCCCACCGAGACCGTTTCCGGGCTCGAGGACGAGTTCAACCTCTCTGGCTCGCTGCCCAAGCTGATCTACATTCGCGAGACCGACGGTGAACGGGAGCCCCGGCTGAACGACCTGCTCGACCGCATCCGCACCGATGACACCGCCTCGTTCAAGTACTTCGCCGATGCGGATGCCCTCACCGGCCTGCTCGAGGCCGACCTGGCCACCTTGTTGGCGGAGCGGTTCGCCGCCAGCGCCCGGCCCGCCGAGCCGGAGCACACGGCCGAGGTCGAGGACGCCCTGGGAACCTTCCCGTCCCCGGTCACCGAGCTGATCGGCCGGGAACGCGAGGTTGCCAGCCTCAAGCGCACCCTGGAGCGGGAGGAAGTGCGGCTGGTTACGGTGACCGGCCCCGGCGGCATGGGCAAGACCCGGCTGGCGATCGACGTGGGCGAAGACCTCGCCGCCGAGTACCCCGACGGCGTGTACTTCGTCGACCTCGCCCCGGTACTCGACCCAGCCAACGTGGTCACCGCCATCGCGCAGACTCTCGGCGTACGCAACACCGGTGACGGGCCCGTCGAAGGCAAGCTCGTGATCGCGCTGCGCGGGCGACGGGTTCTGCTCGTGCTCGACAACTTCGAACAGGTTCTGGCCGCGGCGGCGGTGGTGACCCGGCTGCTCTCCGCACTGCCCGAGCTCAACGTGCTGGTGACCAGCCGCGCCCTGCTGCGAGTCAACGGCGAGCACAACTTCGAACTCGGCCCGCTCGCACAACCCGATGCTGTCGGAGACGAACGGCCGGAGACGGTATCGTTCGCCGCGGCCCGCACCTCGCCGGCGGTCGCCCTCTTCGTGGAACGCTCCCGGGCGGTGCGGCCCGATTTCGAGCTGACCCCCGCGAACGTCGGCGCCGTGGTGGGTATCTGCGCCGCCCTCGACGGGGTTCCGCTCGCACTGGAACTGGCGGCCGCCCGCATCCGTCTGCTCTCACCCGAGCTGATGCTGGCCCGGCTGGACCGGCGGCTGCCGCTCCTGAGCGGCGGGGCCAGCGACCTGCCCGCCCGCCAGCAGACCCTGCGCCGCACGATCGAATGGAGCACCCAGCTGCTCGGCGACGAGGAACGTAAGCTGCTCAACCGGCTCGGCGTGTTCGTGGGCGGCTTCACCCTCGAGGCCGTGGAGAGCATCGGGGCGGACGATGGGGCCGACGTCCTCACCATGCTCGGCGTGCTCGTGGACAGCAGTCTCGTGCGCCAGGAGGAGCGCCCACAACAGACCTACTTCACGATTCTCGCGACGGTGCGCGAATACGCGCTCGAGCAGCTCGAATCGGGCGGTGAGCTCGAGGACCTGCGCCGGGCGCACGCCGAGTACTACGTGCGGGTGGCCGCGAACGCCGACCGGCTGCTCGACGGCAAACACCAGGTCGAGTGGATGTCGAGGCTGGTCGACGACCGGGAGAACCTGCGCGCCACCGAACGGTTCTATCTCGACCGGGGTGACTGGGAGACCGCGACCGCCTTCGCCTGGTCGCTCTACCTGTACTGGTGGATCGGCGGCCACCTGGGCGAGGTGCGCGGCTGGATGGAGGAGCTACTGGCCGCGGATGCCGAGCTGTCGCCGGCCGCCCGCGCCCGGGCGCTGTACTTCACCGGCGCCATCCGGTTCTGGCAGGACCCGGTGGACGGGATCACGCAGACTCTCACCGAGAGCGCCGAGCTGTTCGCGCAGGTGGGACTGCCCAAGGCGGAGGCGCTGACGCTGGTGTCGGTGGCCCTCGCGGCGCTCGAGAAGGGCGAAGCCGAGGAGGCCGAGTCGGTGCTGGAGACCAGCCTGCATCTCTTCCGCGGAGCGAACTACCGCTGGGGAGAGGCGATGGCGCTGGTGTCGCTGGGCCTGGCCGCGATTCTGCGGCAGAAGCTGCCCCGCGCCCTCAACCGGTTCGAGGAGAGCCTGGCGCTCACCCTGCGACAAAAGGACAAACTCGGCGCCACGATCGCGCTGCACCACTGTGGGTGGGCGCATCTGCTGCTCGGTGACGCAGATGCGGCCACCACGCAGTTCGAAGACAGCCTGATGCTCTCCCGCGACCTGGGGCACAAAGAAGGCGTCGCCTATGGGCTGGAGGCGCTGACCGCGATCGCCGCGCAGGACGGGGACGCGGTGCGCGCCGGGCGGCTGTTCGGCGCGGCGCTGTCGGTGCGAGAACAGACCGGGCTCTACAACGCCCCGTCGATCTCGTTCCACCGGGCCTGGACCGGACCGCTGCAGAGCGGGCCGTTGGCGGCTGACTTCGAACGCGGTGAGAAGGAGGGCCGCCACCTCGGCGTACGTGCCGCCGTGGCGTACGCGCTGCCGCCGGCCAAGGGCGGCGCCATGGACGTATTCGGGGACCGACTATCGCCGGCGTCCCCGCTGCCGCCGATGCCGAAGGACACGGAATGACCCGCATCCAGTGGGGGCTGAAGGGTGCCGACCGGCTGAGCCCGTTCGCCCGCTGGCTTGCCGTGCTGCTGGTGCCGTTTCTGATGGTCGCAAGCGTGCTGCTCTATGTCTTCCCTACCCGCACCGACCAGCTGTTCGCCTGGACCATCGCCCCGCCGCTCAGCGCGCTGCTCCTGGCCTGCGCCTACATCGGCGGCATCTGGTTCTTCGTTCGGGTGGCGCGGGAGACGAGGTGGCACCGGGTGCATCGCGGCTTCATCGCCGTGGTGGTGTTCGCAACGCTCCTCGGCCTGGCCACGGCGCTGCACTGGGATCGTTTTCACCAGGGCACCTTCATCTTCGTGGTCTGGGCCACCCTCTACGCCATCACCCCGTTCCTGGCGGCGGCCGTGCTGGTGCTGCACCGCGGTGTCGACAATGGTCGGCCCGAGGAACGGGACTACCTGCTGCACGGGGTGGTACGGGTGGTGCTGGTCGCGGTGGGCCTGGCGGCGCTCGCCGCGGGCCTGGCGCTGTTCCTCTTCCCGGTAGAGTTCGGCGGGTTGTGGGCATGGGAGCTCACGCCGCTCACCGCCCGGGTGGTGGGCGCCGTGCTCACCCTTCCGGGCATGGTCAACGTATGGATGCTGCGCGACGCCCGGTGGAGCTCGTACCGCCAGGTCTTCCAGGCGCAGATCGTGAGCCTGGCCTTCATCCTCCTCGCCCTGCTGCTCGGCCGGGACGCCCTGACCGGTCCCAGCGCCGTGCCGGTGGTGGCGGGCCTCTGCTTCTCGTTCCTGGCCTACGTCACGTTCTACGCCTACTGCGAGCGCCGCCTCCGGGCCGCCTGACCCCCGCCCCGCCGCCCGTGCTTGTCGAGACCCTCGTTGGTCGAGCTTGTCGAGACCCTCGTTGGTCGAGCTTGTCGAGACCTGGTGCGCCGACCTGCACACCAGAAGGTCTCGCGGGTCCTTCTCGCTAGAGGCGGGCCGCCCGCACGATGGCCTGGATGCGCCCGGGCACGGTGTCGTCCTGGAGCGAGGTGACGTGGCCGAGGGGGCGGGCGTCCACGATGTCGCCGAGCAGCCGGCGCATGATCTTGCCCGAGCGGGTCTTGGGCAGGTCGGGCACCAGGAACACGTCCCGGGGCTTGGCCACCGCGCCGATCTCGTGCGTGATGTGCGCCCGCAGTTGCGGGGCCAGCTCGACGCGCAGGGCCAGCCAGGCGGCCGGATCATCCGTGGCCGGGGCCACCGCGGGGATCACGAACGCGGCGATGCCCTCGCCGGTGGTCGCATCCGCCACACCCACCACGCCGGACTCGCCGACGGCCGGATGCGACACCAGGGCCGACTCGATCTCGATCGTGGAGAGCCGGTGCCCGGAGACGTTGATCACGTCGTCGACCCGGCCGAGCAGCCAGATGTCGCCGTCGTCGTCGTACTTGGCGCCGTCTCCGCTGAAGAAGTAGCCCTGCTCCGCGAACCGCGCCCAGTAAGAATCGCGGTAGCGCTCCGGGTTGCCCCACACCGTGCGGGCCATGCCCGGCCAGGTGCCGGCCAGCACGAGGTAGCCGCCGGTGCCGTGCGGCACCGGCTGGCCCGCGTCATCCACCACCAGCGTGCTGAGCCCCGGCAGCGCACGCAGCGCGGAACCCGGTTTGAGGGTGCTCACCCCGGGCAGCGGCGCCATCACGGCCGCGCCGGTCTCGGACTGCCACCAGGTGTCCACGATCGGGGCTGAGCCCGCGCCGACGTTCTCGCGGAACCACACCCAGGCTTCGGGGTTGATCGCCTCGCCGACCGAGCCGAGCAGACGGATGCTGGACAGGTCGTGTTCGGCGGGCAGGCCATCCGGGAACCAGGTCATGAACGTGCGGATGAGCGTGGGCGCCGTGTAATACGTGGTCACGCCGTAGCGCTCGATGATCTCGAAGTGCCGGCCGGGGTGCGGGGTGTTCGGGGTGCCCTCGTAAATGACCGAGGTGGTGCCGTTGGAGAGCGGGCCGTAGTGCACGTAACTGTGCGCGGTGACCCAGGCGAGGTCGGCGGTGCACCAGTGCACATCCGTGTCTTTGGCGTCGAATACCGCCCAGTGGCTCCAGGAGGCATGGGTGAGGTAGCCGCCGCTGGTGTGCACCAGGCCCTTGGGCTTGCCGGTCGTGCCGGAGGTATAGATGATGAATAGCGGCGTCTCGGCGTCGAAGAACTCGGGCTCGTGGGTGGCGGATGCCGTATCGACGGTGTCGTGCCACCACACATCGCGCCCGGTGGTCCACGGGATGTCCGGGGTCAGGTCGCCGGTGCGGCGCACCACGAGTACATGCTCGATCGAGTCGACGCCCTCGACGGCCTTGTCGGCGGCTTCCTTCACCGGAACTGCCTTGCCGCGGCGGAACTGGCCGTCGGTGGTGACGAGCAGTTTCGCGCCGGTGTCCTCCACCCGGAAGCGCAGGGCCTCGGCCGAGAATCCGCCGAAGACCAGGGAGTGGATGGCGCCGATGCGGGCGACGGCAAGGGTGATGATGATCGTCTCGGGGATCACCGGGAGGTAGATGACCACCCGGTCGCCCTGCACGATGCCGAGGTCGGTGAGCGCGTTGGCGGCCCGGGCGACCTCTTTCTCGAGGTCCGCGTAGGTGAGGGTGCGACGGTCGCCCGGTTCGCCCTCGAAGTGGAACGCGACCTTGTCGCCGCGGCCGGCGGCCACGTGCCGGTCGACGCAGTTCACCGCCACGTTGAGCTTGCCGCCGGCGAACCACTCCGCGTGCGGCACGCTCATCACGCCGTCGGCATCCGGGGTGGTGGGGTGCCAGCTGTGGTCGGTGTGCCAGGGCTCAGCCCAGTCCAGGCGCTTGGCCTGCTCGGTCCAGAACGCGACCGGGTCGGCGGCGGCTTTCTCGTACCAGGAAGCGTCGACGTTGGCCTGCGCGGCGAACTCGGCCGGGGCGGGGTAGCGGCGGTGCTCGGTGGAGAGGTTGCGGATGGTGGCGCTGGTGTCGGTCCAGTCGGCGGTGGCGGCGCGGCTGGCCGGGGTGTGGGTGGTGGTGCCAGTGCTCATGTCGGTGTCGGTGTCGGGGTTCGGCATGGGCACACTCCGGCGGTCTGGTCAGGATGGGGCAGCTGGTCACTTTCGACGCTACGCAGCAGTCGGGCCCGCTGCAGGGCGAAGCGCAACGCGGCGTAACCTTCGCCGACTGCCGGTGAAGCGGATGTGCCTTCCGCGGCGGCACCCTGAAGGCCTCGTCTCGCTGCGGCACCGTCTCCACCCCGGCGGAAGGTGTTGGCACGTGTTGACCCCCGGCGGCACGTGTTGACCTCGGCGGCGCGTGTTGTAACGCGTGCCGTGACGAGTGCGGCGTGCCGTGACGAGTGCGGCGTGCCGTGACACGCACGGTCTGCCACCGCGTGCCGCCGCGTGGTCCGCGGACCGTGACGTGCGCTACCGAGCTCGTGGCGCACCAGAGTCACGGCGGCGCAGCATAATTCTCGTGGCGCATCACAAAGGCCGGATTTTCCTGCGCGGCGAGAAGTTTCCTGCGCCCCGAGTGCTATTCCGCGCCGCGAAACAGGGTCAGGCCCACTTCTTGATGGCCCACTTTTCGAAGACGCCCAGGATGGCGTCGGTGAGCTTGCCGAGCAGGGCGAGCAGGATGATGGCCAGCAGGATGCGATCGACCCGGCCGTTGTTGCCGGAATCGGAGAGGAGGAACCCGAGTCCCATCGACGCGGCGATCAACTCCGCCGCGACCAGGAACAACCAGGCCTGGGCGAGTGCGAGGCGGAGTCCGGAGATCACCGACGGGATCACAGCGGGCAGCTGAACGGCACCGAAGAGTCGTACTCCGCGCAGGCCGAACGCGCGGCCGGCCTCCACCAGTTGCCGGTCCACGTGGCGCAGCGCCTGGGCAACGGTCGTGTAGACGGGGAAGAAGGCGCCGATCGCGATGAGGGTGATCTTCGACTCCTCACCGATCTTGAGCCAGATGATGAGCAGGGGCACCCAGGCGAGCGACGGCACTGCCCGGATCGCACCGAGCGTGGGCGCAAAGAAGATGTCGGCGGCACGGGAGAGGCCGACCAGCGCGCCGGCGGCGAGCCCGAGCGCCGCCCCGATGGCAAAGCCGATGAGCACCCGCTGGGTGGAAATGGCCACGTAGAGGGTCAGCTGGCCACGTTCGAACAGGTCAACGGCGGCCACCCAGACGGATGCGGGTGGCGGAAGCTGCGACGCGGTGACGAGTCCCAGCGTGCTGCTGAGCTGCCACACCAGAAGGATCAGAAGCGGCAGCAGCAGGCCGCCCACAATGCGCACACTGCGCCGGGAGGTCAACGGCCGGCGCGCGGCGGGGGCCGTGCTGGGGACGAGGGTCTCGGTCATCGGGGTGCCTTCCGTGCGGGCGGTGCGGGCGGTGCGGGCTGTGCGGGTGGTTCGGGCAGTTCGCGCGGGCCGGTGAGTGCGAACGGGGTGGCCGGGGCGCCCTGCGTGCTGCCGCCCCGGCATCCGCTCGCCGGTTACTCGACGATCGTCGGGTCGGCCTTCGTGGCGAAGGTGTCGTTGATGATCGTGTCGAGGGCGTCGTCGACCTGGCTCTGCTCGAGCACGTCACCGGTTTCGACGAAGATCGGGCCGATGGTGGTGAGCACGTCGAACTGGGCATCGCCGGGAACGTTGTCGACGTCGAGGTTGGTGCGTTCGGTGATGACCGTGCTCGCGACGGCCGGGTCGAGGGCGGCGACGTCGGCCAGGATCGTGGCGGTCTCCTCCTCGTTCTCCAGCGCCCAGGCGCGGGCGTGCTCGTAGACGTCGACCACGGTCTGGGCCACATCCGGCTTCTCAGCGATGAAGGACTCGGTGGCGTTGAGGAAGCCGTAGCTGTTGAAGTCGACGTTGCGGTAGACCAGCTCGGCGCCGGCAGCCTCTGCGCCGCCCATGATCGGGTCGAGGCCCGCCCAGGCGTCGACAGAGCCGTTCTGGAGGGCGGCCCAACCGTCGGCGTGCTGCAGATTCTGCACGGTCACGTCGTCCTGGCTGAGGCCGGCCTCCTCGAGCGCCTGCAGCAGGAAGAAGTAGGGGTCGGTGCCCTTGGTGGCGGCGACCTGCTTGCCCTTGAGGTCTTCGACCGAGGTGATCGCCGAGCCCTCCGGCACGACCAGCGCGGCCCACTCGGGCTGGGAGTAGATGTCGATCACCTGGATGGGCGAGCCGTTTGAGCGGGCGAGCAGCGCGGCCGAGCCGGCCGTGGAGCCGACGTCGATGGCGTTGGCGCGCAGGGCCTCGTTGGCCTTGTTCGAGCCGGCGGACTGCACCCAGTTCACCGTGATGTCCTGATCGGCGAGGGCGTCTTCGAGCCAGCCCTGGTCCTTGATCACCAGACTCAGCGGGTTGTAGGTGGCGAAGTCGATGTTGAGGGTGCCGCCCTCGGTGATGACCGCACCGGATGCGTCGTCGGTGCTGGCGGCGGCATCCGCGGCGGGCTGGTTCTCACCGGCGACGCAGCCCGTGAGCAGCAGCGCGGCGGCGGCGGCGGAGGCGACGAGGGCGGTGGTGGTGAAGCGTCTCTTCATGACAAGTCTTTCGTTGGATTCGAGAATGGCGCTGCCCGGGACGGGAGCTGATACGGATATCCATGCTGTGGGTGTCGTGCGGTGGAGCTGATGCGGTGGTGCGGGAAAACTATGGCTGCGGCGCACGATCAAGCTGTGCGAACGACGGGGGAGTAGTCGAGTCAGTAGGGGAAGTGCGGGATGCTCGTGCCGGTGGCCACCCCACGCGGGTCGCCGTGCCGGTCGATACCGAGCCCCGCCAGCAGCCTCCCGCGCAGTTCGGCGAGTTCCGCCGAGCCCCGGTCGCGGGGGCGCGTGCCGGGCACCGTGATCTCCTGCACAATCGTGGCGCCGGGCGGGCGGGAGCCGCCGGAGGGGGCGGCTTCCTGGCCGAGCAGGATGATGCGGTCGGCCAGTTGCAGGGCCTCGTCCACGTCGTGGGTCACCAGCAACACCGTGGTGGGCGCTGCGGCGTGCACGTCGAGCAGTAGGTCCTGCATCTTGAGCCGGGTGAGCGCATCCAGTGCCCCGAACGGTTCGTCGAGGAGGAGTACCCCGGGGTTGCGGGCGAGGGCACGGGCGAGCGAGGCGCGCTGCGCCATTCCGCCGGAGATCGAAGCGGGGCGGTGGTCGGCAAACGCCGACAGCCCCACGAGTTCGAGCAGTTCGGCGACGCGGGCGCGGCCGGCCTCACGGGCGGTGCCGCGGGGCAGGCCGAGCGCTACGTTGTCGGCCACGGTGCGCCAGGGCAGCAGGCGCGGTTCCTGGAATCCGACGGCGCAGCGGGTGTCGAAGTCGGTGACGGGTGACCCGTCGATGCGCACCGAACCGGCGCTCGGCGAGTCCAGGCCGCCGGCGATACGCAGCAGGGTGGACTTGCCGCAGCCACTGGTGCCGAGGATCGCGAGCACCTCGCCGGGCTGCACGCTGATCGACACGTCGCGCAGCACCGGCCGGGCGACCTCGACGCTCGTCGTCGTCGCGGCGCGTGTGCGGCGGCGGCTGCCGGGGCTGGGCGCGAAGGTACGGCCCAGGCCGGAGAACTGCACGGCGTAGGCCGCATCTGTGCCGGTCGGCTCGCCGGTGCGCACAGCCGCGGCGGGGCGGGCCGTCGTGCGCGTTGCGGGGCTGGCGGACATAACTGCCGATCGGGTTGTCGGGGCAAGAGTTTCCTCGACGCTACCCAGCCGGCCACGCGGGCGCACCCCGCGATGAAACGCAACGTAGCAATTGGCGTCGGGCGCACCCGGGCAGGTGCGGCGCGCGAGGTGCTGGTGTAGCACCATCCACCGGCTCGCGGCACGTGTCGGATGCGGCGGCACCTGTTGGAACGCGGGCCGTCGGGCCCAGCGCGTGCCGCGGGGCACAACGCGTGCCGCAGCGGGCGAGGCGCAGGACCCGCAACAGGCGACCCGCGAGCACTCCCAGCCGGGAGTTGCAATGATGGAGGTATGACTCGAACCGTTTCCGGAGCCCGCGTGCTGATCACCGGCGCCGCCATGGGCATGGGCCGCCTGTACGCCGAGCGGGCCGTCGCCGAGGGTGCCCGGGCCGTGATCCTCTGGGACCGGGATGCCGCGAGTCTCTCGAGCACCGCCGCGATCCTCACAGAGCGTTCCAACGGGGTCACCCAGATCGCGCCGTACGTGCTCGACATCTCCGACCTCGGCGCCATCGCGCAGACCGCGCAGCGGGTGCGCACCGAGGTGGGCAACCCCGACATCGTGATCAACAACGCCGGCATCGTGCGCGGCTCGTTCTTCTGGGAGCACGACAACGGCGATGACACCCGCTCGACCATGCAGGTGAACGCGCTCGCGCCGATGTACATCACCCGGGAGTTCCTGCCCGCCATGATGCGCAATCCCTACCGGGAGTCGAGGATCGTCAACATCGCCTCCGCCGCCGGCATGCTCTCCAATCCGCGGATGAGCGTCTATGCGGCCTCGAAGGCAGCCGTGATCGCCTGGAGCGATTCGCTGCGCCTCGAACTCGAGCAGCAGGGCTTCGACCACGTGCGGGTGAGCACCATCGCACCCAGCTATATCTCCACCGGTATGTTCGACGGTGCCCGCGGCCCCCTCCTCACCCCGGTGATGACCCCGGACTATGTGGTCGACAAGGTCTGGCGGGCCATGCTCGCCGGCCGGCCCCAGCTGCTGATGCCGTGGACCGTCGGGTTGAGCAAGAAGCTCCGCGGCGTGCTGCCGCTGGCCGCCTGGGACGCCGTGGCCGGCCGGGTCTTCGGCGTCTACCGCTCGATGGACACCTTCGTCGGTCGTCGCTGACCCCACGCGCGCCGAGTTGCCCCGTTCCGGACGAGCTACCCCGGTGCGCGGGGGCAGTTCGTCCGCAGGAGGGCAACTCGGCGGATTGTCTTGCCCGGTTGACACGTTCGTATCCGTCGACGTACGATGGAAACGATTCCATGGAAACGATTCCACAGGATCCGTAAAACTCGCAGGACACGCGCCTCGCATCCGCGGCAGAGCACGAGCACCAGCACCAGAGCACCGACACGCACACACAAGGGAGTGGCTGTGGAAGCCGTAACGATCAAGGACGTCGCCGCCCTCGCCGGAGTCTCGGTGGGCACCGCCTCCCGCGTGCTGTCGGGCAACCCGGCCACCTCGGCCGATGCCCGCGACCGCGTTGCCGCCGCGGTCGCCGAGCTCGACTACCAGCCCAACGCCCAGGCACGGGCGCTGCGCTCCACCCGGTCCAACGCGCTCGGCCTGCTGGTGCCGGATGTGCGCAACCCGTTCTTCGCCGACCTCGCCCACGCCGCCGAACAGGCCGCCCTCTCCGCCGGCTACGTCACCCTGCTCGGCAACGCCAACGAGCGCAACGACCAGCAGGACCGCTACCTCGACACCCTCATCTCCCGGCGCGTGGACGGCGTCATCGTCGCCCCGGTCGGCGACGACCTCGGTCGGCTCCGTGCCCTGATCGAGCGCGAGGTTCCCACCGTGCTGGTGGACCGCACGGTGCCGGGCCTCGACCTCCCCAGCGTCACCACCGACAGTGAAAGCGGCATCCGCCAGGCCGTGCAGCACCTCGCCGACCTCGGCCACACCCGTATCGGCTACATCTCCGGCCCGCAGGCCACCTCCACCGGCCGGGACCGCTTCGCCGCGTTCACCCGGGCCGTGGCCGAGGCGGGCCTCAGCCAGGACCCCGAGTTGGTCTACTTCGGCGACTACCAGGCCGCCAGCGGCTCCGCCGGCGTGCACGCCCTGATGCAGCTGGCCAGCCCGCCCACCGCGCTGCTCGCCGCCGACAGCCTGATGGCGGTCGGCGCCATCAGCATCCTGCACCGGCTCGGGATGCGCATCGGCACCGACATCGCCCTCGTCGCCTTCGACGACATCGAGTGGTTCGCGCTGCTCAACCCGGCGCTGAGCGTGATCGCGCACAGCGTGGAAGACATGGGCCGGATCGCGGTCGACCTGCTGCTGCAGGTGATCGCGGGGGAGACACCGGAATCGGTGGTGCTGCCCAGCGAGCTGATCGTGCGGGCCTCCTCGGCCACCCCGATCACCGGTACCGCCCCCGCGACACCTGAGCAAAGGAGCCAGTAAATGAACGCGCACCCCCTGATCACGTTGCAGAACGTGACCAAAACCTTCGGCCCGGTCACGGTCATCCAAGACGTCACCGTGAGCGTCTACCCCGGCCAGGTGCAGGTGCTGCTCGGCGAGAACGGCGCCGGCAAGTCCACCCTGATCAAGATGGTCGCCGGCGTCTACCAGCCCGACGGCGGCCAGATCCTGGTCGACGGCACCGTCACCACCCTGCCCACCACGAAGGCCGCCGAAGACCACGGCATCGCCACCATCCACCAGGAACTCAACCTAGTCGCCACCATGAGCGTGGCCGAGAACGTGATGCTGGGCCGGATGCCCACCAAGTTCGGCATGGTCGACCGTAAAGAACTCCGCCGCCAGGCGCGCGCCGCGCTGGCCCTGATCGGCCTGGACGTCGACGTCAACCTACTGGTCGGTGACCTGGGCATCGCCAAGCAGCAGCTGGTCGAGATCGCCAAGGCGCTCAGCATCAATGCCCGCGTACTGATCCTCGACGAACCCACCGCCGCGCTCACCCGGCACGAGACCCAGGCGCTGTTCGCCGTGATGGCCGACCTCCGCAGCCGCGGCGTCGGCATGCTCTTCATCAGCCACCACCTCGACGAGATCGCCGAGGTCGGCGACACCGTCACCGTCATTCGCGACGGCCACTTCATCGCCGAGGTTCCCGCCTCCACCCCCGAAGACGAACTGGTCAAGCTGATGGTCGGCCGCAGCATCGAAGACCAGTTCCCGCGCCGTGCCGACGAGACCCCGGCGGTCACCGAAGTGCTCACCGTCACCAACCTCACCAGCGCCGGCCAGTTCGACGACATCAGCTTCACCGTGCGCGCCGGCGAGGTGCTCGGCATCGCGGGGCTCGTCGGGGCGGGCCGCACCGAACTGATCCGCGCCATCGCCGGCGCCGATAAATACGACACCGGCACTGTCACCGTGCGCGGCACGAAGCTTCCCAAGGGCGACATCAAGGCGGCGATCAGGGCCGGCATCGGCCACGTGCCCGAGGACCGCAAGGGCCAGGGCCTGGTGCTCGACGCCTCGGTGAACGACAACCTCGGTTACGCCACCCTCGCGTCCAGCGCCAAGCTCGGCCTGGCCGACTTCACGGGGCAGCGCCGCCGTGCCGAGGCCGTCGCGAAGACGCTCCGCATCCGCATGCACACCATCGACCAGCCGATCCGCTCGCTCTCCGGCGGCAACCAGCAGAAGGCCGTGTTCGGTCGCTGGATCATCGCCGCCTCCACCGTGCTGCTGCTGGACGAACCCACCCGCGGCGTCGACGTGGGCGCCAAGGTCGAAATCTACGAACTGATGAACAGCATCACCGCAGCCGGCGGGGCCATCGTCATGGTCTCCAGCGAACTGCCCGAAATCCTGGGCATGAGCGACCGCATCCTCGTCATGCGCGACGGCCGGCTGGCCGGCGAACTGAGCGCAGCGGATGCCACCCAAGACACAGTCATGACCCTCGCCGCCCGCGACGTCGCCGCGCAGCGCTGACCAGAAGGAACAAGAACCCATGTCAACGACGACCACCATCACGCCCACGCCCACCCGGCGCTCCTTCGACTACAAGACGTTTCTGGCCAACAACGGCGCCCTTGTCGGCCTCGTGGTGCTCTGCATCGCCCTGGTCATCGCCACCCCCGACTTCCTCACCGGGCAGAACCTGCTCAACATCGGCATCCAGGTGTCGACCGTGGCGGTGCTCGCCTTCGGCATGACCTTCGTCATCGTCGCTGGCGGCATCGACCTCTCCGTCGGCGCGGTCGCCGCCCTCTCGGCCATGGCCTCCGGCTGGTTCTTCGTCAGCGCCGGCCTGCCCGGCTGGGTGGCCCTGCTCGGCGGTCTCGCCGTGGGCCTCCTCGCCGGCATAGTCAACGGCGCCGCGAACGCCTACGGCAAGCTGCCCTCCTTCATCGCCACCTTGGCCATGCTCAGCGTGGCCCGCGGCCTCACCCTGGTGATCTCCGACGGCCGGCCGATCAAGACCGCCGCGGAGGTCTCCTTCCTCGGCGGCAACCTCGGCCCGGTGCCGATGCCCATCGTCGTGCTCGTGGTCGCCGCGTTGGTGGCCTCATTCATCCTCAACCGCACCGTGCTCGGCCGGTCCATGTACGCCGTCGGCGGCAACGCCGAAGCCGCCCGGCTCTCCGGCCTGCCGGTCAAACGCATCATCGTGACCGTGTTCGCCCTGGCCGGCCTGTTCGCCGCCCTCGCCGGGCTGCTCCTGGCCGGCCGGCTCGATTCCGCCCAGCCGCAGGCCGCCGCCGGCTACGAACTGGATGCCATCGCGGCCGTCGTCATCGGCGGAGCTTCGCTTTCCGGCGGGCTCGGCAAGATCTCCGGCACCTTCATCGGCGCGCTGGTGCTGGTCGTCATCCGCAACGGCCTCAACCTGCTCAACGTGTCGTCGTTCTGGCAGCAGGTCGTGATCGGCCTGGTCATCGCCCTCGCCGTCGGCGCCGACGTACTGCGCCGGAAGACCCGCAACAGCTAATACTCCCCACCCCCCAGACCCCGCACCATCCAGAGAAGGAAACACAATGAAGTCATCCTCTTTCCGCCGCATCGCCGCCGTCACCGCCACGGCCGCTCTGATCCTCGCCGGCACCACCGCCTGCGGACGCGGGGGCGGTGACGAGGCCAGCGGACCCAAGGTGGTGCTCGCGGTCTCCACCCTGAACAACCCGTTCTTCGTCGAGCTGCGCGACGGCGCGCAGGCCGCCGCCGACGAGGCCGGCGTCGACCTCTACATCGTCGACGCCCAGAACGACTCGGCCACCCAGGCCAACCAGCTGGCCACGGCCGCGGCCGGCGCCACCAAGGCCGTCATCGTCAACCCGGTCGACTCGGATGCCGCCAGCGCCTCTGTGACCGCCCTCACCGCCGCGAGCATCCCGGTGATTGCCGTGGACCGCACCGTCAACGACGCCGAACTGACCTCGCTCGTGGCCAGCGACAACGTGGCCGGCGGCAAGCAGGCCGCCGACGAGCTCGCCGCGTCGATGGGGGAGAAGGGCACCGTCATCGCCCTGCAGGGTGTCTCCGGCACCTCCGCCAGCCGCGACCGCGGCGCCGGCTTCGCCGAGGGCATCGCCGCCTACCCCGACATCACCGTCGTCGCCCAGCAGACCGCGAACTTCGACCGCGCCTCGGCCCTCGACGTCACCACCAACCTGCTGCAGGCCAACCCCGGCGTCACCGGCATCTTCGCCGAGAACGACGAGATGGCCCTCGGCGCCATCCAGGCCCTGGGCGACCGCGCCGGCTCCGACGTGATGGTGGTCGGCTTCGACGGCACCGCCGACGGCCTCACCGCCATCTCGGACGGCTCGCTCTACGCCACCGTCGCCCAGCAGCCCGCCGAACTCGGCAAGCTCGCCATCGAACTGGCCGTCAAGGCCATCAACGGTGACACCGTCGAGGCCACCGTGCCCGTCGAGGTCGTTTCCGTCACGAAGACGAACGTGGGCGACTTCTCCAAGTGATCCCGCCAACCCAACACCCAGGCGTCGGAGCACCCCCGCCCGCTGTCGTCGTGGTCGGCTCCATCAACGCCGACCAGGTCGTGACCGTGGCGCGGCATCCGCTGCCCGGTGAGACGCTGATCGGCACTTCGATCGCGATCCTGCCGGGCGGCAAGGGGGCCAACCAGGCCGTGGCCGCCGCCCAGCTCGGCGCCAGCGTGGCCATGGTCGGCGCGATCGGCCGAGATGCCCACGCCCGCGCCGCCACCACGATCCTGCGCTCGAGCGGGGTCGACCTGTCCAGCGTGCAGGAACTGCACGGGCCCACCGGCCTGGCGGTGATCACCGTGGACGACGACGGCGAGAACACCATCGTCGTCATTCCCGGCGCCAACGCGCGGGTGGATGCCGGCTTCGTCGCCGGCAGCGCCGCAGTGATCGCGTCGGCGGCCGTGCTGGTGCTGCAGGGCGAGATCCCCGCAGCCGGCATCACGGCTGCCGCCGGGCTGGCCACCGGACGGGTGGTGCTGAACCTCGCCCCCGTGATCGTCATCGACCCGGCCACTCTGGCCCGCGCCGACCCGTTGATCGTGAACGAGCACGAGGCCGCGCTGCTTCTGGCCCAGCTCACCCCAGGCGCCCCGGCGCCGGCGTCAGACGCGGACGCGGTCGCCCGTCTCCGTGCCTGGGGGGTGACCTCCGTCGTGCTCACCCGCGGCGCACTCGGCGCCATCGTGTCCGATGCGCTCGGCACCGACAGCGTGGCCTCGCCCGTGGTCGAGGCCGTGGACAGCTCCGGAGCCGGCGACGCCTTCGTCGGCGCACTGAGCGCCCGACTCGCCGCCGGCGACAGCCTCCGTGACGCGGCCGGCTTCGCCGTGCGGGTGGGCGCATACGCCGTGCAGTCCACGGGCACCCAGCCGTCCTACCCACACGTCGGCGACCCGCTGCCCAGGGTGCATACCGATTCCGCTATCCACCTGAACGAGGCCTCACAGTGAAACGCACCGGCATCCTGAACGCAGACCTGAACGCGGCCCTCAGCCGTCTGGGTCACGGCGACATCGTTCTGGTCGGCGACTGCGGGATGCCGGCGCCGGCCGGGGTACCCGTGATCGACCTGGCCCTGGTGCACGGGGTTCCCCGATTCGAGCAGGTGCTCGACGCGCTGCTCGGCGAACTTGTCGTCGAGCACTGCCTGGCCGCCGCGGAGGCCCAGGGCACTATCGCCAACGACTGGTTGCGCGGCCGGTTCGACGAGATCGAATACATCACCCATGCCGAGCTCAAGGCGCTCTCCGCGACGGCGCGGGTGTTCGTGCGCACCGGGGAGGCCACTCCGTTCGCCAACGCGGCGCTGGTGTGCGGGGTGCCGTTCTAGGCACGCCCGCATAGCGACCTGCCCGCGTGCGGACGAGCTGCCCCGGTGCGCCGGAGCAACTCGTCCGCAGCGGGGCACCTCGGCGGCGGGGCGCCGACCTGGCTTGGCTTAGGCAAGCCTGTCCAAAGTTCCACCCAAAGCCCTGATCAAGCGATAGATTAGGCAAGGCTTTCCACGCTGGCGGCGCCGACTATCGGTGCCTATGGTGTCTCTATGGCCATCCTCTTACCCACCCTGTTTCGGCCCTCGCACGCCGACCTGGATGCCGGTGCGCGCGCCCAGACCGTCGCTCCGTCCTCTGCCACCAGCCTCGCCGCGCGGCTCAACTGGCTGCGCGCCGGGGTGCTCGGCGCCAACGACGGCATCGTCTCCGTCGCGGCCATCGTGGTCGGCGTCGCCGGTGCCGGCGGATCCACCCCGGCGATCGTCGCGGCCGGAACGGCCGGGCTCGTCGGCGGTGCCATCTCCATGGCGCTCGGGGAATATGTCTCGGTCAGCAGCCAGAGCGACAGCCAGCGCGCCATGATCACCAAGCAGAAGCGCAAGCTGCACGACAACCCCGCCGGCGAACTCGCCGCCCTCGCCACGCTCTACGAGGAGCGCGGGCTGGCTCCCGCCACCGCCCGTCAGGTGGCGCTCGAACTCACTCAGAAGGATGTCCTCAAGGCGCACCTCTCCGCGGAACTCAACATCGTCGAAGAGGACGTCGCCAACCCCTGGCATGCCGCCGCGGCCTCCGCGCTGGCGTTCACCCTCGGCGCGATCCTGCCGATGCTCGCGATCCTGCTGCTACCGGAGGCGATCCGGGTGCCGGTGACCTTCGTCGCGGTGCTCGTGGCCCTCGCGGCGACCGGAGCCCTGGGTGCTGGCCTGGGGGGCAGTCGCATCCTGCGCGCCACCGTGCGGGTGGTACTCGGCGGTGCGGCCGCGCTCGGCGTGACCTGGCTGGTCGGCACCCTTCTAGGCGTCGCCGTCTTCTAACCGCCCCGGCCGGAGGGGTGGGTCAGGCGAGGGCCAGCAGCCGGGCGGCGCCGACCAGGCACGCGCCGGCGACCGCGAAGAAAACCAGCACCCAGAACAGGCCGGGCAGATGGCTGAGCCTGGCCAGCTGGTCGGCATCCGAGGCGGTGCCGCCGCGGCGTCGCCGGGTGCGCTGCAGCTCCACCACGGTGCGGAGCGCCCCGAGCAGCAGGAACGCGGTCACCAGGAGGGCGAACACGCTCTGCACGGTCTCGGTGCCGAACCAGGTGACGCCGAAGACGATCGCGGCGGTGACAAGCACCGACCAGAGTCCGAACCAGTTGCGGATCTGGACGAGCAGCAGTGCCAGCGCCGCGAGCAGCGCCCAGAGCAGGCCCACGTCGTGGCCACGGCCGAGCAGCCACGCGGCGCCCAGGCCGAGCAGCGCCGGGGCGGTGTACCCGGCGAGCAGGGTGAGCACCATTCCCAGGCCGCGCGGCCGGCCGCGGCTCACGGTGAGGCCGGAGGTGTCCGAGTGCAGCCGGATGCCCTGCAACCGGCGGCCGCTGAGCGCCGCGACCAACCCGTGGCCGCCCTCGTGCACAATCGTGATCACGTGCCGGGTGAGCTTCCAGGCCTGCGGAACGAGCACCAACAGCGCCGCCGCCGCGACGGTCAGCCACACCGTCGCCGGCGGTAGCGGCGAGTTCCGCGCCGACACCCGGGCCCAGAACTCGAGGAGAACGTCGATCACAGGGCGCCGAGCACCAGTTCGATCTGCCGCTCGGCCGGGCGCCGCGGGTCGGGCATGAATGCGCCGGTGGGCTTGGCGCCGTTCTTCTCGTAGAAGCGCATCGCCCGGTGATTGGCCTCGTGCACGTGCAGGTGCACCCGGTCGAGCTGGTGTTCCTCTGCCGCCCAAACCCGCACGGACTGCAGCAGGGTGGCCGCCACCGTCGAGAGGCCACGGAAGGTGGGATCCACCCACACTCCCACCAGGTTCGCGCGCGGGTCGCCGGTGCCGGGGCTGCCCGGGTGGTAGGCGGGCGGGCCGGCCGAGATGAACGCGCTCATCGTGCCGATCCAGAGGTCGGCGGGAGTGCGGGCGACCACCTGGTAGCTCGTGGGTAGGGCATTGCGGATGCCGCGAGCCCGCCAATCCTCCTCGGTGAGGGCGTGTGCCACGGCAAACGACTCCAGGAACGCGAGGGGGAAGTTGGCGATTGCCCGCAGCCGGATATCGCGCAGCTGCTGCCAGTCGGCCTCGAGGGGGTAGTAGAGCTCAAAGCTGCGCCTCGGAGCTGGAATTCGCGTGGCGACCATCCACCGAGGTTAGTCGTCTGGGCTGAACGATGTGTACAACTTCCCCGGTCGCCCGCGGCGTGGAGCGGAGCGAGCGCTCCGGGCCGCGGAACCTGGGCCGTGCCGCGAAAGCCGGTCAGCCGTGCGTCGCACCTCGCGCGCCGAGCACCCGGGCCGTGCTGGTGCCTGGCCGCAGGTCGAGGCGGCGCAGCAGTTGCGCGTTCACCGCCACCACCACTGTCGACGCCGACATCAGCAGCGCTCCCACCTCCATTGGCAGAACAAACCCGATCGGAGCAAGCACCCCGGCAGCCAGCGGCACCGAGAGCAGGTTGTAACCGGCCGCCCACCACAGGTTCTGGGTCATCTTGCGGTAGCTGGCCCGGGAGAGCTCGATCACCGAGAGCACCGACCGCGGGTCGTCGCTGGCCAGGATCACACCGGCCGACGCGATCGCGACATCCGTGCCGGCGCCGATGGCGATGCCCACGTCGGCCTGGGCGAGGGCCGGGGCGTCGTTGACGCCGTCGCCCACCATGGCCACCCGGTGACCCTCGTGTTGCAGTTGCACCACGGTTGCAGCCTTGTTGTCGGGGTGCACCCCGGCGAAGACCCGGTCGATGCCGAGTTCGGCGGCCACCGACTGGGCCACGGCCTCGGCGTCGCCGGTGATCATCACGACGCCGATGCCGAGGGCGCGGAGTGCCTTCACGGCGTCCCGGGATTCCGGCCGCACCTCATCGGCCAGGCCGAGCGCGCCGATCACCGTGCCGTCCTGCAGCACGTGCAGCACGATGGCGCCCTCCAGGGCCCAGCTCGCGGTGACCTCGAGCGGTTCGAGGCCGTGCTGGCGCAGCAGGCTCGGGCCGCCCACGGCGACCTCGTGACCGTGCACCGTGGCCGTGACACCCACGGCGGTGGACGCTCGGAAGCCGGTGGCGGCCGGCAGGTCGAGCCCGCGGGCGCGGGCCGCGGTGACGATCGCCCGGGCGAGCGGATGCTCACTGTCGCCCTCGACCGCTGCGGCCAGCGCGAGTACCGTCGCCTCGTCGAAGCCGGGAAGAGGCTGCACCCGGCTGACCACCGGTTCGCCCCGGGTGAGTGTTCCGGTCTTGTCGAAGAGCACGGTGTCGATGGTGCGCATGCTCTCCAGCGCCAGCCGGTCTGTCACCAGCACGCCGCCGCGAGCTGCGCGTTCGGTGGCGATGGAGACCACCAGCGGAATCGCCAGGCCCAGCGCGTGCGGGCAGGCGATCACCAGCACGGTGATCGTGCGCACCACGGCGTCCTCTGGGCTGCCGAGCAGGGTCCAGGCGATCGCGGTGACGACGCCCACGCCGAGCGCGAACCAGAACAACCAGCCCGCTGCCCTGTCGGCGAGCCGTTGCGCGCGGGACGACGAGGCCTGCGCGTCGGCCACCAGCCGGCGGATGCCCGCAAGCGCGGTGTCATCGCCGATCGCGGTCACCCGCACCCGCAGGGCGGTGTCGGTGGCCACCGTGCCGGCCACGACCGCGGAGCCGGGGCCGCGGCTCACCGGGCGGGACTCGCCCGTGATCATCGACTCGTCCACGTCGGCGGTGCCCTCGGTCACCTGCCCGTCGGCGGGGACCCGGCCGCCGGGGCGCACGATCACCAGGTCGCCGACGCGCAGCTCGGCCGGGGCGACGATGGTGACCTCGCCCGCATCCACCCGCTCGGCTTCATCCGGTAGCAGCGCCGCGAGCGAATCGAGAGCGGAGGACGACTGCGCCAACGATCGCATCTCGATCCAGTGACCCAGCAGCATGATCACGATCAGCAGGGCCAGCTCCCACCAGAAGTCGAGCTCCATGGCCAGGATGCCCAGGCTCGCGCCCCAGGAGGAGAGGAACGCCACCGTGATGGCCAGCGCGATCAGCAGCATCATGCCGGGGGAGCGCTGCCGGAGTTCGCTGATCGCGCCGGTGAGGAACGGTCGGCCGCCCCAGAGATACATCACGGTGCCGAGCACCGGTGAGACCCAAGCGGCCCAGGCTGCATCGGGCAGGTCGTAGTTCAGCAGATCGGCGAACATGGTGCTGAAGCCCACGACCGGAACCATCAGCACGAGCATCAGCCAGAAAAGCCGCCGGAACTGGCCGACGTGGTCGCCGTGGCCGGAGTGGTTCATCGCGCCGTGGTCCATCGCACGGTGGTCCATGCCGTCGTGCTCCGGCGTGCCGGAGCTGGCGTCGGTTCGGGTCATGTCGCCGTGGTCCGCGGGCTGGGGGTCGGTCGGGAGCGTCATGCGTTCAGGATATACCCCCTAGGGGTATTAAGCGAGGAAAGCGAGGTACCGTCGAGGGAAGACGTCGAGCGACGAGAGGGAATGCCGATGATGTGGGGCAATGGAATGGACCCGGGCTGGATCTGGCTGTACGGGTTACTGGCGATGGCGTCACTCGTGGTCGTCATCGTTTGGGCGGTGCGGGCCCTGCGCAACGATGGCGGACCCGGCGCCACACAACCGGGCGACGCCCGGCGCATCCTCGACGAGCGCTACGCCCGCGGTGAACTCAGCGCAGAACAGTACCGGCAGCAGGTGGCCGAACTCGGCGAGGAGCCCTGACCAGGCTGATTCGAGGATCGCCGTGCCGGCTGCCACGACACGCCGGCCGAGCAGAAGAATCCCCGCCTTTGTGCGCCCGTTAGGCCTCAGCCGAGCCGGATGATCGCGGCCAGCAGCTCGGGTTCGAGCGGGCGGTCGGCGAAGACCACCCGCTCGAGCCGGGTGCTGGCGGGGTAGACGTGGTGGGCTGTCGCGGCGGTGGCCGTGGAATTAGCTGGGTCAGCGGGCAGGCCGCTCCCGCTCCATACCCGGCTGAGCCCGATGCGCTCGAGCACCCGCACCGACGCCGGATTGTTGGCCAGGGCACGAGCGGTCACCGGAAGCGGCGCATCCCGGGCGGCGGCCAGGGCTGCCGTGGCCGCTTCGGTGGCGAGCCCGACGCCCCAGCTGGTGGGGGTGAGCCGGTACCCCAGGTTGTAGGCGCCACAGTCCATCTGCATCATCGCCGCCACCCCGATCAGGGTGCCGGCGGCCAAATCGGTGCCGGGCAGGCTGTCGCGCAGCCGGACGGCCCAGCGGCCCAGGCCGGACGCGGCCCAGCTGGCTTGGCTCTCTGCAATGCTGTGTTCGGACAGGGCCAGGGTGGTGTGCCGGCCGCTCGGCAGGTGCAGCCATGTGCCCGGGTCGCTGTACACGGCGTGCACCTCGGCCAGATCGTTCCACGTCAGCGGCTCGAGCCGCAGCCGGGCTGTGCTGAGGGTCGCGGGGGCGAGGAAGTCGGGCACGGTTCCATGCTTCCACACCGTGCCGCGCTGGCGCCGCCCTGAACCGGGAGCGTTCGTTGCGGCGGAGAATTTCCCAACTCGCCGCTGCGCGCGGCCAGACACGCCCAGGAATCCCGAAGGTCTCCGGCCTTAAGACCTCCCGCGCGCCGTCCCGGGGCCGGCTACCGCAGCGCCGAGATCCGCAGGGCCACGGACTTGAGGTTCTGGATGCGCTGCTCGTACCGGGCCGCGAGCACGATCAACAGCACGCCGCCGACGCCGAGCCACAGCCACCAGGGCACCGCGTCGTAGGTGAGCGAGATCCACGGCCAGAGCTGGGCCACACCGTGGATGAGCAGCACCACCGCGCCGATCAGGAAGGGGGCCTGCAACTTGCGCGCGGTGCCGATCAGGAGCACCGCGAGCGCCAGAACACCCAACCCCACCACTCGCCAGAGGGGGCTGTAGCTCAGGTCGAGCAGCAGTGACGGCACGAGTAGAACCAGCAGGCCGGGAGCCAGGGCGACCCAGCTGCGCGCGGACGGCGTGCGGTCCAGGTGCAGGAGCCCGCTCGCGACCAGCGCGAGGGCCAGCGGAATGCTGACGATCTCGACCGGATCCGGAACATCCTGGGTCCACCCGGCCACCACCATCGCGGCCGCACCGCCAAGTGCCACCCACGCGACGAGCCGGCCGAGGGCGCTGGGATCGGCCCAGAATGCGCCGAGGTACAGCGCCGAGAACATCCAGACGATCAGCACCACGCGGATCGCCGCCAGCGGTGCATAGTCCAGGGCCGGGAGTTCGGCCAGCACCACCCCGACCATGGCGGCGATGACCAGGCCGTAGCCGGCCCGTTCCGCCAGTGTGGTGCCCACGAATCGGGTCGCCCGACCCCGGTCGCCGATGGGCGCGGTTGTACCCGGCAGGTCGGGCGCGTCGATATCCGGCGCGGCGGTACCGGGCGCACGAGAACCCGCTGCGGCCCATCCGCCCGGGCCGGCCGTACCGACGGCACCGGCGGTACCGGCGGTACCGGCGGGCGATGCGGCCCTGGCCGCCCAGACCAGGCAGACACCGGTGGCCACAACAAGGCCGGCGGCCGGGATCAACCAGGCCTCCAGCGCGCCGAGGGGACCGGTCGGTCGGCTGTAGAGCGGCAGGATCCGCGCGCCGGCCGAGACCGTCACGGCCGCGACGCCCACGAGCACGGCCGGCCAGGCCAGAACGTGCCAACGCGGCCGGTTCACCAGCAGCGCGCCGAGCACGGCGACGGCCCCGCCGAGCGTCAGGCTGAGCACCGGGCGAGCCACGGCGCCGTCCGCGCCGCCGATCGCGCTCGGCAGGATCGCGACCGCGAGGCCGACGGCCAGCCAGGCTTGCCCGGACAGCCTGGACTCGCCGGCTGCACCGCTCGCCCCTGGCCGGTCCGGCCGTCGGCCGAGCAGGCCGAGGGCAATGAGCTGACCGGCGGCCAGGGACAGCCCGAGCGGCACGGTGCCGAGCTCGAACGGTGTGGGCAGATCCAGGCGCAGGCCCAGCAGCAGCGCTAGCAGACCGGCGGCGATGGCGCTCCAGGCGAGCATCGCGCCGGCGACGCTGCGATCGACCCAGCGCACGGCCAGGTGCAGCACGGCGAAGAGCGCGATGAGCAGGGTCATGCGGCCCTCGGCGTACGGCGGGTAGGTGAGGGCTCCGGTTTCGGCCCACAGGATGCCGACCAGCGCCAGGAGCACCAGGCCATAGCCGAGCACCCGCACCGGGTCGATCGCCGCGGGTGTGCCGGGGGCGAGGCCGGGTGCGGTCAGCCGGGGTGCCGGGCGGTCGGCGGGCGGTCGACCGCGCACGATGACGAGGGCGCCCGCGCTGATGAGCAGCAGCGCCGCGGGCACCAGCCAGGCCTCCAGCCGCCAGGCGGGCCCGGTCGGCGAGGTCTCGAGCAACGGCACGATGCGGCCGCAGGCGGTGAGCACGATGCCGGCGGCGCCCACGGTGATGCCGGGCCAGGCCAGTGCGCTCCAGCGATCGGCGTTCGGTCGCGTCACCAGCAGCGCCGCGCCCACGGTGAGCAGCCCACCGAGCGCGAGGGTGAGGATAGGTCGAATCACCGCACCCTGCCAACCCTCCACCACGCTGGGCAGCAGCGCGACGGCCATGCCCACGCCGAGCCAGACCGGCAGGGCTCGCCCAGGCTCGAGGGCGTCCCGCTCGGTGGAGGCGGCACCGAGCAGGCGGGCGGCGATGAGCTGCCCCGCCACGAGAGAGAGGCCCAGCGGCACCGTGCCCCACTCGAGTGGGCTGATCAGGTCGCGGCCGAGGCCGGCGATCAGGGCCAGGCCCCCGGCCACAATCGTGAACCAGGCCAGCAGGCTGCCGGCCCGGCTCCGGTCGAGCCAGCGCAGCAGAATGTGTAGCGCCGCGAAGAGCGCGATCAGCGCCAGCGCGCGACCGGCCGCGTACGGCAGATAGGTCAGGGCACTCGATTCCGCGATCAGGATGCCCAGCAAGGCAAGGCAGACGAGGCCGTAGCCGAAGCCGCGGGGCACGATCGCACCGGCAGTCGTGGTCTCCTCCGGCGTCGCATCCGCCGCACCGGGCAGTGCGGCCGGGAAGGCCCGAATGATCAGGCCGCCGATGACGACCAGCAGCAGGGCGGCGGGCACCAGCCAGGCTTCGAGGCGCCAGTCCGGCCCGCCCTGCCGCCCGACGAGCAGCGGCTGGATGCGCCCCGCCGCGGTCACGACGATCGACGCCGATCCCACGAGCACGGCGGGCCAGGCGAGCAGGCTCCAGCGCGGGCGGCCGAGCAACAGCGCCCCGCCGGCGGCAAGTACCCCGCCGATCGCGAGAGTGAACAGCTGGCGAATCGCATCGTCGGTCAAGCCCGTTGCCGCAATGGTCGAGGCATCGGGTGCGGCCGCGACGACGGCGCTGGGCAGCAGCGCGAGGCCCAGCCCGACGCCGATCCAGCCGTGTGCGGCGGCACCGGCGGTGCCGGCCCCGGCGGACCACGGCCGGTTCCGCAACAGTTGCCCGGCCACCAGGGCCACACCGAGCGGCACCAGTACCAGCTCGAACGGGTCGACGGCGTCGGCGAGAATCGCGGTGACCGCCGCACCGCCGGCCAGTACGGCGCTGCACCATGCGGTGACCGTGCCGAACGGCACCCTGCGGCGGAGCAGCGCGAACACGTGCAGACCGCTCAGCAGCAGCACGAGGCCGATCGCCCGTGCCGCGCCGAGGCCGGAGGGGTCGAAGACGGAGGTCTCGAGCACGGTCAGGGTGACCAGCGCAATCAGCATCAGGGCGAGCGCGGTGCGCATCCGTACCGACCGGGACGCGGGGTGGTCCTGCCGCACGAGCAGCACGGCCGCGGCAGCCAGGAGCACCGTGGCCGGCAGCAGCCAGGCCTCGAGCGCGGGGCCGGTCGCGGCGTCGGCGGTGATCTCCCGCAGCGACCGGGCGACGCCGGTGACGAGCACTCCGAGCGCGCCGGCCAGGCCGGCCGCGGCGAGGAACGCCCACCGGGGCGGCGTCCACCGCACCAGCGTCGCGCCCAGCAGCAGCACCGCAGAGAGGGTGCCCACGATCACCGGGCGCAGCACGGAACCGGTCTGCCCGGTCAGGGCCAACGGCAGCGCGGCCACACTGAGTCCGGCGAAGGTGAGCAGCGCGGCGCCGGGGCTGGCGGCGACGGCGCGATCGACCCGGCCGAAGCGCCAGAGCAGGGCGGCCAGGGCAAGCAGGGTGCCTGCCAGGGGAAGCACATAAGCCTCGAGCGGGGTGGTGCCGCCGTCAGCCAGACCCCACCAGAGTGCGGCGGTGGCTAGTACGAGGGAGATCCAGCCGAGGTGGCGTCGCCAGGATCCGGATGCGAACAGGCCGTCGGCGTCGACCGCCGTGATCAACACCGCGACGGCGGTGAGCAGCAGCATGAGCCAGCCGAGCTCGACCCGGTCGAGGGGAAGGAACGCCGTGGCGAGCACGACACCGGCTCCGAACTCCAGGCCGAGTCCGGCGCGCGAGGTGCGCCCGGTCACGCGCAGGGTCAGGGCGAGCGCGACGGTGAGCAGCGTGGCGGTCGGCGCCGTGAGGGTGGTGACCGTGGCGGGCGCATCCGTGACGAGCACAAGATCGGTGGCCAGGGCGAACAGGCCCGGCGCAACCAGGAGCGCCGCGGTGGCCCGCTCCCAGCCCAGGCGCGGTGCCGGCCGCACGGTCCAGAGCAGCATGGCCGAGGCCACGAGGGCCGCGGCCAGGATGCCGGCGGCCGGCGCGAGCAGCGCCACGGTGGCGCGCTCGTCGGAGGGCAGGTTCTCGAGCACGCGGCCGGTGGGCGCCGCGACCAGGTAGACGGTGGGGGCAAGCAGGGTCCAGAACGCCCAGCGGCGCTCCATCGGCGTGAGACGCCCGAATCGGCTCTGGGCGATGAACACCTGCAGCACTCCGGTGGTCACCGCGACGGCCAGCAGCAGGTACAGCCAGAGCACGGCGGTGGTCGGTGGCGCCGCGAGCGTGAGCGCGCGCGGGGCGGCCGCCGCCCCGACCAGGGTGAGCACGATGGCGCCGGCGAGCAGGGCGCCCCGGCCGCCGGAGCGCGTTCGCCGGTCGAGCAACAGCCGGGCGAGCACCAGGGCCAGTACGGCGGAGAGCGTGCCGACCCACCAGCTCGAGCTTCCGCTCCAGCCCAGAACGTAGCCCAGCGCTTCGGCCGAGATGAACAGCGTCACCAGCTGCGGGCGGAATTGGCCGAGCTCGGGGCGCCGGCTCCGGGCCAGGAACAGCGCGGCCAGGGCGAGCGCGCCGAGCAGCAGGTAGAGCGGCAGGATCAGCCAGAGCCACTGCGTGAACGGCACGGCCAGCAGCACGAGCGCCAGACCGAACCAGACGAGCACGCGCAGGCGGGCGCCCAGAACGCCGTCCAGCCGCCAGAAGATGCTCACCAGCAGGCCGACCCCCACGAGCGCGGCCAGCGCGGAGGTGGCTTCGCTGCTGACCCGGGCGATCGGGTCGGGGTCGGCGGCAATCAGCGCCCGCAGCAGGGGAACCGCGGCGACCAGTAGCACGCTGAGCCCGCTGAGGCAGGCCAGCGCGGCGGCGGTGACGGCACCGGTAAGGGCGACCCGGCGGGCGGTGGTGGCCGGAAGGCGCCGCCAGACCAGTTCGAAGCCCAGCGCGAGCGTGACCGCCACGAGCACCGGTACCGCCACGAACAGGTCGAGGGATTCGCTCCGCCAGGTGCTGACGACCACGCCGAGCACGGCCGTCAGTGCGGCCAGGCCGGCCGCGGCGTAGGCCGCGGTGCGGGAGAAGGCATCCGGCTCCGGTGTGGACAGCACCGTCGCGGCATGCGCCGTTGCCAGGATCGCGACGATGCCGAACGTGAGCAGGGGAGCCCAGGCGGAGTCGGGCTGCACAACGGCGGCCAATCCGGCCGCGGTGAGCAGGGCGAGCCCGGCGACCAGGAGCAGGGCGACCCGTTCGGCGCGGCGGTCGAGCGTCGGCCAGAATCCGGCCGAACCGGGCACGGTGAACCGGTGCAGCAGCGCGCCGGCGGCAGCGCCGGACAGCGCCACGAACACCCGAGTGAGCGGCGCGGCATCGGCCGCGAATCCCGCGGCGAGGAGGCCGACAGCGGGAGCGGCGGCGGCGAACCCCGCCACGCTGGCCACCCGCAATGACGACCACGCGTGCCAGCCGAGGAACAACACGGTGCACACGAATAGGGCGGCGCCCCAGTAGAGCAGGCCGTCGCGCTCGCCGAAGCCGAACAGGTTGTTCTGTCGAATCGCCCAGACATCGAGCAGCACGAGCACCACCGCGAGGGCGCCGATGCCCTCCGCGGTGGCCACGAGGCGCTTCCGGCGCAACATCGCCGCCGTCACCAGGGTGCCGAGCGTGAACACGGCCACCACGCTGGACCGGAAGGCCAGGCCGGTGAAGATCCAGGCCACGGTGAGGAAGAAGATCGCCGCCACCGACACCAGCGTGACACCAACGAGCAGCAGCACGATCTGAACACTGGAGCGCTTGTGCGGGGCCGGGCCAGACGGACCGGTCGCCTCGGGCGGCCGGGTGCTGACGGGTGGTGGGGTCGCCGGGGTCGCGGATGCCGGCGAGCCGGCCGGCGCCGGCCACGAGGCCGCGGCCGCGGGAATCGGCGGTGTGGCCGCGGGCGTCGCCACGTCGGCTGGCATCGCTGCGGTCGTTCCCGAGACCGGCTGCGGGATGACGGGCCGGGCGGTGACGGTCTGCGCCGTGGGGGCTGCGGCCAGCGCGGCCGTGATGCGCGCCGCGGCGGCCGTCGCGGCCTGGGTGGCCGCGCGCTCGGCATCCGCCTGCGCGGCGGCCCGGGCGTCGGCATGGCGCTGGGCGGAAGCGGTTTGTTCTGCCAGCGCCTGCTCGGCCACCCGCTCGAGCGCGCGCTTCTCGGCCAGAGCCCGGGCCGAGGCAGCGCTCTCCGCCACCTCGTAGCGAATCTGCCCGATCAACTGCACCCGCCTGTCGAGGGCGGCGGCGGCATCCGTTGAGGCAGCGAGCAGGTCGATCGCGGCCGGGTGGCGCAGGTCGAGCCCGCAGGACGCACACACCGGCGACTGCAACGGGGTTCGGCAGGCGGGGCAGAGCGTGGTGTCGGTGAGATCGGCCGTCGTGCGTGGCCAGAGAAAGCGCCCCACGTACTCGGCAAAGTCGCGAATGGCGCTGCTCGGTGACATCAATCCCCCTGATGAATGGTGCGGGCCCCCACAGGCTACTGGTTCGGCAGCAGCTGTGAGCGGGTTACCCACAGGCGGGCACCCCCGTACTGGGCGATTGACGCTGTGTCAACCGATCCAATAACGTCTCGATCATGAGCCCCACCCCACCGGCAACCCGGCAGAGCAAGCAGCCCGACGAGCGCCGCGACGAGATCGTCGCCGCCACCCGGCAGTTGTTCGCCGAACGGGGCGTTGCCAAGGTCTCGGTGACCGAGATCGCCAAGCGTGTCGGCGTCACCCGCGGCCTGATCTACCACTACTTTCCCGACCGCGACGCGCTGATCGACCTGATCTTCGAGGACCACATCGACGAGTTCGTCGAAGCGGTCACCCGGTGGGATGCCGAGCGCGAGGCCGGCAACGTGGAGAAGGCCCTGCTGGACTGCGTGGCGATGTTCCGCCATCACCTGCACACCAAGGACATGTTCCGCGAAGACCTCGGCAGCCCCGAGAACGCGGGCCTCTACAACCGGTTCATCGACCTGGCCGTGCGCGCCGTCGTCGAGCGGCTGCAGGTCACGACCGCCCTGGCCTACGCCCGCACCCACCAGATCGAGATCGAGCACGTCGGCGAGGTCTTCTACGTTCTGGTCTACGGCCTCATCGGCCTGGTCCGCTCTACGCCCGACGTCGACGACCAGGTGCTCGTCGCCATCGTGCGGCAGACCCTTCACCTCGGCCACTGAGCCGGCACACCACCACCCCATAACAAAAGTGAATAAGGAGTAACGAAGATGTTCCTGTACGAGTCGATCCCCTGGTCTTCCACGCTGATGTGGTTCGCGGTGGTAGCCGGCCTCATGCTCGCCAACGAGATCGCCCGCTCGAGCAAGTGGGCTTCGTTGGTGCTCTTCATCGCCCTGCCGGTGGCCCTCACCATCTTCGTCTGGCCGCACACCGCTGGGCCCGATTCCAGCACCGGCACCTGGTTCCACTGGGTCAAGGTCTACTCCGCGCTGGCCGGCTGCCTGGGATTCATGGCCATCCGCTTCATCCCCCGACTGGCCAGGAACAAATACTGGCTGATGTTCCCCGCTGCGATCCTCGCCCTCAACATCCTCGAGGCCGTCATCCGCGACTTCCAGGTCTACGGCATGCACGGCATGGTCGACGGCGTCATGATGGTCGGCGGCTCGTGGAACATCATGAACGGCATCGCCGGCATCCTCAACCTGCTCACCATTTGCGGCTGGGCCGGCATCATCGTCAGCCGCAACAAGCAGAAAGACATGGTCTGGCCCGACATGCTCTGGTTCTGGATCGTGGCCTACGACCTCTGGAACTTCGCCTACGTCTACAACGCCGTCGGCGACCACTCCTTCTATGCCGGTGCCGCCTTGCTCGTGTCCTGCACCATCCCCGCGTTCTTCATCAAGAAGGGCGCCTGGCTGCAGCACCGGGCGCAGACACTGGCGTTCTGGATGATGTTCACCATGGCCGTGCCCACCTTCGTCACCAGCTCGATGTTCAGCGTGCAGTCCTCACACAACCCCACCGCGCTCTTCCTGGTGAGCGCGATCTCCCTGGTCGCCAACATCGCCGTGGTGGTCTACCAGGTGCGCGTCATCCTGCGCACCAAGCGCAACCCACTGCGAGACGAACTGTTCGTGGAACTGCCCGGCTACCAGAAGGTGCTCTCCGACAACCGACCGCTGGATGCCGCATCCGGCACTGGCGCGACCCCGCCGCTGGCCGCATCCCGCGTCTGACCCCCGCCCCGCCCCGTGACGGCGGGCGAACGGCCCCCTCGGAGACCCCGACGACGCCGCTCGCCCGCCGGCTGCCGCATTTTGACGCGGGCTACTCGCGGGAGTACAGTTCTTGGTGCACCATAGTGGGTGCGTTCAAAGGATTGTGACCGCGTCAGTGGGCAAGACCTGATTGGCAGCATTTGGCTGATGATCGGGTATTTTTTTTGCCTTGATGCCGACGTCCCTCCGGTGGCGCCCCAGAGAAGCGCGTCGCCTCGAGCGATGGAGGCCACGGCTGTCTCCCCCGCATAAGAATCGAGGATGTTTCGTGCAGAGTTTCACAGGAGTTGGGGTCAGCCCCGGCCGGATCGTTGGGTCCGTTCGGCAGATGCCGAAAGCCGTGAGCGAACCGCCCGCAGGAGAACTGTTGGCCTCGTCGATCACCGCTGAGGATGCCGCTGTGGCACTGCGCGCGGCTGCGAAGGCGGTGCAGACTGAGCTCAAGGAACGCTCGGTCACGGCCACCGGTGCGGGCAAGTCGGTTCTGGAAGCGACCGCCCTGATGGCCGCTGACCCGATGCTGATCAAGGGCGCGGTCAAGCTGATCACCAACAACGGCACGTCCGCCGAGCGGGCGATCTGGGAGTCGGCTGCGTCGGTGGCCGAGATACTGCATAACCTCGGCGGCTACATGGCCGAGCGCTCCACCGATGTGCTTGACGTGCGCTCGCGCATCGTGGCCGAGCTGCGTGGGGTGCCCGCGCCGGGCATTCCCGCTTCGGACACCCCGTTCATCCTGGTCGCCGATGACCTCGCCCCGGCCGACACGGCCACGCTGAACCCGGCGATCGTGTTGGCCCTGGTGACGTCCGGCGGCGGACCGCAGTCACACACCGCGATCATCGCCCGCGCCCTGGGCCTGCCCGCGGTCGTCGCCGCGGTCGGTGTCGACGCCATTACCGATGGCACCGAGATCTACGTCGACGGTGCCGCCGGCAGCGTCACGGTCGACCCCGACGCCGACCAGGTCGCCGCGGCCGCCGCGTGGGCGACGACCGCCTTGACCCTGGCCGTGTTCGACGGCAACGGCGTCACCGCCGACGGGCACCTGGTGCCGTTGCTGGCCAACGTGGGCGGGGCGAAGGACGCGGTCAAGGCCGCGGCCGCGAACGCGCAGGGCGTGGGACTGCTCCGCACCGAGTTCTGCTTCCTCGACCGCGACGAAGAACCTACCCACGAGGAACAGATCACCGCGTACCGCGGTGTCTTCGACGCGTTCCCGGGTAAGAAGGTTGTCGTGCGCACCCTCGACGCCGGCGCCGACAAGCCCCTCCCGTTCCTCACCGACGCGTCCGAGCCCAACCCGGCGTTGGGTGTGCGCGGGTACCGCACCGACTTCACCTCCCCCGGGGTGCTCAAGCGTCAGCTGGCCGCGATCGCCGCCGCCGCCGAGGGCACCGAGGCGGATGTCTGGGTGATGGCCCCGATGATCTCCACCGCCGACGAAGCGGGTGACTTCGCTGCGATGTGCGCCGAGGCCGGCCTGACCAACCCCGGGGTCATGGTCGAGGTCCCCTCCGCCGCCCTGACCGCGGAAACCATCCTCGGTAAGGTCAACTTCGCCAGCCTCGGCACCAACGACTTGACCCAGTACGCCATGGCCGCCGACCGGCAGCTCGGCCCGCTCGCCGCGTTGAACACGCCGTGGCAGCCCGCCGTGCTCCGCTTGATCCAGCTCACCGTGGCCGGGTCTCTCGCCGAGGGCAACCAGAAGCCCGTGGGCGTCTGCGGCGAAGCCGCAGCCGACCCGGCCCTGGCCGTGGTCCTCGTCGGACTCGGCGTGAACACCCTGTCCATGACCGCCCGCGCCCTCTCGGCCGTCGGCGCGGTCCTGAACACCGTCACCCTGGCCGAAGCCCAGCGCCTGGCCACGATCGCCCTCGCCGCCCCGAACGCACTCGAAGCCCGCGCCCAGGTGCGCGCCGAACTTCCCGTGCTCGACGAACTCGGCCTCTAACCCACCCGTTCCATTCGCCCCACCCCGCAGTACCGCTCCAGGAGGAATCATGTCAGAACGTACCGCCACCATCGCCAGCCGCGTCGGCCTGCACGCCCGCCCCGCGGCGATCTTCGCCGGTGCCGTCGGCGCCCTCGACCTCGAGGTCACCATCGGCCTGGAGGGCGACCCGATCGACGACGCCATGGATGCCTCGAGCATCCTGTCGTTGATGAGCCTGGGTGCCGGCCACGGCCAGGTCGTCGTGCTGCGCGCCGAGGGCGCGGGCGCCGATGAGGCCCTCGAGAGCCTCGTCGCGATCCTCGAGACGGACCACGACGCCGCCGAGTAACGCTCGCAGCATCGCACCACCACGAAGGGCCCCGGGAAACCGGGGCCCTTCGTGCGTGAGCGCGCGCATCCCACCACCGCCGCGCCCCAGGTGGCTTGCTGCGCCCGCTATGGCGCGCACGCGCAGCCACAGCTGGTGCGGTGAGGCAGTCGCACCCCGAACTCGGGCCTCGAACGGCGGCGGAGTGGGCTCAGAGGCCGTTCTCGGCCAGCCAGCCGAGCAGCACCCGCTCGAAGTCGGCGGGTTGCTCCACGTTGGGCAGGTGCGCGGCGTCACGGAAGACGCATCCGCTGGCCTCCGGCACCGTCGACAGCAGGTACTCGTACTGGGTGAGCACCTCGGAGATGTCGTATTCGCCCACAGTGATGAGCGTGGGTACCTCGATGTCGACCACCCGGTCGTAGGCGGGTGGTTCGAGGGGGAGTGAGACCGGGTTCTCGTCGGCGTGCACCACGTTCACCCGGTTGAGGGCGTAGGCGGTCGCGACGAACTCGGGGTCGAGGTCCTCCTCGCGGCGCAGCGGCCCGAAGTCCCAGAGTGCGGCTTCCAGCCGGGCGACCCGGTGCCAGTCCTCGGCCTCGAACGCCCGGTCGATCTCGTCGAACCGGGCATCCTCGACATCGGTCAGCTCGGTGGCGGGAAACCCGCTCGGGCCGGAGCCCACGGTGACCAGCCCGGCCACCCGGTCCGGATGCTCCACGGTGAGGTCGATCGCGATCGAGCCGCCGCGGGAGCACCCCACCAGGGTGGCCCTGGCCACACCAAGATGGTCGAGCAGAGCCAGCGCATCCGCTCGGTTCGAGAACTCGGCGTCTTCGGCCTCGGTCTGGCCGAAGCCGCGGGTGTCGAAGCGGATGACGTAGTGGTCGGCGGTGAGCGCGGGGATCTGCGGATCCCACATGCGCAGATTCGCGATGCCGGCGTGGATGAGCACGAGCGCCGGCTTCGAGACGTGGCCGTGGGCTTCGTAGTACAGGCTCGCGCCCGGCACGGTGAGGTGAGGCATGGTTCGAGCGTAGGGGAGCGGCCCGCGCGGCGGAAGAGTGACGGACTCCTACACTCGGGCGGTGAGGGCTGTGTCCATCGCCTCGAAGACGACCTGCCAGCCGACTGTCGTGCCCTCGTATTCCTCTGGCGAGAGGTTTCCGCCGGTCTGGCTGAAGCGCATCTCGGTGCCTTCGGGCACAGCGGTGAGGATCACGGTGAGCACCTCCCGCGCCTCGCCGGGTTCGAAGGTCGTGGTCAGCACGAGCTTGTTCGGGCGGTCGACCTCGATGTACTCGCCACGCCAGTCGAATCGCAGCTCTGGCCCCAGGATCATGGTGGCTTTCCAGCTGCCGCCAGGGCGGGCATCCAGCGAGATGGAGTCGAGAGGGACCTCCGCAGCGCTACCGCCCCACCAAATGGCGAAAGTCTCGGGAGTCACCCAGGCATCGAAGACGGCTTCGGGTGGTGCCGAGAAGGTGCGGATGATGGAGGAGCCGGTTGATTCAGTCACGGGTCGTGCCTTTCTCTTCGGAGGTGAGGTGTTGCTCTAACGCATCAAAACTTGTCTCCCAGAACCGGCGATAGTCGTCGATCCAGTCGGCAGCGGGCGCGAGCGTCACGGCATTCAATCTCGCCGGCCGCCATTGGGCGTCGCGTCCGCGAGAGATCAGCTCGGCCTTCTCCAGCACCTGGAGGTGCTTGGAGATGGCGGGCAGGCTCATGTCGAACGGCGCGGCGATGTCAGTCACCGTCGCCTCGCCCTGCGACAGCATCGTGAGAATGGCCCGCCGGGTCGGGTCGGAGAGTGCCGAGAATGTTCTGCTGAGCTGATCGGTGGCCATACGGCGATAATAAACCGATTGGCTAATTAAGCACAAGGTTAAATGAGTGATGCCCACGGCGGGATTTTTTGCCCCATCTGCCAGACCTGACTTACGCTCAGCCCTAAGTGTAATGTACAGTACAGATGTGGTCGGGGAGATGAGTAAGCGCAGTGCCGAGCGGGCGGATGCCGTTCTGCAGGCCACCACCGACCTTCTCGCCGAGGTGGGCTACTCGGCTCTGACGATCGACGCCGTGGCCGCCAGGGCGCATTCCTCCAAGGCCACCATCTACAAGCGCTGGCCCACCAAGACCGCGCTGGTCGTGGCCGTCGCGGCCAAACTCGGCCCCATCGACATCCCGGTGCTGGATGCGTCACACACCCTCACCCAGACGCTCACGGCAATCACAACCGCCGTGCGGAGCCTCACCGTGGGACGCTTCGGCCAGCTGGTGCTCGCCCTCGACGACGCCGGCCGGTCCGACCCCGCAGTCATGACCGCGGTGGAGGAGTACCTCGCGGCACCGCTGCACCTGGCCGTCGGCGCGGCACTGGACGCGCTCAAACAGGCCGGCCGGATCGACGACCGGGCCGACACCAGCCTCGCCTCCCGCATCATGCTCTCGGCGATCGTGGACCGTGCCCTCGCCCGCGGTGACGTCGTGTCGCCCACCGAGCTGCAGAGCATCGTGAGGGAGTGGCTCGTGCCGGTTCTGGCACCGCAGCGCCTCGGCACCCGCACCCCGGGGCCCACCGCCGGCCCCGGCTAGCAAGCCTCCCCAGCAGCCCCACCCCACGCTTCGCCACCCCAGACCGAAGCGTTTCTCCTGTGCGCCGACGCACGACCATTCCCACCCCGCAACACCGTTTGGAGCACCACCATGTCCACCTCCACCCCTCGCCGCCAGGCAACTCGCCCGGCGTCCGGCCGACGATCAGTGCGCGGCAACCCCGGCCTGTCCCTGGCCGCGGTCTGCTTCGGCCTGTTCATGGTCGGCCTCGACGGCACCGTCGTCTCGGTCGCCAACCCCGCCATCTCTGAATCCCTCGGCACCTCGTTCACCGAACTGCAGTGGATCACCAACTCCTACCTGCTCGCCCTCGCGGTCTTCCTCATCCTCGGCGGCAAGCTCGGCGACCGGTTCGGCCGCAAGAAGATGTACCTCATCGGCGTCGCGGCATTCGCCGTCACCTCGGTGGCCATCGGCCTGGTCGGCACGACCGAGGGCGTCATCGCCTTCCGCGCCCTGCAGGGCCTGAGCGCAGCGTTGCTGATGCCGCAGACCCTGGCCCTGTTGCGGGCGACCTTCCCGCGGGAGAAGTTCGGTATGGCCATCGGCATCTGGGGCGGCGCGTCATCCGTCGCCATCGCCGCCGGCCCGATCGTGGGCGGCGCGCTCGTGGGCACCGTCGGCTGGGAATGGGTCTTCTACATCAACGCCCCCATCGCCGTGATCGGCCTGATCCTCGGCGGCATCGTGCTCAAGGAAAGCGCCGCCACCGACAGCGCCCGGTTCGACATCTTCGGTGTCGTGCTGCTCGCCCTCGGCCTGTTCGCCGTGGTGCTGGCCGTCGTGCAATCCGAGGCGTGGGGCTGGACCAGCCCGCTCACCCTGGGCGTCCTCGCCGGCGGCCTCCTGCTCCTGGTGGCCTTCGTGTTGGTGGAGAACCGGGTCGCCGCCCCGCTCCTGCCCATGTCACTCTTCCGCAACCCCACCATCACCGTGGGCGCCCTGGCCGTTGCGGCCAACTTCTTCGCCCTGTTCGGAGTGACCTTCTTCCTCTCGCTGTTCCTGCTCAACTTCCGCGGCGAGGCCGGCGTCGCCACCGGCGTCATGCTGCTGCCGCTGAGCGCGGTCTCGATCATCGCGTCGCCCATCGGCGCCGCCATGGTGAGCAAGGTCGGCATCCGGGTCACCATGTCGCTCGGCCTGGTGCTCGTCGGTGCCGCGCTGTTCGGCCTCACCCCGATCAGCATCGATTCGCCCTACATCGCGATGGCCGTGCCGTTCGTGGTGCTCGCCCTCGGCGTTGGCCTGGTGATGACCTCGGGCGCCGAGGCCATCGTCGGCAGTGCACCCGTGCAGCTGGCCGGCGTCGCCGGTGGCCTGCAGGCCACCTCGCTTCAGCTCGGCGGCGCCCTCGGCACGGCCGTGCTGGCGGCCATCGTCTCCGCCGGCACCGCGTCCGGCCTCAGTGGCACGAGCTTCGCCGGAATGGAGGCCGTGGCTCAGGGCATCATTCCGACTGGCCTCGACTCGGCCACCACGAGCCTCGCCCAGGATGCCTTCACCGGCGGCCTGCAGAGCGCGTTCATCGTGGCCGGCTGCGTGGCGATCGCCATCGCCATCGCCGCCGCCGTCTTCGTGCGTGCCCCGAAGGCGCACCACACCGTGGAGGAGATCCTGCTCGAGACCGAGTCCGGCACCTCCGGCTCCTCCGCCGACGAGCTGGTGCGCTAACCGAAGCAGCCCCAGAGTCCCCGCCGATGGCCTCCCCGGCCGGGCGGGGGCTCTAGGCTCGATGGGTGGGCGGTGTACTGGTCGGATTCTCGATCATCGGGTTTGTGATCCTGGTGGGGTACATCGTCGAACGCTCCGGCGTCGCCGGCGAGAACGCCGGCCGGGTGCTCAACCGCATCGCCTTCTTCGTCGCCACTCCCGCCCTGCTGTTCACGGTGCTTGCCCACGCGGATGTGCGGGTGCTGTTCTCCAGCTTCCTCGCCACCGTGCTGTGCAGCGTGGTCGTGGGCATGCTGCTCTACGTGCTGCTGGCCCGGCTGTTCTTCCGCAACGGCCTGCCCGAGACCGTGCTCGGCGCCACCAGCGCCACCTACGTGAACGCCAACAACATCGGCCTGCCCGTGGCCATCTACGTGCTCGGCAGCGCTCAGTACGTCGCCCCGGTGCTGCTGCTGCAGCTGCTGGTGTTCGCCCCGATCACACTCGGCATCCTCGACGCCTCCACCAGCGGGCGGGTGTCGGTGCGCGGCATCCTCACCCAGCCGCTGCGCAACCCCATGATCATCGCGTCGATTCTCGGCGTGATCGTGGCCGCCCTCGGCATCCCGGTGCCAGAGGCCGTGTTCGCCCCACTGGACATCATCGGCGGCGCCGCGATCCCGTTGGTGCTGATGTCGTTCGGCATGTCACTGCACGGCCAGCGCCTGTTGCAGCCCGGCACCGGTCGCAAGCAGGTCGTGGCGGCGTCGCTGATCAAGGTGGCGGTCATGCCCGTGATCGCGTACCTGATCGGCCGGTTCGTCTTCGGCATCACCGGGCCCGAACTGTTCGCCGTGGTGACCGTGAGCGCCCTGCCGACCGCGCAGAACATCTTCAACTTCGCCTCGCGGTACGACCGGGCGGTCGTGGTCACCCGGGACACCGTGCTCATCACCACGATCGGCGCGATTCCGGCGCTTGTGATCATCGCGGCGCTGCTCGCCTGACCTGTGGCCGTGCCCGCCTAGGGCCTGGGGCGTTTCTGCAGCCAGGGCCGCAGCAGACGGGTGATCTGCGGCATCACCAGGTAGGTCATGGTGGGTGCCATCACCAGCGTGGTCAGCAGGATGCGCAGCACCGTGGGGATGTCGTTCCAGGCCGGGTCGACGCCGGTGATCAGGTAGGTGAAGATCACGTTCAGCGGGAAGAAACCCAGCCCGATCGCCACGGCCTGCTTCCACCGTGGAGGCTGCACCGGCGACGGCGCCCCGGCCTGCTCCTGCGAGTGATCGAACCAGCCCTCGATACCGGTGCGTTTCTCCACATGGGATTCCAGCACCAGGCCCTCGCCCTCGAGCAGCCAGCTGGTGCGGGCGATCGAGTTCTCCCAGGCCTCCAGCGACGCGGCATCCGAGAACTTGTAGAGCATGTGCCAATGGCCGGAGGTGGCGTGCGCGCGCACCCAGCCGGAGCCGAGGAAGCCCGGGTACTCGTTGGCGAGGTCCATGCCGGTCTGCACCCAGGAGGTGGCTTCGTCGAAGCGCTCGGGGTCGACGCGGCGGCGGATGGACACGGTGACGGGAACGCCGGCGGGCGCTGGTGGCGCCCCGTCATTCCCGGAGGCAGCAGCTGGCATGCCTCCAGTATGAGCGACGCGGGTCTCGACAGGCTCGACCAGCGCATGGGGGTCTCGACCAGCGCACGGGGGTCTCGACCAGCGGGACGGTTCTCGACCGGTGGGCCGCTAGAAGATCATCGGGCGGTCGTCGTCCTCGTCGTCGCTCTCGATGTCGACCAGCACCGGCACGTGGTCGCTGGGGGCGTCGCCCTTGCGTTCGTTGCGGTGGATGCTCGCATCCGTCACGAGCTCCGCGAACGCCGGTGAGCCGAGGATGAAGTCGATCCGCAGGCCCTCGTTGCGCGGGAACCGCAGCGCCTTGTAGTCCCAGTAGGTGTAGCCATCCGGCACGATCGGGCGCACCACGTCGGTGAAGCCGGCCGCCTCGAAGGCGGCGAACGCGGCCCGCTCCGGTTCGGAGATGTGGGTGGAGACACCGGGCTTGAGGCTCGGGTCGCCCACATCCGAGTCGAGCGGCGCGACGTTCCAGTCGCCCATCATCGCCATCGCGAGCCGGGGGTTGCGGGCCAGCTCGTCGGCGGCGTGGGTCTTGAGGCGCGCCAGCCAGTCGAGCTTGTAGATGTAGTGCGGGTCGTCGAGCGAGCGGCCGTTGGGCACGTACAGGCTCCACAGCCGCATATCGTTCACGGTCACGCCGAGCGCGCGGGCCTCCAGCGGCAGGCCGGGGCCCTCTTCGCCCTTGAGGAAGCCGGGCATCTCCGGGAACGCGGTAACGACATCCGTCATCTCGTGCCGGCTGGCGAAGGCCACGCCGTTCCATTGGCTCAGGCCGTGGATCGCCACCTCGTAGCCGGCGTCCTCGAAGGCCTGCACGGGGAACTGCTCCGGCTTGCACTTGATCTCCTGCATGGCGAGCACGTCGACGTCCTCCCGCACCATCCAGTCGACCGTGCGGTCGACGCGGGCACGGATGGAGTTGACGTTCCAGGTGGCGATGCGCATACACCCCAGCCTATTTGGCGCGGCACGCGGAAACCTCCTCGCCGAGTTGCCCACTTGCGGGCGAGTTGCCCTGGTGTGCCGGGGCAACTCGTCCGCAGCGGGGCAACTCGGTGCCCGGTGCTGAGAAACCTCGCCGACACACGTGAGTGGCAGGATGGCTGTATGTCGGAATTGCAGATCGGTTATGCGGCCATGTTGGAACAGTTCGCCCCCGCCGAGGCGGTGGAGCTCTCGGCCTACGCGGAGGAACACGGCTTCTCCGGCGTGATGGCGGCCGACCACTTCCAGCCGTGGGTTCCCGCGCAGGGCGAGTCGTCGTTCGTGTGGAGCGTGCTCGCCGCGATCGGCGAGCGCACCAAGGGCGACATGGGCCCGGGCGTCACCGCGCCCACCTTCCGCTGGCACCCCGCGATGGTGGCGCAGGCCTCCGCCACGCTCGCCTCGATGTACCCGGGTCGGCACTGGCTGGGCCTCGGCTCCGGTGAAGCCCTGAACGAGCACATCGTGGGCGGCTACTGGCCGGAAGCGCCCGAGCGGATCAACCGCATGTTCGAGGCCATCGAGATCATCTCGAAGCTCTTCACCGCCTCCATCGCCGGCAAGGACGTCAAGCACTCCGGCCAGTTCTTCAAGCTCGAGTCCACCCGGTTGTGGACCATGCCGGAGGTCGCCCCCGAGATCCTCGTAGCCACCGCCGGTCCGGTCACCGCCAAGCGCGCCGGCCGGCACGCCGACGGCCTCATCACGGTCGGTGCCCCGCTGGAGAAGATCTCCATGCTGTTCGGCAAGTTCGACGACGGCGCCCGCGAGGCCGGCAAGGACCCGTCGACCATGCCCAAGGTGCTGCAGCTGCACATGAGCTGGGCCGAGACCGACGAGGAGGCCATGGCCAACGCGCTGCACGAGTGGCCCAACGGCGGCATGAAATTCCCCAAGGGCGACATCCGCTCGCCGTTCGAGTTCGAGCAGATGGCCAAGCTGGTACGGCCGGAAGACTTCGAGGGCCGCATGATCATCTCCGCCGACCCCGACGACCACCGCGCCTACATCCAGAAGTTCGTCGACCTCGGCTTCGACAAGATCTACCTGCACAACGTGGGCCGCAACCAGCGCCAGTGGATCGACGTGTTCGGCCGCGACGTGCTGCCGAAGCTCGCCCGGTAGCGATGCCCGTATCCCAGACGCCGGGGCCGGGAGCCGAGTCCCGGCTCGAGGTGTTCGTGCTGCCCGGCATCGGCGAGATCCGCGCCGGCGACGACCTGGCCGCGATCATCCTCGCCGCTGCCGGGCCCGATGCCGCGCTCCTGGCCGACGGTGACATCCTGGCCGTGACCAGCAAGATCGTCTCCAAGGCCGAGGGCAGGCAGGTGGCCGCCACCGACCGCGAGCAGGCGATCACCGACGAGACGGTGCGCGTGGTCGCGACCCGTGCGCATCCCGGCGGTGTCACCCGCATCGTGGAGAACCGGCAGGGCCTGGTGATGGCCGCCGCCGGCGTGGACGCCAGCAACGTGGAGCACGGCACCGTGCTGCTGCTGCCGGCCGACCCGGATGCCTCCGCCCGCGCCCTCTGCAGCGCCCTCCGCTCCGCGACCGGGCTCTACCTCGGCGTGCTGATCACCGACACCGTGGGCCGGCCCTGGCGCGACGGCCAGACCGACATCGCCATCGGCGCCGCCGGCGTGGCCGTGCTCGACGACCTGCGCGGCACCGCGGATGCGCACGGTCGCCGACTCGATGTCACGGTCGCTGCCGTTGCCGACGAGATCGCCGGCGCCGCCGACCTGATCAAGGGCAAGACCAGCGGCAACCCGGTGGCCGTGCTCCGCGGCCTCGGCCAGCTGGTGGGGGCGATCGACGCGGAGGACCGCGGGGCGCGGCGCCTGCTGCGCGACAGCGCGAACGACATGTTCCGGGTCGGCAGCGCCGAGGCCTACGCGGAGGGCTATGCCGCCGGACTCGCTGCTGCTGCCGCAACTGCTGATTCCGCCGCAATTTCTGATTCGGCCGCCGAGACGACAGTTGTGGCCAGTGCTGAGCCGACCCAGGCACCTCAAGTGCCATCTCGCGGAACCACCACCGCGTGAGTTGGGTGTGTGTGGTGCCCGTGAAAGGCAGCGCAGCCGCCAAGAGCCGCCTGGGGGACTTGCCCGAGCCGTTCCCGGCACGCGGCGCCCTCGCCGAAGCCTTCGCCCTCGACACCGTGGCTGCCCTGCTCGCCAGCGCGAGCGTGCACCGGGTACTCGTGGTGACGAACGATCCCGCCGCCGCGGCTCCGCTCGCCGCCCTCGGGGCGCAGATAGTGCCCGAGCTCCCGCAAACCTCCCCGTCGGATGCCGCGAATGGGCGCCATGAAGCAACTCGCGACCCGCTCAACGCTGCGATCGCCGAGGGTGTGCGGGTGGCGCAGGAGCTGTATCCCCAGCGCAACCTCGCCGTGCTCACCGGCGACCTGCCCGCCCTCACCACCGCGGATGTCGAGACGGCCCTCACCGCCGCATCCGCCCACGACCGGGCGATGATCGCCGACGAAGAGGGCACCGGCACCACCACGTTGCTCGCGCTGGCGGGCGTTTCACTGACGCCGCGGTTCGGCCCCGGCTCCCGCGCCGCGCACGAGGGTGCCGGGCACGTGCCGCTCAACCTGCCCGCCTCGGCGTCGATCCGACGCGACGTCGACACCGTCGACAACCTCGCCGAGGTGCTGCGCCGGGGCGTCGGCGCCCACACCAGCGCCATCATCGCGCGCTCCCAGCTGGCACCGGATGCCGCCGATTCCCGGCCGCCCGAGTCACTCTGACAATCGTGCAGGCCCAGTGGGCAATCGTGCAGAGTGAACCGCACGATTTTTGATAGCGTTTTCATATAATTCCTGATAACGTTTTCACACGCACCGAGGGCCACACAATGGCCTCCGCTCTCCCGTCATCGATCACGAAGAAGTGAGGTTGCTGCACAGCTGAACCGCCCTCCACGCAGGGTCCGCCACACAGGACGCACCGGGCCTGAACGCCACCGGTCAGCGTGAATCCCCACCCCAGCCTCTGACTCCATCGCAGCATCGCTGCTGGAACTTCCTCGGAGACGAACCTTCCTCTCCCCTCCGGTCGCCGCCACCCGGCAGCCACGAGGTTCTTCGGCGCGCCAGCGAGACGCCCCGACCATCCCCGCATCACCCCGCACCCTTCAGAAGGACAACGAAGACCCCATGAAAGCATCGACATTCGTCAAGGCCGCAACCCTGGCCGCCGCCGCCAGCCTCATCTTCACCGGCTGCGCCACCGGTGGTGGCGGCGGCAGCGCAACCAACGGCAAGGCCGTCTGGAACGAACCCACCGCATCCCTGGAGGGCGTGACTCTCACCTTCGGCGGCGGCGCGGTCTCCGACGCCGGCCTCACCCAGGTGATGGATGCGTTCTCCGAGGCAACCGGAGCGAAGTTCGAGAAGGTCGCCTACCCCGACCCCTACGAGCAGAGCCTGCTCACCAAGGTCGCCGTCGGCGACATGCCCGACCTGGCCGCCTGGCAGCCCACCGCCAGTCAGCTCACCACCCTGCAGCCGTCCAAGAACCTGCTCTCCCTCGACGACGCCCCGTGGCTCGACGACCTCGACCCCGCCGTGAAAGACGTCACCGGCTTCGTGGGGGACACCCGCTACGCTGCGCTGGTCACCTCACCGTCGGTGATGGGCGTCTACTACAACAAGGGCCTGTTCGCCCAGTACGGCATCACCGAGGACCCGGCCAACTGGGACGAGTTCATCGCGGACGCCCAATCCATCAAGGACCAGGGCGGCGTGCCCTTCTACGAAGCCGGCGGCGACATGTGGCCCACCCAGTGGTGGCCGCAGGTGCAGCTCGCCGAGCAAGCCCAGGACGGACTCTGGGAACGGGTGAACACCAACGAGGAACAGTTCACCAGCCCGGCCATCCTGGACGCGATCACCGAGTACAAGTCGCTGATCGACGACGGCCTGTTCAACGCCGACATCAAGACCGCCACCGTCATCGACCAGGCCAACGCCGTGTTGACCGGCGAGGCCGCGATGGCCGTGCAGGTGAACGCGCTGCTGCTGCAGATGCAGTCGGTGTCTGACACCGAGACCATCGACGCGAATGTCGGCTGGTTCCCGATCTCCCAGGACGGCAACATCGCCACCTCGATCCCCGATAACAAGAACGGCGTCGTCGCCTTCCACACCGGAGACGCCGAGCAGGAAGCCGCCGCGGCCCAGTTCCTGAACTTCTGGATGACCGACGGCTACGCCGATTACATCGAAGCGGCCAACGCCGTCTCGATCAAGCCCGACGTGCAGAGCCCGGCCGGTGTGCCGGAGGTCGCCAAGCTGATCTCCGCCTCGCTGGGCACCTCGGTGGGCTCCATGCAGTCCCTCGCGGTTGCCAACGCCGACCTGTACCTCAACATGGCCAAGATGATCCAGGGCACCCAGACCCCGGAGCAGGTCGCGGAAGCCACCCAGCGCCAGTTCGCCGGGCTCGCTCAGGCGCAGGGCCTGGACGGCTTCTAACCGCGTCACGACGGGCGGCGGGGCGACCTGCCCCGCCGCCCGGTCCGCCCACCAATCGAAAGTGTGAATCCCATGACTGTCTTCGCAGACACACCGGGGCCAGGTTCGCTTCGCGGCAAGCGCCGGGGCGGGTCCAACCGTCGTGACTACCGCCGGATCGGGGTGCCGGGCCCCGCCAACCGTGGCATCAAGGCCGAGCGCAGCGCCTACCCGTCCTGGTTCCTCTGGCCCGCCTTCGCGATCCTCGGCGTCTTCTTCCTGCTGCCCACAGTGCTCAACTTCGTCTACGCGTTCACCAACTGGTCCGCCTATCACGACGGTGTCGACTTCGTCGGCTGGCAGAACTTCGAAGCATTGCTCGGAAACGGCGACGTGCTGATCGCCCTGCGCACCACCCTGATCTGGGCCGTGCTCGTGGCCGTGCTGCAGAACGTGTTCGGCTTCGCGCTCGCCCTCTTCTTCGAACGCGACAGCCGCATCAACCGGGCCAGCCGGGCGATCTTCTTCATCCCGGTGCTGATCTCGCCGCTGGCGATCGGTTACATCTTCCAGGCCCTGTTGAAGCCGGATGGCGCGCTCAACGGCATGCTCGGCGGCGTGCTCGGCCAGTCCGTGAGCATCGCCTGGCTGGGTGACACCACCTGGACGATTGTCGTGGTCTCGATCGTGCAGTCCTGGAAGTGGATGGGACTGAGCATGCTGATCTACCTGGCCGGTCTCAAGTCGATCCCCGAAGACGTGCTCGAGGCGGCCAAGATCGACGGTGCGAGCTGGTGGCGCACCCTCCGCAGCGTCCGGTTCCCCCTGCTCGCCCCGGCGGTCACCTTCAACGTCGCCACCGCGCTGCTCGGCTCGATGAACGGCTTCGATACCGTTCAGGCCACCACCAAGGGTGGCCCGGCCGGAACCACCGAGGTGCTCAACATTTTCATCTACCGCACCTTCGGACAGGGGCTGTACGCCCAGGCCACCACAATGAGCCTGATCCTGTTCCTGGTCGTCATCCTGCTCGCGTTCCCGATCATCTGGGCGCTGCGACGGAGAGAGAAGCAGCTCCTATGAAGACCACACGCCTGACCCGTGGCATCCAACCGATCCTCGCGATCCTGGCCTGCCTGCTCGTCATCGGGATCCCGCTCTATCTGCTGGTGATCACCTCGTTCAAGAGTGACGCCGAAGCGCAGGTGCCCGACCTCAGCCTGCCCACCACCTGGCACATCGCAGAGAACTACGGCCGGGCCATCAGCGACGGTGACGTTCTCGGCGGCCTGTTCGGCAGCCTGCTCGTGACGGTACCCAGCGTGTTCGGTGTGCTCGTCCTCGGCTCGGCCGCCTCGTGGGTGCTCGCCCGCCGCTCGTCCAAGCTGATGGGGCTGCTCTATTCCGTCGGCATCAGCGGCATCATCCTGCCGCCCGCGGTGGTCACCATGGTTCTCACCCTCCAGTCGCTCGGCCTCGACGGCACCGCGCTCGGCATGATCGGGGTGTACATGGGCATGTTCATGGCCACGGCGATCTTCTTCACCACCGGGTTCGTGCGCAACATCCCGGTCGAACTGGAAGAGGCCGCCCGCATCGACGGCGCCTCGCCGTTCAAGGTGTACGTGCGCATCGTGCTGCCGCTGCTGCGGCCGGTCATCGCCACCGCCGCCATCCTGGTCACCCTGTCGGTCTGGAATGAGGTGTTCTACGCCTTCTTCGTACTCAGCGGGAGCGGTGCCTCGACCCTGCCGCTGAACCTCTTCAACGTGGCCTCGCAGTCGGAGTACGTCAAGAACTGGAACCTGATCTTCGCCTACGTGGTCCTGATGAGCATCCCGATGGTGGTCACCTTCATCATCGCCCAGCGGCGCATCGTCGCCGGCGTCACCGCCGGTGCGGTCAAGTAACACCGCCGACGCCTCAGCTGACCGAATTCCAAGAAAGCAGAACAATGCCTGACATCCGCATCGAGACGGGCAACGACGTCCTCGAGATCGTTCTTGTGCAGCACGGCGACTCCCCGCTGAGCGTGCGCCGCTGGGGACCCCGGGGCTTCGCCCCCGACCTGCCCGCCGGCCAGAGCGCGGTCGAGATCCTCACCGTCGACGCCGGCCGGGCACCGTCCACGCCGCGCGTGACCGGCGGCGTCGTCAGCCAGAACCTGCGCTATGTCAGCCACACCAGCCGCACCGACGACGGCTGGACCGTACTCGACGTGCTGCTGCGGGAGAGCGACGGTGGCCTCGAAGCGGTGCTCACCATCGCCACCCCGCCGGCCGCCCGCGCGGCCCGCGCCACCGTCACGGTCAGCAACCGGTCCACCGACCGGGTGCGGATCGTGCAGGCGGTCACGAGCCTCGCCCTGCAGGTGGCGCTCGGCGCCGCCGCGACGGCGAGCCCGGACGACCTCGACCTGGCCAGCGCCACCTGCGACTGGATCGGCGAATCCCGCTGGAGCACCCGCCGGCTGCGCGGCGACCTCGTCGACCTCGCCCTCTCCGCCCACGGCGACGCCCCGGCGAGGGGCTCCCGCGCATTCTCCTCCACCGGCTCCTGGTCCACCGGCCGGTCGCTGCCGAGCGGCGCCCTGGTGGAGGCCCACGCGGACGGCACGGCAGCCGCATTCGCCTGGCAGGTCGAGAGCAACGGCGGTTGGCGGTGGGAGGTCGGCGAGAACACCGCCGGTACCTACCTCGCCCTCGCCGGCCCGTCGGATGCCGACAGCCAGTGGGTCGCCCGCCTCGCCCCCGGCGACTCCTTCACCACGGTGCCGGCCACACTCGGCGCCGGCGCCGGCCTCGAGGGCGCCTTCGCCGCGCTCACCGATTTCCGTCGGGCGGCCCGCCGCGCGCACCCCGACAATGACCGCCTGTCGGTGGTCTTCAACGACTACATGAACACGCTGATGGGCGATCCCACCACCGAGAAGCTGCTGCCGCTGATCGACGCCGCCTCGGAGGCCGGCGCCGAATACTTCTGCATCGACGCCGGCTGGTACGACGACTCCGGCGACTGGTGGGACAGCGTGGGGGACTGGGAACCGTCCACCGTGCGGTTCCCGAACGGACTCGGTGAAGTGATCGACCGCATCCGCAGCAAAGACATGAAGCCGGGCCTGTGGCTCGAACCCGAGGTCGTCGGCGTGGCCAGCCCCGCCGCCCAGCGCCTGCCCGCTGAGGCATTCTTCAGCCGGCACGGCGAACGCGTCGTGGAGCACGGCCGCTACCACCTCGACCTGCGATACCCCGCCGCGATCACTCACCTCGACGCCGTCGTGGACCGGCTCGTGAACGACTTCGGTGTGCGCTACTTCAAGCTGGACTACAACATCAACCCCGGCGCGGGCACCGACCGGGGCGCAACCAGCCCCGGCGACGGCCTGCTGCAGCACAACCGTGCCCACCTGGCCTGGCTGGAGAGCGTGCTTGACCGGCACCCCGACCTGGTGCTGGAGAACTGCGCCAGCGGGGCGATGCGCATGGACTTCGCCATGCTGTCCCGGCTGCAGCTGCAGTCCACCAGCGACCAGCAGGACCCGCAGGCCTACGCGCCCATCGCAGCCGCCGCCCCGCTGATGATGCTGCCGGAACAGGCCGCGAACTGGGCCTACCCGCAGCCCTCGATGACCGACGAGCAGCTCGCGTTCACGCTCTGCACCGGACTGCTCGGCCGGATGTACCTCTCCGGGCATCTGGACATCATGACCATGCCACAGCAGGTGCTGGTGGCCGAGGCCGTGGCCGCGCACAAGCGGATGCGTCGGGACCTCGCCGCCGGCCACGCCTCCTGGCCGCTCGGCATCGACCAGTGGACCGCGCCCTGGGTGGCGCTGGTCATCGGCACGGCCGACGACCGCTATCTCACCCTGTGGAAGCGGGACGGTGCCGCCGAGTCCGTGCAGGTGCCCCTGCCCGACCTGGCCGGCCTCGACCTGGTGATCGACACCGTCTTCCCCCGCCGGTTGGAACCGTGGGCCTACGACTGGAACCCCGTGACCGCGGTACTCACCGTGACCGCGGCGGCAGAGTCCGCCGCGCGCACCCTGCGCATCTCCACCCACCCGATCGTCGAGCAGGTCACCATCGACGCCAGCGTGAGCACCGGTGCCGTGCACGGCGGAGCGACCGGGATGCTCTACGGCCTCGCCGACGAGGGTGTGCCGGCTGCCGCCCTGATCGCCGGCGTGCGGCCGCGCACCATGGCGCAGAAGGCACCGCACGGCCGCCAACACCCCGGCGGCGACGCGCTCGCCCAGGCCGACGGCTACTTCGCCGCGGGGGGCTCGGAGATGGTCGTCTACATGCAGGACGTGCTCGCGGAGTGGCCCTACGAAGAGGTCGGCATCGAGGCCTTCTGCGAGCTGGCCCGCACCATGGTGGCCGAGGTCGCCGCCCGGCCGGATGCGCACCAGTTCGTCTGGGTGCCCTTCAACGAGGGCGACTGGATCTGGTACACCGACTGGTCGGCCGCCGGCCGCGACAGGTTCCTGGCCGACTGGGCCACGATGTACCGCACCATTCGCGCCGTCGACCCGGCCGCTCGTATCGTCGGACCGAACGAATCGCACTACTACCCGGAGCGGGTGCGCGACTTCTTCGCCTATTGCGTGGCCAACGACGTGGTGCCGCAGATCATGAGCTGGCACGAACTGCAGCCCTCCTCGCTCGAGGTCTACCCGGCGCACTACCGGCACTACCGCGAGCTGGAGGCCGAGCTCGGCTTCGGCCCGTTGCCGATCAACATCGACGAGTACGGCAACCGCCGCGACATGTCGAACCCCGCCCAACTGGTGCAGTGGATCGACCTGTTCGAAACCAGCAAGGTCGATGCCGACCTGGCCTACTGGACCCTCGCCGGCAACCTCGACGACCACGCCGTCAACAGCGGCCAGGCCAACGGTGGCTGGTGGCTGCTGCACTGGTACGCGAGCCTGCGCGGGCACACCGTGCCGGTGGTCGTTCCGCACCCGGACGTACGGGACTCGCTGCGCGCACTGGCGGCCTGGGATGACTCAGCGTCGTCCCTGACAGTGCTGCTGGGCGGCACCGACGCCGGCATCGCCGTGAACCTCACCGGCCTGAGTCTGTCGGGCGCGGTGCGGGTGCGGCTGAGCTCGGTCACCTGGTCGGGTTATGAGGGCGACGTGATCGCCCCCACCCTGGTGCGCGACGAGCCCGCCACCGTGCGGGATGGCACGCTGACGCTGACGGTGTCGGTGCCCGGCGCCGACCCGCACTCGGCCTATCTCGTCGTCGTCACCCCCGACGGCGGCGGCGCAGCCGCAGCCCCCAGTCCCTGGAGCGCCTCCATCGACTCCGACCTCGCCACGGCCACCGCGGTGAGCTGGGTGCGCCATGGCGACGACCCTCAGCACTACACCGGATCCGGCCGCCAGAACGTGGTGCTGGCCTCGACACCGGATGCCGACAGCCGGGTGAGCTTCCCGGTGTCGGTACCCGCCGACGGCGACTACCTGCTCGGCATCACCTACGGCACCGACACCGCGCCGGCCACGATTCTCCTCGCGATCGACGACGCCGACCCGGTCGAGGTGCGCCTGGCCGCCACCCTGTTCACGACCTACGCCGGCCGCCATGACCTGCCCGTCGGCCTCACCGCCGGTGCGCACACCGCGACTATCACCGGCACTATCGGCGACGAGGTGGCGGTCGACCGCCTCACCCTCAGCCGCATCGACGACCAGGCCCGCCGCTTCGACGCCGTCTTCGCCTGGCGCACCGGCGGCACAATCGAACACACCGCGGCCGTGCATGGGCCGGGCAGCGTGCGCCTCACCGGCGACGACGAACTCATCTTCTTCGTGGCCGTGCCGGTCGCCGGGCGCTACACGCTCACCGTCGCCACGGATGCCGAAGCCGGCATCGGCAGCCCGGTCTCGGTGCTGGTCGACGGCGCCGACGTGGGCGGCTCCGGCGCCGGGGTGTACCTGGCCGCCGGCGTCTCGATGGTCACCGTGCGTGCGGCCGGGGCATCCGCCCTGGTGCACAGCCTGAGCCTGACCGAGACCGTCGAGCCGGCGGTGACCCACCGGGGGATCGCCGAGCAGTTCACCGTGACCGGATCGGTGCGGCTCGAGACCGGTGCCAACGTCGCCTTCCTCGACGGCTTCGCCGAAGAGGGTGGCGCGGCCACCGGGGCGGCGGTCGTCGACCTGCCGGAGCTCACCCCCGGCCGCTATATGCTGACGCTGGAATACAGCAATGCGGACAAGGCCACCGGTCACATGTACAACGCCGACGTGATCAATCGCCGGCTGGCGGTACGGCGCGGGACTGATGCGTCCACCGTCGTGACCCTCCGGCACAACTACCACTGGCTGAATTACCAGCCCCTCACCGTGCGGTTCGACGTCACCGATGCCTCCGGACCGCTGCGGCTCGAGGCGACGAACGGACCCGGTCCCCGGGTCGTGGCAGTTCGGCTGGACCCGCTCGTGGTGCCGACGGGCCGCCAATGACCGATCTGCCCGCCGACGCGTCGGCGGGCGAGCAAAAGCAGTATCGTCGCACCATGACCCGCACGTTCGCCAAGCCCGCCAGCATCAATGATGTGGCGACGGCGGCCGGTGTGTCGGTGCCCACGGTGTCGCGGGTGCTCACCGGCGCCGCCAAGGTGAGTGCCGTGCGGCGGCAGCGCGTGCTCGACGCGATCGAAGAGCTCGGCTACCGGCCGAACGGTGCCGCACGGGCCCTGGTCAGCGGCAAGCAGACCACCATCGCGGTGATGACCTCTGACACCACGATCTACGGCTACTCGTCGACGATCCAGGGCATCGAACTGGCCGCGCGAGCGGCCGGATACTTCGTGATCATCTCGTTGGTCGACGGCGACGAACCCGACGAGATCGAACGTGCGGTCTCGCTGGTGCTCAGCCAGCCCCTCGCCGGCGTGGTCGTGCTCAAGTTCGACCCGGCCGGCGTGAAGGCCGTCGGCGCATTGCCGCGGGATGTACCCGTGGTGGCGGTCTCCGGCGAGCTCGACGACCAGGTCTCCCAGGCCGTGCTCGACGAGGTGGCCGGCGGTGACGAGATCACCCGGTTCCTGCTCGGGCTCGGCCATCGCACCGTGCACCACGTGACCGTTCCACCGTCGCGAGCCGAAGACGGCCGCACCACCGGCTGGCGGAACGCCCTGCAAGCGGCCGGCGCTCCCGTGCCCGCCATCATCGCGGCGACCTGGGATGCCGACTCCGGTGTGGCGATCGGGCACGACCTGGCCGGCCGGGATGATGTCACCGCGGTGTTCTGCGGCAACGACGAGATCGCCATGGGCGTGATCTCCGGCCTGGCCGAGGCCGGCCGCTCCGTGCCCGACGACGTGAGCGTGGTCGGCTTCGATGACCATCCGCTGTCCCATATCTGGCGCCCGGGCATCACCACGGTGTCGCAGGACTTCGTCGACCTCGGCCGCCGGGCATTCAGCCTGCTGCTGCAGCAGATCACCGGCGACGAGCAGCCGGTGCTCTCCAGCGAAGGCCCCACCCTCGTGGTGCGGGCCAGCGCGGCCCCGCCGGCGAGCCGCTGAGCGGGTCTTCACCCGGCTGAGAGTCGGCGCCGACCGGCGGTGGTTCAGGCGCCGGCGGTCATGCCCTTGAGCTGGGCGAGGGCATCACGGATGCACTCGGTGAAGGTTCCGGAGGGCTCGTCGCTGACCCAGCGTTCGAAGCTCAGCTTGAAGATCGTGACCCCGGTCTCGGCAGCCAGGCCGGCGGGCAACTCGGCGACGCCGCGGGCGCGAAGGGCCTCGGCGCACGCGGCGCTCAGGGACGCCATCTTGAGCAGCTCGCGCTCTCGTAGGCTCGGGGTGGCGGCGATGACTGCCCAACGCTGCCGGGCATAGTCGCGATCCTCCTCGAGAAGCTCCGCCGCGCTCTCCATGGCGACTCCCACCACGTCGATCGGCGGCATCGAGGCTGGGGCTGCCGTGATCGCGGCAACCACCCGGTCTTGCAGGTGTTTTGCGCCCATGAAGAGCACCTCGCGCTTGTCGGGAAAATGGCGGAAGAAGGTGCGTTCGGTCACGCCGGCCCGTTCCGCGATCTCGGCGGCGGTCGTCTGCTCGTAACCGCGCTCGGCGAAGAGCTCGAGCGCACCCAAGGTTAGGCGCCCGCGCGCATCCGGTTTCCATCGTCCCACGGGTTCAGTCTAGTGATGTCGGTCACTGACATAGGTGTGCTACCGTCATGGCGGCAACTGACATCAAGGGTTCGGCGCACACCGGGCCAGAAGGAGATCACTCTCATGCGCGTATTTGTCACCGGTGCATCCGGTTGGATCGGCTCCGCCGTCGTGCCCGAACTTCTTTCGGCCGGCCACGAGGTCGTGGGCCTGGCACGCTCCGACGCGTCGGCCGCGGCCATCGCTGCCGCGGGCGCTCAGGCGCATCGCGGCAGCCTCGACGACCTGGACAGCCTCCGCGCCGGCGCCGACGGCTCCGACGGCGTCATCCACCTCGCCTTCAACCACGACTTCTCCGACTATGCCGGAGCCGGCCGCACGGAGCGGGCCGCCGTCGAGACGCTGGCCGGAACCCTGGCCGGATCCGATCGGCCGTTCCTGCTCGCCTCGGGCATGGCGGGCATCGTTCAGGGCCGGTTGGCAACGGAGTCGGACCTCTTCGGGCTGAGCGGCCCGGATGCTCCGCGCGGTGGAAGCGAGAATCTCGCCCTCGAATACGCCGACCGTGGCGTGCGCGCGGTGAGCCTGCGATTCGCCCCGACGGTGCACGGCGAGGGCGACCACGGCTTCATGTCCGCCATCGTCGGCGCTGCCCGGGCTACGGGAGTATCGGGCTACGTGGGCGACGGGGCCAATCGGTGGCCCGCCGTGCACCGGCTCGACGCGGCCCTCCTGGTGCGGCTGGCGCTGGAGACGGCGCCGGCCGGCACCGTGGTGCATGCCGTCGGCGAGGAAGGTATCGAGGCACGGGAGATCGCGGAAGTCATCGGCCGGCACCTCGGCCTGCCGGTCGTCTCGGTGGCACCCGACGACGCCTTCGGCCACTTCGGCTGGATCGGTGCCTTCTTCAGCCGCGACATCGCGGCCTCGAGCACCCTCACCCGGGAACGATTCGGCTGGACGCCGACGCACCCGACCCTGATCGAGGATCTGGAGGCCGGGTACTACTTCCGCGAGACGTCGGCGGAGGCCGTGCGGCCCACCGTCGGCTAGCGCTGCCGGCTACAGCGGGGCGGGAGCCGCGGGGCGCACCGAGGACGCCAGCGCCGCGAGCACGTCGGCCGGGGTGGCCGCCATCTCGATGGAGGCCCGGAACGACGGCTTCATCAGGCTGCGGCTGAGCTGGGCGAGCACCTTGAGGTGCTCGGTGCCGGCGGCCGCCTCGGGCACGGCGATCATGAAGATCAGGTGGGCTGGTTTCTCATCGAGTGAGTTCCAGTCCACCCCGACGGCGCTGCGTGCAAAGGCGAGGATCGGGGCGGTGGCGCCGTCGGACTTCGCGTGCGGAATGGCGATGCCCTCGCCGATGCCGGTCGTGCTGATCAGTTCACGATCGAGCGCGGCCTGTACGACGGCGTCCTCGTCGACCACGATGCCGGTGGCCTTCATCAGGCCGGCCAGGCGGCGGATCACGGCATCCCGGTCGGTCTCCTCGATGTCGAGCACGATGGTGCGTTCGTTGATGTAGTCGAGCACGGTCTTCGGCTTCGGCAGGGCCGATGCTGTGGCCGCCTGTGCCACCGGGGCCACGGAGACGGGCGGTGCCGCAGCCGGGATCGCCTCGGCCGGAATCCTTGCGGCCGGGGCTGCCTCGGCCGCAGGCTCGGCGGCGGTAGGCGCATCCGTTGCCGTCTTGCGCACCGAGATGCCGATCAGCAGCACCGAGACCAGGGCGGTGACGAGCACGCCGGCGAGAATCGCGACGAAGTACATCGGCACGCCGCTGACGGCACCGAACACGGCCACGATCGGGCCGCCGTGCGGAACGGCGTTGGTCACACCGGCGATTGCGGCGATGGCACCGGCGACAGCGCCACCGAGCACGTTGGCCGGAATGACCTGCAACGGGCGGGCGGCGGCCAGCGGGATGGCGCCTTCGGTGATGCCGAAGAAGCCCATGAACAGCGCGGCGATACCGGCCTCGCGTTCCACCGGGGTGAAAAAGCGGCGACGGATGACCGTGGCCAGGCCCATGCCCAGCGGCGGCACAGCGATAGCCGCGGCGACCATGCCCATCGGGCCGGGGTTGCCGGAGGCGATCAGGGCGCTGCCGAACAGGAACGCAGTCTTGTTGACCGGACCGCCCATGTCGAAGGCGACCATGGCGCCGAGGATCAGGCCGAGCACGACGACGCTGCCGCCGTCGAGGCTGGAGAGGAAGTCGGTCATCGAGGAGAAGACCCAGGAGATCGGCTGGCCGAGGGCGAGCACGAACAGGCCACCGACCACGAGGGTGGTGATCACGGGGATCACGAGGATCGGCATGATCGGCTTGATGAAGCGGTGCACCGGGATCTTCTTGATCCCCAGGGCCACGAAGCCCACCAGGAAGCCGGTGACGATGCCGCCGATGAAGCCGGCGCCCGATTCGGAGTTGTAGAACGCGCCGGTGGTGGCGATCCAGCCGCAGATCATGCCCGGGGCGAGTCCGGGTCGGTCGGCGATCGCGTAGGCGATGAAGCCGGAGAGGATCGGCACCATCAGGGTGAAACCCAGCACGCCGATCTGGTTGATGGTGAGCCAGAAGCTGCCCTCAGGAATGACCAGGCCCTGCGGGGTGGCTTCGCCGCCGACCGACAGGGAGATCGCGATGAGCAGCCCACCGACCACCACGAACGGGATCATGTAGGAGACGCCGTTCATCAGCGCCCGGTAGATGAAGCCGCCGATGTCGCGCTTGCCGGCGTTGGTCGGGGCATCCTCGGTTGCAGCGGCCGTGCCGGTGGGGGAGGCCGCGAGGGCCTCGGCGATGAGTTCGGCGGGGCGGTGGATGCCGTCGGCCACCCGGGTGGAGACGATGCGTTTGCCGCCGAACCGGGCGAGGTCGATCTGGGTGTCGGCGGCGATCACGATGGCGTCGGCGCGCTCGATGTCGGCCTGGCTGAAGGTGCCTTCGACGCCGACCGAGCCGTGGGTCTCCACCTTGATCTGGTAGCCGAGTGCGGTGGCGGCGGCGTCGAGTTTCTCGGCGGCCATGTAGGTGTGGGCGATGCCGGTGGGGCAGGCGGTGATGGCCAGGATCAGCACTGTGGGTGGTGCGATTGTGCTGCCGGTCGGAGTTGCGGGCATGGTGAGGAGTCCTTCCAGGACGTCGCCGGCGGCGTGTGGCCCGCCGACCATGGAGTGCGTGCGCGCCCGATGAGAGACGCCGCAGCTCATCCACCGTACCTGTGACCGCGAGCGGGGCCGAGAGGCTTTAGGCCCTGCACTGGCACCTTTCGCCTTCTCGGCCCCGCTGAATATCAGCTCCGACCAGCACCTATTCCCGCATCAGCATCGCCTGGGCTTCGCGTTCGAGGTCCACGTACGGCTCGCCGCTCACGTCCACTGCCACCCGCCGGATGGTGCCCCCGGTGAATGGCCAGGGCGCGGTGCCGCTGTACCCGGTCACGGCCTCACCGCCGTCGCGGCCCACGTTCAGGCCCTCGCCGGCGATCGAGAACTTGCCCGGCTGGGTCTTGATCCGAGCCGAGCCCACCGCCTTGTCACCGTAGTAGAGCGTCAGGATGCCGGTGGAGACGTGCGGGGGATCCTCGCCGTCCTTCTCGAACGAGGCCGAGAGCAGCAGGTTCTCGCCCTGCGGCAGGTCGGTGTCCGCGTCGATCTTCTGCTCCATCAGCCCCACGAAGTTGTTCACGTAGTGCAGCCGGTTGTCCTGCACGTAGAGCGCGTGCCCGCCGAACCGGGAGCCTTGGGCGAAGAGCACCCCTTCGGCACCCGCCGTGGGCATGTCCACCAGCGCGCCGATCACGAATGACCGGTTACGGGTGTTCACCGCCTGCGATTCCGGCACCTCCGAGGTGTGCGGGTAGTAGACATACCGGCTACGGGGCGGGGAGAGCACCGGCCGCGGGGTGACGAAGATCTCGAACGCCGACCTGTCGTCGAGCGGGAACGCTTGATTGGCGCCGGCCTCGGCGAACCACAGGTTGACGAGCTCGCGGACCTTGTCGGGATGCTCGGCCGCCAGGTTGTGCAGCTCGCCCCGGTCCACATCGGTGTGGTACAGCTCCCACTCGTCGTCGTTGAAGTGGCTCCAGCCGCTGAGGGTGGGGTGGGTGGTAATGGCCTTCCAGCCGTCGTGCCAGATCGCCCGGGAACCCAGCATCGAGTAGAACTGGGTGCGGCGGGTGGTCGGCGCCTCGGCATCCGTGAAGCCGTACCGCATGCTCACCCCGTCGAAGCGGCTCTGCACGTGGCCCTTGATGCGCTCGGGCGGTTCGACCCCGAGCACGTCGAGGATGGTCGGCACGATGTCGACGGCGTGGTGGTACTGCCCGCGTAGTTCACCGCGCGCGGGTATCCCGGCCGGCCACGACATGATGCACGGGTCGCAGGTGCCGCCGTTGAACTCGTAGCGCTTCCACATCTTGAATGGGGTGTTGAACGCCATCGCCCAGCCGTTCGGATAATGGTTGTAGGTGGCGGGGCCGCCGAGCTCGTCGAGCATGCGGAGGTTGTCGGCCATCTCGTCTGGCACGCCATTCACGAATTTCATTTCATTGACCGACCCGTTCGGGCCGCCCTCTCCGCTGGCGCCGTTGTCGGACACCACGATCACCATGGTGTTGTCGCGTTCGCCGAGTTCGTCGAGGTAGTCCAGCAGTCGGCCGATCTGGTGGTCGGCGTGGGAGAGGAACCCGGCGTAGACCTCGGCCATGCGGCTGAACAGGTGCTGTTCGTCGGCGGTCAGGGAGTCCCACGGGCGGGTCATGTCCATCAGCGGGAACGGCTGGCCGTCCGGGCCCGAGCGGGTGTCCGGTGTGCCCAGCGGGTTCATCGGCGGCAGTTCGGTGTCGGCCGGCACGATGCCCAGCGTCTTCTGCCTGGCGAGGGTTTCCTCGCGAATGGCCTCGTAGCCCTGATCGAACTGGCCCTTGTACTTGTCGGCCCACTCCTTGGGCGCGTGGTGCGGGGCGTGTGCGGCACCGGGCGCGTAATAGAGGAAGAACGGCTTCTCGGGTGCGATCACCTTGGCGTCCTTGATGAACTCGATGGCCTTGTCGGTGATGTCCACCGAGAAGTGGTAGCCGTTTTCGGGCAATTCGGGCTGGTCCACCGGGTGGTTGTCGTGCACCAGGTCGGGGTACCACTGGTTGGTCTCTGCGCCGAGAAAGCCGTACCAGCGCTCGAAGCCACGGCCGCTGGGCCAGTTGCGCCGGGTGGACGCCACGTTCATCTCGTCATCGGGGCAGAGGTGCCACTTGCCCACCATGTAGGTGTTCCAACCCAGCTCGCCGAGGATCTCCGACAGCATGCCGTTCTCCGGCGGGATGGTGCCGCTCGCGTTGGGGAACCCGATTGCGGCCTCGGTGATGCAGGCCATGCTGTTGCGGGTGTGGTTGCGCCCGGTGAGCAGACATGAGCGAGTGGGTGAGCAGAGCGCAGTCGTGTGCCATTGGGTGTACCGCACCCCGGCATCCGCCACCCGGTCGATGTTGGGCGTCTGGATCGGCCCGCCGTAGCTCGACATCGCGGAGAACCCCACATCATCGAGCACGATGTAGACCACGTTGGGTGACCCGGCCTTGGCTTTGGGCGGTTCGAACGGCGCCCAATCCGGCTCAGAGTCGCGGATGTCGACGTTGATACTGCCTGTGAACGGTGCGGGCATGGGGTACTCCGTTTCATGGTGAATTGGGGCCGCCCCACGAAGGGCCCTGCGCCAGCAGGCGCTGACCTGAGCGACTGTATAACCGCCCCTGCCCCGCTTCAAGGCACACCGAACCGCAGGGGCCGAGGGGACGGGGAGGCGAGGTCAGGTGAGGGCGACGGTGCGGAAGCCCACGTTGCCGGCGGCGGAGTCGGCGGTGTTCGAGGCCCGAGCGGAGTTGCGATACCGGTTGCAATAGGAGTCGTGGCAGAGGTACGAGCCGCCGCGCATCACCCGTTGGCCGCCCATGGCCGGTCCGGCTGGATTCTGGCCGGGGGAGCTGGCGTAGTAGTCCTCGGCCCACCAGTCGGCGCACCACTCCCAGACGTTGCCCACGCTCTGCCAGAGCCCGTAGCCGTTGGGAGTGAACTCCCGTACCGGCGCTGTGGTGAGCCAGCCGTCGGCCAGCGTGTTCACCGCGGGAAACCGGCCCTGCCAGATGTTGCATCGTCGGCCCTCTTCCCACTCGTCACCCCACGGGTAACGCCGTCCGGTCAGCCCGCCGCGCGCGGCGCATTCCCATTCGGCCTCGGTGGGCAGCCTCCGGCCGGCCCAGGCGCAGTAGGCCTGGGCGTCGTTCCAGCTCACCTGCACCACCGGATGCTGCTCCAGACCGTCGAGCGACGACTGCGGACCCGCCGGATGCGCCCAGTTGGCGCCCCGCACCCCGAGCCACCAGGGCGTCTGCGGCGGTTGGCCGAGAATATCGTCGAGTTCGGCCTTGAGCGCCAGGTGGAACACTGCCGAGTAGCCGAACCTCTCGGACTCGGTGCGGTACCCCGTATCGCCGACGAACGTGGCGAAGTCGGCGTTGGTCACGGTCGTCACGTCCATCGAGAAGGCATCCAGCGACACTGCGTGCACGGGTGTCTCGCCGTCCCCGGGATTGCCAGCGCCATCGGCGTCGCCCATCTGGAACTGCTGGGCCGGAACCTCGGCCTGTTCCAGCGTGTGCCCGCCAGAGTGTCCGCCAGCGTGCTCGGTCGTGGGGACATCAGCTCGGGGAACTGACGCGGCACCGCTCACCTCACGATTCGGTGTGCAGCAGTCGTGGTCATCCGTTGTCACGCGCAGACCCTAGCGCGCAACCACCCCGACGACGACCCCGCCCCGATCACGGGATCGGTCGTTTCAGGAGTTCGGTGGTGCTAAGGGCTTGGGCAGCAGACCCTGCGCCCGGCCGGTCATCTCGATGAGGGTTTGGCCGGGGTCGATCGTGGCGGGTGGGCGTAGCCAGTAGCGGCCTTGGTTTTCGAAGATCTGCCAGCGTTGGTTGTGCAGTAACAGGTGGTGGGTGCGGCAGAGCAGGATGCCGTGGTTGATGTCGGTTCGGCCGTTGTCGCGTTGCCAGTGTTCGATGTGGTGTGCTTCGGTGAAGGAGGGTGGCCGGTCGCAGCCGGGCCAGGTGCAACCGCCGTCGCGGGCGGCGAGGGCTCGGCGTTGGGCGCGGTTGAAGAGGCGTTGTTCGTGTCCGACGTCGAGGGGCCGGTTGTGGTCGTCGAAGCGGATGTCGACGGTGCCGGAGTCGCAGATCAGGCGTTCGATGGTTTCGGCAGAGACCGGGGAGGTGTTGCCTTCGATGGAGCCGTGGCCGACCTGGCCGGCCTGCCCGGGCGGGTTGATCAGGATGTCATCGGCGGTGACGGGCCGGTCGGGGGCCGTGGGGGTGACGGTGGTGAGGATCTGTACGGTGGGGCGGCGGCCGCCGAGCATCTCGTTCGGGTTGATGGTGGTGCCGGCGCGGAGGAGGTCGATGAAGCCGTCGCAGGTGATCTGGGTGGTGGTGCGGGGGTCGTCTTGCACGCGGCGTGCCCAGGCGGCGCGGTCGGTGTCGACGAAGCGCACGCCGCCGCGGCGGGGGCTGGTGAGGCTGTCGAAGGTGGATTTGATGAACTCGCCCTGCTCGGGCGGGAAGAGGCCGTCCACCCGGACTTGGCCGGTGTCGAGGGTCCAGATGCGCAGGTAGCGGTCGTCCCAGGCTTTCTGTTCGCGCACCCGGATGCCGGCTTCGTCGAGGCTGTCCCGTGCCTGCCGGGCGGCTTTGAGGAGCTGGTCCGCGTTCATCGTCGGGGCATCGGCGAGCAACCGGTCCAGGGCCTCGGTGAGGACCGGGCCGGTGACGACGGTGTCGATGTCGCCCAGCCCTTTGCGCAGGGCGTGGGCCGCGTCGATGGACAGGGTGCCGTCGCTCAAGGCGCGAGCGATCGGCGCGTGCCAGGGCGCCGGCACCGGTGGAAGCGACGGAGTACTGAAATTGTCGGTGCCAGTGCCGTCCGGGTCAGTGCCGTCCGGGTCGAGGTCCACCCGGCCGTCGCTGCCCGGGTCAGCCTGGTCGAGCAACCTGCGGGCAGCCTCGGCCTCTGCTTCGGCTTCGGCTGCGGCCTGTAGAGCGCTGGCCGCTTCGGTTTCGGCCAGCATCCGGCCCACCTCGACGAGTTTGCGGGTGTCGGCCTTGGTGCCACCGGTGAGATTCTGGATCAGGTCTTCGGGGGAGAGATAGCCGTGCTTCTTGGCCAGGCCGTCCTGGCCCAGCTCCCAGCGGGAACGCTGCGCGAGGGTCTTCGCCATCCAGGCCTTGCAGGTGTCCAGCTCGTGCCGCAACCGCGCGAGCGTCTTCTGCCCGGCCAAGGCATCGGCGTCTGACAGGCGGTCGTAATCCGTGCTGCACCGGCCGAGCCGGGCCACCGAGGCCGCAGCCTCCACCAGCGGGCCACGGGCAATGCCGGTCTTACCAGAAGAATCCGTGCCCGCATCATCCGGCCTGACGGCATCGAACACGGCGCCGACGGGAAGGTCCTCCCCGCCGAACGTGTCTTCGATAATCGTCTGGATTGTCATACCCCGAATCTAGCCCGGTATCGAAGCTTTGTGTGAGCAAAAATCAACTTGTTGATAACTCTTTTTGGGCTCAGGGGATGCGATCGCGCAACGGCTCCGCCGGGCAGAATCACCGGGCGGCGGGAGTGAGTTTCGGGTGCCGACACTGCTCCTCACGCATCCGCAATCAAACCGTAACCGTTCGGGGTTAGGGTCGATACATGTCCGGCGCACCCCTCTCAGCGCACGTTGTCGCGCCCGCTGGGGCGACAACGCCGGGGTCCCCTGCTTCCACACCGGCTGCGCCACTCGTCGACACCCTCGATCGTCCGCTGCACGACTTGCGACTCTCGGTCACCGACCGGTGCAACTTCCGCTGCGTGTACTGCATGCCCAAGGAGGTCTTCGGCAAGGACTTCGCCTTCATGCCGCGGGACGAGATGCTCTCCTTCGAGGAGATGACCCGGCTGGCCCGCATCTCGGTGGCGCACGGGGTGGAGAAGATCCGCCTCACCGGCGGCGAGCCGTTGCTGCGAAAGGGCCTGGAAGAACTCATCGCGATGCTCGCCGAGCTGCGCACCCCGGCCGGCCGGCCGGTCGATATCGCCCTCACCACCAACGGGTCAGCGCTGGCGATGAAGGCGCAGGCGCTCAAGGACGCCGGACTCAAGCGGGTCACGGTGTCCCTCGACTCCCTCGACGACGCCACCTTCCGCACCATGAACGACGTGAACTTCCCGGTCGGCCGGGTGCTCGCCGGCCTCGACGCCGCCCACGCCGTGGGCCTCGGCCCGATCAAGATCAACATGGTGGTCAAGCGCGGGCAGAACGACCACGACATCGTCAACATGGCCCGGCACTTCAAGGGCACCCCCTACATCCTCCGGTTCATCGAGTTCATGGACGTGGGCACGAGCAACGGCTGGGACATGGCCGCGGTGCTGCCGTCCAGCGAGGTGCGCGATCGCATCCACGCCGAACTGCCGCTCGAAGAGGTGGCCCCCAACTACACCGGCGAGACCTCAAGGCGCTGGCGCTACGTCGACGGCGGCGGCGAGATCGGCCTCATCTCCAGCGTCACCCAGTCGTTCTGCCACACCTGCTCCCGCGCGCGGGTCTCCACCGACGGCAAGCTCTTCACCTGCCTGTTCGCCAGCGAGGGCCACGACCTGCGTGCGCTGCTGCGCGACGGCAGCACCGACGAGCAGCTCTCGGCCGCGATGGGCTCCATCTGGCGCCAGCGCACGGATCGTGCCTCGCAGCTGCGCAGCGCCCAGACCGGCGCCGTGCGGTCCTCCGGCCGCAAGAAGATCGAGATGTCCTACATCGGCGGCTGACCCCGCCCCGATGGGCGGCGTCAGCGGCCGTGCCTGTGCCTGGTTGAGCTGCCCTCAACCCTCTCGAGCGGCCCCGGCGCTCAGGCGCTGGCGAGGTAGGCAGCCACGTCCACCCGGGACGTCACGTCTACATAGACATCGCCATCCACGATCGTGAGCGGGTAAACCGGCACCGGATCACTCACGGGCAGCGCGCGCGGGGCACCGGTGGCGAGCTCGAACTTGCCGCCGTGCGCCCAGCACTCGATCTCATCGCCCTCGACGAAGCCCTCAGACAACGAGATGTCACCGTGCGAACAGGTGTCGCCGAGCGCGAAGCAGTTGCCGGCGCTGTCCTTTACCAGGGCAACGGGCACGCCGTCGATGATGACCTTGAATGCTTCGCCGAGCTCCAGCTCGTCTTCCGCACACACCCTGGTTGGCACCTGATCCTCGTTCCCGCCGGGCGGATGCCGGCCTTGATTCCTCCCGGCAATGGGAAGGGGCGAACACCCCGACTTAGAGGCTAAGCATCCTCACACGCGATGGAACAGGGCCATTCGGCCCGGCGAAGGAGACTTGAATGCTGCCGCGACAGAGGCACGGGCTGGCGAGCTGCCAACCGGGCTGAGATCACGCCGACGATGGCCCCAGAGCCACTCGGGCCCGCTCGTGCTGCAGCAATCCCCACACGATGAGCGTCTGCGCCGCGAGATAGGTCACCATGATCACGGCGTCCGCCAACGGGATACCGGCGTTGGGCAGGAACCTGTCGATGGCCAGGATCGAATCGGAGACGACGAAGAGCGCCCCGCCGACCGCGACCCAGCGGTTGCACCGGGACGCGAACGCCGCCATCGCGGAGAGCACGACGCCGTAGGCGATCACCGGGATCAGCAGCGAGCCGGTGTGCGGAGCCAGCATCACGAGCAGCACACCGAGCCAGACCAGGTAGGCGACGGCCCACCAGGGCATTCGGCGTGCCGTGAGCCTGCTCACGAAGAGCACGAGGTAGACGATGTGGGCCAGCAGGAAGAAGATCAGCCCGACGACGAACCACCGCAGGGTGACGTCTCCCACCCAGGACAGGAACAGGGCGAGCGCTCCCAGCAGAACGGCCGGCGATCGGCGCTGCGGCGCGGCCCAGATCAGTCCGATCGCCAGGGCCGGCATGAGCAGCGGCTTGGTCCACGCCACGATGTCGTTCTGCCCCAGCAGAATGGCGCCCAGGTGGATGACGCTGACGACGAGAATCGGCAGGAAGGGAACGACGGACGTCGTCGGCGGAACCGTGACTCGGGATGCGTGCACTCTGCTCACTTCGCTGTCTGCTCACTTCACTGTGGGACGGATGTGTCCCTCACTGTACTGAGACTGAGCAGCACTGGGACTCGCGCACCGCCGGTGCACGGCGCGGTCAGGCGCGGTCGTCGTTGCCGCGCCGCGGGTCCTGGTCGGTGGTGCGCGCGTCGGCAGCGTGGGCGCCGCCAGAGCTCGCAGCGGAGCGCGGGGCGGCCGTGCCGCCGCCGTGCCGGCCGCGCCGGGTGTCCACGGTGGGATCGAGCACGTCGGCCTGACGGCTTTGCTCAGCGGAGGAGGCGCGCAGCTCCTGCGCCTGGGATTGGCGCTGGTCGGCTTCCTGCCGCAGCCGGTCGGCATCCACCTGGGCCTGCTGCGCATCCGCCTGCGCCCGGGTGGCCTCGGCCTCGTTCTCCCGGGCGTCGAGCGCGCGGGCTTCGGCGTCACGGCGCAGCTCCTGCGCCCGCTGCTGATCGTCGCGGCGTTTCTTCTCGCGGCGTTCCCGGCCGGCGACGTAGACGATCACGCCGATGATTGCGAGTACGACGACAACGCCCACGATGATCCAGACCACTGTCGCTGTGTCCATGGCGGTACTACCTTCCGGTCAACGGGATGCTTGCCGGCGATAGTAGGCCGGTCTGCACCATCCCGCTGGACTCGGCAGGCGCATCGTCTGCGTCAGGGGTGCAGCAGCGCGACCACGCGCATCCGTTCGAGAACCACCGGGGTGTCATCGGTCACGGTGAAATCGGAGTTGCCGATGTAGGCGCGCATGTCGTCGCTGTGCCAGAACGCTTCGTGGCCGGCCCGCCATTCGGCCACGGAGGTGTAGCCCTCGCCCTCGTCGCGGGCATGGTCGAGGTCGACGTCGGCCAGGCGAACCACTCGCACGCCGGTGGTCTCGATGATCGCCACCGGGCGCTCCAGCGAATCGATCACGATCTGACGGCTGCCCACCGCCGGCAGCGGCTCGTCTTCGACCGAGTACTCCACCAGGGTGGAGGTGGTCGAGGTTTTCGTACCGGCCAGGATCGCGCCCACCAGCTTGTCGCGGAGCTGGCCGGGGAACGCGAATTCAGCGATCGGCAGTTCGGCCGGTTCTTCCTCGGGCTCCGCGGCCTGCAGCAGCTCGATCGGGGGCAGCGCGGCCACGCACACCGCCTCGGCGAAGATGCGTGCGGTGGCGGGCACGTCGGACATCCAGAGCGGCACGGCGCGGGCGCGGATGCCGGCGGCCTCCAGCTTGGGCACGGCCTGCGCATCCGTCTCGTCGACCAGCCAGCCGTCGAGCAGCCCGCCGTCACGGCGGGAACCGTAGTGCAGGCCGACGGCCAGCGCCGAGGTCTCCACGCCGATCGTGGCCAGGCAGGCGTCGGCCATTCCGCGCACGGCGGCGCCGGCGATGATCGGCGAGACGCCGATCACCCGGGCCGTGGTGGTGCGCAGTGCCTCACGGATGCCCGGGATCGCCAGGATGGTGCCCACCGAGACCACGGGGTTCGACGGCGGCAGGATCACCAGGTCGGCGTTCAGGATGGCGTCGATCACCCCGGGAGCGGCGACCGCGTCGGCCAACCCCACCTGCACGAACTCGGCGGCCGGCACCGAGGCTCGGTAGCGCACCCACCACTCCTCGAAATGGATCAGGTCGCCGGCTGTGTGTTCGTCGGCGTCGGCGGCCAGGCGCACGTTCGTCTCCACGAACTGGTCGCTCATCGGCAGTAGCGTCGCACCGGGTTGCCAGCGGCGGCTGAGGAACTCGGTGGCCGCGCTGAGGGTCTCGCCGCTTCGCAGCAGGTCGGTGCGCACGATGTGGGTGGCCAGGTCGAGGTCGCCCAGGGTGAACCATGACCAGCCGCGGCCGTACGCGGCGATCTCCGCAGAGGTGCGCCGGGACTCGTCGGTGCGACCCCAGCCCTGTTCCTCGCTGATTCCGCCGCCCAGCGTGTACATCACGGTGTCGAGGTCGGGGCAGATGCGCAGCCCATCGAGCCACATGTCGTCGCCGGTGTTCACGATCACGGTGACGTCCGGTGCGCCCGGCAGGCGCGCATCCGTGTTCAGGTGGTGCAGCAGCCCGCGGGTGAACCGGGCCCCGCCCACGCCGCCGGCGAGCACTGTGACACGGGTCATGAGATTCCTTCGTTCGGGTCGGATGCCGGTGAGTTGCCAGTTGGTGCCCCGTACGGAGCCGCGACGGGGCCGGAACTGGCAACTCGCGAGTCAGCTACTAGCGAGTTGCCAGTCGGTGCCCTATGTGGCGCAGCCAGGGGGCCGGAAGTGGCAACTCGCGGGTCGGCAGGTGCGGGCATCGGGTCGTCGGGGCCGGAGAACACGATCACCGGGCGCCCAGTGCGCGGATGCGGCACGATGTCGCAGTCCACGCCGTAGACCTGCCGGATGACGTCGGGCCGCAGCACCTCGGCCGGCGTGCCGAACGCGGCCAGCCGGCCGCCCTGCAACAGCACGATGCGGTCGCAGTAGGCGGCGGCGAGGTTGAGGTCGTGCAGGGCGAGCACCGAGGTGAGCCCGAGCCCGCGCACCTGGTGCAACAGCGAGAGCTGCGCGCTCACGTCGAGGTGGTTGGTGGGTTCGTCGAGCAGCAGCAGGCTGGGTCGCTGGGCGAGCGCCCGGGCGATCTGCACGCGTTGCTGCTGGCCGCCGCTGAGGGTGTGCCAGCGCCGATCGAGCAGGTCGGCGGCACCCACCATGGCCAGGGCCGCGGTGACCACGTCGAGGTCGTCGTCGCCGCCGAAGCTGCCGAGCAGCCGGCTGCGGTGTGGGATGCGGCCGAGCAGCACGACCTCGCGCACCGACAGGTCAACGCTGGGGGCCACATTCTGCTCGAGCAGGGCGATGCGCTGGGCGGCCTCCCGCCGGCGCAGCTGCCCCACCACGACGCCATCGAGGGTGACGGTGCCGGCATCCGCCCGGTCGATGCCGGCGATGATGCGCAGCAGCGAGGACTTGCCCGCGCCGTTGGGTCCGAGCAGCCCGGTGACGGAGCCGGCCGGCAGGGTTGCCGAGATGTCCTGCAGGATGCGGGTGCCCTCGATGCTGAGTGAGACCCCGTCGAGCACGACCCCCGCCGCGCCCGCGTCGCCCGCAGCCGCCGAGATGACAGTTGGGGCCAGTGAGCCGCGTCGGGACTGGCCTGAACTGTCCTCTCGCGTGGTGGAGTTTGGCGAGAGGGCAGTTGGGGTCAGTGTGGTGTCCTGGGACTGGCCTGAACTGTCCTCTCGTGAACCCTTGGCCCTTCGGGCTGTCTCGCGCTCGGCGCTCATGCCCAGGCCGCGCTTCGCTTGCGCTTGATCAGCAGAATGAACACGGGCACCCCGATGAACGCCGTGATAATGCCCACCGGCAGTTCCCGCGGGTCGAAGACGGTGCGGGCGAGGGTGTCGGCGATCACCAGGAACAGCGCCCCGACCACGGCCACCAGGGGCAGCAGCCGCCGGTGCCCGGGTCCGCTGAGCCCGCGCACCAGGTGCGGCAAGATCAGCCCGACGAAGCCGATCGCCCCGCTCACTGCCACCATCGCGCCGGTGAGCAGCGCGACGGCAACGAGGAATCCCCACCGGGTGGCATTCACGTTGAGGCCGAGCGAGGCGGCGCTGTTGTCGCCGAAGGCGAACGCATCCAGCCGGCTGGCCGCGAGCAGGATGCCCGTGCCCACCACGACCAGGGCGACCGACGAGATGAGCACGCTGCTCCACGAGCTGCCGGCCAGGGAGCCGAGCAGCCAGTTGAGGATTTCGCGATAGGAGTCGCCCTTGGCCGCCCAGAAGATGATGAACGAGGTGCCCGCCGAGCCCAGCTGGGCGATCGCAAGGCCGGCCAGCACGGCCCGGCCCGGAGTGATGCTGCCGCCGACCCTGGCGATGTTGAGGGTGGCGAACAGGGCGATCAGGGCACCGGCGAACGCGGCGGCCGGCAGGGCGAAGCCCACCCCGAGGATGACCACGCAGACCGCGCCGAGCGAGGCTCCGGAGGAGAGCCCGAGCAGGTAGGGGTCGGCGAGCGGGTTGCGGGTGACGCTCTGCATCACCGCACCGCTGAGCGCGAGGCCGGCGCCCACCATGGCCGCGGTGAGCACGCGCGGCATCCGCAGCTGCCAGACGATGGCATCCGTCAGCGGCGGCACCGGCGAACCGATCGGCAGGCCGAGGTGCGTGCCGACGCTGCCCAGCACCTGGGCCAGGCTCACGTCGGCCGGGCCGATCGTCACGGCCACCGCGCAGCCGAGCAGCAGCGCGATCACCGCAGTGACCAGCCAGATCAGGTACCTGCCCGGCCGGCGCAGTGTGGCCGGGGCGGGCCGGGGCACGGTGATGCGGGGGTCCTGCATCCTCGTGCTGCCGGTCATGACTGGTCCTTCGTGTGAACGGCCCGACTATATGCCCGGCCGGGTATGTGGCCTACTTGGAGTTGAGCTCAGAAAGCTGGTCGATGATCGACCCCGCGGCCTCGACGTTGCGGATACCGGCCTCGGTGGCGGCGAACGGCACCACGATGTAGCGGTCGTTCAGCACCGCGTCGAGCCCCGCAGTGGCCGGATTGGCCTTGAGGTTGGCGATTTTCGAGTCCGCCGTGTTCCAGGTCGCGTCGACGAGCACGATCACGCTCGGGTTGGCGGCGACCACCGACTCCCAGCCGGCCGAGGTCCAGGTGTCCTGCACGTCGGCGAAGATGTTGGTGAGCCCGGCGGCGTCCATGATCATCTGCGGCGACCCGATGCCGGCGCCCACGTAAGGGGTGTCGGTTCCGCTGGAGTACCACAGCGCCGTGGTGTCACCGGCGGCGGGCGTGAGCGCGGCCAGCTCTGCCTCCTGTTCGGCGACGAGCTCCGCGGCGGCATCCGGCACCCCAAACAGCGCGCCGGCCTCGTCGATCTCGGCGAAGACGGTGTCGAAGGTGAGCGGGTCCGGCATGGCCTCACCCTTACAGGCGGCGGGGGAGACGTAGCTGCCGATGCCCAGGCCGGCCAGCGCGGTGCGCTCGCCCACCCCGTCGGCGGAGAAGTTGGACTCCCAGCCCCCGTAGACGAAGTCGGGGGTGAGCGCGAGCACGGCTTCGTGGCCGGGCACGAAGTCGCTGATCACGTTGAGGTCGGCGCCGGCCTTCTCCAGGGATGCAGGCAGCGGGCCGTCGAGGAACGCTGACCCCACGATCCGGTCGGCCAGGCCGAGCGCGAGCAACAGCTCGGTGGTGGTCGACTTGATCGTGACGATCCGTTCCGGTGCAGCCTCGAGGGTCACCGAGGTGTCGCAGTTCTGCACGGTCACCGGGTACGCGCCGGCGCCGCCGGCCGAGGCTGTCGGGGCGGGCGCGGCGGCGGGCGAACCGCTCGCGCAACCGGTGAGGAGCAGCGCGGCCGTTGCGGCGGTGACGATGGCGGGATAGCGAATCTTCATGGGGCCAATCTGGGGCGGGGAGCCGCGCATCCGCTGGCGGGCAGGAGGCGACCGCAGAGTCACGGCGGCACTCTCCCGGGCCGGGCGGCGACCGCAGCGCAGAGGCGCCGGCGGCCAACGGTGGCTCAAACGAGGTGGGGAGTAAACGAGGGCAAAGCCCCGACCTGCCGCCCAAATCCGGGCCAGCGCAACCGGTCAGATCAAACCGGGGGTCACATCCAGCCTAAACCCATCCCGTTTCGAGCGGATGCGCCCCCAGCCCGGCACGCCCGGTCGCGGCACGCGCATCCCCACGCTCCGGAACGGCGCGGAGCCCGATTCGCGGGCAACGCGCCGCTGCGCCCGTGGCGCGCCACCCGCGAACCGGCGCCTGCCCCGCGTACCTCTGCGTGGCTGCGCAGCCCGACTCAGGGCACGATGTTGAGGTTGTGGGCCAGCACGTTCTCCGGGTCGTAGCGCCGTTTCGCGGCCCGCAGCCGCTCAGCGGTTTTCGGCGGGTACATCAAGTCGAACACATCGGGGTACGCGCTAAGACTGAAGTTGCCGTAGGTGCCGGTCAGCCCCTCGGCCACGACCGACCAATCGTCCAGGATGCGCCGCTCGGCGGAGTCCGGGGCATCCGGCGGTAGGAACGCCGCCGACGAGACGAACACCTCCGCATCCCGGTGCGCGAATGCCGTCGCATCCGCGCTCACCCGGTTCAGCGCCCCGCGCACGTAGCGCACCATGAGCACCGCCGACCTGAGCTCGGCGTGCATGGTGGTGAGCCGCTCGATCAGGGGGTCGTCGAAGTCCCGGGCGAAGCCGTTACGGTCCACGATCCGGATCGACCCGGGCGGCGCCGACGGCTCGTCGAACACCTCCACGAAGAGTCTGCGATCCACGTCGTTGCCGGTCACGCCGGGCAGCGCGAACAGGGGCCGGATGGCCGACATCGCTTCATCGACATCTGCGCCGCCGTAACAGACCAGCACCTTCGTCTCCGCGGGCATCTCCGGACCGAACTCCGGCGTCGAGTACACGGTCGAGTTGAGCTTCTCCGGCGCGGCCCGCATCACGTCCCGCCAACCGCACAACAGGTCGGCCAGCGCCGCCGGGTGCACGTCGATGCTGCCGAACACCACGCCCCGAAGCGGATGCGCCTGGAAGGTGAACCGGGTCACGACGCCGAAGTTGCCGCCGCCCCCGCGCAACGCCCAGAACAGCTCCGGCTCACTCGTGTCGCTGGCCGTCACGATGGCCCCGTCGGTCAGCACCACCTCGGCCTCGAGCAGGCTGTCGATCGCCAGCCCATGCTGTCGCACCAGCCAGCCGATGCCGCCACCCAGGGTGAGGCCGCCGACGCCCACCGTGTAGGTGTCGCCGCTGGAGACCGCCAGGTCGTACTCGATCAGCTCCTGGGCCACACTGCCCCAGGTGGCACCGCTACCCAGTCGCACCCGGTCACCGCCCAGCACCTCGACATCGCGGATGCGGGAGAGGTCGAGCACCATTCCGCCATCGTTGATGTTCAGCGGGCTGTGCCCGCCGCTGCGCACCGACAGCTCAAGGCCCTCGGCTCTGGCGTAGGCGATCCCGGCCGCGACGTCCGCCGCATCGGTGGGCCGCGCCGCCAGCCGGGGCCTGCCGACCTTGCCGTAGGCCGTGGCCGCCATCAGGTATTCGTCGGAGCCGGGCAGGAGAATCGTGCCCGCGAAGCCGTCGATCATGGTTCCTCCGCACCCGTCGCGTGCGGCGTCGACCGTCCCCCAAGTCGCATCCGCCGGACCGCACTGGTGAGTCACTGTCTGCGCCCAGCATGCCCCTCGCCCGCGCCGCCCGCGACCCCTTGAAACGCGCCGGCCCCTCAGGTGGCGGGCACCCCGGCCGCGGCGGCGATCGCCTGGGCGACGGGCAGCACATCGTCGGGCAGCGCGCCGGCAGTCACGCGAATGAACGCCTCGGGCCGCTCCGATGCGAGAAACGGGCTGCCGCCGGCCACCCGGATGCCCGATGCCGCGAGCCGCACGATCGCGTCGCGTTCGTCGGCCACCGGCACCCAGGCGTTGATGCCGTCGGCGCGGGGCAGGGGCAGGCCGAACCCGGTGAGGGCATCCGCCAGCGCCTTCTGCCGGGCGAAGTACACGTGCCGGGCCTCGTTCACCTGGGCCATGCTGGCACCGTCGGTGAGCAGTTCGTGCAGGATCGTCTGCAGCATCCGGCTGGTCCAGCCCGGGCCGAGCATGCGGCGGGCCACGATGCGGTCCACCAGCGCCGCCGGACCGCCCAGGGCGGCGATGCGCAGATCGGGGCCGTGCGACTTGGAGTAGCTGCGCACGTGCAGCACCCGCTCCGGTAGCCAGCTGCCCAGCGACACATCGGGCGAGGTGCTGATCGCGCCGGAGTGGTCGTCCTCGATCACGATGGTGTTCGCCGCTCTGCTGCTCGCGGACAGCAGGCGGGCCAACTCCTTCGCCCGCTCGGCCGACATCGACGCCCCGGTGGGGTTGTGCGCGCGCGGCTGCAGGATGACCGCGGCCGGCCCCGAGGCCAGCGCCGCCTGGAACGCGCCCGGCACGATACCCTCGGCATCCACGGCCACCGGCAGCCGTTCGATCCCCATCTGGTCGAGCAGGTCGAAGAACGGCGGAAAGCCCGGGTCTTCAACGATGACCCGATCGCCGAACCGGGCCACCTGCTCGAGGCTGCGGGAGATGGCATCCAGGGCGCCGTCCACCACGGTGATCGACTCGCACCGGTACGGCCAAGAGCCGGTGAGCACGGTCAGCAGCTCGGGGATCACCGGCACCGCCTGGTAGCTGGGCGTCATCGCCCGCTGCGACACCCGGGAGAGCGCCGGTCCGAGTGCCGGCAGCAGGGCCGGGTCCGGGGTGCCGCGGGAGAGGTCCAACCGGGTATCGCTCACGTGCCCGGCCAGCGACTGGGTGCGGGCGGGCAGCCAGGACGTGGCCGGCTGCCGCACGAAGGTGCCGCTGCGGCCGCGGGAGACGATCAGCCCAGCAGACGAGAGTGCCTGCCAGGCGTGGCTCACCGTGGCCGGACTCACGCCGAGCTCGCCGGCCAGCTCCCGCACGGTCGGCAGGCGCTCGCCGGGAGCGAGCCGGCCGGAGCTGATCAGGCGGCCGAGCGCGGCCGCGATGCCTGCCGGAGTGGCCTGTTCGATCTCGTCGAGGAAGAGCTGCATGGGTGACCTCCGGTGCGAGTCCTTGCCAATCTGCCTCTTCGGAGGACAGGATGATTTACGCGTGCGTCATGTGAAGAAACAGAACAGAAATGTTTACGTCGAATAATAACAAAACCGGACACCGAAAAGTGGCTCGATCTCGACAGGCTTCCCCAACGTTTGGCTCGCAGGTTTTTTGCGCTGTCGCCGATTGCCGCTGACGAGGTCACCCCAGTGTGAGACCTAGCGGAGGCAAACAGTATGAGCGCTACCCCAACCAGCACCGGCACAGCCAACATCGTGCGAGCGGCGATCACCCAGACCACCTGGACGGGCGACATCGAATCGATGCTCGCCAAGCACGAGCAGTTCGCGCGCGACGCGGCCGCCGACGGCGCCCAGGTCATCTGCTTTCAGGAGCTCTTCTACGGCCCGTACTTCGGCATCACCGAAGACGCGAAGTACTACGACTACGCCGAACCGGCCGACGGCCCGATCGTGCAGCGCTTCGCCGCCCTGGCCAAGGAACTGAACCTGGTCATGGTGCTCCCCATCTACGAGGAGGAGCAGCCCGGCGTGTATTACAATACCGCTGTCGTAGTGGATGCCGACGGCACCATCCTCGGCAAGTACCGCAAGCACCACATCCCCCACCTCGACAAGTTCTGGGAGAAGTTCTACTTCCGTCCCGGCAACCTCGGCTACCCCGTCTTCAACACCGCCGTCGGCCCCATCGGCGTCTACATCTGCTACGACCGGCACTTCCCGGAGGGCTGGCGCGAGCTGGGCCTCAACGGCGCGCAGATCGTCTTCAACCCCAACGCCACCAAGCCGGGGCTGTCGAACCGGCTGTGGGAGATCGAGCAGCCGGCCGCCGCCGCCGCCAACGGCTACTTCGTGGCCGCACCCAACCGGGTGGGCCGGGAGGACAACGAGTACGGCGACCTCGCCGTGACGTTCTACGGCACCAGCCAGTTCGTCGACCCGCAGGGCAACTATGTGGGGGAGCTGGGCAGCGGAGTGGACGAGGAGGTCGTGATCCGCGACCTCGACCTCGGCATGATCCGCCAGGTGCGCAACAACTGGCAGTTCTACCGGGACCGCCGCCCCGAGTCCTACACCTCGATCCCCAAGCCGTAAACCGGTCTCGACGCCGCACCATCCGCTGGTCGAGCCTGTCGAGACCCGGTGACCAGGTCACTTCGACAGGCTCAGTACGACGCTCGACAGGCTCGACCAACGACTCGAAGCAACGAACAGGAGAACCCCGATGAAGACCCTGATCAAGAACGGCACCGTGGTCAATTCCACGGGCACGGCCACAGCGGATGTGCTGATCGACGGCGAGAGAATCGCCGCGGTGCTCGCCCCGGGTTCCACCCTGCTCGGCTTCGATGTGGAGCGGAACGTCGACACCGTGATCGACGCCGCCGGTAAGTACGTCATCCCCGGCGGCATAGACGCGCACACGCATATGCAGATGCCGTTCGGCGGCACCGAGGCCAGCGACACCTTCGAGACCGGCACCCGGGCTGCGGCCTGGGGCGGTACCACGAGCATCGTCGACTTCGTGGTGCAGTACGCCGGCGAGAACGTGCTCGACCAGTACCACCTCTGGCACGAGAAGGCGCGTGGCGAGTGCGCGATCGACTATGGCTTCCACCAGATCCTCTCCGACGTGCAGGACTCCTCGCTCGTGGCGATGGACGAGCTCGTCAAAGAGGGCGTCTCCAGCTTCAAGCTGTTCATGGCCTACAAGGGCGTGTTCCTCTCCGACGACGGCCAGATCGTCAAGGCTATGCAGAAGGCCGCCACCAACGGCAGCATGATCATGATGCACGCCGAGAACGGCAGCGTCATCGACCTGCTCGTGCAGCAGGCCATCGAGGCCGGCAACACCACGCCCTACTACCACGGCCTCACCCGGCCGTGGCAGGCCGAGGAAGAAGCCACCCACCGGGCGATCATGCTCGCCAACCTCACCGGTGCCCCGCTCTACGTGGTGCACGTGTCGGCCAAGCAGGCGGTGGAGCAGATCGCCATCGCGCGCGACCGCGGTCAGAACGTGTTCGGCGAGACCTGCCCGCAGTACCTCTACCTCTCGCTGGAAGACCAGCTCGGCGCCTCGAGCGACGAGTGGGGCAGCTTCGAGGGCGCGAAATGGGTGTGCTCCACTCCGCTTCGCTCCAAGGCAGAGGGCCACCAGCACCACATGTGGCAGAGCCTGCGCACGAACGACATCCAGATGGTCTCCACCGACCACTGCCCGTTCTGCATGAAGGGCCAGAAAGACATGGGCCTGACTGACTTCTCCAAGATCCCCAACGGCATCGGCTCGGTCGAACACCGCATGGACCTCCTGTACCAGGGCGTGGTCGACAAGCAGATCTCCCTCGAACGCTGGGTGGAAGTCACCTCCACCACGCCGGCCCGCATGTTCGGCATGTACGGCAAGAAGGGCGTCATCCAGCCCGGTGCCGACGGCGACGTGGTGATCTACGACCCGAACGGTCACACCTCCATCGGAGTGGACAAGACCCACCACATGAACATGGACTACTCCGCCTGGGAAGGCTACGAGATCGACGGCCACGTCGACACCGTGCTCTCCCGCGGCAAGGTCGTCATCGACAACAACCAGTACCTCGGCGCCAAGGGTGATGGCAAGTACATCAAACGCGGCCTCAGCCAGTACCTGATCTAGGGGACACCATGGACTTCGGCGCAGTACTCCAGACCAACCCGCCCTCGGCGCGAACCGTGCAGTTGGCCGTGTTGGCCGAGAACCACGGCTTCAGCCACGTGTGGACCTTCGACTCCCATCTGCTCTGGCAGGAACCGTATGTGATTTACAGCAAGATCCTGGCCGAGACCCGCAAGGTGATCGTGGGTCCCATGGTCACCAACCCGGCCACCCGGGACTGGACGGTCACGGCGTCCACCTACGCCACCCTGAACGAGATGTACGGTAACCGCACCATCTGCGGCATCGGCCGCGGCGACTCCGCGGTGCGGGTCACCAACGGCCGGCCCAGCACGTTGAAGACCCTGCGCGAATCGATCCATGTGATCCGTGAACTGGCGAACTCCCGGTCGGTGGAGTACAACGGCGCCACCCTGCAGTTCCCCTGGAGTCAGGGCTCCACCCTCGACGTCTGGGTGGCCGCCTACGGTCCGCTCGCGCTCAAGCTCACCGGTGAAGTCGGCGACGGCTTCATCCTGCAGATGGCCGACCTCGACGTGGCCGAGTGGATGATCAAGACCGTGCGCACCGCCGCCAAGAACGTGGGCCGCGACCCCGACGCGATCAAGTTCTGCGTTGCCGCGCCCATGCACATCGGCACCGATATGCCGCACATGCGCGACCAGAACCGGTGGTTCGGCGGCATGGTCGGCAACCACGTCGCCGACATTGTCGCCAAGTACGGCGAGGGCTCCGCGGTTCCCAAGGCCCTCACCGATTACATCAAGGGCCGCGAGGGCTACGACTACAACGAGCACGGTCGGGCCGGCAACACCCACACCGACTTCGTGCCAGACGAGATCGTCGACAGGTTCTGCCTGCTCGGCCCCGCCGAGGCCCACATCGAAAAGCTGAAGGCGCTCAAGGAACTCGGCGTCGACCAATTCGCCGGGTACCTGCAGCACGACAACAAAGAGGAAACCATGCGGGTCTACGGCGAAACCGTGATCCCCGCCCTCGCCGACCACATCACGGCCAAGGCATGACCCAGGCCGGCTCCGTTCGCACCGCCCCCGCCCGGGCGGGCGTTGCGTCACGCGGCCGGTCCTGGCTCGGCCAGGGGATGCCGCGGCGCATCCTGGTGGGCGCTCTCGGCGTGCTCGCCCTCGCGCTGTTCTGGGAGCTCTACATCTTCTTCGGCCCCGCCGACGGTGTGATCGTGGGCGGCATCACCGTGCTGCCGCGCGCCAGCGAGATGGCGATGCCGCACCTCTGGGTGATGCTCGAGCGGGTGCTCGAACCGGTCACCGGTGGGGCCAACGCAATCCCGATGTGGCAGGCCGTGCTCGAAGCCTCCCTGTTCACCCTCGGCATCGCCGCGGTCGGCTGGATCGTGGGCGTCACCGTGGGCCTGGCCCTGGCCCTGCTCATGCAACGCTTCAAACTCGCCGAGTCGGCCATCTTGCCCTGGATCATCCTCAGCCAGACCGTGCCGCTGATCGCCCTCGCCCCGCTGGTGCGGCGCTGGGGCGCGCAGATCGAGTTCGGTGCCTTCACCTGGGAGAACTGGATGTCGGTGGCCCTGATCGCCTCCTACCTCGCCTTCTTCCCGGTGTCGATCGGCGCGCTCAAGGGCCTCGGCTCGCCCGACGCCAACCATGTCGACCTCATGCACTGCTACGCGGTGGGCTGGTGGAAGACGCTCTGGCGGCTGCGCCTGCCGGCCAGCGTGGGCTACCTGCTGCCGGCCCTGCGCCTCGCGGCGGCCAGTGCCGTGATTGGCAGCGTCGTCGCCGAGGTATCCATCGGCCTGCGCGGCGGCATCGGCCGGCTCATCGTGGAATACGCCGGCGCCGCCGGCAGCGACCCGGGCAAGCCCTGGGCCCCCATCTTCGGGTCGGTGCTGGTGGGCCTCGTGGCCGCCGGTTTCGTCGGCCTGGTCTCACTGTTCTTACGTCGATTCCGCAGGGGAGAGGTGGCCTCATGACCACGGCAGCAGCACCGGTAGAGCATGCCGTGGCGGTGAACGCGGTCAGCCGTGTTTTCGCCGGCCGCAAGGGTGCATCCGTCACGGCCCTGGATGCGGTGAGCCTCACCGTCGCCCCCGGCGAGTTCGTCTCGCTGATCGGGCCGTCCGGCTGCGGCAAGAGCACCCTGCTGCGCTTGATCGCCGACCTCGACACCCCCACCAGCGGGTCGATCGAGGTGTTCGGCAAGACCGCCCGGCAGGCCCGCATCGACCAGGACTACGGCATCGCCTTCCAGCAGGCCGGCCTGCTGCCCTGGCGCACGGTCGCCGGCAACATCGAGCTTCCGCTCGAGCTGCACGGCACCGGCAAGGCCGCCCGCCGTGAGCGGGCCGCCGAATTGATCGAGCTCGTGGGTCTGAGCGACTTCGCCGGGCACTACCCTGACCAGCTCTCCGGCGGCATGCAGCAGCGGGTCGCGATCGCCCGGTCACTGGCCGAGAGCCCCAGCCTCTTGCTGATGGACGAACCGTTCGGCGCGCTCGATGAGATGACCCGGGAGCGCATGCAGAACGAGCTCGTGCGCATCTGCGCCGAGACCAGCGCCGCCGTGGTCTTCGTCACCCACTCCATCCCCGAGGCCGTGTTCCTCTCCAACCGGGTGGTGGTGATGTCGCCGCGGCCCGGCCGTATCCGCGACGTGCTCAGCGTCAACCTCGGCCGCATGAGCGACCGCGGCGAGAACCTGCGCGAAGACGAGGACTTCTTCCACTCGGTCAGCCAGGTGCGGGAGCTCCTGCACGGCAGCGCCTCCACCGGGGCGCGCGGGGTCGAGACACGATGAGCACGCCCGCGAGCACGCCAGGCAGTATGCGCGGAGGGCGGGGCGCGGCCGGCCTGGCCCGCACCGTGCTGCCGCCGGTGTTGCTCGGCGTGGTCGCGATCCTGCTCTGGCAGGGTTTCGTCACCGTGCTGGCGGTCAAGCCGTTCATCCTGCCCGGCCCGTTCGCGATCGGCGAGCAGTTCACCGCCAACCTGCAGAACGTGGTCAACGGCATGGTCGTCACCGGCCGCAACGCCCTGATCGGGCTGGTGCTCGGCGCGATCGTCGGCGTGCTCCTGGCCATCCTCTCTGCCCTCCTGCGCATCCTCGACGAAATGGCGGCACCGATCGTGGCCGCGTTCGCGGTGGTGCCGATCGTGGCGCTGGCGCCCGTGCTCTACACGATGTTCGGGGCCAACGCCGAGACCGCCCGGCAGCTCGTGGCCGCTCTGGCCGTGTTCGTGCCCGTGTATTTCAACACCCTCAAGGGCCTGCGCATGGTGCGCCCGGTGCACCGCGACCTGATGCGCTCGTATGCCGCGTCGAGTTGGCAGGCCACCAAGACCGTCACCCTGCCCACCGCGGTGCCGTTCGTGTTCACGGGCCTGCGCATAGCGTCATCCCTGGCGGTGATCTCCGCCCTCATCGCCGAATACTTCGGTGGCCCGGTCGGCGGTCTCGGCAAGTCGATCACGTCTGCCGCGTCCAGCAGCAACTACGGGCTGGCCTGGGCCTACGTGCTCGGCTCCATCATTCTCGGACTCCTCTTCTACTGCGCAGCACTCGGCCTGGAGAAACTCGTCAGCCGAAGCGCTCCGGCCTGACCCCCTGAAACGCCCGACCCACGAAGTCGGTCAACCCGCATCACCCGCCCGCATCACCCACACCGCTCGACCCCCGCAGCAGCACCCCGCAGCAGTACTACTAAGGAGGAACTCATGAAACACAGCACACGATGGCTGACAACGGCTGGCGCCGTTGCCGCTGCCAGCGCACTCGTCCTCTCCGGATGCAGCGCCTCCGGCAATTCCGCCCCGTCCGACGACTCCGCCAGCGGAGACCTCACCCCCGTCACCCTGCAATTGCAGTGGGTGGCCCAGGCCCAGTTCGCCGGCTACTACGCGGCCGTCGACCAGGGCTACTACGAAGACGAAGGCCTCGACGTCACCATCGCCGAGGGCGGCGCCGACATCGTGCCGCAAGACGTGCTCGCCTCCGGCGACGTGGACTACGCCATCTCCTGGGTTCCCAAGGTGCTCGGCTCCATCGAACAGGGCGCCAACATCACCGACGTCGCGCAGATCTTCGAGCGCAGCGCCACCACCCAGATCTCGTTCAAGGACAAGAACATCACCACCCCGGCCGACCTGGCCGGCAAGAACGTGGGCAGCTGGGGTTACGGCAACGAGTGGGAGCTCTTCGCCGGCATGCAGAAATCCGGCGTCGAGGTGGGCGACATCAACCTCGTGCAGCAGGCCTTCGACATGAACGCCTTCCTCGCCGGTGACATCGACGCGGCCCAGGCCATGACCTACAACGAGTACGCCCAGGTGCTCGAGACCATCAACCCCGACACCGGTGAGCTCTACCAGCCCGATGAACTCAACGTCATCGACTGGAACGACGAGGGCACCGCCATGCTCCAAGACGCCATCTGGGCCAACACCGACAAGCTCGCCGACGACGAGGCGTACGCCGACCAGACGGTCGCCTTCATCAAGGCCTCCATCAAGGGCTGGATCTACGCCGCCCAGAACCCGGAAGACGCCGCGACCATCGTGGCCGACGCCGGATCCGCCCTGCCCGCCGGCCACCAGCTGTGGATGACCAACGAGGTCAGCAAGCTGATCTTCCCGTCGACCAACGGCGTCGGCCTGATCGACGAGGCTGCCTGGGCCAACACCGTCGACATCGCCATGAACACGAAGAACGAAACCGGTGGCACCATCATCACCACAGACCCGCCCGAAACCGCGTACTCCAACGAGTACGTGCAGAAGGCCCTGGATGAGCTGACCGCGGATGGAGTCGACGTCATGGGCGCCGACTGGACTCCGATCGACGTCACCCTCCAGGAGGGCGGCGAGTAGTACACCTCCGCACCGGGCGGCTGCCTCACAGCAGCCGCCCGGTGCACCACCGCCCTTGCGATTCGCGAGGGCAGAAGAGAAGGAACGCATCGTGACCGACATCGATACCGGCACAACCACCGAACTCGGGCTGAACGACCTCACCGCCCAGCTCGACAAGGCCCACGTCTTCCACTCCTGGTCGGCCCAGGGGGCGCTGAAGCCCCTCGTCATCGCCGGCGGCCTCGGCTGCCGGGTCTGGGACCACGACGGCCGCACCTACCTCGACTTCTCCAGCCAACTGGTCAACGTGAACATCGGCCACCAGCATCCGGCCGTGATCAAGGGCATCATCGACCAGGCCCAGCTACTCACCACGATCGCCCCGTCCACCGCCAACCTGGCGCGCGGCGAGGCCGCCAAGCGCATCGTCGACCGGGCGCCCATAGGCTTCAACAAGGTCTTCTTCACCAACGGCGGTGCGGATGCCAATGAGAACGCCATCCGCATGGCCCGCCTGCACACCGGGCGCGACACCGTGCTCTCCACCTACCGCTCGTACCACGGCAATACCGGCGCGGCCATCGTGGCCACCGGCGACTGGCGGCGCATCCCCAACGAGTTCGCCCGCGGGCACGTGCACTTCTTCGGTCCCTACCTCTACCGCAGCGAGTTCTGGGCGACGACGCCCGAGCAAGAGACCGAGCGGGCGTTGCGGCACCTCGAGCGGGTCATCCAGAGCGAGGGCGCCACCTCGATCGCGGCCGTGCTGCTCGAATCGATCCCCGGCACCGCCGGAGTACTGATGCCTCCGCCCGGCTACCTGGCCGGGGTGCGCGAGCTCTGCGACCGCTACGGCATCATGCTCATTCTCGATGAGGTGATGGTGGGCTTCGGCCGCACCGGCCGCTGGTTCGCGTTCGAGGGCAGCGGGGTCGTTCCCGACCTCATCACGTTCGCCAAGGGCGTCAATTCCGGCTACGTACCGGTGGGCGGTGTGATCATTTCCGACGCCATTGCCGCCGACTTCGACAGCACCGTCTTCCCGGGCGGACTCACCTACAGCGGGCATCCGTTGGCGATGGCCTCGATCGTGGCGGCTCTGGACGCCATGACGGACGAGGGAATCGTGGAGAACGCAGCCCGGATCGGCACCGACGCGATCGGACCGGGGCTGGAGGCGCTGAAGGCAAAGCACCCGATCATCGGGGAGGTGCGCGGCGAGGGGGTCTTCTGGGCGATCGAGCTGGTGGCCGACCGCGAGACCCGGGAGCCCGTCGCGCCGGCCGTGATGGCCCGCATCAAGACCGAGCTGCTGGCCCGCAACCTGCTGCCCTTCGTGCAGGACAACCGCATCCACGTGGTGCCGCCCTGCGTCGTCACCGACTCCGAGGTGGCCGAGGCCCTCGCCATCTACGACGAGGTCCTCGCCCTCGACCTCCTCTGAACAGGTCTCGACAAGCTCGACCAGCGAGATGGTCGCGACCGTCCGCTGGTCGAGCTTGTCGACCTGTGCTGAGCTTGTCGAAGTAGACCCCGCCCCGTCCGCTGGTCGAGCTTGTCGAGACCCCGTGACCGCGCCTACCTTCAGAGGACGGCTCACGAGGTCTCGACAAGCTCGACCGACGGGATCGTCGCGACCCACGCAACGACTTCCACCCCCCAACAGAATCGGATGACATGAACGACCTTCCCGTCCTCACCCATTGGATCGACGGCGCTCCCGGTACCGGAAGCTCCGCTCGAACCGCCCCCGTCTACAACCCGGCCACCGGCGCAGTGCAGCGCCTGGTGTCCCTGGCCTCCGCCGCCGATGTCGACACCGTTGTCGCCTCGGCCCAGGCCGCCTACCCCGCCTGGCGCGATGCCTCCATCGCCAAACGCCAGGCCGTGATGTTCTCCTTCCGCGAGCTCCTCAACGCTCGCAAGGGCGAACTCGCCGACATCCTCACCAACGAACACGGCAAGGTCACCTCCGACGCGCTCGGCGAGATCGCCCGCGGCCTCGAAGTGGTCGAGTTCGCGCTCGGCCTGCCGCACCTGTCCAAGGGCGAGTTCTCCGAGAACGTTTCCACCGGCGTCGACGTCTACACCCTGCGGCAGCCGCTCGGTGTGGTCGGCATCATCAGCCCGTTCAACTTCCCCGCCATGGTGCCGCTCTGGTTCTTCCCCATCGCCATCGCTGCCGGCAACTGTGTTGTGCTCAAGCCCAGCGAGAAGGACCCGTCCGCCGCCAACTGGCTGGCCGCCCTGCTCACCGAGGCCGGCCTACCCGACGGCGTCTTCAACGTCGTGCACGGCGACAAGGAGGCCGTCGACGCCCTGCTGGTCAACCCCGATGTGCAAGCCATCTCCTTCGTCGGCTCCACCCCGATCGCCAAGTACATCTACGAGACCGCCGCCGCCAACGGCAAGCGGGTGCAGGCGCTCGGCGGTGCCAAGAACCACATGCTGGTGCTGCCGGATGCCGACCTCGACCTGGCCGCGGACGCGGCGGTCAACGCCGGCTTCGGCTCTGCGGGGGAGCGGTGCATGGCCATCAGCGTGGTCGTGGCGGTGGAACCGGTCGCCGACGAACTCGTGGCCAAGATCGCCGAGCGCGTCGCCGGCCTCACCGTGGGTGACGGCATGCGCGGCTGCGACATGGGTCCGCTGATCACCGAGGCCCACCGTGACAAGGTCGCCGGTTACATCGACATCGCCCAAAAAGATGGCGCGGAGGTCGTGATCGACGGCCGCGGCATCGAGGTGAACGGAGAGGCATCCGGATTCTGGCTCGGCCCGACCCTGTTCGACAAGGTCAGCCTGGACTCAGCCGTCTACACCGACGAGATCTTCGGTCCGGTGCTCAGCGTGCTGCGGGTCGCCAGCTACACCGACGGCGTGGCCATCATCAACGCCAGCCGGTACGGCAACGGCACGGCCATCTTCACCAACGACGGTGGCGCCGCCCGCAGGTTCCAGCACGAGGTGCAGGTGGGCATGGTCGGCATCAACGTGCCCATCCCGGTGCCGGTGGCGTACCACTCGTTCGGCGGCTGGAAGGACTCCCTCTTCGGTGACGCCAAGGCCTACGGCCCGGCCGGGATCAACTTCTACACCCGGGAGAAGGCCGTCACCGCTCGCTGGCTCGACCCGAGCCACGGCGGCATCAACCTGGGCTTCCCGCAGAACACCTGACCCGGCTGCCCCCGGTGACCGCCTAGACGTCGGTCACCGGGGAGACGGTCAGTGCTGAACGCTGCGACGGCCGCTGACGCGGATGTAGATCAGGAGCACGATGATCGCGCCGATGATGGATCCGATGATTCCGGCCGGCTGGAAGAAGCCGTCCATCGGGTCGTGCTGGAAGATGAGGAACCCGAGGAACCCGCCGACAAAGGACCCGATGATGCCGAGCACGATTGTCATCGGGATGCTGATGTTCTGCCGACCGGGCACGACGAGGCGAGCGACGGCGCCGGCGATGACGCCGACGACGATGAGGCTGATGATGAGACCAAGCATTGTGGTCACCTTCCTGTTGGGTGGGACTGTGCATTCGATGTGACCAGCGGTTACTGGCGAAGACCAGCCAAACACCCAGAGGGATGCGGCGGTACACCCCTAGGGGTGTAGCCGCTAGACGGGCAGACGCAGTAGCGTCCTACTATGTCCCCGTCCCAGCCAGTGACCGTCGCCCTGGTCGATGACTACGACATCGTGCTGACGGGCTTGGCGCACATGTTCGATCACTACCGGGATCGTGTGCTCGTCGCGGAGATCGATGCGAACGCCGCTCTCTCCGACCGCACTGACATCGTGCTGTACGACTCCTTCGCCCAGCCGGAGTCCGACCTGTCGGAGCTCTCGGCGCTCGTGCAGAACCCACGCGCCGGTCGAGTCGTCGTGTACACCTGGAACTTCCAGCCCGCGCTGATCAGTGATGCGCTGGAACGGGGCGTCAGCGGCTACCTGTCGAAGACGCTGCCCGCTCGCGACCTCGTGGCGGCCCTGGAGTCAGTGCACGCCGGCGAGATCGTGGTGAGTGATCCGCCCAAGCGGGCAGGCAGCGCTCCGGGACTCGACTGGCCCGGACGCCGCGAGGGCATCACGGACCGTGAGTCCGAGATCCTGGCGCTCATCACCCAGGGCAAGAGCAACGCCGAGGTAGCGGCGCTCACGTACCTCAGCCCGAACACCGTGAAGTCCTACATCCGTAGCGTCTACGGCAAAATCGGCGTTGCCAGCCGAACCCAGGCCGTGCTGTGGGGCGTCGGCCATGGGTTCCGCCCCGACCATCATCGGATCGACAGTTGGCTCGGCGGACCCTGAACGAGGCGTCCCGAATTGCCTCAACGCCAGCGCGAAAGAACGAGCCTGGTCCGCGCGTCAGTGGGGATTTCCAACGAGGGAATTAATCCGGGCAAATCACCGCCATAATCGACATATGACTAGCAATGATGCCTTTGACGCTGCCCGAACCGCCATCCTCAGTGGGCGCACGTCACTGGGCATCGAGCTGGGCTCGACCCGCATCAAGGCTTGCCTGATCGGCGACGACCTGTCCGAGGTCCTCGCCGTCGGCAGCCATGAGTGGGAGAACGAGTTCGTCGATCGGGTCTGGACCTACTCGCTCGAAAACGTCTGGTCGGGCATCCAGGCGGCCCACGCTGCCCTCGTGGCTGACATCCAGCAGAAGTATGGCGTGCAGCTCGAGAGCTACGGCGCGGTCGGCGTGTCGGCGATGATGCACGGCTACCTCGCGTTCGACGCAGCCGGCGACCAGCTGGTGCCGTTCCGCACTTGGCGCAACACCACCACCGGCCCGGCAGCGAGCGAGCTGACCGAGCTGTTCGGCCTCAACATCCCGCTGCGCTGGTCGATCGCCCACCTGCACCAGGCCGTTCTCGACGCCGAGCCGCACGTGTCCCAGCTCGCCTTCATCACCACCCTCGCCGGCTACGTGCACTGGCGCCTCACCGGCCGCAAGGTCCTCGGTGTGGGCGACGCGTCCGGCATGTTCCCCATCGACTCCGCCACCGGCGGCTACGACGCCGAACTGCTCGCCCGCTACGACGGCCTGGTCGCCGAGCGCTCCCCGCAGCTCAGCCTGGCCGCACTGCTGCCCGAGGTCCTCGTGGCCGGACAGTCCGCCGGCGAACTCACGGCGGAGGGCGCGGCGCTCCTCGACCCCACCGGCGTCCTGCACCCCGGCGCCGTGCTCTGCCCGCCGGAGGGCGACGCCGGCACCGGCATGGTCGCCACGTGTTCCGTCGCCCCCCGCACCGGTAACGTCAGCGCCGGCACCAGCATCTTCGCCATGGTCGTGCTCGAACGCCCGCTCACCAGCGTGCACCACGAACTCGACCTGGTCACCACCCCGGCCGGTGACCCCGTCGCCATGGTGCACTGCAACAACGGCGCGAGCGAGCTCGCCGCCTGGGCCGGAATGTTCGGCCGATTCAGCGCCGCCAGCGGTACTCCGATCGACTCCGACGCTGTGTTCGACGCCCTGTTCCGCGAGGCGCTCGAGGGTGACGCGGATGCCGGCGGACTGCTGGCCTACAACCACTTGGCCGGCGAACCCATCGCCGGTCTCACCGAGGGCCGGCCGCTCTTCGTGCGTACCCCCGACAGCCGGCTCACCCTGGCCAACTTCATGCGCGCGCAGCTCTACGGCGTGTTCGGCACCCTCAGCCTCGGTATGCGGGTGCTCGCCGAAGAGGGCGTCGAACTCGACGCGATGTTCGCGCACGGGGGCCTCTTCCGTACCGCCGGGGTGGCGCAGCGGTTCCTCGCCGGATCCCTGGACGCCCCCGTCTCCGTGGCCGCGACGGCGTCGGAAGGTGGCGCCTGGGGTATCGCCGTGCTGGCGTCGTTCACGGCTGCCGCCGCATCCGGTGACGACCTCACCCTCGACGGCTACCTGCGGGAACGGGTCTTCGCCGGGCAGGAATTCGAGACCGTCGCTCCCGACCCGGCCGACGTGGCCGGTTTCTCCAGCTACCTCGACCGCTACGCCGCTGGCCTGGCCGTCGAGCGCGCGGCCGTCGACTCGCTCGCCTGACGGCGAGCACCCGCTCGCACCTCTCCGCCTCACACCCGCTGGGCTTGATGGAAGGACCACCCGATGGAACTGATCTTCGTGCACGGTGCCCTGGTGCGAGACGGGCAGTGGTGGTGGCAAGCCACCGCTGACCTGCTCGAGGAGCGAACGGGCATCCGCAGTCGCGCCCTGCTGCTGCCGTCGTGTGGAGAGACCGGCACCGACCAGGTGGCCGGCGGACTGGTCGCCGATGCCGCCGCGCTCACCGCGGCGCTCGACGAGGTGGACTCGGCGATCGTGGTCGGCCATTCCTACGGCGGCACCGTCATCGCCGAAGCCGGGCACCATGCCGCTGTCGCCCACCTGCTCTACATCTCGTCGTACCTGCCCGACGTCGGCCAGGCGCAGGGCATGATCATGAGCGGCGAGAATGACCCGGTGTCGATCGGCGACAACGGCGACGGCACGCTCAGCGTGGCCGGGTACGACGCCGCCACCTTCGGCGCCCGATTCCTGCAGGATGCCGACACCGCGACCCAGCGGCAGGCGTGGGAGCGGGTGGCCGCCCAGTCCGCCGCGGCTTTCATGACTCCGACCACCGCGGCGGGCTGGCAGGGCGTCGATTCCACCTACCTCGTCTGCGGCCGGGACCGCAGCACCTCGGTCGGGTTGCAACGCGTCCACGCGGCCCGCGCGATCCGCTCGGTCGAGCTCCCGACCGGACACCATCCGTTCATCTCCCGCCCCGACCTGGTCGCCGAACAGGTGCAGACCTTCGTGCAGAACGCGTGAAACCGGCAGACTGAGCGAATGGGGATTCGACGAACGTGGGCAGTGCTGGGGGCAACCGTGGCGATGGTGTTGATCGTGACTGGATGCGCGGGTGGAAGCAGCGACGCGGGTTCCAGTGCGACGCCGACACCCAGCGTCGTGGATCTCGTCACACCGAGTCCGACACCGACCTCCACTCCGACCCCCACTCCGACGACTCCCGCTACGGAGGAGCCGCTGGCGCAGACCGTCGATGCCGGCGTTGTTGCGGACGGCACCTCCGCGGCGGTGTCCGGAAACGGGCCCTCGAATGTCGCCTATGAGCGCCAGGGCGACTTCGCCGTCGTTATCGACCTCGACTGCTCGGCCTGCACCGGTACGACCACGGTGACCGCGCCGGGGCGCATGTCACCGCTCGGCGAAGCGTCTGCACCGCTGCGCGGGTCGTTCCTGATGGACGTCTTCCAGGACGCCCCCGTCAACCAGATGCTCATCGTGAAGGCGGAGGGGCCGTGGACGGTGACGCTGCAGAGCTGGAACGACCTGCCGTATGTGTCCGGTCCGCAGTCGGGCACCGGCCCGGCGGTGCTGTTCTTCTCCGACGATGTCGCCCACGTGACCGTCGACTACGCACCCGCCGGCACCGACGACTCGTTCTCCGGACGGGTGTTCACCGTCTCGGACAACACCCAGGCTTTCGGCGACAGCGAAGCGTTCTCCGAGGTGTTCGATGCCGACCTGCCGGGAATCATGGCCATCCAAACCAACGGCACCTGGACGGTCACGCCCACGCCCTGACGACCCGAGCGGTTGGTCGGCCGGCGGATGCCCTCACCGCTCAGGCGAGCTCGGCAAACTCCTTCTTGGTGGCTGAATACCACCCCATCGCTTGCTTCGGGTGTCGCCAACGAGCCTTCATTTCCTGAAAGGCAGGTTCGTGGGTGGTGTCTCCGGCTTTCACCGCGTCCTTGAGGTGTCGATTCTGTGCCTTGATGACGTCATCGGCGGTCTCCCCGAGAAGCGGCGCTTCGCACGGGCCGCCGAGCTGGTGGCAGGTCATGGTCTTCATCGGTCTCTTCCTCACTGTGGTTATTCAAGCCCCGTCCGGAACCTCTGCTTGTATGACGTTCGGGGGTGGAGAAGTGTGACCGTTCCCGCCGACCGGGCGAGATGCGGGTCAGCTCCGGCGCTCCCCGGCCCTCCGGCGAACGATGAGTGCCAGCGTCGCCGGGTCGGCGCGGAAGTCGATCCGGGTGACGACTCCGTCGACGACGGTGAAGTCGAAGACCACTCGCGGCGTGCCCTGGTGGAACCAGGCGGCACCCGCGCGCTCGCTGACGAACACCGGCAACGCGGCCTTGGCGGCACCGTTGAACATGGTCGCAACGGCCTGTCGCCCTTCGACCAGGCCAGGGGTGCCTGCCGAGACGGCCGCCTCGTCACCGGCGGCCACAGCACCCGGTGCCAGCAACTCCAGGAGCTGCTCGAAATCGCCCTGGCGTGCGGCGGCGAGGAACGCATCCACCACCTCCCAGTCGGCTCTCCCGCGCTGGCCTCCCGCCGGTCGCACCTTGCTCCGTGCCCTCGAGGCGAGCTTGCGCGCAGCAGCCGGACTCGTGCCCAGCACCGTGGCGATGGTGGGGAAATCTATGCTGAAGCTGTCGTGGAGAACAAAAGCCACCCGCTCGTTCGGGGTGAGGCGGTCCAGAACCACCTGCAGCGCAATCCCGACAGTGTCGGCCAGTGCGAGTTCGTCGGCGGGGTCCGTGGCGGGCGACGGGAACTCCGTGCCGTCGACAAGAATCGGCTTCGTGCTGCGCAGCCGGTCGAGGCAGAGCCGCGTGGTGACGGTGGTCAGCCACGCGGGCAGGTTGTCGATCGCCGCATCCGTGGCGTGCAGTCGCAGCCAGGCTTGCTGAACGATGTCTTCGGCCTCGGTGTGGTCGCGCAGAATCCGACCGGCGATACGCAGCAAACGGGGCCGTTCCTGCTCGAAAACCGCCGTCTGCTCCATGAGCGTCACACTTCCATCGGGAGTTTCAGTCTATGACTGACCCCGATCGAAGGGGGATCTGAACACGGGCGGTCAGGCGCGCTCCACCCGCGCGCCGGCCCGGTCATCGGCTGGCCGTACGTTCACGGCAGCACCGCAATGGCGGTGTTGATCCATTCCAGAATCCACGGGATGAGCTGGCCGCCGCGTTCCACCCCGGCCTGAGCGACGGCGAACGCGGGGAAGATGCTGGTGAGCAGGCCGACGATGACGGCTGACAGGGCGAGCGTCCAGGCCAGCGGCACGCTCCGAACCAGGGTGATCAGCGCGAGCAGAGCGAGCGAGACGGCGAAGCCGAGAAGCGTGACCAGGGTGATGGCACCGATGGGTACGGGAACAAACCACGCGGCGCCGGCACTGCTGCCGATCAACCCCAGTAGCGGTGCATAAACACCGGCGACCAGGAGAAGGCAGAGGAGGGTGCCGGCCCCGAGGGCGAACCACACTCCTCGGGGGCGGGAGCGCCCGCGGGAGCGGGTCCACCGGGTCATCGGCTGTTCCCTGGCTCGCTGCGCCGGGTTACCGGTGCGCGGCCTTCGCGAGTTTCTTGGCGTTGCGGCCCGCGAACTTCTTGGTGCCGGCGCGGGCCTTCTTCACGGTCTTGTCGTTCCAGGCCTTGTGCGCGTTCCGGCGAATCTGCTTGTACCGGCCGCGGCCGGCCTTGGCGCCCAGGAGGTAGAAGAGTCCGGCGATGGCGGCGACGATGAGAAGACGGAGATAGGTCATGATGTCTGCTTTCTAGTTGGGGATGGATCGGGTCAGCGCACGCGTTGATCGTGGCCGAGCTTGGCGCGTAGCCCCGAGTGGATGGTGAGGCAGGTGGCCGGAGCGTCGCCGACCACGGTCGCGAGGTTCTTCAGCAGCAGGCCGGCCTCCTCGGCGATCAGCCGGGGTGAGACGCCCTGTCGGGGAGTGACGCCGAGGTGCAACACGGGCTGATTCTTCACCGTGAATGCCCCGACCGTGCTGCCGACCAGGTCTGGTCTCTTATCGAGGGAGTGCTTCAGCGCCTCGGCGGCGAAGGAGGTGTCGATGAGCACCCGGTCGCTCGAGCGGTCCTGCTTGCTGATCGACCTGCGGTAGATCTCCCGGCTGCCGCCACCGCCCACGCTGGCGATGACCAGCACCATCAGGATCACGATGACCAGCAGCACAGCGACGGCGACGAGCAGCCACCAGCTGAAACCGGCACCAGGCACCGGGGAGGCTGAGAGGGCGTCGGTGACGGTGTTTATTGCGCGGCGACCGGCGTCTTCCCACCGGGCTGCCCACCACGGCCAGAACAGCAGGGCGCCGGCGGCCGCGCCGGCCGCGACGAAGACGAGGCCGACCATGAGAATGAAGATGCGGTTCAGCGCTCGGTTGGTGTCGTTCATGAGCCGATCGCTCCTGTCCTGTTGATGCGCACGGTGTGCCGCACGGCCGGTCTCAGGTCGTATGAGGCGATTTCCGTCTCGACCGCACCGCGAATTGCCGCCTCGTCGACCGGAATGCCGGAGGTCGGGGTGACGTCGACGATGGCTCGGCGGTGTGACACCGACACGACGGCCTGGACCTGGGGAATCCGGGCAGCGGTCGCGACCCGGCGGGCGATGCTGGAAGCGAGGACCCCGTTGTCCACGATGACGGCGGCCCCCTCGCTCACCATCTCGTGGCGGGCCAACCGGCCCGATCGGATCGCGTGCAGCATCAACAGCAGCCCGATCAGGGCCAACAGGATGCCGCCGATAGAGATGGCCGAGAGGGGTTGCAGGGTGGGCAGCGCCGCGAGCCAGTCGAGGGACTGTTGCGGGGTGACCAGGAGCGGTGGCTGGTCGAGCATCCACAGCACCAGTTCGGTGCCGGCGTACCCGCAGGCCAGGGCGATCAGAACCGCGAGAACTATCGTGGTCACCGTGCGGGGTGAGTGGGTTTCGCGGCGGATGATGCGCGCAAAGGGTGTGCTCATCGTGGTACCCGCCGTTCCTCGGTGATGTGTGCGCCTCGCACGCGGATGTCGACCCGCCCCACCTGGTTCCCCGTGATCTGGGCGGTCGTTGAGCGAATCGTGGCCTGGGCGTCGGTGACTCGCTGCAACAGGGTGCTGCCGGCATAACCGGGTGCGATCGTGTCCAGGTCGGGCATGCTGATCGGGGTGACCACCTCGAGGCCGAGGAGGCCGTGATCGTCTTGCAGTGTGACGGTCACCTGGCCGGGGTCCACGCCGAGGGCCTCGGCGGACACCGCCCGGGCGACGGTGTTCAGGGCCTTCTGCCGCACAGTGATGTGGCCGGGATACTCGGCCTCACCGGCCGCGAGGGTTCCCCCGCGGCTGGTGGAGTCGGTGGTGTCGGAGGACATCAGGAGGTTCGTTTTCCGCTCAGGGCGTTGGCGAGGCCACGCGGGTCGAGCTTCCCGTCGAGAAAGCGGCCGACCAGGAGCCCGATCGCCATGAACAGCGCCACCAGGAGGAATCCCCAGAATCCGAACACGAGGATCGCGACGGCGAGAACGGCTCCGACGGCGATGCCTGCAATGGAGGTGCTCATGAGACGCGCGCCTCCACGTGTTCGTCCTGGTCGTCGGTGGGCAGGTGCACGTCGTTGACGGCGACGTTGACCTCGACCACGTCGAGGCCCACCAGGCTCGTGATCGCGTTGGTGACCTGTCGGCGCACGGAGTCTGCCACCTGCTGGATCGGGGCGGGGTACTCCACGACGATGGTGATGTCGACGGCGGCCTGGGTCTCTCCGACCTCGACCCTGACGCCCTGGGTCATGTCGTCCTGGCCGACCGCGCCGCGGATGGCCCCGAGCGCGCGGGAGGCTCCGCCACCCAACGCGTAGACACCGGTGACCTCTCGGGCGGCGATGCCGGCGACCTTCGACACGACGTTGTCAGAGATGGTGGTCTTGCCGTGCGGTTCGACGGCCGCGGACGACGGGTCGCGGCGGGCGCCGACGTCGACGCGGGGGGAGGGGGCGCCCGGCGTGGTGGCGGGGGTGGGGCGGGTTTCTTCGATAGCCATGGGATGAGTCCTCAGATTCTCGTGGATGCCGGCCGGGCAAGTGAGCGGGGCCGGGGGCGAATGCTTCGCCATAACACTGAGAGGGACGGAATCGAGGGTTCGTCACGGAAAAGACCGAAATTCTCGGTATCGATTCAGCGTGCGTGTGGTGTCGAGGTCCGGCCACGCGGCTCGTGTCGGGTGCGTGAGGCCGCGCGACTGCTGGTCGTACACGCCAGGTGAGGTGCCACAACGCTCGGAACGGCGGTGGCGAATTCGAGCCGTTTCCGGCATGCGGCGGTGCTCGGCACTATCGTGTGTGCTGTGAGCAGCCGCCGCAATCCCGGGTCGCAGTCGTCCCTGCGTGAGGCCAACCGTGCCCGCATTCTCGATGCGATCGCCTCGTACGGCGCGCTCACCCAGGTGGAACTGGCCGGCGTCACCGGTCTGTCCCCGGCCACTGTCTCGAACATCGTCAAGGAACAGGCCGCGGCCGGGGTGCTACAGACCACCCCCACCTCCCGCAGCGGCCGGCGCGCGGTGCGGGTCACGCTGGCCCGGGAGATGGGCCTGGTGGTGGGGCTGCACGTGTCGAACCGGCAGCTGCGGCTGGCCCTGGCCGACGCCGGCCACCAGGTGCTGGCCGAGCGGATGCTGCCGCTGGCCCGCGACCACAGAGCCGACAGCGAACTCGATCGGGTGATGCTGCTCATCCAGGACATGGCGGAATCCGTCGGCGCCTCCGTCAGCGAGGTGCTCGCGGTGGGGATCGGCCTGGCCGCGCCCGTTGACCCGCGCACCGGCATCATCGCCACCCCCGGCCTGATGCGCGGGTGGGACGGCGTGCCGGTGGCCGATGAGCTCGAGGCCAGGCTGCACCGGCCGGTCTTCGTCGACAACGAAGCCAACCTCGGAGCGCTCGCCGAATCCCGCCTGGGCGCGGCGCGGGGAATCGGTCAGGCCGCTTACCTGCGGGTGTCACACGGCGTGGGCGCCGGCCTGATCGTGGACGGCCGGGTGTATCGCGGCGGCAACGGCAAGGCCGGGGAGATCGGCCATCTCACCCTCGACGAACAGGGCCTGGTCTGCCGGTGCGGCAACCGGGGCTGCCTGGAGACCCTCGTGGGGGCCTCGGCTCTGGCCGCGAAGTTCCCCGGCAGCCATGGCGACGTGAAACTGCGCGACATCCTGTTACGCGCCGACGCCGGTGACGCCCTGGCGCGGCGGGTGATCGCCGATGCCGGCCGGCACCTCGGCATCGCCCTGGCAGGCCTGAGCAACCTGGTCGACCCGCACCGCATCGTGGTGGGCGGTGAACTCGCCGAAGCGGGCGAGATGCTGCTCAGCCCGCTGCGGCACGCGCTGGAGCGGTCCACCCTGGCCACGCCGGCCGGGGTGCCGGAGGTGGTCAAGGGCGAGTTGGGCGAACGTGCCGAGGTGCTCGGTGCGGTGCTCTTCGCCATCGACCGGGCCCAGATTGTGGCCCGTCGCACCGAGGAGGGCATCCTCCCGGCCCGACCGGCACCGGCACCCGATATCCTGCCCGGAATCGCCGGGCTGCGAGCCCGCACGGCTGCGGAAACACCCGCCGAAAACAGTCCGGAACGGGGCGGCCTGGCCTCTTGAGTTCAAGCCTTGACGCCATATGGCACCGGGGCCATGCTCGTTACACCGCCAACGAGGGTGGTCACAGTAGGAGGCATACATCATGAGAAAACCCAGGAAGAGGTTCGCGCTCCTGGCCATTGCAGTACTAGCGACAACAGGTGCTCTGGCCGCCTGTTCAACCGGCGGCTCAGACTCCGAGAGCACCGACGGTGGCGGTTCGGCGGATGCCATCAAGATCGGGCTGCTCTTGCCCGAATCCAAGACCACCCGGTATGAAAGCTTCGACCGGCCGTTGTTCGAAGACAAGCTCACCTCGCTCGGTGACTACGAGATCGTCTATGCCAACGCCGATCAGGATGCCGCCAAGCAGCAGCAGCAGGCCGAATCGGCGCTCACCGAGGGCGTGAAGGTGCTGGTGCTCGACCCGGTCGACGGTGCCGCAGCGGCGAGCATCGCCGAGGCCGCCGCCGCTCAGGATGTTCCGGTGGTGTCGTACGACCGGCTGATCAAGAGCGACAAGGTCGACTACTACATCTCGTTCGACAACGAACAGGTGGGTGTTCTGCAGGGCACGGCGCTCGTCGACCGGTTGCAGCAGGACGGCACCACGACAGGCATGATCATGATCAACGGCTCGCCCACCGACGCCAACGCGGCCGAGTTCAAGAAGGGCGCACACTCCGTGATCGACGGCAGCGGCATCCCGATCCTCGCCGAATACGACACCCCTGACTGGAGCCCGGACAAGGCCCAGGAGTGGGCGGCCGGCCAGATCACCCAGTTCGGTCCGGAGATCTCCGGTGTCTACGCCGCCAACGACGGCACCGCCGGAGGCGCGATCGCCGCGATGAAGGCCGCCGGAGTCACCCCGTGGCCGCCGGTCACCGGGCAGGACGCCGAACTCGCTGCCATCCAGCGCATCGTCGCGGGTGACCAGTACATGACCGTCTACAAGGCGATCAAGCTCGAAGCCGAGAAGGCGGCGGAAGTCGCCGATCAGCTGGCCCAGGGTGAGACGCCGGAACCCGACACCACGTTCCAGGACGTGCCGTCGACCCTGCTCACCCCGGTGGTGGTCACGATCGACAACATCCAGGACACCGTGATCGACGACGGCTTCTACACGGTGGACGAGATCTGCACCGACGAGTACGCCGACGCGTGCGCCGCCGCTGGGCTGCAGTAGCCACCAGAGAACGCAACAGCCCCAGACTGCCGGCCGGGACACCGTTACCCACGATTTCGGGTCCCGGCCGGCTCTACGAGCAGAGGAAGCACCATGGCCGCGCTCTCCACCCCCGAAGTGTCCACCGGTGAACTGGTGCTCTCGCTTCGCGGAATCGACAAGAACTTCGGCGCCGTACAGGCGCTCACCGGAATCGACCTCGACATCTACAGCGGCGAGGTGGTCGCCCTCGTCGGCGACAACGGCGCCGGCAAGTCCACCCTGGTGAAGATCCTCGCCGGCGTGCACCCGCAAGACGGTGGCACCATCACCTCCGACGACAAACGGGTGTCGATCAACAACCCGGCCGACTCCAACAACCTCGGCATCGCCACCGTCTATCAGGACCTCGCGCTCTGCGACAACCTCGACGTGGTCGCCAATCTGTTCCTCGGCCACGAACTCGGCCGCGGCACCATCAACGAGGTCGAGATGGAGAAGCGCTCGTGGAGCCTGCTCCGACAACTCTCCGCCCGCATCCCGTCGGTGCGCATCCCCGTCGCCTCACTCTCTGGCGGGCAACGCCAAACCGTGGCCATCGCCCGGTCCCTGATCGGCGAACCGCGCATCGTCATCCTCGACGAACCCACCGCTGCCCTCGGAGTGGCCCAGACCGCGGAGGTGCTCAACCTGATCGAGCGTCTCCGTGAACGTGGCCTCGGCGTGGTGCTGATCAGCCACAACATGGCGGATGTGCAGGCCGTCGCCGACCGCATCGTGGTGCTGCGGCTCGGCCGCAACAACGGCGAGTTCAAGGTTGCCGACGTCACCTACGAAGACATCATCGCGGCCATCACCGGCGCCAGCGACAACGCCGTCACCCGGCGCGCCCAGGCCAGGGTGGATGCCGCCGGCGCCCCGGCCGCCACCGCGGGCAGCCGCCCCGACGACACCGCGCTTCCCGAGGAGGACCGGCCATGACGACCCCGACTTCGACACCGACCCCGTCCAACCCAGACGGACCGCCGCCGACCGAGACCGTGCGCCTGGCCGCCGTCGCCGCCGACCTGCAAGACGAGAGGCTGATTCAGCCGCACGGCCTGGGCGGCACGGTCCGTGCCTTCGGCAAACGGGTGCGCTCCGGCGACATCGGGTCGCTGCCCGTCGTGATCGGCCTGATCGTGATCTGGGTGGCCTTCTCGCTGCTCAACCCCAACTTCCTGTCCAGCACCAACCTGGTCAACCTCACCCTGCAATGCGCGGCTGTCGGCACGATCTCGATCGGGATCGTGCTGGTGCTGCTGCTGGGCGAGATCGACCTGTCGGTGGGATCCGTCAGCGGTCTGTCCGCCGCCATCCTGGCCGTCAGTTTCGTGAACCTCGGCTGGCCGCTGCCGGTCTCCCTGCTCGCGTCGCTGCTGGCCGGTGTGGTCGTCGGCCTGCTCTACGGCTTCCTATACACCCGGTTCGGTGTGCCGAGCTTCGTGATCACCCTGGCCGGGCTGCTCGGCTTCCTCGGCCTGCAACTCTGGGTGCTCGGCTCGACCGGGTCGATCAACCTGCCGTTCGATTCCTGGATCGTGCAGTTCGCCCAGCAATGGTTCCTGCCCGACTGGCTGTCCTACGTTCTCGTGGTGCTCACGGTGCTCGCCTACGCGGGGCAACTCTTCCTCACCGCCAATCGCCGCGCCGCCGCCGGGCTGTCCGCCGTTCCGGCGACGTCGATCGTGGTGCGCAGCGTCTTCCTGCTCCTCGTGCTCGGGGTGCCCACCTGGTACCTCAACCAGACCCGCGGGGTCGGCGCGATGTTCCTGCTGTTCCTGATCCTCGTGGTGGTGATGAACTTCTTCCTCACCCGCACCCGCTGGGGACGCTCGGTCTATGCCGTCGGCGGCAACGTGGAGGCGGCCAGGCGCTCCGGCATCAACGTCACCCGCATCTATGTCACCGTGTTCGTGCTCTGCTCCACCTTCGCGGCCCTCGGCGGAATCCTCGCCGCGGGGCGGCTGGCGGCGGCCAACCAGGGTTCGGGCGGCGGCGACACCAACCTCAACGCCATCGCCGCTGCGGTCATCGGCGGCGCGAGCCTCTTCGGCGGCCGGGGCAGTGCGTTCTCCGCCCTGCTCGGCATCTTGGTGATCCAGTCGATCTCCAGCGGCCTCACCCTGCTCAACCTGGACTCCTCGATCCGCTACATGATCACCGGAGCCGTGCTGCTGCTGGCCGTCATCGTCGATTCCCTGTCACGCCGCACCAGGGTCTCGCACGGAAGAGCCTGACCGCCTCCCGCCCGGGGCCGGGCGGGAGACGGGCAGTCGAGTCGCTGCACCGTGAGCGCCGGTTAGACCTCGAGCCCGTCGCGGATGATCGTCTGCCCGGCCGGCCACTCGGTGAACGACGCCGTCACCGGGAGCACCATCGCGGGTCCGGTGAACGTCTCAGGCCGCATCCGGGTGTCGATCATGCGGGTCACCTGGCCGGGGGACTGCCGCCAGCCGCCGCCGGTGTAGAACGCCACCAGCTCGGGGGCGCAGGTGAGGAAACCGAACGGCAGGCCCTGAGCTGTCAGGGCCGATGTCGTCTCGGCGAGCAGTCGGCGGCCGAGCCCGGTGCCCTGATACGCGGGATCGACACCGACCAGGCCCACGTCGCCGACCAGCTGGGATGCGCCAGACTCGAGGCGCAGCATCCGTCGCACGAATCCGACGTGTGCAACCGGCTCGCCGCTGTCGTAGCCGATCACGCGGACTTCGGGGCGGGCGCCCATCCAGCTGCGCGCGCCGGTGAAGGTGGCGTGGTCCTCCGGGTAGTAGCGGGAGAACAGGGCCGCCAGGGCCGTGTGATCCTCGACCGAAAGGTCGGCCTCCCAGCGCAGGGTCCAGTCGATGTCAGCCATGCGGTCAGCCTAACGGCCCGGTCATGCGCTCAGGCGAGGGCATCAAGGGCCGCGCGCAGGCAACTCTCGGCGGCAGCACGGTGGCCGGCGACCCAGTCGCCCTGGTAGCCGCGCGGGGCGATCTCCACCAGCAACACCAGCGCCATGTACATCCGGTAGAGCAGTAGACGGGTATCGCCTGCCGGGGTACCGAGCGCCGGTTGTGCGCCCGCGGCAGAGTAGCCGGCGAGCAGGGTGGCCGGCACCGGGCCGCGGCCGAGCTGGTCGGCACCCGCGAACTCGAACAAAGGGTCGCCCCAGATGGCCCGCTCGGGGTCGATGACACCCGAGAGCCGCCCGGTACCGGCATCCACGAACAGATTGCCGGCCCACAAATCGGTGTGCACGAGTACCGGAACGGTGACCCCGGCGAGGTCAGCCCGGTGTCGATCGAGTGCCGCCCGGATCTCGGTCGACGGCAGGTGCGTCGTCCAGCGCTCGGCATCGTCGAGCAGTGCGTTCACCATCCGCCCGAACGCCTCGGGCCAAGTCGGGGCGCTGAGCCCAGCGGCCCGGTTGGGGTAGCCGAATTCTGTACCTGTCACGGTGTGGAGGCGGGCCATGAGCGCGCCCAGGTCGTGCTGCAGGCCCGGTTGGTCGGCCACCGGCTCCCCGGTCACGGTGAGGCGGTCCAGAAGCGGCACGCCGTCGAGATGGGTGGCCACCACGACGTCAGCGGGCAGGATGCTGCGGCTGAAGTCGGTCAGCAGCACCCGAGGCATCAGCAGGTCGGGTCGACCGGCGGCCAGCCCATAGACGAGCGCCTCGGTGCGCACCAGGTCGAGTTCGTAGCTGAGCAGTCGATCGGTCGACGTTGGCGCGGTCTTCGCGATCACCCTGGTGCCGTCGGCGAGCGAGACCCGGTAGGTGGTGGCGAACATGCCGCCGGTCAGGAGCTCCACACCGCTCAGGTCGCCCAGCGAACCGAGGATGTGGCCGAGCGCCGCGCGGGTAGCGGGGGAGACGTCAGTGTCAGAGGGAGCCATGGCCACGGATCGAACCTAGCAGCGGGTCCGCCCGCGCCGGGGTCAGCCGACAGCGCGCCGGGCGGTGAGGGCGTACCCGGCCAGCCCGAACAGCACGGTGCCGGAGATACGCTCGAGGGTCTTCATGCGCACCGCGGGCAAGATCCGCCGCACGCCAGTGCCGGCGAGTGCCCAGGCCAGGTCGGGAACGGTGGCCATTGCCACGAAGATGAGCCCCAGCACCGCCATCTGCAGCCAGGCCGGTCCGGCATCCGCCGACACGAACTGGGGCAGGAAGGAGAGGAAGAAGACCGCGGTCTTCGGGTTGAGTACGCCCACCAGGAAGCCGCGGCGGAAGGCTGCTCCCGGCCGCACGGCGGCACCGGCGGAGCCCATGTCGCGCAGACGGGTGTTGTCCCGGGAACGCCAGGCCTTGATGCCCAACCAGACCAGGTAGAGCGCGCCGGCCACCTTGACCAGGGTGAAGGCTTCGGCGCTCGCCGCGATGACGGCCGATACTCCGGCAACGGCCGCCACGATGTGCAGCACATAGCCCAGCTCCACGCCAGCTACGCCGCTCAGGCCGGTGGCGCGACCGGAGCTCAGCGTGGTGGTCAGGATGTACGCCACCGACGGCCCCGGCGCCAGCACCAGTGGCACACACGCAGCCATGAAGAGTAGGAGAACGCTGAGCTGCATGTCGCCTCGATCCGGTCGGTGACAAGACGCTACCAGCCGGATGCCGCCATCCGCCCGTAGCGGCCGTCTCAGTTCGCGGCGGCCGCGTGTTCGGCCTGCACCTGGGCGGCGCGGGCGCGCAGGGCGTCGATGACCGTGCGCACGGCCAGGCGCTCGGCACGGTCCGGCCGCATCAGCGCCACGATCTGCCGTTCGGCGTCGAGCCCGCGCAGGGGCTTGAGCACCATGCGGCCCGGTTTGTTGCCGCTGGAGGTGTACCTCGGCACCAGGGCGATGCCCAGCCCGGCCATGATGAACGACTCGATCAACCGGATGTCGGCGAACCGCTGCGTCACCTGCGCCCGGCCGCCGGTCTGCAGCTCGATGTCGTGCAGAACCCGTTCGAACGCGTAGCCGACCGGCACGCCCACCCAGGTCTCTCCGACCACATCGCTCGCCCCGAGCGAGACGCGGCCGGCCAACCGGTGGTCCGCGGGCAGTCCCACGTCGAGCGGCTCCGTCATCAGCGGAACCGAGGTCAGTCCGCGGCCACCCCAAGTGTGCTGTCCGCGCATGCTGTGCGCCAACACGATGTCGTATTCGGACGTGAGGGTGGGAAAGTCGCTCAGCTCAGGGTCCATGTCGGTGCAGTGCACGGCGAGGCCTTCGTGGTCGGCGAGGTCCTGCAGTACACCGGGCAGAAGCATCTGGCCGGCGGTGGGAAACGTCACCAGGCTCACGTCGCCGGTGGCTCGGTTGCGGAAGGTGTCCCAGACGGCCGTCGCGCGCTCCAGGGCCACGGCGATATCGGTGGCACTGGCGGCCAACGCGCGACCGGCATCCGTGAGAGTGAGGCCCCGCCCGCTGCGTTCGGTGAGGGGCAAACCGGCCTCGCGCTCGAGCACTTTCAGTTGCTGCGAAACCGCCGAAGGAGTGCGGTGGGTGGCCCGCGCGACCGCCGTGACGCTGCCGCGTTCGGCCAGTTCGCGGAGCAGTTCGAGACGCTGAACATCCATGTAGCCAGCCTACATAGTCCCTGCAGAACTGTGCGATTGTGCTGAAAGGTTGTAGGTGGTCATATTGGGGAGTCGGTTACCGGGCATCCGCCCTCGTGACACGGCCAACCACTTCCCTCGAAAGGCACGACCGTGTTCGTTTTCTTCATCCTCATCTCCCTCATCGCCGTGGGCGCCGTTGTCGCCACGATCGTCACCGCACACCGCGACGGCTACAGCCGCACCCCCGAGGCGAAGTTCGTTCGCAGCTTCTAGTCGCAGTCCCCGCGCATGCCTGCATCATGCGCGGGGCGCTTCACGGGCGATTGGCCTAAAGTAGCTCTGTGATGGATACCCGCAGCAAGCTGATCGACTACATCTCGGCTGACGCCGTCTTCCACGGTGACTTCACCCTCACCAGCGGCAAGAAGGCCACCTACTACGTCGACCTCCGCAAGGTCAGCCTGGACCACCGTGTGGCCCCGCTGATCGGCCAGGTCATGATCGACCTCATCAAGGACATCCCGGATGTCGTGGCCGTCGGTGGCATGACCATGGGGGCAGACCCCGTCGCCACCGCGATCCTGCACCAGGGCGCCGCACGCGGCCTGGCCTACGACGCTTTCGTCGTACGCAAGGAACCCAAGGACCACGGCCGCGGCCGCCAGGTCGAAGGCCCAGACCTCGCCGGCAAGCGGGTCATCGTGCTCGAAGACACCTCGACCACGGGCGGCTCGCCGCTGGCCGCGATCGAGGCCCTGCTCAAGGTCGGCGCCATCATCGCCGGCGTCGCCGTGGTCGTCGACCGCAGCACGGGAGCGCGCGAAGTCATCGAAGCCGCCGGATATCCCTATTACGCGGCGATCGGACTCGAGGACCTGGGACTGAGCTGATGCCCGACCAGCGCGACGGACACGACGACGACAGCGAACTCGGCATCGACTGGCTCGCGGCTCAACTGGCCGCCGCCGAAGAAGACGACGACGAGACCGACGACGCTGCCCCCAGCGCCGGGTCCGCCGCTGCGGCGCCGGAGCCTCATTCTGAGCCAGCGCCGACCGTCGCCATGCCGGTCACGCCTCCCGCCGCCCCCGCCGCGCCGCCCGCTGCCGCGCCGCCCGTGACGCCGCCGGCCGCCCCATCTGCTGGCGCCCACGCGGAGCCCGCGCCCACCGACGAATTCGCCACCCGGGCCGAGCGTGCCGCCGCCGAGCGTGCTGCCGCCGACTCCGCTGCCGCCGAACGGGCTGAAGCCGCTCGCGCCGCGGAAGAGCGTGCTGCTGCCGCGCGCGCTGAGGAAGAGCGTGCTGCTGCCGCTCGTGCCGAAGAAGAGCGTGCTGCTGCCGCGCGCGCCGAGGAAGAGCGTGCTGCCGCCGCTCGTGCTGAAGAGCAACGTGCTGCTGCCGCGCGTGCCGAAGAGGAGCGTGCCGCTGCCGTTCAAGCCGCCGCAGCACGGGTTGCCGAGGAACGTGCCGCATCGGATCGAGCCGCCGCCGAACTGGCCGAGGTCGAGCGCGCAGCCGCTCTGCGCGCCGCCGCCGAACGTGCTGCGGCTGAGGCCGCCGCCGACGAGAAGGCCGCCTCCGAGCGAGCCGCCGCGCTGGCCGAGACCGAACGGATTGCGGCCGAGCAGGCCGCAGCCGAGCAAGCGGCTGACGCGCGAGCTGCCCAGCTGGCCGAGGCTGAGCGTGCTGCCGCCGAACAGGCCGCCGCGCAGGCCGCTGCCGAGCGTGCCGCCGCAGTGCGAGCCGCCGAGGAACAGGCCGCATCTGAGCGTGCCGCTGAACAACGTGCCGCTGCCGAGCGTGCCGGCGAAGAACAAGCCGCATCTGAACGTGCGGTCGCTGACCGTGCTGCAGCGTCTGCCGCCGGCATTGCCGCATCCGCTGCCGCGGCCGAGTCATCCGCTGCGCAGCCCGCTGCGGCCGAGGCCGCTGACCCCGCCGAGTCCAGCAACGCCGATACTGCACCGACCGCCGGCGGATTCCGCTGGGGCCTCACCCCCACCATCGAACCTGACCCCGCCGTCGCCGCAGCTCGGCGCACTCCGCCGGTCAAGCCCGCCGCTGCCGCGCCCAACGCACCGGTGGTTCCGGCTGCGCCCACCCCGGCCGCCACGCCTCCGGCTCCCGCGGCGGCAGTACCGGCCGCTCCGGTGCCCGCGGCCGTCGAGCCGCCCGCTCCGGCCGCTGCCCCGCCGGTACCCGCCGTCGAGCCCACCGAACCACTCACCAAGCCGCCGGCAGCGCCGCGGCCTGCCACTGCCGGTATCGAACCAGCACCGTGGTGGACCACTCCGGCGCAGTCCAGGCTCGTGCCCACCGAGGAAGAACAGGCGGCCGCCCTGCGTCGCCGCACCGCGCCCGGCCCCCTGGACACCGGAGTGCAGCGGCCCGCCGCAGCGGCAGGCACTCCTCCCACGCCGAACGTCGCACCACCCGCTACCCCGGCACATGCCGCACCGCCCGCCCCTGCGGCGCATGCGGCACCGCCGGCCCGCGAGGAGCCGTCACGTCGGCCCGCTGCTCCGGCGTTTGCCCCAGAGCCCACCGTCGCGCTGCCTGTTTCGGCGTCCGCCGCGGCAACGGCCATGCCCATGCCCCTGTCCGACTCGGCGGCACCCGCCCCCGCTCCGGCCGGAGATGGCACCAGCAACCGACCGGGCACCTCCGCCGCTGGCGGCCCGCCTCGTCGCCCCAGCAGGCGCACCATCGCCTGGGCCGGCGGCGCGGTCCTGGCCGTCCTGGTGATCATCGGCCTGTTCTTCCTGGCCCAGAGCCTGGCCGGTACCCCCACCGCTGCGCCCACCGAGTCCAGCTCGGCCGCGCCGAGTGAGACACCCACCCCGACGCCCACCGAGACGCCCGCACCGACCGCGCCACAGCCGGCCGGCGTGCATTCCTGGGACACCATGTTCGGCAGCGAATGCCTCGAGCCATACACGTCGCCGTGGGACGAAGAATTCACCGTGGTCGACTGTGCCACCCCGCATACGGCGCAGCTGGTCTACCGCGGCATCCTCGACGGGGCCAGCGGCTCGGAGTTCCCCGGCGAGGAAGCCTTCGCCGCGCAGATCAATGTGCTCTGCAGCGCCCCCGGCGTCATCGACTTCGACGCCGCCGGCGCCTACGACGACGTGCAGCTGCAGGGCAGCTACCCCGTCACCGCCGAGCAGTGGGCGGCCGGTGACCGGTACTTCTACTGCTTCGCCAGCCGTTCCTCCGGCGAGCCGCTCACCGCGAGCCTCGCCCCGGTGGCCTGACCGGCGCATCAGCCGTATGGCACGCTCGCCAGTGTCGCGGCACTAGTTGAGCGCCGCGGCACGTGGAGCAACACGTGCCGCGGGAACTACCGAGTGCCGCGAGCACTCCCTAGCGCAGCCCCGCTAGATCTCGTCGGACTCGATCGGTTCGCGCGAGAGCAACTGATGCACGCCGTCCAGAATCTCGTCGGGCCGGAACGGGTACCGGGCGATCTCGGAGTCGTCGCTGATGCCGGTGAGCACCAGCACCGTGTGCAGGCCCGCCTCGATACCGGCCACGATGTCGGTGTCCATCCGGTCGCCGATCATGCCGGTGTTCTCCGAGTGCGCGCCGATACGGTTCATCGCCGAACGGAACATCATCGGATTGGGCTTGCCCACCACGTACGGCTCCATGCCGGTGGCCTTGGTGATGAGCGCTGCGATCGCACCGGTGGCCGGCATCGGACCCTCTGCGCTCGGCCCGGTGGCATCCGGGTTGGTCACGATGAAGCGGGCGCCCTTGAGCAGCAAGCGGATGGCCTTGGTGATCGCCTCGAAGGAGTAGTTGCGGGTCTCGCCCACCACCACGTAGTCGGGGTTGGTCTCGGTCATGATGAACCCGGCCTCGTGCAGCGCAGTGGTCAAGCCCACCTCACCGATCACGAACGCGGTTCCACCGGGGCTCTGCTGTTTGAGGAAGTCGGCCGTGGCCAGCGCGGAAGTCCAGATGCGTTCCTCCGGCACGTTCAAGCCCGACGAGCGCAGCCGCGCCGACAGGTCGCGCGGGGTGAAGATGGAGTTGTTCGTGAGCACCAGGAACGGGGTGCCCGCGTCGGTCCACTGCTGCAGCAGTTCCGCCGCTCCGGGGAGGGCCTGGTTCTCGTGCACCAGAACGCCGTCCATGTCGGTGAGCCAGCATTCGATCTCGTCACGGGTTCTCAAGACTCGCTCCTTCGGTGGGAAGTACGTCGGTGAACATATGGGCAGTCGACGCTGTGCTGCCTCATCCAGACTATCGGCCGGGGATATCGCCGGTCAGCGGTGAGATGTACTTCTGTGCGTCTTCGGATGACGTCAGCTGGTCAGCCAGATCGATTCGGCCACCTCGGCGGTGAGCGGATGCAGCGCGCCGGCGGCCAGCCGAACCGTGCCGGCGTCGACCACGGTCACGGCGCTGCCCGGACCGATGCCGGCATCCGCTACCGCGCGCAGCACTGCCGGGTCGCGGTCGCTCACCCGCAGCACGGTGCCGGTGTGCCCGGGCGTGGCCTCGGCCAGCAACACCGCGGGCACCCGGGTGGTGGAGCCGTCGGCGGCGGGGATCAGATCGCCGTGCGGGTCGGCGGTGGGGCGACCCAGGTGAGTGTTGATGGCCTCGAGCAGCCGGTCGGAGATGGAGTGCTCGAGCACCTCGGCTTCGTCGTGCACCTCGTCCCAGGTGTAACCGAGCTCGCGCACCAGCCAGGTCTCGATCAGCCGGTGCCGTCGCACTACGGCGGTGGCGCGCATCCGACCGGCCGGGGTGAGGGTGAGCGGGCCGTATGGCACGTGAGCGATGAGTCCGCTCGCGGCCAGTTTCTTCACCATCTCGGTCACCGACGACGGCGCGATGCCCAGCCGGTCGGCCAGCGCCTTGGGCGTGATCGGCTCCGGCTGCCACTCGGTATGGGCGTAGATCGTCTTGAGGTAGTCCTCAGCGGCGGGAGTGGGTGGTTTCATGACCCCTTCAGGGTACCGGGCGTGCCTAGGCTCCGCCGAAGACGAGCACCAGCAGCACGGCGTTCAGAGTGACGAGCAGTAACGCGGCCACGGCCCCTGCAGCAGTGGTGAACCACCGGTTGGTGTACGCCCCCAGGAGCCCTCGCTGCGCCGTGAGCCAGACCAGCGGGATGAGCGCGAACGGGATGCCGAACGACAGCACCACCTGACTGAGCACCAGCGCTTGGGTGGGGTCGAAACCGACGCCCAGGATGAGCAGTGCGGGAATGAGGGTGACCAGACGGCGCAGCAGCAACGGCACCCGGATTCGGAGGAGGCCGTGCATGATCTCGGCGCCGGCGTAGGCGCCCACCGAGGTGGAGGCCAGCCCGGAAGCCAGCAGCCCGACCGCGAAGACTGTGGCGACCACGGGACCGAGGGTGCTCTGCAACGCGGCGTAGGCGCCCTCGAGGGAATCGGTGCCCTCCACACCCTGCAGGGCCGAAGCGGCCAGCAGCAGGATGGCGAGATTCACGGTGCCGGCGATGGCCATCGCGATAGTCACATCCCACTTGGTCGCCCAGAGCAGCCGCCTCGTCGCGACCGGCCCTTCCTGCACCGGGAACCGGTCGCGGGCGAGCGCGGAGTGCGCGTAGATGGCGTGCGGCATGATCGTTGCACCCAGGATCGACGCGGCCAGCAGCACCGAGTCGGTGCCCTGGAACCGGGGCACGAGGCCGTCGATCACGCCGCCGGCCTCGGGCGGGGCGAAGAAGACGCCAGCCGTGAAGCCCACCGTGATGATGAGCAGCAGGGCCACGATCACCCGTTCGAACACCCGCGGGCCACGCCGGGTCTGCACGGTCAGCACGATCATGGAGATCACGCCGGTGATCACGCCGCCGGCCAGCAGCGGCACGCCGAAGAGCAGGTTGAGCGCCACGGCGCCGCCGATGATCTCGGCCAGGTCGGTGGCCATCGCCACGAGTTCGGCCTGCAGCCAGTAGAGCCGGCGGGCCGTGGGGCGCCGCATCCGCACCCCGAGGATCTCCGGCAGGCTCTGCCCGGTGACGATGCCGAGCTTGGCCGAGAGGTACTGGATCAGCCAGGCCATCAGGTTGCCGGCGACGACCACCCACACCAGGAGGTAGCCGTATCGGGCGCCCGCGGTCATGTTGCTGGCGACGTTGCCCGGGTCGAGGTACGCCACTCCGGCCACGAGGGCCGGGCCCAGCAGCCAGAGCAGGCGGGTGGAGGCGACGGTGCGCGGGGCCGGCGCGGGGGCCAGGGTGGTGTCGGTGCCGACGGCGTCAGATTGAGGCATGCCTAAACCCTAGCCAATATTTCGGGTCACCGAAAGATCTGCCGAGTTTCATTGGAGTGGTCTTGATGATTGACAGTTAGATCTCTAATGGTTAGAGTTCTGATTATGGACGCGAACCGGAGAACCCCCACCAGCAGTGTCGAGCTGTTCCGCTGGATCGGGTGGGCGCAGATGAAGGCGGGGGAGGACTGGATCCGCGAGCGCGAGCTCAGCCACGCGCAGAGCTTCGTGCTGGGCTATCTGGTGCAGAACCCCGGCGCCATCCAGCGTGACATCGCCGAGGTGTCCCGCACGAGTGCGGCGAGCGTCTCAAGCCTTCTGCAGGGGCTCGAGCGGCGTGGCCTCATTGAACGCCGCACGGAGAGCGGCAACGAGCGCAGCAAACGCGTCTTCGCGACGCCAGCCGGCGCCGAGCTCATCTCCGGGTTCGAAACCGCCATGATCGACGCGGGGGAGACCATCCTTGCGCCGTTGGACCCGGCCGAGCGAGCCACCCTGTATGCCCTGCTCACCAAGATCACCCAGGAACTGCCCCAGCCCACCCGGTCGTAACCCTCCTCTGCGGTAACCGACGCGGGGCCTGAGCCCTCGGCCCACGCCTTGCTTTGTCGTGCCCGAAGTCATCGGCGCGCCCGAAACCCTCAGCTATCCCCTCGCCGTGCCGGCGTTCGTCGGCGCGCGCTCACACCTGCCCGGAAAGGACCAGCCATGAGCACCACACCTACCCCCGAATCCACCCGTGCCCCCGAGGTCGTCGGCAGCAATCGCTGGTACCTCTCCTCGGCGCCGATCATCCGCGCCCTGGTGCACCTCTGCGTGCCGATGGCCGCCGCCATGATCGTCGGCGCCGTCTATAACCTCATCAACGCCGGCGTGGTCGGCTCACTGCACAACACTGCGCTGCTGGCGGCGATCACGCTCGGCTCGCCCGTCCTCGGGCTGGTCATGGCGGTCGGCGGGGTCTTCGGGGTCGGCGGCGGTGCCCTGATCTCCCGACTGCTCGGTGCCGCGGAACACACCCCCGCCGCTGCCGGCCAGATCAAGCACGTCTCCTCCTTCGCGCTCTGGGGCGCGGTGATCGTCGGGGCCGTGTTCGGCGGCATCGGGTTGGTCTTCCTGCACCCCCTGGTATCCGTGCTCGGGGCGGATGCCCAGACCGCTCCGGCGACGAGTGCCTTCGTCGGGGTCATGCTCGCCTTCGTTCCCGTGCTCGCGGCGGCATTCTGCCTCGAACAGATCGTGCGAGCAGAAGGTGCGGCCCGGCAGGTGATGATCGGACTCATCGCTTCCACGATCGCGAACCTCGTCTTCGACCTGCTGTTCATCCTCGTGCTGCACTGGGGTGTCGCCGGCGCCGGCCTCTCGATGGGCCTGGCGAACCTCGGCGTGGTGATCTATTTCGTCGTCTGGCTGCAACGCCACAGCGAGCACGTGAGCCTGGCGCCGCGCTGGTTCACCCTCTCCCGCACTGTGCTGAAGCCGGTCTTCGGCGTGGGGATCGGCGAACTGCTGCAGTCGGCGTTCCTGATCATCACATCGCTCGTGCTCAACAACCTGGCGGCGGCATACGGCGACGGCCCGCTTGCCGCCATGGGTGTGGCCGTGCGCATCGCCCAGATCCCGGAATTCCTGCTGATGGGCGTGACGCTCGGGGTGCTGCCCCTGCTCGCGTATTCGTTCGGCAAGGGTGACCGGAACCGGCTCACCTCGGCACTGCGGGCTTCCGCGGTCACCGTGGGCGGTGTCGCGCTGGTCTTCTCCACGGTGGTGTTCGTCTTTCGCGAGCAGGTCTTCACCGCGTTCGTGACCGACCCGTCGGTGCTGATGATCGGCGTGACCATCCTCACCGCCCAGCTGGTGGCCATGATCGCGAACGGGTTCGCCGGCCTCATCACCTCCCTGTTCCAGGCCACCGGCCGGGCAGCCGCTGCAACCGTGATGTCGATGACCCACGGCATCCTCTTCATCCCGATCGTGCTGCTCGGCAACCTGTGGTTCGGGCTGGCCGGCGTGATCTGGGCGCTGACCGTCACCGAAGTGATCGTGTTCCTGGTCGGCGTCGCCATCTGGCTTGCCTCCCGCCGCGCCATCGACCTGGGCCTGGCAGAGGGCAGCCCGCAGCGCGCCGACGAGGTCCTCGAGCACGCCGAGGCCTGAGCCGGGCGAGGCCGGCGCGGCGCCGGTCAGGGCTCCACGATCAGCAGCATCCCACCGGGCGTGTTCGCCTGGGCGAACAGATCGTTGACCCGGTCCCGGTCAAGGGTGGGGACCCGGGCGTTCCGGTAGATGAACTGAACCGGGATGCTCGGGGTCAGCCAGATCGTGGTGCGGGTCTCTCCGGAGTTCGCGGGGTAACCCCAGCTGAAGTAGAAGGACTGCTGCAGCCGGAACTTGGCGCCGACCACCGCCTGCAGGTGGGCGAGCAGATCATCACCGAGCGTGACGCTCACGGTCGAGTCGTAGACGAACCGGCCCACCGTCAGGTTCGTTCCTGTGGCAGGCGAGCTGAGTCAGTAGTGGTCAATGCCTGGTTCATCAAGACGCCCCCCGGTCGTTTCGTGCCGGTGCCGCGGGTGCGCTCAGCTGAGAAACGTCCCCGTCCCAGTGCTGCGCACTCTCCCGAGAGCATCGGCTGCCAATCTATCCAGCAAACCGGTCGCAGGTCAGTCCCCCGATCCAGGGACAGCCGGTGCCGGGTGGTCGCCCAGAGAAGGTCCGTCTTGGCTGGCAGGTCGGCGGCGGATGACTTCTCTCCTCCCTCGGGAGGAACTTCGTCGAACAGGCACCAGCTGCGGGCGGGCGCGGCCCTAACGTGGGGGCATGACGAAATTACGAGCGCTTGCGCGGGGCGCGATCGAACCAGCCGTCGGGGTGGGCTTCGTGCTGTTCTGGGTGATGGCAGAGGTCGGCCGCTTCGACCAGGCGGCCTTGGCGGTGGCTGTGTTGCCGTTCGCCCTGATCGGCATCGTGCTCGCAGCGTCGCGGCTCGCTCCCTGGGTCGCGTTGGCCGCAACAGTTGCCCTCCTACTGGCGCAATTGCTCTGGCCTGCGGTGCGGTTCGGCCAGAGCGGCTTCCCGGCCTATCTCGGCCTGGCGGTCGCCGCGGTGGTCTTCGGTGCATCGGCGAACCGGCGGCTGCGGCTGGTCGCGCTGCCGGTCATCTGCGGCAGCGCTCTCATCGTCGGGTTGCTCTACACAGTTCCGGCGCTGTCCACGACCGGCGACTCCAGCGTGGTGACCGGCTGGGGTCCGCTCAATCCGGGGCTGTCGCGTAACATCGCGGGCTGGTCCCTCGGATTCGCTGCCGTCGCCGCGGCATGCTGGTTCACCGGGTTCGGCGTGCGCGCCCGGACTGAGCGCAACCTCAGCGAGGTCGACCGGTTGGCAGCGGAGGCGGATCTGGCCGGCGCCGAAACGGAGCTGCGGATGGCCAGGGAGCGGGACCGCATTGCCCAGGACGTGCACGACATCATGGCGCACTCGCTCTCGGTGATCGTCGCCCAAGCCGACGGCGCCCGGTTCCTCGGCGAGCGGCGGCCCGGCGCTGTCGCGGAATCCCTGGCCGCTATCGCCGAGTCTGCTCGCGAGTCGCTGGTGGAGGTGCGCATGCTCATTGATTCCCTCGACCCGGAATCAGACGGACACTCCCATCCGACCCTGAGCGACCTCGAGCCGTTGCTGCAGCGGATGCGTTCAGCCGGCCTCACCGTGACGCAGACGGTGTTCGGCGACGCTGGAACCCTCACCGCGGGGCAGCAGCTGGCCGTGTACCGGATCGTGCAGGAAGGCCTGACGAACGCGCTCAAGCACGGCGGAGGATCCGCCGATGCGCAGGTGATGTTCGACTGGCGGGGTCCTGGACTCTCCCTCACCCTCTCGTCGGGTGGTGACGCCGCGCCGGCAGACGAGATATTGCTGGGCAGAGGAATGCGCGGCATGCACGAGCGCGCCCGGCTGGCCGGTGGCTGGCTCGCCGCCGGCCGGGACGACGGCGAGCCCAGCCGGTTCGTCGTGACCGGGTTTGTACCCCGAGCCGACGCGCTGCTCGGTCGTCTCCCGGCGGGAGCAACGAGGTGATCCGGGTCGCGATCGCCGATGACCAGGTGCTGTTCTGTTCCGGCATCCAGATGCTCATCGAGTCGCAGGATGACCTCGAATTCGTGGGAGCTGCCTACGACGGCGAGGCGATCGAAGCGCTCGCGCACGCCGGGACGCCCGACATCATCCTGATGGACATCCGGATGCCCAAGGTCGACGGCATCACCGCCACCGAGCGCATCCTTGCCGCCGGGGGCGCGCGGGTGCCGCGAGTGATCGTGCTCACCACCCACCAGCGGGACACCGCCGTCTTGCGGGCGATCAGCGCGGGCGCCAGCGGCTTCCTGATGAAGGACGCGACACCGGAGTTCCTGCTGGCCTCGATCCGCACGGTGCATGACGGTAAGTCGGTGATCTCGCCGAGCGGCTCACTCGCGCTGATCCACGACCTCTCGCCCGAGCGGCCGGGGCCGGCGAACGACGCGGTGCTCGCGAGCCTCACGGTGCGTCAGAAGGAGGTCTTCCACCTCGCTGCCCGCGGATTGAGCAATGCGGAGATCGCCGCGGCCTCGTTCATCAGCGAGACCACGGTCAAGAGTCATGTGTCGAGTGTCCTCACCAAGCTCGGTCTGGCCTCCAGGCTGCAGCTCGTGGCTCTCGCCTACGAAAACCGTCTGGTGCGTTAGCTACTTCTCGCGCAGCTCTGCGGGAATCTCGGCGACGGGCACCGGGCCGTTTCCACGGTTGCGCAGGTTCTCCCGGCCGGCCTTGTAGAGCTCGGTGAGAATCGGGATGCCGGAGAGCAGCACGATGCCGATGATGAAGTACTCCGAGTAGCGGGCGACGAAATCGATCTGGCCGAGCAGGAAACCCACCATCGTGAGGCCGACGCCCCAGGCGAACGCGCCGATCAGGTTGAAGGTCACGAAAGTGAGGTAACTCATCTTGCCCACGCCCGCAGCCAACGGCACGAACGCGCGGAACACCGGCAGGAACCGGGCGATGATCACGGCCTTACCGCCGTGCTTGGCGAAGAACGCGTTGGTGCGTTCCACGTTCTTCGGGTTGAAGAAGCGGTTCTGCTCGCGCGCGAACACCGCCGGCCCGGCTTTTCGCCCGATGCCGTAGGCCAGCTGGTCACCGGCGAAGGCGGCGACGAAGATGATGGCGCAGGTCACGAAGATGGGGAACGGCACGCTGCCGGTGGCGGTGAGCAGGCCCACCGTGAACAGCAGGGAGTCGCCGGGCAAGAACGAGAGCACGATGAAGCCGGTTTCGACGAAGACCACGGCGGCTACGCCCACCAGCACGAATGAGCCGAACCAGCCGATCAGCCACTCTGAGTCGAGGAAATCAATCCCGAGGAGCGTGGGTTGCATGGAGGTACCTTCCGGTCGGGGTCATGAGTACGGTCTCGATCGGATGGTGCCGGCGGTGAACGGTGTGGGTAAGACACCCCGGGAGCCGGCGAAGAGCACCCTGTGCCCAAGGCTAGCGAACCGCCCATGGGCAGAACCTGAGTATGCCCCGGGAGTCGCGGAGCCCGCCGCTGCGTCAACGAGCGCCCAGCCGGGCTACGGTGGAGCAGTGCCAGAAACCTCGAACCCCACCCCAGAGCTGTCCACCAACGGGGTCGGCCCCTGGGTCGGTGAGTGGCCGGAAGAAGACTATTTCGACCCGGAACTGCTCGAACGCGGTGACACCCGCAATGTGATCGACCGGTACCGGTACTGGAAGATGGCGGCGATCGTCGCCGACCTCGACGAGAAGCGCAACCCGTTCCACGTCGCCATCGAGAACTGGCAGCACGACATGAACATCGGCTCGATCGTGCGCAGCGCCAACGCGTTCGGCGCCGATACCGTGCACATCGTGGGCCGCAAGCGTTGGAACAAGCGCGGCGCCATGGTGACCGACCGGTACCAGCACGTGCTGCACCACGCGGATGTCGCGGCGTTCGTAGAGTGGGCACGCGCCGAGAACCTGCCCATCATCGCGATCGACAACCTGCCCGGCAGCGTGATCATGGAGACCTACAGCTTTCCCGAACGCTGCGTGCTGCTCTTCGGCCAGGAGGGCCCCGGGCTGTCCCCGGAGGCCGTCGCGGCCGGCGATGCGCTCGTCGAGATCAGCCAGTTCGGCTCCACCCGCTCCATCAACGCGTCCGCAGCCGCGGCCGTGACGATGCACTCGTGGATTCTGCAACACAGATTCTGACGTGCGCAGCCCTGCCGAGGGCTACCGTGGGAGCATGACTGTGATCACTGACGATCTCCCTGCCAGACTCCTGCACGAAGCTCACGAAGGATGGCGCGCCATCCTCTCGGGCAAAGGCGGCGACTATTACCAGCGCACCATGACCGGTGATGCCCTGCTCATTCTGCCGGGGGTGGTGCTCGGCCGCGACGATGTGCGGGCCGCCTTCAAGGCCGCTGCCCCGCTGGACCGATATGAACTACACGACCCGGCCATCATCCGCCTGGGCGAGCACGCCGGCGTGCTGGTCTACCGGTCGAAGGCTTGGCGCGGTGACACCGCGACGGAACTGCAGATGTCCACCACCTACCTTTTCGATGAGAACAACGGTGGTTGGTCGATCGCCGCGCACCAGGAGTCCCCGGTCTAACCGACGTTTGCCCCGACGCCGGCATCCGCCAGCGCCGGGGCCGGTCAGTGACCGGTCTCGGGGGCGCGCTCACCCGTGAGTTCGGAGACGGGCACGGTGCAGGCGTCACCCTTCCACGCCTCGAGCCCCTCCTTCACGGCGAATGCCGCGATCACGAGTGCCGCGATCGAGTCCGCCCACGCCCAGCCGAGCAGTGAGTTGAGCAGCAGCCCCGCCAGTAGGGCCGCCGACAGGTAGCTGCAGAGCAGGGTCTGCTTGGAGTCGGCGACGGCCGACGCCGAGCCGAGTTCCCGGCCGGTGCGGCGTTCGAACCAGCTCAACACCGGCATGATCGCGAGGCTCACCGCCGCCAGAACGATGCCGACCGGGCTGTGCTCGGCCGCGCGGGCGCCCAGCAGCGACAGGGCGGCATCCACGCTCACATAGGCAGCCAGGGCGAAGAACGACACCGCGATCACCCGCAGTGCCGTGCGCTCGCGCGTCTCCGGGTCGGGCGCTGCGAATTGCCAGGCGATCGCGGCGGCCGAGAGAACCTCCACCACGGAGTCGAGGCCGAAGCCCACGAGAGCGGCCGAGGAAGCGACCGTGCCGGCCGCCAGGGCAATGGCGGCCTCGATCACGTTGTAGCCGATGGTGATCGCCACGACCAGGCGGATGCGGCGTTGCAGCACCAGACGACGGGCCGGATTTGGCACTGTGGCCGTGTTCGCCGCGGTCATGCGGCGCTACCGCAACAGCCGGGAATGTCGCAACCTGCGTCGCTGCAGGGTGCACCGTCGTCCACCGCGAGCACGACCTCCACGAGGGCGGCCAGGGCCCGGGTGAGGTGCGGGTCGGCGATCTCGTAGCGGGTCTGCCGTCCTTCCGGAACGGCGGCGATGAGGCCGCAGCCGCGCAGGCAGCTCAGGTGGTTCGACACGTTCGAGCGGGTGAGGTCCAGCGAGCGGGCGAGTTCGGCCGGATAACCGGGTTGGTCGAGCAGGCTGAGCAGGATCCGGGACCGGTTCGGGTCGGCCATGGCGCGGCCGAGGCGGTTGACGACGTCGAGGGAGGAGGAAATGGTCAGCACACACTGACCATACAGTGCGTGCTGACCATTACGCCAGAACCGTGGCATATTTCAGTTGCACTTGTCGTCGAATAGTGCAAAACTGCACTCTATGTCTGAGAGTGCAACCACCACCCGCGTTGAGCGACGGATGCGCAAGACGGCGTCCAGCCTCACGTCGGTGTCGCGCCGGCTCACCGCCGAGCGCGGCCTGGCCGGGTTCACCATCGAGGAGGTCTGCGACGAGGTCGATGTGTCCCGCCGCACCTTCTTCAACTACTTCGCCTGCAAGGAAGACGCCGTCATCGGGGAGAATTCCGACAACGAGTTCGAGATTCTCGCTGAAGCCTTCATGGCGGGAACGCCCGGCGACTGGTCCCGTGTGCTGCAGGATCTGATCGAGTTCGCCATCACCCACATCGAGTCCGGCGATATGGACGCCACCGCGCACACCGACTTCATGGCAGCCCTCGAGCGGGAACCCCGACTGATGACGCGCTTCATCGGAGTGACCAGGGAGCGTGAACGCCAGCTCCGCGCCCTCATCGCCCGCCGTGAGGGTGCGAGCGAGGACGACCCTCGGGCGGCGGCTGTCGTCAGTGTCCTCGCGACGCTCATGCAGTCATCCGTTCAACGTTTCGTCGACCCGGCGAACACCCAAGATTTCTCCACGATTCTCACGACCTCACTGGCTGCGTTCCGCACCGTGCTGGCCGTTCCCACCACCTGAAAGGCAACATCTCGTGACCACCACCACCAACGCTGAGGCGCCACTCCTCCTCACCAAACGGCGAATCTGGATCATCTTCGGCGCTCTGATCGCCGGGATGCTCCTCTCCAGCCTCGACCAGACCATCGTCTCGACCGCGATGCCCACCATCGTCGGCCAGCTCGGCGGCGTGGAGCACCAGGTATGGCTGACCACCGCCTACCTGCTCGCCACCACCATCGTGATGCCCGTGTACGGCAAGTTCGGTGACGTGCTCGGCCGGCGCAACCTGTTCCTGATCGCGATCGCGCTGTTCACCATCGCCTCGGTCGGCTGTGCCTTCGCGGGCGACTTCACCCAGCTCATCGTGTGGCGCGCCGTGCAGGGCCTCGGTGGTGGCGGACTGATGATCCTCTCCCAGGCGATCATCGCCGACATCGTGCCGGCCTCCGAACGTGGCAAGTACCTCGGCCCGCTCGGCGCCGTGTTCGGCCTCTCCGCAGTGGGCGGCCCCCTCCTCGGCGGCTACTTCGTCGACCACCTCACCTGGCAGTGGGCGTTCTACATCAACATCCCCGTGGGTATCGCAGCCTTCGCCATCGCCTGGTTCACCCTGAGATTGCCCAGCAAGAAGGCCACCCAGCCGATCGACATCCTCGGTGTGGTGCTGCTGAGCGCGTTCACGACCTGCCTGATCTTCTTCACCGACTTCGGCGGCGACAACGCCCACGGCTGGGACGCCATGGAAACCTGGCTCTTCGGCGCCGGCATGCTCCTCGCCGCGATCCTCTTCGTGATCGTCGAGGCCAGGGCCAAGGACCCGATCATCCCGCTGCAGCTGTTCAAGAACCCGACCTTCGTCAACGCGACCCTGATCGGACTCACCCTGGGCCTGGGCATGTTCTCCGCGATCGGGTTCGTCCCCACCTTCCTGCAGATGTCGTCTGGAACGTCGGCCGCCGCATCCGGCCTGCTCATGCTGCCGATGATGGCGGGCCTGATCGGCACGTCGATCATCTCGGGAATCGCCATCACCAAGACCGGCAAGTACAAGATGTTCCCGATCCTCGGCACCATCCTCACCGCGCTGGCCATGGTGGCGATGACGACGCTGAGCGCCGAGACGCCGATCTGGCTGATCTGCGTGTTCCTGTTCGTCTTCGGCGCCGGCCTCGGCCTCATCATGCAGGTCGTCGTCCTGGTGGCCCAGAACTCGGTCAACCCGGCGATGATCGGTACCGCGACCAGCACGAACAACTACTTCCGTGAGGTGGGTGCCTCGCTCGGAGTTGCCGTGTTCGGCACCATCTTCACCACCCGCCTCACCGAGAACCTCACCGAGGTCTTCGCCGGGGCCGGAGCGAGCGCGTCTGAAGCGGCCAGCGCCACCGCCAGCATCGACCCGCAGACGCTGAACGCCCTGCCCGACGCTGTGCGCGACGGCATCGTCGTCGCCTATGCGGATGCGTTGGCGCCGGTGTTCTGGTTCCTGCTGCCGTTCATCGGCATCGCGTTCGTGCTCTCCCTGTTCCTGAAGCAGATCCCGCTCTCCGACGTGGCCGGAATGGTCGCCCGCGGCGAGGCCATCGGCGGCACAGAGGCCGAAGCGCTCGAGGCCGCGCACCACGGCACCGCGGGCGCGAAGGTCGGCGCTTCCGCCGACGCCGGCGACCGCGCCGACGACGCCCTCAAGGAACCCGAACGGCGCTAGACCGCGGTCGCCGGCGGTCGCCGGCGGTCGCCGGCGGTCGCCCGCGGGTTCGCCGAGTTGCGTCAGGTTGCCCCTTCGCCGCCCGTGAAGGGGCATTCTGGCGCAAGTCGGCGGAAACTCTCTCGCCGACTTCGGCCGAATGTCCCCTTCAACGCCCGTTACGTGGACGTTTGCGGCAACTCGCGGCCGCTGCCACACGCGGGAACGCACCCGATCCGCGGAAATAGGCCTATGGTCCCGGGTGCCGGTCCCGAGGTGGCCGTAGCCTGATGCCAGGCCGGTCTCGAGATTCTTCAGTGCGTGCGCGGCTTCCCGTTGTCTCGACCGCGAAGGCCCGTCCATGTCGCTCACCGCTCCCGCCCAGCCCGCGCTCGTCACCTCCGACGAGATCTTCACCGCCCACGAGGGCGGCAAGCTTCGCATCGAACTGGCCCGGCCGATCGACACCCGCCGCGACCTGGCGATCGTCTACACGCCCGGCGTGGCCGAGGTCAGCCGGGCGATCCACACCGACGCCGCCATGGCCGCCCCATATACCTGGGCGAGCCGGCTGGTGGCCGTGGTCAGCGACGGCACCGCCGTGCTCGGCCTCGGCAACATCGGGCCGGCCGCGGCGCTGCCGGTGATGGAGGGCAAGTCGGCGCTGTTCCAACGCTTCGGCGGGCTCAACTCCATTCCGCTGGTGCTCGACACCACGGATGTCGACGAGATCGTCGAGACCCTGGTGCGGCTGCAGCACAGCTTCGGCGCCGTGAACCTCGAGGACGTGTCGGCGCCGCGCTGCTTCGAACTGGAGGCCAAGCTCATCGAGGCGCTCGACATGCCCGTGATGCACGACGATCAGCACGGCACCGCCGTGGTCGTGCTCGCCGCGATCACCAACGGCGCCAAGGTGCTCGGCCGTTCGCTGGCCGGCCTGCGGGTGGTTGTTTCCGGTGCCGGCGCCGCGGGCATCGCGATCGCGGCGATCCTGCTCGAGGTGGGCATCACGGATGTGGTGCTGCTCGACTCCCGCGGCATCTTGAGCGGTCACCGCATCGACCTCACCGGGGTGAAGGCCGAGTTCGCCACGAAATCCAACCCGCGCCAAGTCGACGGCGGCCCGGCCCAGGCACTCGCCGGCGCGGATGTCTTCGTCGGCGTCTCCTCCAGCACCGTGGAGGAGAGCCTGCTGGCCACGATGTCTGACGACGCGATGATCTTCGCCCTGTCAAACCCCGACCCGGAGGTGGCCCCCGACATCGCCGGCCGCTACGCCAAGATCGTGGCCACCGGCCGCAGTGACTACCCCAACCAGATCAACAACGTGCTGGCGTTCCCCGGGATCTTCCGTGGCGCGCTGGATGCCGGCGCCCGCCGCATCACCACCGCCATGAAGATCGCCGCGGCCACGGCCATCGCCGATCTCGTCGGCGACGACCTCGCCGCCGACTTCATCATCCCCAGCCCCTTCGACGAGCGCGTCGCCGCCGCGGTAGCCGCCGCCGTCATAGCCGCCGCCTGACCTCCGGCCGCCCCGTCCCGCTGGTCGAGCTCGTCGAGACCCGTGACCCGGTCTGCGGTACGTTCCCCTCTCGCTGGTCGAGCCTGTCGAGACCCCGCGACCCGGTCTGCGGTACGTTCCCCTCTCGCTGGTCGAGCCTGTCGAGACCCCGCGACCGGCTCGACCGGTGTCGGCTGTGTCAGAACAGAGTGTGCAGCACCCGGTCGAGGGGGAGCAGTCCGGTCAGCGTGACCCGCAGCCCGGCCAGGCGCGGAACGACCGCGCCGGCCAACAGATCGCCGGCCACCTCGAGCCAGGTGTCCCGCCCGGTCGTCGCCGCCACCAGGGTGCGTTTGAGCACAATCGCCTTGCCGCCGGTCTCCGGTCGCAGGGTGAGCGTGATGCCCGTGCCGGCCAGCCCGGCGCGCTCGGCCCGGTGGCAGAGCCGTTCGACGCAGGCCGCGGCCAGTTCGGCCGGCGTCTTGTCCGGTCGCGCGTAACCGGCGGTGGACCCTTCGGCGGTGAGCGAGGAACGCTGCTCGACCGGGCGCACGACTGCGTCATCGGTGCCGTCCCGCATCCGCCACAACCGTCGTGCCATCGCGGTGCCGCACACATGCTGCAGCTCGTTGCGCGGAATACCGTCGACGTCGCCGAGCCTGAACACACCGATGCGACCCAGCCGCTGCAGCGTTGTGGCGCCGATGCCCCAGACGTCATCGATCGGCAGGGTCGTGCGTAATGCGGCCTCCTCGTCGGAGTCGATCAGGTACAGGCCGTCCGGTTTGGCCCGGCGGGAGGCGAGCTTCGCCATCAGCTTGGTGCGGCCCACCCCGACGCTGATCGGAATTCCGAGCTCGCGGGCCACCCGTCGGCGCAGCGTCTGCCCGGCCTCAGCGGCGCCGGCCAAGTCGTCGGCGCCCACATCGAGGAATGCCTCCTCGATCGAGCCGGGTTCCACCGCGCGCGCTGAGTCGTGGAAGATGTCGAACAGGGCGTCACCCACCTCCTCGACCTCCGCTCGCGGCACGTCGATCAGGATCAGCTCCGGGCACTGCCGTAACGCGTCCTGTGCCAGCGAGCCCGAGCGCACGCCGCGTGCCCGTGCCGGGTAGTTCGCGCTCGCGATGTACACGTGGGCCACAACGGCAACGGGCACGGCGGCGAGGTCAGGGCGGGTGCGGAGGGCCACCGACGCGAAGAACGAGTCGGCGTCGGCGTGCAACACCGGACGGCCCGTCATGCCGGATGCCCGGCGGGCATCAGCTCTGACGCGCGCGCCCGGCCCGCAATCGAATAGTACATGTGTTCGATTTTGTCAGACTTCGGCCGTGTCGGCGTCAGCCGCTCCCGATCAGGCGAGTCTGCCCGCTCGCACGACCACATCGTGCAGGGTGAGAACCCGGCCCTCCTCGCCATCCAGTTGGCGACTGTGTTCCTCGGCCGTGTCGATGCGCCACACCGCCGGGTCGAGGCGCGCGGTGATATCCGCGCGGGTGACCGTCGCCTCCGCCGGTGGGTGGTCGTCGTGCTGATGGTCGTGGCCGTTGGCCTCACCGTCAGCGGCGTCATGGTGGTGCAGATGCCCGATGATCAGCAGTGTTCCTCCCGGCGCCACCCAGTCGGAGATCCGGTCGTAGAACGCCAATTGCGGCACCGCCGGATGCGCGTAGCTGGTGACCACCAGGTCGAACCGGTCGTTCGGCACCCACGTGGTGAGGTCGGCCTCGACCCAGGTCACCGCACTCCCCACCGCCGCGCCGGCCGCACCCGCTCGCTGCAGGGCGTTCGCCGAGATATCGGCGGCCGTCACCCGCCAGCCCTGGCCGGCCAGCCAGATCGCCTCGGCGCCCGTGCCGCAGCCGGCGTCCAGGGCGGTGCCTGGCCGAAGTGTGGCAGTCTCGCGCAGCAGGTACGGGTTCGCGGTGCTCTCGTTCGCCACCGCCGACGCCGGGTCGTCCGCCTGCACCCAGTGCTCTTCCCAGTAGTCCTTCTCGAAGCTGTGCGCCATCACAGGGCCCTTCCGTCGAATCCGCGTGCCGATCTTCCGATCGTGCCCAATGAACCGCGCATGGCCAAGCCGGATTGCCGTAACGGCAAGTCTGCGGCGCGGAGCTACCCGATCAGGCTGGGCTTCAGGTCGCGCAGGGTGCGGAAGTGCGTCATCCGCACCACCCCGACTGCGGCGAAGGCGAGCGCCCCGACCAGCCAGAGCAGCAGCACGCCGGCATCGTTCAGTGCGGTGGCAGGATTCCCGCCGTACATCAGCTGGCGGATGCCGTCGACGGCGTAGCTCATCGGCATCACGTGGTGCAGGAACGCCAGCGGCGCCGGCAGGGTCTGCCAGGGGAAGGTGCCGCCGGCGGTGACCAGCTGCAGCACCATCAGCACCAGGCCGACGAACTGGCCCACACTGCCCAGCCACACGTTCAGCGCCAGGATGATCGCGGCGAACGTCATCGCGGCCAGGCCCATCATGGCGTAGGTGCCCACCGGGTTGTGTACCTCGAAGTGCAGCACACCGGTGAGGATGGCGAACAGGGCGGCCATCTGCAGCAGCCCGAGGATGCCCGGGGTGAGCCAGCCGGCCAGGGTGATCTTCAGCGGCGAGTGCAGCGCGGTGATGGCGCGGCGGGAGACCGGCTTCACGATCAGGAACAGCGCGTAGATGCCGATCCAGCCGGCCAGGCTGGCAAAGAACGGGGCGAGCCCGGCGCCGTAGGTGCCGGCCGAGGTCACGGCAGCCTTCTGCAGGTCCACCGGGTCGGCGATGGTGGAGCCCTGCAGGTCGCGGGTCTGGGCATCCGTGTTCGGGATGCTGTTGACGCCGTCGGTCAACCCGTCGCGCAGAGTGCCCGCGCCGGTTTTGAGGCCGAGCAGGCCATCGCTGAGCGACGACGCCCCGGTGGCGAGGGTGTCGGCGCCGGACTTGGCCGAGTCGGCGCCGTCGCGGAGGGTGGCGGCGCCGGCGGCAGCGGAGGCCGCGCCGGTGCTCAGGGTGTTCGCGCCGGCCGCGGTCTGACTGGCACCGTCGGCCAGCGTTCCGGCCCCGGCGTTGGCGTCTGACGCTCCGGCCGCGAGGGCGGATGCCCCGGTGGCGGTCTGGGTCGCACCGTCCGCGACGGCGGATGCCCCGGTAGCGGCGCTGCTGGCGCCGGCAGCGAGGGTCTCTGTGCCGGTAGCGGCCGTGGCCAGGGAGTCGGCCAGGGTCGTGGCTCCCGCGGCTGTCTGGCCTGCCCCTTCGGCGAGGGCGGTCGCGCCGGTGGACGCGCTGGCGGCGCCGCTTGAGGCGGAGGCCGCGCCGGTGGCGAGGGCGGATGCCCCGGTGGCGGCCGAGCTGGCGCCATCGGCGACGCCGGCGGCGCCGGTGGCGAGTGCGGCGCTGCCGTCGGCGAGCACGCCGATGCCGCTGCTGGCTACGGTGAAGGCGTCGGTGGCGTCCTGAACTGCGGTATCCAGCGGGTCGAGGGCGGCAACGGCCGCCGTGATCTGGTCGTCGGTCAGGCCTGCTGCGCCAAGCTGGTCGGCCAGGTCGGACCTGGCGGAGTCGAGCGCCGCGGATGCCCCGGAGAGCACGGCTCCGGCGCCGGTGGCGGCAGTGGCGAGACCGGCATTGCCGTCGGCCACCTGCTGAGCGGCAGCGGCCATCTGAGCTGCCCCGGCCGACAGCGTCGCCGTTCCGTCGGAGAGTGATGCGGCGCCGGTGGACACGGCGTCAGTGCCTTCGGCCAGAGCCGTGGTGCCATCGGCAAGGGCAGTGGCGCCCTGCGAGACCTGTTCGGCGCCGGCGGCCAGAGTGGCCGCTCCGTCGGAGAGCGCAGCGGTGCCGTCCCTCAGGGTTGCGGCTCCGTCGGCGACCTGGCTGGTGCCGTCGGCCACCTGCTCGGCGCCCGTCGCGAGGGTTCCGGTGCCGGTCGCGAGCACGCCGGCTCCGCTGGCGAGCGACCCGGTGCCGCTGAACAGGGCGGCAGCGCCCGCCGCGACCTGGCCGGACCCGTCGGCGACCTGGCTGGCGCCATCGGCGACCTGGCCGGTGCCGTCGGCCAGACTGCCGGCACCCGTGGCCAGCTGGCCGGTGCCGTCAGCGAGCTGGCCGGCCCCATCGGCCAAGCTGGTGCTGCCGTCGGCGGCCGTGGTGGCGCCATCGGTGAGCTGGGTGGCGCCGTCTGCGGCATCGACCAGGCTGGATCGAATGTCACTCAGTCCGATCAGCAACTGGTCGGCGGCCTGCTCGTTCACCCGGGCCACGATGGCATCGCGGATGCTCTGTGCGGCCTGGCTGCCGATCGTGGAGGCGAGGTAGCTGTTGGTGTCGTTCGTGGTAAGGGTGATCGTGGCCTGGTGTGGGGTGTCGGTCGACGATGACGCGATCGAGCTGGAGAAGTCGGCGGGAATGGTGACGCTGAAGTCGTAGGTGGCGTCGGCCACGCCGGACTTCGCGGTTGCGGCGGTCACGGTGTGCCAGTCGAAGGTGCCGTCGTCGATGAGCTGGTCGGCCACATCCTTGCCGTAGTTGGTGGCCTTGCCGTCGTAGTCGGCGCCGGTGTCGGCCACCACCAGGGCGACCGGAACCCGGTCCAAACCCGCGTACGGGTCCTGGTTGGCCCAGAGGTAGAGACCGCCATAGAGCACGGGCACGAGCATCAGGGCCACGAGGGCGACCCGGGACATGGTGGTAGCGGTCAGCCGCGCGAGCTCCGCGCGGATCATGGCAAAGATCTTCACAGTTCGGCTCCGGTGGTGTCGAGGAGATTGATGGCGTGGGCGGATGCATCGCCCGCGATGACGAGTACGGCGTAACCGCGGGCGGCGAGGTCGCCGCCGATCTGCCACCAGCCCAGTGGATCGCCGCCGTGCCGGTCGGGGGAGGTGAGCACAATACCCTGCACGTCGCCCCGCAACACCGCCATCTCGGTGAGGAGGCGAATGCGGCTGTCGGGGGCCAAGTCGGCCATGTTCACCCGGGACTGGCCGGCGAGACCCAGATCGTCGAGCACCACCGCGACCGCACGGCGGTGGCCGAGCCGGCCGGCGAACATGAGTTCTTCGGAGACGACCTCCGCCACCGTGACATCCGCGGCGGGTTCGGAGACCCCGAGGGCGTCGACGAGGGCGATGTGTCGGCGCAGGCCCGAGTAGTCGGTGCGGCCGTCGAGGGTGACGGTGCCGCTGTCCGGCCGCATCCGCCCCGACGCGATCAGGCCGAGCACGGTGGGTCGGCGTTCGGTCTCGGCCCGGGCCAGGGTGACGGCGCCGGACTCGAACTCGAGCGAAGTGAGGGGGAGGGCCGAATCCTTGGGGCCTTTGGTGACGTTGGTGAGTGTGATGCGCATGCGGATGCCTTCGAGGTGTGGGGGCGCCCGGCAGCCGGACGCCGCGTCCGGTCGGCATGCTCCATTGCAGCGGGGGCCGAGCACCACTATACTGACTAGTCAGTACAGAATCAATAGGAGTCGACATGGCACGGGTGACCGGAACAAAGCGCGCGATATTCGACGCTGCTCTGCAGCTCGCCGGCGAGCGTGGCATCACCGGCACGACCATGGACGACGTCGCCGAGCGGGCCGGCGTGGCCAAGGGCAGCCTCTATTACAACTTCGCCTCCAAAGACAAGCTCTTCGAGGGCCTGCTCTGCGAAGGCATGACCGCCCTCACCGAGGCCTTGCGCGCAGCCCGCGACGGAAAGTCGGGCTGGGTCGCGATCGAGGCTCTCGTCACCACCCTGCTCGGCCGGATCAAAGCCAACACCGCCCTGGCCAAGGTCATCGCCGGGGATATCTTCCGCACCGACCGGGCATGGAAGGAGACGTCCTTCGCGTTCCGGCAGGATGCCCTCGCGGAATTCGCCGCGGCAATCGATGAGGCCGCACCGGAGGCAGCCACCACCGGCGCCACCCTCCTGATGGCCAGCAGCGTGTTCGGTGCCGCACTGGTGGCGGGGCTGGAATGGCTGCTCTTCGACGAGGAGCGCCCCCAGAGCGAGGTGGTTGCGGCTATTCTGCTGACCTTCTCCGGCCGGCTGGCGCCCGTCACCCGCTAGGCTCCGGACATGAGCGCACTGGAACCGTCCGGACCGATCGACGCCGCCGCATCCGCAGCCCTGCCGCCAGGCTGGGCGCCGGCCGCGCAGGAACCCACTCTCGTGCAGTTCGGCGACATCAGCATCAGCGAGCACTGGCTGGTCACCCCGGCCGGCACCGCCCCGCTGCGGGGCACCCAGATCTTCGTCACTGACATGACCCGGGAGGAACGGTTCATCCCGGCCTGGGCCATTGTGCTGGCCATCATCGGTTTCTTTTTCTTCTTCCTCGGCCTGCTCTTCCTCCTGGTGAAGGAGACCCGCATCAGCGGATTCATGCAGATCTCGGTGACGAACGGCGCGTTCAGCTACCAGTCCGCCGAACTCTCCCACGGCAGCCGCACCAACCAGCTCTTCGAACTGCAGAACCGCGCCAACTTCGCCCGCGGAGTCATCGCCCGCGCCTGACCCCCCTCGCCTGCCCCCCCTCGCGAGCTGTGACCTAAGCCCCAGGATTCCGAGTTTTTCGGTGCTCAGCTCACGGCTCGCGGGCCTGAATCGCGGGTCGCGGTAGTATCTAGTGTGACCGGCGCAAATCTGATCGAACAGCCCGAGACCCTCCTACCCGCGGAACCGGAGGTGATTGAGGCGCTGAACCGAACCGCGACGCAGGAGATTGCCACCGTCGTGGCGGCGCATCCGAAGTCTTCGCTGGCGTGGGCGGCGCTCGCCGACTACACGCACAGCCAGGGTCGCCTGCTCGAGGCCTACGCCTATGCCCGCGTGGGCTACCACCGTGGCCTCGATGCGCTGCGCAAGGCCGGCTGGAAGGGCCAAGGCCCGATTCCGTGGTCGCACGAACCCAACCGCGGTGTGCTGCGCGCCCTGTTCGCTCTGCGCCGCGCCGCCGCCGAGATCGGCGAGACCGACGAGTTCGAGCGCCTCACCGTCTTCCTCGACGGGTCAGACCCCACCGTCATCACCCGGCTGCGCTCCCAGCACACCGAGACCCAGATGTTCCCCGCGATCCAGCCCGCCGTCTCGCCCGACGTCGACCCGGCCCCGCCGACCGCCGCTTTCTTTATCCAAGGAGAAAACTAAGCCATGCCAGCCATCGTTCTGATCGGCGCCCAGTGGGGCGACGAAGGTAAGGGCAAGGCCACCGACCTCCTCGGCAGCCGCGTCGACTACGTTGTGAAATTCAACGGCGGTAATAACGCCGGCCACACCGTGGTCGTCGGCAACGAGAAGTACGCGCTGCACCTGCTGCCCTCCGGCATTCTCACCCCCGGCGTCACCCCGATCATCGCCAACGGCGTCGTCGTCGACATCGAGGTGCTCTTTGAAGAACTCGACGCGCTGATCTCCCGCGGCGTTGACGTCTCGAAGCTGCGCGTCAGCGCCAACGCCCACGTCATCACCCAGTACCACCGCACCATGGACAAGGTCACCGAGCGGTTCCTGGGCAAGCGCCAGATCGGCACCACCGGGCGCGGCATCGGCCCCACGTACGCCGACAAGATCAACCGCGTGGGCATCCGCATCCAGGACCTGTTCGACGAGAACATCCTTCGCCAGAAGGTGGAAGGCGCGCTCGGCCAGAAGAACCACATGCTGGTCAAGGTCTACAACCGCCGCGCCATCACCGTCGACGAGATCGTCGACGACCTGCTCAGCTACGCGGAGCGCCTGCGCCCCATGGTCGCCGACACCGCGCTGCTGCTGCACCAGGCCCTCACCGACGGCAAGACCGTTCTGTTCGAGGGCGGCCAGGCCACCATGCTGGATGTCGACCACGGCACCTACCCGTTCGTCACGTCGTCGAACGCCACCTCCGGCGGCGCCGTGACCGGTTCCGGCATCGGCCCGAACCGCATCGACCGCATCATCGCGGTCGTCAAGGCGTACACCACTCGCGTCGGCGCCGGTCCGTTCCCCACCGAGCTCTTCGACGAGTCCGGCGAGTTCCTGCGCGCCAAGGGCTTCGAGTTCGGCACCACCACCGGCCGCCCGCGCCGCTGTGGCTGGTACGACGCCCCGATCGCCCGGTACACGGCGCGCATCAACGGTGTCACCGACTTCGTGCTCACCAAGCTCGACGTGCTCACGGGCTTGGAGACCATCCCGGTCTGCGTCGCCTATGAGGTCGACGGCGTGCGCTACGACGAGGTGCCGGTCTCCCAGTCCGACTTCCACCACGCCAAGCCCGTCTACGAGGAGTTCCCCGGCTGGACCGAGGACATCACCCACGTGCGCACCTTCGAGGACCTGCCCCAGAACGCGCAGGACTACGTGCTCGCCCTCGAGGCCATGAGCGGCGCCCGCATCTCCGCGATCGGCGTCGGCCCCGACCGCGAAGCGATCCTCACGCGCCACGACCTGATCGACTAAAGCCGCACGGCACGCGAGCCGTGAGCTAAGCACCAGAAAACTGCCATTTTCGGGGCTTAGCTCACAGCTCGGCGAACGGAGAATCTCTGTGACCGCTCACCTACCTGACGCTAGGCTCCTCACCGGACGCTTCGTGAGCCTCGAGCGGCTCAGCCGCGCCCACCTGCCGGAACTGCATCGCGCCATCGCGCATCCGGCCGTGTTCGCCGGTGGCTACGGCGGCGGCCCGCACAGCCTGCCGGCCGACCTCGACACCTTCGTGGCGTTCGCCGAGAAGTATTACCAGTGGGATGCCTTCCCCTACGCCGTGCGCGTGGTCTCCGGCCCACATGCCGGCGACCTAGTGGGCACATCCACCTTGGGTGACATCGACCTGCCCAACGAGGCGCTGCACCTGGGCTGGACCGCCTACGCGCCGCAGGTCTGGGGTACCGCGGTGAACCCCGAGACCAAACTGTTGATGCTCGGTGTCGCCTTCGACCACGGCTTCGGCCGGGTCAAGATCCAGGCCGACGTGCTCAACTCCCGCTCCCGCGCCGCGATCCTCGGCATCGGTGCGCAATTCGAGGGCATCAACCGGCGGGTGCAGCGCCGAGCGGATGGCTCCTGGCGCGACACCGCCGTCTACTCGGTGCTCGCCGACGAATGGCCCGTCGTGCAGGCCGGGCTGCACAAGCGGCTCGAGACCCACACCGGTACCTCGGTGGAGTACCGCAACCCGCGGGCTCCGCGTCGCGTCAGTCCGTCCTGATCCCGGCATCCGGTCTCGGCGCCCGCCTGATTCCGGCCAATCCACCGCGATTTTCAGACATCACGGTCGGAGACGGCCCGCGCGGCTCCGCGGCCCGTTCCGGCTGGGCTAGGGTCGGCAGGTGAGTGACGTTACGACCCCCAAGAGCCCCCTGGTCGCCCTGCAATTCCTGGGCATGGGCCTGGTCTGGGGTGCCAGCTTCCTATTCATGAAAATCGCCCTCGACGGGGTGAGTTTCGGCCAGGTGGCGTGGTCCCGGCTGGTGCTCGGCGGTCTCACCCTGGGCCTGATCGTGCTCGTCACCCGGCCCCGGGTGAACGGCGGCCCTGTGCTGCCGCGCGAGGGCATCGTCTGGCTGCACTTCCTGGTGATCGCGATCAGCGGCTGCGTCATCCCGCACCTGCTGTTCGCTTGGGCCGAGCAATACGTCTCGTCGAGCCTGGCCAGCATCTACAACGCCGTCACGCCCATCATGACCGCCCTCATGGTCACCGCGGTCTTCCGGGTGGAGAAGCTGGCCCGCGACCAGGTGATCGGGGTGCTGATCGGCATCGGCGGCGTGATCGTGATCATCGCGCCCTGGCAGTACACCGAACTCACCGGCGACCTCTGGGGCCAGCTCGCCTGCCTCGGCGCGGCGCTCTGCTACGGCTTCACCTTCGCCTACACCCGCAAGTACCTCAGCGGCCGGGCGATCACCGGCACCACCTTCGCCTTCCTCAACATCGGCCTGGCCGGCGCCGTGATGCTGCTGCTCACCCCGGTGCTGGCCTGGCAGCCGGTGGCCCTGACCACGCCCATCGTGCTCAGCCTGCTTACCCTCGGCGCACTCGGCACCGGCTTCGCCTACATCTGGAACATCAACGTGTTGCGTGCCTGGGGCCCCACCACGGCGTCGACGGTCACCTACGTCACCCCGGTCGTCGGCGTGATCCTCGGGGTGCTGGTGCTCTCCGAGACCTTCTCCTGGCACGAACCCGTCGGCGCGGTGCTGGTGCTCCTCGGCATCCTGCTCACCCAGAAACGCATCCGCCTGCCCCTCCCAGCGCCGCGCCCGGCCTAACCCGCCCGTCTGAACCCCCGAGTTGCCCACCTCCGGACGAGCTGCCCCGGTGCGCGGGGGCATGTCGTCCGTATCGGCGCAACTCGGCCCGGGCATCCGGGTCGGTGCAATATCGTAAGTGCATGGCTGTAAACGAGGAATTGCCCGCAGGCGCGGGGCAGGATGCGATCGACGAGTTGCAGGGCATTCGCCAGAGCATCGACAACATCGATGCCGCACTCATCCACCTGCTCGCCGAGCGGTTCAAGTTCACCCAGAGCGTGGGTCGGCTCAAGGCCAAGCACGGCCTGCCGCCGGCCGACCCGGCGCGGGAGTACCTGCAGATCCAGCGCCTGCGCGGGCTGGCCGAAGACGCCAGGCTCGACCCGGCGTTCGCGGAGAAGTTCCTCAACTTCATCATCGCCGAGGTGATCCACCACCACGAGAAGATCGCCGGCGGTGCCACGGATGCCGCCAAGGCCGCCGCCGCTCCGTCGACCGCCGAGACCCCCGCCGCCGCGGCCGTCGTGGGCGACCCGGCCGTGGACCCGGCCCACCCCTCCGCTTCCGCGTGAGCTGGAACCCGCGGGCGCTGCCGGACCAGTCCGGGCGCACCTTCGTCGTGACCGGCGCCAACGCGGGCCTCGGCTACTTCACGAGCGAGCAGCTGGCCTCGGCCGGCGCCCACGTGGTGCTGGCCTGCCGCAACCCGGTCAAGGCGGCCGCGGCGATCGCAGCGATCCGCGGCCGGGTACCGGGAGCCGCCGTGTCCACCCTCACGCTCGACGTGGCCGACCTCGGGTCGGTGCGCGCCGCCGCCGAACGGATGCTGGAGCTTCCGCAGCTGCACGGCCTCATCCTCAACGCGGGCATTGTGCACCCGCCGGTGGACCGTTCGGTGAGCCTGGACGGCACCGAGCTGGTGCTCGCCACCAACTTCACCGGCCATTTCCTGCTCACCAGCCTCGTGCTTCCCGTGCTGCAGCAGACGCCCGGCAGCCGGGTCGTGTCGCTCGGGTCGATCATCACCCGGCTGCTGGACTCGGCGCTCGACGACCTGCAGCTGGAGACCACCTACAACAGCTGGAAGGCCTACGCGCAGTCCAAGATCGCGATGCAGGTGTTCGGCTTCGAACTCGACCGGCGCCTGCGCGAGGCGGGCCTCGGCGGCCCGGGCGGGGTGCAGAGCCTGGTCGCGCATCCGGGCTACTCGATCTCCGGGCTCACCCCCGGCATCCGCGGAGTGAACGAGGTGACCCGCGGCAAGCGTTTCGTCGACACTCTGCAAGGCTTCATCGGCGCGCAGGGCAAGAACGCCGGCGCATGGTCGATCGTGCGCGCCGCCACCGACCCGGATGCCCGCGGCGGCCAGTACTTCGGCCCGCGCTTTCTCACCCGCGGCACCCCGGTGTTGGAGCGCCCCACCCGCACCTCCCGCGACCGCGCCGTGGCCGCTCGGCTCTTCGCCGGTACCGAGGCCCTGGTCGGCGCTCCCTTTCCCCTGGCGCCGTAACCGCCCCTTCCCCCGCGCTCCACAAGCGCCCGTTCCCCCGCGTCCCACAAACGCCCGTTCCCCCGCGAAAGCGGCCAAGCGGCTACCTCCGCTGTTCGAGCCAGCCGCAGCACCGCTTTCGCAACCAGAAGCTTCCGCGAGAGCGGCCGTGGGGCTGCCTCGGCTGGTTCAGGTAACCACTCCACCGCTTTCGTGAGCGCGGTGCACACTCACGGGCGCCACCCTGCGGCGGCTAAAGCCGTCGTGATCTTCCGCAAGGCGGGCGAGGGCGACATTCTCAGGTGAGACTTGTTGATGCGGATGACACGCCAGCCGGCCTCCCTGATCGCGTCGAGACGGTCCACGTCCCAGTGATACTGCTCCTCGTCCGTGCGGTGCTGTTCGCCGTCGTACTCCACCAGCAGCCGATATTCACGAAAAACCAGATCTCCGGTTGCGATCTTGCGGCCGAGCCGGTCGAAGATCTCCCCGTTGACCTCCGGTTCGGGCAGCCCGGCCCGCCCGATCAGGAGCCGGGTCGCAGTCTCCTTGGCTGAATCCGTGCGGGGCCGCACGGCCTCGAGCGCATCACGCAACTTTTTCGCCCCACGTTGGCCGGCATAGTGGGACACGCCAGCACGCAGCTCATCCATCGTCGCCAGCGGATGTTTCCGCCGTACCAGCGCGTCACCTGCCTCGATCAGGGCGTCCAACTCCAACACGGTAGACAGCTGACACCACGTGTCGACCGGCGCTGTCACCGGCAGTCCACCTACTTGCACGACTCGAACGCGGTCGCTGTGCACATGATGCCCGACCACCCCGCGGCCACCGTGCCGCGATCCGGCCAGGGTCGTCGAGACGTGTACTCGCGGATCCTGGGCAAGGCGCATGGGCAACGGCAAACCGTGGACTAACGCCGCGCTGGTATGGCTGAAGAACTTCTCTGCACTGAGATGGGGCAGGTATGCGCGAATGTGGGCGAGCGGGTCCGTCGGGTCCAGTGGCCGAGAGCGGATGCCGCGGAACGGTGTGACCAGGTCGTCGCCTCGCATCCGGGCCCGTGTGATGCCCTGGGCCAGACCCTCCTGGTGGCTGAATGCCCGCCCTCGCAGGGCTGCAGGTATTTCGGTTCGACGTTTCACCCCGAGAGGATGCGCCGTAACCGTGTCGCCGCGCCGAACTTATCCCCAGTTCGCGCACCGCCATCCCGCGAGAGCGGTCGTATGGCTGCCTCACCGCCGTGAGGTGACCGTTGTGCCGCTCTCGCGGGATCTGGGACGCAACAAACTTGCCACAACTGGTGAGGACAGGGTGGTGGGGTATTCAGTCCCGGCCGGGCGAGTCATTGCCGCGCCACCGTTCCGGGGGCAGGATGCCACCGTGCGGGCGTCGAAGCGGAGATCCCCGACGGCGATGCGGCAGGGCGAGGCAGCCCGGCCGGACGGAGCCACGGAGCACCAAAGGCATCAGGACGGATGGGGATGGGCGAGCGAATAGCGATCATCGGCGGCGGCATTGTCGGGATCGCCCTGGCGCGCGCCCTGCTCCTCCGCGGCCTGGGCGAGGTGACGGTGTTCGAGAAGGAGGAGCGGCTCGCCGCCCACCAGACCGGGCGCAACTCCGGGGTGGTGCACGCCGGCCTGTACTACCAGCCGGGCACCCTCAAGGCCCGGCTGTGCGCGGCGGGGCGCATCGCCATCCGCGACTACTGCGCCGAGAAGGGCCTGCCCTACCGCGAGCTGGGCAAACTGGTGGTGGCGGTCGACGCCTCTGAACTGCCGGCTCTGGCCGAGATCGAACGCCGCGCCACGGCCAACGGGGTGCCCGACCTGGCCCGGCTCGACGGACTCGACCGCATCCGGGCGATCGAACCGCATGCGGCGGGGGTGGCCGCTGTGCACTCGCCCCGCACCGCAGCGGTCGACTACACCGCGATCACCGAGGCGATGGCGCAGGATGTGCGCAGCCTCGGTGGCAGCATCCGCACCGGCCAGGAGGTGGTGGGCCTGCAGATCGACCGGGGCACGGTGCGGGTGCGCACCCCCGCCGGCGAGCAGGTCTTCGACCGGCTGATCGCCTGCGCGGGCCTGCAGTCCGACCTGGTGGCGCGGCTCGTCGGCGCCGACCCGTCGCCGAAGATCCTGCCGTTCCGCGGTGAGTACTGGGCGTTGGCGGCCGCGCGCACCGACCTGGTGCGCGGCATGATCTACCCGGTGCCCGACCCGAGGTTCCCGTTTCTCGGTGTGCACTTCACCCGCGGCGTGCACAACGATGTGCACGTGGGCCCCAACGCGGTGCCGGCCCTGGCCCGGGAGGGCTATTCCTGGTTGGCCGTCTCGCCCCGGGACACCTGGCAGTCGCTGCGTTGGCCCGGCGCCGGCGCGCTCGCCCGGCAGCACTGGCGTATGGGCCTGGACGAGATCAGCGGCTCGCTGGTCAAACCGCTCTACTACCGCAAGGCTCGCCGGTTCATCCCCGAGCTGCAGATGAGCGACCTCGCCACGAAGACCGCGGCGGGCGTGCGCGCCCAGGCCTGGGGCCGCGACGGCACCCTCCTCGACGACTTCGCGGTCGACCAGGTCGGCCCGGTCACCCTGCTCCGGAACGCCCCGTCTCCGGCCGCCACCTCCTCGATGGCTATCGCCGAGCACGTGATCGAACATTACGTCCTCGCCCGTATGCCCGAGTAGCGCAGCGGATGCGCACCCTGCAGGCTCGCTGCACCTCTCGTGGGGGAGTGGCTGGACAAGCCAACTGTAGGGGGATCAGCCAGCCAGAGGGGGCGCGGCAAACGAGACTCAGAGCGAGCCCGAGCCCGAGCCCGGGCCCCAGCCCAGCCCAGCCCAGCGGAACTCGGCCCCGAGCGACCGCCCCACCCCTACTCGCTGAGGTTGTCGCTGAGGATCTCGAGCACGGCCGAGCGGGTGGTGCGGGCATGATCGCCGAGTCGGGCTGCGACCACGTCGACCAGCGACTCGATCAGGATCACGTGCGGCACCCGCGACGTGTGCTCCAGTTCGTGCCGAAAGGTGCCGCCCGCCGGGGCCACGACCAGGCTGATATCGGCCAGGCTCACCAGCGGCGAGGTGGCGAAGGAGGTGATGACCACCACGGCAGCGCCGGTCTGCCTGGCGGCACGGGCGGCCTTGAGGCTGGCCTCGCTCGCACCGCTGCCGCTGATGATCAGTACCGCATCCGCGGCCGTCAACTGTCGGGCCGCGATCTGCTGCCCGATCGGGTCGGCCACGAATTCGGTGGGCCGGCCGATGGCGGTCAGCCGCATTCCGACGTCGAGCGCTAGCGGTGACGACAGCCCGCTGGCCAGGGCCAGCAGCCTCCCCGCCCCGACGATGGTGCTCACGGCACGCTCCACCGCATCCTCACTGAGCACGCTGGCGATGCGCGGCAGCGTGGCAGCCAACCCATCAATGTCGGCACGGATGGCGCCCAGCGCTGACTCGCCGTAGTCGCGTTCGGTCACCAGCGTCTGGGCGAGCTCCCGGGTGAGGGCCACCCGCAACTGGGCGAACCCGCGGTAGCCCAGCTTCTGACAGGTGCGAATGACACTCGACCGGGCCACGCCGGCGCGGTCGGAGAGGTCTTGCGCGGTCATCTCCACCACGCCCTCCGCATCCGCCACGATCAGGGCGACCACGCTGAGCTCGCTCGGCTGCAGCGAATTTCGCACCGTACTGATGCGGGTCGTCACGGTGGCGTCGTCGTTACCGGTCCAGCTCACGAACGGATGCTCCTTCGGTTATGCGTCGGCGCAGGGCCCCGGACACGGCGTCGATGCTCATCGTCACGACGACCACCACGAGCAGCAGCATCCCCACCGTGGACCACTCGCGATACTGAGTGTACGAGGTGAGCATGTCGCCGATGCCGCCGACACCGATCAGGCCCAGAATCGAGGATGCCCGCACGTTGATCTCGAACCTGTACAGCCAGAACGACACGAAGTCGGGCATCGCCTGCGGCCAGACCCCCCAGCGGATGACCTCCGGCGTCGACCCGCCCGCCGCCCGCACTGCCTCGATCGGGCCGGGGTCCACGCCCTCGATGGCTTCGTAGCCCCACTTGCCGAGCGTGCCGACGCTGTTCACCGCCAGGGCGAGCGCCCCGGTGAGCGGGGTGAGGCCGGTCACCGACAGGATCGCGATGGCGATGATGATCTCCGGCACCGCCCGAATGACCGAGAACAGCAGGCGCAGCACACCCCGGGCCGGTGCCGGGGCGAAGCCGCGCGCGGCGAGGAAGCTGAGCGGCAGCGAGATCACCAGGCCGATCACGGTGCCCACCCAGGCCATCTCCACCGACCGCCAGGTCTGCAAGAGGGCCTCGCCGATCTTGTCCCAGTTGGGAGCGGCGAACATCAGCCAGAGGTAACGCACGATCTCGCCGGGCAGGCTGCCCAGCCTGGCCCAGGTGATGTCGACCGACCAGAACGCGACGATCACGATGACGGTGACCACAATGGTGGCGGTCAGTCGGCGCCAGGAACTGGGCTTGGCCGGCAAAACCAGGGCAGGCCGGGCGCGGGTTCCGGGCGGGGTGGGCGTGAGAGTGGTCATACCAACCTCTTTCGAATGGAGGCACTGACGGTGTCGATGACGACGACCACCACGAGGATCTCGAGGATGATCAGCGACAACTGGTCGTAGCGGTAGAAGGTGCGCACGGCGTCGATGAGCAGGCCGAGCCCGCCGGCTCCCACAAGGCCGAGCACGGTGGAGGCGCGCACGTTGAGTTCGAGCACGTACAGGGTCTGGTTGACAAACGCGGGCCAGGCATCCGTCAGCGCGATCGCGCGGTTGATCTGCAGCTGGGTGCCGCCGGCGGCACGTCCGGCCTCGAGCGGGCCGGCGTCGTTCACCTCGATCGACTCCGACACCATCTTCACGATGATGCCCACGTTGAACAGCACCAGCGCGATGATGCCGGGTAGCGCGCCCACCCCCACCATCGCCACCAGCACGGATGCGTAGAGCAGGTCGGGAATGGAGCGCACCGCGTTCAGCACGGTCTTGAGCAGGCCCCGGGTGTACCGGTTCGGATTAGTCAACCGGGCCGCCCAGAGGCTGAGCGGCAGCGATACGACAGCTCCCACGAAGGTGGCGATCACCGCCATCTGCAGCGTCTCCACCAGCGGCGGGATGGTGCGGGGAAAGAACGACCAGTCCGGCTGGAGCAGTGCGAGCACCTTGTCGGCACCGTTCTGCCAGTTCTTCACGATCGCTTCGAAACTGAATGCGATTCCCCACTGCGGGCTCAGCGTGACCGCGGTGATCAGCAGCACCACGGCCAGGCCCAGCCAGGGTTTCCAGCGTCCGCGCGGCTTCGGCGGCAGAACCAGCGGTGCCAGCGTGCTCATCAGCCGAGCACATCCTCGTGCTGGATGGACCGGCCGTAGATGGTCTCGAACACGGCATCGCTCGCGGTGGCCGCCGGGCCGTCGTAGACGACCTCACCGGCGCGCAGCCCGATCAGCCGGGTGCCGTAGGTGCGGGCCAGGTCGAGTAGGTGCAGGTTGGTGAGCACGGTGATGCCCAGGTCCTGGTTGATCCGGCGCAGGTCCCGCATCACGCCGTGCGCGGTGGGCGGGTCGAGGCTGGCCACGGGTTCGTCGGCGAGCACGAGCTTGGGCTGCTGCGCGAGGGCCCGGGCGATGGCCACGCGCTGCTGCTGCCCGCCGGACAGTGTGGAGGCGCGGTCATATGCCTTCGCGAGAATGCCGACGCTGTTCAGCGCCTCGTAGGCGATCTGCTTGTCGTCGGCCCGATACAGACCGAGCAGGGTGCGCCAGGTGGGGGTATGGGCGAGCCGGCCCACCAGCACATTGTTCAGCACACTCGCGCGGCGGGCCAGGTTGAAGCCCTGGAAGATCATGCCGATCTCCCCGCGCAGTTGGCGCAGCTCACGGCCGCGGGCGGTCTCCAGGTGCCGTCCGCCCACCTCGAGGGTGCCGGAGCTGATCGGCACGAGCCCGTTGATGGTGCGGATCAGGCTGCTCTTCCCCGAACCCGACAGCCCGACCACGGAAACCATCTCGCCGGCTTCGATGTCTAGGGACACGTTTTTCAGTGCGACGACCCCATTGGGGTAGCGCACGCTGACGTCACGCATCCGGATCGACCACGGCGCGGCGGCCGGGGGGTGAACCCAGGCCGCCGCGCTGTCGTGAAGGTCAGTCATCGGTTACTGCAGGCCCAGCTTCGTGGCCGCGTCGGCGACGACGGAGAGCGTCGACGGGTCGGCGGGCGCGAGCTTGGTGATGGAGTAGATCGACGTGAGTACAGCCGAGCCCTCTTCGGTGGCGGAGTAGTCGGCCAGGGCGGTGGTGATCTCCTCCTGGAGCTCGGGCGAGAGGCTCTTGGTGAGCGCGACGCCGTCGTTGGGGATCTCGTCGGTCAGAGCGAAGACAACGACCTTCTCGCCCACGTCGGGCTTGTCCTTGGCCACGATGTCGCGGGCGTCCCAGAAGCTGAAGCCCACCTCGGCGTCGCCGTTGTAGACGGCGAGCACGGATGCGTCGTTGGCCGTGACCGGAATCTGCTCGATGTCGGAGTCGGTGTCCAGGCCCGCGTTCTTCAGCGCAAGGATCGGGTAGATGTAGCCGGCGGGGGAGCCCGGGCCGAGCACAGCCACCTTGGCGCCCTTCACCTTCTCGATCGAGTCCAGACCGGCCGGGCCGGCGAGGGCGTCGGCGCCGTTGCAGAACAGCTTGCCGTCACGCTCCACCGGAGTGTCGTCGCAGTACTTGTCCGGGTTGTTGGTCATGAACTGCGCCGGGTAGGTGATGTTGCCGTTGCGCTCGGTCTGCAGCACGACGGATGCGCCGTACATGTCGCTGGCCTGCCAGAGCTGCAGGGACGGCAGGAAGCCGATCTGGGCCTGGTCGGCACCCATCGCCTCGACGGCGGCCTGGTAGTCCTTGGAAACGACGCCCGTGACGGGGATGCCGAGGGCCTCGGTGAGCATGTCGGTGAGCGGCTTGGCGGTGTCGACGAGGCCGGCCTGGTCCTGCGAAGGCACCAGGGCCAGGGTCAACGACTCAGGGTCGGCCGCCGGGGAGGGCGTGCCTTCCGCTGCCGAGCTGGTGGCGCAGCCGGTGAGGGCGAGGGCGGCGAAGGACGCCGCGGCGACGAAGGAGAGTGCTTTCTTGGTGATCACTGGTCAGCCTTTTCTGTGGTGAGAGCGGTGGTGAAAGTGGGATCAAGCGAGGTGGTGCCTGGTGCGAGAGGTGTGGCGGAATCGAGCCAGTCCCGCAGAGCCGGATACAGCTCGTGCAGGTGGTCGGCTCGGTAAGTCGGGGTGGCGGTGCGGGGCGGCGGGGCGCCGACGAGCGCGGTGGTTGCGCCGCGCATATAGGCGGGAGCAAGGTCGTTCTCCCAGACATCGCCGATACTGGTGAGGTTGGCCGAGCTCGCACCGACCGGCAGCCGGGCGAGCAGGCTGTCCAACAGCGGGCCGAAGCCGTCCGGCTTGCCCACGGAGGTGTGCACGGCGTCGAACGCCCCGGCCAGACCGAGGGCGGCGAGGGCTTCCTCGAGGCGGATGGCGGGAGCATTGGTGGCGAGCACCAGGTAGGCGGTCGGGCGGGCCTCGGCCAGGAAATCAGCGAGGCCGGCGGGCGAGGTAACCGGGGCGGCGTTCGTCGCAAGCTCCTGTCGGCTGGCCAGGTAGGCCGCGCTGCGAGCGCTCGCCGTCACGTCGTACTGCTCGGCCAAGAGGCGCACCAGGTCGTAGCCGTCGATCGGCTGCGCCCATCTGGTCGCCGACGGCGGCGCGGAGATGTCGGTTTCGAAACGGCCGAGGAACTCGACGGCCGCGGCCGTGGGCAGGCCGGCGGCGACGAAACGCGCGTAGGAGCGAATCGGTCCGTGCCCGAGGGAGACAGTCCCATCGAAGTCGAAGACCAACACCCGTTCGCGAGATGGCACGCTCACTCATTCCTGTTCCGGCGCCCCTCGTGGACGCATGGTTCATGTTAGGAGCCGTCTATGGACTAAATGACCGCGCCAGGTGAACAGCGTGTAAACCTTCCTTCCAGGCTCGTTCGGTAAAGGTGCCTACTATGGGCAGATGATGTTCGAGCAGATCGCCCGTGACGCCGCTGCCGGCCGCTTCAACGACTGGGCGCTGTCCACAGTGATCGACGAGAACGCCCAGTCCCCGGTGATTTCCAAGGCCGAGTTCTTCAGGTTGCACGCGGCAGCGAACATCGCGGCGACCTGGCCGATCGGCAACGCGGGCCTGTTGCACGTCTACGGCTACCTGCTCTCGAAGGTGGTCACGCCGTTCGGTCTCAAGGGCGACCGTTGGCGAAACGGCGAACTGGCCGGCCAGCTGGGTCTGGCGCCCGCGGAGTTCCTGCTCGATGCGGCGGATGCGGCCGGCGAAACGGTGCTACAGCGGGTCACGGGTTCGGTGCTCCCGCACCTGGCGCGCCCGGCCCGCGCCCGCGGCGACGTGCTGGTTTTCGACGACGAGGTTCCCGGTGAGACCACGTTCTTCCGAACCACCGTGGTGAGCACGCCCGGCCGATCCGGGGCGGCTCTCGTCTACGGCGTGTGCCACGGCGGCCGGATGCGCGTGGTCACGGTCTTTCCGCTGGCCCACCCGTCCCCGGTCTCTCTCGACGCCCTCGCGGCCGAACCCCCGCGGATGCGCTACAACGCCGCCTTGGCGGCGCTCCCGCCGCGCACCCCTCTCCGCCGGCGGCACTGAGCCGGGTCGCCGGCGCCGAGTTGCCGAAAAGTGCCCCTTCCCGAGACGGGAAGGGGCACTTCGCGGCAAGTCAGCGACGCGCTGGGGCCTACGCGAACGCGTTCGGCAGGGTGCTGCGGTGGCGCGACTGCAGCTCGGTCAGCGGCACCGTGAAGTAGTCCTGGATCTCGAGCTCGGGAGCGGTCGCATCCGTCACGCCGATGCGCAGCACCGGGTAGTCGCGGCCTTCGCAGAGGCCGAGAAACTTGACGTCGTCCTCACGCGGCACCGAGACCAGCACGCGGCCGGTCGACTCCGAGAACAGGGCCACGGATGCGTCGACGCCGTCGCGCTCGAGGATGTCGCCGAGCCAGACCCGTGCGCCAACGCCGAACCGGAGTACGGCCTCGGCGAGGGCCTGCGCGAGGCCGCCCGTGGAGAGGTCGTGGGCGCTGTCGATCAAGGCCTCGATCGACGCGGCGTGCAAGAGGCCGGCGAGGTCGGCTTCGCGGCCGAGGTCGACGACGGGCGGCACGCCACCGAGGTGGTCGTGCACCACGGCGCTCCACGCGGAACCGTCGAGCTCTTCACGGGTGATGCCGAGCAGGTAGATGTTGTGTCCGTCGTCCTGCCAGCCGCTGGGCACGCGGCGGGCGACGTCGTCGATCACGCCGAGCACGGCCACGACCGGGGTCGGGTGGATCGGCTGGTCGCCGGTCTGGTTGTAGAACGACACGTTGCCGCCGGTGACCGGGATCTCCAGCTCGAGGCAGCCATCCGCGAGGCCCTCGACGGCCTGGGAGAACTGCCACATGACCTCGGGGTTCTCGGGCGAGCCGAAGTTGAGGCAGTCGCTGATGCCCACCGGCACGGCGCCGGTGACGGCCACGTTGCGGTACGCCTCGGCGAGGGCCAGCTGGGCGCCGCGGTACGGGTCGAGCTGGCAGTAACGGCCGTTGGCGTCGGTCGCGATGACGAAGCCGAGGCCGGACTCCTCGTCGATCCGGATCATGCCGGCATCGTCGGGGAAGGAGAGGGCGGTGTTGCCCATCACGTAGCGGTCGTACTGGTCGGTGATCCAGCTCGGGTCGGCCAGGTTGGGCGAGCCGAGCAGGGCGAGGAACTGCTCCTGCAGGGTCGCGGCATCCGTCGCCCGGGGCAGGGCCAGGGCCGTGTCGGCCTGCAGCGCGTCGATCCAGGTGGGGTAGGCCACGGGGCGGTCGTAGACGGGGCCGTCGACGGCGACGGTGCGCGGGTCGACGTTGACGATCTCTTCACCGTGGAAGTCGATGATCAGGCGGCCGGAGTCGGTGACCTCGCCGAGCACGCTGGTCTCCACGTCCCACTTCTCCACCACGGCGAGGAAGCCGGCGAGCTTCTCCGGCGTGACGACGGCCATCATGCGTTCCTGGCTCTCGCTCATCAGGATCTCTTCGGCGGTGAGCGACGGGTCGCGCAGCAGCACCTTCTCCAGCTGGATGTACATGCCGCCGTCGCCGTTGGAGGCCAGCTCGCTGGTGGCGCAGGAGATGCCCGCGGCGCCCAGGTCCTGGATGCCCTCGACGAGCTTCTCGCGGTACAGCTCGAGGCAGCACTCGATGAGCACCTTCTCGGCGAACGGGTCGCCCACCTGCACGGCGGGCCGCTTGGTCGGGCCGCCCTCGCTGAAGGTGTCCGAGGCCAGGATGGATGCGCCGCCGATGCCGTCGCCGCCGGTGCGGGCCCCGAAGAGCACCACCTTGTTGCCGGTGCCCGAGGCGTTGGCCAGGTGCAGGTCCTCGTGGCGCAGTACGCCAACGGAGAGCGCGTTGACCAGCGGGTTGCCCTGGTAGACGGAGTCGAACCAGGTCTCGCCGCCGATGTTGGGCAGGCCGAGGCAGTTGCCATAGAACGAGATGCCGGAGACCACGCCGTGCACCACCCGGGCGGTGTCGGGGTCGTTGATGTCGCCGAAGCGCAGGGCGTCCATCACGGCGACCGGGCGGGCGCCCATCGAGATGATGTCGCGCACGATGCCGCCCACGCCGGTGGCGGCGCCCTGGAACGGCTCGATGTAGGAGGGGTGGTTGTGCGATTCGATCTTGAAGGTGACGGCCCAGCCCTCACCCACGTCGAGCACGCCGGCGTTCTCGCCCATGCCCACCATCAGGTTCTTCTTCATGGCGGGGGAGACCTTGTCGCCGAACTGGCGCAGGTACTTCTTCGAGCTCTTGTAGGAGCAGTGCTCGCTCCACATCACGGAGTACATGGCGAGCTCGCCCGAGGTGGGGCGGCGGCCCAGGATGGTGCGGATCTCGGCGTATTCGCCGGGCGTCAACCCGAGGGCAGCGTACGGCTGCTCCTTCTCGGGAGTGTTGATCGCGTTGGTCACGGTGTCAGCGACGCCGCGGGAGGATGTGTTGGAAACAGCGGTCACGAGTGGCGTTCTCCCAGAGATAGCGGATGCTTGACCCGCTTAGTCTACCGGGCCGGGTCGGCGGCGGCCCGGTGTCGCCGCGGGCGCACGTTAGGGTTGCGGCAGGGGCACTTGTCCCGCGAGCGGGGGGCTCTATGACACGTCACACATCCATCTCCATTCTCCGACGAGGCACCGGTCGGTTGGTCGCGGTTGCGGCGGTCACCGTCGCACTGGCGCTGAGCGGCTGCTCGGCCGGCACCGGCCCCGCGGCCGAACCGGCGGCGCCGACGCCGACGCCGACTCTCGAGCCGCACGAGCTCGCCGCAGAGATCTCGGCCACCTTCCCCACCACGGCGGAATGGCTGAAGACCTACTCGACGGGCCAGTGGTGCGAGGCGAAAACCGCGGGCGAGCCGAGCAACTGCGGCGGTGAGCCGTGGGACGTTCCCGGTGTATACAGCAACGGCTACACCCTGCGCGACGGCGTCACCGATGTCACGGCGGGCGCGGTTGTGCTGACGATTTCCGAGCATCCATCGGTGGAAAGCGCGGCACAGCAGCTTGCCGACGTCAAGGCCCAGGACTCCGCCTACAACGGTGACTTCGACCTGGCTCCTGGGCGGGACGGCACCCTGATCGCCGGGGTGCGGGGGTCGGGCACCGTGACCGATTTCGAGCGGGATGGCTGGGCCGGGTACCGCCTCTCCGAGGCCTCCGAGTACTACAACACCGACGGCAGCATCGTGCAGGACCTGGCCGGCACCAACGCCGTCCTGTTGACCAAAGGCACCCTCGCGCTCCTCGTGCGGGTCTACTGGGCCAGCCCGGAACCCGGGGTGGTCGATGTCGAAATGGATGCCTGGCTGGACCGCGTTCTCGGCGCCGAGGATTCGGAGTAGTGGGTATTCGATCGGCGCCCACCGCCCGGCTGGCGCGGCGGGTCACGGTCGGCGCGCTGGCCCTGAGCCTCCTTCTCGGCGGATGCGCGGCCGGCGCCGGATCGGCGGAATCGGCCACCCCGAGCCCCACGCCCACTCCCACGCTCGAACCCCACGAGGTCGTGGCGCAACTCGCGGCCACCTTCCCGACCGAGGCGGAGCTGGCCGAGACCTACGAGACCGCCCGGTACTGCGTGGCGGAGACCGTCGGCGAGCCCAGCAGCTGCGGCGGTGACGCCTGGACCGCGACGGGCACGCTCGCCAACGGCTTCAACCTGCGCGAGGGGGTCACCGGCGTGACCGCCGGCGCGGTGGTGTTGCAGATCGTCGAATGGGACACGGACGAGCAGGCGCTGAAGCAGGTGGCGGATGCCCAGGCCCTCGACGCGGTCTTCACCGGCGACTTCGACGTGCCTCCGGATACGAGCGCCGGGCAGCGGGGAACGGGAACCCTGGTCGACTTCGAGCGGGCCGGGTTCTCCGGATACCGGCTATCCCAGGTGTCCGAGCAATACGGGTATGACGGTGTCGCCTCGAGCTCCCCGCGAAACACGCAGGCGATCATGATGACCGATGGCACGCTGGCCTTCACCCTGCGGGTGTACTGGGCCAGCGGCGAGCCCGGCGTGGGCGACGCCGAGGTGGATGCCTGGCTCGACCGCGTCTTCGGCCCGGAAAAATCGGACTAGCCCAACCGCGCGCGAGGCCCGCGCGCGAGGCCCGCGCGCGAGGCCCGCGCGCTCGGGCCGCGCGGGTCAGGCG
>NZ_QHLY01000003.1 GCF_003185895.1 Cryobacterium arcticum | reverse complement strand
AAAAACGGCCGAGCGTCTGCTCGGCCGTTTTTCGTGTGTGTTGCTGGGTGTTACTTGGTGTTGACGGTGATGGTGGCGATGCCGACGAGGAGCTGGTCGGCGATGGCGTCGGTGTTGAAGGTGGTGTTGAGCAGGGCGGCGGCGTCGGCGCTGATGTGCACGGTGGTGCCGGTGAGGATGGCGTTGTCGCCGTCCATCTGGAGGGGCTTGAGGGTTCCGCCGTAGAGGTCGAAGAGTTTGACCTGGGTGGCGGCGGATTCGCCGTTGGCGGTGACGTCGCCGAAGAGTTCGGAGGTGCCGGGGTCGATGGTGAAGTTGGTCAGTTCGACGACGGTGTCGCCGGCGGTGAGGGAGAAGCCGCTTCCTTCGTGTTCGATGACGCCCTGGACGTAGGGGCGGTAGTCCTCGGCGGGGTCGTAGTAGTCGACGTTGCCGCCGGTGATGGGGAAGTGCAGGCTGCCTTCTTCGAGGGTGGCGGTGCCGACGGTGCCGGGGGTGAGGCCGAGGCTGGTGAGGGCGGCGGCGAAGTCGGCGTCCAGGAGCACGGCGGTGTCGACGCCGGTGAGGGTGGGGATGGAGGCGACGGGGGTGGGGGTGGCTTCGGCGGAGCTGCTGCTGGACGAGCTGGACGAGGATGACGTCGACGTCGAGCCTTCGTCGGTGGAGCAGGCGGCGAGGCCGGCGACGAGGAGGCCCGCGGTGGTGAGTCCGAGTGCGGTCTTGGTGAAGCTGCGCATGATGTGATCCTTTGCTGTGGAGTGTGGGGGCTTGCTTGGTATGCAGGTGGTTCGGCCCCACGCCAGAAAAGGTTTGGTCTTAACAAAAAATCGCGCCTGTCCGAAGACAGACGCGACTGGCGCGATGAGCGGCGAAGCCCCTAGAAGTGCCGGAAGCGGTCAGGAGCGAGATCCCAGGGATCCTTGCCCAGTAACTCGGCGACACCACGAAAGACACAACTCTCGATGACCATCCGCTGATGGAACTCGTCATTGCGGTGCAATCGGCTGAGCCGTTGAATGGGGAGACGGTAGAAGGTGATCCGGCGTTCGCGGGTATCCACCGAGTACCGTTCCACTCCGACTCCGGGAATGACATTCATCGGTCCGGGCGCCACCTCGAAGACGACGTCGGCCAGCTCGTCTGGCCACACCATCCGCAAGTAGTCGACCGTCGACGCAATGGTCAGGTCGAACGAATCAATCCGCGTGCGCAGCGGCGGCAGAAAAGGGCCGGTGGCCGAACTGCGGATTCCGCGGCCATGCCGGTCCCGGCCCCGACCGCGATCTGTCGGTGCTTGCACGGTCGTGCGGCGTGAGCGAGACATGCACCCATTCTACTTCCGGCCGTATCCGGGCCAGCGGCGGTATCCTTCAATCACCATGTCAGTCAGAGCGTGCTCCAGAATCTCCTGCAATGACGAGGCCGTGGCCACCCTCACGTTCTCGTATGCCGACTCGATGGCAGTTCTCGGCCCCCTGGCCGGCACGCACGAGCCGCACAGTTACGACCTCTGTGATCGGCACGCCCGTCTCACGACTCCACCGCAGGGTTGGCAGATGATCCGGCATCGCATCGTCTCGATCGAGGATGCCGAATACGGGTCTCAGACCGCCTCGCCATAGCCAGGCCTCCACGTGCACCCGGGCCGGAATCCGTGCCATAACCGCCGACACGCCCGGGCGTGCGAGGCAATTTGCGGCCCCTCCGGAATCCCCGTAATGTCATCTCTCGTCACCCCACAGGTTCGGAAAGCCGAAGCGCTTCTGGCCTCAAGCGGGACCAACTCCCAGTCAAAAAACCTACGCACAGCATTGCTGTGTGTCGTTCATTTTGGCAGGGAATCAGCTCTTCGCTCGGTTCTTCAATCGATCGGCTGGAGTGTTTTGAGGCACTAGTTTGCCCACAACACGCCGCCTACTTGATTTGACACGGACTCGAACGGAGGCTAAGTTAGACAAGTTGCCCCGGAGCGACAGCCAATCACATGGCCTGAAGTCGGGTGCGTCCGATCCTTGAGAACTCAACAGCGTGCACAATGTCAAATGCCAAAAACCTCGTGGTTTGGATCCGTTTCTAGCGGTGAAGGGCCNGGTCTTGGTGAAGCTGCGCATGATGTGATCCTTTGCTGTGGAGTGTGGGGGCTTGCTTGGTATGCAGGTGGTTCGGCCCCACGCCAGAAAAGGTTTGGTCGGAAAAAAAGAAGAAGTCGCGCCCGTCCACAAGGGACGGGCGCGACTCTGTGAGGTGCCGGCGTTATCGAGGTACGGGTGACGTTGCCGTCAACGTCGAAGGACCGGCCCTGGCTGCCACGAGACGACCCGCCGGAGGCGGGGTCCCTCCACCAGCGCGACGGTGAGGGCCACGATGCCGTACCCGCAGATGGCATAGACCATGGTGGGGAGCGGGCCGGCAACGGCGAACCCGATCAGTGGGGCCGTCAGCGCCCCCAGCGAGTACTGCGCAACGCCGAGGGTCGCGGCCGCGGCGCCGGCCTGGGAACGGTCGACGCCCATACCCATGGCTATGACGTTCGGGTTGACGATTCCGTATGCGCTCAACAACACGAAGAACATCGGCAGCAATACCCAGACCGGGGCGCCGAGGAGAAACGCCACGGCGAGGGATGCGCCCATGGCCAGCATGATCGAGATGCCGACCGTGGCGATGGCCGCCGGATGCCACCGGAGCACGAAGCGTGCGTTGGCCCGGCTGAAGACGACGAGACCAACGGCATTGACCGCGAAGATCGCACTGTAGGCCGCGGGCGAGAGCCCGAACCGATTCTGCAGCAGGAACGAGGTTCCGGCCAGGTAGGAGAGGATCATGCCAGAGACGCACGCCATCAGCACCGCCGACACCACGATGGTGCGCTGCCGCAGCACACGAACGGTGGGTAGCGTCGTCGGGTCCTGCCGGTGAGTACTGCGCACGGCCGGTGAGTGGGTCTCCGGCAAGGCGAAACGCACCAGCACAAAAGCGACGACCCCGAGCGCCGCGATCATGACGAAGATCGATCGCCACGTTCCGGTCACCTCGAGCAGCACCCCGGCGAGGACCGGGCCGACCACGGGCGCGACGGCCGTCGCCGCCGCGAGCCGGGAATAGAACGCGGCGAGTTCCCCGCCGTCGAAGACGTCCCGCCCGATCGCTCGCGCCATCGAGACGCCGGCCGAGGCGGTGAGGCCCTGCACGAAGCGTGCCGCGATGAGCACCGGGATACTCGGGGCCAGTACACACGCCACGCATGCGAGAAGGAAGAGGCAGAGGCTCACGAGTATCGGCATCCGTCGGCCGACTCGGTCGCTGACCAGGCCGATCACCAATTGGCCGATGACAAGCCCGACCAGCGCGGAGGTCAACGTGAGTTGCACCAGTGATGGTTTCGCGTCGAACGCCACTACGATCGCGGGAAGGCTGGGACTGTAAGTGTCGATGGTGAACGGCCCGAGCCAGGTGAGCACTGCCGCGATGAGGGCGATTCGTCGCACCGAGACGGCGACGGGTGCAGCTCCGCGAGATTGCGTCACGGGCTGCCCGGCCGCACCGATTCTCATTCCGTAGCCGATCGAAGCAGGGGCAGAACGTCGCGCCCGAACCGCAGCAGGCCATCGTCGAAATCGTCGAACTGCAGGCTGAGGGATTCGATGCCTTCGACCTCACCCAGCTCGGCCAGGAGCCGCGCGACGGTCGCTGCGCTTCCGACCAGTGCCCGATCCTTGTCGATCGCCTGAACCTGCGCGGCATTCGCCGCAGCGGTGCCCTCATTCATGGTGTCTTTCGCCGACTGCTCGCGACGCCCGGCCAGTGCTGCCACATCCGTGTGGGCGTTGAGGTGGTGCACGCGGTCCCACGCTTCTGCGTCCGTGTCGGCAATGATCAGCATCACCAAGACGTTGGTGGTCACGACCCGACCGTAGGCACGGGCACGACGCACGATATCGGGCCCAGAATCGCGGGCGCCGGCTCCAGCCGTGAGGTTCTGGTCGCCATAGCGCGCCGTGAAATCGCGTCCTTTGTCGGAGGCGCCGGCACAGAGAATGGGGATGTGTTCGGCCGGGCGCGGCAGTCCGCTGGCGTTGTCGAGGCTGAAGTATGTGCCCTGATAGCTCGACACTCCCTCGCTCCACAGCTCGCGGAGAATCTCGATGTACTCCCGGGCGTACTCGTAGCGGTACCCGAAATAGTCGTCGCCCGGCCAGGCACCCATCTGCGAATACTCGAGGGAGTTCCAGCCCGACACCACGTTGACGGCAAACCGGCCTGGCCCGATGGAGTTGGCCGTGACCGCCATCCGCGCCGTCATGGCGGGGTTGAGGCTGAGGATGCCGACCGAGGCCACTACCTGGATGCGTTCGGTCGCGGCCAGCAGGCCGGCTGCCGTCGTGAACGCCTCGAGCGATCCCTCCCAGTAGTGGGACTCCGTGCTCGGTCCTCTGAACTTCACCATGGCGAGCACGAAGTCCAGGCCGAACGACTCCGCCAGCCGGGTCAACCTCAGGTTCTCTGTGAAGGTGGGGTCGCGGTCGGGAAGCGCTGTCGAGGCAACATATCCGTTGCTGGAGGTGGGCAGGAAGACGCCGTACCTCACAGTCTCGCCGTACCTGCACCGAACACGGACTCGCGAAACGTGCCCTGCCCGGGAGAGGTGCGCGCGAGGCCCCTGTCCTGCAACGCCGGCATGAGCCCTTCGGTGATCTCCGCGACGTAATGCCGGCTCAGCCGCCCGCCTCCTCCGCCGAAGAACAGGAAGCCGTCGCCGCCGACCTCGTCGATCACCTCGGCCATCCGGTCGGCCACGCTGTCGGGCGTTCCGACCAGCTCGACCGATTCAATCCGAGAGGCCGCGGCCTCCCTCAGGGTGCGACCACGGCCGATCCGGCGCAGGTTCTCGAGGCCGCTCGTGATTCCATTCGTTTCGAGGTCGTCGGGTATCGGAGCGTCGAGATCCAGCGTCGAGAAGTCGATGTCACCGCTGGACATGTGCACGAGCCTGGCGATCACGTTCTCGTCCGTCGGGGCGTATGCCCGCTCCCGGCGGATCTCGGCCTCCTGGATGGTCTCGGCGATGATCGGCTGCACGAGGTACAGCACTTTGAGCGTGTCGGGGTCCCGCCCAGCCGCTGCGGTACGGGACCTCAGGTCATCCCGGAACTCCCGCATCTGGGTGGGACTGGTCATGGAGGCGAGCACCACCTCGGCGTGCTTGGCGGCGAGCTCCCGCCCGGCGGGTGAGGAACCGGCTTGGAAGATCATCGGGTGCCGTTGCGGGCCGGGGAGGGTGTTGAGCGGGCCACGGCTGCGGTAGTACGCGCCGTCGAAGTTGATCGGACGCACCCGGGTGTGGTCGACGTACCGGCCCGCAGCCCGGTCCATGACGAGGGCGTCGTCATCCCAGGAGTCCCAGAGCTGTGTCACCAGCTCGGCGTACTCGTCGGCGCGCTGATACCGCTCGCTGTGGCTCGGCAACGTGTTCTGGCCGAAGTTCTGTGCGGCACGGTCTTCGGCGGAGGTGACCAGATTCCAGGCGACGCGGCCCTCGGTGATGTGATCGAGGGTGGTGAGGAGGCGCGCGAGCATGAATGGCGGGTAGAGGCTGGTCGACATCGTCGCGGCGAAGCCGATGTGCTGTGTCGCCCGCGCCAGCTTCGGGATCAGCGGCAGCGGGTCACCCTTCGGTGACCGGGTCGTGAAGCGAAGTTCGGCTTCCATGGTTCCGCCGTAGGTGTCCGGCACCATCACGGAGTCTTCGAGCAGGAGAAAGTCGATGCATGCTGCCTCGAGCTGGCGTGCCACGTCGACGTAGAAGTCGCCGTCCATCCAGCGGTCGCGGTGATTCGAGCGCCAGGTTCCGTTCCACGCCGGTGGCATGAAGTTGAGGAACCAGCCGAAAGTGAGTGGGGATGCAGGTGTTGTCATGGGGATGTCCAGGTCAGAACGAGAGGAGATTGTCGCGGAGAGTGCGGTGGGTGTATTCGGTACGAGTGAGGCCGCGGCGCTGCAGCTCGGGAACGAGCCCGTCGGTGACCTCCGTGATGTACCGCCGGCTCGTGGCACCGGAGATGAGGAAGCCGTCGCCGCCGACGTATTCCATGGCCTCCTCCATCTGGTCGGCGACCGAGGACGGTGTGCCGACAAGGTCGAGGCAGCTGATCGACCAGTTGGCGGCTACCTCCCGCAGGGTCTTTCCGCCTTCTGCACGCTTCATGAACATCGCCAGCGTGCTCTGATGTCCATTCGTGGTCAGCTCTTCGACGGGCTTGTCCAAGTCGAACTGGGACATGTCGTTCTCGGTGTAGGCCGAGATGTGCCCGAGGGCCGCTTCGACTCTGCGGTCGGTCGGCGCCCACGCCGACGTGAAACGGTCCTGCGCGGCGGCCTCGCTCTCGGCCACGATCGGGGAGACGACGAACAAGACCTTGCAGGAGTCGGGGTCGCGCCCGGCCTCCACGAGGTGTTCACGCACGCTGTCGCGGTAGGCCTTCATCGCTTCGACGCCGTGGGCGGACGCGATGATCGTGTCGGCGTGGGTGGCGCCGAAACGACGGCCGCGACCCGAGCCGCCGGCCTGGCAGATGACGGGTCGTCCCTGCGGAGACCGGGGCAGATTGAGCGGACCGCGCGAGGAGTAGTGCGCGCCGACGAAGTCGATCGGATGCACCTTCGTGTGATCGACGAAGGCACCGGTCCCTCGGTCCTGTGTCTCGGCGCCCTCCTCCCAGGAGTCCCAGAGCTGCCCGACGAGATCGATGAATTCGTCGGCGCGGTCGTAGCGCTCATCGTGTTCCGGCAGCCGGTCGATCCCATAGTTCTGGGCTGCACGATCCTCGCTCGAGGTGACGACGTTCCAGCCGACGCGACCGCGGGAGAGGTGATCAAGGGTGCTCATCGTGCGGGCGAGCAGATACGGCGGGTAGAAGGTTGATGACGCGGTCGCGACGATGCCCAGACGCGACGTCACATCGGCCATCAACGCGGCGAGAGCGAGCGGGTCGTGCTTGGGGGCGTACAGCGAGTACTTGAGGTCGATCTCGCTCGTGCCGGCGTAGGCGTCAGGCACCATCGACGAGTCCTCGATCATGATGTAGTCGAACTTCGCCCGCTCGAGCGACCGCGCGAAATCCTCGTAGAAGCGGCCGTTCGTCCATTCCGCGGCATCCGCGCCGACCCATTGGTCGGGGAAGGCCGGCGGGCGGAAGCTCATGAACCAGCCGAGGTGGAACGGTGTCGTCATCGTGATTTCTCGCTTTGCCTGATCGGGAGATGAATGCAGGGTGTGCCGCCCCGGCGTCGTTCTGAGCCGTGAGCGGCACACCCGTGCTGGGTGTTGGTTACTTGAAGGAGAGCTGCGACACGTCGAGCCAGTTGTCCGAGCGCCAGGCCCAGCCGGTGACGGCGTCAGAGACGGCGTAGGACGGCTGAACCTGGGCGTAGAAGATCATCGCGGCTTCGTCGAGCATGTAGGCCTCGGCCTTGTTGTAGGCGGCGCCGGCCTCGTCCGTCAACGGGTCTCCGAGCGACTGGGCAGTCGCCATCAGGCCGTAGAAGGTGTCGTCTTCCCACTTCGGATAGTTGAGTGGAGAGCCCTTCGTGGTGAAGAGGTTCATCTCGTACGGCGGTGTCAGCGTGATGGCGTAGTCGCGCAGCAGCATCGCCTGATAGTCGCCGGCGGTGCGACCGGCCGAGAAGGCGGCGGATGGCTGCTGGTTGATCTCGATCGTGAATCCGGCGTCCGCGGCTTCCGCCTGCATCTGCACGGCGGCGGCGACCAGGTCGGGGGTGTCCGCGTTCACGGTGAGCGAGAAACTCACGCCATCGGGGAAACCGGCGTCGGCGAGCAGCTCCTTCGACTTCTCGGGGTCGTAGCTGTATTCGGGGAGACCGGCGTCGGTGTATCCGGGAGCGGTCGCGTCGAGATAGCCGGTGGGCTGGGTCGCCCGGCCGAGGTAGACGTTGTCGAGGATCTGGTCATACGGGATGGCATAGGCCATCGCCTGGCGAACGAGGGTGTTGTCGAACGGTGCCTTGTTGGCGACCGGCACCATGAACGAGTAGATGTTGGTGTCGAGGCTGAAGACGTTGACCCCGCCCGCGGCCTGGGCGTCGGACTGCTCCTGCGGTGCCAGGTTCTCCGCGATGTCGACGTCTCCGTTGCGCAGGGACTGCGCACGGGTGGCCGAGTCGCCGACAACCTTGTAGATCACGGTCTCGATGGCCGGGGTGTCACCCCAGTAGTCGGGGTTCGCGACGATCGTGGTGTCGGCGTCGGGAGTGAACGAGTCGATCATGTACGCGCCGTAGCCCACGCCGATAAGCGGGTTCGCCTTGGCCCAGGCAACGCCAAACGGGTCCTCCGGAGTTGCGTTCTCCTGCAGAACCGTCGAGTCAAAGATCTGAGCCGTGACGTTGGAGATCAGCGAGAGCAGGGTCTGACCGTAACCGGCATCGGTGATTGTCATGGTGACGGTGCTGTCGTCGACCTTCACGATCTGCGTGGCCGGATCGGTGATGGCGGGCTTCGAGATGGCCTGGAAGACCGCCGTCGGGTTGCCGAACTTTTCAGTGAACGACCAGACCACGTCATCCGCGGTGAAGGGGTTGCCCGACTGGCTCACCACTCCTTGGCGGAGGTGGAACGTGTAGACGAGACCGTCCTCGCTCACCTCGTAGGACTCGGCGAGTCCGCCCTCGAACTCATAGACATCCTGACGGAGGGCGTTCTCATCCTGGTCGCTCTGGGCGTACGGGTTCACGAGCAGGGTCGAGTTGATCTGCATTTCGATCTCGGTCGCGGGGTAGACGTTGTTGCCGGCGTCATAGAAGAAATGTGTCGGTGACGTCGGGGTGGCAATGACGAGGGAGTCGGGTGTTGTGCTTGCCGTTTCCTCGGTCGAGCTGGACTGCGCGCTGCAGCCGACGAGGATCACGGAGGCTGCGGTCAAGGCCGCGGCGACGGTGACGAGCCGCGAGGCTCTGCGACGAGGCGCGGGAGCGCCGGCCGCCGGTGGGAATCGAAACATGGTGTGCTCACTCTCTGGAGGGAAGGGCGGTGCGGTGGGATGGACGGCGCTTTGACGAGCGCGCGGTGGGGTGGGTGTGGCGAAACGGATGTGTGGCGGGAAAGGTCAGTGGCGCTTGCGCAGGAGCTCGCTGCCGGCCAGAGCGATGCTCGACACGGTGACGATGAGCGCGATGGTGGGAAACGCGGCTCCCCACCATCGGTAGTTGAGGGCATCCGCCGCGCCCGTGGCGATCATCGTTCCCCACTCGGGCGTGGGCGGCGGCAGGCCGACGCCGAGGAACCCGAGGGCAGCTTCGACGATGATCGCGAGGCCGAACGTGGCCGAGAAATTCTCGAACGACGGGCGGATCGAATTCGGCAGCACCGTGGTGAACATCACGTTGATCTCGCGGGCACCGGCCATCCTGGCGGCGTCGACGAACGAGTCGCCTCGGACCTTGAGCACCTCGGTGCGCACGAGCTTGGACTGCCGGGCCAGCGAGACGATCACGAGCACCCCGATGATGGTGGCGACGGACGGTCCGAACAGGGAGACGAGCACGAGCCCGATGATGATCGCCGGCACGGCGTCGAGGATCTCCACGGCCCTGGCCAGCGACCGGGCGAGGAAGCCGCGGAGGCCACGAGCCGCCTCATTCATGCCGCCGATAACGCCGATGACGATACCGAGCACCGTCGATCCGATCGCGGCGATCGCGGCGACGAGCAGATTCGTGCGCGCGGCGGCAACAACCCGGGAGAAGACGTCCATGCCGTTCTGGTCGGTGCCGAACCAGTGTTCGGCCCCTGGGGGCTGGGACGGCACCCCCACGATGTCGACGGGGTTGAACGGCACCAGGAACGGACCGACCGCGGCGAGGAGCACCAGCAGCCCGGCTGGGATGAACAGCCACCAGCGCAGGCTGGCCTCTGTGCGTTTCGGTGCGCCGCGAAGGGCGCGTCTCCGGGTTCTGGGGACGGGGGATCCGGAGGTTGTGGTCTGGGTGGTCATGGCTGGCACTCCGCTCAGGCGGAAGCGGCGCCGACGCGCCGTCTCGAGTCGAGGATCAGGGTGAGAAGGTCGACGACCAGGAAGATCAGGAGCACCACCGCCACGATGACGATGAGCACCCCCTGCATAGCCTGGTAGTCGGAGGTCGAGACCGCGTTGACGGCGTATTGGCCGATGCCGCCGAGGCCGAACATCGACTCCATCACCACCGCCCCACCGATCAGGGATCCGAGGAGGGAGCCGGAGACCACCAGCACGGCGGGGAGCGCTCGCCGGAAGACCGAGACGACCATCATGAAGCTGGACCCGCCGGACGCTATGCGGAACCGGGTGGCGGGAGCGTCGACCTGCTCCTCGAGCCCGGGAATCAGCTGCTTCATGAGGTAGGGGGCATAGGCGATGCTCATCGCCGCGATGGGAAGCACGAGATGGGTCAGGGCCGAGGCGATCAGAGCGCCGTCGCCGCTCAGGAGGGTGTCGAGCATGGGGAAGTTCGTGATCGACGGTGCGGATGTCATCCGTGCGTCCAGCCGCCCGAGAGGCGCGGGGGCGACGCGCAGGACCACGTAGAAGATGAGGATCGCGATGATGCCCAGGCAGAAGTCCGGGAGGGCGCCGGCGGCCCGGGAGTACCCGCGTGCGATCGCGGCGATCGGCGAGCGCGGGGTGAACACCGCGGCGGCCGAGAGCAGTGTCGCGACGACCGCGGCCACGAACAACGCCATCAGCGTGAGTTCGAGTGTCTGCGGCACCCGGCTGATCACGTCCGAGAACACGCTCTGGCCCGAAGTGGTCGAGATGCCGAAGTCGAGCCGGAGGAGATTGAAGAGGAAGACTCCCAATTGCACGATCAGTGGCTCATTGAGCCCGAGCTGATCGCGGATGGCCTCGAGCTGTTCTGCCGACGCCTGGCCCTCGGTCATCGTGATCGCGGCATCACCGGGCACCAGCCGAACGATGAAGAACACCACGATCGCAAAGACGAAGAGGTGCAGTGGGAGGGCCGCGAGCCGAGCAAGCCACCACCGGTTCTTCGCGAATATCGAGTTCATCTGATTCCCTTGGGTCATTCGTTCGGCGACCGGAGGCCTAGAACTCGCTGAGGTGGTCGCGCAGCGTCGTTCCCGTGTAGCTCTCGCGGATCAGCCCGCGGCGCTGGAGGGCTGAACCGAGCCCGTCGGCGATCTCGATGATCGTTCTGCGGTTCATGGTGGGATAGAGCAGGAACCCGTCTCCACCGACTTCGTCCATGATTTCGCCCATCTTCTCTGCGACCGTTTCGCACGATCCAACGAGACCCATGTGCGAGATCGTGCGGTGGGTGGCTGCGAGCTCCCGGAGTGTCTTGCCCTGGCCGGCCCTGACGTAGTTGGCCATCGAGCTTTGTTCACCGTTGCCGGTGACCCCCGGGATCGGGGCGTCCAGATCCATGGCGGCAAAGTCGACTTCGCCGCCGCTCACATAGCTCATCGCCCAGAGCCGTTGGATGACCGCGTCGTCGGTGGCCGCTGCCGCAGCGCGGGTGGCCTCTCGCTCGTGGGCGTCAGCGTCGGTCTCGCCGATGATCGGGTTCACCAGGAACATGATCTTCAGCTCCTCGGGCGCACGGCCGTACTTCTCCATTCGCCGGTGCATGTCCTCGCGGAATTCCTTCATCTTGGCGACATCGCCGCCGTAGGCGAGCATCGTGTCCGCGGTGCGGGCAGCGAGTTCCCGGCCGGGGATCGAGTTGCCGGCCTGCGAGACCACGGGGCGGCGCTGCGGACCGGGAATGGTGTTCAGGGGACCCCTGGACTTGAAGTAGGTGCCGTCGTAGTCAATCGTGTGCACCTTGGTGTGGTCGGCGTAGACGAAGTTCTCCTCGTCGAGCAGCACGGCGTCCGGCTCCCAGGATTCCCAGAGCTGGTCGACCACGTCCATCCATTCACCGGCCATCTCGTAACGAAGGTCGTGCTCGAAGTGCTTGTCGTGGCCGAAGTTCTGGGCGACTCGGTGGGACACGGAGGTGACGACGTTGATGCCGACGCGCCCTTCGGTGAGGTGATCGAGGGTCGTCATGAGGCGCGCGGCCATGAACGGCGGGTATTGCGTGGTGGAGATTGTCGGGATGATCCCGATGTGCTTGGTTGCGGCGGTCATGAGCGGAACCAAGGGCAACGGGTCGTTCTTGGGCGCCATGATGCCGTATTTGAGCGTCGTCTCCATCGAACCGCCGAAGGTGTCCTCGATCATCGACGTGTCCTCGATGAGGATGAAGTCGAAGCCACCGCGCTCGAGTGACCGAGCGAGGTCGATGTACAGGTCAGGCTTCATCCAGTCGCGCCCGTTCGTGGAGTTCCACGCGCCGCCCCGTCCAGTGCGATTCCACGGCTGAATGCCGTATCCATTGCCGAGAAACCAACCGAGATGAAACATTGAACTCCCATGATCTGCGTCCGCGGATTTGCTTCCGGGGCGTCGCGGTCGGGGTGGTCCCCGCCTGCGGATTCTTGTTGGATTCGATCTAAGCGAGTCGATGTTTCGATCGATCGCCGTAACCGTGCCGATTCGGTTGCGCCTCTATTTCGCCGTCGAGTGGGTCCTTCTGATCAGGCATTTCGCTGCTTACCGCCGCCCCGCTGTCGGCTAGCTGCGACTGTTGAGCGCCGCCGCCGTTGTCCGTCGAACCGTCAGGGGGGAGGCGCAATCCGGGCGAAACGGAACCGTTACACGGGGGGACCGAGCGGTGGCTACCGTGGGTTGATGGACGACGAGGAACTCAGCGCTCACCCGCGCGCGAGCGGCGGATCCGCCCGCGGACGCCATACCTCGACGCGCCGGGTGCACGACATCCTGCGGGCCAGTATCAGCAGCGGTCTCACCTTCAGCCATGACGGCCTGACCGAAGAGTTCCTGATGCGTGAGCTCGACGCCAGCCGCAACTCGGTCCGCGAGGCCCTCCGGATGCTCAGCGACGAGGGGCTTGTCGACCGGCGGCGAAAGAGCGGCACCTCCGTCTCCGGCTCGATCCTGAGGATGCCGCTCAACGACATGGTCAGCCCCAAAATCGAAGGTGACCTCAAGATCCGGTGGATCGAAAGGCGGGTCGTGCCGACGACGCGGTTCATTCGCGACGCGTTGCAGACCGAAGACAGCCACGTGGGAATGATCGAGCATCTCTTCCTGCTCGGTGGTCAGCCGGTCGGGGTGCGCTCCCTGTACTTCGACAAGAACCACGACATCGTAGAGACTCCCACGGCGATGAACCGGCGGGACGCGTTCAAGTTCGCCTTCAGCACGGCGATGGGCCGAGTCACGACGGTGATCGAGGCGAAGATCTGCGACGACAAGACGTCGCGAGTGCTTCGGGTGCCGCTGAATTCGGCGATACTCGTACGCCAGCAGACCCTCTACGACATCGATGACAATCCGCGCGAAGTGGATTTCACCCACTTTCGCGCGGATCGCCTGTCGATCGTGGAAGAGTCGCTGGCGCCACTCGATTGAACGCAGTCGGCTCTAGAAATCGAGCAGGTTCTCGCGCAGTGTCGAGTGGTCGTAGGTGTCGCGGATGAGCCCGCGGCGACGCAGAGCAAGGCTGAGGCCGTCGGAGTACTCCGCGATGGTGCGCCGTGTCACCTCGGGGTACACGAGGAAGCCGTCTCCGCCGACCTCTTCCATGATTTCGCCCATCTTGGCGGCGACAGTGTCGGGCGAGCCGATCAGCCCGAGGTCACCGATCTGCCGGATGCTGGTGATGACCTCACGCAGCGTCTTGTCTTCGTTGCCCGCGGTGTACTGCTTCATCGAGCTCTGCTCGCCGTTGCCAATGATATTCGGCATCTTCTCATCGAGGTCGAATTTCGAGAAGTCGACCTCGCCGCCGCTCACATAGGACAGGCCCCAGAGGATGCCCGCGATCGATTCGTCGCTGGAGACGTATGCCAGCCGTTCCGCCTCGCGCTGACGCGCATGCTCGTCGTTCTCGCCGAGCATCGGCGTGACCAGGAACATCACCTTGAGCGAGTCTGGGTCGCGCCCTTCCGCGGCGACACGGGCGCGCATGTCCTCGCGGAACGCCTTCATCTGCTCGACGTTGTGGCCCATGGCGAGCATCGTGTCGGCGTGCTTGGAGGCGAGCGCACGACCGGGTGAGGAGTTGCCGGCCTGGGCGATGACGGGCCGTCGCTGGGGTCCGGGGATGGTGTTGAGCGGGCCGCGGCTGGAGAAGTAGTCACCCCTGAAATTGATCGGGTTGACCTTGGTGTGGTCGGCGTACATCGGCAGGTCGGGATTGAGCACCAGGGCGTCCTCGTCCCACGATTCCCAGAGCTGGGAGACGACGTCCATCCATTCCTCGGCGCGGGTATAGCGCTCGTCATGGGGCGGCAGCTTGTCGAATCCGAAGTTCTGGCCGACGCGGTGAGTCACCGAGGTGACGATGTTTGCGCCGAAGCGACCTTCGGTGAGGTGGTCGAGCGTGACGGCCTGACGGGCCGCGAGGAAGGGCGGGTATTGGCTCGTCGAGATCGTGGCGATCACGCCGATGTGCTTGGAACGCTGCGTCATCAGCGGCACGAGCGGGATCGGGTCGTTCTTGGGAGCCATGGTGCCGCGGCTGAGAGTGTGTGCCGCGGAGCCCTCGTAGGTGTCCTCGACCATGGACGTGTCTTCGATGAAGACGAAGTCGTAACCGCCCCGCTCCAGCGAACTGGTGAGGTCGACGTAGAGGTCGGGCTTCATCCAGTCCGTCATGCTGCGGCCGGAGAACGTGCCTGTCCACGGCTGTATTCCGAACCCGTTGCCCAAGAACCATCCCATATGGAACACAGCAGACCATCCTTCATCGTGTTGTCGTCATGAGGTCGTCTCGGCCTCCGCGGAGCCTGAGACTGGATTCGCACGGTCGGGAGACCGGCGAGGCTTAGGCGGTGCGCTTGCCCCGATAGGCGTCGATGAGGCTCACGGTGTACGGCTCGCGCGGGTCACTGATGATCTCCTCCGCGGGTCGCTGCTCGATAATCTCGCCCTTGTACATCACGACCATCTCGTCGGAGATGAAGGCGGTGGCCGGCAACCCGTGGGAGACGAACACCAGCCCGCAGTCGTGCTCGGCGCAATACTGCTTGATGAAGTTGAGGATGGTGCCCTGCACCGAGACGTCAAGTGCAGAGACCACTTCGTCGCACATCAGCACGCTCGGTCTCACGATCAGAGCCCGCGCCAGGGAGAAACGCTGTCGCTGCCCACCGGAGACCTCGCCGGGGTAACGGTCGGCCGACGCCGGGTCGAGGGCGAGGGTGTCGAGCAGCTCGTCGACCGCCGCATCCGCCTCCGGCCGGGACAGTCCACGGAGGATCTGGGCGGGCCGGCGCACTGCGTAGCGCAGAGTGCGGCGCGGGTCGAACGATGACGTCGAGTCCTGGGCTACGAATTGCACCGTGCGGCGAAGTTCCCGCATGCCGTCTGCAGTCCGAGCGAGGTCGCTGATGTCGTTGCCATCAAGCGTGACGGTGCCCGTCGTCGGTTTGTCGAGTCCGACGAGCATACGGGACAGCGTTGATTTGCCCGACCCCGATTCGCCGACGATCCCCGTTGCGCTGCGCGATGTGATGGTCAGCGACACATCGTCGACGGCGGTGAACCTTTCGTGCCGCGCCCCGAACATCCGCGAAACACCGGATGCCTGGATCGTGACGATCTTGGGGATGTCGGTCATGAGGCGAGCCTTTCTTCGGCGATGGCGCGGCGGCGTACTGCCTCGAGCGTGGGGAGTTCGGCCAGGTGGACGCTGTCGAGGGTCGGGACGCAGGCGAGCAGGCCGATCGTGTACGGATCGGTGGCAGTGCTCTCGATAGCTCCGGCGTCGACGTCGTCGACCACCCGGCCCTTGCTCATCACCAGCACCCGGTGCGCGTAGTCCAGGCACAGCCCGATGTCGTGGGTGACGATGATCAGCGCGGCGCCGGATTCCTCGGTCAGCTGCACCATCAGTTCCATCACCTCCCGGCTGAGCGCGGCATCCAGCGCGCTCGTGGGCTCATCGGCGACGAGCAAGCGTGGTTTGCCACAGAGTGCGATCGCGAGCATCACGCGCTGTCGCATGCCGCCCGAGAGTTCGAACGGGCGGGCCTTCATCACCCGGTCGGAGTCGGTGAGCCCGACCCGGCTGAGCCACAGGTGCGCCTCTGCACGTGCCGTTGCGGGTGACAGACGGCGACCCGCGCGTCTGGCCTCTGACCGGAGCACGTTGAGCAGTTGGCTCCCGACGGACCAGACCGGGTCGAGTGACGTCATGGCGTCCTGGAAGACCATCGAGAGCCCGGGAGTGCGACGCGCGACCCGGTGGATCACGGTGCGATCCAGCGGCTTGCCGTCGAACATCGCGCGGTCATGGGTGACCGTCGCGTTGGGCGCGGAGAGGAACCCGGCTACCGCCATGCTCAGCGTCGACTTGCCCGATCCGGATTCACCGACAATGGCCATCCGGTCACCGGGTGCAAGATCGAAGCTCACCCCCGAGACCGCCGTGACATCAACCCCGTGAACGCGGTAGCTGATGTTCACGTTGTCGAACGACAGCAGGGGAGCGGGGCTGAGCTGGGTCATGAGGGAGCAGTCTCCGATCGGCGCCCAGGTTGGGCCCCTCGGATCACAGTCTCCCTGCCCACTGTTTCGGGCAGCGCCATGTCGTGTTTCGTTTGGTTTTCGCCGGTTTCCGCCAGCTGACGCACCCTATTCGACGGTGATTCCAGCGATTAAGGCCACCGGGCCGTTTCGCCGGTGTGCGACATCGACGGGGGGTTAACCCAGAGTCGCGCCTGTCCGGGGACAGGCGCGATTCGTGGAGCGGAGGTGCGGGTTACGGCTCCAGGCGGGTCGGACCGCGGAACAGGTACGTGACCTCGCGGATCGACGCCTGGTGCAGCATCAGCATCAGCACACGGGCGAGGCCCATGCCGAAACCACCGTGCGACGGCACGCCGTAGCGGAAGAAGTCCAGGTAGCCGGCGATCTCTGCCGGGTCGAGGCCCTTCTCGATTGCCTGCTCCACCAGCACGTCGACGCGGTGCTCGCGCTGGGCCCCGGTGGAGATCTCGGTGCCGTTGAAGATCAGGTCGTAGCTGTTGGTGAGGCTCGCGTCGCCCTCGTGGCGCATGTGATAGAACGGGCGGATGCTCGACGCGTAGTCGGTGAGGAACACGAATTCGTGCCCGTAGGTCTCGGCGACGTAGGCCGCGATCTGGCGCTCGCCCTCCGGGTCCATGTCGTCGTCGTCACGAGGAACCTCGTAGCCGCGGCTCTTCACGATCTCCTTGGCCTCGGCCAGCGGGATGCGCGGGAACGGGGTGCTCGGAACGGTGACCTTGACGCCGAACAGCGCGAGCACCTCCTCGCCGTGCTTCGCCTTGACGGCGGTGAATGCGGCTACGAGCAGGTCCTCGTGCAGCTGCATGACGTCTTCGTGGCTGTCGATCCAGCTGATCTCCGAGTCGACGCTGGTGAACTCGGTGGCGTGCCGGCTGGTGAACGACGGGTCGGCCCGGAACGCCGGCCCCACTTCGAAGATCTTGCCGAAGCCGGAGGACTGCGCCATCTGCTTGAAGAACTGCGGGCTCTGCGCCAGGTACGCCTTGGTGTCGAAGTACTCCACCTCGAACAGCTCGGCGCGGGACTCGCTCGCACTGGCCATCAGCTTGGGGGTGTGCAGCTCGATGAAGTCGTGCTCGATCCAGTACGTGCGCAGGGCGTGCTCGAACGTGGTCTGAATGCGGAAGATGAGGTTCTGCTTGGGCTGACGCAGGTCGAGGAACCGCCAGTCCATGCGCTTGTCCAGGCTCGAGTCCGCCGCGATCGGCGTCTCGGGGATGGCCAGGGTGACTACCTCGAGGCTGGCCAGCTTGATCTCGATGCCGCCGAGCTTGACCCGCTCGTCGTGCTTGAGCTGGCCGGTGACCGTGACGAAGCTGCCCTGGGACAGGCTGGAGATCGTGGTGGCCGGCTCGTCGTCGACAACGACACCCTCGGCATCCGTGGTGCGCGGATTCACCAGCTGCACGGCGCCCGATTCGTCGCGCAAAACGACGAACTGCACCTTCTTCTGGTCTCGGACGGTTTCGACCCACCCGGACACGGAGACGAGACCGTCGTCGAGGGCAGCTAGGTTCTTGATCAGTACGCGGGCATTCACCCGGCAAGTTTAGCCGCACTGCTCTCGGCTAATTCGCGGGGAACCTCTCCGTAGACTGGAGCGCGTGGTAGCTAGCCAGGTACATCTCGTGCGTCACGGTGAGGTTTTCAACCCCCAACGCGTGCTTTACGGTCGACTTCCCGGCTTCAGGCTGTCCGATTTGGGACAGCAGATGGCCGAGACGGCCGCCGTCGACCTCGCCGAACGCGCCCGCCCGGTAGTGCGCATCGTCGCGTCGCCGTTGCAGCGCACCCAGGAGTCGGCCGCACCCATCGCCCGCGCCTTCGGCCTGCCGATCGACCTCGACGAGCGCCTCATCGAACCGGCCAACCGGTTCGAGGGCAAGCGTATGCGCGGCCCTGGCGGCGCGCTGCGCGACCCGCGCAACTGGCCCAGCCTGACCAACCCCGCCAGGCCCAGCTGGGGCGAACCGTTCCGGTCCATCTCCGCTCGCATGCTCGCCGCCATCGACGACGCCTTCCAGTCGGTCGACGACGGCGATGTCGTGCTGGTCAGCCACCAGCTGCCGATCTGGATGGTGCACCGCACCCTGGCCCAGGAACGCCTTGCCCACGACCCGCGCAAACGCCGCTGCGACCTTTCCAGCATCACCACTCTCTCCTGGCGCGGCACCGGGCCGGCCGAGGTCGCCTACACGAGCCCCGCCGCCGCGCTCCTGGTGCCCGCGAACGACGTGGGTGCAGTGTGAGCCGCCGAAAGTTGCCCATCGCGCTGGCCGGCCTGGTCGCCGTGGCCGCCCTGGCCCTCAGCGGCTGCACCGCTGACGACTCCCTCGCCGACCAATACCGGGAAGGCAGCGGCAAGGGCTACATCGCCGGCGACGGCAGCGTCACCGAGATCGCCGCCGCCGACCGCGGGGAGTCGGTCGAGTTCGAGGGCACTCTCGAAGACGGCAGCACGGTCAGCTCCGCCGACTACGAGGGCGAGGTGCTCGTGGTGAACTTCTGGTACGCCGGCTGCGCGCCCTGCCGGGCCGAAGCGCCGGACCTCAAGACCATCAGCGAGGAATTCGCCGGCGAGGGCGCCAGCTTCCTCGGCGTGAACGTGCGCGACCAGGCCGCCAGCGCGATCGCGTTCAACGAGAGCTACTCCATCTCCTACCCGTCGGTGATGGATGTCGACGACGGCGCCATGCAGCTCGCGTTCAGCGGCAACATCCCGCCGAACGCCGTGCCCACCACCCTGGTGCTGGACACCTCAGGCCGGGTGGCCGCACGCATCCTCGGCCAGGTGAACTCGCCGTCGATCCTGAAGACCCTGATCGCGGACGCGATCGCCGAGGACGGCTAGGCGTGGGGAATCCCTTCGGCGAGATCGTCTTCAGCGGACAGCTGTACCTGGCGATCCCGATCGCCGTGCTGGCCGGGCTGGTCTCGTTCGCCTCCCCGTGCATCCTGCCGCTCGTGCCCGGCTACCTCGCCTACATCGGCGGCTTCGCCGACGGCAGCTCTGGCTCCAAACTGTCCGCCCGCCGCGGCCGCAACCGGCTTCTCGTCGGCGTGGCCCTGTTCATCCTGGGCTTCACCCTGGTCTTCGTGCTCACCGGGGTGGTCTTCGGGTTCGCCGGATTCTGGCTCAACCAGTATCGCGAACTGATCACCCGCATCGCCGGCGTCATCGTGATCCTGCTCGGCCTGGTCTTCGTGGGCCAGTTCGGTGCCATGCAGCGCACCATCAAGACCTCCTGGCGGCCGCGGATGGGCCTGGCCGGCGCACCGCTGCTCGGCGCCGTCTTCGCCGTGGGGTGGACGCCGTGCACCGGCCCCACGCTCACCGCCATCAACTCGCTCAGCCTGAGCACCGGCTCGCCCTGGCAGGGCGGCCTGCTGGCCCTGTTCTACGCGCTCGGCCTGGGCATCCCGTTTCTGCTGATCGCGCTCGGCCTGAACTGGGCCACCGGGGCCGTAGCCTTTCTCAAGCGTCATATCCGAGCAATCAACCTGTTCGGCGGCGTGCTCCTGATCGTTATCGGGGTGCTCATGGTGAGCGGCGTATGGAATGCCTGGCTCCTGAACCTGCAAGGGGTGATTGGCAGCTATGTCCCGGCCATCTGACCATATTGACTCGCAGCCGGCGCCCGCCGGCGACGGCATCACCCAGCCCAAGCTCGGGTTCGTGGGCACCCTGCGTTGGTTCTGGCGCCAACTCACCAGCATGCGCACCGCCCTGTTCCTGCTGTTGCTGCTCGCGATCGCTGCCGTTCCCGGCTCGCTCGTGCCCCAGCGCAGTTCAGACCCGAACGGTGTCACCCAGTACTTCACCGACAACCCCGATCTCGCGCCGGTGCTCGACAAGATCCAGGCGTTCGACGTCTACTCCTCGGCGTGGTTCTCGTCGATCTACCTGCTCTTGTTCATCTCGCTGATCGGCTGCGTCATCCCGCGCACCAAGCACCACCTGCAGGCGCTGCGGGCCAAGCCGCCGAAGACCCCGGCCCGGCTCGCCCGGCTGGCCGGGTTCACCACCCGCACCGCTCCGGCGGGCACGGATGCCGCCGCCGCCGTCGCATCCGCCCGCACCCTGCTCAAGCAGGGCCGGTACCGGGTGGCGCTGTTCGACAGCCCGCGCGAGTTCTCGGTGTCGGCCGAGCGCGGGTACATGCGCGAGACCGGCAACCTGGTCTTCCACTCCGCCCTGGTGGGACTGCTCGTGGTGGTGGGCTTCGGCAGCGGGTTCGGCTTCAGCGGGCAGCGCGTGCTCGTGGAGGGTCAGACCTTTGTGAACACCCTGCTGGCCTACGACTCCTTCAACCCGGGCCGGTTCTTCAACGACACCGGTCTCGACCCCTACAAGCTCACCCTCGACGACTTCCAGGTGAGCTACGAGACCCAGAACCTCGACGCCTTCGGCCAGCCGCTGGACTTCAGCGCCCTGGTCAGCGTGACCCCGCGCGGCGGCGACGCGCAGGCCGGGAAGGTGCGGGTGAACGACCCGTTGCGCACCGGCGGCACCAGCATCTACCTGCTCGGCAACGGCTATGCGCCCACCATCACGGTGCGCGACCCGCAAGGGACCGTCGTGTTCACCGACTCGGTACCGTTCCTGCCGCAGGACGCCAACCTCACCTCGCTCGGTGTGGTGAAGGTGCCCGACGGCCTGGCCGAGCAGGTGGGTCTGCTCGGGTTCTTCTACCCGACCCAGGCCGAGACGACCACGGGTTCCTACTTCTCCAGCTTCCCCGACCTCACCTACCCGGTGCTCACCCTCAACGTCTACGCGGGGGACCTCGGTCTCGACGAGGGTGTGCCCACCTCGGTGTACAACCTCAACACCGACCACATGGAACCGTTGGCCACCCGCACCAGCGACATCAAACCGCTCGAACTCAAGCCGGGCGAGACCCAGGAGCTGCCGAACGGGCTGGGTTCGGTGACCTTCGAGAACGCCACCCCGGATGCCGCGGAGGGCGATTACTCCGAGTCCGTGCCCCGGTTCGCGTCGTTCGACATCCACCACGACCCCACCCAGGGTTGGGTGCTGCTGTTCGCCGTGCTCGTGCTCGGCGGACTGCTGACCTCGCTGTTCGTGCCCCGGCGCCGGCTCTGGGTGAAGGCCATCGAGCAGGCGGATGGGTCGGTGCGGCTGGAATACGCGGGCCTGGCCCGCGGTGAGGACCCCGCTCTGGAGTCCGCGGTGGCGGCCCTCGCCGACCGCCACACCACCCTGCTGGAACGCTCGAACCCCGCCCCTAAAACCGCTGATCCCGCTTAGGCTGTACAAGTGAATCTGAACGAACTCTCGATCCTCAGCCTGTACTCGGCCATGGCTGTCTATGCGCTGGCGTTCATCGCCTTCTCGGTGGACCTGGCCAAGCGGAGCGCCGCCGTGAGTTCGGCGGAAGCTACGACGGCTCCCGGCGTCGCCGGCGAATCCTCGGCGGCCGGTGCTGTCGCCGGCGGCACCACCACCCTCACCCGGATCAGTGCGCGCATCGCGAACGACGCCGCCACGCCATACGGCCGCTCGTCCAGCCTGCGCATCGGCGTCTCACTCACCGTGCTGGCCTGGGGCCTGCACCTCGTGGCCGCGGTTCTGCGCGGCATCGCCGCGGACCGGGTGCCGTGGGCGAACATGTACGAGTTCGCCATGACCGGCACGCTGCTCATCGTCACGGTCTTCCTCATCGTGCTCACCCGCACCGACCTGCGCTTCCTCGGCACCTTCGTCACCGGCCTGATCCTCATCCTGCTCGGCATCGCCGCTGTGCAGTTCTATGTTGAGGTGGCCCCGCTGCCGCCGGCGTTGCAGTCGGTCTGGCTCGTCATCCACGTGTTCGTGGCATCGCTCGGCACCGGGTTCTTCGCCCTCGGCTTCGCGCTGTCGTTCGTGCAGCTGCTGCAGTTCCGCCGGGAAGAACGCGTAGACACGGCCAAGCCGGGCCGGCTCAAGTTCCTGAAGACCCTGCCGTCGGCGGCCACCCTGGAGAACCTGGCCTACCGCACCAACATCATCGGCTTCATCCTCTGGACCTTCACCCTGATGGCCGGCTCGATCTGGGCCGAGCGTGCCTGGGGCCGGTATTGGGGCTGGGACACCAAAGAGGTGTGGACCTTCATCATCTGGGTGATCTACGCCGGGTACATCCACGCCCGCGCCACCCGCGGCTGGCGCGGATCGCGTTCGGCGTGGCTGGCCATCATCGGCTTCGCCGCCGTGATGTTCAACTTCGGCATCGTCAACGTCTTCTTCAAGGGCCTGCACGCCTACTCCGGGCTGTAACCGTTTCCGCGAGCCGTGAGAAAAGCCCCAAAAATGCGCCGATTTCGGGGCTTATCACAGTTCGCGGAGGGGGCTCAGTCGGCGAGCAGGGCGTACGTGCGGGTGATGCGGGCGAGCCACCAGTCGCGTCGCTCGGCCGAGGCCGCGTAGGCATCGAGCAGGTCGGCATCCGGAACCACCCGGCGAACAGGAATGCTGCCGTCGACCGGTAACAGCGGTTCGTGGGTCACATCGGCAGCCAGCAGCGATGCCGTGGCCAGACCGCAGTCGTAGTCCAACTCCGGCAGTGCCGCGGCCAGGAACGCGCCCATCGAGATGCCCACAGAGGTATCCAGCGCACTCGACACGATCAGCGGCAGGCCGGTCTCGGCCTGGATCGCGAGCACCGCACGGATGCCGCCGAGCGGCTGCACCTTCACCACCAGCAGGTCCGCCGCGCCGGACTTGGACACCAGCAACGGGTCGGCCTGCTTGCGCACGCTCTCGTCGGCGGCGATCGGCAGGTCGAGGTAGTCCGTGCGGCGGCGGATCTCAGCGAGCTCGTCGATGCTCTCGCACGGCTGCTCCACGTATTCGAGGTCGAATTCGGCGAGGGCATGGATGGCGTGCTCGGCTTCGTCCAGGTTCCACAGTCCGTTCGCGTCCACCCGGATGCGTCCCTCCGGTCCGAGGGCGGCCCGTACGGCGCGCACCCTGGCGACGTCCTCGGCGAGGGTGTTGCCGGGGTCGGCGACCTTGACCTTGGCGGTGCGGCAGCCGGGGAACCTGGCCAACAAGGCGGGAACGTCCGCGGCGTCGATGGCCGGAACCGTGGCGTTCACCGGAACCCGGTCGCGCAGCAGGGCGGGGGTCTCCTCCCAGCCGAACTCGAGAGCGGCGCGCAACCAAGCTGAAGCCTCCTCGTCGCCGTACTCCACGAACGGAGAGAACTCGGTCCAGCCGGCCGGGCCCTCGATCAGAACGGCTTCGCGGCTGGTGAGACCGCGAAAGCGGGTGACAAGGGGAAGGTCAACCACGCGGGCGGTGGCGAGCACGTCGTGCAGGGGAGGGAGCATGGCTCTAGTGTGCCAGCATCCGCCGGGCGCGCTCCGACCCGGTCATTCGGTCGAGTCCGCGATGAACGTTTCCTCGGCGGTGAGGGTCACGTCCGGGCCGTTGGGTTGCACATCGACGATGGCGATCGCGGTGCCGGGCGAAATCAGCAGGTAGGCATCCTGGTACCGCCCCGCACCGCTGTTCACCCGCAGCCAGCTGGGCACACCGGAGGTCACTGCGGCGGTGATCTCCGTGCGCAGCGACTCCACGGTTCGATCGCCGAGGGTGTATGGCTTGCCGCCGTAGACGATGTCGATGCGACTCACGAGTCGTCCTTCGCGCTGGTGGTGGACCCCAGCCGGTGCGGCTCCGGCACGATCTGCAAGCCGCCTGACGAATTGGCGGTGAGCATCAGCGCCTCGATCCAGTCCCGGTTCAGACTGGGTGAACGACCCCCGAAGTACTTGTAGGCCAATGGAATGCTGGGATGCATCCAAATGGTGCTGCGGCCATCGCCGCCCTGGGGGTCGTCCCGCCACGTGAAATAGAAGCATTCCCCCCGGCGCAGCTTGGCTCCGATGACCACCTGGATGTGCGCAAGCACCCGATCATCGAAGTCAGCTGTGAGGCTCGAATCGTACGTCAGCTTGCCCATTCCACCACTCCGTCATAAGGGTTTGCTGACACGGTACGCCGAATTTTCCGTCAGTCCCTCAGATAGCGTTCGAGTCGTGGCACCTTTAAGAGGGCCAAAGCCCGCTTCTCGATCTGACGCACCCGCTCCCGGGTCACCCCCTGAATGACCGCGATCTGGTCAAGGGTGCGCGGTTCGTCGCCGGTCAGGCCGAACCTGGCCGTGAGAATGGACCGCTCCCGATCGGGCAGGGCGTCGAGATAGAAGGTGATGTCGGCCGCCCGCAGAGTGATGGTGGCGCACTCATCCGGCTGGGGCAGGTCGTCGTCGATGATCAGCTCGGCGATGTCGCCGATGCCATCACCAACCGGCGCGTGCAACGAAATGGGTTCGTTGTCGTACTGCAGCAGTCTGGACACATCGCGCACCGCGATCTGCGAGAGCTCGGCGATCTCCTTGAGCGTCGGCTCCCGGTCGAGGGTGCTGGTGAGGTCACGACGGATGCGCTTGATCTTGTTGAGCTTCTCGGCGGTGTGCACCGGGATGCGGATCATGCGCGACTTGTCGGCCATGCCGCGGTGAATGGCTTGGCGGATCCACCAGGTGGCGTAGGTGGAGAATTTGAAGCCGGTCATGAAGTCGTACTTCTCCACCGCACGCACCAGACCGATGTTGCCGTCCTGCACGAGGTCCATGATCGGAACCCCGCGTCCGGAGTAGTGCTTGGCGATGCTCACCACCAGGCGCAGGTTGGCCTCGATGAAGTGGTTCTTCGCTCGCCGGCCCTCGAACACGAGGGTGGTCAGTTCCCGTTTGAACTCAGGCACGATGGTGACGCCATCGGCGGCGGCCCGATTCATCTTCTCTTCGGCGAACAACCCCACCTCGATCTTGCGGGCCAGGTCGACCTCGTCCTCGGCGGAGAGCAGCGGGCCCTTGCCGATGCGGCGCAGATAGTCGCCGAAGGCATCCGTGGATGCCCTGCTGTAGCGGGACGTGGCCGCGGCGCTGGCCGCTGCCGAGGGCGAGTATGACGACGGCGCTGACTCCGACGACCGGGTGCGGGTGGGTGACTCCGCGGGGGTTTGGTTGGTCGTTCGGGTGGCGGGCGGCTGGATGATTGTTGTCATGCGAGAACTCCCCGGGTAAGAAGGCTGGCTGTGGCACGGTCGAAGGACGAGAAATAGGCACGCTCGCGCGGGCGACCGAGATTGGTCACCTCGAAGGCGCTACCGACGATTTGAATGAACCCGAGCAGGGCTGAGGGATCGTCGTGCTGGATGGCGTGGTCTGCAACGCGCCACTCGGTGGGCGAGATCGGCGTGATCTCAACATCGGCTAGCTGAAACGCCTGGACCGTAGGGGCAGGCACGGATACTGGGTGCTGGAGCGGGGGGTGTAAGGTTTCGGCGTTGCTGACGGGTGCGTATTCGGGTAACGCGGTGTCGGGTGCCGAGGGGCTGTAGTGATACATGACCACCTCCGGGTCTTTCGGGTGAGATAAGTACACAGCCCGGCAAACAGCGCGTTCAAGGGGTTGACGGGGCGGGGCCGCAAGAGGTACACCTGAAGAGCACTCATGTATTGAGAGCGGTTACAGACTCAGGGGACCTCGATAAAATCCGCCGCCAGAGGCCGAAATCGTGTCGCGCCCCGCCGCGCTTCGGCCTATCAACCGCCGCCTCCCGGCCGCGTGCCGGATACGTGCGCCGCGTAGGCTGAAGTCATGCCCGAACTGGTTTCAGAGATCTTCGACCCCACCCAATGGCGCTCGGTTGAGGGATTCGCCTCGCTCACCGACATCACCTATCACCACGATCTCACCGGGCGGATCGCCCGGGTGGCGTTCAACCGGCCGGAGGTGCGCAACGCCTTTCGGCCGCAGACCGTGGACGAGCTCTACGCCACCCTCGAAGACGCACGCACCAATCCCCAGATCGGCGTGGTGCTGCTCACCGGCAACGGCCCGAGCCAGCGCGACGGCGGCTGGGCATTCTGCTCCGGCGGGGACCAGCGCATCCGTGGCCGGGACGGCTACAAGTACTCCGTCTCGACAAGCTCGACCGACGAAACCGCCAGCGGCATCGACAAGGCCCGGGGCGGTCGCCTGCACATCCTCGAGGTGCAGCGCCTGATCCGGTTCATGCCCAAGGTCGTCATCGCCGTGATCCCGGGCTGGGCGGCCGGCGGCGGGCACTCGCTGCACGTGGTCTGCGACCTCAGCATCGCCAGCGCGGAGCACGGCAAGTTCAAGCAGACGGATGCCGATGTCGGCTCCTTCGACGGCGGCTACGGCAGCGCCTACTTCGCCCGCCAGGTGGGACAGAAGGCCGCGCGCGAGGTGTTCTTCCTCGCCCGCGAATACTCGGCGCAGCGCGCACTGGAGATGGGCGCGATCAACGCCGTCGTGCCGCACGCCGAGCTGGAGAACGAGGCGCTGGACTGGGCGCGCACGATTCTGACCAAGTCGCCCACGGCCATCCGCATGCTCAAGTTCGCGTTCAACGCGGTCGACGACGGCATGGTCGGGCAGCAGATCTTCGCCGGGGAGGCCACCCGCCTGGCCTACGGCACCGACGAAGCCGTCGAGGGCCGCGACTCGTTCCTGGAGAAACGCGACCCCGACTGGGCGCCGTACCCCTGGCAGTTCTAGGTCGACCGGTGAGGTCAGTTCGCGTCGTACCGGTGCTGGACCCCCAGGTGGTGCTGGACGAGCTCCGTGCGGCGCTGTCCGGCGGTGACGATGCCCTGCTGCCTGTTCCCGTCGCGCCGGCCGGAGCCGACCGAAGCAACCTGGGTGCGGTGCCGAAGCGGGTGGCGGTGGTGATCGAGACCTCGGGCTCGACGGCCGCACCCAAACGGGTGATGCTCAGCACCGACGCGCTGCTGGCCTCCGCGGCCGCGTCGAGCGTCGCGCTGGGCGGGGACGGTCAGTGGCTGCTCGCCCTGCCGGCGCATTACATCGCCGGCGTGCAGGTGCTGGTGCGGTCGATCGCCGCCGGCACTGAACCGGTGCTGATGCCGACCGGTCATTTCGATCCGGCTGTCTTCGTCGAGCAGGCCAACCGGCTCGTCGAGCCGTTGCGGTTCACCTCGCTGGTGCCTGTGCAGTTGGCCCGGCTGCTGGATGCCGCGGCCATCGACCCAGGTCTCCTCGCGGTGCTGCGGCGTTTCACCGGCATCCTCGTGGGCGGCCAGGCGGTCTCGGCCGACCTGGTCGAGCGCGCCGAACAGAGCGGCCTGCGCCTGCTGCGCACCTATGGCTCCTCGGAGACCGCCGGCGGATGCGTCTACAACGGCGTGCCGATCGGCAACACCCGGGTGCGCGCGGTGAACGGACAGCTCGAGATCAGCGGCTCGGTGCTGGCCGAGGGGTACCTGGGCAACCCTATGCAGACCCGGGAGCGGTTCATCGACGACGAGGGTGTGCGCTGGTACCGCACCGGCGACCTCGGCTCCGTGGCTGCCGACGGCACCGTGAGCGTGACCGGGCGAGCCGACAACGTGATCATCTCCGGCGGCGAGAAGGTCTCGCTCGACGCCGTCGAGGCCGTGGTGCGCGGTCTTCCCGGGCTCGGCACCGCCGTGGTGGTGCGCGCCGTCGACCCGGAGTGGGGTCAGGTGCCCGTGGTCGTGAGCGCGGGGGATCCGCCGGCTCTCGAGGTCGTGCGGGCCGCGGTGACGCTGGCCCTGGGCCGCGCCGCCCGGCCGGCCCGCATCGTGCGGGTCGACGCCATTCCTCTGCTCGCCTCCGGAAAGCCCGACCGGCAGGCCCTCGAGGTCGTCGTCGGGAACTGACCGGGGCGGGCCGGAACTGTTGCCCGAGCGGACTTCTGCGCCCGGTGTACCGGGCGCAGAAGTCCGGTTCGGAAACAGTTGGAGCCGCCCGACTGCTTGCGGCTCCACCTCCGAGTGCCCCGGCAGCATCACGGCGGGCTCAGAGGCCGCGGCCAGTAGCATGAGATCGTGGCAAACGGAGCACGGCCCAACGGGCCGAAGAAGCAGAATTCCCCCCAGACCGGCACGACCGACGCCGCCAAGGCGGCCTCCGCACGCCGGCCGAACCCGGCGAAGTCCGGCAACCCGGCCCGCAAGTACGCCGCGGCGACCGGTGCAGCACGCACCGGTGCGGCAACGGCCGGCGACTGGATCTCCGGCGCGCGCCTGCGCACCCTGCCCCTGGCGATCGCCCCGGTCTTCCTCGGTACCGGTGCGGCCGTCGTCGCGGCCGGCAACGGCGAGTTCCACTGGGTGCGTGCGCTGCTCGCCCTGGTGGTGGCGGTGTGCCTGCAGATCGGCGTGAACTACGCCAACGACTACTCCGACGGCATCCGCGGCACCGACAACCACCGCGTCGGCCCGGCCCGCCTCACCGGTGGCGGAGCGGCCAAGCCCCGCACCGTGCTCACAGTTGCCCTGGTCTTCTTCGGGCTGGCCGCCGTGGCGGGTCTGGTGCTGGTGGTGGTGAGCCAGTACTGGTGGCTGCTGATCGTGGGCGCCGCCGCCATCGTGGCCGCCTGGTTCTACACCGGCGGCAAGAAGCCCTATGGCTACCTGGGCCTGGGCGAACTGTTCGTCTTCGTGTTCTTCGGTCTGGTCGCCACCACCGGCACCACCTACGTGCAGGTGGGCACCGTGAACCTGGAGAGCTGGCTCAGTGCCGTGGCCATCGGCCTGATGGCCTGTGCCGTGCTGATGGTGAACAACCTGCGCGACATCAAGCCGGACAAGGTGGCCGGCAAGCGCACCCTCGCCGTCTGGATCGGCGCCCGCGCCTCTCGCGTGGTGTTCTGCGTATTCCTGCTGGTCCCGTTCGTGATCGTGGGCTTCTTCGCATTGTTCTACCCGCTGGCCTGGTTCACTTTCTTCGTGCTGCTGCTGGCGCTGCCGGCTTGCCTGATCGTGGCGACCGCCACGACCGCCAAGGAACTGATTCTGGCGCTCAAGCTCACCAGCCTGGCCGCGCTGCTCTACGGCATCCTGCTGGCCCTGGCCTTCGCGCTCTAGCGCGAGCTCCCCGCGCGGCGTCGCTCTGCGCGATACTGCGGGCAGGGGTCAGACGGTGCCGGGACGCTGCTCGGTGCCGGCCGGATTGCCGTCGGCCGCCGCGGCCCGGTCGACGGCCGCGTCTTCGGACTCGGCGTCGGGGTGCACGGGTTCCTTGGTGCGGTGCCGCACCTCGTAGAGGTCTTTGGCGACGTTGTCGCGCGGGGCGCGCAGGAAGATGTATGACAGGCAGAGGCCGATGATCGCCGCGATCACACCCGCCAACCAGCCCGGGAATCCCAGCACCAGCAGGATCACGAACGGCACCGCGAACACCAGGACGCGGAGCACGGTGAACAACAGCCAGGCCGGAACAGCTTTCATGAATCCAGCTTAGAACGTGGCACTTAGGAGTACTCACCGATCTCTCGGGCGACCGGCCTACAATTGGGGCATGTTCCGCCTGTTGTTCGGCCTCGGAGTCGTCGTCGTCATTCTCACCATCTACGCGCTGGTGGATTGCGCGGTGTTCGACCGCAATCGCATACGCGGTGTGCCCCGGTGGGTGTGGATCTTCGTCATCATCCTCATCCCGGTGATCGGTGCAGTGCTCTGGCTGCTGATCGGTCGCGGCCGGCGCAGCAGCCCGGCGCCGAGTGGTGGCCGGACCCGCCAGATCGCCCCGGATGACGACCCCGACTTCTTGCGCGGCCTCGACCGCGCCAAGAACCAGGAACAGCGCATCCGCGACCTGGAGCAGGAGCTGGCCGACTTCGACAAGGACTTCGACACCACCGACCTCGGCAAGACCGAGCCACCGAGTGACGGTCCTGGCCCCCGCCCGGGCACCGCAGGCACCACGGGTATCGACCCGAAGAAGACCGACCCCAGCGACGGTGACCAGCCGGGCCGACGGGATGCCTGAGGCCGCCCAGACGACCGGCTCGAACCCCCAGCCCGACCAGGCTCCTCCGCTGGTTGACGCCGCCTTGCCCACCGGCAGCCCGGCGACCGACTTCAGCGTGGCCCTGCTGACGGAGTTCGTGGCGCTCGGTGTGACCGACGTCGTGCTCAGTCCCGGCTCCCGCTCGCAGGCCCTGGCCCTGGCCGCGGCCGAATTCGAGCGACTCGGACTGCTCCGGCTGCACGTGCGCATCGACGAACGCGGCGCCGGCTTCCTCGCTCTCGGCCTCGCGGTCGAGACCGGCCGCCCCGCCCTGGTGGCCTGCACCTCCGGCACCGCGGTGGCCAACCTGCACCCCGCCGTGCTCGAGGCACACCACTCCACGGTGCCGCTGATCCTGCTCACGGCCGACCGGCCGGTGGAGCTGCGCGGCATCGGCTCGAATCAGACCACCGTGCAGACCGGCATCTTCGCCGGGGCGGTGCGGCTCTGCGACGACGTTCCGGCTCCCGTCGGCGACGACACCGAGCCGTCGGCCGCACGCGACCTGGCCCGGCGTGCCTACGCGGCCGCGACCGGCGCAGAGACCAGGGACCCGGGCCCGGTGCAGCTGAACCTGGCCTTCCGCGAGCCGTTGTCGGCCGCCGTCGACTTCACCCTGGCCGGCGACGCGACCGCAGAGCTTGCGGGCCGGCCCGCGGATGCTCCCGCTCGTGCCGGCACGGACACCCCGCTGCTGGTCGGCCCCGGCCCCCGCACCGTGGTGGTGGCCGGCGCCGGCGCCGGACCGGCGGCAGAGGAACTCGCCCGCGCGGCCGGCTGGCCGCTGCTGGCCGAGGTCTCCAGCGGAGCCCGGTTCGGCCCGAACCTCGTCGTGGCCTACCGCGAGTTGCTGGCCGACCCGGAGTTCGGCGGCCGGATCGAGCGCGCCATCGTGTTCGGCCACCCCACCCTGAGCCGGGAGATCCCGGCCCTGGTGATGCGGGCCGATGTGGAGACGATCGTCGTGTCCCCGGTCGGCACCGAGTGGTACAACCCCGGCCACCGGGTCATCCGCTTCGCCCGGGCCGTCGCGCCCTCCGACGACACCATCGCCGTCGCGGGCACCAGGGAGGCTCGCGCCTGGCCGGGCCGGTGGGTGATGGCGAGCCGGAGCATCCTGGCCCAGGACACCGAGCTCGACGCTCCACCCTTCGGCACCCACGGCATGACCAAGGCCGAGTTCGCCGCGATGAAGGCACCGGTCACCCGCGCGATCCTCGCCGACGCGGTGTGGCGTGCATCGTGGCCGCATGACCGCCTGGTGCTCGGCGCCTCCCGCTTGATCCGGGAGCTGGACACGCGGGTGACCGGCAAGAAGATCCCGGTGCACGCCAACCGCGGGCTGGCCGGTATCGACGGCACCGTCGCCACCGCGCTCGGCATCGCCCTGGCCAGCCAGGCGGGCTCCGTTCCCCGCTCGACCGGCACCACGCGCCTGCTGCTCGGCGACGTGACGCTGCTGCACGACGCCGGCTCGCTGCTGATCGCCCCCGGCGAGGCGCGCCCCCGGATCCAGGTGATCGTCGGCAACGACGGCGGCGGAACGATCTTCGACGGCCTCGAGGTGGCGGCTACGGCTGCCCCTGCCGCCATCGACCGGGTGCTGTTCACCCCGCAGCAGGTGGATTTCGAGGCCCTCGCCACCGCCTACGGCTGGACCTACACGCGCGCCGCCACCCGCAGCACCCTGGAGAGCGCCCTCACCGCACCGGTCAGCGGCCCCACCCTGCTCGAGGTGCCGCTGGCGCGCTGAACTGCAGGGTTTGGTACCGTGGGTCACGTTCAGGCAAGACGTGCCGAACAGGCCCACAGGAGCGCACCATGACCGGCAAGTCACCCTCAGCCCGACCGGTCACAGTCGGCCAGGCTCCGGCGCGTGCGCGGGCGGACGGTCTCGCCGTGGCGGCCATGACCGTGGGCCTCATTGCGTTCCTCGGCGGCTGGCTGCCCGTGCTCGGACTCATCCTCGGCGCGGTCGGTGCGATTCTCGCCATCCTGGCCCGCCGTCGCTCCAACCGGCCGGAGCTCGGCCTGACCGCCCTGATCCTCTCCAGCGTGGCGATCGTCACCAACATCGTCATCGACGTCATCGTGATCGTGTCGATCGTGCAGGGCGCCAACAGCCTCTAGCTCGGAACTGTTGCCCGTTCGGACTAATGCGGCCGGCGCACCGGGCGCAGATGTCCGGAGCGGGAACAGTGCTGCATTGAGGGTTAGCCGAAGGCCTCGACCACGGGGCGGAACTTCATCTTGGTCTCGGCCAGTTCGCGGTCGGGGTCGGAGTCCAGCACGATGCCGCAGCCGGCATAGGCCGTGACGTCGCCGTCCGGGGTGACCTGCGCGCAGCGCAGCGCGATGGCCCACTCGCCGTCGCCATCCGCGCCGACCCAGCCCACCGGGCCGGCGTAGCGGCCCCGGTCGAAGGGCTCGAGTTCACGGATGAGCGCCAGCGCGTCTTGCGTGGGGGTGCCGGCAACCGCCGCGGTCGGGTGCATCGCCGCGATCAGGTCGAGCGAGGTGGAACCGTCGCTCAGGGTGCCCTCGAGGTCGGTGGCCAGGTGCCAGAGGTTCGGCAGTTTCACCGTGAACGGGATCTCGCTGGTGGTGAGCACCGAGGTGTGCGGGCGCAGCGCGGCCAGCACGCTCTGCACGGCGAACTCGTGTTCGTCCCCGTCCTTGCTCGAGGTGGCCAGCGTGAGGGCCGCCTCGATATCGGCGGCGGCATCCACCCCACGGGAAATCGTGCCGGCCAACACCCGGGCGTTGACCTCGTTGTGGTTGGCGCGGATGAGGGTCTCCGGGCTGGAACCGACGAGGCCGTCCACGGCGTAGGTCCAGCAGTCCGGGTAACCGAGCGCGAATTCGGTCAGCGCCCGGCGGAGGTCGGATTCGGCGGGCAGGTGGCCGACGAGATCGCGGGCCAGCACCACCTTGTTCAGGTCCTGGGCGCCGATGTGCGCCACCGCTGAGTCGACGGCCTCCCGGTAGCCGGCCGGCTTCAGGGCGCCGGGCAACAACGAGATGCGGTACTCGTGGCCGAGCGGGCGCAACGCCAGTGGAATCTCCGGCGCCGCCTGGCCGGTGGGCCAGATGCGGGTGACCCAACACAGGCCGTCTTCCCGGCCCACGATCACCTCGGGCACGATCAGCACACTGGTCTGGGTGGAGGAGTCGTCGAAGGCGAAGGTGCCGAACGCCAGCAGCCCGGTGCCCGTGCGCGCCAGCGGATCGGTCACCGTGGCGGCCGAGACGACGTCGCGCCATGCGGCCGCGGCATCCGTCATGCGGGTGGGCCCGGAGAACTCGAGGCGCAGGGCCGTGCCGATGCCGGCGAGGCCCTGATTGCGGCGCATCCAGAGCAGCGGCTGGTGCTCATCGAGCAGCAGGATGAGCTGGCGAATGTCGGCAATCGGGGAGGTTTCAACCGTTAGAGCAGGCGCATTCACTTGTCTACCCTAAGCCCGCGCCCGCGAATACCCGCTCGCGCGGCATTCCGGGCGCTGCAATCTAGACTGGACCGGTGAGTAGAGCAGATCTTAATAAGCAGCCCGCGCAGGTCGCCGCCATGTTCGATCTGGTCTCGACCCACTATGACCGCACCAACGCGTTGCTCTCCGTCGGCAACGCCTCGCTGTGGCGCGTCGCCACCACCAAGGCCGTGAACCCGCAGCCAGGGGAGAGGATCCTCGACATCGCGGCCGGTACCGGCACCTCGAGCGTCGCCCTTGCGCACACGGGCGCGCACGTCGTGGCCGCCGACTTCTCCGAGGGCATGATCAAGGTGGGCCGCGAACGTCACGGCGACAACCCGAACGTCGAGTTCGTGCAGGCGGATGCCACCAAGCTGCCCTTCAAGGACGGCGAGTTCGACGCCGTCACCATCTCCTTCGGCCTGCGCAACGTCGTCGAGCCCAAGAACGCGCTCGCCGAGTTCTACCGCGTCACCAAGCCCGGCGGCCGCGTGGTCATCTGCGAGTTCTCCACCCCGCCGTTCACACCGATCCGGGTGGGCTATTTCGCCTACCTCAACCACGTGATGCCCCGCATCGTGAAGCTCGCCTCCTCCAACGCCGAGGCCTACGACTACCTGGGCGAATCCATCGCCGCCTGGCCGAACCAGCCCACCCTGAGTGCATGGCTGCGCGACGCCGGATACGATGCCGTGGCGTATCGCAACCTGACTGTCGGTATCGTGGCTCTGCACCGCGGAATCAAGACCGCGAACGCCCCCGCTCCAACTTCCTGAAACTCCCAGATCCGATCGTTAGGCTGACAGAGTGAAATTGACCGCCCCCGTGGCCCGCCGGAGCCCGTCGGTAACGTCGCAGCTGGGTCTGAGCGATCGAATCTTCTCCACCGCCGCCGACCGCGGCCTGGGCGCCAGCATCGACAACGGCCTGGAAGAAGTGACGACGACGCTGCTCGGCGAACTCGTCTTCGCCGACGAGATCGCCGCCGTCACCAGCCGCTACCTGCTCGACGCCGGCGGCAAGCGGGTGCGACCGATGCTCGCCCTGCTCACCTCGCACCTCGGCGACGGCACCGTGCCCGACGTCATCGCCGCCGCCGCTGCCATCGAGATCACCCACCTTGCCTCGCTCTACCACGACGACGTGATGGACGACGCCGAGAAGCGCCGCGGCGTACCCAGCGCCCAGGTGGTCTGGGGCAACTCCATCGCCATCCTCGCCGGTGACCTGCTCTTCTCCCGCGCCAACCAGCTGATGGGCCGGCTCGGCGAACGCGCCGTGCGCCTGCAGGGCGACACCTTCGAACGCCTGGTGCTCGGTCAGCTGCACGAGACCGTTGGCCCCAAGGAGGGCCAGGACCCGATCGAGCACTACATCCAGGTGCTCGCCGACAAGACCGGATCCCTCATCGCCGCCGCCGCCCAGTCCGGCATCATCTTCTCCAACGCTCCCGCCGAATTCGAAGAGCCCGTTGTGCTGTTCGGCGAGCGGATCGGCGTGGCCTTCCAGCTCATCGACGACGTGCTCGACCTGTCGCCGCAACCGCAGGAGACCGGCAAGGTGCCCGGCACCGACCTGCGCGCCGGCGTCGCCACGCTGCCACTCCTGCGCCTGCGCGAACGCGCCGAAACGGATGGCCGGGCCGCCGACCTCGTCGCCCGCCTCGAGGCCGATGTGATGAACAGCAAGGGTGTGGCCACCGAGGCCGCAGACTCCGCCATCACCGCGCTCCGCGAACACGATGTGACCACCCAGACCCTCGCGGAGGCCCACGGTTGGGCCCGTGATGCCGTCGACGCCCTCAAGCCCCTGCCGCACGGCTCGGTCAAGAAGGCGCTCACCCGCTTCGCCGACACAATCGTCGAGCGATCCAGCTAGAAAGGCTTCCATGACCAAGTTGCGATTGGCCATCGTCGGTGCGGGCCCCGCCGGCATCTACGCCGCAGACATCCTGCTGAAAGCAGAGCGGAACTTCGACGTTTCGATCGACCTGTTCGACCACCTGCCGGCGCCATACGGGCTGGTGCGCTACGGCGTGGCCCCCGACCACCCCCGCATCAAGGGCATCATCACCGCGCTCCGCGACGTGCTCGACCGCGGCGACATCCGCCTGTTCGGCAACGTGCGCTACGGCACCGACATCACCCTCGACGACCTGAAGAAGCACTACAACGCGGTCATCTTCGCCACCGGTGCCGTGCACGACGCCGACCTGGCCATCCCCGGCATCGAGCTCGAGGGCTCCTACGGCGCCGCCCGGTTCGTGAGCTGGTTCGACGGCCACCCCGACGTGCCGCGCACCTGGCCGCTGGAGGCGAAGTCGGTCGCCGTGATCGGTAACGGCAACGTGGCGCTGGACGTCTCCCGCATCCTCGCCAAGCACGCCGACGACCTGCTGCCCACCGAGATCCCCGCGAACGTCTACGAGGGCCTCAAGGCCTCACCCGTGACCGACGTGCACGTCTTCGGCCGCCGCGGCCCCACCTCGGTGAAGTTCACCCCGCTGGAGCTGCGCGAGCTCGGCGAACTGCCCGACGTGGACATCGTCGTCTACGACGAGGACTTCGACTACGACGATGCCGCCCGCGCGGCCGTGGCCAGCAACAAGCAGGTCTTCGTGATCGACAAGGTGCTGAACCAGTGGCGTAAGCGCGAGACCGGCGCCGCCTCACGCCGGTTGCACCTGCACTTCTTCGCCCGCCCAGTGGAGGTCACCGACGACGGCGACGGCCGGGTCGGCGGCTTCAAGTACGAGCGCACCGCACCGGATGGCCAGGGCGGCGTCGTGGGCACCGGCGAGATCCGGGAGGTGCCGATCCAGGCCATCTACCGGGCCGTGGGCTACTACGGTTCGTCGCTGCCGGGCATCCCGTTCGACAAGAAGCGCGGCGTGATCCCCAACCGCGAGGGTCAGGTGCTCTGGAAGGGTGAACCGGGCTTCGAATCGAGCACCGCCAGCCAGCAGATGTACGGCGTCTACGCCACGGGCTGGATCAAGCGCGGGCCGGTGGGCCTGATCGGGCACACCAAGTCCGACGCGATGGAGACCGTGCGGCACCTGATCAACGACGTCGGCAACTGGTGGCGACCCGAGTCGCCCGCAGAGGAGAGCATCCTGGAGCTGCTCGACGAGCGCGGCGTGGCCTACACGAACCTCGACGGCTGGCACCGCCTCGACCAGCACGAGCTGGCGCTCGGCGCCGAGCAGGGCCGTGTGCGCGTCAAGGTCGTTCCCCGCCACGAAATGGTCGAGATCTCCCGCGACCAGGTACCCGCCGAACTCTGAGCATCCGCGAGCCGTGAGCTAAGCCCCCAAAATCGCGAGTTTTTGGGGCTTTGGTCACGGCTCGCGTTCTAGGGTGGAGCGTATGGCGGAGCTCGGGTGGGAGGACGACCTCCTCGGCGAGCACTACCAGCGGCGTACGCTGCCGCTGGACAGTGACGCCGAGGGCGAGGTCGTCGCCACCCTGGTGCGCTACCGGCCGCCGCTGACCGATCTGGTGCCGCCGTTCGCCCCGGCGCGCGGCACCGACGTGCTCTACGTGCACGGATGGTCGGACTACTTCTTCCAGACCGGTCTGGCCGAGCACTGGCACGGTGTCGGCGCCCGGTTCTACGCCCTGGACCTGCGCAAGTACGGCCGCAGCCTGCGCGAGCACCAGACGCCGGGCTACGTGGCCGACCTGGCCACCTACGACGCCGATATCGAGGCCGCCCTGCGCCTGATGGGCCATGGGGTCGCCGGTGACGGGCCGGATGCCGTGCCGTCGACCCGGCGCCGGCTGGTGCTGATGGGCCACTCCACCGGCGGCCTCACCCTCAGTCTCTGGGCGGCACGGCACCCCGGCCGGGCCAGCGCGATCGTGCTGAACAGCCCATGGATCGAGTTCCAGGCCGGCGGTGTCGGCCGGGCGTTCATCGCCCCACTGGTGCAACTGGGCGCCCGCATGCAGCCGCTGGGTGCCCTGCCCCAAGTGGACCTCGGCTTCTACACCCGGTCGGTGTCGGCCGATTTCGACGGCGAGTGGTCGTACGACCCGCGCTGGCGGCCGGCGCGCGGGTTCCCCGCCCACCGGGCTTGGTTGAACGCCGTACTGGAAGGCCACGCGACCGTGGCGGCGGGGCTCGACATTGACGCTCCGATCCTCACCCTGCTCTCGGCGCGGTCCACGATCCTGCCCCGCTGGAGCGAACAGATGCGCCAGAGCGACAGTGTGCTCGTGGTCGACAACATCGCTGCCGCGGCGGTTCGGCTGGGGTCGACCGTGACCGTGGCTCGCATCGAGGGAGCCCTGCACGACGTGACGCTGTCCGAGCCGGCTCCGCGCGCGGCGGCCTACGCCGCGCTCACCCGGTGGCTGCGCGCTTACGCCCCATAACCATCCGCGAGCCGTGAGAAAAGCCCCATAATCCAGCGGATTATGAGGCTTTACTCACAGCTCGCGGGGGGAGGGTGCGAGTGAGAGAGGGGGGGCTAGCGGAAGTTGACGAACTGCAGGGCCACGTCGAGGTCCTTGCCCTTGAGCAGGGCCATCGTGGACTGCAGGTCGTCGCGGCTCTTCGAGGAGACGCGGAGTTCGTCGCCCTGGATCTGGCTCTTGACGCCCTTGGGTCCCTCGTCGCGGATGATCTTGTTGATCTTCTTCGCGTTCTCCTGGTCGATGCCGGCCTTCATGCTGGCTTCGATGCGGTACTCCTTGCCGGAGGCGTACGGCTCGCCGGCGTCGAGGCTGCGAAGTGAGATGCCGCGCTTGATCAGCTTGGACTCGAACACCTCGAGGATCGCCTTGACGCGCTCCTCGGTGTTGGCCTTCATGAGCACCTTTTCGCCGCTCATCTCGATCGACGCACCCACGTTCTTGAAGTCGTAGCGCTGCGCCACCTCTTTGTGAGCCTGGTTGAGCGCGTTGTCGATCTCCATGGGGTCGACCTTGCTGACGATGTCGAACGTAGAATCTGCCATGGGAGCCATGTTACCGAGAACTGCGGATGCTGCCCATTGCGGGCCGAGCCCGGGAGGTGCGGCTCAATCGCCGGGCCGGGCGGTGCTGGAGCGCACGATCAGTTCGAACGGCATCGGGGTGTTCAACGCCGCCTGGTCGTGCTGGCCGGGGTGCAGCTGGTCCATCAGGATCTCGACCGCCTGGGCGCCCTGGCCCTGCGGGAACTGGGCGATGGTGCTCAGGCCGAAGAAGTCGGCCAGGTCGTGGTCGTCGATACCGATCACCGAAACGTCACGCGGCACTGCCAGGCCCAGGTCGCGTGCCGCCAGGATGCTGCCGATCGCCATCTCGTCCGATGCGGCGAAGATCGCGGTGGGCCGGTTGTGCGCCCGGCCCAGCAGCTGCTTCGCGGCCTGGTAGCCGCCCTTGATGGTGAAGTCGGCCGGCTGGAAGAGCTCTTCGATCACCGGGATACCGGCGTCCTCCAGGGCCGCCTCGTAGCCCCCGCGCCGGTTGGTGGGCAGGTGGAAGTCGAGGTCGTAGTCCTTGTTGCCGCCGATGTGGGCGATGCGGGTGTGGCCGAGCGCCAGCAGGTGCTCGGTGGCTAGCCGGGCGACGGCGCCGTCGTCGATGGTGAGGGTGCGCACGCCCATGATCGGGCCGCCGACGCCTACCAGGGGCTTGCCCAGCGCGTGCAGCCTGGCCACTTCGTTCACGGTCAACTCGAGCGAGATGGCAATCACGGCATCCACTCGCTGACGCAGCAGGAAGTGCTCGAACACACTGCGGCGTTCATCACCACCGCCGGTGAGGTTGTACAGAGTGAGGTCGTAACCGTTGTGCAGCAGGGCCTTCTGGGCGCCCTCGACCACGCTGGAGAAGAACCAGCGGTTGAGGAACGGCACGACAACGCCGATGTTCTTCATGCGGCCAGACGCCAGGCTGGAGGCATTCGACGAGACCACATAGCCCAGCTCGAGGGCGGCGGCCTTGACTTTGAGCTTGGTGGCCGGCGACACGTGCCCGTTGCCGCTCAGGGCGCGCGACACCGTGGCTGTGGAGACGCCCGCGCGGCGGGCGACCTCATCAATGCCGACCATTCGGGTTCCTTACCGGCGTGCGAAAGTGGGGTACGAAGTGATCATATCCACCGGATTCTCACTCGGCTGCCCCCGCTGATTTCGCACTTGGGCCCTTCGGCTTGTATTCTGTCTGAGCGTCTCCGGTCACGTGGTCACATATGGTCGGGTATGCACTGGCGAGTTACCCAAGCGGCCAAAGGGATCTGACTGTAAATCAGACGGCGTAGCCTTCGTGAGTTCGAATCTCGCACTCGCCACAGCATCACAACACACACAACGCGTCGGAGATCCGGCGCGTTTGTGCGTTAACCCACGGGCCGGGCGCTCCTGCCGCAGCGGGCGCACTGGCGTAGCGTGGGCGGATGACGTCTCCTGCCTTGACCGAACTGCTCGCCCTCGCCCAGACGACCGCCCTCACGGCCGGGGAGCTCGCCCGTCGCCGCCGCGCGGAGGGTGTGGAGATCGCCGCGTCGAAGTCGTCACCCGAAGATGTGGTCACCCTGGCCGATCGCGAGACTGAGGCGCTGATTCGCGGGCTGCTGGCGGATGCCCGGCCGAACGACGGCTTCTACGGCGAGGAGTCCACCGCAACGGCGGGCACGTCCGGGTTGACCTGGGTGGTCGACCCGATCGACGGCACCGTCAACTACCTCTACGGCATCCCGTTCTACGCGGTGAGCATCGCCGTGGTCGAGGGCGACGCGGATCCGGCCACGTGGACAGCCCTGGCCGGTGCCGTGCGGAACCCCGCCATCGACGAGCTGTTCTCGGCCAGCGCCGGCGGCGGTGCCGAGCTGAACGGCCGGCGGCTGCAGGTCGCAACGGGGGTGCCGTTGTCGCTGGCGATGTTCGGCACCGGGTTCTCCTACGATTCGGTGCGCCGCACCCGGCAGGCCCAGGTGTTGCACGGGCTGATCGACCAGGTGCGCGACGTGCGCCGCATGGGCGCCGCGTCGCTCGACCTGTGCTCGGTCGCGGCCGGCCGGCTCGACCTCTACTACGAGCGCGGACTGCACCCCTGGGACCACGCCGCCGGCGCCCTCATAGCGGCCGAGGCCGGAGCCAAGGTGGGCGCACTCGGGAACGACCGTGAAGGCATCAGCCTTCTCATCGCCGCGGCACCCGATCTCTACGCCACCGCTGAGCCGTTGATCGGCAAACTTTTCTCGGAATTTATGGCCGACGACGACATTTAGGGTTTCGGTCGGCGTCGATCGGCCGTTCGCCCCGCGATGGCGGGGCAGATGCCGTTGTGCGCTATCACGGTGGGGGAGCTGGCGCATCCCCCACACGGAGCGAAACACCCCGTTTTCGGGTGTGATTCCGCGTTCTCAAATGGCGATTTGGCGCCTCGCAAGCTAGCCTTTATCCATTCGTTACTTTGGCCCTAGCCAAAATTCGTGCTCGTCCCCCCGTTTCCCGCGCCGAAAGTACCCTCCTTTGTCACGTCATTCCCCGCAGTCGGATGCCTCCGCAGCCGACTCGAGTGACCTCTCACGAAGCGCACTCGGCGAGCACCATTCCGCGCATGCCGCCCGGGTTCAGGCATCCCCGGCACGCATCCTGACCCGTCGTGAACAGCGCGAACTCGAACGCCGTGCTGCCGGCCCCGCGGAGCAGGAGCCGCAGACCCCGTCGGCCGCTCCGCCCGCTGCCGGGTTTGTTGCCGCCCACACCGTCGACGCCGAGTCCCACGCCGAGTTGACTCCAGAGGCGCACCAGCTGGTCAGTGCCGAACTGACCAAGCCCGACCTCGAGCCCGTCATGCTCAAAACGGCCAGCCTGGCCCTGCCCGCCGAACCGGCCTACGAAGCCGTGCCGAGCGACGTGTCACCGGGCACCACGACCACCACGATCGTGCTGCCGTCCCGAGCGGCCCTCCGTGCCCAGCTGCGCGCGGAACATACGACCGAGAACTCCACGCCCGTCGACCGTGCCGAAGAGGCCGCAGAGGCCCGCACGGAGCCGATCGAGCCCCAGCGCGTGCTGCCGGCGTTCGTGCCCCGCACCAAGGCGTTGCCGAAGGCATCCTCGGCCCGCGCCAAGTCGACCGCGTCATCTCGCTCCGGTCACCACCGCATGCGCATGCTGGCCACCAAGGGCGGCTCGATCATCGCGATGTCGTTCGTCGCCTTGATGGCCGTCGCCACCTCGCTTCCGGCCGAGGCGCTGCTGTCGTCCAGCGACGTGCAGGCCGCCGCCCTCCAGGCGCAGAAGCCCGCCGACAGCGGCCCGGCCCAGACCATCAACCTGGCCGGCACCGACACCATCACCGTCGAGCAGGACAGCTACGAATCGAAGTCCATCGCCGAGGTCGCCGCGGCCAGCGGCATCCGCCTCGAGGACTCCTTCAGCAACAACCCGAACGGCACCATCCAGTGGCCGTTCGCGGTCGGTGTGCACATCGGCGACCAGTTCGGCTTCCGCGACTGCGCAGGTTGCTCGTCCAACCACGGCGGCCAGGACTTCAACCCCGGCCTCGGAGCGCCCATCCAGGCGATCGCCGACGGCGTGGTGAGCTTCACCGAAGACGGCGAAGGCAGCCTCGGCGTGCACATGGTGATCGACCACATGATCGACGGCAAACTGGTCTCCAGCGTCTACGCCCACATGATCCACGGCTCGATGCTGCTGAAGACCGGCGACGTGGTCAAGGTCGGCCAGGTCATCGGCCAGGTCGGTTCCACCGGAATGTCGACCGGCCCGCACCTGCACTTCGAGATCCGCCTCGGCGGCATCAACGGTACCAAGACCGACCCGCTGGTCTGGCTTTACGCCAACACGAACTAGCGCCGACGGCCAGCTCGCCGGTGGAGCGCTCCTGCAGGATCGCTCCCGCTTCGTTGTTCGAGCGTGCCTGCGGATGGTTCCCGCTTCGCTGGTCGAGCTTGGCGAGACCTCGTGAGACGGCCTGCGAGCCCGACACGTCGTTCATTTGCGGAGATCGCATCGTTCCGTGGGCCGATGACTATGCGAAGTCCGTAAATGAGCGGTCGGTTGTGCGGGAAGTCTACGGGGTGCGTCGCGCAGGCATGTCGCGGGGTCTCGACGGGCTCGACCAGCGGAATGGTGCGAGCGCGGCCGGAGGGACGGGTCAGACGGCCTTGTCGAGGAAGGCCTCGAGCAGCGAGCGGGGCAGCGGGAACGGCATCTGGCCGTCGGCGCCGTGCGATGCCGGGGGCAGCGTGCGCGGTTCCACGGGGTCAGGCGCCTCACCGAGGGAGAGCACCTGATCGTGCAGGCGCTCCATGTCGACATCCAGCCGGTTGGCCACATCCGCGGCCTGCTTGAGCTCGCCCACCAGGGCTGCCGGAACGGCGCCGTCGTACTTGTAGAAGATCTTGTGCTCGAGGCTGGCCCAGAAGTCCATCGCCACGGTGCGGATCTGCACCTCGACCGTGACCGGCTGCACCCGGTCGGACATGAAGACCGGGATCGCCACGATCAGGTGCAGGCTGCGGTAGCCGTTCGGCTTGGGCGACGCGATATAGTCCTTCACCAGCAACACCTCGATGTCGTGCTGGTTGCGAAGCATTTCCAGCACCCGGTACGTGTCCGAGATGAAGCTGCAGGTGATGCGGATGCCGGCGATGTCCTGGATGTTCTCCCGGATGCCCTCGAGGTTGAGCGGGTAACCCTTGCGCTTGGCCTTGTTCAGGATGCCCTGGGGCGATTTCAAACGGTGACTGACGTGCTCGATCGGGCTGTAGTCGTGGATCGAGCTGAACTCTTCCTTGAGGATGTTGACCTTGGTCATCATCTCGTCGGTCGCGAACTTGTACGACATCATGAAGCGGGTGAGCTCGGTTCGGATCGCCTGCAGGTCGGTCGGCCATTCGACGTCCTGGTCGGTCACGAGTGCTCCTTGCTCAAAAGTGGCGCCGAAAGCGTCGGTGGCCACCTAGAGTCTGTCACCCCCTGCATCCGTACTCGCTGAGAGCGAGTTGTGAGCGCAGGGGGTGCAGCCTGTGGAACCGAGCCCTGATCAGGCCTGCAGCCAGGCCGTGGTATCCCCGGGCAGTGTGCGACCGATCAGCGTCTCGCTGCTGAGAAGCACCTCGCCGGCCGGCAGTTCCACCGGCTGGTCGCCGGTGTTGGCAACGACGATGACATTCCCGTTGCGGAAGACGAGGACGTCGGCAGCCGGCGACGGCAGCCAGTCGACCGAGCCGAGGCCAAGGGCATGCTCACGGCGCAGCTTGAGAGCCAGGGTGTAGAGCTCGAGGGTCGAACCGGGCACACCCTTCTGGGCGTCGCGGGCCAGAGTGGCCCACTCGGCGGGCTGCGGCAGCCAGCTGGCCGACGTCGGACCGAAACCGTATGAGGGTGCGGCGCCTTCCCACGGAATCGGCACGCGGCAGCCGTCGCGGCCGTACCGCTCGCCGTTGGTGCGGAACCAGGTGGGGTCCTCGCGAGCCGAGTCCGGCAGGTGGATGACCTCGGGCAGGCCGAGCTCCTCGCCCTGGTAGATGTAGCTGGAGCCCGGCAGGGCGAGCATCAACGAGGTGGCGGACCGGGCGCGGCGCAGGCCCACCACGGGGTCGGGCAGGCCGATCGTGTTCGGTCCGATGCCGTGGCCCTGCAGGTTGTCGGCGGTGAGCGCGAGCCTGGAGGCGTGCCGCACCACGTCGTGGTTGGAGAGCACCCAGGTGCTCGGGGCGCCGACGGCGCTGAACGCGGCAAGGGAATCGTCGATCACCCGGCGGAGCGGCTCCGCCTGCCACAGGGTCTCGAGGTAGGCGAAGTTGAAGGCCTGGTGCATCTCGTCGGGGCGCACCCACTGGGCCACCCGGTGCAACGGGTCGACCCAGGCCTCTGCGGCCAGGATGCGGTCGCCGTCGTACTCGTCGAGCACCAGGCGCCAGTCGCGGTAGATCTCGTGCACGCCGTCCTGGGCCCAATAGGGGGCTCCGGCGACGGGCTCGGCTACGACGCCGGGCTCGAGCGCGCTCGTGGCGCCGCCCATGGAGCCGCCGTCGACGGGCGGGGTGTAGTCGGGCAAGCCCTTGGCCTTGATCATGCCGTGGGCCACGTCAACCCGGAAGCCGTCGACCCCGCGGTCGAGCCAGAAACGCAGAACGTCGCGGAATTGCGCCCTCACCCACTCGTCGTCCCAGTTGAAGTCGGGCTGGGTGGTGTCGAAGAGGTGCAGGTACCACTGGCCGGGGGTGCCGTCGGGGTCCACGGTGCGGGTCCACGCGCCGCCGCCGAAGACCGACTCCCAATTGTTCGGGGGCAGCTCGCCGTGCTCGCCGCGGCCGTCGCGGAAGGTGTAGTGCTCGCGTTCCATGCTGCCGGGGCCGGCGGCCAGCGCGGCCTGGAACCAGGGGTGGTCGCTGGAGGAGTGGTTGGGCACGATGTCCACGATCACCCGGATGCCGAGAGCGTGCGCCGCCGCCTGCATGGCGTCGTAGTCGGCGAGGGTGCCGAACAGGGGATCGACGTCGCAGTAGTCGGCCACGTCGTAGCCGGCGTCGCGCTGCGGCGAGGTGTAGAACGGCGACAGCCAGATGGCATCCACCCCGAGCTCGGCCAGCTGCGGCAATCGCGACTGGATACCGGCGAGGTCGCCCATGCCGTCGCCGTTCGCGTCAGCGAACGACCGTGGGTAGATCTGGTAGATAACGGCGGTACGCCACCACTCTGTGCCTGTCATGACGGAAACACTACGGCATTCCGCCCCGAGTGCAAGCGCTTCCACAACCCTGACCCCGTGAGCGCGCTCTCAGAGTGAGGCCGGCTACAAGCAGGGTTGCAAATCACCGATTTGACAGGTATACCTGTAAGCGCTTGCACCAAAGTCAATGTTGATTATGAAAGGCACACCAATGAGGGTGAAGAAAACAGTCCTGCTCACAGCCGGCGCGCTAGCCGTGGCCGCGTCCCTGGCGCTGGCCGGCTGCTCGGCCGGAGCCGAGTCCGGCGGCAGCACGACGGACGCAGACTCCAGCACGTTGACCGTGTGGGTGGACGCCGACCGCGCCGCCGTTTTGAAGGACGCTGCAGCGGCCTTCACCAAGGAATCCGGCGTGAAGGTCAAGCTGGTGCAGAAGGACTTCGCGAAGATCCAGGAAGAGTTCATCGCCCAGGTCCCGACCGGCAAGGGCCCGGACATCACCATCGCCGCGCACGACTGGCTGGGCAATTTCGTCAGCAATGGCGTCGTGCAGCCGGTCGAACTCGGTGACACCGCCGCCGACTACCAGCAGGTCGCCGTCACCGCCATGAGCTACGAGGGCAAGACCTACGGCGTGCCGTACTCGATCGAGAATATCGCGCTGCTGCGCAACACCGCCCTCGCGCCCACGGCCCCGGCAACCTTCGATGACATGGTCGCCGCCGGGACCGCCGCGGGGACCGAGTTCCCGTACCTCGTGCAGATCGGCCCCGAGGCCGACCCGTACCACCTGTACCCGTTCCAGACCTCGTTCGGCGCCCCGGTCTTCGGCACCAACGCCGACGGCAGCTACAACCCGGACGACCTCACCGTGGGCAACGCTGGGGGCGAAGCCTTCGCTACCTGGCTGGCCGCCGAGGGCGCCGCGGGTCGCATGAGCGTCAACCTCACCGGCGATATCGCCAAGGAGAAGTTCTACGCCGGTGCCTCGCCGTTCCTGCTCACCGGTCCGTGGAACGTGCCGGATGCCCAAGCCGCCGGCATCGACGTCTCCGTCGACCCGATCCCGTCCGCCGGCGGCCAGGTCGCCCAGCCCTTCGTGGGTGTGCAGGGCTTCATGGTGAGCGCCAAGACCAAGAACGCCATCGCGGCGAACGAGTTCCTGGTGAACTACATCGGCAGCGAAGAGGTGCAGACCGCCCTCTACGACGTGGGCGGACGCCCGCCGGCGCTGACCGCCGCCTTCGAGGCCGCCAGCTCCGACCCCATCACCGCCGGCTTCGGCGCCGTCGGCGCCACCGCCGTGCCGATGCCCAACATCCCGCAGATGGGCAAGGTCTGGCAGTTCTGGGGCGTTACCGAGGCCGCGATCGTCAGCAACGAGGGTGACCCCGTTGAGCTGTGGCAGAAGATGACCGCGGACATCGCGGCCGCCATCCAGTAACCAGCACCACCGAGCACCACCGGGTGCGCCCGGCCTTACCGGGGCCGGGCGCACCGCACCATCCGCAGCACCCTTGCCTTCGGGCACGCCCGCACCGATGCCGGCAGAGAGCAGACAATGATGACTACCCCCGCACCCGAGCGCGATCGGGCCCAGATCGTCGCCGCCAAGAAGCAACGGCAGGCGAGCCGCATCGCGGAGGCCGCATCCGCCGGCATCAAGGTGCTGCTGCTCAAGGTTCTGTTGCTCGGCATCGTGGATGCGATCAGCGTCTATGCGCTCTTTGTGCTCTTCATCAAGCAGGACTCGCTCGTCTTTGGCCTCGTGCTGCTGGTCACGATCGTCGTGAATGTGATCTACTTCCGGGCTAAGGGGCTGCCGGCCAAGTACCTCACGCCCGGCCTGATCTTTCTGCTCATCTTCCAGATCTTCGTTGTCGGCTACTCCGGCTACATCGCCTTCACCAACTACGGCACCGGCCACAACAGCACCAAGGATGACGCGGTCAACTCCCTGATCCTGTCCTCCCAGGAGCGGGTGCCCGATTCCGCCACCTACGCCGTGACCGTGCTCGAACAAGCCGGCGCCTACAGTTTCCTGGTCACAGACCCCGACGGCGAGATCAGCGTCGGCAACCCGGATTCGCCGCTGACCGAGGTCACCGACGCCGAGACGGATGCCTCCGGCCAGGCCATCGGCCTGCCCGGCTACACCACGCTCAACTTCGCCGACATCGTGGCCAACCAGGAAGCCATCGCCGCCCTGGCCGTGCCCGTCTCCGACGACCCCAACGACGGCAGCCTCCGTACCCCGGACGGCTCAGCCGCGTACCTCTATCTCTCCGACCTGGTCTACGACGAGGCGGCCGGCACCATGACCGACGCGAGCACCGGCGTTGTCTACACCGAAGACCCCACCCAGGGCTCGTTCGTCGCCGAGGACGGCGCCGACCTGCAGCCCGGCTGGAAGGTGGAGGTGGGCCTGGCCAACTTCGCCAAGGCCTTCGGCACCGACTCCATCCGCGGCCCGCTGATCAGCGTCACCCTGTGGACGTTCGCGTTCGCGTTCCTCTCGGTGGCGACCACCTTCGCGTTGGGCCTGTTCCTGGCCATCGTCTTCAACGACCTGCGCATGCGCGGCCGGAACGTCTACCGGGTCGTCATGATCCTGCCCTACGCGTTCCCGGCGTTCCTCTCCGCCCTGGTCTGGGCGGGCATGCTCAACCCGCAGTTCGGGTTCATCAACCAGGTCTTGTTCGGCGGGGCGGAGATCCCCTGGCTCACCAACGAGTGGCTGGCCAAGTTCAGCATCATCTTCGTGAACCTCTGGCTGGGCTTCCCCTATATGTTCCTGGTCTGCACCGGCGCGCTGCAGTCCATCCCCGGCGAACTGCAGGAGGCCGCCACCGTGGACGGCGCCCGGCCCTGGCAGGTCTTCCGGCTTATCAAGCTGCCGCTACTGCTGGTGTCGGTCTCACCGTTGTTGATCGCCTCGTTCGCGTTCAACTTCAACAACTTCAACCTCATCTACATGCTCACCAACGGCGGGCCCAGGGACGTCACGGCCGGGGTGAACGTCGGTGCCACCGACATCCTCATCTCGATGGTCTACAAGGTGGCGTTCGTCGGCGCCAACCGCGACTACGGGCTCGCCAGCGCCTTCTCGATCCTCATCTTCGTGCTGGTGGCGCTCGTGTCGATCATCAGCTTCAGACAGACCAAGGCACTAGAGGAGTTGAACTGAGATGGCGACCACGACTATCGCAGCCCCGGCGACCACGGATTACATCCCCGTGAAGCACCCGTTCAACTTCGGGCGCTGGTTCCGCGCCACCGGCTGGCGGCACCTGGTCGGCGCCGTCATGGTGGTCTTCTCCGCCTTCCCGCTGCTCTACGTGCTCTCGGCCTCACTGCACCCCGGCGGCACCCTGATCACGGCCAACGGCCTGTTCAGCGAGGTAGACCTGGGCAGTTACGTCACCCTGTTCAACCTGCCGCAGCAGCCGTACGCGGCCTGGTACGGCAACACCCTGCTGATCGGCGGCATCACCTCGGCCGGCACAGTGTTCCTCGGAGCCCTGGCCGCCTACTCCTTCTCGCGGATGCGTTTCGTCGGCCGCCGCGCCGGCCTGCTGATGCTGGTGCTCGTGCAGATGTTCCCGCAGCTGCTTGCCGTCGTGGCCATCTTCCTGCTGCTCAACGGCATCTCCGACATCTTTCCGGCCATCGGCCTCGACACCCAGATCGGCCTGATCATGGTCTACCTCGGCGGCGCCCTCGGTGTGAACACCTACCTCATGTACGGCTTCTTCAACACGATCCCGGCCTCGATCGACGAGGCCGCCAAGCTCGACGGCGCCGGCCACGCCCGGATCTTCTTCACCATCATCCTGCGGCTTGTCGCGCCCATCCTCGCCGTGGTCGGGCTGCTCTCGTTCGTGGGCACCACCAACGAGTTCGTGATCGCCAGCATCGTGCTGATCACGCCAGAGAAGCAGACCCTCGCGGTGGGCCTGTACCAGTTCGTCTCGCAGGAGTTCTCCAGCAACTACTCGGTCTTCGCGGCCGGAGCGGTGCTCGCGGCCCTGCCCGTCATGGCCCTGTTCCTCTGGCTGCAGAAGTACATCGTCGGTGGCCTCACGGCCGGATCGGTCAAGTAACTCACCTGATGCTCACGCCCCACCCGCTTCCGTTCCATTCGCTTCCGCACCATGATGGCTCCCCGCTCTACGTCTCCACCCAAACGCCCACCCTCGGCGATGTTGTCACCGTGCGGCTGCGCATCCCACTCGCCTTCGGCGACGTGACGATGGTGCGCACCCGCGCCAACCCCGACCGGGAGCCGCGTTTCGGCGACGCCCGGCCGCTCGGGCCGGCCGACGGTCACGTCTGGTGGGTGGCCGACCTGGTGGTGGAGAACCCGGTGCACGGCTACAGGTTCCTGCTCACGATGGCCGACGGCGGCCACTGGTGGCTGAACGCCAGCGGGCTGCACGACATCGAGACCCTCGACTCAGAGGATTTCAAGCTCGTTGCCCACCCGGCCCCGCCGGAGTGGGCCGCGACGAGCGTGATGTACCAAGTCTTCCCCGACCGGTTCGCGCGCTCCGACGCCGCCGACACCCGTGAGGCGCCGGACTGGGCGATGCCGGCCGAGTGGGACGACGCCGTCGACCAGCTCCCGCCGGGCCGCTCGCACCAGTTCTACGGCGGCGACCTCGACGGCATCACCGAGCACCTCGACCACCTCGAGCGGCTCGGCGTCACTCTGCTCTACCTCACCCCGGTCTTTCCCGGTCGCTCCAACCACCGCTATGACGCGGCCGGTTTCGTCGAGGTCGACCCGCTGCTCGGCGGCGACGCGGCGCTCATCCGCCTCGTCGAGGCCGTCCACGCCCGCGGTCTCAAGGTGATCGGCGACCTCACCGCCAACCATTCCGGTGACGGTCACGAGTGGTTCCAGGCCGCGCACCTCGACCCCTCGGCTCCCGAGAGTGCCTTCTACTACTGGCTCGACGCCGAGCATCGCGACTACATGTCGTGGCTGGGCGTGCCCGAGCTGCCCAAGTTCAACTGGAGCTCGACGGAGCTCCGCCGCAGGTTCATCGACGGCCCCGACTCGGTGGTGGCCCGGTGGCTCGCGGCGCCGTACAGCCTGGATGGCTGGCGCATCGACGTGGCGAACATGACCGGACGACTCGGTGACGACGACCTCAACGCGGAGGTGCGTCAGACCATCCGCCGCACCATGATCGACGTGAATCCCGACACCATCCTGCTCGGCGAATTCACCAATGACGCCTCGGCCGACTTCCAGGGCGACGCCTGGCACGGCGCGATGACCTACGCCAACTTCACCCGGCCGCTCTGGTCCTGGCTGGCGCGGCCCGACCCGGTGTCATCGTTCTTCGGGCTGCCGCTCGGCACCATCCCGGCGCACACCGGTGAGCAGTTCCACCGGGCCCACACCCGATTCGCCGCCGGATTCCCCTGGCGCACCCGGCTGGCCACCATGAACGCCCTCGACACTCACGACACCGCCCGGTTCCGCACCCACGCCGACGCCGAGGTCGTTCCGGTGGCGGTGGGACTCTCGGTGACCCTGCCGGGCATCCCGGTGGTTCTCGCCGGCGACGAGTTCGGCCTGGTCGGCGTCGACGGGGAACATTCCCGCACGCCGATGCCGTGGGGGAGCGCGGCCGACCCGGACGTCGCCGCGACCATCGACCTGTATTCGACGCTGATCGGCCTCCGCCGGGGCCACGAGGCACTGAGCACCGGAGGATTGCGCTGGCTATACGTGGGTGAGGATGCGCTCGTCTACGTGCGCGAGACCGAACAGGAGTCGGTGCTGCTGCTGGCGACCCGCGCCGCCGCCGAGGTCACGGTGCCCGGCTGGGTCGTGCCGGTCAGCGGCCTCAGCGGCGGTGTGCCGCCCGAGGTGGGAACGGCCCTCTGCACGGTGTCCGACGCCGGGGTGCGGCTCGTTGCTGCCGGCGCATCCTTTACGGCGTGGGCGTTGCCCGGCGTCACAATTCCGCCGGATGAGCACCTCGTGTCGCCGAGGGGTCTCGCGAGGTGATAATGTTTACCGGTTGCCAAAAGCACGGTTCGACTTCAGAAGTTTGAGGTTTTGCCCCCTTAGCTCATTGGTAGAGCACTTCCTTGGTAAGGAAGAGGTAGTGGGTCCGATTCCCACAGGGGGCTCAGGCTTGGGAGCTAGGCTCTAAAAGTCTTTGGCGGGGTAGCTCAGTTGGTTAGAGCACACGGCTCATAATCGTGGTGTCGCGGGTTCAATTCCCGCTCCCGCTACACATAAAGGCCCTTTGATCAGGAATTCTACCGATCACAGGGCCTTTCTTTTTGAGAAATCAGGCCTGCGGACCGAGCGCGACGTACCGCGCATCTGGAGCTAGACGCTGGCGCAGTCGCGGGCGAGGTTCTGCAGGGCCGAGTGACGCTCAGACGCCCTAGTCTGAATTCCGTGAGCGACGCTAAACCGGAGAGGCAACGCCTTCTCTCCCTGATCGGGGACCACCTGCTGGCCGCGGGAGTGGATGGCGCGAGCCTGAGCGGAATCGCGCGGGCTGTGGGTTCGAACAACCGGATGCTGCTCTACTACTTCGGTTCCCGCGAGGAAATGATCATCGCCGCGGGTGTCGACCTGGTGAGCCGGTTCCCGCGGATCAGCGCCCTGAACGAGCGGCTCTCGCCTGAAGGATCCCTCGCCGAACGACTCGACGCCGCCTGGGATCAGATCGCCCACCCCGACAATGTGCCGTACATCCGGCTCTTCTTCGAGTTCATCGGTATGGCCGCCCGCAAGCCTGACAACGCCGGGATCCTCCAGGCCGTGGTCGGCGGGCTGCCGGAATCGGTACAGGAAGCGTTCGAACTCGATGGCCACTCGCCGGCGCAATCAGTGCGCCTGGCTACCCAGGTGGTGGCCATGTGGCGCGGCTTCCAGGTGAATCTCTTGGCCGGCGTTCCCCGCGAAGAACTGCGCATCATGCAGGCCGCGGCCGTGCGCAGTCTTCTGGCCGACCAGCCCGTCGAACGCGCGACCGGGCCCAGCTGACTGCCGCGATCACGCTCAGGGAGCGTTCCCAAGAAGGCGAAATCGAACTCGTCCACGTTGGAAACGTTGCCGTAATCTTCCTCACTTACCTTTGAACTGTTCAGTTCAGTTCGTGGAAGCGAAGCCATTACGTGCGACGGGAAGACACTATGACGGAGTCGGCAACCGACACCATTCAGAGCGGTGGCTCAGCGGCCACAGCCGCCGGGTCGACCGCGGCAGTGCGGCCCGCGCCGGCCGAAGCGATCGCTCTGCGGAACGTGACCATGTCCTTCGACCTGGGTCGGTCCAAGCGGATGACCGCGCTGGAGGACTTCAACCTCTCGGTCGCTGAGGGCGAGTTCGTTGCCCTGCTCGGGCCGTCCGGCTGCGGAAAGTCCACGGTCCTTCGCCTCGTCACCGGCCTCGAACAGGCCACCAGCGGCGAGGTCCTGGTCGAAGACAAGGCCCCGGCCGACCTGGCCAAATCCCACCGGCTCGGCGTCGCCTTCCAGGAACACGCCCTGCTGCCTTGGTCATCGGTGCGGGAGAACATCGCACTGCCCTTCCGCCTAGCCCGCCGAGCCGTGGACTGGCAGCGTGTCGACGAACTTATTCGCCTGGTCGGACTGGTCGGCTTCGAAAAGGCCCGCCCCCGCCAACTCTCCGGCGGCATGAAGCAGCGCGTGGCCATCGCCCGTGCCCTCGTGCTCAGCCCCGACGTGCTGCTCCTGGACGAACCGTTCGGCGCACTGGACGCGGTCACCCGCCGCCGCATGAACGGCGAGCTGGCCCGCATCTGGGAAGAGCAACACATCACCACCCTGCTGGTGACGCACGATGTCGAGGAGGCGGTGTTGCTGGCCGACCGCGTCGTCGTGCTCACCGGCCGCCCCGGCCGGGTGCGGCACGTGCAGACTGTCGACATGCCGCGCCCCCGCCACGCCGACATCACCCGCAGCGCCGAATTCCGCGCCGTCGTCGACCACCTCACCGACCTGCTCGACGTCGACAGGAAGGCGGAGTGAGACTGCGCTCCCCCCGCTGGCTGAACAACACCATCGGGGTCCTGATCCTCATCACTGTCGCCGAGCTGATCGGCCGCACCGGAATCGCCGGCCGCAGCTGGCCGCCGCTCACCGATGTCGTGGGCTATCTCGCCGAGCCCGTGGCGCAGGCGACCGTGCTGCGCGCGTTGACCGCCACCGCGGCATCCGCGGGTTGGGGGCTGGTGCTGGGCATCGTCTTCGCCGCTATCGCCGCCCTGCTCGCCAACTTCATTCCCGTGCTGCGACCCGGCCTCGACCGGCTCGCCTCGGTACTCAACGCCGTGCCGCTGATCGCCCTGGCCCCGCTGTTGATCACCACCGTGGGCCGCGAATCCACCCCGGCCGTCGTCGCCGCCCTCGGAGTGGGATTCGTGATGTTCGTCGCGTTCACCGCGGGCCTGGCCGGTGCCAGTGCGACCCACCAGGACGTCTTCTCGGTCTTCGGGTCCGCCCGCAGCACCACGCTGCTCCGCCTGCAGATTCCCGTGTCCCTGCCCACCGTCTTCGACGGGCTTGCCCTGGCCGCACCGACCGCGATCCTGGGAGCCACCATCGGCGAGTGGTTCGGTGCGCCGCGCGGCCTCGGCGTGCTCATCGTCAGCGCCATGCAGAACTACCAGGTGCTGCTGCTCTGGGCCGCCGCGCTCACGGCTGCCCTGCTCTCCCTGGCCGCCTATCTCATCGCCGTGCGGCTTCAGTCCGGCGCCGTTCGGAGGTTCACATGATCCGTCGTTCCCGCCTCGCCGGCCTGCTGCACCTCTGGCCGATCGTGGCCCTGGTGCTGCTCTGGGACGTCTGGGTCCTCGCCAACGGCTACACCTCCATCGTCGCACCGCGCCCCTGGTCGGTCATCAACGACGTGGTGGGCAACCCGGATGCCTACGCGATCGACTTCCTGTGGACCCTCGCCATCTCGGTGGGCGGGCTGCTGCTCGGCATGCTCCTGGGCACGATCGCCGCCGTGCTGATCTCGCTGTGGGCGCCGATGTCGGCCGTGCTCACCCCGGCCGCGCTCATCGTGCGCTCCGTGCCCGTCACGGTGATGATCCCCATCATCGCCCGGGTGTTCGGCTACGAGGTCTATACGGTTCTGGTGGTCACCGTGATCACGTCCTTCTTCCCCGCCTTCGTGCTCGGGCTCTCCGGCATGGCGTCGGCACCGGCCAGCAGCCGCGACCTGTTCGTCGTCTTCGGGTCGTCCCGTCCCGCCTCGCTCTGGCGGCTCCGACTGCCCTACGCCGTGCCGAACCTGCTCCTGGCCCTGCGCATCACCGCCCCGCTCGCCGTGCTGTCGGCGATGCTCGCGGAGTTCCTGATCGGCCAGCAAGGCCTGGGCTACCTCTTCATCGTGGCCCGTAGCTACATGGAGATCGATCGGGCCTGGGGCACCGCCCTGGTGGCCACAATGCTCTCGGTCTTCGCCTTCCTCGCCGCTCGTTTCGTGGAGAGACGGATCTCACCCCGCTTCACCTGATCGAGGCGCGCAGCCACCGGACCAGGCCGCGAAGCCCCTCCGCGGTCCTCGCTGCTGGCCACGCCTCTGCCCACATTCTTTCCCGTTCCTCCCGTGTCACCGCTCTATCCCGCTCGATCCTGATTCCCTTCTACCCCCCAAGGAGAACCATGCCCATCACCCGAGTTCCAGCATCCGCCTCACGTCGGTCCGGGCGGTCCCGCTGGACGGCCGGTATCGCGGCCGTCGGCATCACCGCGCTGCTCGCCGGCTGCTCCAGCAGCCCGGCCGCTGAGTCCGCCTCGTCTGACGAAGACCTGACCACGCTCAAGGTCGCGCTCGGCTGGATCACGAACGTGGAATGGGCCGGGTTCTGGGCCGCGGACGCGGCGGGTTACTACGAAGACGAGGGCCTGAAGATCGAGTGGCAGGGCGGCGGACCCAACGCGCCCACCACCATGGCCAGTGTCGCCTCCGGTACCGCGGACATCGGAGTTGAGGCGAACACCCAGGCGCTGCTGCAGTCCATCCCGGAAGGCAACGAGTTCACCCTGATGGGCTCCGTGTTCCAAACCTCACCGTCGGCGCTGGTCTCCCTTGCCGACAACCCCGTGCGCACGGCCAAAGACCTGGTGGGCAAGACCGTGCTCGGCCAGGAAGGCACCCAGCAGCAGATCGACGCGATCCTGGCCATCAACGGCTTGGACAAGGACTACGACTACGTCACCGCCGGGTTCGACCCCGGCCCCCTGGTCGAAGGCGCGGGCGATGTCTACACCGCCTACCTCACCAACCAGCCGATCATCCTCGAGGAGTCCTACGGCCTGAGCGAGGACGACTACGTCGTCACCACGATCGCCGACCTCGGCCTGCCGCTCTACGGCAGCACCATCTACACCGAAGCCGACACCCTGGCCGCCGACCGCGACGCCATGCTCGGGTTCCTGCGCGCAACCGCCAAGGGCTGGCAGGACAACGAGGCCGACCCCGACGCGAACGCCGAACTCGCCGTCGACGTCTACGGCGCCGACCTGGGCCTGGACATCAATCAGCAGATCCGCGAGAACCGGCTGCAGATCCCGCTCACCCAGAGCGACCTGACCGACGAAAAGGGGCTGCTCTACATGGACCCGGCGTTGCTCGGAGGCGAAATGTACGAGGGGCTCCGCGCCGCCGGAATCTCCGAGCTTCCCGATGTCGACACGATCCTCGACCTCACCCTGCTCGACGAGATCTACGCGGACGGCCCCGTCCTCGAGTAGCACGTCCCGGTCCGTTTCCCTCCCCAACCCGAAAAGGCATACCAATGAAGCCGTTCATCCTCGGCGTTTTCCAGCTCATGAATCCCAACGGGATGTCGGGCGCCAGCTGGCGCCACCCCGACAACACCTCGCTGGACTTCATGGACATCGACTACTGGGTGAAGCTCGCCGCCATGCTGGAGGAGGCGAAGTTCGACTTCCTCTTCCTGGCTGACACCTATGGCACTCCCATCGTCGATGGGGAGATCCCCGCCGTGGCGCTGGAGCAGGCGATGAACGTGCCGACGGCCGATCCGGTCTCGTTGATGTCGGCGCTGGCGGTGACGACGACCAAGCTCGGGCTCGTCGTCACGTCAGCGACCACCTTCGAACCGCCCTATGCCCACGCCCGCAGGTTCTCTACGCTCGACCACTTCTCCCGTGGCCGGATCGGCTGGAACATGGTGACCGGCGCGTCGGCAGAGTCGGCCGCGAAGGCGTTCGGCCAGCCGCTGACACCGCACGACAAGCGTTACGACATGGGCGACGACTACCTCGACCTCACCCTGAAGCTCTGGGAGGGATCGTGGGAGGACGGCGCCGTGATCGCCGACAAGGCGGCGGGCATCTACGCGGATGCCTCCCGCGTGCACCGGGTGGTGCACCGCGGCGAGTACTACTCCACCGACTGCACCTACCAGGTGATCCCCTCGCCGCAGCGCACCCCGGTGCTCTTCCAAGCCGGCAGCTCCGGCAGGGGCCTGGAATTCGCAGCCCGGAACGCCGAATGCGTCTTCCTCCAGGGCACCTCGCTGGCGAAGGTCGCAGCCAGCGTTACCGAGATCCACGCCAAGGCCCAGGGCTTCGGCCGCGCGCCCGGCTCGGTCAAGATCCTCGTCGGCCTGTCGGTCTTCACCGCTCCCACCCACGAGGAGGCGGTGCGGAAGTACCAGGACCTGCTGGACCTGACGACGGATGAATTCGCGGCCGCCGCGTATGTCGCCAACACCGGGATCAACCTACTGGCGCTGGATCCGTCCCAGCCGTTGCCGAAAATCGACGCCCAACAGGGCCAGAGCAATGTGGACCGGTATCGCAGCCAGAACGGCGAGAAAGAACTGACGGTGCGGGAGATCCTCGACGAATTCAAGAGCCGCGGGCTGCGTGGCCTGGTGCTCGTAGGCACTCCAGAGGAGGTCGCCGACCAGATGGAGGACTACGCCGACCAGACCGGCCTGGACGGCTTCCTCTTCGAACCTCACATCGTGCCGGGCACCTACACCGACATCATCGACCTGCTGCTTCCCGTTCTGCGGGAACGCGGCCGAGCGGCCACCGAGTACGGAGCCGACACCCTGCGCGAACGAATCTTCCCGGGGGAGGGCCCCCGACTTGCCGCGCACCATCCCGGCGCCGCCTTCCGCCCAGAGCCCGCCCCAGCCCAGCCCCGCCACCTCCAGACCGTGAAAGGCTGACCAGCCATGACCACTTCCACAGGCATCGCACCGACCGATGCAGACTTCATCGACATCACCCCGCCGCCCGGAATCATGCGGGACCTCAGCGCCCTGCCCAAGGCGCACCTGCACATCCACCTCGAAGCAACCGTGCGCCCGACCACGCTGGCCGACCTTGCCCGCCAGGCCGGGCTGCCCGTTCCGCAGACCGATGGTTTTGTCGAGTTCACCATGTTCAACCGCCGTTATCTCGGGCTCGTGCCCGTGATGCAGGGCACCCACCCGATCCTGCGGGTGATCGACGAGGCCGTCGAGGACGCTGCCGCGGTCGGGGTCGTCTACGCCGAGTTCGGCATCTCGCCGGCGTTCTACGTTGAGTCGTTCGGAACGCTGGAAGCCGCCGTCGAGGCGATGGCCACGGCCGCCAGCGCTGCGGCCGCGGCCCACGGCATCGAGGTGGGCCTGATGATGACGGTCGACCGCACCGGCAGCATTGAGGCGGCGAACGAGACTGCGCGGGTCGCGGTGGCATTCGCCTCCCGCGGGGTGGTGAGCCTCGGAATGGCCGGCGACGAACGCAACAACCCCGGCGTGAAGTACGAAGAGGCCTTCGCCATCGCCAAGGCCGGCGGCCTCCTCTCGACCCCGCACGCCGGCGAGCTGGTCGGACCGGACTCCGTACGCGGGGCCGTCACCGTACTGAAGGCCGACCGCATCCAGCACGGTGTGCGTGTGATCGAGGACCCGGCGCTGATGAAAGAGGTCGCGGAACTGGGCATCTGCCTGGACGTCTGCCCCACCTCGAACCTGATGCTCGCGGTCGTTCCGTCACTTGCCGAGCACCCGCTCAAGGCGCTGCTCGAGGCGGGCGTGCGCTGCTCGATCAACGCCGACGACCCCATCTTCTTCGGGCCGGGCATCCTGAACGAATACGTGCTCAGTCGCTTGCAGCTGGGCCTGACCGACGAACAGCTGGCCGACTGCGCCTGGAGTTCGATCGAGTGCAGTGGGGCGTCGGCCGCGCTGAAGGCCAGCTCGCGGCTTGAGATCGACGCCTGGCTGGCGCGCACGTCATAGCGCGTCGCCCAGCCATTCGCGCTGGCGCGGTTACCAGGAAAGTGATGTGCGACTGTCCGGCGGCACTAGGACTTGGGGCGGCGTTTTCGAACCTCAGGGACCTGTAATTGAGGGACCGCTCGAAGCATGAACTTGTCGAAGTCGGGCACAGTGAACGCGGCATAACCGTGTTCGGGTGTGTAGAGCAATCCCATGTCAATGAGTTCAGCTCGAGTGGGCCCCAGTTGGCTGGACTCTCGCTTCATAACCGCGGCGACGTCAGAGGCCTTCTGTGGGTCTGATCCGAGTTCGGCCATGGCACGCATATAGGCAGTTTGCAGGGGAGTGGCCCGATCCAGCCTGACCCTGAAAAAGGAGTCGTCAAGTTTGGCTTCATACGCTTCACGAGCAGTCTCGATGTCTTCTAAGACGATCCGGTCGCCAGTCGCGACGCTCCAGGTTTGGTATCCGAGTTCCTGGAGGAAATACGGGTATCCCCGGGTGATCTGAACGGCCAAGTCGACGGCATCTTCAGCCATTGTCACGCCTTCGATCGCCGCAGGCTCGGTGAGCGCTCGTCGCGCATCGTCTCCTTTGAGAGAATCGATTTTTGGAAACTTGAAGAGTCGTTCCGCATACGATTTGGCATCGCCGGCAAGTTCGGCGTTCTGGGGAAGTCCAGCACCCACGAAAGTGATGGGAAGCTTCCGCTGCACGGTTTTATGCACGGCCTGGATCAGAGCTTCCAGCTGCGTGGTGCGCAGAAACTGAACCTCGTCGATGAGGATGGCCACGCCCCGACCTTGCTCTTGCGCTGCTTCGCCCAAGGCAACGAAGACATCGGTGAGATCCATCCCGAGATCGCCGTGATCCGCGAGCCCCTCAGCGGGAGGGACGTCCCAAGAAACGGCAATTCCGCCATCGGCACCAATAGACAATGCGAAAGCGCTCAAGACCTCTGCGGCTTGGCGACCTCGTTCGGTCCAACGTGCGCGTGGGGAGAGACGAAGCAGTGCACCCTTCAGCTGGGAGAACAAGGTTTGACGGAAGTGGGTGTCGTCGTGTTTGCTCGCCTCGACTTCAACAATCTCCCATTTCGCGGCCCGGGCAATGTCTCGGAATTCGCCCAAGAGAACGGTCTTTCCAACTCCACGAAGTCCGGTGATAATCATGGACTGCTCAGTACGACCACGCTCGAGTCTCTGCAGAAGGACTCTAAAAGTCTCGGTCTGATCGTCTCTGCCCACCATGATTTCAGGGGTCGCCCCCGCATTCGGCGTATATGGGTTCCTAACGCTGTCCATGATGCCATTTTACGCACTTTATTGCGTTTTATCTCAAACCGATAAAACGCGCTAATCGTCATAAGACGATTTCAGTGCTGGACGGCGAGCCATTCGCTGCGTGGCGTCAGCGGAACGGGATCGGGGCGGTCGGCATCCGTCGACGTCTCGACCCGGCGCCCCTGCGACGCCGCGCGCTGCAGGGACTCCATCACGTCGAGCACGTGCAAGGCCAACTCACCGTTCGCACGGGCGATTCCGCGGCGGGGTGCCCGGATCTGGTCGAGCAGGCCGATGCCGCGGGCGCCGTCGACGTAGCCGGCCAGCGGGTCGAGCAGGTGGAAGCCGACGTCGTTCACGCGTCGGAGGCTGGTGGGGCCGTCGAACGTGTTCGGGTCGCCCACGACCAGGGTGCCTTCGGTGCCGTGCACCTCGATCGGTGACGCAACGGTGGCCGTCGAGTCGAAGCTCATCGTGATCGTCGAGAGCGCTCCGTTGACGTGCTCGAGCACCCCGGTGACGTGGGTGTCGACCGACACAGGGATGCTCTCGCCGGCCCGCGGTCCCGTGCGGATCACCCGGTGGTCCTGCGGCCGGCTCGAGGCCCCCGTGACCGAACGGATCGGGCCGAGCAGATGGACCAGGGCGGTGATGTAGTAGGGGCCCATGTCGAACAGGGGGCCGCCGCCCTCCCGGTAGTAGAAGTCCGGGTGGGGATGCCAGAGCTCGTGCCCGGCGGTGACCATGACGGCCGAGGCCGCCACCGGGCGACCGATCAGGCCGTCATCGATCGCCGCACGGGCGGTCTGGATGCCGGTGCCGAGCACGGTGTCCGGCGCGGATCCGACCCGCACGCCGGCCTGGGTTGCGGCCGCCAGGATGCTGCGGCCCTCGGAAAGGGTCACTGCGAGCGGCTTCTCGCCGTAGACCGGCTTGCCCCGGTTGATGGCCCCGAGCGCAATCTCGACGTGGGCGGCCGGGGTGGTGAGGTTGAGCACGGTGTCGACGTCATCGCTGGCGAGCAGCTCTGCCACGGTCATCGGGTGAGCGGCTGGCAGCGTGCGCGCGACCGCCGCCGCCCGGTCGGGGTCAAGATCCGCGATGGCCGTGACGACCAGCGTGCTGCACGCGGCCAGGGTCTCGAGGTAGGCGGCGGAGATGACGCCGAGGCCGACGATCCCGAGCCGGTGCGGGGTCAGGGAGTGCGGGTCGCCCACAGCATCCCCCGTTCGATGATCGTGCGCACGGTGGCGTCTTCAAGCACGTCCGGGCTGTGCCCGGGGGTCGAGACGACGATGCGACCGGCGCCCCAATTGCGGGTCCAGACCGCCGGCGACGTCACCGGCCGCTGCCAGGGTTGCCAGGGCTCTGCCGGATGCGTCGTGGTGGCGAGCACATCGCAGAGGTCGTCGGTGAGCACCCAGTACTGCTCGGTCGTGAGGGTGACATCGGGAAGCCCTGCCGTGATCGGGTGGAACCGGCCCAGCTCGGTCAGCGTGACCCGGTGCTCGAGGAAGTTGTCGCTTTCGTCGCCCACCACCTGCTCCGGCGCCTTCGACGGATGCGTCACGAACTGCCCACCCACCAGCTGCAGGTAGTCCGGCGACGCCCGGAAGGAGTCGGCGATTCCGCCGTGCCAGCCGGTCAACCCGGTGCCGGCGGCCACGGCTGCCCGGAGCCCGGACACCTGGTCCGCGGTGATCTCCGACATCGTGACGCACTGCACGATCAGGTCGGTCTCGGCGAGCACCGCCGCATCCGCGTAGATCGCCGGTGACTCCTCGATCCGCACGTCGAAACCGTTGCGACTCAAGAACGGCAGGAAAAGCTCGGTGCTCTCGACCGGTCGGTGTCCCTCCCAGCCGCCTCGCACAATCAGAGCTTTCATGCCTACCTCCTCGTGGTCGAGCCGGCTTGAATTCAGGTGCGCGGGGGAGCCGTTGTCGCCCGGCGCACCAGGCCGGTCGGCAGCCGAATGTGGTTCTGCGGCAGGGTTTCGCCGTTCAGCAACGTGATCAGCATGTTAGCCGCGGTGGCGCCGATCTTCTTCATCGGCTGGCGAATCGTGGTGAGAGCCGGGTTCATCTGGGACGCCTCGGGGATGTCGTCGAAGCCGATCACCGAGAGGTCGCCGGGCACCTCGAGGCCGAGCTCGGCGGCGACCTGGATGATGGCGATCGCCGAGAGGTCGTTTGCCGCGAACACCGCGGTGGGCCGGTCCGTCATCGACAGGAGCGATGCGGCCGGGGCCTTGGCGGTGTCGCGCTTGTACAGCCCCACTCGCACCAGCGCCGGGTTGAACGGGATGCCGCCATCCGTGAGGGCCTGGCGGTACCCCGCCTCGCGGAGGGTCGCGCTGCGCAGGTCGGGGCGCCCGGCCAGGAAGCCGATGCGACGGTGGCCGAGTTCGATCAGGTAGCGGGTGGCCTGTAGGGCACCACCGAAACTGTCCGACTCCACCGTGGGCAGGTCGGCGCGGCCGGTGTGCGGGTCGATGGCCACCACCGGGATCTCGGCCGAGGCAGTGTCAACGGTGGGGGTGACCATGATCGCCCCGTCGATGAGAGTGCCGCTCAGCCGGCTGAGCGACCGGCGCTCCCAGCCGTTGGTCTCGCGTTGCCGGGAACCGCTGTATGCGAGCAGATCGTAGCGGGAATCCTGCAGCGCCGCGCCGACACCCTTGAGGATCTCCGCGCTGAACGGTTCGAAATCGGCCACGAGGATGCCGATCACGCTCGTGCGGCGTGAGCGCATGCTGCTGGCCACGAGACTCGATTCATAGCCCAGCTGTTGCACCACGTCGAGCACCCTGGCCGTGGTCGCGGCCGAGATGCCGTAGCGACCGTTGACGGCTTTGGAGACCGTCGCCACCGAGACGCCGGCCGCCGCGGCGACGTCATGGATGGTGGCACGGGGAGTCATGGGATCAGCATAGGCGAGATGGAAACTGATTTCGAAAACGTTTGACACTTCTTTTTCGCGCTGTGACACTGAGGCAATTCCCCACCACCTCAACGAAGAGAAAAAGGTTGAACCAATGAAGGTGAACCACACCACGGCGAAGAGAATCTTCGCGGGAACCATGGTCCTGGGCCTCGGCGCCCTGGGCCTCACCGCCTGCAGCGGCGGATCCTCTGGCGACGCATCCGGCGGCGGAGACGTCACGATGAGCCTCTGGCAGAACTCCACCACCGGCCCCGGCCAGGAATTCTGGGACAAGACGGTCGCCGACTTCGAGGCCGACAACCCCGGCGTGACCATCGACGTTCAGGCCATCCAGAACGAAGACCTGGACGGCAAGCTGCAGACCGCGCTGAACTCCGGCGACGCTCCCGACATCTTCCTGCAGCGCGGCGGGGGCAAGATGGCCGCCATGGTCGCTGCCGGCCAGCTGATGGACCTCACCGGCGGCATCTCCGACCAGGTCAAGTCGGAGATCCCCGAGGGCTCCTTCATCGCAAACACTCTCGAAGACAAGGTCTACGCCATGCCGGTCGCCGTGCTTCCCGGCGGCATCTTCTACAGCCAGGACCTGTTCGACGCCGCAGGCATCACCGAGGCGCCCGCCACCATTGGCGACCTCGAAGCGGCCGGCGACAAGCTCAAGGCAACCGGGGTCGCTCCGATCGCGCTCGGCGCCAAGGACGCCTGGCCGGCCGCGCACTGGTTCTACTTCTTCGCCCTACGTGAATGCAGCCCCGATGTGCTCGCCGAAGCCGCAGACACCAAGGACTTCTCGGATGACTGCTGGATCACGGCCGGCGAGGACCTGCAGAGTTTCGCTGCCACCGAGCCCTTCAACCAGGGCTTCCTCACCACCGCCGCCCAGCAGGGCGCCGGCAGCTCCGCGGGTCTGGTGGCCAACCACCAGGCGGCCATGGAACTGATGGGCGCCTGGAACCCCGGTGTGATCGCCTCCCTGACCCCGGACGAGAAGCCGCTGGCCGACCTGTCCTGGTTCCCGTTCCCCGAGGTTGAGGGCGGCGATGGCGAGCCCGGCTCGATCCTCGGCGGCGTGGATGGCTACTCCTGCTCGGTTGACGCTCCCAAGGAGTGCCTCGACTTCCTCAACTACATCGGCAGCGCCGATGTGCAGAAGGAGTACTACGCGGCCTTCAACGCCCCGCCGGTGAACACCGTGGCGCAGGAAGCCGTCACCGAGCCCTACCTGAAGGAGATCATCGCGGCCTACAACGCGGCCCCGTACGTCTCGCAGTGGCTCGACACCGTCTACGGCCAGAACGTCGGAAACGCGCTGAACGTGGGCGTGGTCGACCTGCTGGCCGGCAAGGGCAGCCCTGAGCAGCTGATCCAGGCGGTCAACGACGCGGCCAAGAAGGCCTAGGCACGCTCATGTCAGTTCGCGAGAGTACTTCGACGCGATTAGAGGTGGATCTCGCGAACGGCGGGGACACGGGCATCCTGCCCGTGGCCCCGCCCGTGCGGCGCCGCCGCACTTCGGTCGGGGCCAGGGTCGAGATCGCGGTCCTCGTCGGTCCCGCCCTGATCGTCTTCCTCGGCTTTGTGATCTTCCCCGTTGTGATGGCGGCCTACTACGGCTTCTTCAGCTGGCAGGGCTACGGCCCGCCCACCGACTTCGTCGGTTTCCGCAACTACATCACGATCCTCCAGGACCCCACCTTCCAGGAGGCCCTGACCCACAACGGCATCATCGTGGTGCTGTCCCTGGTGCTGCAGGGGCCGGTGGCGATCCTGCTCGCCCTGCTCCTCAACCGGAAACTCCGTGGCCAGTCCCTCATCCGGGTGCTCATCTTCGTGCCGTACGTCATCTCCGAAGTGGTCGTCGGCACCGGCTGGAGCCTGATGCTGCAGTCCAACGGTGCCGTCAACGGGCTGCTGGAAAAGGTCGGGCTGGGCTCGTTCAGCCAGGATTGGCTGTCGAACCCCGACATCGCCATCTGGACCCTGATGGTGATCATCACCTGGAAGTACGTCGGGTTCGCGGTGATCCTCTTCCTCGCCGGCCTGCAGGGTATCCCGGAGGAGCTGCCGGAGGCCGCGGCCATCGACGGTGCGTCGTTCTGGCAGATCCAACGGCACATCACGCTGCCGTTGCTGGCGCCCACCCTGCGGATCTGGGCGTTCCTCTCCATCATCGGCGCCCTGCAGCTGTTCGACCTCGTCTACATCATCTGGGGTCAGTACATCTCCTCGACGGCAGGCACCTCGACGATGGCGACCTACCTGGTCGCCAACGGCCGGAACGCCGGCAACTACGGCTACGGAAACGCCGTGGCCGTGGTGCTCTTCCTGATCTCACTCATCGTCGCGCTGATCTATCAACGCTTCGTGCTGAGCCGGGACACCGAGGGTGCCATCACTGACAAGGGGACGAAATAATGACCGCGCTCACGACGCCCGCTGTGGCGCTGCCGCCGGCCAAACCGCCGGCCCCGATCAAGACGAGTCGGCGCTGGGGCACTCCCGTGGCCTACGTGGTCGCCGTTCTGGTGATCGGCCTGATGCTGGCTCCGGTGCTGTTCATCATCATCGGCGGCTTCCGCACCAACGCCCAGATCACCACCGACCCGTCCGGCCTGCCGAGCGTGTGGAACATCGGCAACTATCTCGATGTGCTCACCGGCGGCACCTTCTGGCGGCTGGTGGGCAACTCCCTGATCGCCGGGCTCGCCACCACGCTCGGGGTGGTGCTGCTCGGGCTGATGGCCAGCTACGTGCTGGCCCGGTACACATTCCGCGGCCGGGGAATCCTCTACGCCATGTTCGCCGCCGGGCTGATGTTCCCGATGACGGTGGCCATCACCCCGCTCTACCTGGTGGTGAAGAACCTGGGCCTGATGAATTCGCTCGGCGGCGTCATCCTGCCGCAGATCGCGTTCGCCCTGCCCACCACGATCATCATCCTGGTGCCATTCCTGAAGGCCATTCCGGATGAGATCCAGGAGGCCGCATTCATCGACGGCTGCAGCCGGCTCGGTTTCTTCTGGCGGATGATCGTGCCCCTGGCCATGCCCGGCGTCATCACCGTGGGCATCCTGGCGTTCATCGCCAGCTGGAACAGCTACCTGCTGCCCCTGTTCATCCTGAACAACGACGCGGTGTTCACACTGCCGCTCGGCGTGCAATCGTTCGCGTCGCAGTACTCGGTGGACACGGCGAAAGTGCTGGCCTTCACCTCGCTGTCGATGATTCCGGCGCTGGTGTTCTTCGCCCTGTTCGAACGCCGCATCGTCGGCGGACTGACCGGAGCGGTCAAGGGCTGACCGAGCCGCACGGCTCCGCCCAAGATTCGAGACCTAAGAAGAAGTAGAAAGAGAACGTTGTGACCAACCCCGAACTGCCACCGGTGTCCGACCGTGTGCGCGCCCTGCACGCCCAGATGACCCTGGAGGAGAAGATCGCCCAGCTTGTGGGCTACTGGGTCGACCAGGGTGGTGAGGTCGTCGCCCCGCTCGCCGGGGAGATGGGCTCGTCCGCCCGGTACGACGAGGCCACGACGCACGGGCTCGGGCATCTCACCCGGGTGTACGGCACCCGGCCGGTCGACCCGGTCGAGCGTGCCGAGTGGCTGTGGACCGAACAGCGCCGGCTGAAGGCGGAGACCCGGCTGGGCATCCCCGCCATCGTGCACGAGGAATGCCTGACCGGGCTCGCTGCCTGGAAAGCGGCGACCTTCCCCACCCCGCTGGCCTGGGGCGCAGCATTCGACCCCGGCCTGGTCGAGGAGATGGGCAGCCTGATCGGTCAGTCGATGCGGCAGCTCGGCATCCATCAGGGCCTCGCCCCGGTGCTCGACGTCATCCGTGACCCGCGCTGGGGGCGGGTCGACGAGTGCATCGCCGAGGATCCGTATGTGGTGGGCACGATCGGCACCGCCTACGTCACCGGCCTGCAGTCCACCGGTGTGCACGCCACCCTCAAGCACTTCGTGGGCTATTCGGCCTCACAGGCCGGCCGCAACCACGCGCCGGTGCACGCCGGCCGGCGGGAGCTCAACGACGTGTTCCTGCCGCCGTTCGAGATGGCGGTGCTCGACGGCCGGGTGCGCTCGGTGATGAACTCGTACGCCGAGATCGACGGCGCCCCCGTCGGCGCCACCCCGGAGTACCTCACTGAGATCCTCCGCGATCGCTGGGGCTTCGACGGCGTCGTCGTCTCCGACTACTTCTCGGTGGCGTTCCTGCACCTCATGCATGCCGTCGCCGCCGACCGCGGCGAGGCCGCCGAGATCGCCCTCGCCGCCGGCATCGACGTCGAACTGCCCAGTGGCGACGCCTTCCTCGCGCCCCTGATCGAACGGATCCGGGCCGGACGCACCGACGAGACCCTCGTCGACCGAGCGGTGCTGCGGGTGCTCAGCCAGAAGGAAGACCTCGGGTTGCTCGACGAGACCTTCGACACCCCGCCGACCGAGATCGACCTCGACTCGCCGGAGCACCGCCGGGTCGCCCGGGCGCTCGCCGAGGAATCGCTGGTGTTGTTGACCAACGACGGGGTGCTGCCGTTGCGTCCCGCCGAGGGCGCGGCGCCGCGCCGGATCGCCGTGCTCGGCCCGAACGCCGACTCCACCGAAGCGCTGATGGGCTGCTACTCGTTCGTGAACCATGTGCTCGCCCACCACCCCACCGTGCCGGTGGGGCTGGAACTGCCCACCGTGCTCGAGGCCCTGCGCGACGAGCTGCCCGGCACCGAGATCACCTACGCGCAGGGATGCACTGTCGAGGGCTCCGACCGGGCCGGACTGGCCGCTGCGGTCGAGGCGGCTCGTGCCGCCGAGGTGGCCGTGGTTGTGGTGGGCGACCGGGCCGGACTGTTCGGCCGTGGCACGGTCGGCGAGGGCAACGACGTGGAGAGCCTGGAACTGCCCGGCCTGCAGCGCGACCTCGTCGAGGCCGTCGTGGCCACCGGCACCCCCGTGGTGATGGTGCTGATGACGGGCCGGCCCTACGCCGTGGCCTGGGCGGTAGAAGGTCCCCTCGCCCCGGCGGCCGTTGTGCAGGCGTTCTTCCCCGGGGAGGCCGGCGGCGGCGCCATCGCGGCGGTGCTCTCCGGCACGGTCTCACCCTCCGGGCACCTGCCGGTCTCGCTGCCGCGCTCGGCCGGAGCGCAGCCGTACTCCTACCTGCACCCGATCCTGGGCGGTCCGTCCGACGTCACCAGCGTCGACAGCACCCCGGTGCTCCCGTTCGGGCACGGCCTGGCTTATACGAGCTTCGAGCGCACGGCGTTGCAGGCCGACACCACGGTTGCGGCGGGGGGAACCTTCTCGGCGAGCGTGCGCATCCGCAACACCGGCGACCGGGACGGAACCGACCTGGTGCAGCTCTACGCCCGCGACATTCACGCGAGCGTCACTCGCCCGGTCGCCCAGTTGCTCGGCTACCAGCGTGTGAGCCTGGCGGCAGGGGAGGAGGCCCTGGTGACCTTCGCTGTTCCCACCGCCCGGCTGGCGTTCACCGGCCTGCATTTCGAGCGCATCGTCGAGCCCGGTGACGTGGAGCTGTGGGTCGGCCCGGACTGCGCGACGAAGGAAGCCACGGCCCAGACCACCATCACGGGCCCCGTGCATGTTGTCACGCTCGCCGACGGTCGACTCGTGCAGAGCGAGGTGGAGCGGATCGCCGAGGACGCCCCAGTGTGGGGTGCGGAGGCCGTGAGCGCCTGAGCCGACCTGGCCTGACCTGATCTGAGCTGCGCGGGTGCCGCGCCGATTGGCTGGTGGCGCGCCACCCGCGAAGCGGCGCGGCACCCGCGCGCCGCACAGTAGCGTGGATACTGACCCTGCACGACGCACTTCGTCATGGAAATGCGCGCGAAACCTAACCAGTGGTTAGCTGATTCCTTGCCGGTGTTCGGCTTTGCGCAAAAGGACCAGTGAAATGACGCGGACTTCAGTCGCCTCCATTCGAGGGGCGCTGGTGATGGATGCCGGCGGCGGGTTCGCGCCGGTAGACCGGGTCAACGTTTCCACCGGCCGGTTCTCACGCACGTCGACCGGCGGCGTCGACCTGGATGGCAGCGGCCTGTGGCTGATCCCCGGCGTCTACGACTGCCACACCCACCTCTCCTGGAACGATTTCCACCGGGCCGACCGCGACCGGCGCTCGCCGGCCGAGCGGCGGGCGCTCACCGCTCGCGCACTGGGCGACACCGTGCGCGGCGGCGTTGTCGGTGCTCGGGATGCCGGCGGGGCGGACCGTGCCCTGCAGGCCGACGTCGAAGCCGGCAGCCTGCTCGGCCCCCGCCTGCAGATCTCGGTCGACATGCTCGGCCCCGAGACCGCGGGCAACGAGGACCGCGTGCGTGCGGCCGTGGAGAGCGCCCTGGACCGTGGTGCCCAATGGATCAAGCTCATCGCCACCGAGAGCATCGGCAGCCCGGCCGGCGCCGAACTCGGCTCCCACTTCAGCGACCGGGAGTTCCGCATCGCGGTGGACCTGGCCGCCGCCCGAGGCGCCCGGGTGCTCGTTCACGCCTGGGGCGGCCGGGCCGTCAGCGCAGCCATCGACGCGGGCGTGGCCAGCATCGAGCACGGCATCTTCCTCACCCCCGCCCAGGCCGCGCAGGCCGCGGCCGCGCAGCTCACCTTCGTGCCGACGCTGAGTATCTACCACTTCGTGCGGGGCCTGATCCTCGACGGCACCGTTCCCGGGGTGCCGCTGGTGAGGATCGACGAGGTCATCATCGCGCACCGGCTCGCCGTGGCCACCGCGCACGAGCACGGCCTGGCCATCGCGCTCGGCTCCGACTTCGCCACCACCCTGCAGCACGGCACCAACCTCACCGAGATCGGCGCACTGATGCGCGCCGGCCTGAGCAGCGCCGAAGCGTTGACCGCCGCGACGCGCACCGGGGCCGCGCTGCTCGGCATCCGGGATGGCGGAGTGATCGCCGACGACTACCTCGCCGACGCCGTGCTGCTCTCGAGCGACCCCACCGACCCCGCCACCTTCGAGAGCCCGGGCAGCGTTGCCGCGGTGATGATGGGCGGCACGCTCGTGCCCCTGGAACCCGGCACCTCCCCGCACCGCACCCCACAGCAGCAGTAGAACAGGAGCATCACAGCAATGACTGATCCACGACCCCTTCGGCCCAGGCGGGCACTCACGGTGGCCGCGCTCGCCGTGGCCGGCCTGATTGTGCTCTCGGCCTGCTCCACCGGCACGGCATCGACCGGCACCACGGCCGACGCCGAGCCCACCGCCGGCGGCACCATCACCCTCGGCCGGGTGGCCTCTGTCACCTCGTTCGACCTCAACAACGAGATCACCGCCAACAACGCGTTCGCCATCGACAAGGTCTTCGAACCGCTGGTCGCCTTCGACGCCGACGGCCAGATCATCCCCTGGCTGGCCTCGGAGTGGACCATCAGCGAGGACGGCCTGACCTACGCGTTCACCCTGCGCGACGGGGTCACCTTCTCCGACGGCACCGAGCTGACGCCGGCGGATGTCGTGTTCTCGCTCGAACGCCACCTCGCCGTGGGCGGTCCGCTGCCGCTTGACGCCCCGATCGGGTCGATCGTCGCCGACGGCGACGCTGGGGTGACCATCACACTGACGGAGGCGTACACCCCGTTCCTAGCCGAATTGTCCGGCTTCCAGAACGGAATCTTCCCGGCCGACTTCCAGGGCAAGAGCGAAACCGACTTCTTCGCCGACCCCATCGGTACCGGGCCGTTCGTGGTCTCCGAGTGGGACCCGGCCGGCGACCTCACGTTCGCCGCGAACGAGAACTACTGGGAATCGGGCCAGCCCTACATCGACACCCTTGTCTACAAGCTGATCGCCGACGACACCCAGCTCACCCAGCAGCTCAAGGCCGGCCAGATCAACGCGATCGACGAGGTCAACTCCGCCGACGTGGAGAGCCTGAAGTCCAGCGCCGACATCACAGTGGAGACCGTGGGCTCGTGGGAGATCGAGCAGATGTTCATGAACACCACGAACACCTACTTCGGTGACCGCAATGTGCGCCGCGCGATCGCGATGTCCCTCGACCGTGACGGCATCACCCAGGCGACGACGTTCGGTACCGCCGAGGTCGCCAATTCACTGATTCCGCCCACCATCGCCTCCTCCGCGAACGACGAGGGTTACGCGCTCGACTTCGACGTGGATGCGGCCAAGGCCGAGCTGGCCAAGTCGGCCTACCCCGACGGATTCACCGCGACCCTGCTGATCGCCAGCGGCAACTCACTGCGCGCCCAGGAAGCCCAGATCATCCAGGAATCGCTCTCGAAGATCGGCATCACCATCGAGATCGAATCGATCGACATCGCCGCCTTCAGGGCCCGGTTCTTCGCCTACGACTTCGACGCGATGCTCAACAGCGGCCAGTCCGACTACCCCGACCCCGACGCCCTGGTCTCCTTCCAGGCCGACCCGGCCGGCTTCAGCAAGTCCTACTGGACCAGCTACGAGAACCCCGACGTCACCGCGCTGCTCGACGAGGGCCGTACCACGGCGGACGGCGCCGACCGCGACGCGATCTACCTGGAGATCCAGAAGATCCTCGCCGAAGACGTGCCGTACATCCCGCTCTTCTACCCGAGCACGCTCAAGGCCACCAGCAGCACCGTGCACGACCTGACCGTGCTGCCCAACGGCAGCATCCGTTTCCAGGACGCCTGGATCAGCGAGTGAGAACAGCACCACTCCGATGGCTGCGCCGAACCGCCTTCAGGGTCGTTCCCGTGGTCCTCGGAGTGGTGCTCGCGGTCTTCTTCCTGCTCCGCCTGGTTCCCGGTGACCCCGCCCGCATGATCCTGGGCGAGCGGGCCACACCGGCGTCGGTAGCCGCCCTCCGCAGCCAGCTCGGTCTCGACCAGCCGCTGCTGGCCCAGCTCGGTGACTTCGCCGTGTCGGTCTTCACCCGCGGGGACACCGGCACCTCGCTGGTCTACAACGTCTCCACCCGGGAGCTGATCCTGCAGCGCGCCCCGGTCACCCTCCAACTGGTGGCCCTGGCCGTTCTGTTCAGCGTCGTGATCGCCGTTCCCCTCGCCGTCGTCGCCGCCCGGCAGAAAGACAAGCTCGTCGATCACCTGGTGCGCATCATCCCCACCGTGGGCCTGGGCATGCCGACCTTCTGGGTCGGCCTGCTCCTGATCATCCTGTTCGCGGTCACTCTCAAATGGTTCCCGGTCGGCGGCATCGGCACCACGCCATGGGATCCGCTGCGCAGCCTCGTGCTGCCGGCACTGTCGGTGTCGCTCGCCCTCACCCCGCCGCTGGTGCGCTCGCTCCGCTCAGAACTGCTCGAGGTGTTCTCGGCCGACTTCGTCACCACCCTCCGGGCCGCCCGCATTCCAGAGCGGCGGGTGTTGTTCGAGCACATCCTGCGCAACGCCGCCCTGCCCACGTTGACGCTCTTGGGCGTGAACGTCTCCTATCTGATTGGCGGAACCCTCGTGGTCGAGCAGGTGTTCGGCATCAACGGTCTGGGCAGCCTGCTGTTCTCGGCCATCTCCAACCGCGACTTCCCGGTGGTGCAGGGCGTCGCCCTGTTCTGCGCGTTGAGCGTCGTCGTGATCTCCCTCCTGCTCGACGCCGCCGTCTACCGGCTCGACCCGCGGATGCGCCGCTCATGAGCGCCGTCAGCGAGCCACCGGTCACCGTGCCGGCCCCGCCAGCCGTCCGCACCGGCCCGCAGACCTTCCTCGCCCGCGCCCGCCGCTCACCCACACTGGTGGTGGGCCTGGCCATGACCCTGCTGTTGTTGCTGAGCGCCGTTTTCGCGCCGTGGCTGGCGCCGTTCGACCCGTCGGCGCAGAACCTCACGGGCGGCCTGCTGCCGCCGTCGGCTGAGCACCTGCTCGGCACCGACCAGCTGGGCCGCGATGTGCTCTCACGTATCCTGTTCGCCGGCCGTACCGACCTCCGGATCGCGTTCCTGGCCGCGATCGTGCCGTTCGTCGTCGGGGTGCTGCTCGGCCTGGTCTCCGGCTACTTCGGCGGAACACTGGACTACCTGATCGGGCGCCTCGTCGACACCGTGATCGCGTTCCCGTTCTACGTCATCGTGATCTCCATCGTCTTCGCGGTGGGCACCGGTGAGGGCGGGATCTATGTGGCCTTCGCCCTGGTGGGCTGGGTCGGTTACACCCGGGTGGTGCGGGCCACCACGAAGGCCCTGCGCGGCTCCGGCTGGGTGGCCGCCGCGCGCGGAGGCGGGCTCTCGCACGGCCGGGTGATCCTGCGACACCTGCTGCCCAACATCCTGCCGCAGGCGGTGGTGCTGCTCATGACCGAGATCATCCTGATCATGGTGGCCGTGGTCACGCTGGGCTACCTCGGCCTCGGCGTGCAGGCGCCCACACCCGATTGGGGAACGATGATCCACGACGGCCAGGCGTTCATCACCACCAAGTGGTGGTTGTCGGCGCTGCCCGGCCTCGCGGTGATCTACACCGGCATCTCGCTGTCGCTGGTCGGCGACGGTCTGGGTGACGCCTGGAGAGTCCGATGACGGCAACGGGCCAGGCCATCCGGGTGCACGATCTCGTCCTGTCCGCCGGGGTTCCGGTGGTGAACGGCATCTCCTTCGACGTGGAGCGCGGCGAGGCCGTTGGCATTGTGGGCGAATCGGGCTCCGGCAAGAGCCTCACCCTGCGCTCAGTGATCTCCCTGCTGCCGACCGGGGTCACCCAGACCGGCGGGAGCATCACCGTGCAGGGCCGCGTCGGCATGGTCTTCCAGGATCCGCTCACCGCCCTCGACCCGCTCATGCCCGTCGGCCGGCAGGTAGCCGCAGCGAGCCGGTTCGCGCGGGGCACCGGGCGGAAGGCCGCCCGGGCACGTGCGCTGGAACTGTTCGAACAGGTGCGGCTGCCCGACCCGGTCGCCAAACTGGGTGCCTACCCGCACCAGCTCTCCGGCGGCCAGCGCCAACGCGTGGTGATTGCCCTGGCCCTGGCCACCGACCCAGAGATCCTGCTCTGCGACGAACCGACCACCGCGCTGGACGTCACGGTGCAGAAGCAGGTGCTCGAGCTGCTCGGCCAGCTTCGGGAGAAGCTCGGCCTGTCGATGGTCTTCGTCAGCCACGACCTGGCCGTGGTGAGCACGGTCTGTACGCGGTTGATCGTGATGAAAGACGGCCAGATCGTCGAGACCGGCGAGACCCTCGCCGTGTTGACCGCGCCGCAGCATCCGTACACCCAGAAGTTACTGGGCGCCGTGCTGGCGCTGCCTGTGCTGGGAACGAGGGCGCCGATATCACCTGCCCCAGGGAACGGAACCGTATGAGTTCGCTCGAGGTGCGCAACGCCACCATCGCCTACGGCCGCTCTGTCGCCGTGACCGATATCAGCGTGACCGTGCCCGCGGGCACGTCGCTGGGGATCGTGGGGGAGTCCGGCTCCGGCAAGACCACTATCGCTGCCGCCCTGGTGGGCATGGTGCCGCTGATCACCGGTGACATCCTGCTCGACGGCGCCGTGCTCGGCGCCACCCGCACCAAAGCCCAGCGCCGCGCCATCCAGCTGGTGCAGCAAGACCCGTACTCGTCGTTGAACCCGCGCATGACCGTGCGGCAGATGCTGCGCGAGCTGCTGCTCGCCCACGCGATCGTGCCCCGCTCGCAGGTTGCCGCCCGGTGCGCGCAGCTGATGGCCATGGTGAGTCTCGACCCCGGGTCGTTGGACGCCTTTCCGCACCAGTTCTCCGGCGGCCAGCGGCAGCGCATCGCTATCGCCCGCGCCCTGGCGGTCGAGCCGAGCGTGCTCGTCGCCGACGAACCCACCAGCGCCCTCGACGTGTCGGTGCAGGCCACCGTGATCGAGTTGCTCGCCCGGTTGAAGCAGGAGCTGAGCCTGACCCTGGTCTTCATCTCGCACGATCTTGCCGTGGTGAACGCGGTGTGCGACACCGTCGCCGTCGTGAAGTCGGGCGCCCTGGTGGAGGTCGCCCCTCGGGAACAGTTCTTCCGGGCGCCGCAGAGCCCATACAGCCGGGCGCTGCTCGAGGCCGTGCCGCGCCTGCCCACCCGCTGAGGCCGGCACGTGCCCAGCCAGCCCGACCCGTCAGACGAAAAGGACCACCCATGACCTGGAGCCCCCTGCTCAATCCGCCCGAATTCCCCGCCCCCGAATACGACCGGCTGGGCAGCCGGCTCGGAGCGGTTCTGGAGACCGCCAACGACGTCGTCGTGGTTCCCGGTGAGGCCATCGTGGCCCTCGAGGCCGTGGCCACCGACCTGGGCGCGCCGGGGTATCCGGTGCTGAACGTGGTGACCAGCCCCTATGGCAAGCTGTTCGGCCAGTGGTTGGAGAGCTCGGGGTCATCGGTGCTCAACCTGTTTTCGACGCCGGGTCTGCCGGTGACGATTGCCGACATCGAGGAGGCGGTGGACCGGTTCTCTCCCCGTGCCATTGCGATCGTGCACGGTGAGGCAGCCAGCGGCATCGTCAACCCGCTTGCCGAGATCGCGGGTTTCGCCCGCAGCCGGGGCCTGCTCACGATCGTGGATGCCGTCGCCTCCGTGGGAGCCGAACCTCTGCCGGTTGACGACTGGGGCCTCGACATTGTCGTGATCGGGCCGCAAAAGGCATTGCTCGGGCCGGCGGGTATCTCCGCCGTGGCGGTCAGCCAGACCGGTTGGGCCGCCCTGGCCGCCAACGCAGCGCCCCGCGCCGACCTGTCCAGCGTCTCACTCGTGGACATCAAGCGGGACTGGCTGGATTCGGATCGCTCCGTGATTCCCGGCACGCCGGCGCCGCTGGAGCTGTGGGCGCTCGATGCTGCGCTGGCCAGATTCGAGGCGATTGGGCTGCAGGAGTCGATCAACGCCCATCAGACCGCGAAGCGGGCGGTGCGCGCTATGGTGCGGAGCCTGGGCCTGGAGCTCTGGGCCGCGGATGATGACGCATCCGCCCTGACCACCACCGTGGTCGTGCCGGTGGGCATCGACCCGCGTGACCTTGCCCGCACGGCGCGCGGCAGCTTCGGCGCACTCGTCTCCACGGGCGTCGGGCCGGGGGCGGAACGGCTGGTGCGGGTGAACCACACCGCGGTCGCCGCGTCCTTCGGCTCGGTAGCGGCGAACGTCGTCGGCCTCCTCGCGGCCCTCCGTCGGCACGGCTTCGCCGGCCCCGATCGCGGCGCTCTCGACGCCGTGGTGGCGGCGTACGCGGCTGCTCCCTAGCCCCGGCCGGGAGTAGCGCGGGTTCGGTGCCCGTGCGCGGACCGGGCAGGTGAAGGGACGGGCCACCCCGATGATGTCCCGCCCCATGCGGCGGTGCTTCAGGTGTGACCGCGGTCGGGCCCTATCAACGGTGCCTCAGGGTCACACTTCGGGGAACACCCCCGTATGGGGGCAGCGTAGCGCCGGATCGGTCGTTTGGCGAGGGGGTGTGGCGCGCTTTTTCCGATTTTGCCGCTCGTTTGGCAGGATGTGCTGACAGGGCTTGGCCGTCGCTGCCGAACGTCGGGGCAACCGGGGAGCCACGCAGATTCATCCGGCGAACAGGGGAGAGTCATGGCAGATCGGCAAGGCTCGGCGGTCGTGCGCGTGGGGGGAGTTCGACGGGGAACCCGGGCCGCGCCCGGCGCCGGCGTATCCGACGCCGATGACGCGCTCACCCGGCTGGCCGCAGCGGCCTGGGCGGTGGACGGCGACGCCGCCCGCGCCATCCGGTTCGCGCTCGACAACGCACCGATGCTGCCACAGCCCGGCGCCGGCCGCACCCACGAGCTCTTCGACGCCCTAGCCACCGTTGCCGCGGCCGACCTGACCGCGGCCCGGGTGCTCGAGGCGCACACCGATGCGCTGGCGATCCTGCACCAGGCCGGCGACGAGGTCGCCACCGCCGCCGGCGTGGCCGAGAACGCCAGCTGGGGCGTCTTCGCGGCAGAGGGTCCGGGGCAGAGGGTGAGCGCCACCGCCGGTTCGGGCGGCTGGCGGCTCGACGGCGGCAAGCCCTGGTGCTCGCTCGCCGGCTCCCTCAGCCGGGCACTCGTGACGGCGCACACCACCCCGGAAGGCGCACAGCCCGCGCGGCGGCGGTTGTTCGCGGTGGACCTCACGGCCCCCGGCGTGACGGTGGTGCACGGGGCGTGGGTCGCCACCGGCCTCAGCCAGGTGCCCAGCGGGCCGGTGGATTTCGTGGCGGCGCCCGCGGTGCCCGTTGGCGACGACGACTGGTACCTCACCCGGCCGGGATTCGCCTGGGGCGGCATCCAGGTGGCGGCGTGCTGGTGGGGCGGAGCCGTCGGAGTCGCCCGGCAGCTGCGCCGCGCCGCCGAAGGCCGGGAACCCGACCAACTGCTGCGGGCTCATCTCGGCGCCGTCGATCTGGCCCTGGTGGCCGCCGGATCGGCACTGGCCGATGCGGCGGCCGCGATCGACCGGGGTGAGGCCGTCGGTGCGGACGGCACGCTGCTGGCCGCCCGGGTGCGGGGGCTTGTGGCCCGCAGCGTCGACGAGGTACTCGGCCGGGTGGGGCACGCCCTCGGTCCGGCGCCGCTCGCGCTCGATGCCCGGCACGCCCGGCGGGCCGCCGACCTCACCCTCTACGTGCGGCAGCATCACGCCGAGCGGGACGATGCGGCGCTCGGTGCTCGCCTGCTCGGTGAGGAGATCCCCTCATGGTGAGCTTCAGCCATGACGCCGCCGGCACCAGCGAACACCTCTGGCGAGAGGATGCCTGGCCGGCGCACGCCCGTCCGCTCGCCGCAGACGACTGCGCCCGGCTGCTCGTGTTGGCCGCTCACCCCGACGACGAGACCCTGGGCGCCGGCGGACTGATCAGTGCCGCGGCCGCGCACGGGCTGCCGGTGACGGTGATCGTCGCGACCAACGGCGAAGCCTCTCACCCGCACTCGCCCACCCACACCGCGGAGGACCTCGCGGCCGTGCGCCGGGTGGAAGTGGTGACGGCGGTGCACGCGCTCGCCCCCGAGGCGCGCGTGCGGCTGCTCGAGCTGCCAGACGGCGACCTGGCCCAGCACCGCAACAGCCTGGAGGAAGCCCTGCTCGAGGCCATCTTCGATGAGCCGGGTTCGGAAACGACGGCGAACGCGCCCGCCACCGCCCCGGCCATCTGGCTGGTGGCGCCGTGGCGGCAGGACGGCCACCCCGACCATGCCGCCGCGGGCGCCGCGGCCGCGTTGGTGGCGGATCGTACGGGTGCCCGGCTGCTGGAGTACCCGATCTGGGCGTGGCACTGGTCGACGCCCGGAGACGCCATCTGGCCCGGCGCCGACGACACCACAGCCTTGTGGCGGCTGCAGCTGAACGCATCCGGGCGGGAACGCAAGACCCTCGCTCTGGCCGCGCACGGCAGTCAGGTGCACCCGCTCTCGGAGCAGCCGGGTGACGAGGCCATCGTGCAGCCCGGCTTCGCCGCGCACTTCGAGCGCGATTTTGAGCTCTTCGTCGGCACCGTTCCCCTCGACCAGCCCGCGCCCGATGGTTCGCCCGCCCCGGATGCGTCCGCGACCGCGCCGACAGGAAGCCTTCCGGCCGACTTCTTCGACGACTTCTACGCCGGCGATGACGATCCGTGGGGATTCGAAACCCGGTGGTACGAAGCGCGCAAGCGCGCCCTCACCCTGGCCGCGCTGCCGCAGCAGCACTACGGCGCCGCACTCGAACTGGGCTGCTCCATCGGGGTGCTCAGCCGCCAACTCGCCGAGCGGTGCGGCACGCTCCTGGCCACCGATATCGCCGAACGGCCGCTTCTGGTGGCCCGCCGCCGATTGGCGGGCCTGCCCGGCGTGACCGTGGAGCGCCGCACGCTGCCAGCCGAATGGCCCTCCGGCTCGTTCGACCTGATCGTGCTGTCGGAGATCGGCTACTACTGCTCGCCCGCCGACCTCGAGCTACTCCTGGAGCACTGCCGGCGGAGCCTCAACCCCGGCGGAACCCTGGTCGCCTGCCACTGGCGGCACCCGGTGGGCGAATACCCGCTCAGCGGCGATGACGTGCACGCCGCGCTCGCAGCCGTTCCCGGGCTGGAGCGCACCTCGCGGCACATCGAACTCGATTTCCTGCTCGACGTCTACGAACCGGCCCCGGGCCGCTCCGTCGCCCAACGGGAGGGGCTCGTTCCGTGAGCACGCGCATCGATTCCCTGGTCGTGGTGGTGCCGGCCCGCAACGAAGAGACCCGGTTGCCGCGCTGCCTGGCCGCGCTGGCCGACGCCGTCAACGCCGTCGAGGAGGAGTTCGGCACCGACGCTCCCGTGATCACCGTGGCGGTGGTGCTGGATTGCTGCACCGACGGTTCAGCCGGGATCGTGGCCGGCTGGCCCCTGGTGACGGCGCTCACCAGCACCGCGGGATCGGTCGGATCCGCCCGGCACACCGGAGTCGAGCACCTGCTGGCCGGCACAGACCCCGGCCACACCTGGGTGGCCACGACGGATGCCGATTCCGCGGTGCCACGCCGCTGGCTGGCGGTGCAGCTGGCGCTCGCCGAGGCCGGCACCGAACTGGTGCTGGGCACGGTGCTGCCGGACGCCGAACTCCCGATGGGAGCGCGCGCCCGCTGGCAGGGTCAACACGCCCTGGTCGACGGGCATCCGCACGTGCACGGCGCCAACCTCGGTGTCCGAGCCGACAGGTATCTCGAGGCCGGCGGCTTCAGCCCGGTGGACTCCGACGAAGACGTGGCGCTGGTGGCGGCGCTGCGGGCGCTCGGCGTGCACGAATGCCGCACGGCGCTGATCCCGGTGCTCACCTCCGGGCGCCTCACCGGCCGGGCACCGGGTGGATTCGGCGGCTACCTCACCGGTCTCGTCGCGGCCGGCTCATGAGCTGGCACCGCGGCGGAATCAGCCCGGAAAATTAGCTGCGATCAGGCCTCCCGCAGGTCTAGGATCTCGGATACGAGGATCTTCCTCGCCCAAGGAAGGTGTGAATTATGAATTTGCTACTCATCATCATCGCCATCATCGCCGTTGTCCTGCTCGTCACCGGCGGCATCGTGGAGTCACTCCAATTCCTGATCTGGGTCGGGATCGTTCTGGCGGTCATCGCCGTGATCGTCTTCCTGCTTCGAACCATTTCGGGCCGTAAGGTCTGACCGAGCCGCACAGAAAAACGGGCCGCAGGGAAACCTGCGGCCCGTTCTTTCGCTCGTGCCCTACGGCGTCTCGACGAGCGTGAGTTCTGGGCGCTTGGGCGGGCGGCCGTCGCCAGACGAACGACCGGTCAGCCGGCGGCCGATCCACGGCAGCACGTAGGCACGATAGTAGGCGGCGGTGTCCTGGATGCGCTCGCGCGGCGGGGCCTCGCCGGCCTCGCCCTCTGCCCAGCCGGCCGGGATGGGCACGTTGAGGGCGTTGAGCACGTTCATCGCGACCCGGGTGTGGCCGCACGGGTTCAGGTGCAGCTTGTCGGCCGACCAGTAGCGGCTCTGCGACAGGTCGGTGTCGATCCAGTTGTCGACCAGGGTGACGCCGGGCTTGCCGAAGGTGTCCCTGGCCGCCTCGGCGAGTTTGTCGCCGCGCTTCTGCATCAGTGAGCCCAGCGGCAGGTGCCTGGACGGGTTACCGCCGCTGAGTACCACCACGTGGATGCCGTCGGCCACGGCCCGGTCGACCACCCGGTCGAGCAGGTCGACAACATAGGAGATCTCCACCCGGGGGCGCATCATGTCGTTGCCGCCGCCGCAGACCGTGAGCAGGTCGGGCTTCAGGGCCAGTGCCGGTTCGAGCTGGTCATTCACGATCGGGCCGAGCAGCTTGCCGCGGATGGCCAGGTTGGCGTACGACACCGGCTCAGCGGCGGCCTGGGCCAGGCCGAGCGCGACGAGGTCGGCCCATCCGCGCACCTGGCCGTCGGGCAGTTCGTCGCCGACGCCCTCTGTGAAGCTGTCGCCGATCGCCACGTAGCGCCGGTAGGGCTGCGCGGTCAACTGTTGCGAAGCGGGGATGGCGTTCGTGGGTTACTCCTTGGAGAGGTTGAGCCGGGTCATGATGGAGTCGCGGGCCTGCTGGGCGGCGCGGCGCACATCTTTGTCGGGGTCGCGCAGGCGCACGGCAATGGTGGGGATGTCCTGCTCCCGGCCCTGCAGGGCGAGGGCGTTAAGGGCCGCGACGCGCACGCGGGGCACCTCGTCGGTGGTGGCCTTCACGAGCTTGGGCGCAACATCGAGCTTCCGGAGCATGACGACCTTCGCGCACATCTCGCGGATGCGCCAGGCCTCGTTGTTGAGGCCGACGACGACATAGGGCGCGGCGGAGTCGTTCCAGACGTGCAGCAGGGCGCGGGCACCCCACAGCTCGGGCCAGTACAGCGCCGGGGCGCCCTCGAGGATGCCGAGCGCGTGCCGGCCGCCCACGTAGAGAAGGAAGTCCTTGCCGGCGTTCTTACCGCGCATCAGGGCGACGGAATGGTCGACGACGACGGACTCGCCGTAGTGCTCGACGGCCTTGGCGAGGCGTTCGGCAGTGGGCAGGTCGATCGGAAGATCGGGGTGGGGGTTGAGTTTGTTATGCATAACGTGTCCACGTTATCCCTCACAGCTGGCCGCCGACGAATGCAGAGGCCAGTCGACACAAGGAATCCGGAGCTGCCGGACGGTCGGGGAGGCCGGATCCGGACGCGTGACACATTCCGTCACAGTGATTAGGTAGTGGGCGTCGCGATTGGCACACTCGGAAGGACTGCGGTAGTGAGCCGCTCCGACACCTCAGGACCACTGTGATCTCCGTTCAGCACGTTTCCAAGACCTTCCGCTCCGGCGCCAGTGTCACCGCTGCCCTCCAAGACGTCTCACTCGAGGTGGCCGAGGGCGAGATATTCGGCGTGATCGGCCAGAGCGGCGCAGGCAAGAGCACGCTGATCCGGGCGGTCAACCTGCTCGAGCGGCCGGATTCCGGCACTGTGACGGTGGCCGGCGACGAGCTCACCGCCATGAGCCCTGCGGAACTCCTTCGCGCCCGCCGCAAGATCGGCATGGTGTTCCAGCACTTCAACCTGCTCGCCGGCCGCACAGTGCGCGGCAATGTCGAACTGGGCCTGGAGATCATCGGCGTCGACGGTGATGAACGTCGCCGACGTGCGCTCGAGATCCTCGACCTCGTCGGACTGGCCGACAAGGCCGGTTCCTATCCGGCCGAGCTCTCCGGCGGGCAGAAGCAGCGGGTGGGAATCGCCCGGGCGCTCGCCGGCAAGCCGAAGGTGTTGCTGTCCGATGAGGCCACCAGCGCACTCGACCCCGAGACCACCAGGTCGATCCTCGACCTGTTCAAGCGGATCAACGCCGACCTCGGCCTGACCGTGCTCCTGATCACGCACGAGATGGAAGTCATCAAGCGCATCTGCGACTCTGCGGCCCTGATCGAGAACGGTCGGATCGTGGAGCAGGGGCGGATCGTCTCGCTGATCTCCACTGCCGGCTCCCGGCTCGCGCACGAACTCTTTCCGCTCGGCGATGCCCCGCACTCCGCAGGCGACACCGTGATCGACATCACCTTCAGCGGTGGCTCGGCCGACCGTCCGGTCATCGCCCAACTCGCCCGTACATATGGGCTGGACGTGTCGATCCTCGGCGCGGCCATCGAAACCATCGGCGGCAACCAGGCCGGCCGCACCCGACTGCAACTGCCCGGAAGCCCTTCGGCCAACCTTCGCCCGATCGAAGACCTCCGCAGCCAGGGCATGCTCGTCGAAATCGTGGGGGAGTAACCGTGATCGATCCATCCGCACCCGACTTCTGGTCCGGCCTGTTCCAGGTGCTGCTCGTCGGCACCGGCCAGACCCTCTACATGGTGGGCGTCGCGCTGCTCATCACCATCATCGTGGGCCTGCCGCTCGGCATCGTGCTCGTCGGCACCGAGCCCGGCGGCCTGTTCGAGAAGTTGTTCGGTTCCCGCCGACTCGGCCAGGTGGTCAACAAGGTGCTCGAGTTCGTGGTCAACCTCGGCCGCAGCGTTCCGTTCATCATCCTGATGGTGGCCCTGATTCCGTTCACCCGGCTGGTGGTGGGCACGTTCATCGGCCCGACGGCCGCGATCGTGCCGCTGGCCGTCGTGGCGATCCCGTTCTTCGCCCGCATGGTGGAGATCGCGATCAAGGAGGTGGACACCGGGCTGATCGAGGCCGCGGAATCGCTCGGCGCGACCCGTTGGCAGATCGTGTCGAAGGTGCTGGTGCCCGAAGCCCTGTCGCCGATGATCCTGGGGCTCTCCACCACTGTCACGTCCATCATCAACTTCTCGGCCATGGTCGGCACTGTCGCCGGCGGCGGCCTGGGTGACGTGGCCGTGCGCTACGGCTACCAGCGCTACAGCACCATCCACATGGTCGCCGTGATCATCGTGATCTTCGTGATCGTGATGGTGCTGCAGGGCCTGGCCACGATGCTGGCCAAGCGTTTCGCCCACAAGTCCCGGCCCGAGCGGGCCGAACCCACCTCGGCGGCGCTCCGCGCGAGCGCCACCGCCGGTTCGGTCTAGGCAGCCGGGTCCCGCTCCACCCGGCCGCGCCGGAGTCAGCATGACGGCCGCGGCCACCACCTCACACCCGACCCACACGAGAAGAGACACCCCATGCAGTTCACCTCCCGCAGCACGCGCCTTGCTGGTGCCGCCGTTGCCATCTCCGCCCTGTTCGCCCTCACCGCGTGCGCCGGCTCGGCGGAAGAGCCTGCCGCCACGCCCGCCGCGGCCGGCGACGACCTCGGCACGATCACCGTGGGCGCCCTGGCCACGCCGGCCGGCGACATCCTCAAGTTCGTGCAGGACAACCTCGCGGCCGACGCCGGCCTGGACATCAAGTTCCAGGAGTTCACCGACTACAACACCCCGAACGTTGCGGTGTCCGACGGTTCGATCGACGCGAACCTGTTCCAGAACTCCACCTTCCTGGAGACCTACAACACGCAGGCCGGCGACGACCTGGTCAGTGTGGGCGAGATCTACCTGCCCAGCGCCGCGTTCTACAGCGACACCGTGACGTCGTTGGACGACCTCAAGGACGGCGCCACCATCGCCATCCCGAACGACCCGACCAACGAGGGCCGCGCCCTGAAGATCCTCGCCGGCGAAGGCCTGATCGAGACGACGGATGAGCCCACCTCGCTCGCCGACATCACCGAGAACCCGAACAAGTACGAGTTCCAGGAGATCGAGAACGCCACCCTGCCGCAGGCCGTGCAGGACGTGGACGCCGCCTTCGTCACCATCTCGTTCGCGCTCCCGGCCGGTCTCACCGCCGACCAGGCCATCCTGATCGAGGGCAAGGACAGCCAGTACGCCAACGTTCTGGCCACCACGCCCGAACTCGAGAACGACCCGCGCATCGTCAAGCTCAAGGAACTGCTGCTCTCCGACGAGACCGCGGCGTACATGGAAGACACCTGGGGCGGACTGGTCATCCCGTCCGTCTAGGTTCCCGGCCCCGCGAACCGTGAGAAAAGCCCCGAAAAATCGCGCATCCTGGTGCTTTTCTCACGGTTCGTGGGATCTCGAGTCAGTGGCGGGGCGTTCGTGCTTCCGTCGCAAGGTCGAGTTCGAACGCCGTCGCACCCTCGTAGGGGCCGAAACTGTCGATCTCGGAGAATCCCAGCCGACGGTACATGGCCAGCGCCTCTGGCTGGGCGTAACCCGTCTCCAGCCGCACCCGCCGGTAGCCCAGTTGCTCAGCCAGGCCGGCCAGCTCGCGCAACAGGCGACTGGCGTGGCCCTGGCGGCGGTAGTCGGGGTTGGTCCACATGCGCTTGACCTCGACGGTCTCGTCGTCGATGCGACGCAGGCCACCGCCGGCGACGGTGGTGCCGTCATCGACCAGAACGAGGAACGCCCCGGTGGGGGCGTCGAACTCGGCGGCCTCGACATCGAGCACGGAGTCGCCGGCACCGGGGCCGTAACGGGTCTCGTACTCCTGGCGGAGCCCGGTGAGCAGGGGAGCGACCTCAATGGAGGCTAAAGCGACAACAAGATAATCCACTGGACCAAGTGTGCACCAGGCGGCGGGGGCGAACAATTCTGCTCCCTTGACCGGCGCAAGTACACTCGGTACGTGTCCGTGAATCCAGCAATCCAGGGCCGGGTCTTTCCCGCCGTGCCGCCGTATCTCGTCGGCCGGGAGAAGGTGCGCGAGTTCGCGCGCGCCGTCTTTGCGACCAACCCGATCAACTTCGACCCCGAAGCCGCGCGTGCCGCCGGGCACAGCGATGTCGTCGCGCCGCCCACCTTCGCCGTCGTGGTGCAGGAAGCGACCCTCGCCCAGCTCCTCGCCGAACCCGACGCCGGTATCGACTTCACCCGGGTCGTGCACGGCGACCAGCGCTTCAGCTACAGCCGGCCGATCGTGGCCGGTGACGAGCTCACCGCCACGCTCACCGTCGCCAGCGTGAAGAGCCTCGGCGGCCACTCCATGGTCACGGCCGAGTCCGTCGTGGTCGATGCGACCGGTGCCCACGTGGTCACCGCCACCTCCACCCTTGTCGTCAGGGGAGACGAATGACCAGCATCAGCATCCCGGCCCTCGACGGCCTGACCGTCGGCGACATCGTCGCCGAAAGCAGCTTCCCCCTCACCCGGGACTCGCTCGTGCGTTACGCCGGCGCATCCGGCGACTTCAACCCGATCCACTACCGCGACGACGTGGCCGAGGCCGTCGGCCTGCCCGGCGTTCTCGCGCACGGCATGCTCACCATGGGCCTGGCCATCCAGCCCGTCGTGGATTGGGCCGGCGACCCCGCCAGGGTGGTCGACTACCAGGTGCGTTTCACCCGGCCCGTTCCCGTCGACCCCGACCTCGGTGCCGTCGTCACCGTGGTGGCCAAGGTGGGCGCTCTCGACGCGGAGGCCGGCATTGCCCGGATCGACCTCACGGTCACCTTCAATTCGGTGACCGTGCTCGGCAAGGCGCAGGCACGCGTCTCGCTCGTCTGAGGCGGCCGTGTCTGAACCGGTGAATTTCTCGCTCCTCACGACCCTCAAGGTCGGCGGCGCCCCGGCGCGCCTCGTCGAGCCCGCCGATGAGGCCGGCCTGATCGACGCGACCCGTGAGGCGTGGGCATCCGACGAGCCCTGGATGCTTCTCGGTGGCGGCTCGAACACCGTCGCCGCCGACGACGGCTTCGACGGCACCGTCATCCTGGTGCGCACCCGCGGCGTGCAGGTTCTGCCGGCCCCGACCGAGCCGGAGACCGACGGCCCCAACGGGCAGAGCGTGCGCATCCGGGTGCAGGCCGGAGAACCGTGGGACGAACTGGTGGCCCTCACCGTGGCCAACGGCTGGGCGGGTATCGAAGCGCTCTCCGGCATCCCCGGCACCAGCGGCGCCGCCCCGGTGCAGAACATCGGCGCATACGGTCAAGAGCTGGCGCAGAGTCTGTCCGCGATCGACTTCCTGGACTACGAGACCGGCGAGGTCGAGCATCTCTCCGCCGCGGACCTGGGACTCGGCTACCGCACCTCCGTGCTCAAGCAGGGCCGGCGCGGGCTGGTGCTGGCCATCGAACTCGAACTGCGTGACATGTCGGCGCAGGCCGCGGTACTCGGCAGTGCACAGAGCCTGCCGGTGAACTACCCGCAGCTCGCCCAGGCTCTGGGCGTACAGCTGGGAGATCGAGTGCCGTTGACCGAGCTGCGAGCGAGCGTGCTCGGCCTGCGGGCCGGCAAAGGCATGGTGCTCGATGCGAGCGACCCCGACACGTTCAGCGCCGGGTCGTTCTTCACCAACCCGATCGTGACCGAGAGCTTCGCCCGCACCCTGCCCGCGGAGGCGCCGCGCTGGAAGCAGGCCGACGTGGAGCTGCCCGACCGAGTGATCCCGCTCGACGAGTACGCCGGGGTTGGGCCCGTGCCCGGTGCCGAGGTGCTGCGCACGGTGAAGCTCAGCGCCGCCTGGCTGATCGAGAACTCCGGCATCCGTCGCGGGTTCCGGCTGCCCGGCTCGAACGCCGCCATTTCGAGCAAGCACACTCTGGCCATCACCAACCGGGGCGGCGCCACCGCCGACGAGATCGGCCAGCTCGCCCGGTTCGTGCAGCAGCGGGTGCAGGCCGACTTCGGTGTCATCCTGCAGCCGGAGCCCGTCTTCGTGGGCTTCTCCCTCCTCTAACCCGGCAGCCCTCCAGGCCTCCCGCCCTCCCGCCGAGAGGGCAGTTGGGGCTAGTTCTGGTGCCTCCCAACTGACCTCAAGTGCCCTCTCGCGAGAGGGGGTGTTGGCGAGAGAGGGCGAGGCAGGCGGTGCGAGCTAGAGCAGGCGCAGTTCCATCGCCAGGGTGACGGCACGGGTGCGGTCGCTCACGCCGAGCTTGTCGAAGACGTGCAGCAGGTGGGTCTTCACCGTGGCCTCACCGATGAACAGCGAGCGGGCGATTTGCGGGTTGCTCTCGCCCGCTGCGACCAGGCGCAGCACGTCGAGTTCCCGAGCCGATAGCCGCGGTGCCGGTGCCGCATCAGCCCGTACCCGCTGCACCAGCCGGGCGGCGATCACGGGCGCCAACACGGTCTGGCCGCCGGCCACCGAGCGCACGCCCTCGATGATCTCGGCCTGCGGAGCCGCTTTGAGCAGGTAGCCGCTGGCGCCGGCGGCAATGGCGCCGAGGATCTGGTCGTCGGTCTCGTAGGTGGTGAGGATCAGCACCCGGGTCGCCGGGTTCTCCGCCAGGATCGCGGCGGTGGCGGCAGCGCCGTCGAGGTGCGGCATCCGCAGGTCCATCAGCACCAGGTTGGGCCGCAGCTCTGCCGCCAGGAGCACGGCGGCGGCGCCGTCGGCAGCCTCCCCGACCACCTCGATGTCGTCCGCGACGCCGAGCAGACCCACAATGCCGCTGCGCACGATCGGATGGTCGTCAGCCACCAGCACCCGGATCATCGGGCTGCCGCGCCGGTGGGCACTGCCGGCGCCGTCGCCACGGCCGGTGCGGAGACCGGCAGAGTGACCCGGAGGGTGGTGCCGTGCCCGTCGGCGGTGGCCTCGGCCGCGACGTCGGCGATCGGGCCGGTTCCTGACGGGGTCTCGCCGACGGCGATCGAGCCTGTGCGCGGCGGGGTAGCATCGGTGGCGACCTCGAGGCTCCCGCCGACGAGGGCGAGCCTGTCACGCATCCCGGCCAGGCCGAAGCCCTGTTCGGTGGTGGGGGTGTAGTCGCCCAGTCCACGGCCGTTGTCGGCGACGGTGAGCACGATGTCACGGCCGGTCCGCTCGATGCCGATCCGGGCGGTCCCGGCGCGGGAGTGCTTGCGCACGTTGGCCAGGCCTTCCTGCACGCAGCGCAGCAGCACGACCTCCAAGGCACGGTCGAGCACGGGCGCCGCGCTGGTTCCGGCGTTGCCGAGTCCGTCAAGGTCGAGGTGCACCTGGATCCTGGTTTCTCGTTCGAAGCGTTCTGCCAACCGGGTCAGGGTGTGCGCCAGGTCACCGTCGCCCACCCGGGGTGGCGCCATGGAGGCCACCAGGGCGCGCGCCTCGGCCAGGGCGTCTCGGCCGGTGGCCTCGATGAGGTCGACGCTGTCTGCGGCTACGGATGTGTCGACAGGCAGGGCGTCGAGTTCGCGGCGAGTGCGCTGAGCGAGCATGACCAGGCTGGTCAGGCTCTGCGCGATGGTGTCGTGGATCTCGCGGGCGAGGCGCTCCCTCTCGCTCGCGCTGCCGGCATCCCGGTGCAACAGGGCGAGTTCGTCCTGGGCCAGGGTGAGCTTCTCCACCAGCCGGCGCTGCTCGGCACCGGCGGTGGCGATGCGCGTGATCCAGGTGCCCATGGCCAGGGCGAACACGAATGAGATCGTCTCGATGGCCACGGCCTGGGCAGCGGCGTCCGGTGTGCGCCCACCATTGACCCAGAGCCCCAGACCGGTCACGACGGTCAAGGCCGCGCTGAGCAGGATGGCGTGGCGGAACGAGTCGGCCAGGGCCCAGATCAGCGGGAAGGCCAGCGTCTGGAGGGTGGCCATGCTCGGATCAAACGCTGTGGCGACACCGCAGCCGACGATGAGGGTGATACGCAACATCCGGGCGGAGCCGGGGTACGTCACGTGATCGAATCCGGACGATCCGCGATCGCCGGGTACGGGTCGGGGTCGCAGCATCCGCCTGCCCCAGATGATGTAGGCCACCCCGACCGCCGCCAGTGACAGTACCGCGCCGGTGGCGCTCACAATATGCGTGTCCGAGCCTTCCAGCGCGATGGCGGCCAGGACGGTCAGGGATCCGGCCACGATCAGGTCCCACCACCGTCTGGCATTCATGCGCCAAGCATCCCATGCCGCAGCGGGGACCTGCGGCAGGGACGGCCGGCGCATCAGGCGTCCTTGCGGATCCAGCGGAAGCTGAGGCGACTGCCGACCAGGCCCACCACCAGCCAGATCAGCAGGGCGAGCGCCACCAGGCCGAGCTCCCAGGCGCCGTTCTGCTCCTGGGCGGCGAACGTCTCCGGCAGGAACACCGCCCGCATGCCCTGCGCCATCCACTTGAGCGGGAACAGCCCGGCAATGTTCTGCATCCACTCGGGCAGGGCATTGAACTGCAGATAGACACCCGAGATGAACTGCAGCACCAGCACAATCGGGATCACCACGGCCGACGCGCTCCGGCCGGACCGCGGCAGGGCGGAGAGCGCGATGCCCAAGAACGCGCAGGTGATCACGCCGAGCAGGAACACCCAGGCGAAGGTGAGCCACTTCTCCGGGTCGGTGGGCAGCGCGATGTTGAAGACGAACCTGGCCACGATCAGCAGCAGCACGGCCTGCAGGATGCCCGTGACGAGCACCTGCCCGATCTTGCCGATGAAGTAGCTCAGCGGCGACAGCGGAGTGCCGCCGAGGCGTTTGAGGGTGCCGTCGCCCTTCTCGCCGGCGATATCGATGGCCAGGTTCTGCAGGCCGGAGAGGAGCATGCCGGCGGCCAGCATGCCGGGCAGGTAATAGGCGCCGACGCTGATGCCGCCGGAGCCGTCTGGGTTGGTGCCGATGTTGCCCTGGGCCGAGAACGCGGCCGTGAAGATGCCGAGCATGATGAACGGGAACAAAAAGGTGAAGAAGACCGTGTCGGTGGAGCGGAAGTAGAGCTTGATCTCGAAACCGATCCGGGACAGCCCGAGGCTCAGAATGCCGTGCCGGGCCGTGCGGGCGCGTACCGGCTGGGGGGACAGGGTCGAGCTCATGCGAGCACCTCCGCGTTCTCGGGGTTGCTGGTGGTCGCGGCGTGCCGACGCACCAGGCCCAGGTAGATGTCTTCGAGGCTGGGACGGATGACCTGCAGTTCTGCCGGTTCTCCGCCCGCGTCTGCGGCCAGTTCGGCCACCAGCCGGGCGGGGCTGTCGGTGCGCGTCTCGTGCCGCGCTCCGGAGGCGTCGCGCCAACGCACCATCGGGGTGCGGGCGGCTGGGCCGCCGAGTTCGCCGATGGCGCCGATGTCGATGAGCTGGCCGCCCACGATGATGCCGGCCCGGTCGCTGAGTTCTGCCGCCTCGTCGAGATTGTGGGTGGTGAGCAGGATGGTGGTGCCCTCGGCCTTGAGCGACCGGATGAGGTCCCAGAACTGATGCCGCGCCTCGGGGTCGAAGCCCGTGGTCGGTTCGTCAAGGAAGAGGAGTTCCGGCCGTCCGATGATGCCGAGCGCGACATCCACCCGGCGCTGTTGGCCACCGGAGAGCTTGTGGATGCGGGTCTTGGCCTTGGCCTCGAGCCCGACGGCAGCGATCACCTCGTCGACCGGGCGGGGGTTGGGATACAGGCCGGCGAAGTGGCGCAACTGCTCGACCACCGTGGCATTGCCGCTCTCCCCGCTGGACTGCAGCACAATGCCGATGCGGGCCTTCCAGTCCAGGCCGCCGTGCTGCGGGTCGACGCCGAGCACCGTGATGTCGCCTTCGGAGCGATCGCGGTAGCCTTCCAGGATTTCGATGGTGCTGCTCTTGCCGGCCCCGTTCGGTCCGAGCAGTGCGAAGGTCTCACCGGGCATGATGTCGAAGCTGATGTCGGAGACGGCATCGAAGTCACCGTAGGACTTGCTCAGCCGCGCCACGCGCACGGCCGGAGTGGAAGTTGTCATGACATCAGACTCGTCCCCGGAGCCTGCCTGGGCAACACCCTTCTGGCCGACTCGGGTATCCACCGGTCGGTGGACTCGCTAAAGTTCGACAACAACTAAATGGGGGAAACATGACGACCGAACCGACCGAACCGACGGCCCCGACGCCGCCGAATGACCCGGCCGAACCGGCCACGCCGAGCGCGCCGGTGGCTCCGCCGGTTCCCGCCGCAGCGTTCGCGCCTGCAGCAGCCACACCTCCCGGCCCGCCCAGCGGCCCCCCGGCCGCCGGACCGACACCGCCACCGCGCCGCGGCGGCCTGCCCGGCTGGGCCTGGGCGCTCATCGCCGGCGCCGCCGTGCTCCTGGTCGGCATCGTCGTGGTGGCCGTGATTGTGGTCAACTCGGTGCTGGGCGGCATCACGAGCCCGACCGTGACCGAGGAACCGCTTGCGGCTCCCACCGCCACCGCCCCAGAGACCGCGGATCCCACCGCCACCGCGATGCCAACGGAGGAACCCGCAACGGGCGGCGCAGTGCCGACCGGAGTGACCAGCCTCGATGACTACGTCGACGTGGGAACGTCTTTCCCGATCTGGCGATTCCCGCTCGAGGACGGCTGGGAGATCACCGTCTTCGACCAGCAGGGCGTCAACCAGGCTCAGAACGACGAGCTCGGCTGCCTCTTCACGTCGTCGCAGAACAAGCAGCCTCCGTACGACCTCGACGCGACCGACGACCGCAGCGACACCGAGGCGAGCATCGCCGCCCTCACGCAGCAGATGGTGGACAGCGTGGACGAGGCGGCCGTTGTCGGCGCACTCGGCAGCGCCGACATCGCCCTGACCCAGGCCGGGTCGGAGGACAGGATCGAGTTCGCCACCAGCCGGGTCGATTACGTCAACCCGCAGGACGGCCAGGACTACACGAACCAGGTCGGGGCCAGGGCCATGCCGCAAGCCGAATCGTTCATGTACTACGTCGTGAGCTGCCCGAGCGCACTGGTCGAAGCCGGGAACAGCCCGTTCGCCGACCTCGGCGAAGCCCTCGCCGTCGTTTTCGAGTAGCCGCCCGGCCCGCGAGCTGTGAGTAAAGCACCCAAATCCCGCCGGGATCGGTGCTTAGCTCACGGCTCGCGGGTTAGGAGAACAGCTTTTGCAGGCGCTGAACGCCCTCGAGGAGGGCATCGTCGCCGAGCGCGTATGAGAGCCGCAGGAAGCCGCTCGGGCCGAAGGCCTCGCCGGGAACCGCGGCCACCTCGGCCTGGTCGAGGATCAGGTCGGCCAGCTCGAGCGAGGTGGTCGGCGTGACACCGTTCCAGGTGCGGCCGAGCAGGCCGGTGACATCCGGGTAGACGTAGAACGCCCCCTGCGGGGTCGGCGTGAGAATGCCGGGGATCTTGTTCAGCTCGGAGACGATCAGCTTGCGGCGACGGTCGAAGGCGAGCCGCATGGCCTCGGCGTCGTCCTGGGGTCCGTTCAGCGCCGCAATGCCGGCGCGCTGGGAGATGTTCGACACGTTCGAGGTGAGGTGCGACTGCAGGTTGGCCGCGGCCGTGATCGCATCCTGCGGTCCCACCATCCAGCCCAGGCGCCACCCCGTCATGGCGTAGGTCTTGGCAACGCCGTTGACCAGGATGGTGCGGTCGGCCAGCGCCGGAACGGCCTCGACAATCGAGACCGCGCGCACCCCGTCGTAGGTGAGGTTCTGGTAGATCTCGTCACTGATCACCCAGAGGCCGTGTTCCTCTGCCCACTGGCCGATGGCGAGGGTCTCAGCCTCGGAATAGACGGCGCCGGTGGGGTTGGACGGGGAGACGAAGAGCAGCACCTTGGTCTTCTCGGTGCGCGCGGCCTCGAGCTGCTCCACCGTGACCAGGTAGCCCTGGTCGCTGCCGGCGAAAACCTCGACCGGAACTCCGCCGGCCAGCCGGATGGCCTCGGGATACGTGGTCCAGTACGGCGCGGGCAGCAGCACTTCGTCGCCCGGGTCGAGCACGGTGGCGAAGGCCTGGTACACGGCCTGCTTGCCGCCATTGGTGACGAGCACGCGTGACGGCGGAACGGCCAGGCCGCTGTCGCGCAGGGTCTTCGCGGCGATGGCTTCGCGCAGCTCCGGCAGCCCGGCCGCCGGCGTGTACCGGTGGTTCTTCGGGTCGAGCACGGCGGCAGAGGCCGCCTCGACGATGTGCGCCGGCGTGGGGAAGTCGGGTTCTCCGGCGGCGAAGCTGATCACCGGCCGGCCGGCCGCCTGCAGGGCCTTCGCCTTGCCGTCGACTTTGAGGGTCGCGGACTCCGCAATGGAGCCGATTCGGGTGGATATCCGTTTGATGTCGTGTGCCACGCTTCGAGCATACGGGGAGGTCCGGCCCCGGCACAGTGGTGCGCACGAGGCCCGGGGAACCCCGCTGGCTTTACAGTGCCCCAATCGTCACCTAGACTTGATCCGGTAGTTGAATTCTGCCATGCTTTTTTGCGCCAATTTTGGTCACCCGATGCGGTTAACGTTCGCTGTTAATCCTCGGTGCGGCACCAGGATCGACGCCAGGGCATGGGAGGGTAGAACTTCCTGGAGTTTCTAACTTCATAGGGTGGTGGCTCAATTGGTAGAGCAGCGGTCTCCAAAACCGCAGGTTGCAGGTTCGAGTCCTGTCCGCCCTGCAAGTCGGTGGTATTTCCGCCGGCCCACGAAAGGTGTAACAGGTGGCCCGAAAAGTTATCGACGAACCCAGCGAGGAAATCGTCGCCGACGCCAGAGTGGCCCGCGAATCAAAGCGCGGTCCATTCGCTCGAGTGTCCCTGTTTATCAAGCAGGTCCTGGCCGAACTCCGCAAGGTCGTCACCCCGACCCGCAAGGAACTGCTCAGCTACACCGGAGTGGTTCTGATTTTCGTCGTGATCATGATGGCGCTGGTATCGGCACTCGACTGGGTGTTCGCGCTCGTCGTCACGTACGTATTCGGCACTCCCAGTTGACCCGTGCCGCGGAAGCGGCACCGAGACTGATCATGAACGTGGATCGGTGAGCGAGCACCACGGTGCAGGCCCACGCCCACGCAATAGAAGAAGGATTGATATTTAGTGACTGAGACCAATCGCGACGACGTCGACTGGGCCACTGCCGCCGAGCAGTCCGCCAACGACGATGAGGCGCAGGAGGGCAACACCCTCGCCGCCGACGAAACGTCGGTCGAAGCCGCCGAACAGGTAGCCCTGCACGTCGAAGACGAGAACGCCGACATCGAAGACGATCTCGACGCCGCGCTCGACGCCCTCGCCGAGTCCACCGACCCCGAGGCCGACGCCATCGTCGAAGACGCCCTCGACATCGACTCCGCCGACGAGGCCGAGGCCGCCGTCGAAGCCGTCGAAGACGAAGAAGAGATCGACGGCGACGCCGACGCATCCGACGCCGACGCATCCGTCGCCGACGCATCCGTCGTCGAGGTTGACGCCGACGCCGAGGCCGAAGAAGAAGACCCGTACGAAGCTTTCCGCAAGGAACTGCGGTTCCAGCCCGGCAAGTGGTTCGTCATCCACTCCTACGCCGGCTTCGAACGTCGCGTGAAGTCGAACATCGAGAACCGCAAGCAGTCGATGGCCATGGAAGATTTCATCTACCAGGTCGAGGTTCCGATGGAAGACGTCGTCGAGATCAAGAACGGCCAGCGCAAGATGGTCACCCGCGTTCGCATTCCCGGCTACGTGCTGGTGCGCATGGACCTCAACGAAGATAGCTGGTCTGTCGTGCGCCACACCCCCGGGGTCACCGGCTTCGTGGGCAACGCGCACAACCCCACCCCGCTGCGTTTCGAAGAAGCCTTCGGCATGCTCAAGGGCCTCGTTGAGATCAAGGATGTTCCGGTCACCAAGTCCGGTGCGCCCGGCAAGGCCGCCCAGCGCGTCCTGCCCGCCGAGATCGACTACGAAATCGGCGAGACCATCACGATCAAGGAAGGCTCGTTCGCGGGCCTGCCCGGTTCGATCAGCGAGATCAAGCCCGAGAGCGGCAAGCTCATCGTGCTCGTGTCGCTCTTCGAGCGCGAGACCCCGGTCGAGCTCAGCTTCGACCAGGTCACCAAGCTTTAGGTTCTGCCCGGCTTCGGCCAGCAGGACTTTGAACCACCGGGGCCCATCCGGGCCACCGGGAGAGCGACCTTCGCGGCCGCTCGAACATCAATAACGAAGGAAGAACAATGGCACCGAAGAAGAAGGTTACTGGTCTGATCAAGCTTCAGATCAAGGCCGGCGCCGCCAACCCCGCACCCCCCATCGGGCCGGCGCTGGGTCAGCACGGCGTGAACATCATGGAATTCTGCAAGGCCTACAACGCCCAGACCGAATCCCAGCGCGGCAACGTCATCCCGGTTGAGATCACCGTGTACGACGACCGTTCGTTCACGTTCATCCTGAAGACCCCGCCCGCAGCGGAGCTCATCAAGAAGGCCGCTGGAGTCGCCAAGGGCAGCGGAACCCCGCACACCGTCAAGGTTGCCAAGCTCACCAAGGCGCAGGTTCGCGAAATCGCCGAGGCCAAGATGGTTGACCTCAACGCCAATGACCTCGACGCCGCGTCGAAGATCATCGCCGGAACCGCTCGCTCCATGGGCATCACGGTCGAGGGCTAATACCCTCTCGTTCGATTCGTCGAACACTTAGCCGACAGGCATGGTCTTTCTGACCTGCCGACAGGCACCAAGTGGAAGAGCCAGCCAGGCTCACGAAAACCACGCTCTCAGCACATGCATCTACAGGAGATTCAAAATGGCACCCAAGTCAAAGGCCTACCGCGCTGCGGTCGAGAAGATCGAAGCCGATAAGTTCTACACCCCCACCGAAGCCGTCACCCTCGCTCGCGAGACCGGTTCCGTCAAGTTCAACTCCACCGTCGAGGTCGCGCTCAAGCTCGGCGTCGACCCGCGCAAGGCAGACCAGATGGTCCGCGGCACCGTGATTCTTCCTCACGGTACCGGCAAGACCGCCCGCGTCATCGTCTTCGCAACGGGCCCCGCGGCTGAGGCAGCAATCGCTGCCGGCGCCGACGAGGTCGGTGGCGACGAGCTCATCGAGAAGGTAGCCGCTGGCTACACCTCGTTCGACTCCGCCGTCTCGACCCCCGAGCTCATGGGCAAGGTCGGTCGTCTCGGTAAGGTCCTCGGCCCGCGCGGTCTCATGCCCAACCCGAAGACCGGAACCGTGACGCCTGACGTCGCCAAGGCCGTGTCCGACATCAAGGGCGGAAAGATCGAATTCCGCGTCGACAAGCACTCCAACGTGCACTTCGTCGTTGGCAAGGCTTCGTTCTCGGCCGACCAGCTCAACGAGAACATCGGTGCAGCACTCGAGGAGATCGTTCGCCTCAAGCCGAGCTCCTCCAAGGGCCGCTACATCACCAAGGGCGCCGTCTCGACCACGTTCGGTCCTGGCATCCCGCTGGACGTCAACAGCATCTAAGTAGACCGCTGTTCGCAGCACGAAACAGTCAAGGGGCCCGTCACACGACGGGCCCCTTTTCGTGTGCCCACCGTGACGAGCAGCCCCAGGACGCGACCCCCAGTCCACGGGGCCGCGGCGCCCGATTGGGCCCGAGTGGGCCCGTTCGGCTCGGTAGTGTGTAAAGCTCGAGCAACGGGTGGGGTGCCCGTGGGGGAGGGAGAGGCACTGTGGCGTCTACCGGTGGTGAAACCGTCTACCTGACCCTGCGCGCGCGCATCCTCTCTGGAGAGCTGGGCGCCAACGCGGTTCTCCGCGAACAGGCCCTAGCCGAAGAGCTCGGCGTGAGCCGCACGCCGGTGCGGGAAGCTCTGCGACGCCTCGATGAGGCCGGGCTGGTGTCGTTCGTGCCCAACCGCGGAGCGACCGTCGTGGAGTGGTCGCTCGAGCAGGTGCGGGAAACCTATATTGTGCGGGCCGCCCTGGAAAGCCGGGCCGCGGGCCTGGCCGCGACCCGTATCACCGTCGCCGAACTCGACCAGCTCAGCGACCTCATCGACGCCATGGAGCCGGTGGTGGCGGCGACCGACCCTGACGGCGTCACTGAGCTGGGCCGGCTCAACGCCGAGTTCCACCGGATCGTGGTGTCGGCGTCCCGGAGCGCGCAGCTGATCACGTTGACCTCTTCCGTGGCCCGGGTGCCGTTGATGGCTGAGGCCTTCCGCCGGGACGGCGTGCAGTTCCGGGCTCGGAGCAACCACCAACACCGTGACATCCTCACGGCACTTCGCTCCGGCGACAGCCTCTGGGCCGAGGTGGCGATGCGCTCGCATGTCCTCGCCGCCCGCAACGCGGTCGCCGAGGGCTGACCCCGTCGCGCTCAGTCGTCGAACGAGACCGGAAGGGTCATCGGGCCCGTCAGCAGATACTGCGAGTGCGGATGCTGCGGATTGGTGAGCAGGTCGGTGGCCGAGGCGTGTTCAACGATGGTGCCGGCGCGCATCACCGCCACCCGCTCGCACCGCGCGACCACCTCCATCCGGGTCGAGATCACGATGAGGGTGAAGCCGCGCTCATGGTGCAGATCGTGCAGCAGGTCGAGCACCTGGGTCTCGGCCGCAGCGTCGAACCCCAGGGTGGGCTCGAACGCGATGAGCAGCTCCGGTTCCGCGCCGATCGCGCCGGCCAGCAACACCCGCCCAGCAGTCTCGGCCGACAGCTGATGCGGATACGCGGTGAAGACATCCTCGACGGTGTCGATGCCGACCCGCCTGAGCAACTGGAGCGCCGCCTCACGGGCACCGGATCTGCTCGCGCCTGACCGCGCGGCCAGGATGCCGGTGAGCGTCTTGCCCACGCGCACCCGCGGGTCGAGGCGATGGCTGGACGGTGAGTCGAGAATGCCGATCTTCGCCCCGCGCAGGCGCCGGAACTCGCGTTCGGGCAGCCCGACGAGCTCGCGACCGTCGAAGAGGATCGACCCGCTCCGCACCGGGGTGCGGGCGGGGAGGAGGCCCACGATGGCCCGGCAGAGCTGGCCGGCTCCGGAGGAGTGGTCGCCGATGATGGCCACGGCCTCACCCCGGGCGACCGTGAGGTTGATGGCATCGCCGGGCCCGGCCGGGTGCGGTTCCTCTGCCCAGGGCTGCTCCGGCGCCTGGTGGATGCGCAGGTCACGAATGTCGAGCAGATCCGCCGACCGGAAGCCGGTGGACGGCAGGCTCATCGCCGGCACCGGGTGCTCACCGCGGCCACCCGGACCGGTCCGCCAGCCATCGACCGGCGCGAGGCCCCGCCCCGTCGCGGTAGCGAGTGCGACCACGAGGATCCCGATCGCGGCGGCAACCGCGCAACCGAGCACGACGGGCAGGCTCCCGGCGGGAAGCAACGGCAGGTCGTCCGGGAGGGATGCCCGGGTGTACACCGCCTGCACGATCAGGGCCTCGCAGTAGATCACGATGAGCTCCGCCGCGAGCACGGTGAGTATGGCAGGCAGGGTGCGACGCAGCACGCGGCGCATGACCATTCCGGTGGTCGGCAGTCCGCGGAGTCTGGCGGTGCGTACGAACCCCTCGAGCGACACGGCACGGGCGGCGCTCCGCACGTGCACGGAGATGGCCAGCGCCGCCCCGAGGAGCACGGCGGTCACGGGCAGCAGAAGCGTGCTGAGTAGAGCGATGCGGGCCACGGCGGTGCGTTCGTCAGCGAGCATCGACATCAGCTCGGAGTGCAGGGCGACCCAGAACCCGCCCAGCAGAACCGCCCAGCCCAGGCACAGGCCGAGGCCGGTGATCACCAGGGCGCGCATGGTCTGGTCGACCCATCCGCCGCGGTGGGCCGTCACCAGCCCGAGGCCGACGCCGAGTACGGCGGACAGTACCGGGGTGGCCGCAGCGGCGGTGGCCGTGATCGGAAGCTGGGTGAGGAGCAGGTGGAGCAGCGCGTCGTCTGGGTCGGAAAGCCTGCTGATGAGGATCACGCCGCTACCTGCCAGCGACAGGAGGATCACCACTCCGAGCCAGCGGGTTCCTGCAACAGCGCGCATGCATGCTCGGATCTGATCGTGACGAATGTGTTCGATTGAAAACTGGGAGTCAGCCAGCGGTGATACGCCGACTGTATGCAAGATCAGCAGATCTAGTCGGTGTTGTCAGGATATCGCCCGGATCGTGCGTGGTAAATCCCCGATTTTGTATGCATAAACCTCAGCGCGTGCGAACGAGAGGCGCGATGCCGCGGCACGCCGGGGGCCGGAAACAAACCGGCAACACCGGGCGACTAGCATCCAGACATGGTTGACCTCTTCAGCGGCTATGGCGCTACCTCCGCACCGCCCTGCGAGCGGGGGCAGGCTTCGGCCTGGGACGAGATGTTCCCGGATCCGTCGTCGTTGTCTCCGTCCGAGGCGCGCGCAGCGTACAAGGACGTCTATAGCGCTCTTGCCAAGATGACCCAGGAAGAACTCCGCGGCCGCACCGACGCCCTGGCCAGCTCGTACTTGGCGCAGGGGGTGACGTTCGACTTTGCCGGCGAGGAACGGCCGTTCCCGCTCGACGCCGTGCCCCGCGTGATCGAGCAACCCGAGTGGGTCAGCGTGGAGGCCGGGATCAAGCAGCGCGTGCTCGCGCTGGAGGCGTTCCTGGCCGACATCTACGGCCCACAGGCCGCCGTGCGCGACGGCGTCATTCCGGCCGGCCTGATCACCTCCTCCAAGCACTTCCACCGCCAGGCGGCCGGCATCGTTTCAGCCAACAATGTGCGCATCCAGGTGTCCGGCATCGACCTGATCCGCGACGAGGTGGGCGCCTGGCGGGTGCTCGAAGACAATGTGCGGGTGCCCAGCGGGGTCAGCTACGTCATCTCCAACCGCCGAGTGATGGCCCAGACGTTGCCGGAACTGTTCGTCTCCATGCGGGTACGGCCGGTCGGCGACTACCCGAACAAGCTGCTGCAGGCCCTGCGAGCCTCCGCCCCGGCCGGTGTCGACGACCCGAACATCGTCGTGCTCACCCCCGGGGTGTTCAACTCGGCCTACTTCGAACACACCCTCCTTGCCCGCCTGATGGGCGTCGAGCTGGTCGAAGGCCGTGACCTGTTCTGCTCCGGCGGGCGGGTCTGGATGCGCACCACGGCCGGTCCCACCCGGGTCGACGTGATCTACCGCCGGGTCGACGACGAGTTCCTCGACCCACTGCAGTTCCGCGCCGATTCGCAGCTCGGCTCGCCGGGCATCCTGATGGCCGCGCGCCTGGGCAACGTGACCATCGCCAACGCGGTGGGCAACGGCGTCGCCGACGACAAGCTCGTCTACACCTACCTGCCCGAACTGATCAAGTACTACCTGGGCGAGGATCCGATCATCCCCAACGTCGACACTTGGCGGCTCGAAGACCCGCTCGCTCTGGAGGAGGTGCTCGACCGGCTTGACGAGCTCGTCGTCAAACCCGTCGACGGCTCCGGCGGCAAGGGCCTCGTGGTGGGGCCCGCGGCGTCGAAGGACGAGCTGGAAACCTTGCGTCAGCAGCTGCTCAAGGACCCGCGCGGCTGGATCGCGCAACCCGTGGTGCAACTGTCGACCATCCCGACCCTGGTCGAAGACGGCATGCGCCCGCGGCACGCTGACCTCCGCCCGTTTGCCGTGAACGACGGCTCGGATGTCTGGGTGCTGCCCGGCGGCCTCACCCGGGTGGCGCTGCCCGAGGGCGAGCTGGTGGTCAACTCCAGCCAGGGCGGCGGCTCCAAGGACACCTGGGTGATCGGGCTCGAACCCGACTTCCACTCCCGCTCCTCGTCGCACAACATCCAGGGGCTGGTGGCCGACCAGGCCGCGAATACCCAGTCGATCTCGATCATCACGGCCCGCAGCGTGGACCATTCCCCGCAGGACATCCCGCCGGGCGGCGATCAGGATCAGGAACAGCAGCAGCAACAGCAGAACGCCACACCGACCGAAGGGGCCCTCGCATGCTGAGCCGCATCGCCGAGAGCCTGTTCTGGATCGGCCGTTACATCGAACGCAGCGACGGCACCGCGCGCATCCTGGATGTGCACCTGCAGCTGCTGCTCGAAGACCCGTGGATCGAGGAGAACCTCGCCTGCCGGTCGCTGCTGCACCTGATGGGCAGCCCGGTGCCGCCGAACCGCGACCTCACCCGCAAGGACGTGCTCGCGACCCTCGCCGCCGACCGCACCCACCCGGCCTCGATCGCGTACTCGCTCGGCGCCGCCCGGGAGAACGCCCGCCGGGCCCGGGAGATCGTCTCCACCGAGCTGTGGGAGTGCCTGAACACGACCTACACGAAAATGCCGAAGAACATCGCCAGCGCCAAGACCCACGATTTCTTCGGCTGGGTGCGGGAACGTGCCGCGCTCGCCGTCGGCATCGTGGAGTCCAGTGCCAGCCGTGACGACGCCTGGCACTTCTTCACCCTCGGTCGCAGCCTCGAACAGGCGGACATGACCGCCCGGCTGCTCGCCACCCGGTCGCTGACCGAGAACAGCGGGCCGTCGTGGACAACGATCCTGCGCTCCTGCGGGGCCTACGAGTCGTACCTGCGCACCTACCGGGGTGTGCCGTCGGCCCGGAACGCCGCCGAATTCCTGTTGCTCGACCGCCTGTTCCCCCGCTCGATCGTCTTCTCGATCTCCCGCGCCGAGCAGTGCCTGCAAGAACTCGAGCCGCGCACCGACCGGGTCGGAGTGTCCGATTCGTCGCAGCGGATCCTCGGCCAGATTCGCAGCCAACTCGAGTACCGGCCGATCATGGAAATCCTGAACGACCTGCCGAAACACATGGACATGGTGCAGGACGCCACCAGCACCGCCTCTGAATCGATCGGGCAACGGTACTTCCCGACCAGCGCGGTCCCGACCTGGACGGGGGAGGCCTCGTGAAGCGCCTGCGGATTCGACACACCACCGGCTACCGCTACAACGGCGAGGTGGCCACGTCCTACAACGAGGCCCGGATGCTGCCGGTCACCTCGCCCGACCAGTTCGTGTTGTATTCCAACCTCGACATCAGCCCGGTGTCGAGCAACCACAACTACCTGGACTACTGGGGCACCCGGGTGTCGTCGTTCGAGGTGCTCACCCCGCACGCCGAGCTCACCCTCACCGCCAACAGCCTCGTGGAGGTGTCGCCGCGCGACCACCCGCTGCATCCGATGCCGTGGGAAGACCTCGCCGCGACGGTGGCCCGGTCGACGTCTTCGGTGGAGCAGTCCTGGCAGACGCCCCTCACCGAACCCCCGGCGGATGTGGTCGCCAGCGCCGCTGAGATCGCGGCCAGACTCGACCCGTGTGAAGCGGCCCTGGCGATCTGCCGGTTCGTCGGCGAGAACATGGCCTACGTGCAGGGCGTCACCGGGGTGAAGACCAACGCGATGGAGGCCTGGGCCGACAAGCGCGGGGTCTGCCAGGACATCACCCACGTTGCCCTGGGTGCGCTGCGCTCGGTGGGCATCCCGGCCCGCTACGTGTCCGGCTACCTGCACCCCAAGCCCCAAGCGGCGATCGGTGAGACCGTCACCGGCGAATCGCACGCCTGGGTGGAGTGGTTCTGCGGTGAGTGGCGCGGCTACGACCCCACCAACCTGATCGACATCGGCGACCGGCACGTCGGCGTGGGGCGCGGCCGGGACTACAACGACATCGCACCCCTGCGCGGGGTCTACGCCGGCTCCGGCGGATCGCAACTGTTCGTGAAGGTGGAGATTACCCGGGAGTCCTGAGCCGCCCTGTACTTGCAGGTGCGCCCTGTCTACGCTGGTAGTTGCAAGCGCGGTATACTTGCACCATCTTTCGAGGGAGCGACACGGGATGAGCATCGAGGACGACGCTGTTGAGGTTCGGGCACAGGGCTGGCGCACGCTGGCCGCCCTGCACGGACGGATCGAAACCGTGCTCGAACGCGCCCTGCAGTCCGGTGTCGACCTCTCGGTGGTGGAGTTCACCGTACTCGACGCGTTGAGCCGCCAACACGGCTGGCACATGCGGATGCAGCAGCTCGCGCGGGCCGCCGCCCTGTCGAGCAGCGCAACGACCCGCCTGGTGAACCGGCTGGAAGACCGGGCGCTGCTCACCCGCATCCTCTGTGCCGACGACCGCCGCGGCATCTACACCGAGCTCACCGAAGCCGGCAAGGCCCTGCTCGCGCATGCCCGTCCGATCTACGACAAGGCCCTCGCCGGCGCCCTGGCATCGGCAGAGGAAGAGCCAGAACTCGGCCCCCTCGTCGACGCCCTGCACCGCCTACCCGACCTGGCGCACGCCGCCGTCTGACCCGCGCCCTGCGTCAGCGCGAGCCCGTCGTGCGGCGCCGGTGCCAGCCGCCGGCGACGGGCACGAGGCAGAGCAACAGAACGACGACGCCGACGACGAACAGGTACGCCGGCACATAGGCGGCCGATCCGTGTGCGCTGGCGCTGCCGCCGGCGCCATCGAAGACCAGCGACGTGAGCGCGACGCCCAGGCTCTGGGCGACTTGGCGTGCCACAGACAGGAAGGCCGCCGCCCGGCCCATGATGTCGGGTGCAACACCCTCCAAGCCGAATATTGAGGTCGAGGTGTTGGCCATCGAGAAGGCGGCTCCGGCCCCGAACAAGCCAACGGTGACGAATACCAGGGCGAGGATGACCTCCCCAGAGCCGCTGGCGATGAGCATCATTCCGATTCCGACCGTCGCCAGGATTCCGGTGAGCGCATAGAAGAAGCCGGCAGGCCTGCGGCTGGCCAGTTGTCCGATGAACCGCGAGGAGAGGATCGACCCCAGCGACCACGCGGTCATCGCGAGTCCGGCGACGAGCGCGGAGACACCGAGAGTGGTTTGCAGGAAGAACGAGGAGAGGAAGAACACGCCGCCGAGCAGGAAGAAGCCCGACATGATCGCGACGAGCGCACCGGTGAACGGGCCACGCCGGAAGAGCCGGGCATCGAGCAGTGGCGTGCGGTTCCTCCGCTCGGTGAACACCAGCGCGGCGACGGCTCCGACGAGTACCGCGATGGCGAGGACCGTGACCCCGTCGAAGCCCGAGGAGCCCGCGTGGACCGTGACCACCAGCAGACTGCACAGCGCCGTGGCGAGCAGCGCCTGGGTACCCAGATTGAGTGCGGGGCGGGTGCTGCCGGTGACGTTGCGGATCGCCAGGAGCCCGAGCACGAGAGCGAGCACCGCGAACGGCGTTGTCGCCCAGTAGATCGAGCGCCAGCCGAACGCGGTGACGAGCAGTCCGCCGGCGACCGGACCGAATCCGGCACCGAGCCCGCCGGCGATGGCCCACGTCCCGATCGCGCGAGCACGTTCGGCCCGATCGGTGAATTCGTCATTCAGGATCGCGATCGCCATCGGCGCGAGCATGGCCGCGCCGACGGCCTGAATGACCCGGAATGCCACCAGGATCGGAAAGCTCCAGGCCGCGGCGCATAATACAGACCCGATGGCGAACAGCCCGAGGCCGCTCAGCAGCACGGTGCGCCGACCAAATCGGTCACCGACGGTTCCGCTGAGCAGATAGAAGCTGGCCAGGGCCATGGTGTACGCGCTGACGAGGAACTGCAGGCTGGTCAGCGGCACCGCGAAGTCCGCCTGCAGTGCGGGCAGGGCGACGTTGACGGTGTTCGTGTCCGTCGAGACGATGAAGACGCTGAGCGAGCAGGCGGCGACGACGAGCCGGCGCCGCCGTGCGTCATCAGCGGGAGACATCGGCCGGCATCAAGACGACATTGGTCAAGTCACCCCCGGTCAGCCAGGCGCGAAGATTGTCGATCACGAGCGCGATGCGGTTGGGCACGACCTGGGGTCCTGACCAGGCGACGTGCGGCGAGAGGCGGGCGTCGCCGACGTCGCGCAACGGATGCTCGAGGGGCAGCGGCTCAGGGGCGGTGACGTCGAGGGTGAGCGAGATGCGCCCCTCGCGAGCCGCACCGAGCAGTGCGTCCTGGTCCACCAGGCCGGCGCGGCCGACGTTGACGACATGGGCGCCAGGTGCCAGGCGCCCGATCCGGGCGTGATCGAGCACGACCCGGGTGTCATCGGTGAGCTCGAGGGCCAGGATGACGTGTGCGGCACCCGCCAGGACGTCTCCGACGACGTCCGAGAACACGACGCCGTCCACCGGGGCGTCGTCGGGCCGACGGCGGAAAACAGCGATCTGGTCGGTGAACGGGCGCAGCATCTCCACGATCCGGCGTCCGACGGTGCCGTACCCGAGCACCGCGACCTTGGCGCCCTGCAGGGTGCCGAGGGGCTGCGTGAACACGCGATAGTCCGGCTCCCACACCTGGGGGATGTTCTTGACCCGGGCGAGTACGCAGGCGACCGCGAACTCGGCGACCGGCACTGAGTTCGTGCCCTTCGCCGTCGTGAGCGTGCGGCCCTCGAGCCACTCCGGCAGCAGTTCGTCGTAGCCGGTGGAGGTGAAGTGCACGTACTCCGCGAACTTCGCGAGCTGCATCCAGGATGCGTCCTGCGGCATCGGCCGGCCGATGATCAGGCCCACCCTCTCGTCTTCGACGGGCTCGGTCAGCGCATCGAGACGAATGAAGTCGACATCGGGGAACTCCCCCGACAGCGCCTCGAGGTAGGCCGTGTCCTGAACGATGACGCTGGTCACAGCTGCACCCCGGCGGGCTCGCGCTGGGCCTGGGCCTCGTGACTGGCGGGAACCAGGCGCGCGATCGCCTCGTCCACGCGTGTGCTGGTTAGCGCGATCCGCACGTACTTCTCGCCGGCAGGGCCGAAGCTCGCACCCTCGGTCACCGCGATGCCGCGTTGCGCGAACCACCGTGCCGAATCGTAGGAACTCTTGCCCTCCGTCGCCCAGAGGAACAGGCCGGCCCGGGCCAGATCGACCTGGAATCCCGCGTACTCGAGCGCCGCGGTCATGCGAGCGGCACGGTCGGCGTAGATCAGACGCTGGGCTTCGACGTGATCGTCGTCGCGGAGGGCGGCGGCGGCGGCGCCGAGGATCGGCGTCGGAACCATGAGCCCCAGGTAGTCCCGGAGGCGCTTGAGGTTCGGCAGCGTACTCGGGTCGCCGGTCATGAACCCGACCCGGTAACCGGCGAGATTCGACCGCTTCGACATGCTGTAGATCGCGAGAATGTTGTCGAGCGATCCGCCGTTGACGGCTTCGGAGAGCACTGAGACGCACTTGTCGGATTCGTCCCAGTGGAACTCGATGTAGCACTCGTCGGCGGCGATGAGTGCGTCGTTGGCGCGCGCCCACGTGATGAGAGCGGTGAGATAGTCGGCGCCGACGATCTCGCCCGTGGGGTTCGAGGGGGAGTTCACCCAGATGAGCTTCGTGCCGGGCTGCGGCAGCTCGCCGGCCGGCAGGTAATACGGTGTGGCGCCGGAGAGGATCGCCCCGACCGGGAAGGACGGATACGACGGGTCGGGTACCGCGATGGTGTCACCCTCGCCGATGCCGAGCAGCGTCGGAAGCAGGGTGAGGAGCTCCTTTGTTCCCACCAGCGGGATGACATCGTCGGCCGAGATGAGCTCGGCCGGGGCGCCGAGCCGGCGGATCATCCAGTCCCTGGCAGCGGTACGGAAACCGACGGTTCCCGAGGCCGGCGTGTAGCCGTGCGCATCGGAGAGCTCCGTGAGAGCTTCGCGGATGAAGGCGGGAACCGGGTCCTCCGGGCTGCCGCCGGCCATGCTGATGGCTCCGCCCGGGTAGGTGCGGGCGAGCGCCATGTTCTCGGTGACCTGACCGATGTAGAGACCGGGCAGTTCGGCGTGGATCTTCATATGCAGTTTCTCTTTTTCTTCTCGTTGGACAAGCGTGAAGCGCGGCTCACCAGGGTTCGCGCAGAGGTCGCGCGACCACCTCGGTGAGCTGCACGGAAGTTCGGAACTCGACGATCCGGGCGATGAGTTGGGCCAGGTCGTGCGGCTGGATGTACGTATCGGGTTGCCACTCACGCCCCATCGATCGGACGTTGCGTTCGAGCATGGACGTGGCCACCTGGCCCGGGTACACCGTGGTGACGGAGACGCCACGAGCATTCATCTCTGGGCGAATCGAGTCGGCCAGGCTCTTGAGCGCCGCCTTGGAACTCGAGTACGGAACGCTCGAGGGCGATGCGTTCAAGCCGAGTCCCGAGTTCACGAAGATGACGCACGCCCTGGCTGCGAACTGCACGGCCAGGTGCTTGGTGAGTGCGGCGGCGCCGAAGACATTGACGGTGAAGAACCTCTCCCAGTCGGCCTCACCCGCCGCGTCGAACGACATGTTGTCGCCGGCTGCGGCGCAGTGGATGAGGGCATCCACCGGGCCATCGAGCGTCAGCGATCTGATTGCCGCCGGGTCGGTGAGATCCACCTCGTGGAGCACGAGACCGTCCGGTGCCGCGCCGCTCGGTTGGACTGATCGCACCAGACCGTGTACCTCCGCCCCAGGCTGAGCGAGGAAGGACTGGGCGACCTCCCGGCCGAGGCCTCCAGCTGCTCCTGAAATCACCACACGCATGGCTCTGTGCCTTTCCTCAGAGCACGCCGAGGTGGACCGTCAGCCGACGGACCACCCGGGCGTGGTGTACCTGATGGTTGGTTAGCCGAGTGCTTCTTCGTAGAGCGTCGGGTCGAGCAGCGCCTCGAGGTCGGGAGAATCCGTGATGGTTCCCACCGCTACGGCACGGTCGCCGAAGTCAAGCATCCAGTCGAGCGTCTCGCCCTCGACCGGTGAGATCTCGTAGTTACGGTGATCCAGCGACCGCTGGGCGACCTCCACGGTCATTCCCGTGGCATCCGCCATGATCTCGGCGACCGGGCCGTCGTCCTTGTTCTCGACGATCCAGTCTGTGGCGCTGTCGAATGCGCGCACCAGGGCCACGACGGAATCCCGGTTCGACTCCGCATAGGCCTTGGTCGTGTAAAGCACGATCGGGTTGAGGTGACCGAAGTCGTCTCCCGTCGACACGGCCCGGGCAATCCCCGCCAGTTCAGCGGTCGCGGCAGCGGGGTCGAATGTCATCCAGCCGTCGATGGCTCCGCTGGCGAGCGTGGAGGCCGCGACATCGTTCTCGACGGGGATGTACTCGATGTCGTCGGTGGTGAGCCCGGCTTCGGTGAGTGCACCGACGAGGATCGCGTTCGGGGTCGAGTTGTACGAACCGATGATCTTGCCCTCGAGGTCGGCCATCGTCTCGATGTCGGAATCGTCAGCCACAAGGATCCGGGTGGTCTCGGGACTCGCTTCGACGACCGAGACCATCAGGATGTCGTCGATGCCGACCAGGCCGGCCGGGTCGTATCCGGTGACGACCATGTCGACGCTGCCGGTGCGGAGCGCCGAAATGCCGTCGTTCGCACTGACAACGGGCGACACCTCGATCGATGCGCCATCCTGGTTGAACTCCTCATCGAGGTAGCCCTCTGAGGTGGCGACCGGAATCTGGGGGTAGCCGTTGATGGTGCCGACGCGGGGCAGCTCGACGGTGGCGTCGCTCGCGTCGGTGCCGGTGTCGGCAGCGGGGGCTTCTGACGAGGAACAGCCCGCCATGACAAGCGCGGAGATGGCAAGGGCCGCAAGGGTCAGCGGCCGTCGGGTGGTGGTGTCCATTAGGGCTACTTTCGTGTTCTAGGAGTGGTGGCTGTCGAGAAACTGCTCGAGCAGGAGCGTGCGCAGTTCGCTGAAACGCTCAGACGTGCGGTTGCGGGGGTATTCCATGTCGATGTCGATGACGGTCTTGATGGTGCCGGGGTGAGCGGACATGACGACGACACGATTCGCGAGGACGATCGCCTCATCGATGTCGTGCGTCACGAGGACGGCGGTCGTGCGTTGCTTCTGCCAGACGTCGATCAGCGCATCCTGCATCTCGATGCGGGTGAATGCATCGAGAGCGCCGAAGGGCTCGTCCATCAGGAGCACATCGGGCAGCGGAGCCAAGGCGCGAGCAATTGCCGTGCGCTGAGCCATTCCGCCCGAAAGCTGGTGGGGGTATGAGTCCACGAACTTCTCGAGATGCATCAGCGAGAGCATCTCCGTCAGTCGTGCCTTGCGTTCGGCCTGGCTGCCGTCGAAGCCGAACATCATGTTCTTCGCGACGTTGTACCAGGGCAGCAGGCGGTGTTCTTGGAAGACGACGCCGCGCTCGCGGGAGGGGCCGGTGATCGCCTGGCCGCCTGCCGTGATGCGGCCGTCGAACTCGGTGTCGAGCCCGGCCAAGCCGCGGAGGATGGTGGATTTTCCGCAGCCGGACGGACCGATCAGCACGACGAATTCACCGGGCTGGATGTCGAGGCTGACGTCCTGGACCGCGATGGTCGTGCCGAAGGTGCGTCCGACGTCGTAAAGCGAGAGTCCGATGGTCATGTCACATCTCCTTTGCGAGGTTGTCGCGCCAGCCGAGCAGGCGCTGTTCGAGCATTCGCACGAACATGTCGACGAGCTTTCCGACCACCGCGAATACCAGGAGGGCCGCGATCACGATGTCGACGCGAACGAATTCCCGGCCCTGTTGCATCCAGTAACCGATGCCGCTGTTGGCGCCGTTGAGTTCGGCGATGACCAGGGCGAGCCAGGCGACGCCGAGCGCCAGCCGAATTCCCTGCAGAATGCTGGGCAGGGCGCCCGGCATCACGATGTCCTTCACCGTGCGGAAGGTGCTGAGTTCGTAGACCCGCCCGACTTCGATGAGCTTGCGGTCGATGTCGCGGATGCCGGCGTACGTCGCCAGGTAGACCGGGAAGAACGCGGCGAAGGAGATGAGGATGATCTTGGGCATTTCGCCGAGCCCGAACCAGATCACGAAGAGCGGTACGAGTCCCATGAACGGGACGGTGCGCAGCATCTGGAACGTCGTGTCGAGCAGTCGTTCCGAGAGGCGGGACAGGCCGGTGATCGACCCGAGAACGAGGCCGAGGGAGGCTCCGATCAGGAAGCCGACGATCCACCGCGTGGCGCTGGCGAGGAAGTTCTCCCAGAAGGCGCCGGTGAGCATGGATTCGATCAGCGCTTCGATCACCTGGACGGGTGAGGAGAACAGCGTCGGGTTGATTACGCCCGTCTCATAGAGGATGTACCAGATGACGATGATCGCCACGGGCAGGATCCAGCCGAGCGGGGCGTTTCGTCTGAACGACCGGCGGGAGCGGTCGGGTGTCGTCGGGGCGGAGGTGGACGCGCCATCGGCCCGGCGTTCGGCCCTGCGTCGGGCAGCGGTCAGCGTGCTGGTCATCATCAGAACTCCTGCAGGTGGCCTTTGAGGGTGCTGCTGGTGTACTCGCGACGGGCGAGCCCGCGGCGTTGCAGCTCGGGAACCAGACCCTCGGCGACCTCGACCATGTAACGCGTCGTGTGGTTGCCGTTGCCCTGGCTGAAGAGGAATCCGTCGCCGCCGACTTCGGCCATGATCTCTTCCATGCGGTCGGCGACAGTCTCGACGGTGCCGTACAGGTCGATTTCCGACCAGTTCATGCGGATGTAGGACTCGACGGCCATCTCGCGGAGGGTGCGGCCACCCGCCGACTTGACGAACTTCGCGAGGTACGAGATGTGACCGGTGGTGTGGAGCCCGGCCAGGAGCTCCTCGGTGAGGGGCGTATCCATGGGCAACACGCTCAGATCGATGTCCATGCGCTTTCCGATGTCGGCGAGTTCGATCTCGACCCGCTCCTCCGCCTGACGGTGCACGTTGGCGCGCTTGAGTTCCGCCTCTTCCTGCGTGTCGGCGAGCATCGGGGTGATCAGGAACAACACCTTGCAGTCGTCGGGGTCGCGGCCGAGCTCGATCATGGTGTTGCGCACGTCTTCGCGATACTGCTTCATCCCAGCCACCGACTGCGCCACACCGACGATCACGTCGCTGTGCGCGGCGGCCAGGCGGCGACCGGGTGCGGAGGCGCCGGCCTGGGCGATCGCCGGGATTCCCTGCGGTGACCGGCCGGACACGAGTGGTGAGCCGTCGAATGAGTAGTGCTTTCCCTCGAACTTCAGCTTGTGCACCTTGGCCGGGTCGGCGAACCGTCCGGTGGATTCGTCCGCGATGATCGCATCTTCTTCCCAGGTGTTCCAGATCGCCTTCATGAGGTCGACGTATTCGCCGGCCTTCTCGTACCGGTCCTCGGTCTCGCCCAGACCCTCATGGCCGAAGTTGCGGAGCGCCTGGTTAGTGGTTCCGGTGACGACGTTCCATCCGGCGCGTCCACCCGAGAGCGAATCGATCGAGCTGAAGAGGCGCGCGAGTGCATAGGGGTGGTAGGCGAAGTTGGGGACCGTCGCGATCAGGCCGATTTTGCTGGTCTGCGCGGCAACAAAAGTCGTCATCGTCAGCGTGTCGAGACGTGGTGTGGAGATGGCGTTCTCGACGTAGATGTCGGTCTTGCCCTGCCAGTGATGGGGAATGTAGTAAAGGTCTTCCCACAGGATGAAGTCGAGTTTGGCGCGTTCGAGCAGCTGAGCCGCCCGCACATGAAACGCGCCGCTTCCCCAGGTGCTCGCGATGTCGCCCGACCACGGGCTCGCCCAGCCCTGGGCCGTGCTGCCACTCATGAACCAACCGAGATGAAACGGGTTAACCATGATCCTCCTTCGTCGACGTGCGCTGGGTTGTGGAAGCGACGCTACGTGCCGCAGATTTCAACAGTGTTACTTACGATGAGCAGTTGGATTTCTATCGTATTAACTCAGCTACTCGACCGGCGCATACCCGCTGATTCAGCGAAAATGCGAGCAAAAAGGGTCATCATTGCGATTAATGCGCCCGATTCGCTTACTATTCACCTATGGATCCGTATCGCATTCTCCTGTTACGTGAGTTGGAAGAGCACGGCAGTGTCGCCGCAGTCGCACGAACCCTCGGCTTGTCGCCGTCGGCGGTCTCCCAACAACTCGCCAGCCTGCAGGCATCCGTGGACGTGCCTCTCACCCGGCGTGATGGCCGTCGACTCGTGCTCACCCAAGCCGGACGCACCCTGGCCCAGGCCGGCCGGGAGATCGCGGCTGCCCTGGCGAACGCCAAAGACTCGCTGCGACGATACGAGCAGGACTCACACGGCATTGTGCGAGTCTCGGCGTTCCACAGCGCGGCCCTGTCGTTCTTCCGCCCGCTCATCTCGCGCCTCGACGGCGACGGACCGAAGCTCTACCTCGTCGACGCGGACGTCGCCGAAGCCGAGTTCCCCCGGATGACCGGTGACCACGACATCGTCATCGCGCACCGGCTTCCGACGGGCGACCCGTGGCCGGAGGAGATGACGGTTGTGCCGCTGCTGCGCGAAGAGGTGGATGTGGCGGTGGCCGCCAATCACCCCCTCGCGCAGGAAGACGCCATCGATCCGGCCGCGCTTCGGGACACCCCCTGGCTGACCTTCCGCACCGGCTACCCGATGACACCGCTCACGGCCGTGGTGGCACACGCCGTCGGATCCTCGCTGCCGCAGGCCCACCACATCAACGACTTGACGGTTGCCGCCACCATCGTGGCCAGCGGCACCGCGGTCGCCCTCATGCCCCGCCGCACGATGGGAGCCGCAGCACTCGACGGCGTTGTGCTGCGCCCGCTCAAGGGCATCGTCCTAGAGCGACAGATTGACGCCCTGATGCGGCCGGAGGCCATCCGGCGCACGGCCGTGCAGCGCGTACTCGCCGAATTGCAGGCCATTGCGGCGGGCCTGTGACCCGGCATCCGTCACCGACGCGCTGCCACTGAACCCGCTGACGAACCCAGTTCCCCACTGAAAGGCGATCCATGAGCGAGACCGACACGCACTTCGTACCTCATTCCTCCCACTGGGGGTCATTCCGGGTGCGGGCCGTGGACGAAGACACCATCGAGGTGCGCCCGCATGAGCTGGATACGGAACCATCGCCGATCATCCAGAACGCGGTGGACTCCGTCCGGCATCGTGCCCGCATCGACCGGCCCTACGTGCGCCGCGGGTGGCTCGAGGGCACGCCGCGGGAGGGCGATGCCCGACGGGGCGTCGACGAGTACGTTCCCCTCGAGTGGACCGAGGCTGAGCGGTTGCTGTCGGCCGAGGTGCGTCGCGTGTACGACGAGCACGGCCCGACCGGTGTCTTCGGTGGCTCGTACGGCTGGTCGAGCGCCGGGCGTTTCCACCACGCACAATCACAGGTGCACCGCTTCCTCAACTCGGTCGGCGGGTATGTGCGAAGCGTCACCACCTACAGCCTCGGCGCGGGCATGGTCATCGTTCCCCGGGTGGCCGGTGACAAGTACAACGTGATCTATGGCGGATCCACCTGGACCGACCTCATCACCTCGGGTGAACTCATGCTGTGCTTCGGCGGTATCTCCACCAAGAACGCGGCGGTCAACCCGGGCGGTCCGACAAGCCACATCGCCCGGCAGAGCGTACGCGACCTCGGTGCGGCGGGGGTGGACCTGGTCAATGTGAGCCCGATTCGGAGTGACCTGGACGACGCCCCGTCGCAGTGGGTACCCGTGCGGCCCGGCACCGATGTGGCACTGATGCTCGGCCTCGCTTTCGAGCTGATCCGGGTGGGCCGCGTCGACCGCGAATTCCTCGCGTCGCACACGACCGGATACGAGAAATTCGAACCCTATGTGCTGGGCACGACGGACGGCGTCGCTAAGACCGCGGAGTGGGCGGCCGAGATCTGCGATATCCCCGCCGAAACGATCGTCGCGCTCGCCGGGGAGATCGCGCAGAAGAAGACCTTCATCTGCGTGGCTCCCTCGCTGCAACGTGCCGAGCATGGCGAACAGCCCATCTGGATGGGCATCACGCTCGCCGCGATGCTGGGTGGGATCGGCCTCCCCGGTGAAGGATTCGGGATCGGCCTCGGCTCGATGGGATACTTCGGCAACCAGCCGAACCTGTACAAGTCGCCGTCGCTGCCCCAGGGCGTGAACGCGTGTGACGATTTCATCCCCGTTGCTCGCATCGCGGACATGTTGTTGAATCCCGGCACTGAGTATGACTTCAACGGCGAGCGGAAGACGTATCCGGACATCAAGCTCGTGTACTGGGCGGGCGGCAACCCGTTCCACCACCACCAGGATCTGTTCCGCCTGCACGACGCGTTCCAGCGACCAGACACGGTCGTGGTGCACGATGCGTTCTGGACCTCGACGGCGAAGCACGCTGATTTCGTGTTCCCTGCGACGATGACTCTCGAACGCGTCGACATCGCGTCTGCGGCGAACGAACCGAACATGATCGCGATGAAGCCCGCTCTCGCCCCGTTCGCAGAGGCGAAGGACGACTACGACATCTTCGCCGCGTTGGCCGGGCATCTCGGGGTGGAGGACGTCTTCACCGAAGGCCGGACCTCAGCGGAATGGGTCGAGCACCTGTACGGCCTCTGGCGGGAGCGCCTGCACGCCGCCGGCCAGGACTGCCCATCGTTCGACGAGTTCTGGGAGCACGGCTCGGCGGAGGTGCCGCTGGAGCGGGAACCCCTGTCCTGGCTGCACGAGTTCCGCGCCGATCCGGTGGCGAACCCGCTGGACACCCCCAGCGGCCGCCTCGAGATCTTCTCCGACACGATCGCGTCGTTCGGCTACGACGACTGTGCCGGTCACTCCACCTGGATGGAACCCGAGGAATGGCTCGGCGGCGAGTTGGCGGATTCATACCCGCTCGCGCTCATATCCAACCAGCCGGCCGGCCGGCTGCACAGCCAGCTCGACATGGGCTCCGCCAGTCAGGTCACGAAGTCGAAGGGCCGCGAGCTGCTCACCATCCACCCGGATGACGCGGCCCGGCGGATCCTCGTGGACGGCGACACCGTGCGGGTGAGCTCCCCGCGCGAGTCGTCCTTCCTGGCCACCGTGCGGGTGTCGGATGTCGTGCGCGACGGGGTCGTGCAGGTCGCCACCGGCGCCTGGTTCGATCCCGACTTCGCTGAGCGCACCTGTCGGCACGGCAACCCGAACGCGGTGACTATGGACCGGGGAACATCCAAGCTCGGCCAGGGCTGCATCGGCCAGCTCTGTCTGGTGGAGGTCGAGCGCATCGATGGGCCGGTACCCGATTCGCATCCGCACGTTCCGCCGCGCGGAGCAAGCAGAGAGGCTGCACGGAAATAGGAACCAGGTGGGCGGGCCTCCGGGGTGACGGCGCTGCATCTGGCGAGCCTGGTTAGGCTGTCTGGATGTTGATCGAACACCGGGGCCGCCGGCCCGCCATCGCCACCTCCGCGTACATCGCCTCCACCGCCGTGATCAGCGGTGACGTGAGCATTGGTGAGGGCGCGCGCATCCTGCACGGAGCGGTTCTCAGCGCCGAAGACGGTGCGATTGAGATCGGTGCGAACACCATCGTGATGGAGCACGCGGTTGTGCGGGGTCGTGCGGGCCGGAACGTGCTGGTCGGCGCCGCCGTCATGGTGGGGCCGCACACTCATATCAACGGTGCGACTGTCGCAGACGGCGCCTTCATCGCGACCGGGGCCGCGCTGTTTCCCGGTTCGGTGGTGGGGGCGGGTGCCGAGGTGCGGATCAACGCCGTCGTCCAGGTGAATTCCGTGGTCGCCGCCGCCGAGGTCGTTCCGATCGGCTGGGTGGCGGTGGGTAACCCGGCGCAGCTGTTCTCGCCGGATCGGCATGAGGAGATCTGGGCGATCCAGCGCACCCTCGACTTCGTGGGGACCGTCTACGGGGTTGACGGATCCACGTCGATGACCGAGTTGATGAGTGGACAGTCCGATTTTTATGGCGCCCACCACGACGATCGGGAGCTGCCGCACTGACCCAGTCCGAGGCCGGACGTGGTCAGGCCGGGGCGTGCGCCTCGAGGAATTGGTAGACCTCGGTGGGGTCGACGCCGGGGAAGGTGCCGGTGGGCAGTGCCGCGATCAGGCTGGTGGGGGTGCGGGCGACCGGCCACGCCTGGCCGGCCCAACGGCCCGAGAGGTCATCGGGTGCGCGTCGGCAGCAGGATTCGTCGGGGCAGTGCGACACGGCCCGGTTGGGGGTCTCCCGGCCGCGGAACCAATTGACGTGTGCGAACGGCACGCCGACGCTCACCGAGTAGTCGCCTTCCTTGGCCTTCTCGATGCGGGAGGTGCACCAGAATGTGCCGGCTGGCGTATCCGTGTATTGATACCAGGGGCTGAACCGGTCCGGCACGTCGAACACGGTGCGCGCCGTCCAGCTGCGGCACACCGTTGAACCCTCCACCGCGCCGAGCGCGTCGCTGGGAAACTGCACATCGTCGTTCTCGTAGGCCTTGATGATGGTGCCGGACTCGTGCACCTTCATGAAGTGCACCGGGATGCCCAGCCTCGCGGTGGCGAGGTTGGTGAACCGGTGCGCCGCCGTCTCGTAGGAGACCGAGAACGCGTCCCGCAGGTCTTCGAGGGAGATGCGGCGGGCGGCCTTGGCATCGTTCAGCAGCCGCAGGGTGTCGGTCTCCGGCAACAGGATGGCCGCGGTCAGATAATTCGTCTCCACCCGCTGGCGCAGAAAATCGGCGTAATTTCCCGGTTCGGCGTGCCCGCAGAGGTGGCTGGCGAAGGCCTGGAGGATCGGCGAGCGGCTGTCCCGGGACGCCGCCTGCTCGGTGGGCAGATAAATTCTGCCATTGCGCTTGTCGGTGACCGACCGGGTGGAGTGTGGCAGGTCACCCACATAGTGCAGGGTGAAGCCGAGGTGTGCGGCCATGTCGGCGACCACCTGGTGCGAGACCGGGCCGCCGGCGTGGCCCACTGCGGTGAGCAGTTCGAGCGCCTGCGCCTCGAGTTCGGGAAAGTAGTTGTCGCGCGCCCGCATCTCGGCGCGGAGCTGGGCGTTGGCGCGCCTGGCCTCCTCCGGGGTGGCCGCGCGTTCCCGGTGCAGCCGCTCGATCTCGTTGTGCAGGGTGAGGATCGTCTGCAGGGTCTCATCGGGCTGGCCGGGGCCGACCCGGATCCGCGCCAGGCCGAGTGCCGGGAACACCGGGCCACGCTGGGCCCGTTCCACCGCGATCTCCAACGCCGCCCGCGCACTCGGCGCGTCTGTGCGCAGGAGCTCCTCCACTGTGGTGTCCAGCGCGGCGGCGATCAGCCGCAACATCGACAGCCGGGGCTCGCGCTTTCCGTTCTCGATCATCGAGATCTGCGACGGTGCCCGGTCGACGGCCGTGGCGAGGGTGTCAAGGGTCAGGCCGAGCCGGCGCCGATGAGCCCGGATGCGCCGGCCCAGGGTGATCGCGTCCAGCGCCTCCCCGGGTTCTGCGGCACCGTCGGGCGCGGCGGCTGGAGGGGCGGAGGTGGCGGGACGATCGACGGTGACCATGCCCTGATGCTTGCACGCGGCCATTGTTGACACAACCGGAAGAACTCGATTTCTTCTTCGGAACGGGGCCGGGGTCGACGCCGAACCGGGTCGCAGAGTGGGTGCAGGCAGCAACGGGGAAGGCAGTTCGCCCCCACAACCGCCGCCACCGATCCAGATCCGCAATGCCGCAGACCGAGGAGAACACCATGACGAACCCCACCACATCCGGCCCCGCATCCGGCCGATCCGCCGCCCGCCCCGGCGACCAGACCCAGACGGCGGCCGAGCTCGCCCTGGAGTGGGCCGCCGACCCTCGCTGGGAGGGTGTGCGCCGCGACTACACCGCCGACGACGTGATCGCCCTGCGCGGTGCCGTGCGGGAGGAACGCACCCTGGCCCGTCGCGGCGCCGAGAAGCTCTGGCAACTCATCCACGAGAACGGCACCCCGGAGAACCCGGAATGGGTCGCCGCGCTCGGTGCCCTCACCGGCAACCAGGCCGTGCAGCAGGTGCGCGCCGGGCTCAAGGCCATCTACCTCTCCGGGTGGCAGGTCGCCGCCGACGCGAACCTGTCGGGCCAGACCTACCCCGACCAGTCGCTCTACCCGGCGAACTCGGTGCCGGCCGTCGTGCGGCGCATCAACAACGCGCTGCTGCGGGCCGGTCAGATCGAGGGCGCGGAGGCGGCCGCATCCGGCGCAGAGCCGGGCATCGACTGGCTCGCGCCGATCGTCGCCGACGCCGAGGCCGGTTTCGGCGGCCCGCTGAACGCCTATGAGCTGATGGCCTCGATGATCGAGGCCGGCGCGGCCGGCGTGCACTGGGAAGACCAGCTCGCCAGCGAGAAGAAGTGCGGCCACATGGGCGGCAAGGTGCTCGTGCCCACCGGGCAGCACATCCGCACCCTGAACGCGGCCCGGCTGGCGGCGGATGTCGCCGGCGTGTCCACGATCATCATCGCCCGCACCGACTCGCTCGCCGCGACCCTCATCACCAGCGACATCGACGAACGCGACGGCGAGTTCCTCACCGGCGGGCGCACCGCCGAAGGGTTCTACGACACCCAGAACGGACCCGACGTGGTGATCATGCGCGGCCTGGCCTACGCGCCGTACGCCGACCTGCTCTGGGTGGAGAGCAGCGAGCCAGACCTCGACCTCGCCCAGCGCTTCGCCCGGGAGATCCACGCCCAGTTCCCCGGCAAGAAACTCGCCTACAACTGCTCACCGTCGTTCAACTGGAAATCCCACCTCAACGACGAGCAGATCGCGGCGTTCCAACGGGAACTCGCGGCCTGCGGTTACGCCTTCCAGTTCATCACCCTGGCCGGCTTCCACGCGCTCAACCACTCCATGTTCACGCTGGCCAAGGACTACTCCGAGCGTCAGATGAGCGCCTACGTCGACCTGCAGGAGGCCGAATTCGCCTCAGAGGCCGACGGATACACCGCCACCCGCCACCAGCGGGAGGTGGGCACCGGCTACTTCGACCGGATCGCCACCGCGCTCAACCCGACCAGCGCCACCCTCGCCCTGGCCGGATCCACCGAAGCCGAGCAGTTCTAGCCGGCCTCGCCCCGACATTCGCATTTGCTGACAAGGAGAAACCGATCATGAACACACCACCACTGTCCACCGCTCCCGGCACTGCTCACCGGGTCTCGACAAGCTCGACCGCCGTGCCTGGCTCGACCGCCGTGCCTGGCTCGACCGCCGGGCGGGCGTTCGGGGAGACGAGCACCGGCAGCTTCGCCACCATCCGCCCCCACTTCGAGATCACCGGGGCGCTCGGCGACCGCTACGACGAGATCCTCACCCCGGCGGCGCTCGAGTTCCTCGCCGAACTGCACGACCGGTTCGCCGGCACGCGGCACGACCTGCTGGCCGCCCGGCTGCAGACCCGGGTGGACGCGGCGAACGGCCGCGACCCCCGGTTCCTGCCCGAAACCGCGCACATCCGCGACGACCCGTCCTGGCGGGTGACCGGCCCGGGCCCCGGGCTCACCGACCGGCGGGTGGAGATCACCGGGCCGACCGACCGCAAGATGGCCATCAACGCGCTCAACTCCGGCGCGGCAGTGTGGCTGGCCGATCAGGAAGACGCCACCAGCCCCACCTGGGCGAACGTGATCGAGGGCCAGCTCACCCTGCACGATGCCGTGCGCGGCACCCTGTCGTACGACGGGCCGGACGGCAAGGCCTACCGGGTCACCGGGGCGCCCTCCGACCGGTTGGGCGGTGCGGCGCCGGGTTCCACCCCGACCATCGTCATGCGCCCGCGCGGCTGGCACCTGGTGGAGAAGAACCTCACCTTCGTCGACCGGGCCAACCGGCGGATGCCCGCCTCGGGCAGCCTGGTCGACTTCGGCCTCTACGCCTTCCACAACGCCCACATGCTGGTGCAGAACGGCAGCGGCCCGTACTTCTACCTGCCCAAGCTCGAGACCCACCTCGAGGCCCGGCTGTGGAACGACATCTTCAGCCACACCGAGGACCACCTCGACCTCGGGCACGGCACCATCCGCGCCACCGTGCTGATCGAAACCATCCAGGCCGCGTTCGAAATGGAGGAGATCCTCTATGAGCTGCGCGACCACTGCGCCGGCCTGAACGCCGGCCGGTGGGACTACATCTTCAGCATCATTAAGACCTTCCGGGCCCGGGGCGCCCGGTTCGTGTTGCCGGACCGCCGGGAGATCACCATGACCGTGCCGTTCATGCGCTCATACACCGAGCTGCTCGTGGCCACCTGCCACCGTCGCGGCGCATATGCCATCGGCGGCATGAGCGCCTTCATCCCCAACCGGCGCGACCCGGGGGTCACCGGACGAGCCCTCGAGCAGGTCGCCGCCGACAAGCGCCGCGAGGCCGGCGATGGCTTCGACGGCACCTGGGTGGCGCATCCGGACCTCATCCCCACGGCGCGGGCCGAGTTCGACGCCGTGCTCGGCCACCGGCCCAACCAGCTGGAGCGCACCCGCGACGACGTCAGCGTCGCCGCCGCCGACCTGCTCGACGTGGCCTCGGCCGGCGGCCAGGTCACCGAGGCCGGTGTGCGCGACAACGTGCGCATCGCCCTGCGGTACATCGAGTCCTGGCTGCGCGGGGTGGGAGCGGCCGCGATCGACAACCTGATGGAGGACGCCGCCACCGCGGAGATCTCCCGCTCGCAGGTGTGGCAGTGGATCCACCAGGGCACCGTCACCGCCGAGGGCCGCACGATCGACGCCGACTGGGTGGCCGGTGTGGTCGCCGAGGAGCTGGCCGCGCTGCCGCGCACTCCCGGCGACAGGTTCGCCGACGCGCGGGAGGTGTTCCAGGCCGCGGCGCTCGAACCCGAGTTCCCCACCTTCCTCACCGTCGCCGCCTACGCCCGCTACCTATAGCCGCCTGCACCCCAGATCGGCCCCGTCGATTCCCGACGGGGCCGATTGCGTGCCCGCCGCCGAAATGTGAAGCTGGAACGTGACCGAAACGCTCTCCGCCCAGCCCGCCACGGTGCGGGTACGCCCCGCCCGGACCGATGAGGCCGCGGCCCTGGCCGAGCTGGCCGCCGCGACCTTCGCGTTGGCCTGCCCGCCGCACACCACCGCTGACGCGATCGCCGCGTTCTTGCGCGACGTGCTGGCCGAGGCGAACTTCGAGGCCTTCCTCGCCGACCCGAACAAGCTCCTGCTCGTGGCCGAAGGCGACGCCGGCACGCTCACCGGCTACACCATGCTGGTGTTCGGCGAACCCCACGACGCGGATGCCGCCGCCGCGATCCGCATCCGCCCCACCGCGGAACTGAGCAAGTGCTACGTGCGCGCCGAAGCGCACGGCACCGGCACCGCCGCGGCGCTCATGGCCGCCACGCTCCACGCCGCCAGGTCGCGGGGCGCGGCCGGCTCCTGGCTCGGCGTCAACGAAGAGAACGAACGCGCCCTGCGGTTCTACGGCAAGGCGGGCTTCACCCGGGTCGGGGTGAAGCACTTCCAGGTGGGCGACCGCCTCGAAGACGACTACGTGCTCGAGCGCCCCCTCTAGCCCGCGAGCTGAGAGAAAAGCCCCAGAAATCTCGAGTTTTGGGGGCTTAGGTCACGGTTCGCGGGGTGGGCGGGCGGCCTTGACCTGGTCGAAGGCGGCCAGGGCGGCACGGCGGGTTTCGCCGAGGTCGACGAGCGGCGCCGGGTAATCCGCGGTGCCCCACTCCGGCACGTTCTGCCGCACGTACTCGTCGTGCGGGTCGAACTTGGCCGCCTGCAGATCGGGGTTGAACACCCGGAAATACGGTGCGGCATCCGCGCCGGAACCGGCCACCCACTGCCAGCCGAACGGGTTGCTGGCCGGGTCGGCGTCGACGAGGGTGTCCCAGAACCATTGCTCGCCCTGGCGCCAGTCGATGAGCAGGTTCTTGATCAGGAACGACGCCGTGACCATGCGCACCCGGTTGTGCATGCTGCCGGTGCGCCACAGTTCTCGCATGCCGGCGTCCACCAGCCGGAAGCCGGTGCGGCCCTGCTGCCAGGCCTGGAGCGCCCGGGTGTCCAGCGGCGGCCAGGGGAAGGCGTCGAAATCGCGGCGCAGGTTCGCCGTGGCCAGATCCGGTGCGTGGAAGAGCACGTGATAGGCGAACTCCCGCCAGCCCACCTCGGTGAGGAACCGGGTGGCGCTGGTGGCCGCCGCGCCGGTGAGACCTCGGCGGGCGACGTCGGTGGCGTGCCACACCTGGTGCGGGCTGATCTCGCCCCAGCGCAGGTGCGGAGACAACCGGGAGGTGACCTGCTGGGCGGGTTGGTCGCGCTCGGTGCCGTAGACCGGCAGCGACTCGTCGAGGAAGGCGGCAAGGCTCTGCTGCGCGGCCGCCTCGCCGACGGTCCAGGCCGCCCGCAGGCCGTCGGCCCAATCCGGATGCCGGGGCTCCAGCTGCCAGGACTCCAACTCGTCGCTCGGCAGGTCGTCGCCGGCACCGTCGAGGGCGTCCGGGGCCGAGTACGGTGCCCGAGGCGGCGGACCGCTGGTGCAGGCCCGCCAGAACGGGGTGAACACGGTGTATGGGGTGCCGCCGCCGGTCTTGATTGTCCACGGTTCGAACAGGAGCGATCCCGCGAAGCTGTGCGCGACGATGCCGGCATCGGTGAGCCGGGTCTTCACCGCGGTGTCGACTTCGCGCTCGGCGACGCCGTAGCGCCGGTTCCAGAACACTGCGTCGGCGCCGAGTTCGTCGACCAGGCCGGGGATCACGTCGCCGGCCGCGCCGCGCCGCAGCAGTAGCCGGCCGCCGAGGCCGGCGGTGTCGGTCGCGAGCGAGGCCAGGCTCTGGTGCAGCCACCAGCGGGCGGCGCCACCGAGTGGACGGATGCCGGGGGAGACCTCGTCGAGCAGGTAGACCAGGAGCACCGGGCGGCCGCGTTCGACCGCGGCGGTGAGTGCCGGATTGTCGCCCAGCCGCAGGTCGTCGCGCAGCCAGACCAGCGACGGGCCGTCCGGGCGGGCCGGGGCGGCCGGGGTGGATGGATCGGGGCTGGTGCTCACGCGGCGCTCTCGGCCTGGCCGGCGGCGGCGGCCTCCGGGTCGCTCGTGCCGGCGGCATCCTGCTCGGCGTCGGAGACGCGCAGCACGATCTTGCCCCTGGTGTGGCCGCCCTCGAGGGCTCGGTGCGCGGCGGCGCCGTCGGCGAGGTCGAAGACCTGGTCGATGTTCACCCGCACAGTGCCGTTGTCGATCAGGGCGGTAATCGCGTCGAGCACCCGCGCGTCGGCGGGCACCTTGTAGCCGGTGGCGCGCACACCGGCGGCGGCGGCCTCCTGCTGCATGCTGGGCCAGCTGCCGGTGGGGGCGTTCACGAGCAGGCCGCCGGGACGCAGCACGGTGAGCGACCGGGTGCCGGTCTGATCGTGCACATTGCCGATCAGGTCGATGACGCTGTCGATGTCTCGCAGTTCTGCGTCGAACCGGGTGGTGCTGTAGTCGATCACCTCGTGTGCGCCGAGCCGGTGCAGGAACTCGACGGATGCGGTGGACCCGGTGGCGATCACGTGCGCGCCGAAGTGCCGGGCGAACTGCACCGCGAAGTGGCCGACGCCGCCGCTGCCGGCGTGCACGAGCATCCGCTGCCCGGGCGCGGCCTGCGCCAGCGTCACCATGCCCCACGCTGTCATCGCGGCCAGCGGGATGCCGGCGGCTTCGGTGTGGCTCACCGCGGCGGGCTTCTTGGCCACCGACAGGCTCGACACCGTGACGTACTCGGCGTACGTGCCCGCGATGCGCGGCGTCCGGGCCATGCCGTAGACGGCGTCGCCGGGCTGCAGCGGGAAGGTGTCGTAGGGGGCGCGCACCACGATGCCGCTGAAGTCGTTGCCGAGCACCACCGGGTAGCCGCCGATCGCGGCGGCGGCGCCGGAGCCGGCCCTGGTCTTGGCGTCGATGGGGTTGATGCCGGCGGCGACGACCCGCACCAGCAGTTCGTCGCTGACGGCGACGGGCAGCGGCAGGTCGGTGAGGTGCAGTTCCTCCGGGCCGCCGGTGCGGTCGATCACGAGGGCGCGCATGCTGGGAGGCAGAACCGGAGAAAGTGGCATGTGCTTATTCTGCGGCACGATGCCGACAGTCGCCCGAAACGGTGGCGCCTGTCGACGGACTCCGCTCGCCGGCCCGCCGCACCGGTCAGTTCCCCGAGGAACCGCGGGTGGCGAAGCGCTGCTGCAGCAGCACCGCGATCACGATGATCAGGCCCTTGGTGATGGCCTGCACCGAGGTGTCCAGATTGTTCTGGGTGAACACGTTGGTGAGAGTGCTGAAGATCAGCACGCCCAGCACGGTGCCCACGATGGTGCCGCGCCCGCCGATCAGCAGGGTGCCGCCCACCACGACGGCGGCGATGGCGTCGAGCTCGTAGAGGGTGCCGTGGGTAGAGGTTCCCGCGGTGGTGCGGCCGAGCATCATGATGCCCGCGATGCCGGCGGTCAACCCGCTGAGCACGTAGACGTAGACCAGGTGGCGTTTCACCCGGATGCCGGCCAGCCGGGAGGCTTCCCGGTTGCCGCCGATGGCGACGGTGCGCCGGCCGAAGGTGGTGCGGTTGAGCAGGAACCAGGCCACGATCGCCACGACCAGGAAGATCCAGATCAGCAGGGGAACCCCGATGATGCTCGAGCGGGTGAACTGCAGGAACCCGGTCTCGATCACGATCTGGGTGCGGCGGCCGGAGATGAGCTCGGCCAGCCCGCGCGCGGCCACGAGCATGGCCAGGGTGGCCATGAAGGCCACGACGTTGCCGTACGCGATCACGATCCCGTTGATCAACCCGGCCGCGACGCCCACCCCGATCGGGATCAACACCATCAGCAGCCAGGAGCTCTGGGTCGCGGCGGCCTGCACGGCGGCGAGGCTGGCGACCACTGTCGCCAACCCCATCACCGACCCGACCGAGAGGTCGATACCGCCGGCGGTGATCACGAAGGTGAGGCCGATACTGATCACGCCGATGATCGAGGCGAGGCGGAGGATGGTGAGGAAGTTGTCGTAGCTGGCGAAACGGTCGCCGGCGGTGATCGTGCCCACGATCACCAGCAGCACCAGCGCGATCACCAGGCCGAGGTTGCGGCCGGCCGATCCGCTGAGGATTCTGCGGACCACGCCGGGGCGTTCCTCCGCTGCGGCCGGGGGGTTGGTGCTGGCCGGTCCGGCCGGCACTGTCTGCTGTTCGCTCACGCTGCAGCTCCTTTCATGACCAGGTCGAGCACGCCGCGCTCGTCGATGTCGTGCGCGTAGGTGGTGCTGAGGACTTCGCCGTCGCCGATGACCAGCACCCGGTCGGCCAGGCCGATGACTTCCTCGATCTCGCTGGAGACCAGGATGATGGCGGTGCCGGCGGCAGCGAGTTGGCGGATGAGGGCGTAGATCTCAGCCCGTGCGCCCACGTCGACACCCCGGGTCGGTTCGTCCAGCAGCAGTACCTTGGTGCCGTGCACGAGCCAGCGGGCCAGGAGTACCTTCTGCTGGTTGCCGCCGGACAGGGTGCGGGTTGTCCGCTCCGGCACGGCCGGCCGTAATTCCAGGGCCTGCATCTGCTCCAGCGAGACCTGCCGTTCGCGGCGCTCGTCGAGGAACCCGCCGCGGGCGAACCGGGCGAAGGTGGACAGGGTGACGTTGCGGTAGACCGGCTCGTCGAGGATGAGCCCCTGGCTCTTGCGTTCCTCCGGCGCCAGCCCAATACCGGCGTGCACGGCCGATCGCACGGAGCCGGGCTTCAGCCGGGTGCCACCGACGCTCACCTGCCCGCCGGACGCCTTGCGGGCGCCGTAGATGGTCTCGAGAATCTCGGAGCGGCCAGACCCCACCAGTCCGGCCAGGCCGACGATCTCACCGGCGCGCACGCTCAGGCTCACGTTGGTGAACTGGCCGCGCAGGGTGAGGTCGCTCACGTCGATCAGCACCGGCGCATCCGCGGGCACCGGTACCCGGGCGGGAAAGACGTTCGCGACCGCCCGACCGGTCATCAGGGTGATGAGGTCGGGTGTCGGCGTCTCCCTGGCACTCAGGCCGACGGCCATGCTGCGGCCGTCTTTGATCACCGTGATCCGGTCGCCGATCTGCCGGATCTCCTCGAGCCGGTGCGAGATGTAGACCACGGCCACCCCCTGCGAGGTGAGTTCGCGGATGACCCGGAACAGGTTGCGCACCTCCTCGGAATCGAGCACGGCGCTGGGTTCGTCCATGATGATCAGCTTGGTGTCGTGCGAGAGCGCCCGTGCCATGCTCACGATCTGCTTGTTCGCCGCGGAGAGCCGGCCCACCTCGGTGCTGGGCGACAGATTGCCGTGGCCGAGCCGCAACAGCAGTTCGCGGGTGGCCCGGTTGGCTTCCGCCACCTTGAGCATCCCGCCGGCGGAGCGTTCGTGGCCGAGGAAGATGTTCTCGGCGATGGTCAGGCCGTCGACCACGTCGAGCTCCTGGTACATCGTGGCGATGCCGAGGCCGAGAGCAGCCACCGGATGCGCGATGCTGATCTGTTCGCCCTGCCACTCGATGACCCCGCCATCGGGTTGGTGTACCCCAGAGAGCACCTTGATCAGGGTGGACTTGCCGGCGCCGTTCTGGCCGAGCACACAATGCACCTCGGCCGCGCGCACCTCCAGGTCGACTCCCTTGAGTGCCTGCACCCCGGCGAAACTCTTGGTGATTCCGTGCACCCTGAGCAGGGGAGCCGAATGGTCGTCATCGATCATGCAGGCAACATAACACATACATACGTCGACGCACGAGAATAAGTCGCCGATCTTGACGATACTTCTGCTAGTGTGTGGTCCGTCAGCGTTGACAGGCAACCGGGATGCACCCTCGCCCGGAATTGTGCACACCTCTTCGTTGGCGAACCCTGCGATTTCCCAATTAGGAGGACCACATGCATGCACTACGCACCAGGCGCCACAAGATGCTCCTGGCCGCCGGCACGTCACTCGCCATGGTCGGTCTGTTGGCTGCCTGCACCCCCGGCACCACCACCGAAACCAGCGACGCGCCCAGCGCCGCTTCACTTGAAGGCAACGCCGAGTCCGGGGACACCGTTGTCATCGGCTTCTCCGGCCCTGCCGCCGACCACGGCTGGTTGGGCGCGATCAACTCGGCAGCGATCGCCGAAGCCGAGAAGTACCCCGACATCGACCTGCGGGTGGCCGAAGGCACCAACGACGCCAACCTGCAGATCAGCCAGGTGGAGGGCTTCATCAACGACGGCGTCGACGCCATCGTGCTGCTGCCCACCGACGGCGCGGCCCTGACCGAGGTGGCTATCCAGGCGATGGAGGCCGGCATCCCGGTGATCAACGTCGACCGCGAGTTCTCCAGCACCTTCGCGGCCCGCACCACCGTTCTCGGCGACAACTACGGCATGGGAGTGAGCGCCGGAACCTACATCTGTGAAGAGGTCGGTGACAACCCCGACGCCGTCGTCGCCGAGATCGCCGGCATCGACTCGCTGCCGCTGACCCAGGACCGCAGCCGTGGTTTCGCTGACGCCCTGGATGACTGCGGTCTGTCGGTCTCGAACCGGGTCGCGGCCGACTTCACCGTGCAGGGCGGCGAGGCTGCGGCCTCCCAGCTCCTGTCGGCGGCACCGCAGATCGACGCCCTGTGGAACCACGACGACGACCAGGGAATCGGGGTGCTCGCGGCCATCGACGCCGCCGGGCGCGACGAGTTCATCATGGTCGGCGGCGCCGGCTCGGCGAACGCCATGCGGGAGATCCAGTCCGGCGACAGCGTGCTGAAGGCAACGGTCATCTACCCGTCCACCCAGGCCGCAGACGGCGTCCGGCTCGCCCGGCTGCTGGTGCAGGAGAAGGCGATGAGCGACCTCGTCGAGGTGGAGGTGCCCAGCCGGGTCGTGCTGAACGCCCCCGTCGTCACGAGCGAGAACGTCGACAAGTACCTGCCGAGCGCGTTCGAGTCCTGACCCAACGGATGCCCGCGGTTTCGGCCGCGGGCATCCGTCACCACCCCTTCGCGTAATACCCGTGTGCATTTTCTGACTCGTTTGTCCAAAGGAAAGAGGACCCGTGGACACTCCCAGCCTTCGCATCGCCATGATCGGCCACGGCTTCATGGGAGCGGCCCACTCCCAGGGCTGGCGGGTCGCGCCGCGGTTCTTCGACCTCCCGGCCCGACCGGAGATGACCCTTCTGGTGGGCCGGAACGCGGAGACCACACGAGCGGCCGCCGACAAGTGGGGCTGGGCCGAGACCAGCATCGACTGGCGTGACGCCGTCGCCCGGGACGACATCGACATCATCGACATCGTCACCCCGGGGCACAGCCACGTGGAGATCGCCCTGGCAGCGCTCGCCGCCGGCAAGCACGTTCTCTGCGAGAAGCCGCTGGCCAACACGGCCGACGAAGCCGCGGCGATGGCGGAGGCCGCCGCGCGCGCCGCCCAGAACGGTGTGTTCGCGATGGTGGGCTTCACCTACCGCCGGGTGCCGGCGGCCACCCTGGCCCGCGACATGGTTGCAGCGGGTGCCGTCGGTGAGATCCGCCAGGTGCGCGCCGCCTACCTGCAGGACTGGCTGGTCGATCCGGAGGTGCCGCTGGCCTGGCGGCTGCAGAAAGACCTGGCCGGCTCCGGCGCGCTCGGTGACATCGGCGCCCACGCGATCGACCTGGCCCAGTTCATCACCGGGCAGCGGCTCACCAGCGTGAGCGGCGTGCTGGAGACCTTCGTGCGGGAGCGGCCGATCCTGGCCAGCGCGGCCGGTCTCGGCGGAATCGCCGGCACCGAGCGCGGCACCGTGACCGTGGATGACGTCGCCCTGTTCACCGGCCGGTTCGAGGGCGGCGCGCTCGGCTCGTTCGAGGCCACCCGTATGTCGACCGGTCGCAAGAACGCCCTGCGGATCGAGGTCGCCGGGTCCCGGGGCGCGGTGTCGTTCGACCTGGAAGATCTCAACGCCCTCGACGTCTACGACGCCACGGCGCCGGCGGGAACACAGGGCTTCACCCGCATCCTGGTCACCGAGCCTGAACATCCCTACCTCGCCGCCTGGTGGCCGGCCGGCCACATGCTCGGTTACGAGCACGGCTTCTCCCACCAGGCGAAGGACTTTGTGGAGGGCGTCGTGGCCGGCACCCAGCCGGAACCGTCCTTCGCGGCCGGCCTGCAGGTGCAGCGGGTGCTCGCCGCGGTTGAACAGAGCGCCGCTACCGGCAGCGCCTGGACCCCGACCACCGACCCCGCCCTTGCCGGGCGGCAGTAACCCCTGCACACTGACCTCGACTCGCCCCGTTCACGTTTCACCGAGCCCCAGGAGATTCACGATGCCCCGTCCCGTCACCCTGTTCACCGGCCAGTGGGCCGACCTCCCCTTCGAAGAAGTGGCCAGGCTGGCGTCGGGGTGGGGATACGACGGCCTGGAGATCGCCTGCTGGGGTGACCACCTGGATCCCTGGCGCTGGGACGACGAGGCCTATGTCGCCGACCGCCTGGCGATCCTGGCGAAGTACGACCTCAAGGTCTACGCAATCTCCAACCACCTCAAGGGCCAGGCGGTGTGCGACGACCCGATCGACCAGCGGCACCGCGACATACTGCCCGACGTGGTCTGGGGTGACGGCGACCCGGAAGGGGTGCGGCAGCGGGCCGCGGAGGAGATGAAGCACACCGCCCGGCTGGCCGCGAAGCTCGGGGTGAAGACCGTGATCGGTTTCACCGGCTCCTCGATCTGGAAGTATGTGGCCATGTTCCCGCCGGTGTCGCAGGAGGCGATCGACGCCGGCTACCAGGACTTCGCCGACCGGTGGAACCCGATCCTCGACGTCTTCGACGAGGTCGGCGTGCGTTTCGCGCACGAGGTGCACCCCAGCGAGATCGCCTACGACTATTGGACCACCGTGCGCACCCTGGAGGCGATCGGTCACCGGGAGGCGTTCGGTCTCAACTGGGATCCGAGCCACTTCGTTTGGCAGGACCTCGACCCGGTCGGGTTCCTCTGGGATTTCAAGGACCGGATCTACCACGTGGACTGCAAGGACACCAAGAAGCGCATGGTGAACGGGCGGAACGGCCGTTTGGGTTCGCACCTGGCCTGGGCGGACCCGCGCCGGGGGTGGGACTTCATCTCCACCGGCCACGGCGATGTGCCGTGGGAAGACAGCTTCCGGATGCTCAACACCATCGGCTACGACGGCCCGCTGTCGGTGGAGTGGGAGGACGCCGGTATGGACCGGCTGATCGGGGCGCCGGAGGCTCTGCAGTTCGTTCGGTCGCTGGCGTTCGAATCGCCGAGTGCGTCGTTCGATGCGGCGTTCAGCAGCCGCTGAGCGGCGCGGACCGGGCTATTTCGCCAGGGCCGCGGTCTCCATCAGGTCGAGCACCATGGCGTCGATTCGGGCCGGGGAGAGGGCGTGGTGGATGGCCAGCATGCTCGCTCCGATCACGGCGGCGTCGAGGCCGGCTCCGGACTGGGTGATCTGCAGGTGTTGGGTGGCCAGGGGCATGGAGCGGGTGTAGACCACTTCGCGCACCCCGGCGATCAGGTGCTCCCCGGCCTGCGCCATCGAGCCGCCGATCACGATCACCGATGGGTTGACCAGGCTGACGCAGGCCGTGAGCACCTCGCCCAGATCCCGGCCGGCCTGCCGCACGGCCTGGATCGCTTCGAGGTTGCCGCGCTTGACGAGGTCGACCACATCCTGGTTGGTCGTGACCATCAGGCCGCGGTCCCGCAGCTGGGCCGCCAGGGCCGGCCCGGACGCCAACGCCTCCAGGCAGCCGCGATTGCCGCAGTGGCAGGGCACGTCGGCGCCGCGCGGCACCTGCACGTGCCCGATGTCGCCGGCGATGCCCTGGGCGCCGCGCTGCAGGATGCCGCCGGAGATCACACCGGAACCGATGCCGGTGGCGACCTTGACGAAGATGAGATGGTCCACCTCCGGCCAGGCGGTCTCACGTTCGCCCAGCGCCATGATGTTCACGTCGTTGTCGACGAGCACCGGAACGTGGAAATGCGCCTCGAGGGTGCCGCGCACGTCGAAGCGGTCCCAGCCGGGCATGATCGGTGGGTTGATCGGGCGGCCGCTGCTGTACTCGACCGGGCCGGGCAGGCCGACGCCGATCGCGAGCAGGTCGCCGGCCGGTCGGCCGGAATCGCGCAGCAGCGCATCGCCGGCCCCGATCACCCAGGCCAGAACGGCGTCCGGCCCGTCGGCGACGGCGATCGCGGCGCTGGTCTCGTGCAACGGCCGCCCGGTGAGGTCGCTGACCGCGATGCGCACGTGGGAGGCGCCGATGTCCACGCCGAGCACGATCTTCATGCCGGTGGCCAGGGCGACCTGGGACGACGGCCGGCCACCGGTGGAGGGGGCATCAGCGGTCGGGCCGACGAGGCCGAGCTTGACCAGCGAGTCGATGCGCAGGGCGATGGTGGACCGGGCGAGGCCGGTGAGGGTGGCCAACTCGGTGCGCGTGCGTGAGCGACCGTCGCGAAGGATCTGGAACAGGTCACTCGTGCCGGAGGAGCCGAGGCCATCTCCACGACTTATGTCGATCATTGGACAATCTAATCACACCGGTCGACTTATTTCGGTCGAACGGAATCAGATGGGGTGCGAGGCGTCAGCGACCGTAGTCGTAGGGCGGCGGCGCGTCGGCGCGTTCACGCTCGCGCTGGTGGTTGAGCAGGTCGATCAGCTGGTCGGCGAAGCCCACCAGGATGCTGATCTGGTCGTCGTCCCGGTCGATCCACCGGCACTCCGGCACGGCCGAGCGGGGCACGAAGTTGTCGTGTTCCTCCCACACCAGCAGGGTGCGGTCGGCGCCGAGTACGTACTGCTGCCACCAGATCTGCCTCAGGTACGAGCGGGGGATGCTGCGCCACGGTTTGCTCGTGGTCTTGATTTCGGCGAGTTCGAAGACGCCGTTCGTGGCGAGGCCGAGCCCATCGGGCGTGGCCAGGTGCCGGCGTTGGTCGGCGGCGTGGAAGAGGTTGGTGCTCGGTTCGATGCCGTAGTTCGCCAGCACCCAGGCCGCGATCTCCGGTTCCCTGGCCCGGCCGTGGTCGGTGTACGGGTTGCCGCCGAAGCCGCTGCCGTTGATCTTCTCCCTGGCCGCGGCATGCACCGATTTCTCGGTGGCGAGCTTGGCGACATCCGTGGCGGTGATGCCCTGGCTGCGGGCGCGCAGCCAGGCGACCCGGTCAGTGGAGTCGGCCACGATGCGACCGAGGTGCGCCGATTGTGCGGTCACCGGGGCCGGAGCGGGCGGCGACACCGGGGCGAGGGGAGTCTGCTCCTCCAGATCGAAGAGGGAGAGCAGAGAATGGGGCACGTCCTCCATTCTGCTCCGTGTCGACGGTGCCGGCGGACACCCCGCCGGGCAGCCGCCGACACCGTCGGGGAATCCGCGTGCGGCGGAGCTAGCTGATCTCCTTGACCACACCCTGCTTGATCAGCAGGCGTCGCTGCGCCCGCTTCGCCACGGCGCTGTCATGGGTGACCACGATCAGGGTGAGGCCGCGGTCACGCCAGAGCCCCTCGAGCAATTCCATGATCTCGTCCCTGGTCTGTTCGTCCAGGTTGCCGGTGGGTTCGTCGGCCAGGAGCACGGCCGGTTCCTTCACCAGGGCTCGGGCGATCGCCACCCGCTGCTGCTGCCCGCCGGAGAGCTCGGCCGGCAGGTGGCTGCCGCGCTCGCCGAGGCCGACCGAAGCCAGGGCCGCCGTGGCCCTGGCGGTGCGTTCGGCAGCCGGGATGCCCAGCGGCGCGAGCGCGGTCTCCACGTTCTCCTGCGCGGTAAGGGTGGGAATGAGGTTGAAGCCCTGGAACACGAACCCGATCTCCTGCGCCCGGATCTTGCCGAGCGGTCCGTCGCCGAGCTTGGAGAGGTTGGACGTGCCGAGTTCGACGGTGCCCTCCGTGGGCCGGTCCAGCGCGCCCAGCATCTGCAGGAGGGTGGACTTGCCGCCCCCGGTCGGTCCCTGGATGGCGACCATCTGGCCATCGGGAATCGACAGGGTGACCTTGTTCAGGGCCGTCACCGAGCGCTTGCCCTGGTCGTATTTCTTCGTGACATTCGTCAGCTGATACATAGTGGTTCTTTCTTGACGTAGGGAGAAACGACTGGGTCAGGCGATGCTGCGGAGCGCTTCGGCGGGGCGGAGGCGCGAGGCACGCCAGCCGCCGATGGCGCCGGCCAGCAGGCCGCCGACCACGGCCAGGCCGACCGCGATGAGGATGACCGACAGGGTCACCGGAACCTGCAAGACGATGTCGGAAGTAGTGGCCTCGACCGCCGCCTGGCCGAAACCGCCGCCGGGCCCGCCCATGGCTCCCGCAGCCTCGGTGGTGGCCGATCCGGCCGTGAGGGTCGGCGCCACCAGGTTGATCACGAGGATGCCGATGAGGCCGACGGCAATGCCGACGACACCGCCGATCAGGCCCTGCACGAGGGACTCGCCGGCGACCTGGCGCACGATCTTGCCGTTCGACCAGCCGATCGCCTTGAGGGTGCCGAATTCGCGGGTGCGACGGGTGACGCCGGAGATGGTGAACAGGATGGCGATCAGGAACGCGGCGGCGAGCACGATCAACGAGAGCCAGAGGCCGAGGTTCTTGACCAGGTCGGAGGCGCTGGAGAGCGACCCGGAGACGCTGGAGGCGAGGTCGGCCTGGGTCTTGACGGTGCTGTCGGGCAATGCGGCTTCGATGTCGGTCTGGATCTGGTCGATGTCGGTCGACGAGGCGGCCTGCACGTAGATGTCGGTGACCTGGGCGTCAAGGCCGGAGAGAGTCTGGGCGACATCCAGCGGGATGTACACGTTCGACGCGGTGGCGGCATCCGCGCTGGAGGCGGTGACCAGGCCGACGACGGTGAAGTCGGTGCCGGCGATGGCGACGGTGTCGCCCACGACGAGCTCGGCGGTGGTGGCGTAGCTGGCGTCGAGCACGGCCACGTTGGTGCCCGCATCGGATCTCTCCAGGCTGCGGCCGTCGGTGAGGGTCACCGCGGAGAGAGGTCCGACCGCTTCATCGGCCGGGTCCAGGCCGAGCACGGTGAAGGAATCGACGCTGAACGAGCTGCCGCCGGCGCCGTCCGGGCCGCCGCTGGGCGGGGTGCCGCCGGCTGCGGCGTCGTCACCGGTCGGCATGGTGCCGGTGTCTGTGGTTGAGCGCTCCGGCAGGGCGCCGTCGAAGGTGGTGTTGCTCAGCGAGAGGGTGGCGGCGGCGGCCGTGACGTTGTCGATGCCGCTGACGGTGTCGAGGGCGGCAGAGTCGAAGGAGGTGGTGGCGCGGTCCACCGAGAGGCGAGCCTGGCTGACGGTGGTGGTGCCGTCGGTGGTGGCGCCGTCCTCGGCGCCGAAGTCGAAGTTCTGCGGCCCATTGGCACCCGCTTCGCCCTCTGTCGGGGCGGCCGGGGTCTCGCTGACGGTGATGTCGGTGCCGACGCCGTAGACGGAGGCGAGCACCGTCGATTGCGCGAGCTGCACGCCGCTCGAGACGGCGTTCACGATAATGACCAGGGCGATGGCAAGCGCCATGCCGATGGCGACAATGGCGGTCTGCTTGCGGCGACCTGCCAGTTCTCGTCGCAGATAGGTGACAAACATCGATACTCCAGTCCGGTGGCAGGGAGGATCCCGCCTCTACGAGTTCGACGGTAGGGAGCCGGATTATGGCCGCACTATGCAGAACCTATGAATCTGCCCAGCGATCCGGCCGCCGGGGTTCTCACAGGCTCGCCGTGGGCGACACATAGCCGCTTCATAGGAAAGGCGCGGATACTTTTCTTCATGAGCACACGAGTAAACGAGCAGTCGGCACACGGACCACGCCTTCACAAGGCCGACGGTTCCCCGATCAGGGTGCTGGTCGTCGACGACGAACCCACCCTCACAGACCTGCTCTCGATGGCCCTCCGCTACGAGGGTTGGGAAGTACGCACCGCCGGCGAGGGCCGCGCTGCGATCACCCTTGCCCGCGAGTTCCGGCCCGACGCCATCGTGCTCGACATCATGCTGCCCGACATCGACGGCCTGCAGGTGCTGCAGCGGGTGCGGGCGGATGGCTACGAGACGCCGGTGCTCTTCCTCACCGCCAAAGACTCCCTCGACGACCGCATCGCCGGTCTCACCGCCGGCGGCGACGACTACGTCACCAAGCCGTTCAGCCTGGAGGAAGTGGTGGCGCGCTTGCGCGGGCTCATCCGCCGCTCCACCCTGGCGGTGTCGGATTCCACCGACCCGCGAATTACCGTGGGCGACCTCACCCTGGATGAGGACAGCTACGAAGTGTTCCGGGCCGGCGAGCAGATCGAACTGACCGCCACGGAGTTCGAACTGCTGCGCTTCCTGATGCGTAACCCGCGCCGGGTACTCAGCAAGGCGCAGATCCTCGACCGGGTGTGGAGCTACGACTTCGGCGGCAAGTCGTCGGTCGTGGAGATCTACATCTCTTATCTGCGCAAGAAGGTGGACGCCGGCCGCGACCCCATGATCCACACGGTGCGCGGTGCCGGTTACATGCTGAAGATCGCCTGATGGCCCGCCGCTCACCCGCCGACGCTCCGATCATCGCGACGCGCAACGGACGTGCGCCGTGGACCCTGCGCCGCCGCCTGGTCGTGGCGATGGTCGCGACGCTCGCCGCGGTGAGCCTGGTGATCGGGGCGGTGAGCGTCGCCATCCTGAGCGCCAACCTGATGGAGGGCCTCGACACTCAGCTGGAGAATGCCGCGCAACGCTCCAGCAGCGCACTCGGTAACCGGCCCGGCGGCAACGACTTCTCGACCGTGCCCCCCACCGCCGAACTCGTGCTCAACGGGCCGGGCCAGTCGCCCGGCACCCTGGCGCTGGTCTACGACGGCAGCACCGTCTCCGCCGGCTACACCGACGAGACCGGCACCGTCGTGGCTCTCACCAACGACCAGGTCACCCAGCTCGTCACCGAACTGGATTCCGCCCTGCAGCAAGAGGAACGCTCGGCCCCGTTCAGCGTCAACCTCGGCGGCGACGTGGGTGAATACCGAGTGCTCGCCGCGACCCTCCGCACCGGCGAGCTGTATCTCACCGGGCTGCCCGTCTCCAGCGTCACCAGCACTGCCACGCAGCTGGCACTCATCATCGCGCTCGTGTCCCTGGCCGGAATCGTTCTGGTGGCGTTCATCGCCACCGCGATCGTACGGCTGGCGCTCCGCCCGCTGCAGCGGGTCACCGACACCGCCGCGCGGGTGTCAGAGCTGCCGCTCGACCGTGGCGAGGTTCTACTCGTCGACCGGGTGCCGGCGGCCGACACCGATCCCCGCACCGAGGTGGGCCGGGTGGGTTCAGCCCTCAACCGCATGCTCGACCACGTGGACGTGGCCCTGGAGACCCGGCAGGCCAGCGAGAACAAGGTGCGCCAGTTCGTCGCGGATGCCAGCCACGAGCTGCGCACCCCGCTCGCGTCCATCCGCGGCTACTCCGAGCTCACCCGGCGCAGTGGCCAGGAACTGCCGCCGGACGCCATGCACGCGATCGGCCGGATCGAATCCGAGTCGGTGCGCATGACCGTGCTGGTCGAAGACCTGCTGCTGCTCGCCCGGCTCGATGAGGGTCGTGAGCTGGAGCGGCAACCCGTCGACCTCACCAGTCTGCTCGTCGACGTCGTCAGCGATGCCCACGCGGCCGGCCGGGATCACTCCTGGGACCTCGACCTGCCGGAGGAGCCCGTGCTCGCGGCCGGCGACGGCCCGCGCCTGCACCAGGTGTTCGCGAACCTGCTCGCCAACGCCAGGGTGCACACCGATGCCGGCACCCGGGTGGAGGTCGCGCTGGCGACCTCGGGCGACAACGCCGTGGTGACGATCACCGACAACGGTCCCGGCATTCCGGAGAACCTGCGCGCCACCCTGTTCGAGCGGTTCGCCCGCGGGGACAGTTCGAGGTTCCGCGGCACCGGCGGCAGCACGGGCCTCGGGCTGGCGATCGTGCAGGCCGTCGTGACGGCCCATCACGGCGAGGTCACCGTCGACAGCCGGCCGGGGCGCACCAGTTTCCGCGTCGTGCTGCCCCTGGCCGATACCGGGCTCAGCCCGGACGCGTCCCGCTGATGATCGCGCGCAGGCGTTCGATCGGCGCCTTGGCCGCACGATCCGCATCCAGCAGTCCGTTGGTCTCCTGCAGCGTGTCGGTGAGCTGGGTATAACAGAACCCCGCCAGCACGGTGCTCTTGTCGACGGCATCCACCAGGTCGGCCAACCGGTCGAGGAAGTCATCCGCTGAACTCGCGGTGGAATACCCCCAGGCATCGGGCTCGGTGTGCTCCGTCGCGAACGAGATGCCACCGAACTCGGTGAGCATCACCGGTGCGGCCGGGTCCTGGCCGGGAAGCAGGAGGCGCCGGCCGGCCGGACCGGCGCTGGCGAGCAGCCGGTCGATCGCCGTTTCGTCGCGGTAGCGCGCGCCGAGAGTCCGCCCGTCCGCGTCATAGTCGTGCACCGTCACGATGTCGGAGTCGACGTGTTCCCAGCCGTCGTTGGAGATGACGGGGCGGGAGGGGTCGAGCGCCCGGGTGAGCTGGGCCAGGGACCGGGAGAAGGCAGCTTGGGCTGGGTCGTGCGCGATCTGCGGCACTCCCCAGCTCTCGTTGATCGGCACCCAGGTGACGATGGACGGATGCGAGTGGTCGCGCTCGAGCACGGCCATCCATTCGATGGTTGTGCGCGCGACGGCTGCGGCGCTGAACGCGAAGGCGCCGGGTGCCTCTCCCCAGACCAGCAGGCCCAGCCGGTCCGCCCAATAGAGGAACCGTGGATCCTCGATCTTCTGATGCACCCGGGTGGCGTTGAATCCGAGCTCCTTGATCAGCTCGACATCGCGCCGGAGCGCGGCCGGGGAGGGGGCGGCCAGATGTGATGCGGGCCAGTAGCCCTGCTGCAGCACGGAGCGCAGGTAGTACGGCCGGTCATTGAGCAGGAACCGGCCTCCGGCGACCGCGCTGGAGCGCAGTCCGAGGTAGGACTGCACCACATCCGGGGCGGCGCCCGGGGCTGACAGCGTCACCGTGGCGTCCAGCAGTCGCGGGTTCTCCGGGGTCCACAGCAGTTCTTCCCAGGCCTGCCCGTTGGTGTGCGCGGGCAGGGTGATGGTGGTCGTCGAGGTGGCCTCGGAAACCGTGTGGCTGGCATCCGCCACCAGCCGGCCCTCGAAGCTGAGGGCATAGCCGAGGGTGCTGCCGGCCGGCGGACGGCGGCTGAGGTCGACCCGCACGCGCACAGTTCCGGTCGTGATATCGGGTGTCCAGTGCAACAGCGCGACGGCGGTGTCGGGTGTGGCTTCCAACCAGACCGGCTGCCAGATGCCACTGGTGCGGTGGTACCAGATCGAGTGCGGTTCGAGTCGCCAGTCCTGTTTTCCCCGCGGCTGTGCGGCGTCGAGTGGATCGTCCTCCGCACGCACCACCACCGTGTGGTCCGCCAGGGCGGGGTCGAGAACGTCGGTGATGTCGAAGGAGAACGGTGTCTGCCCGCCCTCGTGCTCGCCGACGAAGGTGCCGTCGACCCATACCCTGGCCCGGTAGTCGACGGCCCCGAACCTCAGCTGCAGGCGCTGAGCCGGTGTGCCGGCGATCAAGCCGGCCGCGGTCAGGTCGTCTGCGCCGAAGCGGCGGGAGTACCAGATCGTGGGGTGGAAGCCGGGGTCGTGAATGCCAGAGGCTTCGGACTCGAACGGGAACGGCACCTGGATGGTGCGGTCGAACCGGGGCTGCGCGTACCAGCGGGCAGCCTCACCGAGGTTGGCGTCGTCGAACGCGAACCCCCACTCGCCGGCCAGCTCGCGCCAGTGCCGGCGCACGAGCTGCGGACGCGGATAGGTGCCATCCTGTCTGCTGGCGGAATACCCATTCGGAACGGCCTCGGCGCTGATGCTCATGCATCCATCATGCCCGCGGGGCCGGTGGCCCGGGGGAGAGGCCGGGCTAGGCGACGGGAGTGGGTCCACCGTCTGGCGCGTTCAGCCGGGACAGGAACCCGGCGAACTGGGTGAGGTCGGCCTCCGGCCAGCCGGCCAGGCGGGCGCTGATGAAGGTTTTGTCGCTGCCAGGCACCGCCGACAGCTTCTCGATCGCCAACGGGGTCGCCGCCAGGAACCGGGCCCGGCCATCAGCGGGATCCGCCGCGAGTTCCAACAGGCCGAGCTCCTCGAGCAGGCGAGCCTGACGGCTGATCACGCTGCGGTCCACCTCCAACGATTCGGCCAGGGCACTGGCGTGGGTCGGCCCGCACCGGCGCAGCGTGCGCAGGATCTTGAAGCCGAATGGCTGCAGCGCCGGATCGACCCGGGTGGCCGCGTCGCGGAGGGCGGCTCGAACGTGGGCGCCCAGCTCCATCATCTGTTCTTCGACCTCGGCCAGCGCCGCGGCGACGTCACCGGTGGGGGTGACGTCGCCGGCGGCGGTGACGGGGGGAAGCTCGCCGTGGTCGGTCATGACCATCACACTAGCGACCCGTGCTCGGGTTTCCCGACGCATTTTCGGCGTCACGCAGCACGCGGATCGAACCGGTCGGTGTGGCCATTCCCACCGGTGTGAGTCCGGCGGATGCCGCACCCACCTCGATCAGGATGTCCTCGGCGTCCTCGAGCTCGCGCTGGCTCTCTACCTTCGCGTTGGCGGTGCCGTCGAGCTTCGCCTTGGCCTTGGCCAGGGCGATCGCGGTCTGGGTGCCGAGTGAGGCATTGGGCATCAGGGCGACCATCACGAGGGTGATCACGGCCAGCGGCACACCGAGCAGGAAGACGGTGCCCACTCCACTGCCGTAGGCGGACTCGACGAGCACCCGGATCGCACCCGGCAGGCTGCTGACGTGGGGGATCACGCCGGAGCCCAGCGTCTCGACAGCGGCGGCCTGGTTGGCCGGGCTGAGCGCGGGGATGCCGTCCTTGATGTGCTGGGCGACGACGGTGCCGAGCACCGACCCGAGCACCGAGACGCCGATGGTGCCGCCGAGGCTGCGGAAGAAGGTGACGGCGCTGGTGGCGACACCGAGGTTGGTGACCTCGATGGAGTTCTGCACGACCAGCACCAGGTTCTGCATCAGCATGCCGAGGCCGGCGCCGAGCACTGCCATGAAGATACCGACCAGGATCAGGTTGGTGTCGTACTGCAGGGTGCCCAGCAGCAACAGACCGGCGATGACGAGAACCGCACCGGAGACCATGATCGACTTCCACTTGCCGGTACGGCTGATCACCGTTCCGAACAGGGTGGAGGAGATCAGCAGGCCACCCATCATCGGGATGGTGAGCAGACCGGACTGGGTGGGCGTCGCGCCACGGGCCAACTGCATGTACTGGCTGAGGAAGACGGAGGTGCCGAACATCGACACACCCACCGAGATGCTGGCGATGGTGGCCAGGGTGAAGGTGCGGTTCTTGAACAGGGAGAGCGGGATGATCGGCTCGTCGACCTTGAACTCCACGATCACGGCGGCCACGAGTAGGAGGGCTGCGACGGCGACCATGATGAACGAGGTGACGGATGCCCACTCGAAGTCGTTGCCGGCCAGGGTCACCCAGATCAGCAGCAGCGAGACGCCGCCGGCAATGAGCGCGGCGCCGAGGTAGTCGATCTTCACCGCACGCTTCACGCGGGCGGGCAGGTGCAGGGTGCGCTGCAGGAGCACGATGGCGATGATGGCGATGGGCAGGGCGATGAAGAAGTTCCAGCGCCAGCCGAACGCATCCGTCACCACGCCGCCGAGCAGCGGGCCGCCGACGGTGCCGACGGCCATGACGGCGCCGAACAGGCCGGCGTAGCGGCCGCGGTCACGGGGGCTGATGATGTCGGCCATGATGATCTGGCTGAGCGCGGCGAGGCCACCGGCGCCGAGGCCTTGCAGAACACGGAAGCCGATGAGGGTGCCGGTGTCCTGCGAGAAGCCGGCGAGGGCGGAGCCGATCACGAAGACGGCCAGGGCGAGCTGGATGAGCAGCTTGCGGTTGAAGAGATCGGCGAACTTGCCCCAGATGGGCGTGGACACCGTGGTGGCCAGCAGCGTGGCGGTGATGACCCAGGTGTACGCGGACTGGTCACCCTGCAGGTCGGAGATGATGATCGGCAGCGAGGTGCTCACCACGGTGCCGGCGAGGATCGAGACGAACATGCCCAGGAGCAGGCCGGACAGAGCTTCGAGCACTTGGCGCTTGGTCATGGAACCGTCGGCCGAGATGGCCCGGTTCGGGGTGGGGGTGGTGCGTGAGCGGCGAGGCATGAATCTCCAGAGATGTGATTGACAGATGTCAACTATAAATACATAGTGGACTTCTGTCAACTAGTTTTTGGATCCGCCGTACGCCCGGTTCGATTTGCACGCGCGGCCCGCCATCCCGTAAGGTGGGGAACAGCCAAAGACCGCCGGTTGTCGCTGCCCAGAATAAGGAAAAGCGATCGAAGGTTCATTCACGTGAACGGCCCGCGCAGGTGTTCGAAGTTTCCCGGTCATCGACCGCTCAGCTCCGGCGCTTGCGCTGGGGCTTTTTTCATGTCTGCGCCCCGGGCTACCGGCACATGAATACTAAGAGGAGCGCCATGGCGAACAAGGAAGCAACGGTCGCCGAGCTTACGGAGAAATTCCAGAGCTCGACCGCCGTTCTGCTCACCGAGTACCGCGGACTCACTGTTGCGAAGCTCAAGGAGCTGCGCACATCCATCAGTGACGACGCCACGTACGCCGTGGTAAAGAACACGCTGACCAAGATCGCGGCCAACAACGCCGGCATCACGTCTTTTGACGAGGAGCTCGTTGGCCCGTCCGCAATCGCATTCGTGCACGGAGACCCTGTCACCGTCGCGAAGACCCTGCGTGCCTTTACCAAGGCAAACCCTCTCCTGGTTGTCAAGGGTGGTTACTTCGACGGTAACCCCCTGACCGCCGCAGAGGTAGGCAAGCTCGCCGACCTCGAGTCCCGTGAAGTTCTGCTCGGCAAGCTTGCCGGCGCCTTCAAGGCCTCGCTGTTCGGAGCCGCATATCTGTTCAACGCCCCGCTTTCGAAGGCTGTTCGCACCATCGAAGCGCTGCGTGAAAAGCAGGAGTCCGCGAACTAGGCATCTGCCTGTACCGCGGTGAGTAACTAAGAAACTAATAGGAGAAAAATCATGGCAAAGCTTTCCACTGAAGAGCTGCTCGAGCAGTTCAAGGGCCTCACCCTCATCGAGCTCTCCGAGTTCGTCAAGGCATTCGAGGAGACCTTCGAGGTCACCGCGGCCGCCCCCGTCGCCGTCGCCGGAGCCGCTGGCCCCGCCGCCGCTGCCGAAGAGGTCGAAGAGCAGAGCGCGTTCGACGTCATCCTCGACGCCGTTGGCGACAAGAAGATCCAGGTCATCAAGGTTGTGCGCGAGCTCACCAGCCTGGGCCTCGGCGAGGCCAAGGCCGTTGTCGATGGCGCGCCGAAGGCCGTCCTCGAGGGCGTTGCGAAGGAAGCTGCCGAGAAGGCAAAGGCTTCCCTCGAGGCCGCTGGCGCAACCGTCACCCTCAAGTAGTCGGTCCCCGCAAGGGGCAGTTCTACAACAGGTGTAACGGCTTAGCCGACTCACTCGCGACGAGCGTCGTATCCTCACGGATGCGGCGCTCGTCGCAGTTAACCCTCGCGACCCGTGAGCAAAGCACCCAAAATCCCGAGTTTTCGGGGCTTACGTCACAGCTCGCGGAGGTGGGCTAGATATATAGCTTGGCTATGTATATAATTGGGTAATGCCCGCAGAACTTACCGACATCCTCGGGGACCTGGTCTCCGTCAACCACCGTCTCACCCGCGTGGCCGCCCGCGCCGCGCGAGGCACCGAGTCGCCCGCCGTCTGGCGCACCCTCAGCGTGCTGCTGTCCACCGGCCCGATCCGCCTCGGCGACCTCGCCGACCTCAGCCGCGTCTCGCAGCCCACCATGACCAAATTGGTGGGCAACCTGGCCGACCGCGGCTGGATCAAGCGGCAGAGCGACCCGGCCGACGCCCGCGTCAGCCGCACGGTGATCACCCCGGCCGGCGAAGCCGCCCTCGTGGCCTGGCGCACCGAACTGGCCGCGGCCCTGCTGCCCTACTTCGCCGACCTGCCCGCCAGCGACGTCGACACGCTCGAGCGCGCCGTCGCCATCCTTCGTGACCGGGTGGCTGCCACCGAGCAACTGGATGCACCGCAGCACCTCGGTGCCCCCAAGCGCACGGTCGCCACCGGGCAGGTCGCCCGATGAGCCGCCCGACCGCACCCGCCGCACCCACCGGCACCGGAGCACGCTCCGGCCACGGCGCCCCGGCCGGCACCAGCATCCTGCACCAGCCCACCGCCGTCTGGGCCGTCGCCTTCGCCTGCGTGATCGCGTTCATGGGCATCGGCCTGGTCGACCCGATCCTGCCGGCCATCGCCGCGGACCTGGCCGCCACCCCCACCGAGACCGAGATGCTCTTCACGAGCTATCTGCTCGTGACCGGCATTGCGATGTTCTTCACCAGCTGGCTCTCCAGCCGCATCGGCGCCAAGCGCACCCTATTGATCGGCTTGGCGCTGATCGTGGTCTTCGCCCTCGCCGCCGGGCTCTCCCAGGACGTCGAGTCGATCATCGGCTTCCGCGCCGGCTGGGGCCTGGGCAACGCCCTGTTCATCTCCACCGCGCTGGCCACCATCGTGGGCGCCGCTGCCGGCGGCACCTCGTCGGCGATCATTCTCTACGAGGCCGCCCTCGGCCTGGGCATCGCGATCGGGCCCCTGCTGGGCGGGCTGCTGGGCAGCATCAGCTGGCGCGGGCCGTTCTTCGGCAGCGCCACCCTCATGGCCGTGGGTTTCATCGCCATCGTCGTGTTGCTCAAGACCGAGGGGCCGAAGCCCACCCCCACCCGACTGTCCGCCCCGTTCCGGGCGCTGGCCCGGCCGGGCCTGGGCATCCTCGCCGCCGCCGCCCTGTTCTACAACATCGGCTTCTTCGTGCTGCTGGCCTACACGCCGTTCGCGCTTGTGCCGCTGGGCCTGGGCAGCGCCGTCAACCTCGGCCTGGTCTTCTTCGGCTGGGGCATCTCCCTCGCCGTCACCTCGGTCTGGGTGGCGCCGCTGCTCACCCGGCGGATGCGTCGCAGCCGGGTGCTCTGGCTGGTGCTGCCGCTACTCGCGCTCGACCTGGCCGTGGCCGGGGTGCTCGTGGCCAACGCCGTCGGCCTCGTGCTGTGCGTGATCGTGGGCGGTCTGCTGCTCGGCGTGCTCAACACCGTGCTGACCGAGAGCGTGATGGAGGCCACCGACCTGCCTCGGAGCGTCGCCTCGTCGTCGTACTCCGGCGTGCGCTTCCTCGGCGGCGCCATCGCCCCGCCGGCAGCCACCCTGCTCGCCGACCAATTCACGTCGGCGACACCGTTCTACGCCGCCGCGGCATCCGTGCTGGTGGCCCTGCTGCTGATCGTGCTGGGCCGTCGGCACCTCGCCCAGGCCGACGGTGCGGTCGATGAACTCGAAGAAGCACAGGCCATCGGCGCCGGCGACAGCTGACCCCGTTCTGACTGCGGGTTCTCGACTGCCCGCCCGGGCCCACGCTCCCGCGGCACGCATTACGCCCGGCGGCACGTGTTCCAGCGCGTGCCGCCGGGCCGAACGCGTGCCGCGAGGCCCACGCATGCCGCCGGGCTCAGTGGAAGCGGTGATCCTGGATGGTCATCTTCGGCCCGTGCCGCGGGGCGCGGTAGCCGCTGCCCAGGATGAGCCGCACCACCCGGTGCCGGTGCCCGAGAAAAGGCTCGAGCAGTTCGAGCATGCCGTCGTCGTCGACGGGTGAGCCGGTGAGGGCCCAGCCCACCTGGGCGGCAAGGTGATAGTCGCCCACGCTCACCGAATCCGGGTCGCCGTGCGAGCGCTGGGTCACCTCGGCCGCGGTCCAGCGGCCCACTCCCGGCAGGGACTGCAGCCGCCGGGCCGCGGTGACCACGTCGACGGGCCGGTCGAGAGAACCGGCGACGGCCGCCACCGTCACCGCGGTGCGGGACCGGCGCGGGTCGACCCCGGCCCGGTGCCACTCCCACGACGGCACCAGCCGCCACCGCTCCGGGCCAGGGGAGACCATCATGCCGAGCGGCGCCGGCCCTGGCGCCACTTCGCCGTGCACGCGGATCAGCCGGTACCAGGCGCGGTGGGCTTCGAGGATGGTGACCTTCTGCTCCAGGATCGCCGGCAGCAACGCCTCGAACACCAGACCCGACCGGCCGAGCCACACCCCGGGTGCGCGGCGGCGCACCTCGGCGAGAGCCGGGTGGGCGCCGAGGTCGAGCCCGGTCCAGTCGTCGTGATGGCCGAGCAACGCCGGCACCTGCTCGATGCACCAGTGGGCACCCTCGCCCCACGCGCGCGCATCCACCACCCCGTCGGTGCCCTGCCGCAGCAACATGGTGGCGGGGCCCAGCGGGGTGCGCTGGGTGCGCCAGATGCCGGCGGCATCCGCCCGGAACGTCGGGTCGCCGCTGCCGCGCCGGTGCGGAGCCATGGTGGCGACCAGGTCGAACGGGCGCCTGGGCGTGTAGCGGGTGACCGCCCCGGCTGGATCTGAATTCATCCCCTCGAGGCTAACCCGAGCGGGCGACACTCACCGGTGAGCGCCGCAACTGTTTCCGCACCGGACACTTGCGCCCGGTGCGCCGGGCGCAGTTGTCCGCACGGGCAACAGTTGCGCAGTCGAGTCAGCGCGGCGCGCTGGTGCTGGAGCGCATGACCAGGTTCGTCGGTGCCCGGGTGAGCCCGGCAGCCACCGGTTCCGCCGCGGGCTCGAGGGCGGCGAGCAGCGATTCCACGGCCATCCGCGCCTGGTTTCGGGGGTGCTGCTCGATGGTGGTGAGCCGGAACATCTCCGCGCACGGATGCCCGTCGATGCCGATCACCGAGAGCTCGCTGGGCACCTGGATGCCGAGCTCGCGCGCGGCGATGATGAGCCCGATGGCGATCTCGTCGCTCGCCGCGAACACGGCGGTCGGCCGTTGGTGCGGGTCGCCGAACAGGGCGAGCCCCACGTCGTAGCCGCCAGGCACGGTGAAGGCGCAGGGCGAGAAACAGCCGTCGGTGGGCAGCCCGGCCGCGTGCATCGCGTGGGTGAAGCCGGTGAGCCGCTTGGTGTGCACGGCGAAGTCCATCTGGTCGATCTGGTCGCCGCCGATGTGCCGGATGTCGGTATGGCCGAGGCTGAGCAGGTGCTCTGTGGCCAGCCGCGCCGCGGCGATGTCGTCGATGGCGATGGTGTGCACGCCGGGAATCTCGCCGCCGATGCCCACCAGCGGGCGGCCGAGGCGGTGCAGCAGTTGCACCTCGGAGTCGGCGAGTTCGACCCCCACCGAGATCACGCCGTCGAAGCGCTTGCGGGCGAGGAAGAAATCGAAGACCCGCTCCCGCTCCTCTGACGGCGCGGGCAGGTTGTACAGGGTCATGTCGTAGCCGCGGGCGAGCAGGGCCTGCTCGATGCTCTCGAGAATTTCGGCGAAGAACCAACGGCTGATGAACGGGATGATCACCCCGACACTCTGGGTGCGGCCGGTGACGAGGCTGGCCGCATTGGGTGACGCGACGTAGCCGATCATGGTGGCGGCGGCGACGACTTTGAGGCGAGTTTCCTCCGAAACATACCCGCGGCCGCTGAGTGCACGGGAAGCGGTGGCCTTGGCGACGCCGGCGAGGCGTGCGACATCGGCAATTGCGCTCACTGCCAGCCTCCGTCCTTGGAACCGCTGTGCACACCATAGCTGTTGCCCGGGCAGTTCTGGAACCGGTTCCTCATTTTTGGGACCGAAGCGTGATCAGATCGAAGGCCCTTTGTCGTGAGAGCGCGATCTTTGTCAATCTGTGATCAATTTGGGCTTGTGGCGCGTGGTTCCGTGCCGTACTTTGTGGTGTGGAACCGGTTCCTTATGCAATCGTTTCCAGATTTGTCACCACGAGCACCTGCACCACATTTCGGCCGGCCCGGATTCGCGGATCGGCCACTGGCAACACTCAACGAGGAGGATTTGCATGAGCGTGAAACAGCGCCGCCGGCTCATTGTCCCGGTCGCTGCAGCCGCAGTGATGGGACTCGCCCTGACCGGCTGTACCGGCGATATCGCCGCCCAGACCGCGGAAGACACCGATTGCTCGGCGTACACCGATTACGGAACTTTCGAAGGCAACCCCGAGGTCACCATCGGTGGCACCATCCAGGATGACGAAGCCGACCGGCTTGTCTCCTCCTGGGCCGACTTCCAGGCCTGCACGGGTATCGCCGTGAACTACACCGGCACCAAGGAGTTCGAGGCTCAGATCGCCGTTCTCGCCGAGGGCGGCAGCGCTCCCGACATCGGCATCATCCCGCAGCCCGGTCTGTTCAACAAGCTGGCCGATGCCGGCTTCCTGAAGCCCGCACCCGAGGCCGTCGAAGCCAACGTCGACAAGTGGTGGTCCACCGACTGGAAGGGCTACGGCACCGCGTCCGACGGCACCTTCTACGCCGCACCGCTGATGGCCAGCATCAAGGGCTACGTCTGGTACTCACCCGCGATGTTCGAGGAAAAGGGCTACGAGATCCCCACCTCGCTCGACGAGATGATGGACCTCACCGCCCAGATCGCCGCTGACGGCACTGTGCCGTGGTGCGCGGGTGTCGGATCCGGAGACGCCACCGGCTGGCCGGGAACGGACTGGATTGAGGACTACGTCCTGCGCCAGGCCGGCGCCGAGACCTACGACAAGTGGGTCACGCACGAGATCCCGTTCAACGACCCGGCCATCGTCACCGCGTTCAACTCGGTCGGCGACATCCTGAAGAACCCGGACTACGTCAACGGTGGACTCGGCGACGTCTCGTCGATTATCTCCACGGAGTTCGGCGACGCCGGCCTCCCGGTCCTCGACGGCTCCTGCGCCCTGCACCACCAGGCCTCGTTCTACGAGGGCTTCTGGAAGAACGCCGATGAGTCGGCCGTCACCGTTGCTCCTGACGGCGACGTGTACGCCTTCCTGCTGCCGCCGGCAGAGTCCGGTGGAGAGCAGGCCGTCACCGGTGGTGGCGAGCTGGTCGGTGCCTTCGCCGAGAGCGACGAGATCACCGCAGTGCTGAGCTACCTCTCCAGCGACACCTGGGCGAACAACCGCGTTGAGCTGGGCGGCGTCATCAGCGCCAACACCGGTCTGGACGCCTCGCTCGCATCCAGCGACATCCTCAAGCAGAGCGTCGAGATCCTGCAGGACCCGAACACGGTCTTCCGTTTCGACGGTTCTGACCTGATGCCGGGCGCCGTCGGCACCGACTCCTTCTGGAAGGGCATCGTGTCTTGGCTGAGCGGTGACGACACCCAGAAGGTCGTCGACACCATCGAGTCGAGCTGGCCGAAGAGCTAGTTCCGCTTTCCGGGGTGGGTCCGCCGCGAGGCGGGCCCACCCCCGCATTACCCCCAAACTTTCCACCACCCCTCCTCGAGACCATAGAAGGGTCCGGCCAATGACGACCGCAGATCTACTCGGCAAGATAATTCAGGTGGTTGCGGCTCTCGCCGCCTTCTCGCTCGTTATCGGGCTCGTGCTGTTCCTGATCGACAAGGCGCCCAAACGCGGGCGCGACTACTGGCAACTTGCCTTCTTCCTCCTCCCCGCCCTGATCCTGCTGGCAGTCGGACTCATCTACCCGGCCTTCCGCACCTCGCTGCTGGCCTTCAGCAACAGCTCTGGCGAGTGGGTGGGCGGCGAGAACTTCGTCTGGATGTTCACCCAGCCGGCCGCACTGGTCACCCTGGGCAACACGATCATCTGGGTCGTCGTCGTTCCGATTCTCTCCACCGCCATCGGCCTGGCCTACGCGATGTTCATCGACAAGTCCCGCGGTGAGAAGTACTTCAAGGCCCTGGTCTTCATGCCCATGGCCATCTCCTTCGTCGGCGCCGGCATCATCTGGCGTTTCGTCTACGACTACAAGTCCGGGGACAACGCTCAGATCGGCCTGCTCAACCAGATCCTGGTCTGGTTCGGGGCCGAACCGGTGCAGTGGTTGCAGACCTCGCCGATCAACACCTTCCTGCTGATCGTGGTGATGATCTGGATCCAGACCGGGTTCGCCATGGTGATCTGCTCCGCCGCGATCAAGGGTGTGCCCACCGAGCAGATCGAGGCCGCACAGTTGGACGGCACCAACCCGTGGCAGCGGTTCACCAACGTGACCCTGCCGGGCATCCGCGGTTCGCTGGTCGTGGTGATCACCACCATCTCGATCGCCACCCTCAAGGTGTTCGACATCGTGCGCACCATGACCGCCGGTAACTTCAACACCAGCGTCATCGCCAACGAGATGTACACCCAGGCGTTCCGCGCCGGCGAGCAGGGCCGAGGCGCCGCACTGGCGATCGTGCTGTTCCTGCTGGTGCTGCCGATCGTCATCTACAACGTACGAGTCCTGCGTCAGCAGAGGGAGATCCGATGAGCGACAACGTAGTCGACCTGCCCATCCCGGGTGCCACGAAGACCAGGGTCGACACGACCGCTGAGGTCGTGGGCAAGTCAGCCCGGGTCAAGAAGCGCCTCACCTCACGCACCGCGACGGTGGTGGCCCTCGTGATCGCGGTGCTGTGGACCCTGCCGACCTTCGGCCTGTTCATCTCGTCGTTCCGGCCGGCCGGTTTGATCAGCACCACCGGCTGGTGGACGATCTTCCAGAACCCGGGATTCACGCTGGACAACTACCAGGAGGTGCTGTTCAGCACCTCGCAGTCGTCGCCGCAGCTGGGCGCCTATTTCGTGAACTCGCTGGCGATCGCCATTCCGGCCACCCTGTTCCCGTTGGTGATCGCCGCGATGGCCGCGTACGCCTTCGCCTGGATCAAGTTCAAGTGGAGCGGCGCCCTGTTCGTGCTGATCTTCGCCCTGCAGATCGTTCCGCTGCAGCTCGCCCTGATCCCGCTGCTGCAGATGTTCACCCAGTTCCTGCGGCCCGGCCAGGAGTGGATCCACTCGATCATCCCGATGATTCCCGAGCAGGGCTACCTGCCGGTCTGGATCGCGCACACGATCTTCGCGCTTCCGCTGGCGATCTTCCTGCTGCACAACTTCATCTCCGAGATTCCGGGTGAGGTCATCGAAGCGGCGAGAGTGGATGGCGCCAGCCACGGTCAGGTCTTCTTCCGCATCGTGCTGCCGCTGGCCGTTCCGGCTCTGGCGTCGTTCGCGATCTTCCAGTTCCTCTGGGTCTGGAACGACCTGCTGGTGGCGTTGATCTTCTCCGGCGGCACCCAGGATGTGGCGCCGCTCACCCAACGGTTGGCGGAGCTCACCGGCACCAGGGGCCAGGACTGGCAACGGTTGACAGCGGCAGCATTCGTGTCGCTGGTCGTGCCGCTGATCGTGTTTTTCAGCCTGCAGCGCTACTTCGTGCGCGGACTGCTGGCCGGCTCGACCAAGGGGTAACACCCGCAAAGCATGGCCCGGGGGACACTCGCCGGGTTGTGACGGGCCGGCCCTGCACCTGCAGGGTCGGCCCGCTGACTTAGAGTGAAGCAATGAGCGGAATGCACGGCGGGGGAGCACGCCCCGCAGACCAGTTCCGGGGGCGCCGCACGCGGGTCGGCGGCGATGACGTCGAGGCCCAGCGGGCGCTGAACGCGGAGGCCCCGCAGATTCCCCACCTGCTCGCGCGCATCCGGGCGCTGTTCGCCGGCCACAGCCGCAAGCTCACCGTCACGGTGATTCTGGTACTCGTCTCGGCCGCCCTGTCGGTGTTGCCGCCACTCCTGATCGAGCGGGCGTTCGACGTGGGCCTGTTCCCGCCGTCGGGCGGGCCCAATCTGCAGGCCCTGTCGGTGCTGGTGGCGTTGATGATCGCCGCCTACGTCACCACAGCGCTGCTCGGGGTGTGGCAGACCTGGCTCACCGCCACCGTGGGCAACTCGGTGATGGGCGAGCTGCGGGTGCGGCTGTTCAGCCACCTGCAGGCCATGGAACTCAGCTTCTTCACCCGCACGAAAACCGGTGTGATCCAGTCCCGGCTGCAGAACGACGTCGGCGGTGTAGCCGGGGTGCTCACGAACACCGTCTCGAGCGTGCTAGGCAACTCCGTCACGGTGATCGCGGCGTTCGTCGCGATGCTGCTGCTCAACTGGCAACTCACCGTGGTGGCGCTGATCCTGATGCCGATCCTGGTGGTGGCGCAACGCCGGGTCGGCCAGGTGCGGGCGCGGATCGCGGCGAAGACCCAGGAGTCGCTCTCCGATATGACGGCCATCACCCAGGAGACCCTGAGCGTGTCGGGCATCCTGCTGTCGAAGAGTTTCACCCGGCAGAAGACGGAGATCGCCCGCTACGCCGACGAGAACGACAACCAGGTGCACCTGCAGGTCAGCCAGCAGATGAGCGGTCAGTGGTTCTTCGCCATGGTCAGCATCTTCCTGTCGAGCATCCCTGCCATCGTCTACCTGGTCGCCGGCCTGCTGCTCACGGGCGGCGCCACCGACATCACCGCCGGCACCATCGTGGCATTCACCACCGTGCAGGCCCGGCTACTCTTCCCGCTGCTCGGCCTGATGCGGGTGGCCCTCGACCTGCAAACCTCCAGCGCCCTGTTCGCTCGCATCTTCCAGTACCTCGACCTCACCCCGGCCATCAGCGACGCCCCCGACGCCCGCCCGGTGCCCGAAGTGACCGGGCGGGTGCAGTTCGACGCCGTCACCTTCGCCTACCCGGACGCGGCCGAGGCATCCCGGCCCACCCTCGACGCGGTCTCGTTCACGATCGAACCCGGTGAGTTCGCCGCCTTCGTCGGGCCGTCCGGCGCGGGCAAGACCACGGTGTCGTACCTGATTCCCCGCTTCTACGAGGCCTCGGCCGGCCGGGTGCTGTTCTCCGGCGTGGACGTGCGCGACCTCGCCCAGGAGTCGCTGGTCTCCCACATCGGCATCGTCAGCCAGGAGACCTACCTGTTCCACGCCACCATCGCCGAGAACCTGCGCTACGCCAAACCCGACGCGACGGATGCCGAGCTCGAGACCGCGGCGCGGGCCGCCAACATCCACAACACCATCGAGTCGTTCCCCGACGGGTACGACACCGTGGTGGGCGAACGCGGTTACCGGCTCTCCGGTGGTGAGAAGCAGCGAGTGGCGATCGCCCGGGTGCTGCTGAAAGACCCGGAGGTGCTGATTCTCGACGAGGCCACCAGCGCACTGGACGCGATCTCCGAGCGGGTCGTGCAGGCTGCCCTCGACACCGCCTCGCGGGGCCGCACGACCATCGCGATCGCGCACCGGCTGTCCACCATCGTCACCGCCGACGTGATCTTCGTGATCGACGGCGGCCGGGTGGTGGAGAGCGGCACCCACCGCGAGCTGCTCGCGCTACGCGGCACCTACGCCACCCTCTACGCCGACCAGGCCCCCGAACGCCTCCCCGAACCGTGAGCTAAGCCCCCAAGAACGCGATGTGATGTCTCAGGACATCGTGGATAGTTGATGTCTCAATACATCGTGGAGTTTTGATGTCTCAGGACTTCGTGGATGTTTGGTTGGCCATGAATCCGC